>NZ_CACRYJ010000060.1 GCF_902703175.1 Occultella aeris | reverse complement strand
TATTCGGCATCGATCATATGACACACTGTTGAGTTCTCAAGGAGCGGACGCGCACCAACCCAGACCCGATCGGATCCTCGCTGGGGCAACCTCTCTACCTTAGCCTCCCGCACCCTCGCCGTCAAATCCTGCGTTCCGGCTCGTGCTTACTGCCGGTGGGCATGGAGTTGCTGCGTGGACTGTGGTCCAAGGCCCGTCCTGTCGCTCCTCGATGCATCGCATCGGGTGACTGCCGGGGGTTCGTGCCCTCTATCCGGGACCGTCCACCTCTCGGTGTCCGTTCCTCCCTGTCGGGGCAACGAGGTGAAACATTACGTCGTGCCGGCGCAGGGGTCAAATCACCCGCAGCGCGCCCCACGGGCACCCGTTCGGGTCGCGTTGATGGCCTCTGACCTGCGGCAACGTCCGTTCGGTGGAACTCGTAGGTCTCGGCTTCGGCCCGGATCCGGCAGGAACTGGTCCCAGTGACCTGAGTCACGATCCGGCCCGGGCCGGGTGATGCCGCTCGCCGGAACGAGCGCGGCCGGCCGCCGGGACCCAAGGGTCCTCGGCAGGCCGGCCGGCATCGGGCAGCGGGTGCGGGTCGATCAGCGGGTGATGACCGCCAGGCTCCGACGCCCACGGCGCACCAGGGCGACACCGCCGGCGAGGAGGTCCCCCTCGGTGATGATCTGCTCCGGGTCGGAGATCTTCACGTTGTTCAGGTACGCGCCCCCCTCACCGACCACGCGGCGGGCGGCGTTGCGTCCCTTCTCCAGGCCGGCGGCCACGAGGGCATCCACGATCGTGGACTCCCCCGGCACCACGGTGCCCCGCGGCACCTCCGCCACGGCATCCGCGAGCGTTCCGGCGTCGAGGTCGTGCAGATCCCCGCCGCCGAACAGGGCCGCCGAGGCGGCCTCGACCCGGGCCGTGGCGTCCGCGCCGTGCACCAGCGTGGTCACCTCACGGGCGAGCACCCGCTGGGCCTCACGGGCGCGGGGTGCGTCGGCGACGGCCTGCTCCAGCTCGGTTATCCGCTCCCGGTCGAGGAACGTGAAGATCTTCAGGTAGCCCACCACGTCGGCGTCGTCGGTGTTCACCCAGAACTGGAAGAAGGCGTACGGGCTCATCATGTCCGGGGCCAGCCAGACCGCACCGCCCTCGGTCTTGCCGAACTTGGTGCCGTCCGCCTTCGTGATGAGCGGGGTGGTGAGCACGTGCACCGTGCCACCGTCCGCCTTGCGGATCAGGTCCACGCCGGAGAGCAGGTTGCCCCACTGGTCGTTGCCGCCGGTCTGCAGCGTGCAGCCGTAGCGCCGGTTCAGTTCCAGGAAGTCCATGCCCTGCAGGATCTGGTAACTGAACTCGGTGAAACTGATGCCCTCGTCGCTGCTGAGCCGGCGGGCCACCGTGTCCTTCGCGAGCATGGTGCCCAGCCGGTAGTGCTTGCCGATGTCCCGCAGGAAGTCGATCGCGGACAGCGGCGCGGTCCAGTCGAGGTTGTTCACCATGGTGGCCGGGTTGTCGCCCTCGAAGTCGAGGAACCGGGAGATCTGGGCGTGCAGACGCATCGTCCACTCGGCCACGACCTCCTTCGTGTTCAGCGTTCGCTCGCCGGACATCCGCGGGTCGCCGATCAGGCCGGTGGCGCCGCCGACGAGGGCGAGAGCCCGGTGGCCGGCACGCTGCAGGTGTCGCAGCAGCACCAGCTGCACGAGGTGCCCGTGGTGCAGGCTCGGGCCGGTGGGGTCGAAGCCGGCGTAGTACGTGACCGGCCCCGCCGCGAGTGCGTCGGCCAACGCCGACTCATCGGTCGACTGGGCGATCAGACCGCGCCAGCGCAGCTCGTCGAGGATGTCGTTCACGGCTACTTCTCTGCCTCTCGGGTGGAGTGACACGCGGATACGTCGGAACCGCGTGGGGTGCGGCGGGTTGCCCGCCAGGTGCGAGCCTAACGGCGACCGGCGGACCGGTAGGCGGACACGTGGGGGTCACCGTCGACCCAGTACCGCCAGCCGAACCTCTCGGCGTCTCCCCCGGCGCCGCTCACGCCGACCCGGCCGCCGCTGGCCACGGCCGCCGGCGGCTCGCCGCGGTCCAGGCTCAGGAGCCCGACGGCGTCACCGCCCTGGGTGACGACGGCTCCGTTGTGCTCTCGGGTGAGTCCGAGCACCACGGCCAGGCGCGCCGGTCCCCTGGCGAGGTCACGATCGGCGCGGCACACGCCCGAGGCGAGCCGACGCCGTCGGGCCTCGCCGGTCCCGGCGACCACCTCGCCGGCGCGCAGCAGGACCGCGGAGGCGACGCCGTCGGGCCCGCAGACGAGATTGGCGCAGTGGTGCAGCCCGAGGTGTCGGTACACGTAGAGATGCCCGGCCGGCCCGAACATCACCTCGTTGCGCAGGGTCGGGCCGCGGTAGGCGTGCGAGCCCGGATCATCGGTGCCCTCGTAGGCCTCGACCTCCACGAGCCGGACGGTGACCTCGTGCCCGCCGACCCGGGACGTGAGCGTGGCGCCCAACAGCTCCGACGCGAACTCGGTGCTGCGCCGGGACAGGTCGAGGGCGCCTCTCATGGGCGCAGCCGGCCCCAGGCGTCCACGTGCACGTCGGCGAGGTCGCGGGTCCCGACGCGGGCGAACAGGTCACGCTCGGCGTTCATCCAGCTCCGCCAGTGCGGTTCCGCGGCGACGCCGTCACGGGCGAGGCCGCGGGCCAGCCGGACGTCGTCGTCGGCCTCCACCCACACGATCACGGACAGGAACCGGCGCGAGGACGCCCGCACGCACCCGACACCCTCGACCACGAGGTGGTCGGCGATCGGGACCTCGTGGGACTCGGCGAACGCTTCGGAGTGCCAGTCGTAGCGCCGGTATCGGCCCGGTCGGCCGAGCCAGATCGGCGCCAGGACCTCCTCGGTGAGCCGGTCCCCGGCCGCCGCGAGTCCGGACCAGCCCTCGTAGAGATCGTCCATGTGGATGGTCCGGGCGTCCAGAACGGGCGCGAGGGCGGCGGCCAGGCTGGTCTTGCCGGAGCCGGCCGGCCCGTCGATGGCGATCACCGTGGTCCGCCCACAGTGCGGCCCCGCCGCGGCCGCCGCCGCGACGATCGCGGCGACGGTCTCTGCGGTGGCGGCCGCGCCGTCGGAGGGCGTCCGGGTCACCGCATCGCGGCGATGCCGGCGCGCCGCTGCGCGGACGTGGTGCGCGCCACCTCGAGCTGCTCGGCGACCCGCTCGGGGGCGGTGCCACCGACGCCGTCGCGGGAGCCGATGGAGCCGGCCACGCTGAGCACGTCCCGTACCCCCGGGGTGAGGTGCTCGCTGATCTCGGCGAGGTCGTCGTCGCCGAGGTCCCAGAGCTCGATGCCGCGCCCCTCGCAGGCCTGCACGCAGGCGCCGGCGATCTCGTGGGCATCCCGGAACGGGACGCCCTGACGCACCAGCCACTCGGCGATGTCGGTGGCGAGGGCGAAGCCCTGCGGGGCGAGCTCCGCGAGCCGGTCGACATGGAAGGTCAGGGTCGCGACCATGCCAGCGACGGCGGGCAGCAGCAGAGCGAGTGTGTCGACGGCGTCGAACACGGGCTCCTTGTCCTCCTGCAGGTCCCGGTTGTAGGCCAGCGGGAGGCCCTTCAGCGTGGCCAGCAGTCCGGCCAGGTCGCCGATGAGGCGGCCGGCCTTGCCGCGGGCGAGCTCGGCCACGTCCGGGTTCTTCTTCTGCGGCATGATCGAGGAGCCGGTGGAGAACGCATCATCGAGGGTGACGAAACCGAACTCCTTCGTGGCCCAGAGGATGACCTCCTCGGAGATCCGGGACAGGTCCACCCCGATCATCGCGGTCACGAACGAGAACTCGGCCACCACGTCCCGGGCGGCCGTGCCGTCGATGGAGTTCGCCACCGGGGCGTCGAAGCCGAGGTCCGCGGCCACAGCGGCCGGGTCGAGGCCGAGAGAGGAACCGGCGAGCGCCCCGGACCCGTACGGCGAGATCGCCGCGCGGGCGTCCCAGTCGCAGAGCCGGTCCACGTCCCGCAGCAGCGGCCAGGCGTGCGCGAGCAGGTGATGGGCGAGCAGGACCGGCTGGGCGTGCTGCAGGTGGGTGCGCCCAGGCATGGGCGCGTTCGGGTGTGCCTGCGCCTGCGCGATCAGGGCGTCCACCACGTCCAGCACCCCGCCGGCGACCAGGAGTGCCTGCTCGCGCAGATACATCCGGACCAGGGTGGCGATCTGGTCGTTGCGGGACCGCCCGGCGCGTAGCTTGCCGCCGAGCTGCGGCCCGGCCCGCTCGATCAGACCCCGCTCGAGGGCACTGTGCACGTCCTCGTCGCCGTCAGCGGCCACGAACGCGCCGGAGGTGACGTCCGCGTCGAGTGCGTCCAGGGCGGCGAGCATGCCGGCCAGCTCGTCCTCGGTCAGCAGGCCGGCACCGTGAAGTACGCGGGCGTGCGCCCGGGAGCCGGCGATGTCGTGCCGCGCGAGGCGCCAGTCGAAATGGGTCGACTTGCTGAGGGCGGCGAGCGCGTCGGCGGGTCCACCGCTGAAGCGCCCACCCCAGAGCGCGCCGGACGTGGTGTGCTCGGCCATCAGTCGGATCCCACCTCCATGGCCGCACTCTCCAGAGCGGTCTCGTCGTCCGCGACCGTCGGGTTGGCCGTGATGACGGCGGCGCCGCCGGTGGGCAGCTCACCGAAGAGCGTGCCGTTCTCGACCAGCACCTGCCCCTGGTTCACCGGCTGCCTGGCGTACATCTCCAGCTTGTCGCGCGAGTCGGCGATGTCGAGGTTGCGCATGGTGAGCTGACCGATCCGGTCGGTCGGACCGAAGGCCGCGGACTCGGTGCGCTCCATCGACAGCTTCTCGGGGCGGTAGGAGAAGGCGGGTCCGTCGGTGCGCAGCAACGTGTAGTCCTCGCCACGCCGCAGCCGAAGGGTGACCTCGCCGGTGACGACGGAGGCGATCCACCGCTGGATCGACTCGCGGATCATGAGCGCCTGCGGGTCCAGCCAGCGGCCCTCGTACAGCAGCCGTCCCAGCCGCCGGCCGTCGGCGTGGTAGCTGGCGATGGTGTCCTCGTTGTGGATGGCGGCCACCAGCCGTTCGTAGGCGATGTGCAGCAACGCCATCCCGGGGGCCTCATAGATACCGCGGGACTTCGCCTCGATGATGCGGTTCTCGATCTGGTCTGACATGCCGAGCCCGTGCCGGCCACCGATGGTGTTCGCCTCGTGCACGAGCGCCACCGGGTCGGCGAAGGGGCGCCCGTTGATCTCGACCGGGCGGCCCTGGGAGAACGCAATGGTCACGTCCTCGGCCTCGATGGCCACCTCCGGGTCCCAGAACTTCACACCCATGATCGGGTCGACCGTCTCCAGGGAGACGTCCAGGTGCTCGAGGGTCTTCGCCTCGTGTGTGGCGCCCCAGATGTTGGCGTCGGTGGAGTAGGCCTTCGCGGCACTGTCCCGGTAGGGCAGGTTGTGATCGGTGAGCCACTCGCTCATCTCCGCGCGGCCGCCCAGCTCGGACACGAACGCCGGGTCCAGCCACGGCTTGTAGATCCGCAGGGACGGGTTCGCGAGCAGCCCGTAGCGGTAGAACCGCTCGATGTCGTTGCCCTTGAACGTGGACCCGTCGCCCCAGATCTCGACACCGTCCGCCTGCATGGCGCGCACCAGAAGGGTGCCGGTGACGGCTCGGCCGAGCGGGGTGGTGTTGAAGTAGGCGCGGCCGCCGCTGCGGATGTGGAACGCACCGCAGGCGAGCGCCGCCAGCCCTTCCTCGACCAGGGCACTCTTGCAGTCGACGGCGCGGGACAGCTCGGCGCCGTACTCGATGGCGCGGCTCGGGACCTTCTCGATCTCGGGCTCGTCGTACTGGCCGAGGTCGGCGGTGTAGGTGCACGGGATCGCCCCGTGGTGCCGCATCCAGGCCACCGCGACCGAGGTGTCCAGACCGCCGGAGAACGCAATGCCTACTCGTTCGCCGACCGGCAGTTCCGTCAGTACCTTGCTCACCGGTTCTCCTCAGGGGTCGTCGTGTCTCTATCGGGATCGCGGCCACCGGCCAGATCCAGGAACAGCTGGGCGACCACGGGTCCACCCGCTGCTTCGGCCGCGATCACCAGCACGGTGTCGTCCCCGGCGATCGTGCCTATCACCGGGGGCAGGACGGAGTGGTCGATCGCCGATGCCAAGAATTGTGCCGCGCCGGGAGGGGTGCGCAGCACCACCAGGTTCCCGGAGACGTCGGCGGAGACGAGCAGCTCGGTGCACAACCGGGCCAGGCGCGTGGCGAGCTGCTCGGTGTCGCCGCCGGCGTAGCCGAGCCCGCTCTCGGGCGGTAGCGCGTAGTGCTGGCTGCCGTCGCCGCCCCGGACCTTGTAGGCGCGCAGCTCGTCCAGGTCCCGGGACAGGGTCGCCTGGGTAGCACTCATGCCCCGGTCGGCGAGCAGGGCCTGCAGGTCGCCCTGGGAGCGCACCGCGCCCGCCTCGATCACCTGCCGGATCAGCGCGTGCCGGGCCGTCTTGGTCGCCGGGATCGTCATCACTGCTGCACCAGCCGCTCGAGCAGCCACGCCAGGATCGCCTTCTGCGCGTGCAGCCGGTTCTCGGCCTCGTCCCAGACGACCGAGCGTGGTCCCTCGATCACCTCGTCGGTGATCTCCTTGCCGCGGTAGGCGGGCAGGCAGTGCATCGCGATGGCCGACGGCGCAGCCTGGCCGAGCAGGTCGTCGTTCAGCTGGTAGGCCCGGAAGGGCGCTTCGCGTGCCTCGGACTCGGCCTCCTGTCCCATCGACACCCAGGTGTCGGTGGCGACGGCGTCCGCGCCACGGACGGCCTCCACCGGGTCGGTGGTGACGGTGACCGATCCGCCGCTCTCGCGTGCGATCGCGGTGGCCCGGGCCACGATGTCCGCGTGCGGGTGGTAGTCGGCGGGCGCGCCGATCCGCACGTCCAGACCGGCCACCGCGCCGCCGAGCAGGTAGGAGTTGGCCATGTTGTTGGCGCCGTCGCCGACGTAGGCGAACGAGCGACCGGCGAGCGCCGGACCGGAGGCGGACAGGCCACCGGTGTGCTCGGCGATCGTGAGCAGGTCGGCGAGGATCTGGCACGGGTGGTAGTCGTCGGTGAGCGCGTTCACGACCGGCACCCCGGCGTGCGCCGCCATCTCCTCGATCCGGTCCTGCCCGAACGTGCGCCAGACGATCGCCGACGTCATCCGGCCGAGCACCCGCGCGACGTCCGGAACGGACTCCCGGACGCCGACCTGGGCGAGCTTGCCGTCGACGAGCATCGGGTAGCCGCCGAGCTCGGCGACCCCCGCGGTGAACGACGCCTGGGTGCGCAGGGTGGGCTTGTCGAAGATGATCGCGACGGCCTGCGGGCCGGCCAGCGGCCGGAACGCGTGCCGGGCCGCCTTGGTGGCGAGCGCGAGCAGCAGGACCTCGCGCTGCTCGGCACTGGTCAGGTCGTCGTCGGCGAGGAAGTGGCGAAGGCTCATGCGGCACTCGCTTCCGTGAGGATCGTCGGCAGGTCCGCCACGAGGGCGTCGGCCTGCGCGGTGGTCAGGATCAGCGGTGGGGCGAGCCGGATCGCGTCCGGTGCCACCGCGTTGACGATATAGCCGCGGCGCAACGCGGCGGCGGCGACCGCCGGAGCCACGGGCTCGGCGAGCTCGATAGCGATCAGCAGGCCCTCGCCGCGGCATCCGGTCACGAGCGGGTGGTCGAGCGCTGCGATCTCGGTGCGAAGGTGCTGCCCCACCGTCGTCGCGTTGGCTAGCAGCCCGTCGCGCTCGATGACGTGGATGGTGGCGAGGGCGGCGGCGCTGGCCACCGGGTTGCCGCCGAATGTGGTCCCGTGCTGGCCGGGGGTCAGGAGCGTGGCCGCCTCCTCGGTGACCGCGACGAGCGCGCCCATCGGAAAACCGCCGCCGAGACCCTTGGCGAGCGCGATTGCGTCGGGGACGACTCCCCCACCGATGTGCGGCAGGTGGTGGCCCATCCAGGTACCGGTGCGGCCCATGCCGGACTGCACCTCGTCGAGGATCAGCAGCGCCCCGTGCGCGGAGGTGATCTCACGCGCCGCGGCCAGGTACCCCGGCGGCAGCGCGCGCACGCCGGCCTCCCCCTGGACCGGCTCGACGATCAGCGCCGCGACCCGCCCACCGCCGTCGGCGAACGCGGCCTCCAGGGCGGCGAGGTCACCGAACGGCAGATGCTCCACCCCGCCCGGCAGCGGCTCGAACGGTTCCCGGTACGCGGCCTTGGCGGTGAGGGCGAGCGCCCCCATCGACCGGCCGTGGAACGCGCCCTGCAGGGCCAGGATGCGATCCCGGTCCGGGCCGCCGTGGCGGCGCGCGAGTTTGAACGCGGCCTCCATCGCCTCGGTGCCGGAGTTCGTGAAGAACACCCGACCGCCCGCCGGTGCGCCGCCGTCGACCACGAGGGCGAGTAGCCGCTCGGCGAGCGTGATCTGGGTGGGCGAGGCGAAGAAGTTGGAGATGTGCCCCAGCGTGCCGAGCTGGGCGCTGATCGCCCCGGTCAGCGTGGGGTGGGCGTGGCCGAGCGCGTTGACCGCGATGCCGGCGAGCAGGTCGAGGTAGCGGTTGCCGTCGGCGTCCCACACATAGCAGCCCTCGCCGCGAACGAGCACCCGCTGCGGCGGCCCGAACGTGTTCATCAGCGCGCCGGCGTACCGGCGCTGCCAGTCGTCCTGGGTCAGCGAGCCGGTGGCTGCGTCGATCACTTCGCTCACGCGTCGTCCTCCTCGTTCTCACTGGGCTCGGCAACCTCGGTGGTGCCGTCGGCCACCGGCAGCACCATGGTGCCGACGCCCTCGTTCGTGAAGATCTCCAGCAGCAGCGAGTGCGGCTGGCGGCCGTCGATGACATGTGCCTGGCGCACGCCGCCGCGGACCGCGCGCAGGCACGCCTCCATCTTCGGCACCATCCCGGACTCGAGACCGGGCAGCATCTCCTCCAGGGAGTCCGCGTCGATGGAGCGGATCAGGGAGGTCCGGTCCGGCCAGGCCGCGTACAGGCCCTCAACGTCGGTGAGCACCACCAGCTTCTGTGCGCCGAGCGCGGTGGCCAGCGCGGCGGCGGCGGTGTCCGCGTTCACGTTGAGCACGTCACCCGGGTTCTCGCCATCGGGCGCGATCGTGGAGACCACCGGGATCCGGCCGGCGTCGAGCAGGTCCTGCACGGCCTTCGGCCGCACCTCGACGACGTCGCCGACCAGGCCGACGTCGACGGGTTGGCCGTCGATCATGGCGGGCCGCTTCACCGCGCGGAACAGGCCGCCGTCCTCCCCGGACAGCCCGACCGCGAGCGGCTCGCGCTCATTGAGGCGGCTGACCAGGTCACGCTGGACCTGCCCGGTGAGCACCATCCGGACCACGTCCATGGTCTCGGGGGTGGTCACCCGCAGGCCGCCGCGGAACTCGGAGGAGATCCCGAGCCGGGCCAGCATGGCCGAGATCTGCGGGCCGCCGCCGTGCACCACGACGGGCCGCAGACCGGCGTACCGGAAGAACCGGATGTCGTCGGCGAAGGCACGCTCGAGGGTGGCGTCGACCATGGCGTTTCCGCCGAACTTGATGACGACGATCGCCCCGGCGAACTCCTCCAGCCACGGCAGGGCCTGGACGAGCACCTCGGCCTTCTGGTGCGGGAACAGGTCCGTCTCGGTGTTGAAGACGAACGAGGGGTCGACGGCGGGGGTCGCGTCCGGGCCGACGGCGGCGGTCGGGTCCGGGCGCTGGGTGGGACCGTCGATGAGCTGGTTGTCGGTGGGCTCGCTCATGTGGAGTACGCGCTGTTCTCGTGGACGTAGTCGTGGGTGAGGTCATTGGTCCAGATCGTGGCGGTGGCGTCGCCGGCGTGCAGGTCGATGACCACGTGCACCTCCCGGGAGGCGGCCAGGTCGAGCTGCGCCGGGTCCTCGTGGGCGCCCCCGGCCCGGCAGATCAGCAGCCCGTTGATGCGCACGTCCAGTTCGGCAGGGTCGAACGGCGCGACCTCCTCCGGGACCGTGCCCACCTGGGCAATGATCCGGCCCCAGTTCGGGTCGTTGCCGAACATGGCGGCCTTGAACAGGTTCGAGCGGGTGACCGCGCGGCCCACGGCCACCGCCGCGGCCTCGTCGCTGGCCCCGACCACCTGCACGGCGATGTCGTGGCTGGCGCCCTCGGCGTCGGCGATCAGGGCCCTGGCGAGCTGAGCGCAGGCGGACTGGACGGCCTCGGCGAACTCGGCGGGCTCCGGGGTATGGCCGCTGGCGCCGGAGCTCAACAGCACCACGGTGTCCGAGGTGGACATGCAGCCGTCGGAGTCGATCCGGTCGAACGTGGTGGCGGTGGCCGCCCGCAGCGCGGCATCGGCGGTGGCGGCGTCGACCACGGCGTCGGTGGTGAGCACCACGAGCATGGTCGCCAGCGACGGGGCCAGCATGCCCGCACCCTTGGCCATGCCCCCCAGGGACCAGCCACCCGCCTCGACCAGCACCTGCTTGGGCACCGTATCGGTCGTCATGATCGCCGTCGCTGCGGCCGGGCCGCCGTCCACGGACAGGCCGTCGACGGCCCGGTCGAGCCCGGCGAGCAGTTTGTCGGCCGCCAACGGCACCCCGATCAGGCCGGTGGAGCAGACCACCACGTCGGCCGCGGACGCGCCGAGCAGGGCGGCCGTCTTCTCGGCGGTGGCGTGGGCGTGGGCGAAGCCGTCCGGGCCGGTGGCCACGTTCGCGCCGCCGGAGTTCAGGACCACGGCGTGCACGATGTTGTCGGTCACCGCCTGGCGCGACCAGATCACCGGGGCGCCGACCACCCGGTTGCTCGTGAACACCGCGGCGCCGACCTGGTCGGGCCCGTCGTTGACGACCAGGGCGAGGTCGGGTCTTCCGGAGGACTTGAGGCCGGCGGTGACGCCGGCGGCGCGGAACCCGGCGGGTGCGGTGATGCTCACGGGGCGACTCCGTTCGTGGGCAGGCCCATGGTCTCGGGCAGGCCGAGGGCCAGGTTCATGGACTGGATGGCACCGCCGGCGGTGCCCTTGACGAGGTTGTCGATCGCGCAGACGGTCACGACCCGGCCGGCCCGGGCGTCCACGGCCACCTGGACCAGAGCGGTGTTCGCGCCGACGGTGGCGGCCGTGGTGGGCCATTGGCCCTCGGGGAGCAGGTGCACGAACGGCTCGTCGGCGTAGTAGGTCTGCCAGGCGGCCCGGACCGTGGCGGAGTCGATGCCCTCGGTCAGGCGCGCCGTCGTGGTCGCGAGGATGCCTCGGGCCATCGGCACCAGCGTCGGGGTGAACGACAGCCGCACCTGCTCGGCGCCCGCCGCGCGAAGGTTCTGTTCGATCTCGGGGATGTGCCGGTGCGTGCCGCCGACGGCGTAGGGCACCGCGGAACCGAGCGCCTCGGAGGCGATCAGGTGGGTCTTGGCCGCCTTGCCGGCGCCGGAGTACCCGTTCGCGAGGACCGCGACCAGGTCGGTCGCCTCCACCACCCCGGTCGCGATACCTGGCTGGATGCCCAGGGTGACGGCGGTGACGTTGCAGCCGGGCACCGCGATCCGCCGGGCCGAGCGCAGCACCTCACGCTGGCGGGTGCCGGAGTCGGCGAGCACGAGCTCGGGCAGCCCGTAGGGCCAGGTGCCCGCGTGGGGAGAGCCGTAGAACGCCTCCCAGTCCCCCGCGTCCACGAGCCGGTGGTCGGCGCCGCAGTCCAGCACCAGGGCCTCGGACCCGGCCGCCTCGAGGGCGGCCGCGATCGCGCCGGAGGCACCGTGCGGCAGGGCGAGCACCACGACGTCGTGGCCGAGCAGGTTCTCGGCCGTGGTCTCGACGAACCGGCGCTCGGCGAGGTCACGCAGGTGCGGGTGGTGCAGCCCGACCGGGTCACCGGCGTTCTTGTGGGCGGTGAGCGCGCCGATGGTGACCTCTGGGTGACCGAGCAGCAGGCGCAGAACCTCGCCGCCGGCGTAGCCACTGGCACCGGCGATCGCGACAGATACAGGCATGTGCATAACTATACAGTCGGATGGATGCCTGTCCAGCCGCGATCATCGGTGGCCCGGTCCGACCATCCGCCACCGACGATGGGCGCGAAGTGGTCCGGGACCGATTCCAGGACGCCCTGTCCGTTCGCGGCGCCGTGCAGACCGGCCCGTACCGCGCCGACCGCGGCGGCTCGCACCGTTCCCGTCACCACGGCCAAACGGCCGTGGCCGTCGGTGGCATCCGGCGTTGCGCCGTGCCGGGAGAGCACGGCGAGGACTGCGGCGAGGGTGCCGATCGGTGCCTCGACGGTGAACCGGTCGACCGGCTCGCAGACGGTGGTCCCCGCACGGTCGAGCGCTTCTCGCACCACGACCTCCGTGGTGTGCCGCACGTCGGACGCGCGCGGACCGGCCGGAGGGTAGTCGCTCTCGATCACCGTGACCCTGAGGTCCGTGACCGGCCAGCCGCGCGGTCCGGATCCGAGGGGCTCCGCCAGGTAGCCCAGCATCGCCGACCGGAAGCCGTCGAGGGTGGCGTACACGTGCAACGGAAGCCCGGCACGCGGTGCCTCGACCACCAGGTCGACGCCGCTGCCCGGCGCGGCCGGCACGATGCGCACCCCGAGGGAGTAGCCGTACAGGTGGTCCGGGTCACCCATCCGACGCACGGCCGTCCCCGTGCTCGACGGTCGTTCGACGCACACCACCGTGGTCCCACTGAAGGCGGCATCGATGCCGAAGTCGGCAGCCAGCGTCTGGGCCAGGACCTGTTGCTGCACCTCCCCGTAGGTGCTGATCCGCACGGCGCCCCGGTCGGGCCGCACGGAGATCAGCGGGTCGATGTCGGCCAGCTCCGTCAGCGCCTTGCGCAGGTCGTACTGCTTGCGAGGATCACGCGCAGCCACACGGGTCTCGAACCCCGGCCTGGGCAGCACCGACCGAGCGGCGGGCGCGGGTCCGGAGCCGATCCAGTCACCAATCTGCGCGGAGTCCAAGCCTCGGACCCGGGCGATCTGCCCTGCCGCTACCCGATCACGCCGCACCGGCCCGCCCGGCTCGAAGACCTCGAGCTCCGTCACGGTCGCCGACCGGCCACCACCGAGCGGCACCCGGTCCCGAAGGCGCAGCACGCCGGCGCGCATCCGCACCGTGGCCTGCCGTCCTCCGGACGCGGGATGCTCGACCTTGAAGATCTGCGCCGACACAGGGGCTGCGTCATCGCCGGCGGGCGGCGTGAGGAACTGGGTCACCGCGTCGATCAGCTCGGTGATTCCGGCACCGGTTCGGGCCGAGCCGAACACGACCGGTTCGACGGCTCCGGCGCGGGTCAGCCGCTCCAGACTCATGCGCAGTCGCGCCACGCCGACCGGAGGCGGGACGGCGACCCACTCGGCGAGCAGTTCGTCGTCATGCTCGGCCAGCCGAGCCGTCAGATCCTCCGCCACCACCGTTTCGTCCCAGGCGAGCGACTGGCTCTGCGCCGCGGGTGCGCCCGCGCCGAGCACGCGGGTCAACGGCACCACCGACGAGCCCAACCGGAGCCGGATCTCGTCGAGGACCCTCCTGGGCGCCGCTCCGGATCGGTCGATCTTGTTGACGAACAGCACCATCGGCACGCCCATGCGCCGCAGCGCCCGGTACAGCACCACGGTCTGGGCCTGCACGCCCTCGACCGCGGAGAGCACCAGGACCGCACCGTCCAGAACTGCCAGCGACCGCTCGACCTCGGCGATGAAGTCCGGATGGCCCGGTGTATCCACCAGATTGACGGTGAGATCGCCGACGCTGAACGACGCGACGGCGGAGCGGATGGTGATACCGCGCTGCCGCTCCAGGGCAAGGGTGTCCGTCTGGGTCGTGCCGGCATCCACCCGGCCGATCTGGTCGATCGCTCCCCCGGCGTGCAGCAGCGCTTCGGTCAGAGAGGTCTTGCCGGCGTCGACATGGGCCAGTACGCCGAGGTTGAGCCGGCGTGAGCCCGAGTGGGGCGGCGCACCCGCGGCGGGCGGATCCGAGGCTTTGCTCGGGTCGGCGTCAGGTGATGCGGATCTCTGCGAGTTCGAACGGTCCATGGCTCCTCGTGTGCAGGTCGGCAGTGGCTGGGCACACGAACTCGCGCATGGTGGCTCCGTTCTTCCGGTCGGGGAACCTGTCAACTATTCGGACAGGACCCGACGATCCTGCGGCCGTGCCCGGCGCAGTGTCAACGCGATTTACATCGAGCTCCGACGCCATCGAGCCTCGACGCGATACCACCGCGTCGTTGCGCACCTTCGCGCATCGCATCAGGCAGGATCGTGGTCGTACCACCAGACCCGGAGGTCCGGTCATGAGTGAGCAGGGTTGGCGTCACTTCCTCGAGGCCACCGGCGTCGAGGACTGGGTCGTGCTGCACGGCGGCGCGACGGCGGTGTTCCGGACCGGCTCGCTCGCTGACTCAGTGCGGCTCGCGGCGGCGATCGCCGAGGTCGCGGGCTTCGAGGGTTCCGGCCGGCTCCTGACCATCGCGGATGACCGGCTCACGGTGCGACTCACCCGGGACCTGTGGGCGCTCGAGCCGGAGCACGTCGGCCTGGCCAGGGCGGTCTCGGCCACGGCCGGGCGGCACGGCGCACCGGCTGATCGCGCGGCGGTCCATGAGGTCCAGCTCGCGATCGCGGCGAAGCCCGAGACGATCGACGTCGGCTTCTGGCGGGCCGTCCTCGGCTACGACCCTGTGGCCGACGACAACGGTGTCGACCCGCTCGGCCACGGCTCAACGGTCTGGATGCAGGACCTGGACGAGACCAAGCCGCTGAGGCATGCGATGCACATCGATGTCTCCGTGGCGCGCGAGCATTCGCAGGCTCGGTTCGATGCGGCCGTGGCGGCCGGCGGGATCGTGGTGCACGACGCCGCACCGGGTCACTGGATCCTCGCCGACCGGGCCGGCAACAAGGTGTGCATCTGCGCGTGGCCCGACGGAGCCGAGTTCTCGGCGGACGACGAGGGGGACGTCACTGCCGGGGAGTCCGCGATCGAGTCCGGGAGGACCGAGACCGGCTGAGGCCCCGCTCGTGCGGTGCGTGCAGGGCCCTGCTCGTGCGGTGCGTGGCGACTGCGCGCGGCGCACCCGGAGGTGCCGGTACGATCCGCGGGAAAGCGAGCGGCCCCGCACCCGTGACCTACGAGCGACGAGGGCCCTGCACAGGGGCGAGGAGTGGCCGTGGGGCACGACGCACAGCAGCCTGGACACCAGCCAGACCCGCACCCGGGCCAGCCGCCGACGCAGCAGTCGTGGTCGCCGCCGGGCCAGCCACAACCGCAGGACGGGAGTCGTCCGTGGCCATTGAGCAGCGGTGGGCAGCCGTGGCAGCAGGGCGGTGCACCCGCACCCCAACAGCCTTGGCAACAGGGCACCGCACCCGCACCCCAACAGCCTTGGCAACAGGGCACCGCACCCGCACCCCAACAGCCATGGCAACAGGGCCTCCGCCAGGCGCCGCAGCAGCAACAGTGGACGCCCGCTGCCGCCCCGCCGCCCAGGCCGAAGCGCAAGCCGATGCGCAAGGGCATGCTCTTCGGCATCATCGGCGCCGTCGTCCTCGTCATCGCGCTCGTCGTCGTGCTCTCGGTCACCAACGCCCGGCGCGCGGAGCAGCGCGCTGCGGAGGAAGCCGCGGCATCCGAGGCGGCCGCCGAGGCCGCCGCGCAGGCGCGAGCGGACGCGGCCATCGCTCCAGTCCAGGGGTACCTGCAGGCCCTGGCCGATGCGGACGCCGCAGCGGCACTCTCGTTCCTCTCGATCGACTCCTCTCCGTCTGAACTCATGACGGATGAGGTGCTCGCGGCATCGAACGCGATCGCACCGATCTCCGCGATCGAGGTGAGTCCGGTCGACCCGGGAACGGCGCTCGGAGTCGTCGACGTCCCGGTGTCGTACCTCCTCGGTGACGAACAGATCGACGTCACCTTCAACGTCTCCGGGCCAGTCACAGAGAACGACGACGCCCCGTGGGAGATCTCCGGCGGCTACGGCACCGTCTTCGTCAGCGACCCGTTCGTTGCCGCGGGTGGACTGGTCAACGGCGTCCCAGTCACGTCCACGATCGTCGACGTGTTCTTCGGCGCCTACCAGTTGAGCCTGTCCGACACCAGGTTCGGGCTTGAGGGCACGACGGCGGCGACCATCTCCGTGGATTCCCTCGAGGCTGACTTCGATGCCGAGGTCGTCCTGACCGAGGAGGGACTCGTGGCGTTCCGCACCCTCGTCAACGCAGCGGTCAGCACGTGCGTCGCCTCGACGACTCTTGTCGCCGGTTGCGGTATCGACCTGCCTGACACGATCCAGGGCACCACGGTTCACGAGGGCACGGTCGCCCGGTCCCTGACCGCCGAGGCCCAGGTGACCCTCGACTCGCTCGAGGCGACCGTCACCTCCGACGAGCCGAGGATCGTGACCGGCGAGTCCATCGGTGCTGTCGACGTCGAGTTCGACTGCACGGAGAACGGCCAGTCGGGCCGCTGCGAACTGCTCTTCGGCAGCGCCGGCAGCCTCGGCGCGCCCGTGGTCGACTTCGGCGCCGACGCACCCGTGGTGCGCTGGGACTGAGATCCGAGGCGCGGGCGATCCTTGCGTCCGCGCACTTGCCCGTGGT
The DNA here is from genome assembly GCF_902703175.1 of Occultella aeris. Lineage (GTDB taxonomy): Bacteria > Actinomycetota > Actinomycetes > Actinomycetales > Beutenbergiaceae > Occultella > Occultella aeris. The sequence goes on along the minus strand of NZ_CACRYJ010000060.1, from coordinate 66,431 downwards.
CGGCTCTACCCATGAGCGACGACGAGCGCATCGTGACCGCGTCGAAGGTGGTGGCGGCCCCCGCGGCCGACATCTTCGAACTGATCGCCGATCCGGCCCGGCAGCCGGAGTGGGACGGCAACGACAACCTCGGGCACGCGCCGCCCGGCCAGCGGGTGCGCTCGGTCGGCGACGTGTTCACGATGGAGCTCACGAAGGGCGCCGTCCGCGAGAACCACGTCGTCGAGTTCGAGGAGGGGCGCCGCATCGCATGGAATCCCGCGCCGCCGGGGGAAGCGCCTCCCGGTCACCTGTGGCGCTGGGAACTCGAACCGTCCGACGAGCGCACCACGCTCGTCAGGCACACCTACGACTGGACCGACCTCACCGACGAGCGGAGGTTCGACCGGGCCCGAAGCACGACGGCGGCGAATCTGCAGGCTTCCGTCGATCGCCTCGCGGCCCTCGCCGAAGCCTTCGGGTAGCCAACGAGCCCGCACGGGCACTGCCGCGGTTGCGGAACAATGGGGGCCATGAGCACCACCTACCTCCAGGGCGTCCCCGTTGAGAACTACCCCGAGGTCCCACCCGAGGCCGCCCGTGGCCGGGCGCTGCGGATCACCGAGGTCGGCGAGGACGTCCTGCATCACCCGTGCCGCGACGTCGAGAACTTCGGTTCGCCGGAGCTGGCCGGCCTGATCGATGACATGTTCGCCACCATGCTCGTGGCCGAGGGTGTCGGCCTGGCGGCGAACCAGGTGGGCGAGGACCTCCGCCTGTTCGTCTACGACCTCACCGACTCCGACGAGGTGCGGCACGTCGGGCACGTCGCGAACCCGGTCCTGACGGTGCTGGACGGGGACACCGAGGAGGGCGAGGAGGGCTGCCTGAGCGTGCCCGGGCCCGGCGCGGACCTGTTCCGTCCCGTGCACGTGCGCGTCCGAGGCGTCGACCAGCACGGTGAGCCGGTCGAGCTCGAGGGCTGGGACTACCTCGCCCGGTGCTTCCAGCACGAGGTCGGGCACCTGCACGGTCAGCTCTACATCGACCTGCTCAGCAAGCGGGTCCGCAAGCGGGTGCTGCGAGACATGGATGACATGCGCGACGAGGTCCTCGAGCGCCGCGAACGCATCTCGCGGGCGTTCGCGAAGGAGCCGGCGGCCTACCCCGCACCCTGACGTCCCGCTCGCGCGAGACGGCCGGGCCCACCGCCGGCGCGGTGCCCTACAGTGCTGCGCATGTCCGCCGTTGGTCACCTTCCGCGCGTCCCGTTCGTTCTGCATCCTCGGGCCAAGGAACTGGCCGACGGCGGTGCCTCCGGCTTCGTGCTGGTGCTGCCGGGCGGTGGTTACGAGGGGCGGGCCGAGCACGAGGGTGCGGTGATCACGGCGTTCCTCGCCGACCACGGCATCCCTTCGGGATACCTGGAGTACCCCGTCGCGCCGGCGATCTATCCGGAGGCGCTGGACCAGGTCCTGCTGGCCCTGGCAGACCTGCGAGCCGCGGTGCACGGCGCCTTCCCCGGCCCGTTGGCGGTGATCGGGTTCTCCGCGGGTGGTCACCTGGCCGCCTCGGTCGCGACCGCTACCGAGTCCGAGCGCGCCGACCTGGCCGGCCGCGAGGGTACGGACCCGGCGTCGCTGGCCCGACCGGACCTGGCCACCCTGTGCTACCCGGTCATCTCACTCGTCAACCGTGCCCACATCGGTTCCCGGCGGAACCTGCTCGGCGACACGGACACCGAGGCCCTCGCCACGTCCCTGAGCGTGGAGCGCCGGGTCGATGCGGACACTCCCCCGGCGTTCCTGTGGCACACGGCCGACGACGCAGCGGTCCCGGTGGAGAACTCGCTCCTGATGGCCGCAGCGCTACGGGATGCTGCCGTTGCGTTCGAGTTGCACGTCTACCCCACCGGCCGGCACGGTCTCGGCCTGGCCGACGACGTCGGCGCGCCGGTCACCGACTGGCGGGATGCCTGGCTCAACTGGCTCGCGCGCGGTGGCGTGGGCCCGGCCCCGACCCTGAGTCCTGGCTGTGCTGTCAGGCGCACTCGGTGACCTCGTCAGCCGCGACGCGGTCGGCGGGGCGGGACCGGCGTCGGACCAGGTGCACGGTGACCGCCACCACGATCGCGGCGACGACGATGCCCCCGAACACCAGCCAGCTCGCGGTGCCGAGCGCCGCCGCGGCCTGCGGAAGGGCCGTCCGGGCGGCGGCGCCGACGCCCACCCAGAGCCCGGACCACAGGATCGCCCCGATGACCGACCCGGCCAGGAACTTGCCGTAGCCGAGCCGGCTAGCGCCGGCGGCCGGCGGCACCAGGGTGCGCACGGCCGGGAGCAGCCGGGACACGACGATCGCCAGCACGCCGTACCGGCGCAGCATCGACGTACCCCGGTCCCAGTGTCGGGTGCCGACCCGGCGCACCACCCGCGACTCCCGCAGGGCCGGGCCGGCCCGGTGCCCGATCAGGTAGCCGAGGTGATCGCCGGCCGTGGCGCCGAGCGCGACCACCCCGATCGCGACTGCGACCTGGTCACCCGTGGTGGTGGCCGCGCCGATGCCGAGCACCACGGTCTCCCCGGGGAACACGAATCCCAGCCCCAGTGCCGACTCCGCGAACGCGAAGAGCGCGCCGAGTGCGAGGAGCAGCGGACCGTAGTGGTCGGCGAGTCCGGCGAGGAGGGATTCCATGCGTCCCAGCCAACCGTCCGGGGCGGGGTCGCGGCCATGGGGTATGCCCCCCATTCGCCCCCGGGATCCCACCCGTGACCACTCAGGGTAGGCCGGCTCGGACCCCGGCTCAGGATGCCGGGGAGTCCCCTTCGCGCAGCCAGGTGAGCACGGCCAGCACCCGGCGGTGGTCGTCCCCCGACGGCGGCAGGTCGAGTTTGTCGAAGATCGACGAGACGTGCTTCTCAACAGCCTTCGGGGTGATCACCAGGGCGCGACCGATCGCCGCGTTCGTGCGCCCCTGCGCCATCAGGCCGAGGACCTCGCGCTCGCGCGCGGTGAGCCGCTGCACCGGCCGCGCCCGGCGCCCGGCGAACAACTGCGCGACGACGGTGGGATCGAGCACGGTCCCACCGGCTGCCACGCGCTCGAGGGCGTCGGAGAGCTCGTCGAGGTCCGCGACCCTGTCCTTGAGCAGATAGCCCACACCACCGCCGGTGGCGAGCAGGTCCCCCGCATAGGACTCCTCGACGTACTGGGACAGCACCAGAACGGCGGTCCCCGGGACCCGGTCGCGGATGGTGAGTGCGGCACGCAGGCCCTCGTCGGTGAAGGAGGGTGGCATCCGCACGTCGACGACGGCCACGTCGGGCCGGGCCTCGGTCACGGCTTCGATGAGCGCGTCCCCGTCCCCGACCGCGGCGACCACCTCGCAGTCCGCCTCCTCGAGGAGCCGGATCAGGCCCTCACGGAGCAGGACCGAATCCTCGGCGAGGGCGACGCGCATGGTCCCCGACCCTAGCCGAGCGCGGGTCCGGTCAGGGAATCGTGGCGACCACGCGGGTGCCCGCGCCGTCCGGGCTGTGCACCTCCAGCACCCCGTCCACGCCGGCGAGCCGGTCGGCCAGGCCGGTCAGGCCATGCCCCTTGCCCGGATGCGCGCCGCCGATGCCGTCGTCCGCGATCTCGACCCGCAGCACGCCGTCGTCCAGCTGCGCCACGGTCACTCGCACCGCCGTCGCACCGGAGTGCTTGGCAGCGTTCACGAGCGACTCGGTAACCACGAAGTACGCTGCCGACTCACGGGCGGCGGCGAGCCGCTGGCCCGGGTCGAGGCCGATGTCCAGCTCCACCGGGATCAGTGACTGCCCCGCGGCGGACCCGATCGCGGCGCGCAGGCCACGGTCGCTGAGGACGGGCGGGGCGATGCCGCGGGAGAGTGTGCGGAGTTCGTCGAGACTCGCCTGGGCATGCCCTATCGCCTCGGCGATCAACCGCTCGGCGGCGTCCGGGTCGTCGGCGGCGAGCCGCCGCTGCGCGGACTGCAGGTCCATGCTCATCCGGACCAGTCGCTGCTGCGGCCCGTCGTGGATGTCCCGCTCGATCCGGCGCAGCGTATCCGCCTCGGCACCGACCACGGCGGCCCGGCTGCGGGTCAGTTCCGCGACCTGGGCGCGCAGGGCCGACGACGACGTGCCACCGAGGGTGATCCGTGCGAGGCCGCTGTGCAGGGCGACCATGCCGCGCACGACCCAGGGTGCGGTCAGGAGCAGGAGGGCGCCGAGCACCGTGGTCAGCAGGATGTCGGCCAGTTGGCCGGGGTAGCCGAGCAGGTCCGCGAGGTCGGTGCGGCCGCCGTCCGGCAGGTAACGCTCCCAGACGATGTACAGCACGCCCCCGGCGCCGACGACCCACCAGACCACCGTGACGACGAAGGTGAGCAGGGAGACCGGGAAGAACAGCAGCGCGTGGAGCAGGTCCAGCCAGCTCTGCCCGTGGCCGAGCCTGGCCAGGAACCGGCGCAGGCCCTTCCGCTCCGTGTGGAACGGCAGGGTCGCCGGTACCGGGTAGCCGAGTGCGGCCAGCCGCGTCCGCTCGACGTTCCCGAGCCCCTGGGCCGCGGCGAGGGTCCCGGCCAGGATCGGCAGGCCGAGCAGCGTGACCAGCAGGCCCACCCCCAGCGCGATCCCGACCACGAAGACGACGAGTCCGGCGATGCCGAACGGTAGGCAGAGGAGCAGGTACCCGCTCTCCCGAGCGGCGCGGCGCAGCAGCGAGACGTGCTCGGGTGCTTGCGGACCGGGGCCGATGGGGGTCTCGAGCGCGGTCATGACGCCACCTTGCCGGTTCGAGCCACCGAAGACCAGCGCGATCCGGGGCGCCGGGCGGCACTCGCGAGCAGTAGCAGCACCCCGGCCGTGATCGACGCGACAGCCACGAGGGGCCCGGTGGCGTCCCAAAGGGTCTCGGGGCGGAATCCACCGATGGTCAGCGCCAGCACACCCGCACCGACGAGCAGCCCGGCCGTGAGCAGCCGCCCGGCACCCACGTCCGTGGCGACCAGGCGGGGCAGCCGCACCCGCTCCAGGCGTGAGAAGACCGTCATGGCCACCGCGAGGACCAGGCCGAGCACGGCCACCCAGGCGGTGACGCCGTCGAACCACTCGGCGCTCAACGGATCCGGGGTGTCGCGGCCGAGGGCGATAACCGCGACCCCGGCGACCAGCACCAGTGCCGGCGTGTGCCACAGGTACACGGTCATCGCAGACCCCGAGAGCCGGCCCACGACGGCGGCCACCCGCGGACGCGCTGCCCACGCCGCGATCTGGTCGCGGACGGCGAGCGCAAGGCCGAGCTGACCGACCGCGAGCGCGAGCAGCACCGCGGTCGGGGGGTTCATGTTGGACATCGGGTCACCCGGCAGACCGACCATGCTCAGCGGGTACGGGCCGAACCCCACGGCCAGCGCCGCCGCGGCGAACCCGAAGGCACCGAGCGCGACCGCGCGCAGCCCGCGGATGCCCCGAAGGCGTCCGTGTCCGTAGTGGATGCCGACCTGATGCACGGCGCCCCAGACGGCGATCACGTTCAGGTAGCCGAGCACGTCCGGCGCCCCGAAGGAGAACCGGAGCACGTCCACCGCGATCGCGACGGCTGCGAAGCCGATCAGTTCGCGGCCACGCAGCGCGTCGGCCAGCCGCACCAGCGCCGGGCTGAGCAGGGTGATCAGGACGTACGCGCCGAGGAACCACAGCAGCGCGCCCACGAGCCGGGCACCGACCGAGACCGGCTCGGCGGGCATCCCGAGGGCCAACATCAGGTGCGGCAGCGGCAGCCAGAGCGCCGCGAGCCCGAGGACCGGGATCGCCAGGCGCAACAGTCGAGCTGCCACCCAGGCCCGATCGGCGCCGGTGGAGCGCCGGCGCAGGCTCATCGCGGTGGCCGCCCCACCGGCGAAGAAGATCAGTGGCATCACCTGGCTGATCCAGGTCACCACCCAGCCACCGGGGACGGTCAGGGCGTTGCTGGTGACGAGGTGGCCGTCGGAGTAGTCGATCACGGGCATCAGCCAGTGCTGTGCGACCACGAGGGCGATCGCGAACAGGCGCAGGACGTCCACGAACAGGTCCCGCGTCGGCGGAGGGCTCGCGGCGGGGGCGAGGACGGGTGGATCAAACGTTGCGGTCATGGTGTCCAGCCTTGTCGTCACAGGGCGCGCGATCACTGGTGCCCACCGGCATCTGGACCCGGGGGTTCTCCCTACCTCCGGACGGGGTGGGCGGTTGTAGGTTGGCCACATGCTCGCGATCGAAGCCCGGGCCGCAGGCGGTCCCGACGTCCTCACGCCCACCGACCGCCAGGCTCCGGCGCCCCAGGCCGGACAGGTGCTGGTCCGCACCAGCGGGATCGGGGTGAACTTCTACGACACCTACGTCCGCTCCGGGGTGTATCCGCGCCAGTTCCCGTTCGTGCCCGGCAGTGAGGGCGCCGGCGAGGTGATCGCGGTCGGCGACGGCGTCACGCACCTCTCGGCCGGCCGCCTCGTCGCGTGGTCGAGCTCGCTCACCGGTTCCTACGCCGAGGAGGTGCTGCTCGCCGCCGACGCGGCGATCGTGGTGCCCGACGGCGTCGATCCGCACCTGGCCGCGGCGTTGCCGCTGCAGGGCATGACGGCCCACATGCTCGTCGACGGCGTCTTCGACGTGCAGCCGGGCCAGGACGTGCTGCTCACCGCCGGCGCGGGCGGGGTCGGACTGCTGCTCACCCAACTCGCCGTTGCCCGGGGGGCGCGGGTCATCACCACGGTGTCGACGGCCGAGAAGGAGGCGCTGTCCAGGGCCGCCGGAGCCAGCGAGGTGATCCGCTACACCGATCTCGACGACGTCACGACCGAGCTCCCCCAGATCGTGCGGGACCTCACCGGCGGCGCCGGCGTACACGTGGCCTACGACGGCGTGGGCAGGACCACCTTCGACGCGAGCCTGGCGAGCGTGCGGCGCCGAGGCATGCTCGTGCTCTTCGGCGGCGCCAGCGGCCAGGTGCCCCCGTTCGACCTGCAGCGGCTGAACAGCTCGGGCTCGCTGTTCGTCAGCCGGCCGACGCTCGGGCACTACACCGCGGACCCGGAGGAGCTCGCCTACCGGTCCGGCGCCGTGTTCGGCGCCCTCGCGAGCGGTGACCTGGACGTGCGCGTCGGCGCCACGTTCCCCCTGGCACGCGCCGCGGACGCGCACCGCGCTCTCGAGGGCCGCGAGACGACCGGCAAGGTGCTCCTGCTGCCCTGATGCTTGCATAGTCCTATATGTGCATGGTCCCATAGGTCCATGAGCATGAAGCATGCCGTCCTGGGGTTGCTCGACCTGTCCCCGTTGACCGGCTACGACCTCAAGAGGGCGTTCGACGAGACCGTCAACCACTTCTGGTCCGGCGACCAGGCGCAGATCTACCGCACCCTGACCGCGCTGGTGGCTTCCGGCCTGGCCGACGTGGAGGTGGTGCCGCAGCAGGGGCGCCCGGACCGTAGGGTCCACCACATCACCGACGCCGGCCGCGACGAGCTCGACAGCTGGCTGACTGCCCCGGCCGAGCCTGCGCCCGAACGCAGCGAGTTCCTCGCCAAGTTGTTCTTCTCCCCACGCCTGCCCGACGCTGCGATCGCAGACCTGCTGGGGCAGCGCCGCACCGCGGCGACCACGGCCTGGGAGACGCTCAGCGCCCTCGCGGCGGCCGAGGGCACAGGCACCACCCGCGCCGAGAGGCTGCGACTGTCCACCCTGAGCAACGGCCTGGCCCACGCCCGGGCCGAACTGGACTGGCTCGAGACGATGGACCGGGAGTTCACCTGATGTACGTCGCGGTCACGAACGAGCAGTCGCCCCCGAGCGTGCTGTTCCTGCACGGTGGGAACGTCGCGGGCTGGATGTGGGAAGGGCAGGTGGCCACCCTGGCGGACCACCACTGCCTGGTACCGGACCTACCCGGGTTCGGGGCCTCGGCCGATCAGGACTGGACCTCGCTCGCCGACGTCGCGGACCAGCTCGCGGACCTCATCGGCGAGCATGCCCACGGTGGCCGCGCCCATGTCGTCGGGCTCTCCCTCGGCGGGATCCTGGGGAGCATCCTGACCGCCCGCCATCCCGAGCGAGTCCGTTCCACCCTGGTCACCGGTGCAGCCCTGCGTGGGGTCCACGGGCCGACGCGCTGGTTCGGGTTGGCACAGGTACGGCTCTGGGACAAGCGCTGGTACTGGAACGCGATGGCCCGGGCGTTCCGCCTCCCGGGGGACGCCGTGCCCACGTTCGTGAGCACCGGGCTCGGGATCCGTACGGAGAACGCCGTCGCGATGATGACCGAGGTGTACGACGGCGTCGCGCCCGCCGACCTCGGGGGCCTGCAGGGCTCCGAGGTTCCGCTCCTCGCCCTGGCGGGCGAGCGGGAGCCGCGGACCGTGGCCCGGTCGTTCGCCGAACTGACGTCCCGCTCGGGTGCGGTGACCACACGACGGGTCCCCAGGATGCACCACGCCTGGAACGCCGAGGATCCGGCACTCTTCAACGAGGTGATGCGGGACTGGCTGACCAGCGGGGCGGTGAACCAGCATCTGATGCCCGCCTGAGCCCCGTCGATCAGGCAGCGGAGCGGGTCCACCGCCGGTCGGGTCAGCCCGGTGTCGCGATCGACCTCGTCTCGCCCGCCCGACGGCGGGCGGTGTAGGCATTCATCCGCACCGAGACCTCACCGGACCAGGCCGCGATCAGGTCGAAGTCGCGCTCGTCGGAGTGGGTCGCGCCGACGAACCCGATCAGTGAGCGCTCCGCGGTGCCGAGCTTGCTGCGGTCCACGACGCCACCGAAGATCGTGTACCGGCCGCCGAAGTACGGCGGCTGTACGGGCGAGGTGAACGCGGCGCCGAGCGGGTAAGGGGTGACGCTCTTCATGCCGGAGGCGAACACCCACACCGGGCGCGGCGCGAACTCCTCGGCGAGGCGGGCGGCGAACTGCCGGGCCGATGTCAGGATCCGGCCGATGTACACGGCGGATCCGAGCACGACGCCGTCGTAGGGGTCGAGCCGGCCCACCGCCTCGACCGGGCGGACCTCGACGTGGTGGCCACCCTGACGCAGCTCGACGGCGATGGCCTCGCCGATCTCGGCGGTGGCGCCGTAGGTGGATGCAATCGCTACCAGGACTCTCATGTATCCAGGGTGCGCCACCGGATCCGGCCGATCGAGGGACCTTGGTCCTCGCATGGCCTTGGTCGCGGCCCGGGCGTCGTCGATCTCGCCCGGGCCGCCGGAACCTCGGTTCAGCCGCGCAGTTGCGCGCCCAACCGCGCTCCCGCGAGCGCCACGACGGCGTCGCGCACCCCGGCGGTGTCGGCCGCGGTGAGCGTCCGGTCGGCCGCGCGCAGGCGCAGCGAGAACGCCATCGACGCCTTGCCCTCGCCAACGGACTCGCCCGTGTAGATGTCGAAGAGGTGGATCTCCTCGGCCAGCTCACCGGCTCCCTCGCGCACGGCGGCGAGCACGGCGGCGACCGGCGTGCCCGCATCGACGACGAGGGCGATGTCCTCCTTCGCGGCGGGGAACGTGGACAGCGGCGGGACCTGCTTCGGCTCCGTGGGCGCCGCACCGAACAGCTCGTCCAGGTCCACCTCGAACGCGACCGTGCGGGCCGGCAGGCCGAGGGCGGCCGTGACCTTCGGGGCGAGCTCGCCCGCGTGGCCCAGCAGGACGCCGTCGGCCGTCATGAACCTTGCGCACCGGCCGGGGTGCCACGGCAGGTGCTCGGTGTCCGCCTCGACGACAGGCGTGACGTCCACCGCTTGGGCGATCCGGTGCACCAGGGCGATGGCGTCGGCGTGGTCGGCACGCCGGGCGCTGGTGTAGACGCCCGGAGCGACGATGTTGCCGGCCAGGATGCCCGCCACCCGCAATGGCTGCGCGGGCACCGCGGCCCGGATCGCGTCCAGGTCCGCGTCGCTCGGGCGCAACCCGGTGGGCGGCAGCGGCGAGTCGTGGCTCGCCCCGTCGGGTCGGGTGACCAGGCCGATCTCGTAGATCGCGACGTCCGTGAGCCCGCGGCCGATATTGCGCGCCGCGGCGTCGGTCAGGGTGTCCAGCAGGGACGTGCGCAGGTACGGCATCGTCTCCGAGAGCGGGTTGGCCAGCCGGACCGACCGGCGCCGTGGGTCCGCTGCCGGCATTGCGAGGTCGTCGTGACGGGAGGCTGCGATGAACGGGTACGTGAGCACCTGGGTGAGCCCGGAGTCCGCGAGCAGGTTCGCCACCCGGCGGCGTCGCCGCTGCGTGCGGCTCAGCCCGCGTCCGCCCGGGGGCGCCGGCGGCAGCACCGAGGGCACACGGTCGTACCCCTGCAGGCGCACGACCTCCTCGACCAGGTCGGCCGGCTCGGTCAGGTCGGGCCGCCACGTGGGCGGGGTGACCACCAGCGCGTCGCCGTCGGCGACCACCCGGGCACCGAGGGACTCGAGGGTGGAGACGACCGTCCCGGTCGCGTACGCCACGCCGGCCAGCCGACCCGGCAGGCCGGCGTCGATCGCGATCGGTCCGGGCGCCGTCGTCCGGTCGAGGTCGGTGACCCCGGCATCCGGCGCGCCGCCCGCGAACTGCACGAGCAGGTCGACGACGCGCTGCGCGGCGACCGCCTGCAGCGCGGTGTCCACGCCGCGCTCGAACCGCTTGGCGGCCTCACTGGGCAGCTTGTGCCGGCGGGCGCTGCGGGCCACCGAGATCTGGTCGAAGTGCGCCGCCTCGATGAGCACGTCCGTGGTCGCGTCCGTCACCTCGGTGTCGGCGCCGCCCATCACCCCGGCGATGCCGAGGATCCGCGAGCCGACGGTGCCCGAGGAGTCCGGGGAGTCCGTGATCAGCAGGTCCTCGGAGTCCAGGGTGCGCGTGACGTCGTCCAGGGTGGTGAGCTTCTCCCCGGCCCGGGCCCGGCGCACCACGATCGGTGCAGCGAGGGTGGCCAGGTCGTAGGCGTGCAGCGGCTGACCGAGGTCGAGCATCACGTAGTTCGTGATGTCCACGGCCAGGGAGATCGGACGCATGCCCGCCTGACGCAGCCGGGTGGCCATCCAGTCCGGCGTCGGCGCGCCTGCGTCGATGCCCCGGACGATCCGCGCGACGAAACGGTCCGCGCCCGGCACACCGTGGATCGGTGCGTCGTCGGCGATCTCGACGGCGAACCCGTCCTTGTTCGCGGACGGCAGGTCCGCCGTCGCGAGGCCGTGGTCGGTGAAGGCCGCGCCGGTGGCGTGCGCGTACTCACGGGCCACGCCGCGCACGCTGAAGCAGTAGCCGCGGTCCGGGGTGACGTTGATCTCGAGGATCTCCTCGCCGAGGCCGAGCAGCTCGATCGCGTCGGTACCCGGCGCCGGTGCGTCCTCGAGCACGATGATGCCCTCGTGCCCCTCGCCCAGCCCGAGCTCGCTCTCGGAGCAGATCATCCCGTCCGAGACGTGGCCGTAGGTCTTGCGGGCCGCGATGGCGAAGTCCCCGGGCAGCACGGCGCCGGGCAGAGCCACCACCACGTCGTCACCCGCGGTGAAGTTGTGCGCACCGCAGACGATCCCGCGCGGTGACCCGTCGGCGTTATTGTGGGCGCCGACGTCGACCTGGCACCAGTTGATGGTCTTGCCGTTCTTCTGCGTCTCGGGGATCGCCTCGAGGACCCGGCCGACCACGAGCGGGCCGGTGACACCGGCGGCGTGCACCGCCTCCTCCTCGAGCCCGACCCGGACCAGGTCCGCGGCCATCTGCGCGGCCGTGGTGCCCACGGGGATCTCGACGTGGTCGCGGAGCCAGCTCGGCACGACGTACGGCATCAGCGCTGTCCTTCCTGGGAGAAGCGGATATCGCCCTCGATGATGTCGTGCATGTCCGTGATGTCGTGGCGCAGCATCAGGGCGCGCTCGATGCCCATCCCGAACGCGAACCCGGAGTAGACGTCCGGGTCGACGCCGCAGGCCCGCAGCACGTTCGGGTTGACCATTCCGCAGCCGCCCCACTCGATCCAGCCGGCGCCGCCCTTCTTCGCCGGGAACCACAGGTCCATCTCGGCGCTCGGCTCGGTGAACGGGAAGAACGAGGGGCGCAGCCGGGTCTTCGCGTCGGGACCGAACATGGCCCGGGCGAAGTGGTCGAGGATCCCGGTCAGGTGCGCCATGGTCAGGCCCTTGTCAACCGCCAGGCCCTCGATCTGGTGGAACACGGGGGTGTGCGTGGCGTCGAGCTCGTCGGTGCGGAACACCTTGCCCGGGCATGCGATGTACACGGGCAGGTCCCGGGTGAGCAGGGTCCGAGCCTGCACCGGAGAGGTGTGCGTGCGCAGCACGAGATGCTCGGCGGCGCTGGCGGGATCGACGAAGAAGGTGTCCTGCATCTGCCGGGCCGGGTGGTCCGGGCCGAAGTTCAGCGCGTCGAAGTTGAACCATTCGTGCTCGAGCTCCGGGCCCTCGGCGATCTCCCAGCCCATCCCCACGAAGAAGTCGGCGACCTCGTCCATCAGGGAGTCCAGCGGGTGCCGGGCGCCGAGCGGGGCGCGGTCGACGGGGATCGTCACGTCGACGGCCTCGGTGCGCAGCACCTGCTCGTCGCGCTCGGCCTCGAGCTCGACCTGGCGGGCGGCGATCGCGGCGTTCAGGCGGCCACGCGAGGAACCGACGAGCTTGCCCGCGGTGGCCTTGTCCGCCGGCGCGAGAGCGCCGATCGCGCGGTTGGCCAGGGCAAGTGGGCTCTTGTCCCCGGTGTGGGCCAGACGTACGTCCTTGAGCGCGTCCAGGGAGTCGGCGCCGGCGACGGCGTCGAGGGCCGCGGTCAGCGCCGCGCCGATGGCATCGGCATCGAGCGGGGAGGGTGTTTCGGGGGTGGGCATGCGAACCTTCCGGGGCGTGTGGGGACCACTGGGAGTGTAGATGCGCCCGCCCCGGGCGTGATGGCTCGGCTCAGATGGCGCGCGCCGGCCCGAAGGCGGGCCGGCTAAATCGACGCATGAGCATGGGCCCATGGTGGCACACCGACCGTTCCGCCCGCGAGGGGGCCCATGTTCGTCTCCAATCGGCCACCGATAGATTGCTAGCATTCTCGCATGACAGACGAGAAGGCCACGAAGGCCCAGTTCAACGTCTACCTTCCGCCGGAGCTGATCCGGGCGGTCAAGCACCGCTCGATCGACGACGGCCTGAGCCTGTCCGCGTTCGTCCAGCGCGCGCTGGAGACCTACCTGAAGGAGCACGACCGATGAGCCTGCGCGTCCGCCCGATCCAGTACACCGCGCACACCGAGGACTGGTTCGCCCTGATCACCGCGCTCGGTGGCGAGCGCGTGCGCGACGATGGCGACTGGCAGTTGTTCGCCGTCGCCGGCGGTGGGGTCGCCATCCACGGCCTGCCCGACGGCGATCCCGCGGTCGGCCGGACGGAGCTGCGGTTCGTGGTGGCGGACCTGGACGGGGCGCTGCGCGCCGTGACGCCGGGGCTGATCGAGCTCGGCCTGACTGCGCGCGTGACCGCCGAGGACTTCGGCCGCTTCGCCAGGGTGAGCGCGGCCGACGGCCAGCACGTGTACCTGGACGAGGACTCGGACCTGCTCGGCCGGGTCGCCGGGTCCGCGTCGGGCGACCTCGCCCCGGCCGAGGTGCTCCCACTCTGGTACACCAAGGACGTCCCGGGCGGCGCGCGCGTGCTGACGGCACTCGGTCTGAGCGCCCGGATCCGGTCCGACTCGGGCGAGTGGGTCGACCTGTCCGCGCCAGGCGGTGGGCTGCTGGCCGTCCACGGCGACGCCCGGACCGGTGCCGTGCTCTCCTTCGAGCATCCGGACGTACGGGCCCTCGCCGAGCGCGTGGGCGACGCGGGCATCGTGGCGGACGTGGTCGACGAGAGCTACGGCCTGTCCCTGCGGATCGCCAACCCGGACTCCCCCGACGACCTGCGCACCCGGATCTGGGTGAACCAGACCCAGGAGGACCTGTACGGGTACCAGCGGCTGGGCTGACACGGCGAGTCCTCGCCCGAAATTGACTTGCCGAACCCGGGGGCCGGGAGCAGTGTCGAGCCATGGTCACGGTCGACGAGGCAGGTCAGGAACTCCCCGAGCGGAGGTTCGGTTGGTGGGACATGTGGGTGCCCGAGGACGAGGATCCGCGCCTGGACGGCGCCTTCGAGAACACCGAGCGCGCCATGCTGCTCGGCTTCCTCAGCGACTACCGCCTCACCCTCGAGATGAAGTGCTCCGGCCTCGACCCGGCCGGTCTCGCGAAAGCGTCGGTACCGCCGTCGGATCTGTCCCTGCTGGGCCTGGTGCGCCACCTCGCAGGCGTCGAGCGGAGCTGGTTCCGTCGCGTCCTCGCCGGCGAGGAGGTACCGGCTCCCTACCTGGTCGACGGCGTCGACACCGAGTTCAGCGGCGCCGCCGCCGATCCGGCGGTGGTCGAGGAGGCCTGGGCCACCTGGCGTGCCGAGGTGGCGAACTCCGAGGCGTTCGTCGCCGCCCATGCGGACCTCGGCTGGATCGGGGCGGACGGGCAGACCCCGTTGCGGCGGGTCCTGATCCACATGATCGAGGAGTACGCCCGGCACTGCGGGCACGCAGACCTGATCAGGGAACGGATCGACGGGCGCGTCGGGCAGTAGCCCGCTCGCCCACCAGTCGTACGCGCACGTCCCACCAGGGTGTGAGGCGGTGCTGCGCGCACGCGTGAGAACCTTGAGGGGTCAAGGGCGATCACCGCACCAGCCGTCCCGTCGCCGCCCGATCCTCGAGGAGCTCCATGCCCGCGCTGCACCACCTGCCCATGCAGGCAGTCGACCCCGCCACCGAGTACGACGGGTTCATCGGGTGGGTGCTCTCCCTGATGACGATCGCGGGCGAGGTCGGTGTGGGGCTCGCGGTGCTGATCGAGACGTTCTTCCCGCCGATCCCGTCCGAGGCGATCCTGCCCGGCGCGGGTTTCCTCGCCTACGAGGGCCGGATGAGCTTCTGGGGGGCCCTGGTCGCCGCGACCCTGGCCGGCCTGATCGGCGGCTGGATCTGGTACGGCCTCGGCGCCGCACTGGGCCGGAACCGGACCCGCTGGATCTTCGAGAAGATGCCGCTCGTGGAGGTCGCCGACTTCGACAAGGCCGAGAAGTTCTTCTCCCGCTGGGGCGGCGTGGCGGTGTTCACCGGCCGGTGCGTGCCACTGGTGCGCTCGTTCATCTCCATCCCGGCCGGGATCGAGCGGATGAACCTGTGGAAGTTCTCGCTGTACACGTTCGCCGGGTCGCTGCTCTGGAACGGCATCTGGATCGGGCTGGGCTACGCGTTCGGGCCCGCGATCAAGCCGGTCCTCGAACAGTGGAGCGGGGTCATCTCGAACCTGGTGCTGATCGCCATCGCCGGCCTGATCGTCTGGTTCGTCATCGTCCGCCTGCGCAAGCGCGCCCGGCTGGCCCGCGAGGGTGACACCGCCGGCGCCGGCGCCACCACGGACAAGGACGTCGAGGACCCCACGAGGTGAGCGCCGCCGTCGTCTGCTGCGGCCTGACGACGATCGACGTGACCCAGGTGGTCACAGCCGTCCCGACCACGAACCAGAAGGTGGTCGCCCGCGCCACGCGGGTCCACGTCGGCGGACCGGCGGCGAACGCGGCGCTCACCGTCGCGGCCCTGGGCGGGCGGGCCACGCTTGTCACCGCGCTCGGTGCCTCCACGCTCGGCGACCTGGCCCGCCACGAGCTCGCGGCCGGCGGCGTCGAGGTCGTCGACCTCGCGACCGACGACGGCGCCCCGCCGGTCTCCACCGTGCTGGTCACCGAGGCCACGGGTGAGCGGGCCGTGGCCTCCACCAACCACGACGGCGCCCGGATGCTGCGCGCCCCGGACGAGTCGGTGCTCGACGGCGTCGGGTGCGTCCTCGTCGACGCTCACCTGATGGCGGCGTCCGTCGCGCTGTGCGCGGCGGCCCGCGCCCGCGGCGTGCCGACCCTGCTCGACGGCGGCTCGGACAAGCCGGGCCTGCCCACGCTGTTGACGCACCTGGACGCCGCCGTGCTGTCCGCGGACTTCCGGCTCGGCGACGCCGACCCGCGAACCGCCGCAGGGCTGCTCGACGTCGTCGCCACGTACGGGCCGGCCGTCGTCGCTCAGAGCCACGGCGCCGACGCGATCGAATGCCTGCTCGACGGCGTCCGGCACCGTCTCGAGGTCCCCCACGTTCCGGCGGCGGAGGTCGTGGACACCCTCGGCGCCGGTGACGTGCTGCACGGTGCGCTCGCCCACGCGATCGCCTCCGGCGCACCGTGGCTACAGGCACTGGCGAGCGCGGCCACGGTGGCGACGGAGTCCGTCCGGCACCCGGGCGCGCTGGGGTGGGCAGACCGTCGGCCCGCCCAGGGCGGGCCCGGCCGCGCTGCGAGACGGGTTCGCGACGCGCCGCGCCCGGCAACTACGCTGGGCGTCATGGCCACCGAACCCGCCCCCATCTCGTTCGCCCGCGGCGCCCCCTCCCTCGACATCATCGACACCGAGGGCCTTCGCGCCGCCGCCGATCGTGCGTTCACCAACGACCCGGCCGGCACCTTCGCCTACGGCACCTCCGTTGGCTACAAGCCGTTGCGCGCCTGGATCGCCGAGCGGCACGGGGTGACCGAGGACCAGGTGCTGGTCACGAACGGGTCGATGCAGGCGGACGCGTTCCTGTTCGAGACGCTCGTCTCAGCCGGTGACACCGTCGTGGTGGAGCGCCCCTCCTACGACCGCACCCTGCTCTCCCTCAAGGGCCGACAGGCGGACCTGCGCGCGCTCGAGCTCGAGGAGGACGGCGTCAACGTGCGCGCGTTCGCCGACCTGCTCGCCGGCGGCACCGACGTACGCCTGGCCCACCTCATCCCGAACTTCCAGAACCCGGCCGGGTACTCCCTGTCCGGCGACAAGCGCCGCGCCCTGGTGGCGCTGGCCCGCGAGTACGACGTCACGATCTTCGAGGACGACCCGTATGTGGAACTCCGGTTCTCCGGCGAGACCCAGCCCACGATGCTGTCCCTGTCCACCTC
The DNA here is from genome assembly GCF_902703175.1 of Occultella aeris. Classification (GTDB taxonomy): domain Bacteria; phylum Actinomycetota; class Actinomycetes; order Actinomycetales; family Beutenbergiaceae; genus Occultella; species Occultella aeris. Next base: position 49,441 of record NZ_CACRYJ010000060.1, on the reverse strand, counting down.
CGGCGAGGTCGTCTACGCGTCGTCCTTCTCCAAGACGGTCTGCCCGGGCATCCGAGTCGGTTACCTCGTCGGTGACGAGGAGCTGATCGCCAAGATCGCCAGGCTCGCCACCGGCACCTACATCTCGCCGAACATGGTCGCCCAGTCCATCGTGAACGAGTTCGTGCGCGGCGGGTCCTTCGAGACCTCGATCGCCACGGTCAAGGCAGCCCTCGCCGAGCGCGCCGCGCGACTGGCCGGCGGACTGCGCGCCCAGCTCCCGGACGCGAGGTTCGTGGACCCCGAGGGCGGCTACTTCCTCTGGGTGGAGTTCCCGGAGGGCACCGACGGCGACGCCCTGTTCGACGCCGCCGGCGCGCGTGGTCTCGCCATCGTCAAGGGCAGCGACTTCCTGCTCGACGGCGCGAAGAACTCGATCCGGATCGCCTATTCGGGCGTCACGCCGGACGAGATCGACGAGGGCGTCACCCGGCTCGCGCAGGCGTACGCCTCCCTGCCCGGCTAGGACGTACCGCCGAGGTTCGCCTGCCGTTCCTCACCCTTGCCTGTTCCGATCTCCCTCACCCGGGGCACTCCGCTCCCCCGGGTGAGGGAGTTCGCACGACCCAGGGAGCCCCGATCGTGGAAGCACACGATCGAAAGGGCTCCTCATGTCTCAGACCTCACCTCCCACCACGGCGCGGGCGACGACGCCTCCCGCCCCCGACCGGCCGACCCGTTGGGCGTTGCTGTCCTCCCTCGTGGTCGCGCTGCTCACTGGCTGGCTGCTGCTTCGTCCGGACCTGAACGCCTTCCTCCTGCCCGACGGCGCGCTGGCCCGAGCCTGGCTCCCCGGGCCCGACCTGACGGCATCGTTGTGCGCCCTCGCCGCGGTCGGAGGGCTGGTGGCCCTGCTGCATCTGGTCTTCCCGCACCAGCGGGTGCTCGCACGGGTCGTCGGACCGGTCGCGGTGATCCAGGTCGTGGCGTTCGCGGTGCTTGCCCAGGGCAGCGGCACACTGAGCACGTTCGGGTACCTGGTCTCCCTCCTGGTGCCGCTGATCCTGGTCGGCCTCGGCATCCAGGTGTTCCGGACCCGGCCTGCCGCGCGGATCGTGGTGGCCCTCGTGGCCGTGGCAGTGGTGGTCCTGATCATCATCGGCCGAGATGTGGTCGCCACCTACGCCGGCTTCATCTTCCCGGCGCTGCTGGCGCAGACCTGGTCGATCCTGGCGGTGCTGCTCACCCTTGGCTGCGGCGTGGCCTGGGCGGGTGTGCTGGTGTCCCGATGGTCGCGCACCGGCTCGCTACGGCGGGCGACGGCGTGGGTGACCAGGTACCGCCGGCTGTTCACGGCGCTGGCTGCGCTCGGACCGTTGCCCTACGCACTGATCCGTCTCACGTGGCTGACCCCCTGGCCCCAGCTCGGCAGCGAGCAGGCGCTCGACCCGGCGGTCCGCCTGCAGGGTCTGCTGCTCAGTTCGGGCGCGTGGCTCGGGTTCATCCTCACCCTCGGGCTCATCGCCCGCTGGGGCGAAGTGTTCCCGCGCTGGTTCCCGGTACGCGCCGGACAACCGGTCCCGCCGCTGTTCGCCATCATTCCCGGGGCCACCATCGCGCTCATGCTCTGCGGCGTCGCGATCCCGGTGTTGGGCATGATCGGCATCGCCGGCGCCGTGGTGTTCCCCGCCTGGTTCTGGGGCCCGATGCTCGCCCTGGCGGTCTGGGGCTACGCGGGGCACCGGTACGGGATCGACCGGCCCGCTGACCTGGCTCGTGTCGGGGCAGACCTCTAGGCTCGCAGCCATGGCCACGACGGCGAAACACCTGGACCTGCCCGGAGGAGACGGTGCGCGCTCCGTGCGCATCTCCTCGCCCGATCGCGAGATGTGGCCGGGCATCACGAAGTGGGACCTGGCGCGCTACCTCGCCGCCGTGGCCGATGGTTTCCTGCGGGCGGTCGGCGACCGGCCGGTGACCCTGCAGCGGTTCCCGCAGGGCACCGACGGGGAGGAGTTCTTCTCCAAGAACCCTCCCAAGGGTGCCCCGGAGTGGGCTCGCACCGTGATCTGCACCTACCCTTCCGGGCGCCAGCACCCGCAGCTGGTCATCGACGAGATCGCCACCGCCGTGTGGGCAGTGCAGATGAACACGGTCACGTTCCACCCCTGGCCGGTGCGCACCGCGAACGCCGACAATCCCGACGAGATCCGCATCGACCTGGACCCGCAGCCCGGCCGGTCCTTCGCCGACGTCGTCACGGCGGCGTTCGCCCTGCGGGACCTGATGACCGAGCTCGGGCTGACCCCGTGGGTCAAGACGAGCGGGAACCGCGGGCTGCACGTGTATGCCCGGGTCACCCCCGATCACGAGTTCCTGGAGGTGCGGCACGGCGTCATCGGGATTGCCCGGGAACTGGAGCGGCGCCTGCCAGAACTGGTCACCACCGCCTGGTGGAAGGAGGAGCGCGGGGAGAAGATCTTCGTCGACTTCAACCAGGCGAACCGCGACCGCACCATCGCCGCGGCCTACTCCCCCCGGCCCCTTCCCGGCGCTCCGGTCTCCATGCCGGTGCGGTGGGAGGAACTGTCCGAAGTCAGCACCGCGGACTTCACCGTGCTGACGGTGCCGGGTCTGCTCGAGGACCACGGCGACGCGTGGGCCGGGATCGACGACGCCGTCGGCACGTTCGAGTCCGCACTCGGCCTCTGGGACACCGACGTCGGGAACGGCCTCGGTGAGATGCCGTTCCCGCCCGAGTACCCGAAGATGCCGGGCGAGCCGCCCCGGGTGCAGCCCTCCCGCAAGAAGATGGAGGGCTGAGCAGGGCCTGACCTCGGCTAGGAGGCGGCACCCCGGTGTCGGCGGGAGATCTCCGCGTACCGCGAGGCGCTCCCCTCGAGCCCGGCGATCTCGTCATCGGTGAGTTCGCGGCGGACCTTCGCCGGCACACCAGCAACGAGCGAGTGCGGCGGTACCACTGTCCCCTCCAACACCAGGGCACCGGCGGCCACCAGTGAGCCGGCACCGATCACGGCCCCGTTCATGACGGTCGCACTCATGCCGATGAGGCAGCCGTCCTCGACGGTGCATCCGTGCACCACGGCGGCGTGACCGACGGTCACTCCGTCACCGATGGTCGCCGGAAAGTCCGGGTCGGCATGCACCACCACGTTGTCCTGGAGATTGGTGCCCGAGCCGATCCGGATCGGTGCCAGGTCGCCACGAACGACCGCGCCGTAGAACACGCCGGTCCGCGCGCCGATCCGCACGTCTCCGATCAGAGTCGCGGTCGACGCCACGAACGCGGTCGGGTCGATCTCGGGGTGGACGCCATCGAGCGGGACGAGGTGGGCCATCCCGGCACCGTACTCCGGCCGTGGGACGGGCAGGTGCCCGCGCGTCACCGATCGAGGTCGATCGCGATGACAGTGGCGTCGGGTGAGTCCTCGGTCGGGCCTGCGAGCCGACCCGAGTACTTCGCGAACCAGGCGGCCTGCGCCCGGTGGCTCTCCTGCTCGTCCGCCACGAGCCTGGCCCGCCCGGCCAGACGGGCCTGGCGATAGCAGATCTCGACAGCCGGCTGGGCCTGCACGTTGCGGACCCAGTCGGTGCCGACGCCCCGAGCCAGCACGAACAGGGTATCCCCCTCGAGCACGAACCACACCGACACCACGTGTGGTCGCCCGGTCCGCCGACCCGTCGTCGCGAGTCGGCAAGTGGCCGCGTGAGCCAGACCGGTGCGGCCCGCGCTCGCGCCGGTCAAGACGCCGGCCAGCGGATCCAGCAGTACACGCTCGGGTCGCTGTAGACGCGGACCTGCTCGGTCTCGGCCGGGCAGCCGGCTTCGTCGTCGGTGTCCTCGAGGATCGCGGCGAGCTGGTAGCCGGAATCCTCCTCACAGTCGGCGAGCCCGGAGAAGTCCGTCCAGGCACAGTCGCCGACGGCGCCGAGCAGACGCAGGCAGACCGACTTCCCGTCGTCCTCGAACGTCAGGTAGATGTCGCCGTCCGGCTGGTCGGCACAGACGGTGCCGTCGATGGTGTCGGCCACAGCGAGCACCGACCACTTCGCCTCCCCGTCGGCGCACTCGACGACGTTCATGTCGTCCGCGCTGCTGGCCTCGACCAGGCAGTCCCCGGCCACCGCCGTCGTCGGACCCGCGCCGCTCGAGCAGGCCGCCAGCGTCAGCACCAGACCGAGCAGGAACGCCATCACCACGCCACGTCGCGCCGTCTTCATCACAGGCCCCCGCATTCGCTTCCGAGCGGGCCGCCGATGGCCCGCGGTGCGCCGCAGACTAGCGTGCCCACGGGCGGTCGCACCATAGCGCGTTGCCGATCCCGGGGGTCAGTCGGCCCCGTCCAGTCCGGACTGGATCTCCTCGGCACTCCAGGTCAACGGAGTCTGCACCAGCCACTCGTGACCGAACGGGTCGCGGACCCGGCCACCACGGGCGCCGTAGGGCTGGTCGCCGACCTCGAAGACAACTTCGCCGCCGCCGTCCACGACGGCCCGCGCGACCCCGTCGGGGTCCTCGGTGTCGACACTGAGGAGCACCCCCGGACGGCCGAGCGAGGTCGGCGCCGGATCGTGGGAGTCCTCATCCTTGAGCTGCACCGTGGAGCCGAGGATCTGCAGCTGCGCGAACACCACGGACTCCCCGGCCGTGAACCGCTGCTGCAGTTCGGCCCCGAACACGCGTCGGTAGAAGTCGATGGCTGCGTCTGCGCCCTTGACCACGAGTTTCGGGGTGATCGACCCGTGCGATCTCGTTGTCTCCATCGCTCCATCGTGCACCACGAGCCGGCTCAGCTCCACCGCACCCGCACGTCGCGCCACCGCTCCAGAAGTCCGAGCCCGCCCGCCTCGACGATCTGGGTGCCACGGTTCCACAGCCCCAGGTAGAGCTGCACGGCGGTGCCGGTCAGGGCCGGCTCCACTGGCCCCGCGACGTCCTCGAGGACCAGCGGGCCGTCGCGCACCTGCACCGTCCAGGACGCCGCGGCGTCGGTGGGCCGCACCGTGAAGGTGAAGTCGGTGCCGTCGAACAGCGGGCTCGTCCGCCGGCCCCGGGTGTGGAAGCCGCGAAGCAGTTCGTCGATGCCGTCGAGCGCCAGGTCTGTCGGGATCCCGACCTCGGCGTCGGTCGGCACCCTGCCGAGCGCCGCGGCGCGGGCGTCGACGGCGTGGATGGTGGTCTCGTGCGCCTGCCGACGCGCCCAGAACAGTCGCGGCGGCGGTGCGTCCTTGAGGAAGACCATCGCGCGGAGGTCGTCGTCGGCGCCCACGATCGCGGCGAGCAGGGCGTCGGCCCCCTCGCGCAGGTAGCCGCGCAGATCAGCCACCTCGGCGAGGATGCGCGTCTGTGTGATCGGGACGCCGGATCCCGATCCGCTGACGTTTCCCGCCGCCCAGCGGTGCACCATCGACTGATGCGCCAGCAACTGGTCGGCCGTCCACGCAGGGCAGGTCGGGACCCGCGCCGTTGCGCCGGCGCGGGCATGCGCGTCGAGCATCTCCGCGACGCCCATGCCGATGGCGCCCAGGTAGTCCTCGAGTGCCAGGCGCATCGGCATGGAGTCATGCTGCCCGAACCCACGCGCATCCGGTAGGGGTACCCGGTCCGCCTGGCCGCCGTCACCGGGCCAGGACGGACTCCAGGTCGTAGGCGACGGCCCGGTCCACCTGGTCGATCAGGCAGGAGGTGGGCTCCCGGTCGGGCCGCCAGCGCAGGAACGTCACCGAGTGCCGGAACCGCCATCCCTCCAGCTGGTCGAACGCGACCTCGACCACGCGCTCTGGGCGAAGTCGCACGAACGAGACGTCCTTGCTTGCGCTGAACCGGGACCGGTCGGTCTCACCGCGAACCGCCTCCCCGTCGCCGTCGCGGACCACCAACGGGTCCAACTCGTCGACGAGCTCGAGCCGGCGCGCGTTCGTGAAGGCCGAGATCCCGCCGACGTTCACCAGGGTCCCGTCACCGGTGTACATGCCGAGCAGCAGCGACCCCACCCCCTCGCCGCTCTTGTGGACGCGGTAGCCGACGAGCACCGCGTCCGCCGTACGGGCGTGCTTGATCTTCAGCATCGTGCGCTTGCCGGGGGCGTACGGTTGCGCGAGCGGCTTGGCGACTACCCCGTCGAGCCCGGCACCCTCGAACCGCTCGAACCAGTCCCGCGCGAGCACGTCGTCACCGGTCACCCGGGTGAGGTGGATGGGCGCGCCCGCCGCGATGCCGTCGAACAGCCCCTCGAGGCGCGCCCGCCGCACGGAGAACGGCTCGCCCATGAGGTCGGCGTCGTCGAGCGCGAGCAGGTCGAACGCCACGAACTCCGACGGCGTCTCGGCCGCCAGCCGATTGACCCTCGACTCCGCCGGGTGGATCCGCTGCGAGAGTGCCTCCCAGTCCAGCCGCTGGCTGCCCGCCGCCCCGGAACGCACCACGATCTCACCGTCGATCGCGCACCGCTCCGGAAGGTGCTCCTTGACCGCCTCGACGAGCTCCGGGAAGTATCTGGTCAACGGCTTGCTGCCCCGGGAGGCGATCTCCACGTCGTCACCGTCGCGCAGGATGATCCCGCGGAACCCGTCCCATTTGGGCTCGTAGGAGTAGCCACCCTCGACGGCGTCCGGTGCGGGCACCGCCTTGACGGCCTTGGCAAGCATCGGAGTGACGGGCAGGTCGATCGGCAGGCGCATCCGCTCAGTCTGCCGTGCTGAATGCCCGACGGCGAGGGGTCAGGCGTCGTAGCCGCGCAACGGGTAGGTGTCGATCACCTCGTGCAACGGCCCGCCGCCTGGTCCGGCGCCGAGGCGGGAGGACACAAGCTCGACCGAGTCGGCCACCCACGCGGGACCGGAGTACACCGAGAGCACGCGGGCGAGCCCGCCCAGGTCCACGTCGGCCGCGCGCCGCGAATGCCGGGCCACGCTCAGGTGGGCGCGACGGCGCTCTCGCACCTGGGCGTCCGGCAGGTCGTCCGCCGCGGCCATCAGTGCCAGCAACCGCGCCAGGTCGTCGGCACGGGCGTGCGCACCGGTCGCCGCGCCACCACCACCGGCGCCGCCATCGGCCGTGCCACCATCTGCCACGCCCACCCAGAGCGAGCGCCCCGCGAACTCCCCCGCGCCTCGCAACCGCAGCTCCAGCGGCGCGAAGCCGGCCACCAACCGGGCCAGCGGGTCCTGCAGATCCGAGGCAGCGCCGTCGGGCAGTTCACCGAAGAACGCGACGGTGACGTGTTGCTGCTCGACCGGCACCCACCGCAACGGTGCACCGGCGCCAAGGCGCAGCGCCGTGGTCGCCGCCCCCAGGTGCGCCAGCACCGGAGCAGGCGGCCGGATCGCCGCGAAAAGCCTCATGCGTCCTGGCGCCGCGCTCGCCGGCCCACGATCACCCCGATCACGACACCGATCGCGGCGACCACCACGACGATCGCGGCGATCACCCAGCCGTTCATGCTCACGGCCGGTTCCGGGAGCGCCTCTGGCCGCTCGACCATGGCCTGCGCGAGCTTGAGATCGAGCACTGTCGCGTTCGTGCTGATCGCGACGGAGCCCCGGCAGCCACCGCCGGAGGCGGGCAGGCACAACTCGAGGTTCAGCTCGAGATCCACCTCGGCGCTGAGCCCGACGGCGCTGGCCGAGCCGGTCGAGTCGTCACTCTCGCCGACGCGGCCCACTCGCGCGTCGATGGCTCCGTCGGCGCTGACCGCCGTGCCGATGAACTGGGTGATCGTGGACAGCCCGGGGAACTGCTCCTCGAGGAGTTCGAGGATCTCGGCGGTGCTGAGCGAGAGGGACAGGTCGACGAACTGCCCCTCCGGGATCGTCACCGGCGAGCCGAACACGGTCAGGCTGGTCACGGCGGCGTCCGCGGTGGGCGGGTCGGTCGGGTGCGTGGTGGCCGTGGCGTGGACAGGGCCGACGTCGAGCACCTCGTAGGAGAACAGGGTCACGTTCGCGCCGCCGACGCCCCCATGGGCGGAGAGGGTCTCGTTCTCGACCCGCTCGGTGTCGGCGGTGACCGCCTCGATGACGACCAGGTCCGCGACCGAGACCGGGCCGACGGCGTCGGACTCGGTGCCGCTGGTCTCCGCCGGGGTGCCGACCTGCGCCGCCGTGATGGTCTGACCCTGAAGGATCGGGTCCTCGGTGAGCAGGTCGATCACGGGTTGAAGGGCACCGATCGCCCCTGTGGTGGTGATGGTCAGGTCCACCTCGGAGGCGACGGCGTACACCCCGGTCGCGCTCGCCGCTCCCCCGGTCGTGGCCCGGGCGGGCGTGGCTCCGGTCGCGAGCGTCAGTGCGAGCAGGGCGAGCGTCAGGACGGTGGTGCCGACGGCGCGGGCGGTGCGGGGGCGGGCCGTCATTGTTCGATGCTATCCGGCGGTCAGAGCGTGGCCGTCCACTCGGTGGTGCGGTGCTCCGGGACGCCGCCGTGCCGGGCCGCCATGGTGTGGGAGTCCCGGTTGCGCACGTCGTAGGTCCCTGAGCCGCGGTGCACTGCGATCAGATACAGGTCCGGGTCGAACTCGTCGTCGGCGAGCGTGGCCCGCAGGTCCTCGACGGTGCCCGTCCAGTCCTCGGTCCCCGGGATCTGGTGCCGCACGATGTTGTCCAGTTCGCTCACGCGGACCAGGTCACAGCCGGTGACCGGGGTGAAGTCGTGCGAGCCGCCGGTGACCGGTGCCGGCAGCGCGGCGAGCGGGAGGCGCCAGATCTGCTCGGTGCGGGCCGCGGTGAAGCCGAGGTCCACCAGCGGAGCGTCCCAGGTCTCCTCGGCCGTCGTGACCAGGACCCGGTCGACGGCCGTGGGTCGGTCCGCGAGCAGGGCGGGCCACGCCTCGATCACATCGGCCCGGAAGGTAACCTCGCCCTCATGCGCACAGACATGGGGACCGCCGGCCGGATCGAGGTGGTCTGCGGGCCGATGTTCGCCGGCAAGTCCGAGGAGCTGCTGCGCCGGGTCCGCCGGGCCAGGCTTGCCGGCCTGGACGTCGAGGTCATCAACCATTCCCTGGACGACCGGCGCGGCACCGGAACCGTGTCCTCGCACGCCGGACAGAGCGCCGAGGCGCACATGGTCGCCGATGTCCCGGCACTCATGGCCCTGGTCGATCTCATGGGCGTCCTCGAGGGCCGCACACCCGACCTGGTCGCGATCGACGAGGCCCAGTTCTTCGGCCCCGGCCTCCTCGATGCGGCCACGGAGCTCGCCGGTCGTGGCATCGTGGTCGTGGTCGCGGGGCTGTCCGTGACGTTCGATGCCCGCCCCTTCGAGCCGCTGCCCGCGTTGATGGCGGTCGCCGAGTCGGTCACGAAGCTGACCGCGGTGTGTGCCCGCTGCGGTCGGGACGCGGCCTTCCACCAGCGGGTCCGGGCGGGTGCGGTGGGAGACGCGCTTGTCCCGGGCGCCGAGCATGTCGGCGGCATCGAGAGCTACCAGCCGCGGTGCCGCCTGCACCTGGAGACCTCCTAGGGTCTGCCGGACACCGGTGCGAAGCCGCGAGCCGCACAGGCTGCCGGGCATGCTCCCCGCCGAAGTCCGCCGGGCCGTCGACGCCTACCTCGGCTGGGCCGACCGGCTGTTGCCCGGTCGGGTGGTCGGCGCCTACGTGTTCGGTTCCACGGCCCTGGGTGCCTACCGGCCAGGGCGCAGCGACATCGACCTGCTCCTGGTGCTCGACGACGAGCCGGTCACCGGGCACGACCTGCGCCGGCTGCGGGCCCTGCACGCGTCCCAGCTGCCGCGGGTGCTGGCCGGTCTGGCCCGGACCCGGCACCTGTTCGCCACCTGCAACACGGCGTTCGTCCGGCGGGCGGACCTGGGACTGCCCGTCACCAGGATCGAACCGGCCGCCTCACACGTGGGCCATCAGTTCGTCGCGGGCGGGGCCTTCGACGTGAACCCGGTGATGTGGCAGGTGTTGCGCAGCCGGGGCATCGCGGTGCGCGGCCCGGCGCCGGCCGACCTCGGTCTCGATCCGGAGCCCGGTCGACTGCGTGACTGGAACCTGGCGAACCTGCGCGGGTACTGGGCGGGACAGGCCGACCGGGTCGAGGCCGGCAGGGACCCACTGCGAACGGCGGCCGTCGAGTGGTGCGTGCTCGGCCCGCCGCGCCTGCACGCGACCATCTCGACCGGGGCCGTGCTGTCCAAACAGGAGGCGGGCGCCTACGCGGTCCGCACGTTCGGGGCGGAGGTCGAGCCGATCGTGACGGTCGCGCTCGCCACCCTCGCCGGCGAGCCGCTGCCTGCCGCACCACCGCGCCACGAGTGGCGGGTCCGCACGGCCGACTTCATGAGACGCGTGATCGAGGACGCGTCCGGGGTCTGAAATCCCTGGCAGCACGGCGGCCGCACATGGCAGGGTCACGGCATGGAGCAGGCACCGGTGACACACGTGTGGTCCGGCCGCGCCACCGTCGATGGCGTCCCTGACATCCCCGGGATCGAGCTCGCCGGCGCCTACTACCGGGATGTGGTCGGCCCGCTCGTGCTGGCCCGCCGGCCAGGGTTGCCCCACGCGGCGGCCAGGCTCGGCAGCGGTTCCGACGTGCTCGGCCTGGACGACGCGATGTCCCGGGACCATGACTGGGGCCTGCGCCTGACCCTGCTGGTACCCGGTGACGCCGTCGCCGACGTCGACGCGTTCCTCGAGGCCGAGCTGCCCGCCCGGTACGCGGGCCTGCCCGTCCGGTTCCCGACCAGCTGGCAGCCGCAGGTGCGCCACCAGGTGGAGGTCGCCGAGCCGCACGACTTCGTGGCGTCCCGGACCGGGCTGGACACCCGCACCGAGCTCACCGTCGCCGACTGGCTGAGCGTGACCGGGCAGGCGATGCTCGAGGTGACCGCCGGCGCCGTGTTCACCGATACGGCCGGGACGCTCACCGAGATCCGCGAGCGTCTGGCCTGGTACCCCGACGATCTCTGGCGCTACCTCCTGGCCGCGGACTGGGCCCGGCTCACCCAGGAGCTGCCGTTCGTGGGCCGCACCGGCTCCCGCGGTGACGAGACCGGCGCCGCGGTCATCACCGCCCGGCTCGTCGACGTCGCCATGCACCTCGGGTTCCTCCTCGACCGGGCCTGGCCCCCGTACCCGAAGTGGCGGGGCACCCTCTTCGCCGCACTCCCCCACAACGCCCCAGTCGGTCCCGCGCTCACCCGGGCGGTCACCGCACAGGTGTGGCGCGAACGCGAGGCCGCCCTGGTGGAGGCACTGGCGGCGTTGAGCGCGCGCCAGCGCGACCTCGGTCTGCCCACACCGGACGTGGCCATCGAGAACTTCTGGGACCGGCCGTTCCGGTCCCTGGTCTCCCATGACGGGCCGCTGCGAGAGTCGATCATCGACCCAGCCGTGCTCGCCCTGCCACCCGAGGTCGGCTCGGTCGAGCAGTGGGTCGGGAACGTCGCGGTGCTCACCGACCCGGCTCGACGCCGTCGGGTCGCCGGGGCCATTGCCCCGCAACCCACCGAGGACGACGGGAACTGACACCGATGCGCATCGAGAGCGAGATCCGCGACTACTACGACCAGGGCCGCGAGGCCGGCCGGCTGCGCGACGGCCCGGGCCTGCTCGAGCAGATCCGCACCCGGGAACTGCTCACCCGGCTGCTGCCGCCTGCCCCGGCGGTCGTGCTCGACGTCGGCGGCGGCCCGGGTGCCTACGCCGTCTGGCTGGCCGAGCGCGGCTACACCGTGGACCTGCTCGACCCGGTGCCCCGGCATATCGAGGAGGCGAGGACCGCGAGCAGTTCGAGCGCAGCGGCGGCCGATCCGCTGCGCTCGGCCACGGTGGGCGACGCGCGCGACCTGCCGGTCGCCGACGCGAGTGTGGACGCCGTCCTCATGCTCGGCCCGCTGTACCACCTGACCGAAGCCGGCGACCGGGCGCTCTCGCTGCGTGAGGCGCACCGGGTGCTGCGACCCGGTGGGGTGCTGCTCGCCGTCGGGATCAGCCGGTTCGCGTCCACCATCGACGGCATCGGTGCGTCCTATCTGGCGTCGGAGGAGTTCGCCCAGATCGTCGCCGAGGATGTCGCCACCGGGCACCACCGCAACCCTGACAACGTGCCGGGGTGGTTCACGACGGCGTACTTCCACCGCCCTGAGGAGCTCGTCGCCGAGGTCGCCGCCGCCGGGTTCGACGCCGACGGTCCGTTCGCGATCGAGGGCCCGTCGGGTGCCGCGGCGGCCATGGCGGAGCTGCTCGACGGCGGCGCGGCGCAGGAGCGTGCGCTGGCCGCGATCCGCCGGATCGAGCGGGAGCCCAGCCTGCTTGGTGCGTCGGCCCACCTGATGGTGCTGGGCCGGGCGGACTAGGCCCAGTCGACGACCAGATCCGCGGCAGCCGCGGCCGCCTCGATCAGCTCGGCGTTCCGGGCGTCGGAACCGTCGGTGAACGCGAGGGCACGCTCCATCGACTTGCCGTTCGCCAGGTGCCGGGCAAGCAGCCGTTCGCGCCGGGCCGCCGGGTCGGTGTGCAGGAACCACGTCTCGTCCAGGACCTCCCGCACCCGGTCCCACGGCGGGGTGTCCGCGAGCAGGTAGTTGCCCTCGGTGAGCACCACCCGGACGTCCGCGGCGACCGGGACGTGGCTGCCGATCGGCTGCTCGAGCGTGCCGCGGACGTAGCGGGGCGCGTAGATCACCTCGTCTCCCGGGCGCTGTGCGCGCAGGCGACGCAGCAGCGCGAGGTACCCGTCGCCGTCGAACGTGTCGATCGCACCCTTGCGCTCGGCGCGGCCGAGGCGGTCGAGCTCGGCCTGGGCGAGGTGGAACCCGTCCATCCCGACGACGGCGCAGCTCACCCCGTCGGCCTCGAGCGCGGCGCCGAGGGCGTCGGTCAGGGTGGACTTGCCGGCTCCCGGGGAGCCGACCACGCCGACGAGGACCCGGTCCGTGGAGCCCAGGAGGTCGCGGATCCGCCGCACCAGGGGCCCGACGGCGCCCGGTGCGGCCCGCAGCCCGCTCACCAGTCGACCGGTTCCCACGGGCGGCGGTGCCGCGGGGCGCGGCCGGAGGCGTACAGGCACAGGGTCGCCGCCATGGCCAGGTTCAGCGACTCGGCTCGGCCGCGGATCGGGATCCGCACGACGGCGTCGGCGAGTGCGCGCTCCTGTTCGCCGAGCCCCCAGGCCTCGTTGCCGAACACCCACACCGTCGGCGCGGCGATGTCGGCGCCGCTGCGCGGGGAGTCGGCGAGCTCGTCCAGGTCGACCGTGCCGGCACCGTCGGCGGCGAGGATCTGGAACCCGGCCGCGCGTGCCGCCATGATCGCCTCGGCCAGGGTGGGTCCGGTGACGACCGGGACGTGGAACATCGAGCCGGCGGTGGCGCGCACCACCTTGGGGTTGTGCGGGTCGACGCTCGCGGAGGTGAGGACGACCGCGTCGGCGCCGGCGGCGTCCGCCGCCCGGATCACGGTCCCGGCGTTGCCCGGGTCACGAACCTGGGACAGCAGGGCGATCAGGCGCGGCGCGGGCTCGCCGGCCAGTACCGACTCGAGCGTCCGCTCCCAGGTGTTCAGGACGGCCAGGACGCCCTGGGCGTCGGGGCTCATCGCGTCGAGGACCTCGGGGCTGCCCAGGTGCAGGTACAGCCCGGCCGCACCGGCCCCGTCGACGATCTCGGAGTACCGGTCGGCGGCCTGCGGCGTCAGGTAGACATCGCGAACATGCTCGGCGGCGAAGGCGACCGCCTCGCGCACGGCCTGCGGTCCCTCGGCGAGGAACTGGCCGTGCCGGGAACGCGCCGAACGCCCGGCGAGGCCCCGGACCGCCTTCACCCGCTCGGCGCGGGGGTTGGTCAGGTCCGGAAGGGGCATCGTCCGGGCGTTCGGTGTGCGTTCGGTGCTTCGGGTTGGTCAGGCAGCCGGCGTGGCCGGCGCGTTGACGTCCTCGGGGAGGCTGTTCTTGGCCACCGTCACCAGCGCCACAAAGGCAGTGATGTCGTTGACGGCGAGGTCGGCGAGGACGCGACGGTCCACCTCGACACCCGCGGCCTTGAGACCCTGGATGAAACGGTTGTAGGTGATGCCGTTCGCGCGGGCCGCGGCGTTGATCCGCTGGATCCACAGGCGACGGAAGTCACCCTTCTTGGCCCGGCGGTCCCGGTAGGCGTAGGTCAGCGAGTGAGTGACCTGCTCCTTGGCCTTGCGGTAGAGACGCGAGCGCTGGCCGCGGTAACCGCTGGCCCGCTCGAGGGTTGTCCTGCGCTTCTTCTGGGCGTTGACCGCCCGCTTGACGCGTGCCACGTCGTACTCCTAATTCTCGGTGTAAAGGCGCGGCGTTACTTGCCGAGCAGCTTCTTGATCTTCTTCACGTCGGCCGGGGAGACCTCGACGTCGTTCACGAGGCGGCGCGCCTGGCTGCTGGTGCGCTCCTGGAACTTGTGGACGTGACGGGCACGCTCGCGCATGACCTTCCCGGAACCGGTGATCCGGAAGCGCTTCTTGGCACCGGAGTTCGTCTTGTTCTTCGGCATCTCTTGTTCCTTGTTGGTAGCAGGCTGGGGTCAGCCGGCTTCGGTCGCCTCAGGCTCGGCAGGCTCCGCGGTGGCGGCGGCCTCCTGAGCGCGGCGGCGCTGTTCGTTGCGGGTCTCGGTCTTCTTCTTGTTCGGGCCGAGCACCATCGTCATGTTGCGACCGTCCTGTCGCGGGGTGCTCTCGACGTGACCCAGTTCTGCCACATCCTCGGCGAGCCGCTGCAGCAGGCGCATGCCCATCTCCGGGCGGGACTGCTCGCGGCCGCGGAACATGATCATCACCTTGACCTTGTCGCCGGCCTTGAGGAACCGCTCGACGTGGCCCTTCTTGGTGCCGTAGTCGTGCGGGTCGATCTTCAGCCGGAACCGGATCTCCTTGAGGACGGTGTTCGCCTGGTTGCGCCGGGCGTCACGTGCCTTCATGTCGGCTTCGTACTTGAACTTGCCGAAGTCCATGAGCTTGCAGACCGGCGGGCGCGCCTCGGGGGCGACCTCGACCAGGTCCAGATCGGCCTCCGCAGCCAGTCGCAGTGCGTCCTCGACCCGAACGATGCCTACCTGCTCACCGTTCGGCCCGACCAGACGCACCTCCGGCACGCGGATCCGCTCATTGATGCGGGGCTCGCTGATGTGGTGCTCCTTACGAGAGAGATCAGTTTCACCGCGTCACACGGAAAAGGCCTCCGGGTGCGGTGCACACGGAGGCCTCTGGTCGCGTCCCGGCACGAGTCGCCTCGGCCGGCACTGAGGGTTCGTCAGAACCCTCGACCTGAACCCGTACTCCGTCGGCGGCTTGATCCGTTCCGGTCGAGCAAAGGTGGGAGAAACTCCGCTTGCACACCGGCCACGCCGAAGCGAGACCGGTCGGTCAGTGACCACTTTAGCATGTGAACGGCTGCGGACCACGGTTGGCGGTGTGGCACCGGTCTCAGCCCGCGCTGACCACTCGCATCTCGAGCGAGTCCACCCGCTCCGCGACGATCTCCTGCGCGGCCAGCGCGGCGCCGGCACGGCCGACCACCTTGTCCAGTCCGGTCCGGTCCAGCCCGGGCCGCAGCTCCAGCACCACCCGCACCTCGGCCCGCTCCCCGGGTTCCACGCGGGAGTCGACCACGCCCGGCACCGGGGCCAGGGCGGCCCGGATCGCCTGCGTGACCGCAGGGTCCTCGACGGCGGGCACCCACTCGCGCTGCGAGGCGATCGCCCAGACGGCGGGCCGCGGCACCAGTATGGGTACCGGGCCGGCCGGGTCCAGGACCAGCAGCCCGTCGGCGTCCGCGGCCGCGGACAGCGCGGCCCGCACCCCCTCGGCCGGGATCGGCCGGGCATCGGCTCGCCACGCGGTCAGGGCGGCGAGCCCGGAGAACACCGGGATCGCGGCGCGCCCGTCCGGCGTCGCGACCGTGACCATCGCGGCCGAGGCGCTCTTCTCCCCCACGAGCCGAACCTCGCGTCCGTTGATCTCATGCCCGACGGCGTCGGCTCGCTCCTCCAGATGGGCCACCACGGGCACCAGGACCCGCGCCGCACCGAGGGCGCGGACGACCGCGCGAAGGCGCGCTCCGCCGTCGGGCTCCGAGAGCGCAGCGGCCAGACCGGGGTCGGTGCCGCCGTCGTCCCCCGCGTACTTGGGGGTGGGTGGCAGCGAGCGCCCGCCGCCGGCCGGCAGCGGTCGACCGTCGGGCAACCGGTCCGGCACCGGCCTCACGGGCGGCCGGCGACGTCCAGCGCCTCGCCGAGCGTGAACGCGCCGGCATACAGCGCCTTGCCGACGATCGCGCCCTCCACACCGACGTCGGTCAGCGTCCGCAGGGCGGCCAGGTCGTCGAGGCTGGAGATGCCGCCGGAGGCGACCACGGGGGCGGTCGTGGCGGCGCTGAACTCACGGAGCAGGTCCAGGTTCGGGCCGCGCATGGTGCCGTCCTTCGTGACGTCGGTGAGGACGTAGCGGGAGCACCCGTCGGCGTCCAGGCGCGCGAGCACCTCCCACAGGTCGCCGCCCTCCTTGGTCCAGCCGCGGGCGGCCAGGGTGGTGCCGCGCACATCCAGGCCGACCGCGATCCGGTCCCCGTACGTCGCGATCACCGACGCGGTCCAGTCCGGGTTCTCCAGCGCGGCGGTGCCGAGGTTGACCCGCCGGCAGCCGGTGGACAGCGCCCGCTCGAGGGACTCGTCGTCCCGGATGCCGCCGGACAGCTCCACGGCGACGTCGAGGGTGCCGACGACCTCGGCGAGCAGCTCGGCGTTCGAGCCGCGCCCGAACGCGGCGTCCAGGTCGACCAGGTGCACCCACTCGGCGCCGCCGGACTGCCAGGCCAGCGCGGCGTCCATCGGGGCGCCGTACGTGGTCTCGGAGCCGGCCTCACCCTGGACCAGGCGCACGGCCTGACCATCGGCGACGTCCACGGCGGGCAGCAGTTCGAGGCGGGTACTCACAGGGGATCTGGGTCCTTTCGGGGGTGCGGCGCGTTCGGCGCCGTCAGCGCAGGGTGGCGAGCCAGTTGCGCAGCAGCTGCGCACCGGCGTCGCCGGACTTCTCGGGGTGGAACTGGGTCGCGCTCAGGGCGCCGTTCTCGACGGCGGCGACGAACGGGTGGCCGTGCTCGGCCCAGGTGACCCGGACGTAGTCGGGGGCGGTGCGGGCGGCGTAGGAGTGCACGAAGTAGAAGCGCTCGTCGGCGATCCCGTCGAAGAGCACGCTGCCCTCGGGCGGGGTCACCGTGGACCAGCCCATGTGCGGCACCACCGGAGCCTCGAGCCGCTCGACCACACCGGGCCACTGGTCCAATCCGTCGGTCCGCTCACCATGCTCCACCCCGGCGGTGAACAGGACCTGCTGACCCACGCAGATGCCAAGGACCGGGCGGCCACCGGCAAGCCGGCGCTCGATCATCCGCGGCGCGCCGACGCCGGCCAGACCCGCCATCACGGCGGCGAAGGCGCCCACACCCGGCACCACCAGCCCGTCCGCGGCGGCGACCGCGTCGGGGTCCGCGGTCAGCTCCACCTGTGCGCCGACGCGTTCGAGCGCGCGCACGGCGGAGCGGACGTTCCCCGAGCCGTAGTCCAGGACCACGACCGTGGGGCCGGCTGCGGTCACGGCTTCTTCTTCCGCTGGGCCCGGCCGAACAGGCGGCCGGCCTGCCACCGGGTCAGGTTCCCGGGCTTCAGGTGACCGGGGGCCTGGTCGGGTGTGATGACGCCGAGGAGGAGGTTCTCGAGGACGTCGTCGGCGTTCGCGAGGATCAGGCCGGCGCTGACCTCGTTGCTCGGCTCGCCATTGACGTAGTTGCGCCCGCTGATCGTGCCGGTCAAGCCCTCGTCGCCCTCGCCCAGCCGGGAGATGAGCAGCACGACGCCGGCCTTCGCCGCCCGCGAGAGCGTCCTGGCGAGGTCGACAGCGGCGGCCGGTGCCCCGGTGAGGAACTCCTCGGGGTCGACCTCGTCGGCCTGCGGGAGCACCCGCACGGCGAGGCTGCCCCGCTTGATCGGCACGATGTCCGCCTCGATCTTGGCGATGGCGCACAGCCCGGCGAGGGCGGGCGCCGACGTGATCGGGGTGAGCACCACTGCGACCACCGAGCGCTTGCGGACACCGTCGGCACCGAACACGGGAACGGCATCGGCGCCGTCGGCCACGGGCTCCGCCGCGCCGTCGCTGTCCCGCTCGGCCGACCCCTGCGCCGCGCCGGCCTGCTCGGCGGCCGAGCCGCCGTCCACCGGCTGGCGGAACTGCCGATCGGGCTCGGCGGCCGCACCGAACGCCTCCTCGAAGGCGGCCTCGAAGGCGGCCTCGTCGAACTCCTCGGGTGAGCCGCCGCCGTCGGGCCGTTCGCCGGTGTCGTTCACAACGCACCCTTGGTCGAGGGCACGCCCGTGACCCGCGGGTCGCGGGCGACCGCGAACCGCAGGGCGCGCGCGAACGCCTTGAACTGGGCCTCGACGATGTGGTGCGGGTCGCGGCCGGCGAGCAGGCGCACGTGCAGGCAGATGCCCGCGTGGAGCGCGATCGACTCGAACACGTGCCGGGTCAGAGACCCCGTGTAGTGGCCGCCGATGAGGTGGTGGACCTGCGCCTCGCTCTCACCGCTGTGCACGATGTACGGCCGGCCGGAGACGTCCACGACGGCCTGCGCGAGCGCCTCGTCCAAGGGCACCAGAGCGTCCCCGAACCGCGAGATGCCGGACTTGTCCCCGAGAGCCTGGCGCAGCGCCTCCCCGATGCAGATCGCGGTGTCCTCGACGGTGTGGTGCACGTCGATGTCGGTGTCCCCGGTGGCACGCACGGTGAGGTCGATCAGGGAGTGCTTGCCGAGGGCGTTGAGCATGTGGTCGAAGAACGGCACGGTCGTGGACACGTCCACGGCACCGGTGCCGTCGAGGTCGATCTCGACCACGACGCTCGACTCGGACGTGGTGCGCTCCACCCGGGCGGTGCGGTGAGCGGAGGCGACCCCCGCCGTCGGGCTCGACTGTGCCTGCGCTGCGTCGACCTGGCTGGACTCGCTCACCGGCCGGTCACCTCCTTCAGTGCGCCGCGGAACGCGGCCATCTCCTCAGCGGTCCCGATCGAGACGCGCAGGTATTCGCTGGGACCAGTCTCCCTGATCAGCACACCGCGATCGAGCAGACCCTGCCAGATCACGTGCCGGTCGTCGAACCGGCCGAACAGGACGAAGTTCGCATCCGAGTCGGCAACGGTGAAACCCTGCTCACGCAGCCAGGACACCGTCGCGTCCCGCTCCGTCCGCAGCTGCGCCACCTGCGCCTGCAGCACCGCTCGGTGCCGCAGGGCCGCACGGGCCACCGCCTGGGTGACCGCGGACAGGTGGTACGGCAGCCGCACCACCCGCAGCGCGTCCACCAGATCCGGTGCGGCGGCCAGGTAGCCAAGCCGCGCACCGGCGAACGCGAAGGCCTTGGACATCGTCCGGGACACCGCGAGGTGCGGGTGGCGAGCCAGGATGCTCAGCGCGCTCGGAGTGCCGTCGCGGCGGAACTCGGCGTAGGCCTCGTCGACGACGAGGACGCTCGCGGCGCCGTCCGGCCCGGTGTTCGCGGTCGCCGACGCGATCGCGTCGATGGTCGCCACGTCCAGGGCGGTGCCGGTCGGGTTGTTCGGGCTCGCGAGCAGGACGACGGCGGGGCGTTCGTTCTCGATCTGCGCGATCGTCTGGGCGGGGTCGAGACTGAAGTCCGGCCGGCGGGTGCCGGCCACCCAGCGGGTGAACGTGTCGCGGGCGTACTCGGGGTACATCGAGTAGGTGGGCGCGAAAGACATCACGCTCCGACCCGGTCCCCCGAAGGCCTGCAGCAGGTGCAGCATGACCTCGTTGGAGCCGTTCGCGGCCCACATGTTCGCTACCTCGAGATCGCGGGCGCCGGACTCCGCGGCGAGGTAGTCGGCGAGGTCCTGCCGCAGCGCCGGGAAGTCCCGGTCCGGGTAGCGGTTCAGGCCCGCGGCCGCGGCGGCGACGGACTCGGCGATGTCCGCGACGACCTCGGCCGGCGGCGCGTACGGGTTCTCGTTGACGTTCAGCAGATGCGGGACGTCCAGCTGCGGGGCGCCGTAGGGCACCTCGCCGATCAGGTCCGCGCGCAGGGGCAGCGCGACGGCGAGGGCTGGCTGGGTCGTCGGGTCACCGGTCACGGGGCAAGTCTAGGAGCGCCGGAGCATCAGAGGGCCGTGGCGCCCGTCACTCGGACTCCGACGACCTGCCGGAGTGCGCCGCAGGCGCGCTGCCGGGACCGTCATCATGTCGGTGCGTTCCGCCGTCGGGCACCGTACTCTCGCGGGCATGAGCGCAACGATCCTGCACCTCGCCCACGCAGCCGACTGGGCCGCCGCGATCGCGAGCGGCGAGTACGCCGTATCCACCCGCGGCGCCACGATCGAGCAGGTGGGGTATATGCACTGTTCGTTCACGCGCCAGGTCGCCGGCGTGGCCGAGGCGTTCTACGCCGACGATCCGGAGCCGCTGGTGGTGCTCGAGATCGACGTGGCCGCACTCGAGGCCGCGGGTCGGACCGTTCGGGTGGAGGCGCTCGACGGCGCGCCGGAACCGTTCCCGCACATATACGGTGGGCCGCTGCCTGTGGCCGCGGTCGTGTCCGTGCGCGGTGCCGAGATCGACGCGCAGGGCAGGTTCCGGTTCAGCGACGGGAGCTGACTGCTCTGACCACGCTTCCGCGGAAGCGGTCAGGGCAAGATGGCATGGTGTCGATCCCCAACGAACCGGTCACCGAACCCGATGTCGTGCGGCGTCTCGCAGGCACCGCCCGGCTGACCCCCGTCTGGCGCAACGGACTCGGCGGGGTGACGTTCCGTACCGACGACGGGCGCTACCTCAAGTACGGTCCACGCAATGACGAGACCTCGATGGACGCCGAGGCCGCGCGCCTGTCCTGGGCAGCGCCTCACACTCGAGTGCCCCGCCTGATCGAGGTGGGCGGTGACGGGACGCACGAGTGGCTGGTGACGGCCGCCATCGACGCGGAGTCCGCGGTCGCACCACGTTGGATCGCGGATCCGGCGACTGCGGTGCGTGCTGTCGGCGAAGGGCTCCGAGCATTGCATGAGGCGCTGCCGGTCGACGGCTGCCCGTTCGACTGGAGCGTGCCGACCCGCCTCGCGAACGCGCAGGCCCGCGGCCTCCAGATATCCGAACCGCTGCGGGAGCCACCACCCGTCGAGCGGCTCGTCGTGTGCCACGGCGATGCGTGCTGTCCGAACACGCTGCTCGACGACGGCGGATCCTGGGTCGCACATGTCGATCTCGGCGCGCTGGGTGTCGCCGACCGATGGGCAGACATCGCGGTGGCGTCGATGAGCACCGAGTGGAACTACGGCCCCGGGTGGGAGGACGCCCTCATCGCCGCGTACGGCGTCGTTCCCGACCGCGGGCGCCTTGCTTACTACCGCGACCTCTGGAACGCGACCTGACCGCGCGAAGATGACCCGAGGCGCCGCCGCTCCCGTCCACGGATGAGTTCGGCGCTTCCGCGGAAGCGGGCACGCGAGCGCATCCCGGCCTCCCTCATGACGCTTCCGCGGAAGCACCGGAGTTGTTCATGGTGCCGAGGGCGTTGTCCACAGGGGTGATTTCAGTGTCAGTGCTCGCGGTTAGGTTTGGAACAGTCGTTCTACGTCCTGGAGGTCACCGTGAGCACCACAGTCATCGAACCGACGCGGCCGCTTCTGCCCGACGCCGCTGACCTGGCCGCCGCCGAGCCCGATCCCCCACCAGAACCGGCCGCGGAGCGCCCGCTCGAGGAGATCGAGGCAGAGCTGTCCGGGCTGGCCGTGAGGATCGCCGCGACCACCTGCCGGTTCCTGCTCCTGCTCGCCGAGTTCGACGCCCGCCAGGGCTGGAACACCGGCGGCTTCGCCTCCTGCGTCAACTGGCTCTCCTGGCGGTGCGGAATGTCAGCGACCACCGCACGAGAACAGGTCCGGATCGCCCGCACCCTCACCGATCTACCCGGCACGAGCGCGGCTTTCGCCGCCGGACACCTGTCGTACTCGAAGGTTCGCGCCATCACGCGGGTCGCCACCCCCGAGACCGAACCCGAACTCCTTGCCGTCGCCGCATCCGCGACCGCCAGCCAGCTCGAACGATTCGTCGCCGGCGTACGTACCGCCGAGTCCCTCGCCGACATCAACCAGCGCCACGCCGAGCGCCACCTGCGCTTCCGCGAGGAACCCGACGGCTCGTTCTCGTTCTCCGGGCGCTGCTCCCCCGAGGACGCCGCCGTCATGATGGAAGAGGTGCACCGCGTCGGCGACTACCTCAAGGACACCGACGCCGGTCACAGCACCGACCCGCAGCCACCACCCTGGCTCCGCGAGAGTGTCGTACACGGGCACGCCCTGATCGACGCCCTCGTCCTGATCTGCGAACAGTCGAACGTGGCCCACCCCGGCCACACCGACCCCGCGGCGACCACCACCGGAGCCGACCACACCCCACGCGGCTCCCGCCGCGGCGAGACCGTCCTGCACGTCACCCTCGACGACCTCGCCAAGGCCCGACCCACAGCCGACAACCCCGCTGCAGCAGATTCGCCGCCGCTCCCTGGGCTCGAGACGTTCGGCGACGGCTCGGCGCATGACGAGGTAGCAGCGCCGGGGCACGACGACGCGTCCCAGACCGACGGTGCGGAAGACGACTCTCAATACGTCGGTAGCGACGACGCCACGGACAGCCATGAACTCGCGACCGTCACAGAGATCACCACACGCCGGGACTCCGGCTCGGGCGCTTCCGCGGAAGCGCCAGACACCGCAAAGCTGATCGGCCCCCACCTGGAACTCGGCCCAGCGCTCCACCCGGAAACCGCACGCCGCCTGACCTGCGACACCGGCATCGTCATGCACGTCCACGCCGACGGATCCCGCTTCACCGTCGTGCCCAACGCCCGCCCCGGGCGCACCCTGGACGTCGGTCGAAGGACCCGGAGCACCAACTCCGCACTCAAGCGAGCACTCTGGGCCAGAGACCACAGCTGCCGCATCCCCGGCTGCGGTCGACGCGCCTACCTCCACGCCCACCACATCCAGCACTGGGCCGACGGCGGCCCGACCACCCTGGACAACCTCGTCCTGCTCTGCAGCACCCACCACAGGCTGCTGCACGAAGGGAACTACGACATCACTCTCCGCCCCGACGGCACCGTCCTGGTGACCACCCCCGACGGCCGCATCCTGCCACCCGTACCGATACCCAATCCGGTCCGAGCCGGGCTGGCGGACTCGGGAGTGCACGACGGCGACGTTCCGCGGAAGCATCCGAGAACGACTGGCTGCGCGACCCCATCCACCCGCTCACGCCGATCAACGGTGGCCCGCTGGACCTCAACGGGTCAGTCGGCGTGGTGATGGGCAACTGGGCACTGCGGCGCCAGGACGCCGACGAGGCCGAGGACGCCAAGGGCGAACCCGATGACCGCGCGACCGATCCGGCCGCGGCCTGAGTCGCCACTGGTGCATTGCCGGCGTTCAGCGATCCACAGGCCGCGCGCACGACCGGTCCCCTCATGAAAGGCTGCCTCCGATGAACGAGACCACAGCAGGCACCGCCGCGGACACGGCCCCCGCCGCTCCGAACAGTGACGACCCGAACGGAACCCGGGAGCGGGCCACCGCCGTCCTGCAGCGCCTGGTCGGCTCCGACGAGGCGCAGTTGCGCGACGACCAATGGCGCGCGATCTCCGCGCTGGTCGACGGTGACCGCCGCGCCCTCGTGGTGCAACGCACCGGGTGGGGCAAGTCCGCCGTCTACTTCGTGGCCACCTCCCTGCTGCGCGAACGCGGCGCCGGGCCGAGCGTGATCATCTCCCCGTTGCTTGCCCTCATGCGCGATCAGATCGCCGCCGCCTCGCGGGCCGGGATCCGCGCCGTCACCATCAACTCGGCCAACACCACCGAGTGGGCCGGCATCCACGAGCAGATCGCCGCCGGCGAGGTCGACGTGCTGCTGTGCTCTCCGGAGCGCCTGAACAACCCGGCGTTCCGGGACGAGGTACTCCCCCGCCTGGCCGCGAGCGCCGGTCTGGTCGTCGTCGACGAGGCCCACTGCATCTCCGACTGGGGCCACGACTTCCGCCCCGACTACCGCCGGATCCGCACCCTGCTGGACGATCTCCCGGATGGCATCCCGGTCCTGGCCACCACCGCGACCGCGAACGAACGTGTGACCGCGGACGTCGCGGAGCAGCTCGGCACCGACGTGCTCGTGCTGCGCGGCGGACTCGACCGCCCCTCCCTGCACCTGGCCGTCGTCCAGCTGCCCGATCAGCCGACCCGGATCGCCTGGCTCACGGCGAACCTCGGCTCCTACCCGGGCTCGGGGATCGTCTACTGCCTGACTGTGGCAGCCGCCGAGGAGGTGGCTCGGCAGCTGCGGGGCGCGGGCTACGCCGTGCAGGCCTACACCGGCGCGACCGACCCGAGCGAGCGGGAGGCCCTTGAGGCGGACCTGAAGGAGAACCGGGTCAAGGCCCTCGTGGCCACGTCGGCCCTCGGGATGGGATTCGACAAGCCGGACCTCGGCTTCGTGATCCACCTCGGTGCACCACCGTCGCCCATCGCCTACTACCAGCAGGTCGGCCGCGCGGGCCGCGCGGTACAGCGGGCCGACGTGGTCCTCCTACCTGGCTCCGAGGACAAGCAGATCTGGGACTACTTCGGGTCATTGGCGTTCCCGAAGGCCTCCGATGTGCGCGCCGCGATCGACGCGCTGCCCATGCTCGGCGACGGCGCGATGTCCGTGGCCGCCCTGGAGACCCAGGTGGACCTGCGTCGGACCCGTCTGGAGATGATGCTCAAGGTGCTGGACGTGGATGGTGCCGTTCGCCGGGTCCAAGGCGGCTGGTCCTCCACCGGCCAGGAGTGGAACTACGACGCCGACCGGTATGAGCGCGTCGAGGCGGCGCGCGTCGCCGAGCAGGACGCGATGATCGCCTACGAGCGCACGGACGAGTGCCGAATGGTCTTCCTACGCCGGGATCTGGACGACCCTGAGCTGGTCGACGGCGAGCGCTGCGGCCGATGCGACAACTGCGGCGGGGTCACCGTGCCGGATGCACCGGACCTGGAGGTTGTGGAGGCCGCGCGCGAGCGTCTGGACGCGCCCGGCATCGAGATCACGCCGCGTCGACAGTGGCCGAGCGGGATGTCGGAGTTGGGCGTGGACCTGCGTGGCCGGTTGGCCGAGGGCGAGCGCGCGCAGACCGGTCGTGCCATCGCGCGCCTGGACGGCCTGGGCTGGTCGGTGCAGTTGCGCGAGCTGTTCGCGTCGACCACGCCCGACGGCGAACTACCGGTGGGGCTGCGGGCGCCACTGATGCGAGTGGTCGCCGACTGGGCGCCGAGCGCCGACGGCGTCGTGTTCGTCGACTCGGCCACCCGCCCCCTGCTGGTGCAGCACCTCGCCCAGGGGGTCGCCCGGCTGCTCAAGGCGCCCCTGGTCGGGCGCATCGCTCCCGCGCCGGATCGTGGGCCCGGCCGCCACGACGTGAACTCCGCGCAGCGACTCGCATCCGTGGCACGGCGCCTCGACCTGGACCTGTCCGATGCGGCGACCGCCGGCCTGACCGGCAGGAGCGTCGTCCTGGTGGACGACTTCACCGACTCGGGCTGGACCCTCGCCTACTCCGCCATGCTGCTGCGGCGCGCCGGCGCCGGGGCGGTCCTGCCGCTGGTCCTGGCGCAGGGCTGAGCCGGATCAGGGTCGCCGCGACTACTGGCTGCGGCTGTTCGTGAGCTGGCGGATGAACCGCTCCAGCGGGATCGAACCGTCCTGCCATGGCAACAGCACCCAGGCGACGAGGTACACGCCCCACCCGAGCACGGGGAGCAGGCCGAGCAGCAGCAGGAGGATCCGGACCAGACCCACGCTGACGCCGGTCTGGTCCGCGATCCCGCCACCGATGCCGCCGAGGATCCGGCTGGGCCCACGGCGGAGGCCGATCTTGCGGATGGTGTCGAAGATTGCGTCCATGACCCCAACGGTACGGGGACTCGGTCTGACGCGACATCGGGGATCGCCCTGACCACCCCCTGAGCCGGGTGGCACGGGTATGCCAGCATGTCCGGGTGGACGATGCACGTGCTGAGCGGATCCTGGTCTACGGCGTCACGGGGACGGGCAAGACCACCCTGGCCCGCAGGATCGGGGAGGCGACCGGTCTGCCATGGCACTCGGTGGACGACGAGATCGGCTGGCTGCCCGGTTGGGTCGAGCGACCTCCGCAGCAGCAGCGCGAGATCGCCGAGGCGATCTGTGCCGGCGAGCGCTGGGTCATGGACACGGCGTACGGCAAGTGGGCCGACGTGCCGATGGCTCGAGTGGAGATGATCGTCGCCCTGGACTACCCACGCTGGTTCTCCCTGCAGCGCCTGATCCGGCGCACGTTCTCGCGACTGATCACACGTGAGGAGATGTGCAACGGCAACATCGAGACGGTGCGCAAGATATTCGCCCGCGACTCGATCATCGTCTGGCACTTCCAGAGCTGGGCCCGCAAGCGGATGCGGATCCGGCGCTGGGCGGCCGACCCGTCGACCGTGCCGGGTCGTTACCCGACTGCCACGAGTGCCACGAGTGCCACAGACACTGTCCGCGCCGCGGGTGCCCCCAGAGCCACGGGCACAGAGGTCACGGGCAACGCGGACAACCTGGCCACGGACCCGGCACCGCCGGTCGTGGTGCACCTGCGCAGCTCCCGTGAGACCGAGCGATGGCTGGCCGAACTCGGCGCGTAGCGCTCCGGCTCCCGGTCCGGGGTTCTGTTGCTCGGCCGGATCCGCTCAGTCGCCGCGGCGCACCCTGGCCGCCTCGCCGTGCGCGGGCAGGTCCTCGGCGGCGGCGAGCGCGATCAGGTCGTCCGTCACTTCCTTCAGACCGGCCTCGTCATAGTCGATCACCTGGACCGACTTCAGGTAGACCTGCACGCCGAGCCCGCTCGCGTACCGGGCCGTGCCGCCGGTCGGCAGCACGTGGTTCGAGCCCGCGATGTAGTCCCCGAGCGGCACCGGTGAGTACGGGCCGACGAAGATCGCGCCCGCGTTGCGGATCCGCTCAGCGTCCGCGGCGGCGTCGGCGGTCTGGATCTCCAGGTGCTCGGCGGCGTAGGCGTTGACCACCTCGATGCCGTGGTCGACGTCGTCGACGAGGACCACGCCGGACTGGGGGCCACTCAGGGCGGTGCGGATCCGGGCGCTGTGCTTGGCCGCGGCTGCGCGGGTCTCGATCTCCTCCGCGACGGCGGCAGCCAGCACTGGCGAGTCCGTGACCAGCAGGGACGCGGCGGCGGGGTCGTGCTCGGCCTGGGAGATCAGGTCGGCCGCGACGAACCGGGGATCCGCGCCGGAGTCGGCGAGCACCGCGATCTCCGTGGTGCCGGCCTCGGCGTCGATGCCCACCACCCCGAGCACGGCTCGCTTGGCCGCAGCCACGTAGATGTTGCCCGGTCCGGTGACGACGTCCACCGCCTCGCAGGAGTCCTCGGGCCGTTCCGAGCGCACCCCGTAGGCGAACATACCGATCGCCTGGGCGCCGCCGACGGCGTAGACCTCATCGACCCCGAGCAGCGCGCACGCCGCCAGGATCGTCGGGTCCGGAAGGCCGTCGTGGTCCTTCTGCGGCGGGCTCGCCAGGGCGAGTGACGCCACGCCCGCGACCTGCGCGGCCACCACGTTCATCACGACCGAGGACGGTAGCGGCGCGAGACCGCCGGGCGCGTACAGGCCGACGCGCTGCACCGGCACCCAGCGCTGGTGCACCCGGGCGCCGGGCCCGAACTCGGTGGTGCGGGGGGTCGGCAGCTGCGCCTCGTGGCCGAGCCGGGCGCGCCGGATCGACTCGGTCAGTGCCACTCGCACGTCGGCGGCGAGGCCATCGAGCGCGGCGGTGAGTGCCTCAGGCGGCACTCGCAGGCTGGCCGGCCGGACGCCGTCGAACTGCTCGGCGTAGTCGGCCAGTGCCGATGCGCCCTCGGTGCGGACCCGCGCCAGGATGGGCGCGACCCGCTGGGTCGCCACCTCGATGTCCACCTCGGCGCGCGGCAGCACGGCTCGCAGTTCCGCCGCTCCGAGTGCCCGGCCACGCAGATCGATCGTTCGCATCACCTGAAGAGTCTAGGGCGTTCACGAGACCTGCCCGAAGACACGCTCAGGCGGACCCATCGGATCTAGAATTGGCACGTCCGCACCCGATGGAGCTGCGGGAACGGCCAGGAGGTCGTCATGGGTGAGATCGAGAACCGGGCCGTCATCGAGCGGCTCGTCCAGTGCCTCAATGACAAGCGGACCGAGGTCATGGACGAGTTGTTCCACGAGGACGCCGTCATGGACTGGCCCCAGTCCGGCGAACAGGTGATCGGTGCGGTGAACCGCCGGGCGGTCTACGGGGCGTTCCCCGGGCTGCCGACCATCACCAGCCGACGGATGTTGTCCGCCGGGGACCTGGTGGTCCTCGAGGCCACGCTGGACTATGACGGTCCCGTGTATCGAAGCGTATTCATCTTCGAGTTTCGCGACGGGCGGATCGCCCGGGAGACGGCCTATTGGGCCGAGCCGTTCGAGGCGCCGCAGTGGCGCGCGGCGTGGGTGACCGTCGAGGGTCCGTGACGTCCGCCCGCAAGGACCGGTGCACGGACCCGGTGCCGCGGTCCACGAACCCGGTACCGCGGCGCACGAACTCGGACCCCGGTGCGGCTGCGATACTGGCCCGATGGCCACGCCGACCCCCGATCAGCCCACCGACGTCGAGATCCGCGACGACATGATCCGCCTCGGCCAGTTCCTCAAGCTCACCGGCATCGCCGACGACGGCGCGACCGCCCGGGACCTGCTCACCGACGAGGCGATCGACGTCAACGGCGAGGCGGAGACCCGCCGTGGGCGGCAACTGCACCCCGGCGACGTCGTCGAGGTGGACCTGCCCGACGGCGTCCGGCGGCTCCGGGTGGTCAGGCCCGCCTGAGTGCGTGGCTCGTCGGGCCCGGTCGGGCCCTGGCCGGGCACACCCTGGTCGGCCGCACCCTGGTGATCGCCGCGGCCCGGCGATAGTTTGAGTTGATGGACACATTCGTGATCAACCGGACCGATGGCCGCTCCGACGGCGAGGACTGGGCCGAGAACTACGAGGAGCTGCCCGGCGGTGCCGGGATCTCGCTGATCCTCGAGTCCACCACCCGCGCCGGGGTCGGCCCCCGCCTGCATCAGCATCCGTACGCGGAGACGTTCCTGATCCGCCGTGGCTCGGCGACGTTCCGGATCGGCACCGCCGAGGTCGAGGGCCACGCCGGCCAGATCCTGGTGGCCCCCGCGGACACCCCGCACACGTTCCGGACCGGACCCCACGGGTACGAGGCGGTCCACATCCACGCCAACGAGCGGTTCGTGACGACCTGGCTCGAGTGAGCGCCGGGCTCCCGCAGCCGGTCCGCTAGACCAGGCAGCTGGGCCCGAGCAACGCCTTCAGGTCGCCGTACAGGGCCGGCGTCCGCTCCACCCGCAGCCCGTCCTCGAGCCGGAGCACGGTGGCCCGGCCGGGTGAGGTGAGCTTCACGTGCACCTCGGTGACCCCGGGGTGGGTGGACAGGATGTCGCGGAGCTGCTCCACCACCGGGGTGGTGCAGCGGTTCGTGGGGATGGACAGCATCATCGGCGCGTCGTCACCCACGGACACGTCCGGGATGGACACCTCCATGGCCTGCAGCTGCATGGCCTCGTCCCGGCGGCGCACCCGCCCGCGCAGCACCACCACCTGGTCCTCGGCGAGGATCGTCGAGTAGGCCAGGTAGGTCTCGCCGAAGAACATGACCTCGACCGAACCCTCCATGTCCTCGATCGTGACCGCGGCCCACGCATTGCCCTGCTTGGACATCTTGCGCTGCAGCGAGGTGATCAGCCCGGCGATGGTCACCGTGGACCCGTCCGGGCGGGCCTCGTCCGCGTTCAGCGTCGCGATCGAGACGTCCGCCGACTGGGTGAGCACGTGCTCGATGCCGGACAGAGGGTGGTCGGACACGTACAGGCCGAGCATCTCCCGCTCGAAGGCGAGCTTCTGCTTCTTGTCCCACTCGGGAAGGTCCGGGACCTCGACGGCGAAACCGCCGCCGTCGCCGTCCCCGCCACCCAGGGAGGCGAACAGGTCGAACTGCCCCTCGGCCTCCTTGCGCTTGACCCCGATCACCGAGTCGACGGCCTGCTCGTGCACCATCAGCAGCGCGCGGCGGGTATGGCCGAGGGAGTCGAACGCCCCGGCCTTGATCAGCGACTCGATGGTCCGCTTGTTGCAGACCACCGCGGGCACCTTCTCGAGGAAGTCCGTGAAGGAGGTGAAGTCCCCCTTCTCCTCGCGGGCGGCCGCGATCGCGGCGACCACGTTCGCGCCGACGTTGCGCACGGCGGCGAGTCCGAACCGGATGTCCGTGCCGACCGGGGTGAACGTGGCCGCGGAGGCGTTCACGTCCGGCGGCAGGACCGTGATGCGCATCCGGCGGCACTCGTTCAGGTATAGCGCCGACTTGTCCTTGTCGTCCCGCGTGGAGGTGAGCAGGGCGGCCATGTACTCGGTCGGGTAGTTCGCCTTGAGGTAGGCGGTCCAGTAGGAGACCAGCCCGTACGCGGCCGAGTGCGCCTTGTTGAAGGCGTAGTCGGAGAACGGGACGAGCACGTCCCAGAGGGTCTTGATCGCGTTCGCGGAGTAGCCGCCCTCGCGCATCCCGGAGCTGAACTTGTCGAACTCGGCGTCCAGCACCTCGCGCTTCTTCTTACCCATGGCCCGCCGGAGCAGGTCGGCCTGCCCGAGCGTGTACCCGGCCAGGTGCTGGGCGATCGCCATCACCTGTTCCTGATAGACGATCAGGCCATGGGTGGTGCCGAGGACCTCCTCGAGCGGTTCGGCCAGCTCGGGGTGGATCGGCGTGATGTCCTGCTGGCCGTTCTTGCGCAGGGCGTAGTTCGTGTGCGAGTTCGCGCCCATCGGGCCGGGCCGGTACAGGGCGCCGACGGCGGAGATGTCTTCGAAGTTGTCCGGCCGCATCAGGCGCAGCAGCGACCGCATGCCGCCGCCGTCGAGCTGGAACACGCCGAGGGTGTCCCCGCGGCTGAGCAGGGTGTAGGTCGGGCGGTCGTCCAGCGGCAGGTCCTCGACCACCACCGGCTCCTTGCCGTTGACGACGATGTTCTCGAGGGCGTCGTCCAGGATGGTCAGGTTGCGCAGCCCGAGGAAGTCCATCTTCACCAGGCCGAGGTCCTCCCCGGCCGGGAAGTCGATCTGGGTGATGATGGCGCCGTCCTGCTCGCGGCGCATGATCGGGATGATGTCGATGAGGGGCTCGCTGGCGATGATGACGCCCGCCGCGTGCACCCCCCACTGCCGCTTCAGGTTCTCCAGGCCGCGGGCCGTCTCGAGCACCCGCTGGGCGTCCGGGTCGATCTCGACGACCTTGCGGAACTCGTCCGCCTCCGCGTAGCGCTTGTCGTCCGGGTTGTAGATGCCCGAGAGCGTGACGTCCTTGCCCATCACGGCCGGCGGCATCGCCTTGGTGAGCTTCTCCCCCATCCCGAACGGGTAGCCGAGCACCCGCGAGGAGTCCTTGAGGGCCTGCTTGGCCTTGATCGTGCCGTACGTGACGATGTAGGCGACCTTGTCCTCGCCGTAGGTGTCGGACACGTACTTGATGACCTCGCTGCGACGACGCTCGTCGAAGTCGATGTCGAAGTCCGGCAGGGACATCCGCTCGGGGTTGAGGAACCGCTCGAAGATCAGCCCGTTCTTCAGCGGGTCGAGCTCGGTGATGCTCATCGCGTACGCCGCCATCGACCCGGCGCCGGAGCCACGACCGGGCCCGACGCGGATGCCGTTGTCCTTGGCCCAGTTGATGAAGTCGGCGACCACCAGGTAGTAGCCGGCGTAGCCCTTGGAGGTGATGATGTCGATCTCGTACTCGGCCTGCTTGCGGACCTCGTCCGGGACCGTCTCGCCGAACCGCTTGTGGAGGCCGACCTCCACGGACTTCACGAAGGTGGAGATCTCGTCCTCGCCCTCGGGCACCGGGAAGTGCGGCATGTACTTGCCGACCTGCTCGGTGAACGTCACGTCGCACTGCTCGGCCACGAGCAGCGTGTTGTCGCACGCCTCGGGGTAGTCCCGGAACAGCTCGCGCATCTGGGCGGCGGACTTCAGGTAGTACCCCTGCCCCCCGAACGCGAACCGCTTGCCGCCCTGCTCGTACGTGGGCTCGTCCAGGGTGGCCCCGGACTGCACGCACAGGAGCGCCTCATGGGCGTGGGCGTCCTCCTCCTTCGTGTAGTGCAGGTCGTTGGTGGCCAGCAGCGGCGCACCGATCTCCTTGGCGATCTCGATCAGGTCGGCGAACGTGCGGCGTTCGATGTCGAGACCGTGATCCATGATCTCGATGTAGAAGTTCTCCTTGCCGAAGATGTCCTGCAGCTCCCCCGCTGCCCGGACCGCCTCCTCGCGCTGCCCCAGTCGCAGCCGTGTCTGGATCTCCCCGGACGCGCAGCCACTGGTCGCGATCAGGCCCTCGGCATACGTGGACAACAGGTCCCGGTCCATCCGGGGCCACTTGCCGAGCTGCCCCTCGAGCGAGGCGAGCGAGCTCATCCGGAACAGGTTGTGCATGCCCTGCGTGGTCCGCGAGAGCAGTGTCATGTGCGTGTACGCACCACGCGCGGAGACGTCGTCGCCCGCCTGGCTCGCCTCGCCCCAGCGGACGCGGGTCTTGTCGAACCGGGACGTGCCCGGGGTGACGTACGCCTCCACGCCGATGATCGGCTTGATGCCGTACTTGCGGGCCTTCGACCAGAAGTCGTAGGCGCCGAACAGGTACCCGTGGTCCGTGGTCGCGACCGCCGACTGGCCGAGGCGCTGCGCCTCCTTGAACAGGTCGTCCACCCGTGCCGCCCCGTCCAACATCGAGTACTCGGTGTGGACGTGGAGGTGCACGAAGTCGTCGGACATGCAGGCGATTCTAGGTCGAGCCGGGGACACTCTGGGGAGGGTGTCCGGCGTGCCCGATCGGCCCGGCGTGTCGCCCGGCGTGTCTGCCTCGGACCCCGACGGCGGGTCCCGGCTCGGGCGCTACCCGTACCCTGATCCCGTGGGGACGACGGGCCGACGGCGAGGCGCGTCGATGCTCCTCGTGCTCGCCCTGGCCGCGGCGTGCGTCGGGTGCGCCGGGCGCGCGCCGCAGCGGTGGTCCCCCGAAGCCGGGGCGAACTGGCAGATCGTACTGGCCGCCGAGCCGGGTGCCGGCGTCGAACTCCTCGACGGCGTGGCGGTCTACGACCTCGATGGCACCGACACCTCACCCGAGCAGGTCGCCACGCTCGCCGAGGCCGGGGCGCGGACGATCTGCTACGTCAACGCGGGCGCATGGGAGGACTGGCGCGACGACGCCGACGAGTTCCCCGCCGAGGTGATCGGGGCGGCGTACCCCGGCTGGGACGGGGAGCGCTTCCTCGACATCCGCCGCCTGGACGTCCTCGCGCCACTGATGCAGGCGCGGCTGGACGCGTGCGCCGCGGCGGGCTTCGACGCCGTCGACCCGGATAACATCGACTCCTACGACACCGAGACCGGCTTCGACCTGACCCGGGCGGACGCCGTCACCTACGCCCTGTGGTGGGCGAGCGCCGCGCACGAGCGGGGACTCGCCGTCGGGCAGAAGAACGCACCCGACCTCGTGGGCGAGCTCGTGGACTCCTTCGACTTCGCCGTGACCGAGGACTGCGCGGCGGATGGGTGGTGCGCGGCCCTGGGCCCGTATCTCGACGCGGGACGGCCGGTGTTCGCGATCGAGTACACCGACCGCACCAGCCCCGGCGACTTCGCCGAGTTCTGCGACGATCCCGCCCTGTCCGGGTTCTCGCTGATCCTGAAGCACCGCGAGCTCGACGATCGGCGGGCGGGCTGTGAGTGAGGCCGCTATTGTCGCCGAATGGCTGAACTGAGCGCGCTGCCGGGTGGGCGCTGGCGCGAGGTGGCCGCCGCCACGGGACTGCTGGGCGCCACCGGCGCACCGCGGCCCACCATCTTCGCGGAGATGTCCGCCCTCGCCGCGAGCACCGGCTCGCTGAACCTCGGTCAGGGCTTCCCCGACGCCGACGGTCCCGAGACGGTCAAGGCGGCCGCCGCGGCAGCCATCGCGGCCGGTCACAACCAGTACCCGCCGGGGCCGGGGATCCGGGTACTGCGTGAGGCGATCGCCGCCCACCAGGACCGCCACTACGGGATCGCCCTTGACCCGGACACCGAGATCCTGGTCACCGCCGGTGCCACCGAGGCGATCGCGGCCGCGGTGCTCGCGCTCGCCGGTCCCGGTGACGAGGTCCTCACCCTCGAGCCGTTCTACGACTCCTACGCCGCGGTGATCGCCCTGGCCGGCGCCACGCACACGAGCGCACCGCTGCGCCCCGGCACCGATCCCACCGACGGCTTCCGGCTAGACCTGGCCGCCCTGCGGGACGCGTTCACCCCGGCCACCCGGGTGGTCCTGCTCAACTCCCCGCACAACCCGACCGGCGCCGTGCTGAACCGCCCCGAGCTCACCGAGATCGCCCGCCTCGCCGCCCAGTACGACGCCGTCGTGGTCACCGACGAGGTCTACGAGCACCTCACCTACGACGGCGCCGTCCACGTCCCGATCGCGACCCTGCCCGGCATGACCGAGCGCACTCTGACGATCTCCTCGTCCGGCAAGACGTTCTCCCTGACAGGCTGGAAGATCGGCTGGGTGAGCGGCCCGGCGGGGCTCGTCGACGCCGTCCGCGCCGTCAAGCAGTTCCTCACGTACGTCAGCGGGGCCCCCTTCCAGCCGGCGATCGCGACGGCGCTCGACCTGGAGACCGGCAGTGGCCCGGACGCCACCTGGGTGCGTGACCTGGCCGCGTCGCTGCAGCGGCGCCGGGACCTGCTCACCGAGGGCTTGACGGACGCCGGGTTCAGGGTGATCCGGCCGCAGGGCACCTACTTCGTCATTGCCGACGCCGCCGACCTGCTCACCGGGTCGCTCGCGCCGACCGGCATCGAGACGGGAGCCGACCTGTGCCGGGAACTGCCGACCCTGGCCGGCGTCGTCGGGGTGCCCACCAGTGCGTTCACCCGGGCCGGCTCCGACGCCGACCGCGCGCTGGCCACTACGGTGCGGTTCACGTTCGTGAAGTCGACCGAGGTGCTCACCGAGGCCGTCCGGCGCCTACGGGTGTTGGGCGGCTAGCCTGAGACCTGACACCGCGCGGGCCTGAGGAGGCGCCTGATGGCCGATCTGAGCACGGACGACGTGTGGCGCGTCCTGGAGAAGCAGAACTTCATGGTGATCGGGATGGTCTCGGCACGCGGGATGGCGCGGACCGCGGGTGTGATGCTGTGCGCCGTCGAGCGAGTGCTGTGGTTCACGACGAACACGCAGGAGTGGAAGGCCAAGCACCTGGCCGCGAACGGCGAGGTGTCGGCGACGGTCCCGATCCCGAAACGCATCCCGTTCGTGCCCTGGGTCAAGATCCCGGCCGCGACAGTCACGTTCGCGGGCGTCGCGCAGATCCTGCCCGCCGCACAGATGCCGCCGCACGCGCGCGCGACGCTGCTGCGCGGGCTCGAGCTCGGCGGGGAGGAACGTGGCGCACTGATCGGCGTCGGGGTGCGACCCGTCGGCGACTTCGTGACGTACGGTGTCGGATGCTCACTGCTCGAGATGCGGGACACGGAAAAGGCCAGGGGGCGCGCGCCGGCAGCGTGAGCTCGGCGGACAGCCGAGCATGAGCGACGTGCATTGCTGCCCTAGAGCCCGAACAGGGTGTCCGGCAGCAGGTGGGGCACGGTCATCACGGCCCAGAAGCGCAGCCAGCGCCCGGCCACGGAGATCAGTGCGAACAGCCACCAGCGCATCCGCACCGTGCCGGCGAGGACGCTGACCAGCGCGTACGGAGGCACGCCGGCGAAGGCGCTCACGGCGGTGACCAGGCTTGGACCCCAGACGTGGCGGCGGCACCACGCCTCCACCCGGTCCATGCCGTCCACCCAGCGGCCCTTCGCCGTCGACCGCTTGCGCAGATGGGCGAGGTCCAGCACGCCGCGGCCGAGCAGGTAGTAGAGCATCTTCCCGGCGACCTGCCCTACGGCGCCGGCGAGCGCCAGCCACACGGCCGGCACGTCCGAGACCAGTGCCACCGCCAGCAGGTACACCTCGGCGGGCAGCACGATCACGATCGCCGAGAGCAGGCAGTAGCCGAAGGCCGCGGCGAGTTCCAGCACGCCGCGAACCCTACCCGGGCCGGGCTGCGATGATGGTTGATGCGACCGGCCCACCCGTTCGCGGGCAGAAGGTAGGTGTGGCGTGTCCCGGATCGAGATCGTCGTGGTCGACGGCGAACGGTTCGAGGTGCGGCGTCAGGCCGGCACCTACCACCTCACCTGGCTGACCGGCCCGAACCCCGGATACGGCTTCAGCATGGGAAGCAACACCGGCGCAGCACTCGAGCCGGCGTGCCTCGAGACTGAGATCCGTGGGTTCCTCGGTCAGATCGACCCCGCGACCGGCTACCTGTAGGCCGCCGAACGCGACATCGTTGGCCTCAAGCGCGCTGACGTGGCCAACAACCTCGCGCTCGACGGATCAAGCGGCCACGGTCACGCCGTCCGGGTCGCCACCGGCCGCCTCGGCGCCCGCCGCGCCGGGGTCCGCAGCGGTGTACCCGGCCAGACGCGACGCGGTGGCGCGGCGGACGAGGAGCGCAGCGACCAGGGCGAACAGCGTGGCCAGGGCGAACACGCCGCTGAACGGAGCGAACGCCGCCGGTCCGTCGGTGAGGGCACCGAACACCACGCCGGTACCGGCCAGGGCGACCGCACCACCGATGGAGTCGGCGATGGTCAGGGCGGAGCTGTTGAAGCCGCGGTCGGTGTCGGATGACAGCGCCAGCGTCATCGTGGAGATCCGTGGGTAGGCCAGTCCCATGCCTGCACCGGCGAACGTCCACACGGCCACGGTCGCAAGGGGCGGCGCCGCCAGCACGCTGGTGAGCGTCGAGGCTGCGATGGCGAACAGAACCAGGCTCGTGCCCAGCCGCAGGACGCCCCGGTCGCTGACCCGGGCGGCCACCCGGCCGTGGATCTGGGAGGCGAGGGCCCACGCCAGTCCGCCGAAGGTGAGGCCGAAGCCCGCCAGCACCGGAGTCACGTGGTGGACGTCCGTGAGCAGGTAGGGCAGGTAGACCTGGGCACCGACGAACGCCCCGGACAGGAAGCCCCGCAGGGTGATGACGGCGGGCAGGCCGCGCCGAGCGCGCAGGGCACCGGCGGGCAGCAGCGGGCGCAGCGCGATCAGCACCACCACGAGCGCGGCCGCCGCAGCGACCCAGCCCGCCGGTGTCCCAGTCCCCGAGGTCAGGTCGACGGTGAGCACTCCGGCCGCGACGAGCGCCGCCCAGGCGACCGTGCCGAGGCGCCACGGCGCCGCGCCGGGTGCGTCCGCGGCGAGCCGGCGCAATGCCGGTCGGAGCATGATGACGGCCGGCACGACGAGCAGGATCACGCCGTGGAACACCCAGGGCCAGCCGAGGTTCTCGGCGACCAGGCCGCCGAGGAACGGCCCGACCAGCGACGGCACCACCCACGCTGCGGCGAAGCCGGCGAAGATCCGGGCGTGCAGCTCGGGCGGGTAGATGCGGGCGACCATCACGAACAGGGACACCGTGATCGCCCCACCGCCGAGTCCGTGCAGCAGGCGCCCGGCGACCAGCACCTCCATCGAGGTGGCGAACCCGGCGATCCCGAGGCCGATCACGAACAGGGCGAGCGAGGCGAGCAGCGGACCCCGTGGCCCGGTCCGGTCCGACCACTGCCCCGCGATGACCATTCCGATGATGCCGACCGCCAACGGTCCGGAGAACGCGAGCGCGTACAGGGAGGCACCGTCCAGGGCCGCGCTGATGCCGGGCATCACCGTGGTCACGGCGAGCGACTCGAACGCCGCGAGGAACACCAGGGCGCACATGCCGACGCTGATCCAGCGCAGTCGGGGTCCGAGAACGGACAGGGGTGCCTCAGCGGCCACGGGAGCGGTCATGATCATCAGGCTAGAGTCTCAACCTAGGTTCAGGTCAAGGAGTTGACGCATGCCCAGGATCGAGGGTGGGAAGACGCACGTGCTGACAGTAGGTGAGCTCTCCGCGCGCAGCGGTGTTGCGCCGTCGGCGTTGCACTTCTACGAGCGGCAGGGGCTGATCAGCGCCGAGCGTACCGCCGGCAACCAGCGCCGGTACCGGCGGGACACGCTGCGCCGGGTCGCGTTCATCCGGGTGTCCCAACGCGTGGGGGTCCCCCTCGCCCGGATCCGCCTGGCGCTCGACTCGTTGCCGTCCGGCCGGACCCCGACCAAGGCCGACTGGGCCCGACTGTCCCGGATGTGGCGCAGCGAGCTCGACGAGCGGATCGCGGCACTCGAGCACCTCCGTGACGACCTCACCGGGTGCATCGGCTGCGGCTGCCTCAGCCTGCGCACCTGCACACTGCAGAACCCCTCGGACACCCTCGGCGCGACCGGTACCGGTCCACGCCGCTGGGCCGACGTCACGACGTCGTGAGCACCTTGACGGCGTCGCGGTGCCAGATCCGGGCGTCCAGGTAGCGGTCGACCCCGATCTCGTAGCCGAGCGAACGGTAGAACGGCATAGCGGTCTCCTGCGCGGACAGCTCGACCCGGACCGACGCCGGCTCCCCGGCCGCGTGCTCGGCCAGGGCGATCTCCTCGAGGGCGGCCATGAGCACCCGGCCCACCCCCCGCCGTCGGGCGCTGCCCCGCACCGCGACCCGGGTCGCGTGCACCACGCCCGGGTGCGCGGGGTCGGCGAGCAGCCGCGCGGTGCCGAGGTCCGCGGCGCCGGTGACGTCCTCGGGATCGTCGGTGACGAGCACGTGCGCCGTGCCCGGCCGGGCGTCGAGGTCGTCGAGCTCCTCGTCCTCGCGCACGCCCTGCTCGCCGACGAACACCTCGAACCGGATCGCGTGCACGCGAGCCAGGCCGGCCGCGTAGGCAGTGCCAGTACTGCGGGCAACATCGACCCGGAGCACCCTCACGGCCCCTGCAGCCTCTCCAGCGCGACCGTGAGGTCCTCGGGGTAGGAGCTGGTGACCTCGAGCCAGTCCCCCGTGGCCGGGTGGTGGAAGCCGAGCCGCATGGCGTGCAGCCACTGGCGGGTCAGCCCGAGTTTCTGGGCGATCGTCGGGTCGGCACCGTAGGTCAGATCCCCCACGCACGGGTGGTGCACGGCGCTCATGTGGACCCGGATCTGGTGGGTCCGCCCGGTCTCCAGGTGGATCTCCAGGAGCGAGGCCCGCCGCATCGCCTCGAGGGTCTCGTAGTGCGTGACACTGTCCTTGCCGTCGGCGACGACGGCCCATTTGTAGTCGAGCGTGGGGTGCCGCCCGATCGGAGCGTCGATCGTGCCGGTCGACGGGTCCGGGTGCCCCTGCACCACCGCGTGGTAGACCTTCTCGACGGTGCGCTCCTTGAAGGCCCGCTTGAGCACGGTGTAGGCCCGCTCGCTCTTGGCGACGACCATCAGCCCGGACGTGCCGGCGTCGAGCCGGTGCACGACGCCCTGGCGCTCCGGCGCCCCCGACGTGGAGATCCGGTAGCCCGCCGCGGCGAGCCCGCCGACGACGGTCGGCCCGCTCCAGCCCGGGCTCGGGTGCGCGGCCACGCCCACCGGCTTGTCCACGACCACCACGTCGTCGTCGTCGTAGCGGATTGCCATCCCCGGCACCGGCTCCGGCGGCGCCGTCGGGGCAGGGGCGAGGTCAGCGAGGGTGACCTCGAGCCAGCCGCCCGCGACGAGCCGGTCGGACTTGCCGAGCGGACGCCCGTCCAGCAGCACGTCGCCGTTCGCGGCGAGCTCGGCGGCGCGGGTGCGGCTCAGCCCGAGCAGCCGGGCGAGCGCGCTGTCCACCCGTTCCCCGGCCAGCCCGTCCGGGACCGGCATGGAGCGCGTGTCAGCCACGGTCGGTGCCGTTCGTGGTGGTGCCGTCACCGGGCTCGACGGCGGTACTCGCCTCGTCTGCGGCGGCCCGGTCCTGCTCGGGCGTGGTCTCGTCCGACTCGACGGCGGAGCTCGGCTCCTCGTCGACGGCGGCCTTCACCTCGGGGTCGACGTGCCCGGCCGGGGCCAGCCGGCGACCGTCCACGCTGATCCCGCGGAAGGTGAGCACGGCGACGGCGATCGCGGACAGCACGATCGCGATGTCCGCGACGTTGCCGACGAACCAGTTGTTGTAGTTGATCATGTCGACCACGTGACCGACGCCGAAGCCGGGCTCGCGGAACAGCCGGTCCGCCAGGTTGCCGAGGTTGCCGCCGAGCAGAGCACCCAGTGCAATGGCCCAGGCGAGCGACCCGAGCCGCCGGGCGACCACGATGATGACGGCCGTGACCACGGTCGCCGCGATCGTGAAGAACCAGGTGGAACCCTCCGCGAAAGAGAAGGCGGCGCCGGAGTTGAAGACGAGGCTCAGCCCGAGCAGGTCCCCGATGATCGGGACGTACTCACCCGGCTCGAGGCGGGTCACCGCGAGGTACTTGACGATCTGGTCCACCACAAGCACCACCACGGCGAGTCCGGCCAGCAACGCGAGCAGGCGCCGCCGACGGGCGGGCGCGATGGTCAGGTGCCGGCCCGCAGGCGAGGCGCCGTCCGATCCGCGCGTCTCCTCGGCGTCCGACGGCGTCGGCTCCGTCGAACGGTCCATGGGTACTGCCCTTCGGCTCAGGAACGGCGGCGGGCCCCCTGGTCGGAGGCCCGCCGCCGTTGTGGTGCGAACTATGGTGCGCTACGAACTACGGGCGGCGCGACTCGCCGGGCTCGCCGGAGTACGCCGAGGACACGTTGCCACGACCCTCGACGTCGGAGAGCAGGCCCTCCAGGTAGCTCTTCAGGCGGGTGCGGTAGTCCCGCTCGAACACGCGCAGCTCGTCGATCTTGCGCTCCAGCAGGGAGCGCTCACCCTCGAGCTGGTTCAGGGTGCGGGCCCGCTGCTCATCGGCCTCACGGGTGAGGCGCTCGCTCTCGACGGTGGCCTCGGAGATGATCCGGTCCGCCTCGGCCTTGCCGTTGCTGACGTACTCGTCGTGGACGCGCTGGGCCAGCTGGAGCATCCCGGTGGCGGACTCCGGCTCGGTTCCGGCGGACGGCGGCGTGAACGCGGCAGCCGCAGGGGCGGCGGGGGTCTCCTCGGCCTCAGGCGCCTGCTCGGGTTCGGCCTGCGCCTCGGGCTGCTCGCCAACGGCGGCGAACTGCGTGGTGTCCTCCGCAGAGGCCGCCTCGCCGCCGGCGAAGCCGGAGAGCTCGGAGATGCGGCGCTCCGCCGCGTCGAGCTTGGCCTTCAGTTCCTCGTTCTCGCCGCCGACCACCCGAAGGGTGTTCACGATCTCGTCGAGGAAATCGTCGACCTCGTCCTGGTCGTAGCCCTCACGGAACTTGGTCGGCTGGAACTTCTTGTTGAGGACGTCGTCTGCCGTCAGCAGCGCCATAGTCGTCACCTCGGTCTAGGTCGTTCGGATCAGCGACAGTGTGTCACTGACGCAGGTTCACGGTAGCGGACTTCTCGGTACTTGCATCTCAAGCAGGTGTCAATGGCCGCAGGACGGCCATCAGCACCGAGACCACGATGATCAGCACGAGGAACGCGAGATCGATCGCGAAACCGCCCAGCCGCAACGGCGGGATGAGCCGCCGGAGCGCCTTCAGGGGCGGGTCGGTGATGGTGTAGACCACCTCGGCGACCACCAGCATCACGCCGGTGGGCTTCCAGTCCCGGGCGAACTGGATCACCCAGTCCAGAACGACCCGGACCAGCATGAAGATCAGGAACAGCAGCAGGAGCAGATAGACGACCCCGACGACCCACGCCACGATCAGCTCTGGTTGAAGAACCGGGCCTTGGCTTCAGGCTCGTGCGACTCCGTCGCCACCTCCACCGTGGCGGGCGAGAGGAGGAACACCCGGCTGGTGACCCGCTCGATGGCACCGCGGAGCCCGAAGACCAGACCCGCGGAGAAGTCGACGAGGCGCTTGGCCTCGGCGTCGGTCATGTCGGTGAGGTTCATGATCACCGGGGTCCCGGACCGGAACGCCTCGCCGATCACCTTCGCGTCGTTGTAGGTACGCGGGTGCACGGTCGTGATCCGGCGAAGGTTGGCACCGGTGTGCGATGCGGCACGTGTGATCGGAGTCACCTGGGCCTCCTGGGCAGGGGCGTCCTCGACGGTCTCGTACGCCTCGTAGTCGTCGTAGGAGTCCTCGACGTCGTGGGAGTCGACCTGCTGGTCGTCGTAGGCACTCTCGCGGTCGGCCT
Source organism: Occultella aeris (assembly GCF_902703175.1). GTDB lineage: Bacteria > Actinomycetota > Actinomycetes > Actinomycetales > Beutenbergiaceae > Occultella > Occultella aeris. The sequence continues at coordinate 7,087 of NZ_CACRYJ010000060.1, read as the reverse complement.
CGGAGAGCCCGAGGTACATCATCGTCTTGCGCAGCGCTCCGGCCATGCCTGCTCCTCATGTGATCGCCGGGCGGCGGGTGATCTCTCGCCCGTAGGTGTGGGGTGGGTGTCGTTGCCTCTGACGCTAGACCAGCGATCCCGAGCCCGCCGTCACCGGTCGCGGCGTGTCGTCGCGCGGCCGCGATCACCCCGCCAGCGCCACCACACCCGCGAACCGTCCGGTCAGGCCGTCCCGCCGGTAGGAGAACAGGTCCGGGTCCTCGCGCGTGCACCGGTCGTGGTGCTGCACGCTCGCCACGCCCGCTTCGGCCAGCTGGACGCGCACCCCAGCGACGAGGTCCAGCGACGGCGTGCCCCAGGACGTCGTGGCGGCCAGCTCGGGGATCAGCGCGGCGGACTCGCTGCGCAGTTGTGCCGGAACCTCGTAGCAGCGCCCACAGATGGACGGGCCGATGGACGCGAAGAGCGCCGGCGCCCCTGCCGCACGCATCCGGGACAGGGTGTTGCTCAGCACCCCGGCCAGCAGGCCGCGCCGCCCGGCGTGCACGGCGGCGACGAGGTGTTCCCCGGCGAGCAGGATCGGCACACAGTCGGCGACCAGCACGCCGAGGCCGACGTCGGCCCGGTCGGTCAGCGAGGCGTCCGCCTCGGCTACGGCGACAACGTCCGGCTCCGGTGGCGCACTCACCGCGTGCACCCGGTCGGAGTGCACCTGGGTCAGGTATGCGACCGGCCGGCCGAGCCGCTCGGCGACCCGGCGTCGGTTCGTCGCGACGGAGTCAGGGTCGTCGGACACCCCGGCGCCGAGGTTCAGCGACTCGTACGCCCCGCGACTGACGCCGCCCGCACGCGTGGTGAAGCCGCCGACCGCGGCCGGGCCGAGGTCGGCGGCCAGCACGTCACTTGAGGAAATCGGGCACGTCCAGGTCGTCCTCGCGGCGGCTGCGGGGCTGCTCGTCGAAGACCCGCGGCACCTCCAGCCCCTGGGTCGGCTGGCCGTTCTGCGAGGGACGCTCCGGCGCGACCTGGGCGACCGGTACCGGCTCGCGCACGGGCGCCGGTCGAGGCGCCTCCTCCACCTGCTCGGCGGCGGTCGGCTCGACGACGGCCGGCGGCGTGGGCCGCTGGGCCGCCACCGGGGCGGCGGCGGGCTTGGACCTGCTCTGCTGCTGGTCCGCCCGGTTGGCCACCTTCGGGCCGCCGGCGTCGAAGCCCGCCGCGATCACGGTGACCCGCACCTCGTCGCCGAGCGCGTCGTCGATGACCGCGCCGAAGATGATGTTCGCCTCGGGGTGCGCTGCCTCCTGGACCAGCCGAGCCGCCTCGTGGATCTCGAACAGGCCGAGGTCGCTGCCGCCCTGGATGGAAAGCAGGACGCCGTGGGCGCCGTCGATGCTGGCTTCCAGCAGTGGCGAGGAGATCGCCAGTTCGGAAGCCTGCACGGCGCGGTCCTCCCCGCGCGCCGACCCGATCCCCATCAGGGCACTGCCCGCGCCCTGCATCACGGACTTCACGTCCGCGAAGTCCAGGTTGATGAGGCCGGGTGTGGTGATCAGGTCGGTGATGCCCTGCACGCCGGACAGCAGCACCTGGTCGGCGGACTTGAACGCGTCGAGCACCGAGACGTTCCGGTCGCTGATGGACAGCAGCCGGTCGTTCGGGATCACGATCAGGGTGTCCACCTCGGCGCGCAGCGCCTCGATGCCGGTGTCCGCCTGGACGCCACGGCGGCGACCCTCGAACGTGAACGGCCGGGTCACCACACCGATGGTCAGGGCTCCGAGGGAGCGGGCGATCTTCGCGACCACCGGCGCGCCACCGGTCCCGGTGCCACCCCCCTCACCCGCGGTGACGAAGACCATGTCGGCGCCGCGCAGGACCTCCTCGATCTCCTCCGAGTGATCCTCGGCCGCCTTCTTGCCCACCTCCGGGTCGGCGCCGGCGCCGAGCCCTCGGGTCAGTTCCCTGCCGACGTCGAGCTTCACGTCGGCGTCGCTCATCAGCAGGGCCTGGGCGTCGGTGTTGACGGCGATGAATTCCACGCCCTTCAACCCGACCTCGATCATGCGGTTGACGGCATTCACGCCGCCACCGCCGATCCCGACCACCTTGATGACCGCCAGATAGTTCTGCGGTGCCGCCACGTCAGTCCCTCTCGTTCGCCAGTCGCTTGGTGCTGGTCAGCCAGTCCCGGCCTTCCGGTGGCCGATCGTGCTTCCCACTCGTGCGTGGTCCCCCGGGAGGAACCCTGAACTCTCAACCTCAACCTGAGGTTTAGAGTTATGTCATTTTCTCGATGCAGATGACGCTAGGTGCCGCCGGGACGTTCGGCAATCACCGCGCGGGCGTGTCGCGCCGTGGGTTCGATTCACCGGCTACCTGGTGATCGGGCTGAGCGGCGCGGAGATGTCGTAGACAGCTGGGGGGACGGCAGCGGGCACGCTGCGCAGGGTCGTCAGCACGGCGACCTTGAGGTCACCGTCGTCCGCACTCCCCCAGATCACCTCGGCCCCGTCGGTCAGGGTGAACCGGACCTGGTTCGGCGTCTGCGCCCCGGCGTCGGCGACCTGGGCAAGCAGGTCCGGCGGAAGCTGCGACAGCACCGTCAGGACCGCCCGCAGCGACGCGGCCGTGCCCTCGTCGCCGAGCGGCACCGTGATCACCGGCAGCGCCTCGGTGGGCGCCTCGGTGTGCGCCAGCTCCACGCCCTCGGCGTCCAGGAGTGCGAACCCGCCGCCATCGGCAGCCACGCTGGCGACCGGGACCCTTGGCACGACCGCCACCTCCACACCGGACGGCCAGACCCGGCTGATCCGCACGTCCAGCACCCCGGTCAGCGACTCGATCCCGTTGGCCATGGCACCGGTGTCGAGGCGGGCGAGCGGCACCCCGGCCTGGGCCTGGACCACCTCGCGGACCTGGGCATCGGTGACGATCTCGGTCGTGCCGGTGATCGTGATCTCGTCCTCGGCGAGGGCGAGGACAGGTGAGTACAGGACCAGCCAGGCCAGGGCCGCGACGACCAGGACCGCCGAACCGATCCAGGCCATCGTGCGCCAGCGCAACCGGCGGCGGGCGGTCCGGCGCTCGGCCACGCGCTCGGCGAACTGGCCGCTGACCCGGCTCGCCGGTGAACCACCGACGACGGCGGGAGCCGGCTTCGCGGTCGTCGTCACCGTCTGCTTGGGTGCCGCCGGCACCTCGGTCGTCGGGCCCGTCCGCCGGACGGACGGCTTGGCCCTGGCCGGCGACGAGCGCTTCGCGGGCGCCGTGCGCTTCGCGGGTGCCGCGGTCTGGCGGGGCTTCGCGGGTGCCCTCATCGCGCCCGACCCTGTCCCTCGCGCTCGGCGAGGTCGGCGAGGATCACCGGGCCGAGCCGAGTCACGTCCCCGGCCCCGATGGTCGCCACCAGATCCCCGCTGCGCGCAGCAGCGGCGACGGCGTGGGCCGCCTCGAGGTGGTCCGGCAGGTACCGCGCCCCGGGCAGCCGGTCTGTGATGAGGGCGGAGGTGACACCGGGCCGCGGGTCCTCCCGGGCCGGGTAGATCGACGTCAGGATCACCTCGTCGGCGCCGGAGAGGGCGTCGGCGAACTCGGCGGCGAACGCCTCGGTGCGCGAGAACAGGTGCGGCTGGAACAGCACGATGACCCGCCCGGCCCCGGCCGCGCGGCGGGCGGTCGCGACGGCGGCACCGACCTTGGTGGGATTGTGTGCGTAGTCGTCGACCACCCGGACACCGGCGACCGTGCCCTTGTCCTCGAACCGGCGTGCCGTGCCGCTGAACGTGCCGAGGGCGCTCGCCATCGCCGCCGGATCGACGCCCAGCTCCACCCCTGCGCACCACGCGGCCGTCGCGTTCGCGACGTTGTGCGCTCCGGGGACGGCCAGGTCCAGTTCGACCTCCCCGGCGGCGGAGCGCAGCCGGGAGGCGGAAGAGCCCACACCGAGCTCGGTGTCGACGATCCGCACGTCCGCGCCCGCCGCAAGCCCGTACGTGAGCACGCGAATCCCTGCCGCACGCGCACGGTCGGTGAACCGCCGTGCGCCGTCGTCGTCCGCGCAGGCGATCACGGCGCCGTCGGGCCGGACCCGGGCGGCGAACGCGTCGAACGCCGCCTCGAACGCCGCGGCGGTGCCGTAGTGGTCGAGGTGGTCGGGTTCGATGTTCGTGACGATCGCGACGCGCGGGGTGTAGTTCAGGAACGAACCGTCGGACTCGTCGGCCTCCGCCACGAACACGGACCCGCTGCCCAGGTGGGCACCGGTGCCGAGGGCGAGCACGCGCCCGCCGATCGCGAAGGACGGGTCCAGCCCGGCCTCGCGTAACGCCACCGCGAGCATGGCTGAGGTGGAGGTCTTGCCGTGGGCGCCGGCGACGGCCACGAAGTCGGTGTCCGCGGCGGCGAGGGCGAGTCCCTGGGACCGGTGGATCACCTCGATGCCGGCGGCCCGTGCCGCGCGCAGCTCCGGGTTGTCCGGACGGATCGCGGAGGAGATCACCACGAGGTCCGCCCCGGCGACGTGCGCCGGGTCGTGGCCGACGTGAACCTGCGCGCCGAGCCGGCCGAGCCGGTCCAGCACGTCGGAGGCCTGGGAGTCGGAGCCGCTCACCTCGTGCCCACGGGCCAGCATGAGCTCGGCCACCACGGACATCCCGGCGCCGCCGATCGCGATGAAGTGGACTCTCATGTCGGCCCGGACCCGTTGCGGCGGGCTGCTGCCAGCACCAAGGCGACCAGTCGCGCCGCGCCGTCCCGGACCCCCACGGATGCGGCCCGGCGGCCCATCTCGGCGAGCCGGTCCGTGTCGGCCACGAGCGGCAGCACGCGTTCGCTCAACCAGGCGCCGGTGAGGTCCGCGTCCGGAACCAGAATGCCACCACCGGCGGCCACGGCCGCGGCCGCGTTCAGGCGCTGCTCGCCGTTGCCCACAGGCAGTGGTACGTAGACGGCGGGGATACCCAGGGCGGTGAGCTCGCTGACCGTGCCGGCGCCCGCACGGGCGATCACGAGGTCGGCGCAGGCGAGCGCGTCCTCCATCTCGGCCAGGTACTCGCGCACGTGGTAGTGGGCCCCCGGCGGCGCGCCGAGGTCGGCCAGCGCCCGGGTGACGGTCTCCGACTTGCCCCGGCCGGTCAGGTGCAGCACCTGGGCACCGGCGTCGACGAGCTCGGCTGCCACCTGTGGCACGGCCGTGTTCAGCCTGAGGGCGCCGAGCGAACCACCCGTGACGACCACCGTTGTCCGCTCGGGGTCCAGCCCGAGACGCTGCGCCCCGTGCCGGGCGGCGCCGGCCGCATCGGTGGTCCGCGCGGCGACGAGGTCGGCGATCGCGGGTCGCAGCGGCAGCCCCACGAGTTGCGCGCCCGGTAGCGAGCTGCCAGGAAACGTCACGCCGACGGCGGTCGCGAACCTCGCGCCGACGCGGTTCGCCAGGCCGGGCCGTGCGTTCTGTTCGTGCACGACGATCGGTACGCCCCGCCGTCGGGCAGCGATGTAGGCGGGCGTGGCGACGTAGCCACCGAAGCCGACCACGACGTCGGCGTCGACGGCCGCCAGGGCGTCGGCGGCGGTCCGGACGGCGGCGCGCCACCGTCCCGGGAACGCCAGCCACTCGGTGGAGGGGCGGCGCGGCAACGGCACCTTGGGGATGACCGTGAGCTCCAGGCCCGCCGCGGGCACCAGGTCCGCCTCGAGGCCCTCAGCCGTGCCGAGCACGAGAATGCGGGTGTCCCGGCCCTGGCGGCCCAGCTCCGCGGCGGTGGCGAGCAGCGGATTGACGTGTCCGGCCGTGCCACCACCGGCCAGGACCACGCTCAGGTCAGCCACGTGCCTTGCCCGAGGCCAGCCGTGGCGCGATCACGGCGAGCGACCGGCGCACCGACGCCTTACGCGCCGCGAGCGCCTCCTTCGCGCCGGGTTCACTGCGGGCGAAGGCGAGCACGATCCCGAGGGCGGCGAGCGTGGTGACCAGCGCCGAACCACCCGCGGAGACGAGCGGCAGCGGAAGCCCGATCACCGGGAGCACTCCGATCACCACGCCGATGTTGATGAGCGCCTGCCCGATGATCCAGCAGCCGATCGCGGCGGTGGTGATCTTCACGAACGGGTCCGGGTGCCGCTTGATGATCCGGGTCAGCCCGACTGCGAGCGCACCGAACAGGACGAGCACGAGGAGCGTGCCGAGCAGGCCGAGCTCCTCGCCGATGATCGCGAAGATGTAGTCGTTGTGCCCCTCCGGCAGCCAGAGCCACTTCTCCCGGGAGCCACCCAGGCCCACGCCGGAGATGCCGCCGGTGCCGAGGCCGCCGAGTGCGTGCCGGGGCTGCAGCCCGAGGCCCATCGGGTCCGCCGTCTCCGGGGAGAGGAAGCTCAGCAGTCGTTCGCGGCGGTTCGCCGAGGAGACCGCGAGGTACGCGACCGCCGCGGTGACCCCGGCAGCTGCGAGGGAGAACATCGACAGCGGCACCCCGGCCACCCAGAGGGCGCCGGCGACGAGGGCGATCAGGATCAGGGCCGTGCCGAGGTCGTGGGTGTACAGGACGATGCCCAGGAAGAGACCCGCGACCAGCACGGCAGGCATCAGCACGTGCGACCACTTCTTCAGGAGCGGCCCCTTCGCTGCGAGCACCGCGCCGAGCCAGACCGCGAGCGCCAGCTTGGAGAACTCGGCGGGCTGCAGGTTCTGCGGGCCGATATGGATCCAGCCGGAGTTACCGCCCTGGCTCAGTGAGAGAGGGCTGAACACCATCAGCTGCAGGCCGAGGGCGCCGATGATGCCCACCCAGGCCAGCTTGCGGATCCACCCAACCGGCAACCGGGAGATCCCGTATGCCACCGGTGCGGCGACGAGCGCGAACTTGGCCTGGTTGAGGAAGTCCGCGAACGGCGTCGCCCCCTCGGTGTCCCGGAGCGAGTACACGGTGGAGGCGGACAGCACCATCACAAGCCCGAGGAGGAGCAGCAGCAGCGTGGCTCCCCCGACCAGGTAGTAGCTCGTCGCCGGGGAGCTCCAGGTCGCGGTGCGTGCTGCCGACGCGGCCTTGGTCCGGTTCGACGCGGTCGTGGCGCGGCCCGTGCCCGACCC
>NZ_CACRYJ010000059.1 GCF_902703175.1 Occultella aeris | reverse complement strand
CGGCCCAGAGTCTGCCCGCGTCGATGGGTGGGTGGGTCGGTGGGGTCGCGTTCTGCTGGGTCATGGCAGGTTCCTCCCGATCGATGCTGGTGCTGCGTTCCGCCGCCGGCGTCCCGCCGGATCGTTCAGCCCGGGTGGGCATCCGGGCCGTCGTAGCGTCTCGCCGGGTCAGTGGAGCGCCCGGACGATATCCTCGCGGTATGTCATTCCTCACGCGACTCAGGGAGCTCTTCGCCCGGCCGGCTCCGGCTCCGACGCCGGGGGCGCGGCGTCCCAGCCACGCGCCACTGCCTGCCGACGCCGGCCAGGAGGACCGCCTGCGTGAGCAGCTCGCCGCGGATCCCAACGACGTCGTCGCGTTCAACGAACTGGCTGAACTCGTGCGGCTCCGGGCCAGCGAAGTTGAGCAGCCGGACCCCCTCAGCGCGGACACCGGGCCGATCGAAGCCTCCTCGGCGGACACCGCACACTGGGCCCTCGCCGAGGAGTTGGCCGGCCGGCCGCGCGCCTGGTATCCGCTCATCGAACTCGCCCGGCTGTCCCTGCTCGATGACAAGGAGGGGGCGATGCGCCGCCTCGGTGCCGCCTGCGAGCGTGACCCCAGTGGGAAGGCGCTCGCGTCCGGGATCAGCATGCTCCGGGCGGCGCACATGCCCGCGGACGCGCTCGGCCTCGGCGTGGGCCACTGGTCCCCGGCCGATCAGGACGCCGAGGCCGGCCGCCAGGTGATCGGGGCCGCGCTGGACGCCGGCCGGCCGGCCGAGGCCCGCCAGCACCTGCGCGCCCTCGCCGAGTACGGGGCCGACCGGCCGGGCACGGCGGGCGTGGTCGCCGAGCTCGAACCGTTCGTCGCCGCGGCCGAGGCGCGTCCGAAGACCTCCTGAGCGGCCGCCGTCGGCGGCTTCGAACTCAGCCGGCCCGGACGCCGAACCGGACCACCTCGACCGTCGCGGTCGGCGTCAGGTCGGGGTAGTGCCCACGGAGCCCGTCCCGCAGGCGCTCCAGCGCCTCGGGGGAGTCGAGCCCGGCCTGCTCCGGCCGGATGAGATCGAGTCGGTAGGACGCTACCGAGTGCACCTCGCCCGGCAATGTCCGTGGCGGGTCGTCCTCGAAGACGAGGAGCGCCGGCCCGACGGCGATCGGGTCGTCGTGTCGGACGGTGACGGTCTTGCGGCCGGTCACCACGTCGTCGTAGTAGCGCTTGTTGAAGCGCACCAGGCGGGCGGGGCGGGCGTCCCGATGGTTGTAGGTCTCCGGCAACAGCGCGTGGAGGGTGCGTAACGGCGGCCCGTCTGCGCCGGGCACAGCCACCAGGATGTCCGGGTGCAGCTCGACGAGGACCTGCCGGCAGCGACCGCACGGCTCGATCACGCCCCGACCGCCGTCACCCGCCGCGGCGATGGTCAGCAGCGGCCCGGCGTCCGCCGCGGCCGCCACCCCGAGCGCGACCAGTTCGGCGCACGGGCCACCGGTGAAGTGATAGACGTTCACACCGGTGTGGATTCGCCCCTTGGTGTCCATCACGGCGGCCGCGACGGTGTGGTTCGGATCGGCGCCGAGCCGCCCGGCCAGGGCCACGGCCGCATCCACCACTCGGCGCTCGGTGTCGAGGAGGTCCATGCGACCATCCTGCCGCACCGAGCCTGCTGCCCCCGTTCGGCGGAGCACCGTAGACCGACGTGCCGCCGACGACGAACGCCGACCCCCGCCGTCGTGCGGCAGGAATCGGCGTTCGGACGGACGGTCAGGCGATCAGGAGTCGCCCCCGGCGGTGCCGGTGGTGCCGGCGTTGACATCCAGGAGCCGGTAGCGCTCCACGGCCTGGGCCGGCGCGGAGGCGTCGATCTCGCCGCGCTTGGCCAGGGCCTGCAAGGCCCGGGCCACGATCGAGTGCGTGTCGATCAGGAAGTGACGACGCACCGCGGGCCGGGTGTCGGAGAAGCCGAAGCCGTCCGCACCGAGCGTCCAGTAGTCGCCCGGCACCCAAGCCCGGATCTGGTCCGGGAGCTGGAAGTCGTAGTCCGTCGAGGCGATGTACGGGCCCCCGGCGTCCTTCAGTTTCGCGGTCACGTAGGGCTCGCGCTGCTCCCCGGTCGGGTCGATGAACGCCTGCCGGTCCGCGGCGAGACCGTCGCGGCGCAGTTCGGTCCAGCTGGTCACCGACCAGACGTCCGCCTGCACGCCCCACTCGTTCGCGAGGATCTCCTTGGCCTCCAGCGCCCACGGCACCGAGACCCCGGAGGCGAGCAACTGGGCCCGGGGGCCCTCGCCGTCGGCCGTGGCGATCTTGTGGATCCCGCGCAGGATGCCCTCGACGTCCACGTCCTCCGGCTCGGCCGGCTGGATCATCGGCTCGTTGTACACCGTGAGGTAGTACATGACGTTCGGGTCGCGGTGATCGCCCTCGCCGTACATCCGCTGCAGACCGTCCTTGACGATGTGCCGGATCTCGTACCCGTAGGCCGGGTCGTAGGAGACCACCGCGGTGTTCGTCGAGGCGAGGATCGGGGAGTGCCCGTCCGCGTGCTGCAGGCCCTCACCGGTCAGCGTGGTCCGGCCGGCGGTGGCGGCGATCAGGAAGCCACGGGTGAGCTGGTCCCCGGCGGCCCAGAACTGGTCGCCGGTGCGCTGGAACCCGAACATCGAGTAGTAGAAGTAGAACGGCACCAGCACCTCGCCGTGGGTGGCGTAGGACGTCCCCACGGACTGGAACGCGGACGCCGAACCGGCCTCGTTGATCCCGGTGTGCAGCAGGCCGCCGGCCTCGGACTCCTTGTAGGACAGGAGCAGGTCGCGGTCGACGGACAGGTAGTGCTGACCGTTGGTGTTGAAGATCTTCAGCGAGGGGAAGATCGCGTCGAGGCCGAACGTGCGGGCCTCATCGGGGATGATCGGCACGATCCGCTTGCCGAAGTCCTTGTCCCGCAGCAGGTCCTTGAACAGCTGGACGAGCGCCATCGTGGTGGCGACCTCCTGCTGCCCGGAGCCCTTCGCGAGCCTCTCGTAGGACTTGTCCGCGGGCAGCGTCACCGCGGTGTACTTGCTGCGCCGCTCGGGCAGGAACCCGCCGAGCTGACGGCGCCGGTCGATCATGTACTCGATCTCCGGAGCGTCCGCGCCCGGGTGGTAGTACGGCGGCAGGTAGGGGTCTTCCTCGATCTGGGCGTCCGTGATCGGGATCCGCAGCGAGTCGCGCAGGAGCTTGAGGTCGTTCTCCTTGAGCTTCTTCATCTGGTGCGTGGCGTTGCGCGCCGCGAACGAGGAGCCCAGGCCGTAGCCCTTGATGGTGTGCGCCAGGATGACGGTCGGTTGACCGGTGTGGTTCACCGCCGCGTTGTAGGCCGCGTAGAGCTTGCGGTAGTCGTGACCGCCACGCTTGAGCGCCCAGATGTCGTCGTCCGTCATCTTGGACACCAGGGCCTTGGTGCGCGGGTCGCGCCCGAAGAAGTGCTCCCGGATGAACGCGCCGTTCTCGGCGCGGTAGGTCTGGTAGTCGCCGTCGGGGGTGTTGTTCATCAGGTTCACCAGAGCGCGGTCCTTGTCCGCCTCCAGCAGCGGGTCCCACTCCCGGCCCCAGATGGTCTTGATGACGTTCCAGCCGGCGCCCCGGAAGAAGCCCTCGAGCTCCTGGATGATCTTGCCGTTGCCGCGCACCGGGCCGTCGAGGCGCTGCAGGTTGCAGTTGATGACGAAGGTGAGGTTGTCCAGGTTCTGCTGCGCGGCGAGCTGCAACATGCCGCGGGACTCCGGCTCGTCCATCTCGCCGTCGCCGAGGAACGCCCAGACGTGCTGCTGCGAGGTGTCCTTGATGCCGCGGTACTGCATGAACCGGTTGACCCACGCCTGGTAGATCGCCGACGCCGGGCCGAGGCCCATCGAGACGGTCGGGAACTCCCAGAAGTCGGGCATGTTCCGCGGGTGCGGGTAGGAGGAGAGGCCGCCACCGTCGTGCGAGAGCTCCTGGCGGAACCCGTCGAGCTGGTGCTCGGACAGGCGCCCCTCGAGGAACGCGCGGGCGTACATGCCGGGGGCCGCGTGGCCCTGGAAGTAGATCTGGTCGCCGCCGCCGGGGTGGTCCTTGCCGCGGAAGAAGTGGTTCAGGCCGACCTCGTACAGGGTGGCCACGGAGGCGTAGGAGGAGATGTGACCGCCGACGGCGATGCCCGGCCGCTGCGCCCGCGTCACCATCACCGCGGAGTTCCACCGCAGGTAGGAGCGGTAACGGCGCTCGACGGCCTCGTCACCGGGGAAGTAGGGCTCGTCGTGCACGCCGATCGTGTTCACGTACGGGGTGGTGATCGAGGACGGGACGGTCACGTCCCGCTCCCGCGCCCGCTTGAGCATGTTCAGCAGCACGTAGCGCGCCCGCGGGCCACCGCGCTCGTCGATGAGTCCGTCGAGGGACTCCAACCACTCGTCGGTCTCCTCGGGGTCGATGTCGGGGACCTGGCTGAGTAGGCCGTTGATCAGCGGTCCGGCCTCGTTGCGTGACGTCACGACTCTCTTCTCTCCGGCGCCTGGGTCGGCGCCACAGTTACATCTGCCCGGTCTCAGGCGCGGGCACGTGTGGTGCGGTACTGACGATCCTATGGGCCGCACTTGGCTAAGTGGAGTCTGAACCAACAGATGTGACGCGACCGACAGTGATCCCGCCATAGGATCGGGTCACCGCCCGGCCTTGCGCCGAGACCTACTGTGCGGTGGGGTAGGACATCAACCCCGCAGCGGCGGGACAGACCAGCAGTCGATAGCAAGGAGTAACAGACGTGGAAGCGACCGCGGGTTCCGTGGCCAGTCCGTCCGGCGACCAGCCCACATCGCGGTTCGGGGTGGGCAGTGGGCAGGTCATCCAGGAGTTCGGCTACGACGACGACGTCGACGAGGAACTCCGGGCAGAACTCGAGAAGGCCGCCGGGCAGGAACTGGTGGACGAGTACTACGACGACGTGACCGACGCGGCCATCCTGTGGTGGCGCGAGGACGACGGCGACGTCCAGGACCTCACCGACGTCATGGTCGACGCCCAGGAGATGCTCGAAGACGGTGGCCTGATCTGGGTGTTCACGCCGAAGTCCGGTCGCGACGGGCACGTGCGGCCCGCCGATTTCGAGGAGGCCGCCAGCACCGCGGGCCTGCACGCCACCAGCGCCATCTCGGCGGCGCAGCACTGGTCCGGGATCCGCCTGACCGCACGCGGTCGCGGCAAGTGAGCGTGCTGCCGGCGCCGGGGGAACCCGCGCCGGACTTCACCGCCGAGGACACCCACGGCACCCCGGTGACGCTCTCCGCGCTACGCGGCACGCCCGTGGCGCTGGTGTTCTTCCCGTTCGCGTTCTCCGGGATCTGCACGGGCGAGTTCTGCGAGCTCCGGGACAACCTGGGTGCGTTCGAGCGCGCCGGGGTGCGCCTGCTCGGCATCAGCTGCGACTCGAAGTTCGCCCTGCGGGTCTGGGGTGAGCAGGAGCAGCTCGGCTTCGACCTGCTCAGCGACTTCTGGCCGCACGGGCAGGTCGCCCGCTCCTACGGCGTGTTCGACTCCGAGTCCGGCCTCGCCCTGCGCGGCAGCCTGCTGCTCGACGCGGACGGCGTGGTGCGCTGGTCGGTGCTGAACCCCCGCGGGCAGGCGAGGCCGCTGGACGGCTATCTGCGCGCCCTCGACGCCCTGGTCGTGTGAGCACCCGGCGGCAGCGACAGGTCGCCGCCGGTGCGGGTGGGGCGTACCTGCACCCCGGGCCGCTGGCGTTGGCGCACCGGGGCGGCGCGGGATACGCGCTGAACGAGGGGATCGAGAACTCCCTGCGCGCGGTGCGAAACGCCGTCGACCTGGGCTTCACGTACGTCGAGACCGACGTACGCGCAAGCGCCGACGGCGTCCCTTTCGTCTTCCACGACCCCGACCTGTCCCGGGTGGTGGGTTCCGCCGTCGACGTGCATGCGCTGACGGCCGCCGACCTGCGGGCGGCCACTCTCGCCGGTGGCGAGTCCATCCCGACGCTCGCGGAGCTGCTCGAGGAGTTCGGCGGCACCCGGTTCAACATCGACGTGAAGTCGGACGACGTGGTCGCGCCCGCGCTCGCCGTGATCGAGGCGCAGCGCGCGTTCGACCGGGTCCTGATCGCCGCGTTCGACCACCGCCGGCTGCAGCGCGTCCGGCGCGCGCACCCGGAGGCTGCCACCTCCGGCTCGCCGCTGGAGACGGCGTCCCTGCGGTGGGGCGTGGGCGCCGCCCGGTCGCTGGCCGCTCGCAACGGCGTGGTGTGCCTGCAGGTGCCGACGACGTTCCGGGGCCGGGCGCTGGTGACCGGGCCGTTCGTGGCGACCGCGCACCGGTACGGTCTCCAGGTGCACGTGTGGACCATCGACGACGCGGACACGATGAACGCTCTGTTCGACCTCGGTGTGGACGGCATCGTCGCCGACCGCATCGACGTGCTCCGGGACGTGCTGATCGCCCGGGGCGCCTGGCCGCAGCCGTGACCGGCGCAGCCGGGTGCGCTTGCTAGTCTTGGTACCCGCCAGGGCCTATAGCTCAGTTGGTTAGAGCGTCGCGTTTACACCGCGGATGTCGGGGGTTCGAGTCCCTCTGGGCCCACTGTTCAGACGTAGGAGAACTGCACATCAGCGGAAGTGATCCCGGGACGAGATGATTGATTCCTACGAGGTAGTGTCACGAGTCGCTGCCGGGCTGGGCGTGACCGGGGTGCCCACGCCCATGACGCGTGCGACCGGGGACGGCGCCAAGAAGGTCGGCATGGTCGAGGTACCCGACTGCCCACAGCCAGGGGTGACCTCCTGGGCGACCGTCGCCGCGAGTTTCTTCCCGTCCGGGTACCGGACGCGCGATGGACGACCGATCGGTGTCGAGTTCGTCGCCGGCATCGATTCACGATGGACGCTCATCGGCGACGCCGTGGCCGCGTGTGCGTTCCAGATCGGCGAACCGAACGAAGTGCGGCCTGGGACCGTGTACCGGAGCGCGATCGGCAACTGCTACCCCCAGGCGAGCACCCCGCACCTGATGTCGGTGCCGCCGTTCCTCTGGAACTCGTTCGAGTCCTACAGCGACGCCGACGTCCACGTCACCTGGCTGCAGCTCGTGCCGGTCACGGAGGACGAGGCAGCGTACTGCCTGGCGTACGGGTTCGACGCGCTCGGCGACGCGTTCGCACGGGAACAGCCGGACCTCTACTCCATCGAGCGGCAGAGCGTCCGACTTACCACCAGACCTCATTGAAGGGCTCCCAGTGCGCATCTTCCTCGCCGGCGGCACCGGCGTCGTCGGAAGCAGACTGATACCGGCCCTGCAGGCTGCGGGTCATGACGTCACCGCAACGACCCGACGCGCGGAGGGTCTCGACCTCGTGCGTGACCGCGGTGCGCGGGGCGTCGTCGTCGACGTCTTCGACGCCCCGCGTCTGGCGGAGGCCGTGGCGGCAGCCGAACCGGAACTCGTCATGCACCAGCTGACCGACCTGGGCGAGTACGACACCGCCGCCAACGCCCGTCTGCGCCGGGACGGGACGGCGAACCTCGTGGCCGCCGCCGAGAACGCCGGAGTCGACCGCATGATCTTCGCGTACGCCCCGGGCGACACCACGGCAACGGAGGACGACCCCCTCGAGCCGGGCTCCGCCGTCGGGATCCTCGAAGCCGTGGTCCACCGGCTACCCCGCGCCACGGTCCTGCGCTATGGGATGTTCTACGGCGACGGCACCTGGTACGCGCCCGGCGGTCGGATCGGCGGCACGGTGGTCGCCGGGCAGCTGCCGGCCACGCCTGCGATCACGCCGTTCGTCCATATCGACGACGTGGTCTCGGCCACCGTGCAGGCGCTCAGCTGGCCCGACGGGACGTACAACATCGTCGACGACGAGCCGGCAGCCGGAACCGTGTGGCTCCCGGTGTACGCGGCCGGGCTCGGTGCGCCGGTGCCGAGGGTCGCCGGGCTGCCCGACGGCACGCCGCGGCGCCGGGCCGTCTCCAACGCCAGGGCGCGGGCAGCCGGCTGGCGGCCTCGATACCCGTCCTGGCGGGACGGATTCCCGACGCTTTGAGACGGACCCGAGACATCGCTGTCTTCCTCGGTTGATAATCTTCCCGTCACGGTAGGAGATGGCGGAGAGGCCAGACGATGACGGCGCCACGACAGGGTGAGCCGGGAAGCGAGCGATCACGCGGGCCGCTGGATGTCGACATGCGGCCGGCGGTGCCCGCCGATGTAGGAGACATCACCCGCATCTGGCGCCAGGGGTGGGCCGACGCCCACCTCGGTCATGTCCCCGCCGCGCTGGTCGCGGCCCGGACCGCGGCCTCGTTCGCGGAACGTGCGCGCGAACAGGTTGCCGACACGATCGTCGCGGCGCGGGGCGAGGAGGTCCTCGGATTCGCCATGATCGACGGCGACCAGGTGGATCAGCTGTACCTGGACCGCGCTGCGCGCGGCGGCGGCATCGGGGCGGCGCTGCTCAAGGCAGCAGCGGAAGCCGTGATGGCGGCGGGCCACCAGCGGGCCTGGCTGGTGGTCGCGACGGGGAACGTGGCCGCCCGTCGGTTCTACGAACGCCAAGGATGGGTCGACGGCGGCCCGATCGTCCACCGGGCGCCCGTCCCTGGCGGGTCGGTCGCCGTCGACGGTCACCGGTTCGTCAGCCCTGGCAGGTAGCCGGCGACCCGCAAGCCTCGTGTTCAGTGCGAACGGCCGACCGCGTAGCGCAGGTGCAGTGCGACGCCCTGCCGTACCTGGACGAGGTCCAGGTCGATCGGTGCGCCCCCGGGCAGGTCGAAGAGCCGGCGGCCGTCGCGCAGGAGCAGCGGGACCACGTGCAGCTGGATCTCGTCCAGGAGCCCGGCCGTGAGGGCGGCCTGGCCGGTCCCGGCTCCCTGGACGACCACGTCGGCGTCGCCGGCGGCCTCCTTCGCCGCACCGATCGCCTCCTCGATGGTCTGGATGTAGGTGAACTTCGGCCAGCGCAGCTCGCCGGGCGCCGGCGGTCGGCGCGCATAGATGAACACCGGAGGTCCGCCGTAGGCCTCGCCGCCCCAGCCGCCGGCCGGGTCGACGGTGCCGCGGCCGCAGACCGATGCGCCCACCGACTCGTAGGCGGCCATCATCTCGGCGTCGACGTCGCCGAGTCCGCCCTCCAGGTAGGCGCCGGTGGCGTCCCGAGGCATCCCCCAGTCGTGGAGGCGCTGGCCGCCGTCCCCGAGGCCGTGGTCGACCGTCTCATGCGGTCCGGCGATGAATCCGTCGAGGGAGATGGACATGTCGAGGATCGTCCTGGACATCGGTGCTCCTTTGCGGTTGCGGGTGGGCGTCCGGCCTCAATCCTGAACAGAATCGTACGGAGTGCTGCTGGACGCGCCCGGCGAGGGAACATCCGGCTTCGGGTGGGGGTCGAGGTGCTCCTGAGCGAGGAGGTCCACGAGGGCACACCATGACGGCGTCCCGGCCCGGCCGCGGGACCGTTCGATAGGATCCGGCAATGCCCGAGACCCCCACGTGGCCCTACCTGCTCGAGACCCTCGTCGAGGGCTCCGACCTCTCGGTGGGCGAGGCCACCTGGGCGATGCGTGAGGTGGTGACGGGTCAGGCCGCGCCCACGCAGATCGCGGCGTTGCTGACCGCGCTGCGGATCAAGGGGGAGTCGGTCGACGAGATCGTCGGCTTCCGGGATGCGGCGCTGGAGGCGGCCCTCCCGCTCGAGGTCGATCCGATGGCGCTCGACATCGTCGGCACCGGCGGCGACCCGTACGGCGCGGTGTTCAACATCTCCTCGGTCGCGTCGATCATCTGCGCCGCAACCGGGGTGCCTGTGATCAAGCACGGCAACCGCGGCGCGTCCTCGAGGTCGGGTGCCTCGGACGTGCTGACGAGCCTTGGCGTCGACATCACCATCGCCCCCGAGCGCGTGGCCGAGGTACTCAACGAGGTCGGCATCAGTTTCGCGTTCGCGGGCCTGTTCCACCCAGGCTTCCGTCATGCGGGCCCGGTGCGCGCCGAGCTCGGCATCTCGACGCTCTTCAACATCCTCGGCCCGCTCTGCAACCCCGCCCGCCCGGAGGCGTCCGCGGTCGGGGTCTCGTCGCTGCCGCGCGTGCCGCTGCTGGTCGGCGTGTTCCGCACCCGCGGTGCGACGGCGCTCGTCTACCGCGGCGACGACGGCATCGACAAGCTGACGACGACCGGGCACAGCCACATCTGGGAGGTCTCACGCGGCGCTGTGACCGAACATGACCTCGACCCGCGCGACCTCGGTATCCCGCGGGCGCGCATCGAGGACCTGCTGGGCGGCGAGCCCGACGAGAACGCCGCCGTGATCCGGGGGGTGCTCGCGGGCGACGCTGGTCCGCTTCGCGACATCGTGCTTCTCAATGCGGCAGCCGGCCTCGTGTCCTTCGAGCTCGCGGGTGACTCCGCCCGGATCTCGACGCCGATCGTGGAGCGGCTGGGCGACAAGCTCGACGTCGCCGCCGGTGCCGTGGACTCGGGTGCGGCGGCCGCGAAGCTCGAGCAGTGGGCGGCCGCGACCCACGCGTGAGTGCCCGGTGCCCGATGGGTCCGCCTGCACGCCGTCGCGCCCACCTCTGCTCGGTTCCGCTGACGCAAGGTGTCGATGGGTGCGCCCGTCACCCTCAGTTCGGGTCAGTGGAGCGGACGCCCGCTCAGTTCCGCTGACGCGAAGTGTTGATAGGCGCGGGTGTGACTCGCGTTTCGGGTCAGTGGAGCATGCGCGCGGCTCCGCTGGCGCGAAGTGTCGATGGTTGCGGGTGTGACCCGCGTTTCGGGTCAGTGGAGCGGGCGCCCGGTTCCGGTTGTGGAACCGGCTCGGGACGAGGAACATGTGCCTCCTCTGATCGGAACCGCAGGAAGAGGTGTGCCATGGCCCGGCTGAACCCGTACCTCAACTTCTCCGACAACGCCCGTGCGGCGCTGGAGTTCTACCACTCGGTGTTCGGCGGTGAACTGACGACGAACACGTTCGCCGAGTTCGGCGCGGCCGAGGATCCGGCCGACGCCGAGAAGATCATGCACGGTCAGCTCGAGGGGGAGGGCGGCATCCTGCTGATGGCCGCGGACACCCCGAGTTCGCTCGAGTTCCCCGGCACGAACAGCAACATCTCGGTCTCCCTGTCCGGCGGACCCGAGGACGACGCGACCCTGCGTGACTACTGGGACAAGATCTCCGGGAGCGGGACGGTCACGGAGCCGCTCGCAGTGGCGCCGTGGGGTGACGCGTTCGGGATGTGCGTGGACGGGTTCGGCATCAGGTGGCTGTTCAACATCTCCGGCAACCAGCAGGCTTGAGGCTGCCTCACGGCCCGGGTGACACCCGCGAGATGACGCACTCGTAGGGCGCCATCGTCGCACTCCGCTCCATCCCCGTGGAGCCCAGCACCACCTGCGCACGCGGCAGGGCGCGCGGGCGCCTGATGGTGCGGTCGGTGAGATTGACCTCGATGAGCCAGTCCGATCCGCTGCCGGGTGCCGTCCGCAGCCACCCGAAGTACGTGCGGGAGCGGGAGGCCAGGGCGCGGAACCCGCCGTCCGTGAGCGCCGGCTCGGCGCGTCGTAGCCCGATCAGGTCCCGGTGGAAGTTCAGCACCGAGCCCGGGTCCGCGGCCTGTTCGGCGACCGTGAAGCCGGTCGAGTCCTCCCGGCCGGCCTGCCAGGGGGTGCCGGTGCTGAACCCCGTGCTCGGACCCGGTTCCCAGCGCATCGGCACCCTGGCGTGATCGCGCGCCCCGGGCAGTATCCGGGCCAGCGCGTCGGCCTCGGTCGAGCCTTCCGCACGCAATTCGGCGAACCGGTTCAGGGACTCGACGTCGCGCAGGTCGGCCACCGAGGTGAAGTCCTGGTCGACTGCGGCGATCTCCTGGCCCTGGAACAGGAACGGGGTGCCGGGCAGCGTCAGTTGGATCGTCGCCAGCGCCTTGGCCAGCGCGGTTCGCAGGACCGGGTCGCCGGCGCGTGCGCCGAGGACCTTGGAGAGCATCCGGGGGTTGTCGTGGTTGTCGAAGAACAGCGCGAGGGCGTCGTCCGGTCCCACCCGGGCCAGATAGCCCAGATAGAACCGCTTGAGGTAGCTGAGGTCGTACCGGTAGTCGTCCCAGCGGACCTTCCCGGGGCCCTCGAGCACGTCGAAGTTGAACACCAGGTCGAGTTCGCCGCGGCGGCTCCCGCTGAGCAGCCGGGACATCTCCACGCCGACGCCGGGTGTCTCGCCGACCATGATTGCGACCGGGTCCGGGGGAGCGGGGTCGCCGAGAGTGCCGTCCGGGCGACGGGTGCGGACCGTCGAGGGCGGCGCCGGCTCGCCGGGGGACCGGGTGAAACCTGCCGTGCGCAGCTCACGCAGGTAGGAGTGCAGCCGTGGCCCGAAGAAGTAGTGCTCGATTCCGGGGAAGCCCATCAGGGCTCCGATGGCCTCGTTGCCGTCGGGCAGGCCGCCGCGCTTGGAGATGTAGTTGATGACGTCGAGCCGGAACCCGTCGACGCCACGTGCGCGCCACCAGCGCACGATCTCGGCGACCTCTGCCCGCACGCGCGGGTTGTCCCAGTTGAGGTCCATCTGCCCGGGCGCGAACAGGTGCAGTGCCCAGCGCTGCGCCTGCGGGATCCAGCGCCAGGCGCTGCCCCCGAAGAACGAGGCCCAGTTGTTCGGGGGTGGCCCGCTGCCGTCCTCGCCCGGGGCGCCGGGGCGCAGGTGGTAGTAGTCGCCGTAGGGTCCGTCCGGGTCCGCGATGGCAGCCCGGAACCATGGGTGCTCCGCCGAGGTGTGATTGACGACGAGGTCCAGGATGATCCGCATCCCGCGCTCGTGGGCGCCGGCGATGAGCGCGTCGAGGTCGGCCAGGGTGCCCATCTCGGCCATGATCGCCCGGTAGTCGCGCACGTCGTAGCCCATGTCCTCGTTCGGGGAGTCGAAGATCGGGGACAGCCACACGCAGTCGACGCCGAGGTCGGCGAGGTGATCGAGGCGGGAGGTGACGCCGCGCAGATCACCGATGCCGTCGCCGTCGGAGTCCGCGAACGAGCGCGGGTAGACCTGGTAGAACACCGCGCGGCGCCACCAGGGCGGCTGCGCGGCTCCATGACCCGACGGCGCAGGGTCGGGTGTGGGGTCGTCGTCCGGTCCGTGGTCGGCCAGCACCGTGACGAGCGACTGCGCGAACGCCTCGCCCAGGACGGGCCGGGCGAGCCGCGCGACGGTGTCGAGGCGCAGGTTCGCCACGACCGGGTTGCGGACCCACCGGCTCGAGCGGCCCAGCTGCAGCAGCACCTTGTCGATGGCGTCCCGCCCGACCGGGTGGCCGTAGATCTCCTTCAGCCGGGTGCGCGCCTCAACGTGCGTCATCGGTGCCTCCGGCGGCTGCGATGGGCCCGGTGGACGGGTCGATGCCGGCGTCGGAAACCAGCGCCTCCTCACGGTCCGAGAGGTCGGTCACGATCCCGGCGTAGGTCGCCTCGTCGAGGCGGTAGCGGCGGGAGAGCACCAGCCAGCTGACGGTCACGAGCAGCATCGGCAGGCCCATCATCGCGATCTTGAACAGGGCCGTGCCGCCCGCGGTGACGTCGGCCGGCGTGTCGGCCTCGTTCACCCCGGAGAGGATGAGGGTGAGCCCCACGGCACCGGCCCCGAGTGCGCTGGAGGCCTTGTAGATGAACGGCTGCAGGGAGAATGTGACCGACTCGTTGCGCCGTCCCAGCTTCCACTGCCCGTACTCCACGGAATCCGCGATGAACATCATCATGAGCAGCTGGATGAACGCCTGCCCACCGAACAGCAGCACCCCGGCGATGCCGATCCCCGCCATCGTGGAGTCCGCGAGCAGGAACACGGCATAGCCCGAAACGCAGAGCGCGGTGGCCAACAGATGTACCCGGCGCCGCGACAGTCGCGCCGAGACCAGCGGGAAGACGAGGAGCCCGACGATCTGCGTGACGCCGAGGATCGCCGCGAACACCGAGTACATCCCCGCGTCGCCGAAGATGTAGGTGAAGTAATACAGCCCCAGGCTCGTGGTGACCGTGTACCCGGTCATGAAGATCACCATCGCCAGCGTGACCCAGAGGAGCTGGTCGTTGCGGACGATCACCCCGAGCAGGTCGCGCAGCGGGGTGGGGGCGGCCGTCTCGACGGCGACCCGCTGGCGGGTCACGAGGAGCGTGATCGCCTGGAACGCGAGCATGATGACGACCAGGACCACGGCGAGGGTGAACCAGGCGCGCTGCGCCGAGCCGAGCGCATCTTCGAGGGCGTCGGTCACCGGCACCAGCGCCACCACGAGGGCGAACAGGCCGATGTTCGCGCAGACCCGGGCCACGACGCCGATCCGCTCACGTTCGCCCTGGTCCCGGGACAGGGACGGCAACATGCCGTAGTAGGAGATGTCGTTGACGGTGTAGGCGACCTCCCAGACGAGGTAGACGCCCACGAACACGATGACGAATGCGGCACCGTCGACGCCCCAGTCGGAGAACATCAGCACGGTTGCCGCCGCCCAGGCCAGCGCCCCGACGCCGATCCACGGCTTGAACTTGCCCCACCGGGACCGCGTGTTGTCGACGACGAACCCCATCACCGGGTCGTTGACGGCGTCGAACAGGCGCATCAGCACGAGCACCACGGTGATGGCGCCCAAGGTCTGGTTCGAGACTTCGACGACCTCGGTGAGGTAGACGAGCAGGAACAGCGTCACCATCGCGGCGACCATGTCCCGCCCGAGGGTGCCAAGGCCGAAGCCCCAGACGTTGCGCCGGCTCAGGGGCTCCGGTGCGGCCGCCTCGCCGGGGGAGTTGCTCACGCGAGAAGTGTGCCAGCACCGCCGGTCAGTCGTTGCTCAGGTCACCCCCGGATCGTGCGACCGTCGGTTCTGAGCCGAACGTCGGAGCCCGCCCGGCTCTGGCGCCACCGCTGCTCGCGTGCCACCATCAGCGCGTGACGATACGTGTGAACTCCGACAACTTCGCCCGTGCCGAGACGGACCGCATGTTCCATGACCTGCAGGAGAGCGCGGGTGGGATCGGCCGATTCGTGCACAACCGGGTGCCGGCGGCGATCGACCACCAGACCGTGATCCGGCTCAACCGTGACACGCTCTACAGTTTCGCCGTCGTCGACGCCGCAGCCGGAGCGTCGCTCACCCTGCCCGAGGCCGGAGGCCGGTATCTCTCCGCCATGGTCGTGAACGAGGACCACTACGTCGACGCGATCTTCCACGACCCGGGTGAGTACGAGATCACGGCAGAGCGGTTCGGCACGCCGTATGTCGTGGTTGCGGTGCGGACGCTCGTGGACCCGGCCGACCCAGCCGACCTCGTGGCGGTCGCGGCGATCCAGGATCAGATCACCCTGACCAACAGCGCCGCGACCACCTTCGAGTACCCGGACTACGACCCGACATCGTTCGACGAGACCCGCGACGCGCTGCTGTCGTTGGCCCGCAAGCTCACCGGGTTCGACCGGATGTTCGGCGCCAAGGGCGAGGTCGACCCGGTGCGGCACCTGATCGGTAGCGCAGCCGGTTGGGGCGGCCTTCCGAGCAGCGAAGCCTCCTACATCGGCGTCGAACCCCGCCTTCCGGTCGGCAACTACGAACTCACCGTGGCGGATGTCCCGGTGGACGGGTTCTGGTCGATCTCGGTGTACAACGCGAAGGGCTACTTCGAACCGAACGAGCGTGGCGCCTACACCGTGAACGACATCACCGGCGTACGCAATCCCGACGGCACCACGACCGTCAGGTTCGGCGACTACCCACCCGATGTGCCCAACGCGATCCCGATCACCGAAGGCTGGAACTACCTCGTGCGGCTCTACCGACCCCGCACCGAAATCCTCGACGGCACCTGGATCTTCCCCGCCCTGACCCACGGGAAGCCCGACTAGGCTCGCGCGCCGGCACTGCCGGCGCTCGGAGCACGGGTCGGCATGTCGAAAGCCTCAACTCTGCTCCGACCTATGGTCATGACACACGAACAGCTCCCAGACCCCGTCACCATCGAACTGCTCGACTGGATCCAGCACACCACCGAGCACATCCGCGGCTCCGCGCAGGGGCTCACGGAAACCCAGGTGCGCATACCGGTGGCCCCGTCCGGCTGGAGCGTCGCCGGCCTGGTCGGACACGTGCGCGACTCGACCAGCTTCTGGCTCCACAACGTCGTCGCCGGGCATCCCATGGACTTCCAGGAGGACACTGCGTGGGACAACGACCCGGACGTACCCTTCGCGACGCTGCTGGAGGACCTGCGCCGGACCACCGGCGCCGAGGCGCGTGCCGCCGTCGAGCACATCGCCAGCGAGTCCGCGCCGCTCTGGTGGCCGGAGGGCGCCTGGGGCGGTTACCGGCAGAGCACCGTCAGGGGCGTGCTCCTGCATCTGTTCAACGACAACGCGGCCCACACCGGACAGCTCGACATCGCCCGTGAGCACATCGACGGCGGTGTCTGGGACTTCGGACTCAACGGCGTTCGCGTAGCCGGGAGCCAGACCTGAGCGTCACGGCTCGGCTCCGTCTGCGCGGCGCAGGAGGTAGCGGCGTTCGATGTCGTTCGTGGTCAGGTTCGCTGCGGCACGGAACTCCGCCCGGGCGCGCTGGACCTCGCCGAGCTGTTCGAGCAGGTGCGCCCGTACTGCGTGGACCCGGTGGGTCACGAGCGGGTCGTCGCTGAGCGCTTGCTCCCGGTCGAGTTCGTCGAGCAGTGCGAGGCCGCGGCGCGGCCCGAACGCCTGCCCGACGGCGACCGCTCGACTCAGGCGCACGGGTGCGGTGGGTTGGAGGTGCTCGAGCCAGAGGTAGAGCGCGGCGATCTGGGGCCAGTCGGTCTCGGTGGCCCTGGGTGACTGCACGTGCACGGCCGCGATCGCAGCCTGCAACTGGTACGGACCGATCTGACGCCGCGCCCAGGCGCCCTCGATCAGGTCCCGTCCTTCGGCGATCTGCCCGTTGTTCCACCGGGAGCGGTCCTGGTCGGAGAGCACGACGAGTTCGGCCTCGGGGCCGGTCCGCGCCTCCCGGCGGGCCTCGGTCAGGAGCATCAGCGCGAGGAGCCCGGTCGCCTCGGGATCGGCGGGCAGGAGGGTGCACAGCATCCGGGCCAGCCGGATCGCCTCCGAGCTCAGATCGGTGCGGGTCAGGCTCTCACCGGACGTCGCCGTGTAGCCCTCGTTGTAGATCAGGTAGAGCACCCGCATCACGGCCGTGATCCGGGCCGCAGCGTCGTCGCCGTCGCGGATCTCGAAGCGGGCACCGGCCCGCCGTAGGCTCTGCTTCGCGCGGCTGATCCGGGTGCCCATCGTGGTCTCGGTGGTGCCGTAGGCACGCGCGATCTCGGCGGTCGTCAGGCCGCCGACGGCGCGGAGGGTGAGGGCGACCTGGGAGGCCTCGCTGAGGGTGGGGTGGCAGCACAGCAGCAGCAGGTCGAGGCTGTCGTCGTGCTCGACCACGGCGGGCCCGGGCTGGGTGGGGTCGACCAGCACCGGGTCGGCACGGGCCGAATCGGCCTCCCGGCGCCGCGCGGCCTGCTCGGAGCGGAGCTGGTCGATCATCCTGCGGTAGCCGACCCGGATGAGCCAGCTGCGGGGCTCGTCCGGGATCCGGTCCTGCGCCCAGCGTCGGTGCGCGACCAGGAGCGCCTCCTGGACGGCGTCCTCGGCGAGCTCGAAACGGCCGAACCGTCGCACCAACGCACCGAGCACGTGCGGCGTCTCGGTGCGCAGCACGTGCTCGATGCTCGGGCGCTCGGAGCCCCGGTCGGCAGGGTCGGCGTCGTCGATCATCGGGCGAAGTCGTCACCCATGATCGGCCGGATCTCGATCGGCTCGCCGAGGACGCTGACGATGCGGGCAGCGATGTCGCGGGCACGTTCAAGACTGGAGCACTCGATGACCGCGAAGCTGGCGAGGACCTCCTTCAGCTCGGCGAACGGTCCGTCGGTCGCGATCACGCCGGCGTCGGTCTTGCGGACGGTGGTGGTGACGGCGGGATGGCCAAGACCCTCGGTGTGCAGGAGCTCTCCGGACTCGCGCAGCTCCGCCTCGAACGAGGTGTAGGCGGCGAACGCGTCGAGCGCCTCCTCGCTCGGGGTGTCGGCGGTCTCGGCGTCCCACGACTCGGCGGGCGTGTAGCCCAGCAGCAGGAACTTCATCGTCGTCCTCCCGGAACGCTCGGCAGATCTGGCAGATCTGGCATCGTGTCACACGCCCTTGCGCAGGCGCAGGGCGGTCAGGCTCACCCAGGTGAACGCGATCATGCTCGTGATGACAAGTTGCACGGTCCACCAGGTCGGGTCCGCGGGCAGGAGCAGCGTGAGCGCGACGAGACCGTGACCGATCGAGGCCAGGGAGCGGCGGTGCCGGATGGATCGGACGAGCGCGGCGATGCAGGCACCGGCGAGGGCCGTGAAGGACACCGCGGCCGCCGTCGAGTGCACGATCGAGTGCCACGACATCGTCACCGGGCCGTCCGGCGCCCCGATCGGGAAGGCGTTCTGGGGATCCATCGGGAACAGACCCGCCGCCACGAACGCGCCGGCGAACACGGCGAGGAACACCGGGATGATCCGTGACCCGGCCCCCGTTGTGACCAACCGCCGGTGGGCGACGGCCAGGCCTCCGGCGGCCAGGCCGGTCAGGACGAACGTGGCCAGCTGGATCCACCCGAGATCGCCGGTGGCGAGCTGGCTGAGCGGGTGGACCCGGATGTCGAAGCCGTCCCGCGCCAGTGCCTGAAGGGCCGATGACGCGAAGAAGAAGGGGCCGGCGAGAGCCGCCGTGGTGGTCAGGGCGTGAGTCGATACGTGAACGGCCGCCCGAGGCCTGCCGTCCCGCCCGGACCGGGCCGGCGCTGCGGTGTTGGTGCTCATGATGTCCTCCAGTTTCGGATCGTGGCCGCCCGGTCGGGCGACCCACACCGCAACCACGGAGCCGGACACGCGGTCTCGACATCCGCCGTCGGAAATCGCGGCACGGATTTTCTCGCAGACGTGTCGAGAAGCGCGCCGCCGCTCCGAGGTACCGGACGAGGGCGGCCACCGAGGACGCTCCGGACGCGAAGGAACACATCATGAACACCGACATGAACGACCAGGTGACGGGCACCGAGGCGTACGAGCAGGAGGCGCCGCCACAGCCGAGCGAGGCCGTCCGCGCGCTCGACCGGCTCGTCGGCACGTGGGCTGTGACCGGTGGGGCCGAGGGCACCGTCCGCTACGAGTGGATGCTCGGCGGACACTTCCTCATCCAGCACGTCGAACTGGAGCAGTACGGGCAGTCGGTCACCGGCTACGAGGTGATCGGACATCTGCACCCGTTCGGGGAGCCGGTCGGCGAGAACGTGTCCTCCCGGTTCTACGACTCGATGGGGAACACCTTCGACTATGTGTACGACCTGACCAGCGACACCCTGACCATCTGGGCGGGCGCCAAGGGCAGCCCTGCCTACTTCCGGGGCACGTTCACGGCGGGCGACTCGGTGATGGTCGGCGACTGGGTCTACCCCGGGGGCGGCGGCTACCAGAGCACCATGACGCGGAAGTAGTCCACGGACTCGTCGGCGTGGCGCCGGTCCGGCGGACTGGCGCCACACGGCGAGCCGGCCATCTCCTACAATCGCGGACAGCCGAGGAGGAAGGTCCAGGCCCACCCCTGGGCCGTGGTGCGCCGATGACGGAGAAGACCGACTTCAAGAAGACCCTCGACGCCTACCGGGCCAAGCGCGGGCAGTTCCGGATCCTCGACGTGCCGGACCTGCAGTACCTGATGATCGACGGTCACGGGGACCCGAACACCTCACCGCAGTTCGCCGGCGCACTGGAGGCGTTGTACCCGGTGGCCTACAAGCTCAAGTTCGCGAGCAAGACCGGCCTCGGCCGGGACTACGTCGTGATGCCGCTGGAAGGGCTCTGGTGGGCACGTGACATGGACGCGTTCACGGCCGCCCGGGACAAGTCACAGTGGGACTGGACGCTCATGATCATGGTCCCGGACTGGATCGACGCGGACATGTTCGCGGCCGCCGTCGAGCAGGCGGGCAGGAAGGGGCCGCCGGCGCGGCTCGGGGAGGTGCGGCTGGAGGCGCTCGCCGAGGGCCGGTGCGTGCAGACCCTGCATCTCGGCCCCTTCGACGACGAGGCCGCCGTGCTACGGCAGCTGCACCACGAGTTCATCCCCGCGAGCGGGCTGCGCATGGCCGGCACCCACCACGAGATCTACCTCACCGACAGCCGCCGGACACCGCCGCAGAAGCAGCGCACGATACTGCGCCAGCCGGTCGCCGACGCGTAGGCGGCCTCAGGCGAGACCCTGCCGCCGGCGCTCCAGGCCGGCGAGCATCAGGTCGATCGAGAACGCGAACTCCTCGTCGTCGTCGCAGCCGCCGAGACCACCCTCGTGCGTGGCCGCGACGGCCAGCTCAGCGAGCCGCGGCAGGTCCCGCGTGAAGAACGCCAGCTGCGCCGCGACGGCCTCCGGTGCCGGTTGCTCTGCCGCGGCGTCGTCGAACAGATCGTCGCTGAAGCCCAGCACCCGGCTGCCCAGGACGTGCAGCGCGTGGTGGGTCAGGGCCAGATCCAGGCCACCGGTGCGCAGGATCTCGAGCAGCGCGTTCAGGTGGCGCAGGGTCGCGGGGGTGGGTTCGCGCCGGTCCTTGATCGCGGCGGCGGTCCACGGGTGGGCGAGCATGGTGCCTCGCGCGGAGAGCATCAGTTCGCGCGCGTCCGCGACCCAGTCGCCAGACGGCGTCGCCACGGGTTCGATGTCGCTCACCACGGCGTCGGTCATCAGGTCGAGGAGCCCGTCCTTGGTGCCGACGTGCCGGTAGAGCGACATCGGGTCCACCCCGAGTTCCTGCGCGACCCGGCGCATGCTCACGGCTGCCAGTCCGCCGGCGTCCGCGACGGCGATGGCCACGGTGACGATGCCCTCCGGGGTGAGTCCGGCCGGGGTGGTCCGGGGCTGGTGAGTGGTCATTGCGGGACAGTCTAGGTCAGGAGCGTTGACGCCACTACACCGTAGGTCTACGCTGTAGACCTACGGTGTAGATGGTACGAATTACAGTGAGAAGGCGATGACATGTCGATCCAGAACCCGGCACCTCCGCTGCCGCCACGATGGTTCATCCGGTCCGCGTGGGCCGGGCACAGGTTCCTGTACCGGACCACGCGCCTCGGCCTGGCCCGCCCCGTGCCGGGACGCAAGGCCGGCATCCTACGACTGCGCACCGTCGGTCGCCGCACCGGTGAGCCGCGCGCCGTCATGCTCTGCTACTTCCTCGACGGCGAGGACCTCGTCAGCCTCGCGATGAACGGCTGGGCCCCGAGCCACCCGGCGTGGTGGCTGAACCTGCAGGCACGGCCCGACGTCGAGGTGGACACCGCGGACGGCGCCGTGAGCTTGCGGGGCCGGGAGGCCACCGGGGGCGAGCGGGACCGGCTCCTGGCCCGGTTCGACGACTACCGCGGTTGGGGCGACGTCCGCACCTACGCCGCGGCGCGACCGCACACTCCCGTCGTCGTCCTCACGCGCACCTGACGTCTCAGTCGGGGTCGCCGGCGTGGCTCGCCAGGGCGGTCAGAGCGGCGACGTGATTGCGGAACGCCCGCCTGCCGGTCGGCGTGAGTTGCACCCAGACGCGGCTCCGCCCGCCCCGGGCAGCCCGGCGCTGGGAGGCGTAGCCGGCCTCCGTGAGGGCTGAGAGCTGCTTGCTGAGAGCCGAGTCGCTCGTCTCGAGCAGATCGCGGAGCGCGGCGAACTCCTCCTCCGTGACCGGGTCGAGCAGCGCGCAGATCCGCAGTCGCTGGATCGGGTGGATCACCGGGTCGAGGGCAGGCGGCACGGCGTCATTCCTCGCCGTGGCTCGCTCGGCGCGCCCAGGAGCGATCCAGGCGTGGCCCCGCTGTGGCGACGAAGGCGAACAGGAGTGCCGCCGCGACCAGCGGTGCCCACCACCACCCCTGCTCGAGGTAGACCCCTCGGCTGATCGCGACCGCGACGCCCGCGAGGATCGCGAACCCGAGGAGCTGGAGCACCATCCGCCCGGACATCCGGAGCTTGCGCACCGCCGTCGGCTGCTTCCGCCCGAGGGCGACCGCGATGAGCGCGATGAGTGCCGGCGGAACGAGGATCTGCAGCAGTGGGGGCCAGCCGGCCGTGTACGGCAGGAGCGCGAACACGGAGAGCATCAGCCCCAGCATGATCCAGTACCGCTTCGGGCGCCGGAGCCGCTCCGCGTTGAGCTCTCTCGTCGCGCTCACGGCATCGAGCGCTTCGCGTGTGGCGGCGGCGTCACTTTCCATGGAGGAAACTCTAGCGTCGACTTTCCTCATGGGAAAGTCGCTTAGCGCCGGTGTCTCTGGCGGCGTGGTGCGTCCGTGGCTACAACCCGACGAGGCGGCGCCACCTCGCGCCGCGCCCCGTTCCCTCGGACCTGATCCTGCCCTCGGTCCTGAGTGAGTCGAGGGAGAGTCGGATGGTCGGGTCACTGATCCCGGGAAGTGCGCTGCGGACGTCGGCGATCGTGAAGAACTCCGGGGCGTGGGCAAGCACATACTCGCGGACCCGATCCTGCTTGGTTCCCGCCGACCGGTCGGAGGCAGCGCCTTGTTCGAAGCGGTCGTACGCGGCGGCCAGCCGGGCGACGAAGTACCTCAGCCACGGCCACGGATCGTGCTCGTTCGTGTGCCACCCGTGGGTCGAGGCGAGCAGGCTGTCGTAGTAGCCATCCGCGGACTCGGCGATGAGTTGCTCCAGCGAGACGTAGCGTGCGACGCCGTACCCGGCGTCAGTCAGGAGGGCGTTGGTCAGGACTCGCACCACACGCCCGTTGCCGTCGTCGAACGGGTGGATGGTCAGTAGGTCGAGTACGAACAGCCCGACCAGGAGGACCGGGTGGGACGTGCCGTCACGGACGGCGGTGTTGTAGCGCTCGATGAGCTCGGCGGTGAAGTGTTCGGTCTGTGCGGCCGCAACCGGCTTGAAGCGGACTGTGCGGGTGCCGTCCGGTGACCTGTCGACGACCAGGTTGTCGCTGCTCTTGAAGGCGCCGTCGTGCCCGGGGGTCTCGTGGAACAGCAGGCGGTGCAGGTGGAGGAGGAGGCCGAGGTTCAGCGGACGCCAGTCCCCGGTGAACAGGTAGTCCAGGGCGCCCCGGTACCCGGCCAGCTCCTGCTCGCTCCTGGTGCGCAGCCCTCTCGCGGAGCCGGCGATGATCTTCGCTGCCCGGCCCCGGTCGGACACCACGACGCCTTCGAGGGCGGAGGATGCCGTGATGGACTCCACCCGTGCGCGGGCGGCAAGCTCGGTCAGCAGCTCAGGGAGTTGGTTGGCGTAGAGTTCTTCGCGCCCTCGGCCGATGTCGATCCGGCTGAGCTGCCGGACCAGGGATCCGGGCACAGTTCCCAGGGTCCGCTCAAGCGGCATGAACGACTGCATCGGAACCTCCCAACCAATCCCCTAAACATGCTAACAACGGACCATACTATGTCGTTTAGGGGATGGAAACACGCTGCCAGGGGCACTCGTCGCAGTCAGCGCGGCGATCGCGCGCCGGCGCCGACCAGGCCGTGCTCGTACGCAGCGATGACGAGTTGGGCGCGGTCTCGGGCGTGCAGCTTGGACAGCAGGCTGCCGATGTGGGTCTTCACCGTGCCCATCGAGATCGTGAGGGCCTGGGTGATCTCGTCGTTGGACAGCCCGCGGCCGACGAGGGTGAGCACCTGCGCCTCCCGGTCGGTGAGTGATGCCGGCGCGCTCGCGGGTGCGGACCGGCTCAGGTAGTTCTCGACGAGCCGGGCCAGGACGCTCGGAGCGAAGAGTGACTCGCCGGCGTGGGTGCGCCGGATCGCGTCGGTGAGCCGGGCCGGTTCGGCGTCCTTGAGGAGGAACCCGCTCGCCCCGGCGCCCAGGGCCGCGTGGACGTACTCGTCGAGCTCGAACATGGTCAGCACCAGCACCCGGGTGCGGGCGAGCGCGGGGTCGGCGGCGATGCGGCGGGTCGCCTCGATGCCGTCGCCGCCGGGCATCCGGAGGTCCATGAGCACGATGTCCGGCCGCAACTCGCGAGCCCGCTCGAGCGCACTCCCGCCGGTGTCCGCCTCGCCGACGACGGCCAGGTCCGGCGCGCCGTCCACGATGAGCCGCAGGCTGTGCCGGATCAAAGGCTGGTCGTCGACGACGAGAACCCGCACCGACCCGGTCACGGCGTGCCCGCCGGTCCGACGGGCTCGGGCAGCCGGGCGGTGAGCCGGTAGCCGCCACCAACGCGCTCACCGAGCAGCGTGCCACCGAGGGCGTCGACGCGCTCGCGCAGCCCCGCGATCCCCGCACCCGCGCCGGGGTGCGGCGCCCACCCGGGGGCCGGGCCGTCATCGGTGACCGTGGCGAGCACCGTCTCGCCCGCGCGCGAGACCAGGACGCGGGCCGCCGTCGGGCCGGCGTGCCGCGCGGTGTTCGTCAGGCCCTCGCGCACGATCGCGCACAAGGCCAGCTGGGTTCCGGCGGAGACCTCGCCGAGGTCGGCGATCTCGAGCGCGGCCTCGACCCCGCCGGCACGGGCGTCGGCCACGATCCGCGGCAGGTCGGCGAGCGTCTCCGCGGGCCGCAGCGGTGCTCCCTCTCCGGGCGTGCGCAGCACCGAGAGCATCCGGCGTAGCTCGGTCGTGGCACCCCGGGCGGTCCGTTCGATGTCCGCCAGGGCGGTGGCCCGTTCGGTCGCCGCGGCCGGACCGGCGACCGTGCGGGCCGCGGCAGCGCGGACGGTGATCAGGCCGAGCCCATGCGAGGCCAGGTCGTGCAGGTCACGGGCGATCCGCAGGCGCTCGGCCTGGGCCGCGCGCTCGGCGGCCCATGCGGTCAGTTCGTCCTCGAAGGCGCGTCGCTCCTGCCGGGCTCGCCACAGAGCCCAGGCGAGCACGGCGGTGGCGAACACGGCGGCGCCCAGCAGGACCGCCATCGCACCGAACGGCGGATCGACGCCGACCGTCGAGAGCACGAGCACCAGCGCCACGATCACGCCACCGGCCACCAGCCAGACGCGCGAGTGCAGCACGGGACGGTCGGTCTGGGGCACCTGCCCGAGTGTAGATACCCCGGCCCGGCCGCACATCGGACCTGGGTCTGACGGACCCGGGTCCGAGGCCCGCCGGTCACGTCCGGACCCCGGGCCGATGCCGGCCGGGCGCGCCCGCGATCGGATGGTGGGCATGCTCCTCATCGATCAACTCGTCAAACGTCACGGCACCAGGACCGTGCTCGATCACGTCGGCTTCGAGGCCCGCCCGGGCCGCGTGACCGCGTTCCTCGGCGCCAACGGCGCCGGCAAGTCCTCCACGCTGCGGATCCTGCTCGGGCTCGACCGGCCCGACGGCGGAACCGCCCTGGTCGGCGGCCGTCCGTACCGGACCCTGCGCGACCCGCTCCGCACGGTCGGGTCGATGCTCGACGGCTCCGGCGCGCACCGCGCCCGGACGGCGCGTGACCATCTGGCCTGGCTGGCTCGCAGCAATGGCATCGCCCGAAGCCGCGTCGGCGAGGCGCTGGACCAGGTCGGGCTCGCGTCCTCCGCCGGGGTCCGGGTCGGGCGGTTCTCGCTGGGCATGGGACAGCGACTCGGGCTCGCGGCGGCGCTGCTCGGCGAACCGCAGGCACTCGTCCTGGACGAACCGGTCAACGGGCTGGACCCGGAGGGCATCCGTTGGATGCGCGGCCTCCTGCGTGACCAGGCCGCCGCGGGCGGGACCGTGCTGCTGTCCAGCCACCTGATGGCCGAGGTCGCCGACGTCGCGGACGACCTCGTGGTTATCGCGGGCGGGCGGATCGTGGCGACCGGGACCCTCGCCGAGCTCACCACCGGGTACGACCGGCTCGAGGACGCGTTCTTCGCCCTCACCGGCGGCGACGCGGGAGCGCACCGATGAGGGTAGCCGGCCCGCTCGTGGCGGAACTGCGCAAGACCCTGACCCTGCCCGCAGCCTGGGCAGGCATCGCGGTCGTGGTGCTCGGCTCGATCGCGATCACGGTGCTCAACGCCGTGACGACCCGCTCCGCGATCGACGCCGGCACGCCCGAGCGGGTTGCGAACACGTCGGCGTTCGAGGCTGCGTTCGCCGCGATGCCGCTCGGCACCGTCGGTGCGGTCGTCCTCGGCGTCGTCATGATCAGCAGCGAGTACGCCGCGAACAGCACGGACGCCGGCGGCGGGCGGCAGATCACGGCCACCCTGACCGCGATGCCACGCCGGGTGAGCCTGCTCGCCGCGAAGGCGACCGTTCTCGTCGTGCTCGTGATCGCCGTCGCCGCCATCACCCTGCCCATCACCGCGGGGATCGCGACGGCGGTCATCGGCGGCGCCGGCACGGAGACGGTGACGCCGGCGCAGGCGCTGATGCGCGGCCTCGGCGGTGCCCTCTACTGGACGCTCACCGGGCTCATCGCCACCGCGGTCACCCTGCTGACCCGCAGCGGGCTGATCGCGCCGATCGTGCTGATCGCGAACAGTTCGGTGGTGTCGGTCTCCTTGCTGCTGACCAACCTCACCCCACTGGCGCACTGGTTGCCCGACCTCGCCGGCCGCCGGCTGTTCACCGGTGTGGACACAGTCGACGGTGGGTTGGCCGCCGGCCCCGGTGCCCTCGTCATGGCCGGGTGGACCGTGCTGCTCCTGGCCGTGGCCGCGGTGGTCTTCCGCCGCCGGGACGCGTGATGGGCACGCGGGTCCTGGCCGCGGAGCTGGACAAGCTCCGGACGCTGCCGGTCATCGGGTTCACGATGGTCGGCACCGTCCTGACCGGGGTCGTCATCGCCGCCGCGCTCGCCGCGTCCGCGGCGGCCCAGGGGACGCCGTCGACAGTCGTCGAGCTCGTCCTGGCCGCGGTCCCGTTCGTGCAGGTCGGGATCATCCTGCTCGGTGTGCTGCCGGCCGGCCACGAGTACGACGGGCGCCAGATCGCCACGACGCTCGTCGCGGTACCCGACCGGGCGCGCGCCCTGGCGGGCAAGACCATGGCCACTGTCGCCGTCGTGGGCGCCGGCGCCGCGCTGAGCATCGGCGCGGCGCACGCGAGCGCCGCGATCGCGGCAGGCGTCACCGAGGTGACGCTGACGGCGGATCGCGCCCCGTGGCGCCTGGCCGGTGCGATCGCCTATCTCGCCGTGATCGGCCTGCTCGCCCACGCCGTCGCCGTGGCGGTGCGGCACCTCGTGCCCGCGCTGGTCGCGATGCTCGGCCTGATGGTGATCATCTCGCCCGTGGCGGCCGGCCTCACCGAGCACGCACGCTGGCTCCCGGACCGGGCCGCGTCACAGCTGTACGCCGACACCGATGCGCTGCTGACGGGGGCGAGCGGCGCCCTCGTGGCCGTCGCCTGGCTCGCCGCGATCGGGACGCTCGCGGCCTTCAGGTTCATCCGTCTGGACCCCTGACCCGCCGGACGGGTCAGCGGCGCAGCGCTGCGTGGGACAACCGGCGCGACCGTGGCCATCGGTGCGATGGATGGGGGAGGATCGGCGCATGCAGGTCACCCAGTTGCGCGTCTATCCGGTGAAGTCCCTCGGCGGCCAGAAGGTGTCCGAGGCCCGGGTCGAGCCGTGGGGTCTGGCGGGGGACCGGCGCTGGGGCATCGTCGACGAGGCCGGGAAGAAGGTCACGGCCCGCGAGGTGCGCGCCCTGCTCGGACTGCGCGCCGAGGTGATCGGGGTGGACGCGATCCGGCTGCACGCGGACTCCGGGAGCATCGTCGTCCAGAGCCCACGCGGCGTCGCTCCGGTGCCGGTCAGCCACGCCAGGCAGGGACTCGCCGTACCGGCGCAGGCCTGCGCGAGCGACTGGATCAGTGCCCGGGTGGGCCGGCCGGTGCGACTCGTCTGGCAGGACGACCCGACGGTGCGCTCGATCGACGACGAACACGGCGGGCGCCCCGGGGACTCGCTCACCCTGGCCGATGCCGGCCCGCTGCTGCTGACGTCGGAGGCCTCGCTGGCCCAGCTGCAGGACTGGATCGATGCCGAGGCCGGGGAGCCGGATCCCGCCGGACTCGATCCGAACGACCTCAGCGGTCCGGGGGTCGCCGGTCAGGCCATGCGTTCGGTCGTCGCGCCGCTGAGCATGCTGCGGTTCCGGCCGAACGTCGTCATCGACGGCGAGGAGCCGTTCGCCGAGGACAACTGGCCGACCGTGCGTATCGGTGACGTCGAGTTCCGGACCTCCGAGATCTGCGACCGGTGCGTGATGACGACGATCGACCCGGTGACCCTCGCCGGTGGCAAGGAGCCGATCCGGACCCTGGCCCGGCACCGCCGGTGGGACCGTGCGACCTGGTTCGGCACCCGGCTGGTCCCGCTCGGCGGCGGGCAGTTGCGCGTGGGGGACACCGTGGTGGGGGAGCCGGCCCGATGACCAGGGTGGAACTCACGGAGGGCGCGGCCACGCCTGGGCAGCGGCGCCTGGTCGCGATCGGCACCGCACTGCTGCACCGGGTGTGGCCCGGGATCGCGTTGCGGACGTTCACGTTGACCGATGATGACGCCGTGCTGCTGGTCCAGCCCGTGCGCGGTGGGGTCTCGCTGTTCGTAGCCGCCGACGAATCGGTCATGTTCTATGCGTCGTCGGTCGAGCCGGGTGCCGCCCTGGAACTGTTCCGCTCCGGTGAGCGCACCGACCCGGCGAGGTTCGACCCGGAGGAGGAAGCGTGAGCACTTCGCCCCAGTCAGAGCTGATCGACCGCCTCCGCGACCTGCTCGCGGGCGAGCCGTCGACCCGGGAGGTCTCGATGTTCGGGGGCCGGTCGTTCATGGTGAACGACAAGATGGTCGTCAGCGCCCGCAAGCCCGGTGACCTGCTGGTCCGCGTCCCCGCGGAGCGGCACGACGAGCTGCTCGCCAGGCCGGGCGCCGAGGAGGCCGAGATGGGCGCCGGACGCACGATGGGACCGGGCTGGATCTCGGTCTCCGCGGCGCACCTCGACACCGAGGCCGCGCTCTCCGAGTGGCTCGACGTCGCCCTCGCACACAACCGGGCCCGGTGACGGCGAGGCGTGCGTCCCGACGGCGGGTTCGATGCCCGACGGCGAGGCGTGGGTTGGTCAGCCGCGTGGGCCGGGCGGTGGCTGCTGCCGGGGCGGTCCGGGCTGCTGGGTGAGGGCCATCGCCCGACGGTTGCGACCCATCTGCCCACGTGTCGCGAGCACGGTCGCCAGGATGCTGCCGGCGTTCATGACGATCGCGATCACGCCGATCCCGGTCGCCGTGGCGCCCTGCATGAAGGCGAACACGAGCAGGATCACGCAGACCAGCGTCACCGCCCCGTGGGTTCCGGCCACCAGGATGACGACGCCGCTGTTGCTCGGCTTGGCCCCGGCACCGAGGACCAGCAACAGCACCACCGCGGCCACCGCCGCCGAGACGGCGATGACCGCGATGATGATGCTGATGAGCAGGTCCGCGTCGCTGCTTCGCGGGGTGGGGAAGGTGCGCAGCCAGAGTGACGCGGCCGCGAGCGCCAGCGCGAGGACGGCGTAGGCGATCCCGGCCGCACGGAGCGAGATCACGTCAGACCACGAACTCCGGCCAACTGGTCACCTTGGCGCTCGTGATCGCCGAGCGCATCTCGCTGGCCCGCTGATCGGCGGTGCCGCTGAAGACCATGCCGGCCACGACGATCGCACCGATCGCGATGGCACCGGCCCCGATGATGATCACGATCCCGGCGGGGATACCGACGATCGTCGCCGACGAGGCGAGGCCGCCGATGATCGCACCGATCAGTGCGAGGATCGCCGCGATCAGGGCGCCGTAGAACACGAACATCGCGAGCTTCATGCCGTCCAGCGCGGCGACCACCTTCGTCGCCACCTCGTCACGGATCGCGGAGATCGTGGCCTGCTGCTCTCCGGCCCGGGTGCGGTACTTGGTGGCGGCGTCGCCCGACCAGGCGTCGTCATCCGCGGAGAGCTGTCCGGTGGTCACCGTTGCGGCGACCTCGCCGGCCGGCTGCGAGACCATGCTGGTCCAGCTCGCGCTGGCCGTGGCGACCGCACCCGGGTCACCGAACCGGCTCAGGAAGTCGCTCACGCCCTCCCAGAAGTCGTTCCACATCTGCACGACCTGCTCCCACAACCGGTTGACGCTGTCGATCACCCATTGGAGGAACACCGGCACGGAGGAGAGGGCGCCGTTGACCAGGTTGACGAAGCGTTGCCAGGTGTTCTGGATCTCCTGGACCAGCCGCAGGATTTCATCGATGAGATTCATGGGGAGTGCCTTTCTGAAGTGTGCGGAGTCACTGCGGGTGCGGTCGGGTCAGCCGTCGTAGGTCCACATGCCGTTGTACCTTGCGGTTGCGGCCGCCTCGTTGTCCGCGTAGTCGGCGTGGATCTTGCGCAACGTGCTCACCGTGTCGTTCAGTTCGGTCCCGCCGGTGGAGGTGAGGCTCTCCATGTGTGCCCGAACCTCCTCGTACGCCACCCCCGCCGCGTAGCCCCTGCCGGTGAAGACGAACTCACCGAGGGTGAGGCCAGCCAGCGAGGAGGACATCGTGGTGATCGTGTCCGCTGCCGACGCCCACGTGTCCGTGTCCGCGGCGAGGTTCTCCAGTGCGACCTCGAGAGTCATGGTTCGTGCTCCTTCAGCTGTAGGTGTCGGGCTTGAGGATGGCTGCCATGCCCCGCGGGTCGTTGAGCTTGGCGACCATGGCGTTGAGATCGTCGACCGGCGCCAGGGCCACGGCCGACTGCGCGGCGGACGCGGCGAGGGCGTTCTTGATCGCCTCCGTGACCGCTCGGGAGATGTTGAAGGCGTGCGAGTCCTCCGCGAAGTCCGGATCGATGTTCACCTCGGCGATGCCGCCGGCGCCATCGACGACGACCTCGACCCGGCGTTGGCCGTCGTGGCCGACGATCCGCTCCTGGTTCCGCGCCTCGATCGCGTTCACCGCGGAGTCCAGGATGCCCTGGAACTCCTGGAGGTGGGCGATCAGACCCCGGGTGGCCGCGGTGGCGTCGATGTCGGACTCGCCGCCGACGAGCTCGTCGAGCTGGGCGGCGAGTTCCTCGTGCCGCGGCCGCATCGGCCGGGTCCGT
This sequence comes from Occultella aeris, assembly GCF_902703175.1. Classification (GTDB taxonomy): domain Bacteria; phylum Actinomycetota; class Actinomycetes; order Actinomycetales; family Beutenbergiaceae; genus Occultella; species Occultella aeris. Next base: position 154,605 of record NZ_CACRYJ010000059.1, on the reverse strand, counting down.
GGCTCCGGTTGTTCGTCCTGTTCGTCGATCCCGGTGGACCACTGCTCGATCCGTGCCAGCGTGGCGGCCACATAGGCGGAGACGACCGCGGCACCCAGCTGGTCGGCCTCGTACTCGTCCGACCAGGCCTCGAGCACGGCCACGTCGACGAACATTCCGTCGTCGTTCAGGCGGACCGTGACGACACCGGCCTGGTCCTGACCCCGAGAGGCTCCGAGGTCACCCTGCGTCGCCTCGATCCGTTGACTCATCCGATCCATCGAGTCGCGCAGATCCGCGAGTCGATCCAGGTCCTCATTGGGCATTCGGTTGGCTCCCCTGTTCCAGCGGCGGCGGGCGTGACGTCATAGAGGCTACGAGAATGCCCGACCCGGCGCTATGGGGCGACCTCCCCATCGGCACCCGCTACTGGATCGCGGACCGCCCGGGGATCAGCGCGGTGAACCGGCGCCCGCCACTGGCGCGCTTGCGGGCCAGCACGCTGTCGAGTCGCTGGGCGAGCCGGGAGATGATGATGTTCACGATGACGTAGATGACCGTGATCACCAGGTACGTCTGGATCAGGTCACCGGTGTTCGCGACCAGCACCCGCCCGCTCTGCATCAGCTCGCTGTAGCTGACCACGTACCCGAAAGCGGTGTCCTTGACGACGATCACAGCCTGGGCCACCAGGGCCGGGATGACCACCCGCAGCGCCTGCGGGAAGATCACCAGCCGGAACGCCTGCGGCCCGGTCATCCCGACGGCGGCCGCGGCCTCGCCCTGCCCCCTCGGCAGCGCGAGCACGCCGGCCCGGAACACCTCGGCGAGGGTGGCCGCCGCGCACAGCCCGATCGGGATCACGAGCTTCCAGTACACGTCCGGGTTGATGCCGTACTGCGGCAGGGCGAACATGAAGATGTAGATGATGAGCAGCACGGGCACGGCCCGGAACGCCTCGATCACCGCGGTCGCCGGCCAGCGGAACCACGCTCGGTGGGAGAGCCGCCCGACGGCGAGGAGCAGCCCGAGCGGCAGCCCGATGGCGGCCGCACCCAGGGCGGCCAGGCCGGTGTTGCCCAGGGCCCGGGCGAGGTAGCGCATCGTGGACGGCTGCGTGAGCTCACGCCACTTCGACGGCGCCAGCTGGCCGCTGGCATAGAACTGGTAGTAGGCGAGGCCGAGCAGGCCCGCGATGGCGATCAGGGAGATCACTGTGACGATGGCGACCCGGCGGCGCGCCCTCGGCCCGACCGTGTCGAACAGGGCGTGTTGCATGCTCATCGCAGCACCCGCAACCGCGTCTCCATGCGGGCACCGAACGCCGCCGCGCCCAGGGAGATGGCCGCGTACAGCACGGCCGCCACGAGGAACGTGGTGATCCCCAGCGCCTCCCTGTTGTTGATGTAGGAGACGGTGCCGGTCAGGTCACGCACGCCCACCACGGTGGCGAGCGACGAGCTGAGCATGATCCCGATGAACAGGGTGACGGTCGGCCCGATCACGGTGCGGGTGGCCTGCGGCAGGATCAGCTCGCGGACGATGCCGCCGAACGTCAGCCCGATCGAGCGAGCCGCCTCGATCTGCCCGGCGCCGATCGCGTTGATGCCGGTGCGGAACGTCTCGCACGCGAACGCGGTGCCGACCAGCGTCATCGCAATGATCACCCCGGGCACGAAACCGGGGTTCAGGTTGATCTCCGGCAGCCCGTAGACGACCACGATCAGCAGGCTGACGAGCGGCACATTGCGGAAGATCTCCACGTACACCGCGCCCGCCACCCGCAGCGGCGGGATCGGGCTGATCCGGAACGTCGCCATGAGCAGCCCGAGTACCACGGAGGCGACGAACGCGACCACGGTGAGCACCGCCGTCGTCCCCAGACCACGCAACAGCGTGCCCAGGTACTCGGTCAGGATGATCTGCACCCGCGCCTCCTCGCTGAAAACCCGGCCGGCGCCCGCTCGCCGGGCGCCGGCCGAGCCAGTTGTGGGTGGTCAGGAACCCTCGACGGAACCGATCACCGGGGGCTCGGGAGCGGTGTCGATGTCGGCGCGGTCACCGATGGTGATCTGCCACAGCTCGGCCCAGGTGCCGTCGTCGATCACCTGCTGCAGCCATTCGTTGACGAACTCCTGCGCGTCGGAGTCCTTCGGCAGGCCGATGCCGTAGTTGTCGCCCGGACCGAACGGCTCTCCGACGATCTGCACGTCGTCGTTGGTGACGACCGCGTTGAGCAGCAGGCTCTGGTCGATCACGTAGGCGTCGGCGTTGCCCTGCTGGACGGCGGCGAGCGCCTGGGCGTGGTCGGGCAGTTCCAGGATGGTCGCGCCGGGCGCGAACTCCTCGAGCACGGTCACGCCGGTGGAGGCTGCCTGCGTGGCGACAGTGGCGCCGTCGAGGTCGTCCAGGCCGGTGATGTCGGAGTCGATCGGGACCAGGATGCCGCTCTGCGAGGAGTAGTACGGGCCGGCGAACGCGACCCGTTCGGCGCGCTCGGGGGTGATCGAGTACGTCGCGATGACGGTGTCCACCGCGCCGGTCTCGAGCAGGTCCTCGCGCGTGTCCACGGTGACCTGCTGCAGGTCGGTGTTCACCTCGCCGAGGATGTACCGGGACAGCAGCTGGGACAGGGCGGCGTCGAAGCCCCGGGCCACGCCGGTGGTCGGGTCGAGCAGCGAGAACAGTTCCGAGGTCTCGGTGCCGCCCACGGTCAGCACGCCGGCCTCGCGCACACCGCTGGCCCACTCGTTGGCCTCGACGGTCGCGTCGTCGGCGACGATGCCGCCATCCAGCAGGTCCTGGTAGGCGGACGACTCGTCGCCGGAGCCCTCGCCGTCGGTGCCTTCGTCCTCCGGGCTGCAGGCGACGAGGGCGACGGCGGCCAGGGAGAGTGCGGCGACGGCGGTCAGGCCCCGTCGGGTGGTCGTGCGGGTTCTCATGATGCCTCCGGAGAAGGGGTACGCCACGGATCTGCGTAGGAAGGCTACACAGGGCGCCCGCGCCAGCATCCCACCGGTCCGGGCCCCGGGCGAGCGGCAGAACGATGCCGCCCAACCGGTGAGACGTCGCCCGGGTAGGTTCGGGGCATGGATCTCGCACTTGTCGACGTGGTCGCGACCCTGGAGCGGCGCTACCCACCGGGGACCGCGGAGGACTGGGACGCCGTCGGTCTGGTTGTCGGCGAGCCCGATGCCCGGGTGGCGCAGGTGCTGTTCGCGATTGACCCGGTCGAGGCAGTGGTGGACGAGGCGATCGAGCGCGGCGTGGACCTGCTCGTCACCCACCACCCGCTGTACCTGCGCGGCGTCACCTCCGTGGCCGCGACCGGCGCCAAGGGTCGCCTGGTACATCGGCTGATCCGGGCCGGGATCGCCCTGTACGTGGCGCACACGAATGCCGACATCGCCGCCGGTGGGGTCAACGACGCGCTCGCCGCGGCCCTCGGGCTGACCGGCACCCGCCCGCTCGTGCCGGCCCCCGCTCCCGCCCTTGACCTGCTCGTCACGTACACGCCGGAGGCCTCGGCGGAGCAGGTCCGGCGCGCGCTCGCAGCCGCCGGCGCAGGCGCGATCGGCGATTATGAGGGCTGCGCCTGGACGGTGACCGGCACGGGTGAGTTCACGCCGAAGCCCGGGGCGAGCCCCGCCGTCGGGCAGGTCGGCGCCCACGAACGACTGGCCGAGACCCGCCTCGAGATAGTGGTGCCAACCGGCGTGCGCGAGCACGTGCTGGCCGCGCTACGGGCGGCGCACCCCTACGAGGAGCCGGCGTTCTCCTTCGTGCCCACGCGTGCGCCGTCGGGCCCCACCGGCAGCGGCCGGATCGGTGACCTCGCCGAGCCGATCACGCTCGCGGACTTCGCGCAGGCGGTCGCCCGGGCACTGCCGGCGACGGCCCACGGCGTCCGGGTGGCCGGCGCACCTGGGGCGGTGGTGCGGACGGTCGCCGTCAGCGGCGGCAGCGGCGACGCCTACCTCGATGCGGCCGCCGCAGCCGGGGCCGACGTGTACGTGACCGCGGACCTGCGCCACCATCGCGCGAGCGAGGCGCTCGCCGAGCCGGGCGCGCTCGCCCTGATCGACGTGGCGCACTGGGCCAGCGAGTGGCCGTGGCTGCCGGTCGCGGCCGCGGACCTGGCCGCCGACACCGGCCTGTCGACGCAGGTCAGCACGCGCGTCACCGACCCTTGGACCGACCGGCTCGCCTCCGCTGGCGACACTGATGGACGCACGGGCGCCACGGGTGTTTGATGGCCCCACCTGTCGATGAGGAGAGGTGAGCGATGACCGAGCGGACCCTGATCGTCCTGCGGCACGCGAAGTCCGCGTGGGACACCGGCGAGCCGGACCACCTGCGCCCGCTGGCGCCGCGGGGCCTGCGTGACGGCGTCGCCGCCGGCCGGGTGCTGGCAGGTCACAACCTCGACGTGGTGCTCTGCTCGACGGCCACGCGCGCCCGGATGACCTGGCTGCGGGCCGAACGCGGCGGTGCCCGGTGCACTGACGTGCGCTTCGACGGCGCCCTGTACGCCGCGGACCCCGCCGACGTGATCCGGCTCGTGCGCGAGCTGCCGGCCACCGCGCGCACCGCCCTGGTGATCGGGCACGAGCCCACCCTCGCCGAGTTCATCCTCGATGTCGCGCAGCCGTCCGAGGTCACCGAACACATCGCCGAGAAGTTCCCGACGGCGGCCCTTGCGGTGCTGCGGTTCGGCGGCGGTTGGGGGCAGGTCACCTCCCGCGACGTCCGGCTGGAGAAATTCGAGGTTCCCCGTGGTCACGCCGGCACGGACGACGATTAGGCTGAGCGTCACTCGATACACCGGAGGACATCTGTGAGCACTGCCCCCGTCGCCGATCAGCAACGCCTGCTGGACGTGCAGGCCATCGACACCCGCCTGGCCCAGCTGGCCCACCAGCGCCGGTCCCACCCGAGCCTGGCGACGCTCGCCGAGTTCTCCAAGCGCGCCCAGGACCTGGAACGGGTCCGGGCGGAGACGGCCGTGCTGGTCAGCGACACCCGCCGTGAGCTGGCCAAGGCCGAGACCGACGTGGAGCAGGTCGCCAACCGGGCCGCCCGCGACCAGCAGCGCCTCGACAGCGGCGCCGGGTCGGCGAAGGACCTGCAGGCCATGACGCACGAACTCGAGTCCCTCGGCCGCCGCAAGGCGGCGCTGGAGGAGGTCGAGCTGGAGGTGATGGAGCGGCTCGAGGCCGCCGAGGGCGAGGTCACGGCGGTCACCGCGCAGGCGGAGGCGCTGCGGGCTGACACCGAGCGGCTCGAGGCCGAGCGCGACGCCGCGTTCGCCCAGCTCGACGAGGCCATCGCGAAGGCGCAGGCGGAACGGGCCGCCACCGTCGAGGGGATCGACGAGAAGCTGGTCGCGCTCTACGAGCGGGTCCGGACCCAGACCGGCGGGCTCGCGGCCGTGGCGCTGCGCGGCGAGAGCACCGAGAGCGTGAACCTCAGCCTCACCGAGCGCGCGGCCATCCGGGACGCGCAGCCGGAGGAGGTCATCCAGTCCGAGGAGTACGGCTACATCCTGGTGCGGGTTCCGGCGACGGAGGGTCGACCATGAGTCTGCACGCGGATGTCGCCGGCCGGGGCGTCACGGGGGTGGGGGAGCCTGTCACGGTGGCGCTGGTCCGCCACGGCGAGACACCGATGACGCCCACCGGCGCCTACTCCGGGTCCGGGGTACCCGGCCCGCCGCTGAGCGAGGCGGGCCGCGTGGAGGCGCAACGGGCCGCCACGATCCTGGGCCGGCTCGGGTCCGACCTGTTCGATGACGTTCCCCCGCCGACCACGCTGATCACGTCACCGATGGTGCGCACCCGGGAGACCGCGGACGTCATCGCGGCCCACTTCGGGCTCTCCGCGCTCGTGGACGACCGCGCGAAGGAGTGTAATTTCGGCGAGTGGGAGGGCCTCAAGGAGGACGAGATCGACGAGCGCTGGCCCGGGGAGCTGGACGCCTGGCACACCACCGGTACCACCGTTCCGCCCGGCGGGGAGTCGATCGCCCAGGTCGGCGAGCGCACCCACGCGTTGCTGCTGGACCTCGTGGCCGAGCACGCCGGATCAACCGTGGTGGTGGTCGCACACGCCGTGTCGATCCGCAGCGTGATCGGACAGTGCCTGCTCGCGCCGCCCGGCGGCTGGTGGCGGCTGCGGCTGCAGTCGGGCTCGGTGAGCGTGATCCAGGTGTATCCGGACGGGATGGCGAAGGTCCTGGTTGCGGGTCTGCTGGACTGAGACGGCCCCCGGACGACATCGCGCCGGGAGGTACTGCCGGATCAGGCGGTGATGTCGATACCGCCGGTGACCAGGAGGAACACGCCGAGGCCGGCTGCGGCGACGAGGACGACTGCGGCGACCGCTTCCGCCGGCGTGAAGACACGTTGCCGGCGCTCACGTCGCGAAAGCACGTACAGTCCGATGCCCGGGGCGTAGATCAGGCACCCGAGCAGAAGGAACTCGGGTCCGGCCGCGTAGATCAGGAACAGTGAGTAGAGCACGGCGATGACGCCGATCGTCAGGTGCTTGCGGCGTTCACCCTCGGCACCGGGCGGGTATGTCTCCCGGGTGAGGCAGAGCTTGACCGCGAAGCCTGCAGCGAGCAGGTACGGCACCAGCGTCAGTGCCACGTCGAGCGACAGCATGAAGTCCAGCGCGTCATTGACGACGAGGACGAGCAGGAGGAACACCTGGACCGCGACGTTCGTCGTGACCAGGGCCGCAACGGGCACCCCCCGGGAGTTCTCAACCTTGAGGAACCGCGGCATGATCTCGGTCCGGGCCGGCATGAACATGACCTCCGCGTTCAGCAGGGTCCAGGCCAGGTAGGCGCCGAACACGGAGACCACGAGACCAACGTCGATCAGGGTGGCTCCCCAGGGACCGACGGCCGCCTCGAGTACGGCACCCATCGACGGCGCTTCGGCCGAGGCCAGGTCCTTCTGCGGCAGGACGCCGTAGGAGACGAGCGTGACGGAGGAGAAGAGAGCCAAGGTGCTGAGCAGGCCGAGTACGGTCGCTCGGCCGATGTCCTCGCGTCGCGCCGCCAGTCGTGAGTAGACCGACGCACCCTCGATGCCCAGGAAGACGAACGCCGTGATCACCATCGTGTCGGAGACCTGGGTGAACAGGCTCGGGCCGGAGCCATCCGTGGTGCCGGAGATGTTCTCGGCGAACACACCGGCGTCGAAGGACACCGCGCACAACACGATGAACATCAGGATCGGGATGAGCTTGGCGGCGGTGACGATCCGGTTGATGCCGGTCGCCGTCCGGATGCCGCGCAGGATCAGCACATGGAAGACCCAGATCAGCGCGGAGGAGCAGACCACCGCGAGCACGGTGGTGCCACGGCTCAGACCGGGCACGAACGCGCCGATTCCTGCCATCGCAAAGGTGAGGTAGAAGACGTTTCCGACGACATTGCTGGCCCAGTAGCCCCACGCGGCGTTGAACCCGGCGAAGTTGCCGAATCCGGCCTGGGCGTAGATGTAGATGCCGCTGTCGAGGTCGGGTCGACGTATTGCCAGCGACTGGAAGACGAGCGCGAGAGTGAGCATGCCCGCTCCAGCGATCGTCCAGGCCACGAGGGAGCCGAGCACCCCGCTCGCACTGCCGAATTCGCCCGGCAGCGTGAACACGCCGCCGCCCACCATCGAGCCGACGACCATCGCCGCCAGCGTGAGAAGTGTGACCTTCTGGGTGGTCCCCACCGCGCGGGTGGTGTCACTCATCGTGGCTGTCGCCGGTTCGGCTTCACGAGAGGGAACAGGATCGTGTCGCGGATGTTCAGCCCGGTCAGGTTCATCACTAGCCTGTCGATGCCCAGACCCATGCCTCCAGTCGGAGGCATCCCGAACTCGAGCGCCTCCAGGAAGTCCTCGTCGACCTGCATCGCCTCCGGATCGCCTGCCGCCGCCAGCAGCGACTGCGAGACAAGCCGTTCACGTTGGTCGACGGGGTCGATCAACTCGCTGTAGGCCGTGCCCTGCTCGGCGCCGAAGATCACGAGGTCCCACTTCTCGGCCAGCCGAGGATCGTCGCGGTGGGTGCGCGTCAGCGGCGAGTTCTCCTTCGGGAAGTCGGTGTAGAACACGGGCGTCGTGGTCTGCCCCTCGCACAACTCCTCGTAGATCTCCTCGAGTACGTAGCCCCAGGAGCGGTCGGGTTCGATCTCCAGGCCGATGCGTTCGCCGTGACGGCGAAGCTCGGCCAACGGGGTGTCCGCGCTGATCTCCTCGCCGAGCGCCTCCGACACCGCTTGGCAGATCGTCTTCACCGGCCATTGGCCGGCCAGATCGTACTCGACGATCCTTCCGTCCGGGCCGGACCGCCGGGCGACCGGCTCGCCGTAGATCGCGATGGCGGCCTCCTGGATGATCTCCTGGGTCAGCCGGCGCATCGTGCTGTAGTCGCCGTACGTCTCATAGACCTCCAAGGAGGTGAACTCCGGGTTGTGTTTGAAGTCGACGCCCTCGTTGCGGAACTGCCGGCCGATCTCGAAGACCTTCTCCATGCCGCCCACGAGCAGCCGTTTGAGGTGCAACTCGGTGGCGATGCGTAGATACAGGTCGAGGTCGTAGGCGTTGATATGGGTCTCGAACGGGCGCGCGTTCGCCCCACCGTGAATGGTCTGCAGGATCGGCGTCTCCACCTCGATGAAGCCGCGTGCCTGCAACGAGTCGCGGACGCTCCGGACGACGGCGGAGCGCTGGTAGGCAACGGTGCGTGCCTCGGGTCGGACGATCAGGTCGACGTAGCGCTGGCGCACGCGAGTGTCGGGGTCGGTCATGCCGGCATGCTTGTCCGGCAGCGGACGCAGTGACTTGCTCGTGAGCATTACCGAAGTGGCGCGGATGCTCAGCTCGCCCTTCTTCGTCGTCACGACTGCGCCGCTGACGCTGACCTGGTCCCCGAGGTCGATCTGGTGCTCCCAGAAGGACAACTGGGCCTCGCCGAGGTGCCCGACGTCCACCATGACCTGCAGGTCGCCCGTGCCGTCACGCAAGGTGGCGAAGCCGAGCCGCCCCATGTCCCGCTTGAGCAGGACCCGGCCCGCAACCGAGACGACCATGCTCGTCTCGGTGTCGGCCGGGAGATCGCCGGCCTGCTCGCGGACCTGGGCCAGCGTGTGGGTGCGGGGCGCGACGGCGGGGTAGGGATCGATGCCCTGCTCACGCAACCGATCGAGCTTGCGCCGGCGGACGCGAACCTGCTCAGGCAGATGGTCGACGGCGAGGGCCTCGGCCACGACGTCGGGGGCCGCCGGGACCAGCGCAAGGACAGCCGCGGCACGCGCCTGCCCGCCCGTCTCCAGCGGCTCACCGGCCCCGCCTCGGCCGTGGAACAGGGACACGGACGGCGCCTTGAGGAAGCCCTCGGCACTGCCTGCCGCCAGGCCGACCCGCGGCAGATCGGACGTGAACTCGAAACCCACATAGCGCGGCTGCCACTGCGGCAGGTACTTCGCGTTGGACCGGTAGAGCGACTCGAGCTGCCAGTTCTTGCTCGCGACCAGCAACGCATGTCGCCAGAGGCGGGCCACCGGGCCCGCGCCGACCTCGGAACCACGCTCGAAGGCCTCGCGGAACATCGCGAAGTTCAACGAGACCTGGCCGATCCCGACCGTCGCGGACCGTCCGGACAGCGCCGTGACCATGAGTTCCACCAGGCCGTTGTCTGCCGACGGATCACGGCGCATCAGGTCGAGCGAGAGACCCGCTCGTCCCCACGGGACGAAGCTGAGGAACCCGCGAAGGATTCCCTCGGCGTCATGGGCCTCGACCAGGACGCAGTCGCCGTCCAGCGGGTCGCCGAGCCGGCCCAGGGCCATCGAGAAGCCTCGCTCGTCCCCGCCGTCGCCGCGCCACTTGCTCGCGGCGTCGGCGAGCCGGGCGAAGTCGTCTTCGTCCAGCCGGGAGTGCCGGACCACCCGAGTCGTGTAGCCGCGCCTTTCGAGGGCGTGCACCGAGTGGCGGACCGACTTCATGCCAGGACCGGTGAGTGAGAACGCACCCATGTCGACGACCGCCTCGTCGCCGAGCTCCAGCATCCTCAATCCCGCCTCGGTGTACGCGCGGGCGCCCTCGTGCCCGGCACCGATCACGGCCAATGACAGACCGGTCTCCCGCGCGTGTTCCTTCCACCTGGCGATGGCGACCTGCCAGCGCCGCGGGTCGCCGACCGGGTTGCCGCTCGCGAGCGCCACCGAGCCGATCACGCCATAGGAGACCCCGGCCCGAGCGATCGTGGCGTCCCCGGTGTCCCAGACCACGGTCTTGTCGCGTCTCGTCGCGAAATAGCCGAGCGAGTCGTGGTCGCCGAAGTCCCGCAGCAGCCCGCGAACTCTCGCCTCGTCGGCCACGCCGAGCGTGCGATCGCCTTGGTTCGGCCGGAACAACACGGTGGCGGCACCGAGCACCACGCCGGCTCCGGCCAGCCCGACGAGCGACCGCACCCACAACGGTGCGGTCGCGTCGGACTCGTATCCGACCCGACCCACATCGGCGAGCATCGCGTCGAATACGTACCACGCGGCATCGGCGAAGTTCTGGGCGGTCCCGAACCAGAGCACCAACGCACTCCCGGCGAGCAGGATGACTGCACCACCCAGGAGGAACAGCGCCATCGCCAGGGTCACGCTCCCCGGCACCCTGCGGGCCCGGAACTGCGCGCGGCCGCGCAACGCCAGCAGCAACAGTGCCGCCGAGACGAGCAATCCCAGCACGCTCAACACGTCGAACTGGCCATCGGCAATCGCGACGACCCGACCCACCGTGGGCAGGGCCAGCACCCAGATGACCATGATCCACCAGGCCGCCCGGAGACGACGGCGTAGTCCGACTCCGAGGGTGAGCAGCAACGCCGCGTAGATGAGGCTGGGCACGACCGGCACGAGAACCAAGGACACGACGTCGTCCGGCCGCGCGAAGTAGCGGAACCACGGCGGCACGACGGCGACGATCGCGATGAAGAGTGCGTAGCAGACGAAGCCGTTCGCGAAGACGTCCGGCCAGCGGTCGTCCATCGGCTGCGCGGTCCGCCGTCGGCCGCCCTCGTCGATAGGTGTGTTCGGGTCGAGCTCGTGCTCGCGCTGGTCAGTCACCATGGCTCCTCCTCTGCGCACAGTGGCGCGGCTCGACTCGCGTGGATCCCTATGCACAGGATCCAGGCGCTGACGCTGAGAATGTGAAGGCGCTGGACGTAGCCGGCGAGCCCTTCCGCCGTCGGCGAGTCCGAGACCTCGAGGTACCACCCGAACAGCAGGTTGAGGGCCACCCCGCCCACCCAGAATGTCCCCCAGGCGGCGCGGCGGAACCAGTTCGGACCGGTCGATCGCATCGCGAACCACGTGGCCGCAGCGGACACGAACAGGCTGACCTCGGAGAGAATACTGGCCGCGTCGTGAATGGGTTCGTCGAGGCGATCGGACGTGGAGGCACACAGGTGCTCGGGGCCGCACGGAGCTGGAACGATCACCGCCGCGACCACCCCGAGCGCGAAGGCGACCATCGTCCAGGCGACGACCTTGCGCGTGGGCCCGGGTGGCAGCGCGGCGAAGAAGGCCGGCAGGAGCAGTAGGACGAGCACGGCGCACACGACATCGGTGACCCGTAGGACGGCCGCGTTCGGCTGGCCCGGCGATGCCAGGAGGCTGACGACGATGTCCAGGCCGTGGAATCCGCGCAGTACCCAGTCGATGAGGAAGTTGGAGTACAGGAACGCCGCCGCTACGGCGACTGGAACCAACGCTCGACGGGGCAGGACACCGATACGAGCGGTCGCTTGTCGCTCGCGGCCTTCGCTCACATCAGTTCCCCCTGCTCAGGCCAGCGGTAGCACCGACGCTATCGTGAAGCCACCGTGCGTCACCACTTCGCCGCGCCGACTGCTGGCCCGTAGGGTTCAGGCTGTGATCCTCGGTCTCGCCACCGCCTTCGGCGCAGCCCTCTGCTATGGAGTCGGGGCGGTCCTGCAGGCGATCGCCGCACGGTCCACGGCGACCGTGGAGGGCCTGGACCCTCGCCTGATCGTGCGCCTGTTGAAGTCGTGGCGCTACCTGCTCGGGCTGGGTCTCGACGGGCTCGGCTTCCTGCTCAGCCTCGTCGCGGTGCGCACGCTTCCGCTGTTCGTCGTGCAGGCGGTGGTGGCGAGCTTCCTGGCGATCACTGCCATCCTCGGCGCCCTGTTCCTCGCGATGCCGCTCACCCGCCGCGATCGGGTTGGGCTGGCGGTGGTGGTGGCCGGCCTGGTGCTGGTGGGACTGTCCGCGGCAGAGGACTCCGCCGTGGACGTCACTGCGGTCGAGAGGTGGGTGGTGCTCGGTTGTGCGGTGGTCCTCGCGGTCGTGGCGGTGCCGCTCGGACGCCTGAAGGGCGCCGCCGGTGCAGCGGCGCTGGGCGCGGTCGCCGGCCTGGCGTACGCGGTCACTGCCGTCGCCGCGAGGATGCTGCCCGATGGCATAGGCCCGACGTTGTCCAGTCCGGCGCTGTGGGCGCTGCTGCTCGGTGGAGGGCTCGCGATCTTCACGTACTCGCTGGCACTCCAACGGGGGAGCGTGACGCAGGCGACGGCCCCGCTGGTGGTCGCAGAGACGGTTGTGCCGGCCGTCGTGGGTCTCGCGTTGCTGGGTGATCACGCCCGCCCCGGTTGGGGCCTCGTGGCCGTGGTGGGCTTTCTTCTAGCGGTGGCTGGGGCGGTCAGCCTCGCTCGCCACGGCGAGGTCAAGGCGGAGTCGGCCTGAACGTCGACGCCGAGGATTGAGACCGGTGGAGGCGTCGACCCGTGGGACGTCTCAGCCGGCAGTCATCAGCGTCTGCTCCCGCCTAGCGGGCCGGTTCGAGGCGTTCGGCAGGAGCGGCCTCAACGGCCGTGCCGGCCACACGGTCGTACACCGTCCGCCCCCTGCCGATCAGCACACCGGCCACCATGACACCGATCAGCGGATAGGTCAGGAACGTCGCGGCGAGCGTCACCGGATCACCGTCGGAGTAGCCGCCGAACGCCGCGCCGATCGCGACGGCGTGCCCGAGCTGCCAGGGGATCGCGATCTTGAGCGTGTTGCGCAGCAGCGCCCGGCCGAACTGGAGGTCTGCGCCGCCCGTGTCCTGGACGCGCAGGCCGAAGCGGCGCTTTCCCCAGGTCGCGCCGTTGGGTCCGGACTCCCGGCGGGCTGCGAGCAGCGTCGCCAGGACCGGCGGCACGGCGCTCGCGACGAAGACGAACGCACGGTGCTCACCCCAGCCGGCGTTCCGGGCGATCAGGCCGACCGGCACGGTGGCGGCGGCGATGCCCAGGTAGCCCACGCAGTCCAGGATGTAGGCCTTGCCGCGTCTGCCCGCCAGTGGGTTCATGACAGCCCACGGTAACAAGGGCGCGTCGTGGGTCCGGCTCATCCGGAAGGACGATTCCCGCCGCCGGGGGGTCCTACACCGGTGGCGACCTACAGACTCACCCGCGCGCCGTAGCGGGCCACCATCGTCCGAGCCGCTTCGTCCACCACGTGGAGGGTCTCCTCGTCGGTGCGCGACCAGTTGCCGTGGACCAGGCGGGGCCAGAAGACGACGGTCGAGATCATCCCGAGGAACTGCGGTGCCGCCACCTCCGGGTCATCGACGTGGGCGTCTCCCGCCTCGGTCTCCGCTCGTAGGTAGCGCTTGAGTGCCGCGAGTACGGGCAGCGTGCCGAAGTCGAAGGTCCGCGCGCGCAGGTCCGGGAACCTCGGTGCCTCGGCGATCAAGGTCCGCATCAAGTCCTCCACCCGAGGGCGGGACAGCAGTTCCGCGTATGCGAGGCCCAGGGCGACCAGACCCGCGTGGAAGTCTCCGGGCGGCGGGTCCGCGAGTTCGTGCTCGGGCGTGCCGCCCGCCGCGAGCACCGTCGCTTCGAAGAGTTCAGCCTTGGTCGGGAACTGTTTGAACAGTGTCGCCTTGGAGACCCCGGCACTCTCGGCGACGCGCGCCAGCGGAGTCCGGTCGTAGCCGAGTTCGAGGAACAGGTCTGCGGCCGCGTCAAGGATCGCGACACGGTTGGTTGCCGCGACCTGTCGATGGTAGGCGGAGAGCTCACGGGGCATGCTCCCAGTATGCCAGGAAGGTGAGTTGCTTGACTCACCTCTGCGTGAGAAGGTACTTTCGCCTGTGGTGGTGAGTCACTCGACTCACCACAACCTTAGGGAGTGGACATGGCCAAGCTCATCTACTCGATGATCACCTCGCTCGACGGCTATGCCGAGGCGGCGGAGGGCACCCTCGGCACCGGGGCCGAGGACGAGGAGGTGCACACCTTCATCGGCGACACCTTCCGCAACGTGGGTACGTTCCTCTACGGCCGGCGGATGTACGAGACGATGGTCTTCTGGGAGACGGCGCACGACCTGCCCGAGGTGCCGCCGCACATCCTGCAGTACGCCCGCGACTGGCAGGCCGCGGAGAAGGTCGTGTACTCCACGACCCTGGAGTCGGTGTCCAGCGAGAAGACCAGGATCGAGCGGAACTTCGATGCGGACGCGGTGCGCACGCTCAAGGCCGAGTCCGATCACGACCTCAGCGTCGACGGTCCGAACCTCGCGGCCCAGGCGATCGCGGCGGGCCTGGTGGATGAGTACCACCTGTTCATCACCACGAGCGTGGTCGGCGGCGGCAAGCGGTTCTTCCCCGACGGCGTGCGACTTGATCTCGACCTGGTCGAGCAGCGTGCCTTCGCCAGCGGGCTGATCTACGCGCACTACCGGACCCGCTGACCTGCCTGTCCACGATCGACGGCGGGTCAGGCCAGGACGAGCTCGAGCGTGTCCGGGCCGGTCCGGCCGGCGCGGGGGAGCAGGCTCGCGTCGCGCAGCACGGTCGGGATCAGTTCCTGCGCCGCGGCGAGCACCTGCGCCGGGGTGCGCGGCGGGGCGCCGGGCCGGGTGAGCAGGTGGTGGGTGAGCACGCCGCGGGTGTGCTTGGCGAAGTGGGAGACGACGGACGGCTTGCCGTCGCGGATCTGCACCACCCGCACCGTGAGCCACGGCAGGCCCGACGGCGGGCGCCAGGTGGGCAGGTAGCTGGAGGACCGGGCGTCGATCACCACGCCCCAGTCCTCGCCGAGGGTCTGCTTGAGTGCCGGCGCCCAGTACTGCGTCAGCTCGCCGATGCCGGGCAGCTTCGCGCAGATGGAGGTGCGGTAGGCCGGGATCCGGTCCGTCGGCGCCAGCACCCCCCACAGTCCGGACACGATCCGTACGGAACGGTTCGCCCGCCGTCGGGCGGTCCCGGTGAGGGCGTCCAGACCGGCGGCCGCATAGAGAACGCCCGTGTAGACCTTCGCCGCGGGCGCCGCCGGCGCCGACCGCAGGGTCGTGTTGTGCTCGATCTCCGCGGTCAGGGTCGGCGGGATGTCGAGGACCCGGGCCGCGTCCGGGCGCGCGCTGGCATCGATCACCAGGTCGAGCAGCCGCTCGCGGTGGTCGGACAGCTCGGGGTGGCTGAGGGACTCGAGATCCACGGGAGCGCCGCGTGCGGGTGAGGTCTTGCCCTCGGACGGGGGAAGCAGGATGAGCACGAACCCAGGGTAGGCGCGTCGCGGGCTACACTCGGCCACGGATGAGTCGGCCAGGCGGTCGCGTCACGGAGCGATCCGTGCCGAGGAACGTCCGGGCTCCACAGGGCAGGGTGGTGGGTAACGCCCACCCGGGGTGACCCGCGGGACAGTGCCACAGAAAGTAGACCGCCGCCCCGGTTCGCCGGAGCGGTAAGGGTGAAACGGTGGTGTAAGAGACCACCAGCGCATCGGGTGACCGAAGCGGCTAGGTAAACCCCACCCGGAGCAAGACCAGACAGGAAGCGTTCGAGGGCTGCTCGCCCGAGCTTCCGGGTAGGTCGCTGGAGGCGTGCGGCAACGTACGTCGTAGATGGATGGCCGCCCCCGGATCGCACGCGGTCCGGGACAGAACCCGGCGTATCGGCCGGCTCATCCACCACCCGGGCCGGTGCCGACCTGACGCTCCACGGGTATCGGGCCGTCAGAGGACCTTCGACAGGAAGGCCTGGGTACGCGGCTCGCGCGGGTTGGTGAGCACCTCGCGGGGGTCGCCCTCCTCGACGATCATGCCGTCGTCCATGAAGATCAGTCGGTTGCCGACCTCGCGGGCGAAGCCCATCTCGTGGGTAACGACCATCATCGTCATGCCCTCGTCCGCCAGCGTCCGCATCACCGCGAGCACGTCACCGACCAGTTCGGGGTCCAGCGCCGAGGTCGGCTCGTCGAAGAGCATCATGTCCGGGTTCATCGACAGCGATCGCGCGATCGCGACCCGCTGCTGCTGACCGCCGGACAGGTGCGCCGGGTAGGCATCCTCGCGGTCGGCGAGGCCGACCTTCGCGAGGTTCTCACGCGCAACCGATTCGGCCTCGGCCCGCTTGCGACCGAGCACCCGCTGCTGGGCCAGGCACAGGTTGCCGAGCACCGTCATGTGCGGGAACAGGTTGAACTGCTGGAACACCATCCCGATCCGGGTGCGGACCCTGTCGACGTCGACCTCGGGATCGAGGATGGCGATGCCCTCGATGAGGATCTGCCCGCCCGTGGGCGTCTCGAGCAGGTTGACCGACCGCAGCAGCGTGGACTTCCCGGACCCCGATGGTCCGATCACGCAGACGACCTCGCCCGGTCGGACCGTCAGCGAGATGCCCTTGAGCACCTCGTGGTCGCCGAAGGACTTGTGCAGGTCGATGATCTCGATCGCCGGTGCGTCGAACCGCACCGGCAGGTCCGGTTCGCTGCCCGACGGCGTGACTGGGCCGGTCATCGTGCCCTCGCCATCCGTCGCTCGAGGTAGGCGACGACCCGGGTCAGCGGGATCGTCACCAGCAGGTAGAGCATGGCTGCCATCACCAGCACCGTGCCGTTGCTGTTGGTCGTGGTGGCATCGCGCGCGAACGTGGTCAACTCCTTCGTGAAGATCGTGGAGCCCGCGATGAACAACAGCGACGTGTCCTTCAGCAGCAGCACGAACTCGTTGGTCAGCGGCGGGATGATGATCCGCAACCCTTGCGGCAGGATCACGAAGAATGTCGTCTTCAGCGGGGACATGCCCAGCGAGCGCGACGCCTCGGTCTGCCCCTTCGGCACCGCCTGGATGCCCGCCCGGATCACCTCGGCCATGTAGGCACCCGCCACGACGATCAGACCGAGCAGGCCGGCGCCGACCGGTGCGAACGGCAGTTTGACACCGAACGCGATCGGCAGCATGTACGCGAACGCGAAGATCGTCAACAGTGCCGGCAGCCCACGGAACAACTCGATGTAGGCCGTCGCGAACCAGCGGTAGGGGCGGATGCTCGACAGTTTCATCAGCGCCATCAGGGTGCCCACGAGCAGCCCCCCGACGAACGACACGACCGTGAACACGAGCGTGTTCTTGAGGGCGATCGTGATGATTTCGGGAAACTGTTCCCGCGCGATGTCCCACTGGAGGAAGTACTGCGCGAACCGTTGCCAGTCCGCCGCGAGAACGACCACGATGACGGCGGCGACGAACGCTGCGTACAGGACGCCGCGCACCAACGTGCGGCGGGTGGTGCGACGCATCGTCACGGGAGGCCTCCTGCCGGGCCTCGGCTCAGCCCTCGGTGGAGAAGTAGCGGTCGTAGATCGTGTCGTAGGTGCCGTCGTCGCGCATGGCCTGCAGTTGCTCGTTGACGGCGGCCAGCAGGTTCGGCCGCTCGCCCTTGGCGAACGCGAAGCCGTAGCTCTCGTCGGTCTGGAACTCCTCGACGACGACGTAGCTGGAGTCGGTCCGGACGTGTTCGACGTTGACCGGGAGGTCCTGCAGGATGCCCTGGATCGTGTCGCCCTGCAGTGCCGGCCACAGTTCGCCGTCGGAGGGGAACTCGACGAGTTGGACACCGTCGGGGGCGTTCTCCTCGGCGAACGCCTGCCCGGTTGTGCCCTGCTGCACGCCCAGGGCGCCGGTGAAGGTCGCGAGGCTGGTGACGCCGCTGTCGCCAGGCACCAGCAGGGACTGCAGCGAGTCGTAGTAGGGGTCTGAGAAGTCGAGGTTCTCGGCTCGCTCCGGGGTGATCGTCATCGCCGACGCGCCGAGGTCGCACTGACCGGCCCCGAGCACCGCACCGGACTGCAGCGCGTCGAACGAGACGTCCTGGACGCTCAGGGTGAGCTCGAGCCGGTTGGCGATCTCCTGCATGATGTCCATGTCGAAGCCGCTGTAGCCGCTCTCGGCCGAGGCGTCCTCGACCTCGAACGGGGGATAGGGGATGTCGGAGCACACGGTCAGCGTGCCCTCGGTGACGAGTTCGAGACCGGCCGCCTCGCCGCCCGTCTCCTCCTCCCCTCCGGAGCCGCCGCAGGCTGCGAGCAGGGCTGTCGTCGCCGCCAGTGCAACGATCGAGGCAAGCCTGCCGGACCAGGGGGTGCGGGTCGTCCTGCGGTTCATGGCGTTCCTCCTGGTGCAGGTGGTGCGCGCCCGGACGACGTGTGCCGGGACGAGGAAATCGTATGGCGATTCGTCGGCGCGCACCCCTCGGATCGGCCGACCGAGACCGGGTTGTGACCTGCGACCAGGCACCCGGTCCGGGACAGGACGTGGCGTATCGGCCGACGCATGCACTCATCGCGGCCGCACCCGCCGTGCCCTGCTCGGAGGCTGACCGCGACACGCCGTCGAAGCCGCGCCGCGCCGCCGTTCGCGTAAAGTCCTTGGCCCTGGGAGGAACCGACCCGTAGCGTTCGTAGGACAGAACGACTTCCACCCCGCCAAGGAGCATCATGTCTGCGCGCCTCACCACGACCACGAGGGCCATCGCCTTCGACGTCGTCGTGCTGCCCGGACTCGGCTCGGCGAGTGTGCCGGCGGCGGAACGACTGCGACCGACCCGATCCATGCGGGCTCGGTCGAAGCAGTCTGACTCCGAGCCCAACGGCCACCACTACCTGTGGCCAAGCCCCGTGGGGACAGCGAGCCTGGCTCGCGCCACCCGATGAGGACGCCGGCCCACCCGAGCAGCGGATAACCGCGGCAGGGTCGGGCAAGGGGTCCGAACCTCCACGGGGTCACCAGTCAGGTGGCCCCGTTTCCGTTGTGCGGTGAGACGACCTGCGGATCGCTGCGCACGGGCCGGCGAGCAATGGGCACACCCACGGGTGGCGCCCTCGAGCCCTCAGGGGCACCTTGAAACCTCAACAGTGGACAGCAACACCGGGCGGGCACCATCCCCGCCCGAGTTCGGGCGACCCCTCGCCGAGACGTCGCACCCATCGGTCAGAGACAGGACCAGCGGTGGAGGAGGCGGCAAGGCGAGGGGTGGCTGCCGGACTTCATCCGCCCTCGTAGCTCAATGGACAGAGCACCTGACTACGAATCAGGAGGTTGCAGGTTCGAGTCCTGCCGAAGGCACGGGAGTATCCCCACGGTGTGTGGCGCAGGTGGTAGCGCGCCGCGTTCGGGACGCGGAGGCCGCAGGTTCGAGTCCTGCCACACCGACCAACCGTGCCGGTCGCGCACGGTGAGCACCCTCGGGTGCAGCGACCACCTCGGCCTCCTGGCGGAACTGGTAGACGCGCACGGCTCAGACCCGTGTGTCCGCAAGGACGTAAGGGTTCAACTCCCTTGGAGGCCACGACGGCGGCCCGTCCGGTCCGCCCGTCCGAAGGGCCCGTAACTCAGGTGGCCGGAGCATCTGCCGCTTGAGCGGAACGTGGCCGGGCCGAGACCGGCCGTGGTCGCAAGCCTTCGTAGCGCAGTGGACAGCGCGTCCGCCTCCGAAGCGGAAGGTCGCCGGTTCGAGTCCGGCCGAAGGCACCACCGCGCCGCGGCCGAGCGATCTGCGGGCCGGCAGTCGGCCAGACACTCAGGAGTGCTCCAGGCACCGGGACGCGATCGGACGTGCTGCGAGACGCTCCGCACCGATGGGCTCCCGGCACACCTCGCAGGTCCCGTAGCTGCCGGCGGCGAGGCGGTGCAGGGCCGCGTCGGCATCGGCGATCCGTGCTCGCGCGCTTGCTGCCAGCGCCTCCAGCAGCGCACGTTCGTAGGCGATGGTCGAACCCTCGGGGTCGTGCTCGTCGTCGATGTTGGCGCCCTGTGAGGCCTGGACGACGTCGTCGCGGCTGATGCCGAGGTCCGCCAGCCGCGTCAGCGCCTCCTCGCGCACCGCCAGAAGTGCTTCTCGCGCGGCGTGCTCATCCATCCCCGAAGTCGACCACGCCGAAGCGCGGTACACAACGCCGGCCCGTCCCGGTGCCCCGTTACCCGTACCCCACAACACCTCCCGGAAGGAGGCCAGCATGAACACCCAGTACCCCGTTCCGCTCAGCGGTGCCATGGCACCCACCCTCATGTGGGCGCATGAGGACGAGATCGAGGCGCAGGCGCTCCAGCAGCTCCGCAACATCGCCGCCCTGCCCTGGGTCGCCGGGGTTCGCGTGATGCCGGACGTCCACCTCGGCAAGGGCGCGACCGTCGGATCGGTCATCGCGATGCGGGACGCGGTCTCCCCGAACGCCGTGGGCGTGGACATCGGCTGCGGGATGATCGGCGTCAAGACGTCGCTGACCGCGTCCGACCTGCCGGACGACCTGTCCGGCCTGCGCGCGGCGATCGAGGCGACCATTCCGGTCGGGTTCCACTCCCACGACGAGCAGGTGGACCTGCGCCGGATCCGGCCGATCACCGGCACCGGGGGAGCGGACCGGTTGCGCGGCGAAGGGGCGTTCTGGGACCGCTTCGGCGGGCTGCACGACGACGTCCAGCGGCTTGAGGGTCGAGCGCGCAAGCAGCTCGGCACTCTCGGCGGTGGGAACCACTTCCTCGAGCTGTGCGTCGACACCGACGGTGCCGTCTGGCTCCAACTGCACTCCGGCTCCCGGAACATCGGCAAGGAGCTGGCGGAGCGTCACGTCTCGATCGCCAAGGACCTGGACCACAACCAGGGTCTGGTGGACCGTGACCTCGCGGTGTTCCTCATGGGCACCCCGCAGATGGACGCCTACCTGCGCGACCTGCACTGGGCACAGGAGTACGCCGCCCGGTCCCGTGCGGTGATGATGACCCTGATGGTCGACGTCGTGCGCAGGCACTTCACCGACCGGGACGTCAGTTTCACCGAGGTCGCGAACGTGCACCACAACTACGTGGCACACGAGCAGATCGACGGCGAGGACCTGGTCGTGACCCGCAAGGGGGCGATCCGGGCCGGATCCGGTGAACTCGGCCTGATCCCGGGATCGATGGGCACCGGGTCGTACATCGTGCGCGGCCTGGGCAACCCGGAGTCGTTCTACTCCGCATCCCACGGGGCAGGGCGACGCATGTCCCGGAACCAGGCGAGGAAGACGTTCACCGTCGACGATCTGGCCGTCCAGACCGCCGGCGTCGAGTGCCGCAAGGACGCCGGTGTGGTCGACGAGATCCCCGGCGCCTACAAGGACCTCGAGTCCGTGATCGCGGCGCAGTCGGACCTGGTCGAGGTGGTTGCCCGCCTTCGCACGGTCCTGTGCGTGAAGGGCTGACCGCCCCAGATGGCCCGGCCGGCGAGCATCTGCTCGTTGGCCGGGCCCCAACCTGCCTCAACCAACCATGCTCGAGAAGGGAGCACACGATGTCGAACACCAACATGACCCGAGAGATCGCTGTGGCCGTGCTGCCTGGCCAGCTCGCCACGACGAACTCGGCCCGCCTGCTCGTCGCGGCCACGCTGCGCCGAGCCGGAGCGCGGCGCCCGGACACCCTCGTGCTGCACGGGGGACCGGAGTCGAACGCCACGCCGGCCGCCGTCTCGGCTCTGGTGACCTCCGCCGGCAACGCCGGGGTGACCCGGCTTGTCGCGGTGAACGTCACGGACCGGCTGCACCGGACCCTTGGCGCCATCACCCGGGACGCCGACCTGGCCTACGAGCGGCGCGAGGTGCCCGAGGACGCCCTGCTCCGCGCGTGAGTTCGTGTTGCTGTCCACTGCTGAGCCAGGTCCACCGCCCCTAGGCACCCCGCTGATGGTCCGACGAATGAGGTGTCTTCGCCCTCCGCACGGAGGAACGGGCAAGACTCGTTGCGAAGCTCGCGCTGCGAACGAGCGTCACGCCCACTTCTCGAACTCGACGTCGAGGCGCGGGTCCGTACGCACCCAGACCTCACCGTCAGCGGCTTCGGCTGGGGCGTGGACGCGTTCGAGGCCGAGGAGCTCGATTAACGTGAGCAGTTCGGCTCGTTCCGCCTGGTCGTCGTCGAGGCTGTGCGAGTCGAAGAAGACGTAGTACTGATCGGTCGGGTCCACGATGCCCGAATCGCCCCAGATCCGAGCGACCTCGTGGATGGCCATGGACTCGGTCGTGATGGTCTCGGCTCGGGCGGCTCCGCGCTCCTCGGGCGTCGCGTCGACGTCGCCGAGGCTGGGCAGCCACTGGCCGTAGTGGCTGAGCCCGGAGAATCCGTTCTCGAAGAACAGCATCGCTGCAGGCAGGTACGCGTTGGCGTGACCGACCTTGAGGAACTCGGTCCGAGGTCTCTCCGCTCCCGCCGCGCGGGAGATCACTCCCTTCCTGGGCATGAGCACCACGCTCTGACCCGACTCCTGGTCCTCGATGGTGAAGACGCCCGCGTCTCGACCCTTGAAGAACGAGGAGAACGCGACGTACGCCTCCTGTGGGCGGTGGACCAACACCACTTGCTCGCTGCCGGCATCGTCGCGGAACACGTATCCCTTGGCGGGCGAGGCGTGCTCGCCGGGGGAGTCGCGCCGCCGACGCGCTTCCTCGAACTCGGAGTGGTCAGACATCCAGACCGCCAGCCCATCCAGGGCGTCGAACCCCCCGGAGACGTAGCCGCGCACGATGGCCCGATAGTGGGCGAGGTCGTCGATGAGGCCGTACTCGACCCGGTACTTCGTCTCCGCTTCGCCACCGTCATCCGAGACCGTCGCGATCCGGGCGAGGGACGACGCGTAGAAATGAAGTTGGATCCCTTCGCCCAACGCCTCGTCCTCGAGCGTGAACACCTCGTTGCGGGAGCCGATCCGGTCAGCCACGAACTCCCAGAACGCCTCGACAGCACGTCGGTCGTCGCCCGGATTCCACTTCTCCTCGACTTCCCTGTCGTCGGTGAAGGTCAGCGTGCGCACGCGTGGCTGCGTCTGTGCCTCGTCGTCTGCTGCGTCGACGTCGAACGGCTGCGTTCGAGCGCGACGAGCTGCCTCGGAGCACATCAAGAAGCTCACCGTCGTCACCGCATCGGCGGCGAGCTCCGGATACGCACCTCGTACAGCCGCCTCGACCGCTGCCTCCATCAACTTCCAGTCCTGCTTGTCCGTGCCAGTCTTCCCGCGGCGGGCATCGCGGTCGATCCTCAAGCCGGTACACGCGCGCTCCGCGGTATCGATCACCCGCAGCACCTCAGGCAGCAGCGCGGGATCGACGGCCTCGGGGTCGCGACGCGGAATTGTCGAGCCGTGAAGGTACTGCCCGGTGAACCTGAGGATCGCGGCGTCGAGCGGGGAGAGCGTCACACCGCGCTGTGCACGGTGCCGGTCCGCGTCGTACTCCTGTGCCCTCTGCCAGTCCGGCCGCTCCGTCGCCGCGCTCATGGACTCGACGACGCGACCGCTCTCGAGCAGGTCTACGTCGGCACCGTAGGCGACGAGCTGAGTCCGATCCCAGTCCGTGTGCTTGAGGAGTGCATCCACCTCCTCGGGGCGCCCGAGAAGAATCGGAGCCAACAGCCCGACGGCCGCATCGTCGTCCAGCGGGTCGCTGATACCGGCAGCGAAGCACAGCGGCCCCAGTGCGCTCCACAGGATCACATGTCGCGCCAGGTCCTCGCGGAGCACGACGAGGTGCTCTTCCTCGATCGGAACACTGAACGTCCGCGGATCATGCTGAGCATCAGCTCCGCCGGCGAACTCGAGCCGCAGCGCCTCGCCCGCGCTGACCACCTTCGGCAACCAGTAGTTCTTGCGGTCGAACACGACCACACGGCTCATGGGATCTCCTCTGTCGATGCGCTCACGCTAGCTGGTCGCGCTCCGGTACCCAGCCACCCAGCCGGCCAGACGCTGACGCATGGCGTTGGCCCAGGTAGGCCCTGTTCCAGGTGATCATCGCCGGTGACCTCGACGCCGTCGGGGAGCGGCTCGCGAGGACCATGACTAGGGCTTGGGCAGCACGGCCGCCGCGATGACCACGTTGTTGACGATCACTGCGGTGACGGTGCGGGCCACGGCCTCCGCGGCTGCTTCGGCTCCCCAGTTGCCCTGCTCGAGCTCCTTGGCCCTGGTGATCACGGGGGAGGTCCAGGGGATGTCCCGGTGGAACTGCGGAAGCGTCCCGCTGCCCGAGATCAGTGCGGCGAGCGCGGCGACCCGGGGCTGCGGCTGCACGCCGTCGACGAGGACCGCACGCACGTCCGCGAGGAGGGCGGCCCGGCGCTCGCCGCCGGTGCCCTCCAGGACCTTCGTGTCGAACAGGCCGAGCGTCCTGCGGGTGCCCCGCTGGATGTCGCCGCGCTCGATCAGGCGGTCCAGCACCGGTTCGCGCAGTCTCGGCCCGACCGCCGCGAGGACCGTCTGGATGCCGCGGGGCTTATCGGCGACGTAGTCCCACACCGAGCGCAGGATCTCGTCGGCGGGCGGGTTGTTCTCGACCGCCTCCACGAGCGTCCCCCCGAACCGGCCGGTGGCGGTGCGCACGTGCTCGCCGAGGCCGAGATCGGCGAGCACGGCGCCGGCGAGGACGTAGAACAGGGTGTTCTCCCCGGCGATGGAGCCGGTGCGCTGGAAGCCGGAGTTCGGCTGGAACAACAGGAGCAGGAGGTCCTCGGCGAGGTTGGGTCGCGCGGTGGTCACATGATCACCGTGTTCAGCCCGACCCAGATCAGCGTCGTGGTCAGGGTGGTCCACAGCACGATCGCCACGGCCTGCCAGAGCAGGACCCAGCCGCGCGGCGCCCCCGAGGCGACGAACATGGCCGCGGTGAAGTGCGTCGGGATCGCGACCGGCGCGAGCAGGCTCGCCCCGGGAACACCGAACCGGACCAGCCACCTCTGGACGCGTTGGCGTCCCTTCGACTGGGGCTTGGGTTCCTCGAGGGTCTGGACCCCTCCGCCCGAGCGGCTGGCGACGACCGCAGTGCGGGCTCGCGAACTGACGAACACGACGGCGGTGACGGCCAGGAAGTTCCCGGTCGCCGCGGCCACTCCGGCCACGATCGGGTTGATGCCGCCCAGCACGCCGATGATGCCGCCGGCGTCCCCCTCGATGAACGGGACCATGCCGCCGAGCAGGACGATGAACGGTTGCAGGAACTCCGGGACCTGGGCGACCAGTTCCTGGAAGGTGCGGATCAGATCCGCGATGGGATTCACGGTAGGACTCCTCGTGTCAGGGATTCCGAGCCCGCTCTGGGCCAGGACCGCCAGTAGAGTCCGTGTTCTAGGAACAGGGTCAAGCCGGTGTGACGCGACTCTCAGTCCGCGTCGCCGCCCGCCTCCCGCTCGGCGCTCAGCAGTTCCTGCGCGAGGAGGCCTGCGCGGCCGAGGACGTCGCGCTGCGCGGGGTTGTAGAGCTCGACGATCGCCTCGATGAACGTCTGCTGCGTGACCCGCGTGCTCTTCGACAGGTGGCCCACCGGATCGCTCAGCCAGGGGTAGTCCCGCAGGTTCTGCGCGAGGGTCTGTGCGAGCGAGGTCGCTAGCCGCTGCCGGGTCGCCTCGTCCGCGTCCGCAGGCAGCGAGTTGATCTCGTCGCCGAGGTCCTCGGGGTCGGCCTCGACCATGCGGCGCAGGTCCGCCATCGCGCCCGCGTCGAAGAGCTTGCCGTAGATGTGCAGGATCGAGCTGTCGGCCTCGGACAGCCGGGCCGCGACGGACTCGAAACCCGGGGGAACGTCGGCCGGTGCCTGGTCGCGCAGGATGGCCGCGATGTCCGCCCGGGCCTGATGCAGCCGTTCGATCTGCGCCGCGAGCTGGGTGTCGACCTCGCGCAATGCCTCCGGGGTGGCGTCGCCGGCGGCCGCGACGTCGCCGATCTGCGACAGCGGCACGCCGAGCTCGGTGAGGCGCCGGATCCGCAGCAGGCGGACCAGGTCGGGCACCGTGTACTGCTTGTACCCGTTGTAGCCGCGCTCGGGCTCGTCGATCAGGCCGAGCCGGTGGTAGTGCCGCACCGTGTTCACGGTCGTCCCCGCGAGGTCGGCCAGCTCACGCGTACTCCACGCCATGGCGCGCTCCCTAGGTGCGGTGGTGGGTCGGCTCACTCACGTGCCGAACATACCCCGGCACTGAGGTCGGACCTCGGCCGCGGGGTTGCGCCCGCCGCACGCCGCGCAGAGGCGGACCCGGCAGACCGGGCCCGCCTCCGCCGTCGGGCGCTATTCGGAGAGGAACGCCTCCAGGGCGCTGAGATCGTCGGTGTTGATGTGATCGACCCCCGCGGCGACCAGTTCGGCCCAGACGGCGTCGCGCTCGGGACCCGCCACGTCCGGCGTGGCCCAGAACCGGACCCGGTAGCCGGCCGCGTGCGCGGTCTCGACGTACGCGTGCAGTTCGGCCCGCTCGTCCGCCGGCATCTCGCCGACCCCGCCCCAGGAGAACAACTGGGTCCAGTTGTGGCTGACCAACGGCATCAGGGCTGCAGGCAGGCCCGACGTGAGGTCGGTGGCCCGGCCGTCGTAGAAGCTGAACCGGTGCTCGGCCGCGGCCATCGTCTCCAGCGGCCGGTTCCCGCTGATCACCGCGGTGACCGGGCCGGGCAGGACCCGACCGCGCACGTACCGGGTCACGAGCTGTCGGTGCTCGGCGAGTTCGGCCTCGATGGCGGCCCAGGTGGACTCCGACTCGGACTTGATGTCGATCAGCAGCTGCAGGCTGCCGTCCCAGCCCGGGTAGACCGACCGGCCCTGGCCGCTGCGGATCAGGTCCGTGAGCGGGTCGAGGTAGAGGCTCTCCAGCGTGCGGTCGGAGTCGACGTCCGCCAGGTCGTGGGCGACGAGCAGCTCACCGTCGACCAACCACACGTCCGCCTCGACGCTGGTGAAGCCGTGGGAGAGTGCGTCGAACAGCGGCCGCTCGTGCTCGTAGTCGTTGTGCGCGTGGGCGGCGTCCAGCGGGTCGCCCAGGTCCACCTGCGCGGGCGGCGCGGCGGCGGCGGTAGTTGCGCCGATGAGGCTGATCGTTGCGAGCAGGACGGTGGCGATCGTGCGCTTCACGGTTCCTCCAGGGTGGGTGGGCACTAGCCAACGGCGATGGTGCAGCGCCGGCAACCGGAGGCAGGCGAACAGCGCGTCAACGGCCAGTGAACGAGTCCACCGGATGATTTGATAGATTCATCAAGTCATCATCCCGTCCCGTTGAAGGGTGGCCATGCCCACCACCACGCAGACCCCCATCTATGTCGCGAAGGCAGACCTGTTCAAGGCCCTGGCGCATCCCGTGCGGATCCGGGTCCTGGAGCTCCTGGTCGATGGTGACAAGCAGGTCAGCGAGCTTCTTGCCGAACTCGAGATCGAGGCCTCGCACCTTTCCCAGCACCTCGGCGTGCTGCGGCGCAAGGGTGTGGTCAGTGCGACCCGGGCGGGCAACGCCGTGCAGTACACGCTCGCCACGCCCGTGGTCGCGGAGCTGCTGCTGGCGGCGCGCACCTTCCTGGTGCAGACGCTCGCGCCGAGCCGGGACCTGCTCGACGACCTGGAGAGCGAAGGCGCCGAGTGAGCCACGCGCCGACCATGACCGTGAAGGGAGTGGCGGGTTGGCTCGGCCACCTGATGATCCCGCGCCGCGCTGACTACGCGGGGCTGCGCACGAGCTGGCGCCGGGACCTCCTCGCCGGCCTCACGGTCGGCATCGTCGCCCTCCCGCTGGCCCTCGGCTTCGGCGTCGCCTCCGGCGTCGGCGCCGGCGCGGGCCTGGTGACGGCGATCGTGGCCGGCGCCGTCGCGGCGGTGTTCGGCGGCTCCCACCTGCAGGTGTCCGGACCGACCGGCGCGATGACGGTGGTGCTGGTGCCGGTCGTGGCCCGGTTCGGGGTGGACGCGGTGGGCCTGATCGCGGTGCTGGCCGGCGTGATCATCGTGATCATGGGTGTCCTGGGCATGGGCCGCCTGGTGTCGTTGATCCCGTGGCCGGTGGTCGAGGGGTTCACGATCGGGATCGGCATCGTGATCGCGCTGCAGCAGGTGCCGCTCGCCCTGGACCTGCCCAAGCCCGACGGCGAGAACTCGCTTCTCGTCGCGATCGACGCCGTGCGCGTGGTCGACTGGGCGGCCGCGGCGCAGCCGCTCGCCCTGGTCGCTCTGGTGATCGCGATCATGGTCGTCACGACCCGGTTGCGCAGGAGCCTGCCGGCATCGCTGATCGCCGTGGCCGCCGCCACCGTTGCTTCGCTCGTGTTCTCGATGGACGTGGACCGGATCGGCGCGCTGCCGTCCATCTTCGCGACACCCTCGCTGCCGGCGGTGGAACTGGCGGACCTGCGCACCCTGCTCTCGGCCGCGCTCGCGGTCGCGGCTCTCGGTGCCCTGGAGAGCCTGCTCTCGGCGCGGGTGGCGGACGGCATGGCCGATGACATCGGCCGGACCCAGGGCAGCCGGGAACTGGTGGGGCAAGGGCTGGCGAACGTCGCGTCCGGGCTGCTCGGCGGGATGCCCGCCACCGGCGCGATCGCCCGGACCGCGGTGGCCGTGCGGGCCGGTGCCCGCACCCGGGTCTCCGCGCTGACGCACGCGGTACTGCTCGCCGTCGTCGTGCTCGTTGCCGCGCCGCTGGTGGCGCACATCCCGCTCAGCGCCCTCGCCGGGGTGCTCATCGTCACCGCCGCCCGGATGGTGAACATCCGCACCGCCCGGTCGATCCTGCGCAGCACCCGGCGCGACGGAGCTGCCCTGCTCGTCACCGTGTTGGTGACGGTCGCGTTCGACCTGATCCTCGCCGTCGAGGTCGGGGTGGCGGTCGCCGCCGTTCTCGCGCTGCGCTCGGTGTCCAAGGTGAGCGGGCTGCGACGCGAGGAGCTGCCCGCCGAGATCGGCGCGGAGCAGGAGCACGAGCTGCTGCACGAGCACATCGCGGTCTACCGGTTCGACGGCGCCCTGTTCTTCGGTGTCACCCGCCGGTTCCTCGAGGAGCTCGCGGCCGCGGTGGATGTGCGGGTGATCATCCTGCGGCTGTCGAGCGTCCGGCTGATGGACGCCAGCGGAGCGAACGCCCTCGCCGAGTTCATCGTCGACAAGCAGGCGCACGGCGTCACGGTCCTGCTCAAGGGGATCCCGGCGGACCAGAGACGTCTGCTGGAGTCCGTCGGGGTGTTCGACACCCTCCGGACCCGCAAGCACGTCTTCACGACGATGCCCGAGGCGATCGAGCATGCCCGCTCGCACGTGCGCCGTGAGCTGGGCGGAGAGCCACCGATCCTGCCCCTCGGCCGCAGGTCCCACTGAGAGGTCCCGGCCGCGACACCTGATCCGAGCATCGGCGTCAGGGAGGTGTCCGGATCCGCGTGCTGGGCGTCCGGGTTCCGTCAGGAAAAGCCCGCCGGGCCGATTTCCGGGTGCTGAATGGATGACGGCGGTCGTCCGGACCGCTCGACGTGCCTGCCGGTATGTCGCATTCCGACCTGGAGTTCGCTGTGGCTGATCTCGCCTTCGTGGCCCTGACCTGTGCGGGGTTCCTCCTGCTGGCGTTGCTGGCGCGGGGGGTGTCGAAGCCGTGAGCGTGGAGTCTGCCGTCGCACTGGTGCTTGCACTCGCGCTCGCCGGCTACCTGGTGTGGGCCCTGCTGCACCCGGAGAAGTTCTGATGCCCGTCGCACTGGCCGCCGTGCTGCAGGTCGGGTTCCTCGTCCTGCTCCTCGCCGCGGTCCACGTGCCGCTCGGCAACTACATGGCGGGCGTCTACTCGGGAAAGCGTCACCTGCGGGCCGAGCGGGCCGTCTACCGGATCGGCGGGATCGACCCTGACTCCGACCAGCACTGGTCGGTCTACGCCCGGTCGCTGCTCGCGTTCTCCGCCGTCAGCATCCTCGTGCTCTACCTGCTCCTGCGCCTGCAGGCGTACCTGCCGCTCTCGCTCGGCATGACCGGCCTCGCCCCGGACGGAGCCTGGAACACCGCCGTCTCGTTCGTCACGAACACCAACTGGCAGTGGTATTCCGGCGAGTCCACCATGGGCCACCTCGCCCAGATGGGTGGCCTGGCCGTGCAGAACTTCCTCTCCGCCGCAGTCGGGATCGCCGTCGCCATTGCGCTGGTCCGTGGCTTCGCCCGGCAGGGCACCGACCGCATCGGGAACTTCTGGGTCGATCTGGTCCGGGGCACCGTGCGGATCCTGTTGCCGATCGCCTTCCTCGCCGCGATCGTGCTCGTCATCGGCGGCGCCGTCCAGAACTTCGACGGCGCCCGCGAGGTCACCACGATCACCGGAGAGCCGCAGAGCATCGTCGGCGGCCCGATCGCGTCCCAGGAGGCGATCAAGAACCTCGGCACCAACGGTGGCGGGTTCTTCAACGCCAACAGTGCGCACCCGTTCGAGAACCCGACGGCGTGGACCAACCTGGTCGAGATCTTCCTGCTGCTGGTCATCCCGTTCAGCCTTCCGCGCACCTTCGGGCGGATGGTCGGCAACCACCGGCAGGGCACGGCGATCGTCTCCGTGATGGCCACGCTCTGGCTCGCCGCCGTCACCATCACCACGTGGGCGGAGATGCGCGGGTTCGGCACCGTGCCCGGCGCCGCCGGCGGCGCCATGGAGGGCAAGGAACTCCGGTTCGGGCCTGCGGCGTCCGCGCTGTTCGGCGCTTCGACGACCGGGACCTCGACCGGATCGGTGAACAGCTTCCACGACTCCTACACCGGCCTCGGCGGCGGCGTCACGCTGCTGAACATGATGCTCGGCGAGGTGGCGCCCGGCGGGGTCGGCGCCGGCCTGTACGGGATGCTCGTGATGGCCGTGCTCGCGGTGTTCCTGGCCGGACTGATGGTCGGCCGCACGCCCGAGTACCTCGGCAAGAAGATCGGGCGGAAGCAGGTCACCCTGGTGGCCCTCTACATCCTCACGATGCCGACGCTGCTGCTCGCCGGCGCCGCCATCACCGCCGCCAGCCCTGCTCTCGTCGACGCCTCCGTGCAGGAGAGCGGACCGCACGGGCTCACCGAGATCCTCTACGCCTACGCCTCGACCGTGAACAACAACGGCTCGGCGTTCGCCGGCTTCGGTGCCAACACGCCGTACCAGAACACCGCACTCGGACTGGCCATGCTGTTCGGCCGGTTCGTCCCGATCGCCCTGGTGCTCGCCCTGGCCGGATCGCTCGCCAGCCAGCGGAAAGTCTCCGAGACCACCGGCACCCTGCCCACCCACGGGCCCGTCTTCGTCGGTCTGCTCGGTTTCGTGGTGCTGATCGTCGCCGGACTGACCTTCTTCCCCGCTCTCGCTCTCGCTCCTCTTTCGGAGGCCCTGCTGTGACCACCATGACCAACGCCACCCCCGAGACCGATCACGCCCCCGCCGCACGGGTCCGGGCCGGTGCGTTCCGCCCGCGGCAGCTGCTGCGGTCCCTTCCGGACGCCCTGCGCAAGCTCGATCCGCGGCACCAGATCCGCTATCCGGTGATGTTCGTCGTCTGGGTCGGCGCGCTGGCCACGACCGTCCTGGCCATCGCGCACCCGTCCCTGTTCGCCTGGTCGATCACCGTGTGGCTCTGGGCCACGGTCGTGTTCGCCAACCTCGCCGAGTCCGTCGCCGAGGGCCGCGGCAAGGCCCAGGCCGACTCGCTGCGCAAGGCGCGCACAACCGCGATGGCCCGCCGCCTGCACGGTGACGACACCGAGGAGTCCGTGCCGGGCACGGCACTCGAGGTCGGGGACCTCGTCGTCGTCGAGGCCGGCGAGGTGATCCCCAGCGACGGAGACGTGGTCGACGGCGTCGCTTCCGTCGACGAGTCGGCCGTCACCGGGGAGTCGGCGCCCGTCATCCGGGAGTCGGGCGGTGACCGCTCGTCGGTCACCGGCGGCACCCGGATCCTCTCGGACCGCATCGTGGTTCGCATCACCGCGAAGGCCGGCGAGACCTTCCTGGACCGGATGATCTCGCTGGTCGAGGGCTCGGCCCGGCAGAAGACACCCAACGAGATCGCGCTGAACCTGCTGCTGGCCAGCCTCACGCTGATCTTCCTGCTCGCCGTGGTGACCCTGCAGCCGTTCGCCGTCTACTCCGGGCAGGCCCAGCCCCTGATCGTGCTGGTCGCCCTGCTCGTCTGCCTGATCCCGACCACGATCGGAGCGCTGCTGTCCGCGATCGGCATCGCGGGCATGGACCGGCTCATCCAGCGCAACGTGATGGCGCTGTCCGGCCGCGCCGTCGAGGCCGCCGGCGACGTCGACGTGCTGCTGCTGGACAAGACCGGCACCATCACCCTAGGCAACCGGCAGGCCGTGGAGGTCGTCCCCGCCGGGCAGGTGACCGAGGTCGAGCTCGCCGAGGCCGCGCAGATGTCCAGCCTCGCGGACGAGACCCCCGAGGGGCGCTCCGTCGTGGTGCTCGCCAAGGAGCGCTACGGCATGCGGCTGCTGTTCCACGATCAGCTCCCCACCGCGACGTTCGTCCCGTTCACGGCCCAGACCCGGATGAGCGGGGTGGACGTGCAGACCCACTCAGGGCTCCGGCAGATCCGCAAGGGCGCCGCGTCGGCCGTGATGGCCTGGGTGCGCGAGAACGGCGGTCACCCGACCGCCGACGTCGGCGAGGCCGTCGACTCGATCAGCGCATCGGGCGGGACCCCGCTGGTGGTGGCCGAGCAGCGCGGTGACGGCCCGGCCAGGGCGCTCGGTGTGATCCACCTGAAGGACGTCGTCAAGTCCGGCCTGCGGGAGCGGTTCGACGAACTCCGCAGGATGGGGATCCGCACGGTGATGATCACCGGGGACAACGCGCTCACCGCGCGCGCCATCGCGGCCGAGGCCGGCGTCGACGACTACCTCGCCGAGGCCAAACCCGAGGACAAGATGGCGCTGATCAAGGCCGAGCAGGCCGCCGGGCGGATGGTCGCGATGACCGGCGACGGCACCAACGACGCCCCGGCCCTGGCCCAGGCGGACGTCGGCGTCGCGATGAACACCGGAACCTCGGCCGCGAAGGAGGCCGGGAACATGGTCGACCTGGACTCCAACCCCACGAAACTCATCGAGGTCGTGGCGATCGGCAAGCAGCTGCTGATCACCCGCGGCGCGCTCACCACGTTCTCGATCGCGAACGACGTCGCGAAGTACTTCGCCATCATTCCGGCCATGTTCGCCGGCCTGTACCCGCAGCTCGACCGCCTCAACCTGATGGGGCTGTCCTCACCGGAGTCGGCGATGCTCTCCGCGGTCATCTTCAACGCCCTCATCATCGTCGCCCTCATCCCGGTCGCGCTGCGCGGCGTGCGGTACCGGCCCCGCGGCGCCTCCGCGATGCTGCGCGGCAACCTGCTCGTCTACGGCGTCGGGGGACTGATCGCCCCGTTCGTCGGCATCAAGCTCATCGACCTCGTCGTCTCCCTGCTACCGGGCTTCTGAGCCCCTCCGACTGGAGCACTGCACCATGTCCGCATTCCTCAAGCAGTCCCTCGCCGGCCTGCGGGTCCTGCTCGTCATGACCGTCATCCTCGGACTCGGCTACCCCCTCGCCGTCTACGGCGTCGGCGCCCTGATGCCCGCCCGGGCGAACGGCTCACCGGTCGTCGTCGACGGCGAGACCGTCGGGTCGAGCCTCATCGGCCAGACCTTCGACGGCGACGAGTGGTTCCGGACCCGGCCGTCGGTCGCCGGGGACGGGTACGACCCGCTCGCCTCCGGGGCCTCGAACCTCGGCCCGGAGAACCCCGACCTGCTCGCCACCGTGCAGGCGCGCCGCGCCGAGGTCGCCGAGCGCGAGGACGTCGACCCCGATCGGGTCCCCGTCGACGCCGTCACCGCCTCGGGCTCCGGCCTGGACCCGCACATCTCACCCGAGTACGCCGACCTTCAGGTCGAAAGGGTGGCCCGGGTACGCGGCCTGAGTGACGCCGTCGTCGCCGATCTGGTCGCGCAGGCGACCACCTCGCCTGAGCTCGGCTTCCTCGGCGCCCCACGCGTGAACGTCGTCGAGCTGAACGCGGCGCTCCTTGCGCTGGAGGAGTGACAGGCTGAGCGCATGACGGAGCACGAGATGCCCGACGGCGCCGGTCACCGTGGGCGCCTGCGGGTCTACCTCGGCGCCTCGGCGGGTGTCGGGAAGACCTACGCGATGCTCGACGAGGGACGCCGCCGGATCGGCCGCGGCGTCGACGTCGTCGTCGGGCTCGTCGAGACGCACGGCCGGGCCCACACGGCAGCGCTCCTGGAAGGTCTCGAGATCGTCCCGCGGCGCGAGCTGGGGCACCGCGGCGCCGGCTTCACCGAGATGGACCTGGACGCCGTGCTGGCCCGGGCGCCGCAGGTCGCGCTGGTCGACGAGCTCGCCCACACCAATGTCCCGGGCAGCCGCAACGCCAAGCGCTGGCAGGACGTCGAGGAACTGCTCGACGCCGGCATCGACGTCGTCACGACCGTCAACATCCAGCACCTGGAGAGCCTGAACGACGTCGTCGCGTCAATCACCGGGGTCAGGCAGCAGGAGACCATCCCGGACGAGATCGTCCGGCGAGCCGACCAGATCGAACTCGTCGACATGAGCCCGGAGTCGCTGCGCCGCCGGCTCTCCCACGGCAACGTCTACCCGGCCGAGAAGATCGACGCCGCCATGTCGAACTACTTCCGGGTCGGGAACCTGACCGCGCTGCGTGAGCTCGCGCTGCTGTGGACCGCGGACCGCGTGGACGAGGCGCTGGAGGCCTACCGCAAGGACCACGATATCGCCGAGCCGTGGCCGGCCCGGGAGCGGCTGGTCGTGGCCGTCACCGGCGGAACCGAGACCGAGACCCTCGTGCGGCGGGCCGCCCGGATCGCCCAGCGCGGCAGCCGCGCCGAGTTCCTCGCCATCCACGTGCTCCGCAGCGACGGGCTCACCGGGGTGGCGCCGGACTCGCTCGGCAAGCACCGCACCCTGGTCGAGTCGCTCGGCGGCAGCTGGCACACCGTGCTCAGCGACGACGTCCCCGGCGCCGTCCTGGACTTCGCCCGCGGCGTCAACGCCAACCAGATCCTGCTCGGCGTCACCCGCAGGGGTCGCGTCGCCGGCGCCCTCGCCCCCGGGGTGGCCGCGCGGGTGATCGATGGATCCGGTGACATCGACGTGCTCGTGGTTCCGCACGAGGGGGCCAGGGGTGGCACCCGTCGGCGTCCGCCACGGGGTGTGCTGACCCGGCGGCGCACCGTCCTGGCCTGGTCCATGGCGCTGGCCGGCCCACCGGTGCTGTCCTGGATCTGCACCGTGGCGGGTGATCTGGACTCCCTCCCGACGGCCCTGATGCTGTTCCTCAGCCTCACCGTGGGGGTTGCGCTGGTCGGCGGCCTGCTCCCGGCGCTGTTCAGCGCGGTGCTCGGCGGCCTGCTCAGCAACTTCCTGTTCGCGCCACCGGTGCGGACCTTGACGATCGCGCAGCCCCAGCACGCGCTCGCCATCGGGATCCTGCTGGCGGTGGCGGTGGGCGTCTCGGCGGTCGTCGACCTCGCCGCCCGCCGCACCCTCGAGGCCGCGAGGGCCCGGGCCGAGGCGGATGCGTTGACCTCGATCGCCGGTGCCGTGGTCCGGGCCACCGACGCCGTGCCCGCCGTGCTCGAGCAGCTGCGGGAGACTCTTGGCGTTGGCGGGGTGGCGCTGGTCCGCAAGGGCGTCGGGGCGGTGTGGCAGATCCTGGACACCTCGTCCGGCGAGCCGCCGAGCACGCCGGAGCAGGCGTCCTCGACCATCCAGATCGACGAGGACCTCTCACTCGCAATGCGGGGCGGCACCCTCTCGCCCGGTCAGGTCCGGTTCGTGGGCGCCGTCGGGCAGTACCTGAACTCGCTGCTGGAGCGCGAGCACCTGCGGGCCCAGGCGCGTGCGGCCCGCGTCGCGCGCGAACGCGACGCGACCCGCACCGCGCTGCTCGCCGCCGTCTCGCACGACCTGCGCACGCCACTGACCTCGATCAAGGCGGCGATCACCGCGCTGCGCTCGTCGGCGCAGATCGCGCCCGAGGACCGGCGGACGCTCCTGGCCGACGTCGAGGAACAGACCGACCGGCTGCAGTCCCTGATCGACAACCTCCTCGACATGAGCCGCATCGACGCCGGCGTGGTGACACCTCACCTGGACCCCGTGGCACTCGATGAGGTCGTGCCCCTCGCGGCCGGCGCGGTCGGAGTCTCAGCGATCGAGATCGATGTACCGGAGGACCTGCCGCTGCTCCGCGCGGACGCAGGCCTGCTCGAGCGTGCGCTCGCGAACGTCATCGAGAACGCGGTCCGTCACACCGCGGCGGGCACGCGGGTCCGGGTGGTCGCGGAGCAGGTCGGCGGCTCGCTGATGGTTCGCGTGGTCGACCGCGGTCCAGGAGTGCCGGACGAGCGCAAGGAGCAGATGTTCGCGGCGTTCCAACGCCTCGGCGACGTGCCGCAGGGACACGGCCTCGGGCTCGGTCTCGCCGTCGCGCGGGGTTTCATCGAGGCCAACGGCGGCACCCTGGAGGCCGAGGACACCCCGGGCGGCGGCCTTACGATGATCGCGACCCTGCCCCTGCCAGCGGATGCACAATGACGCGCGTACTGATCGTCGACGACGAGCCCGCCCTGGCCCGGGCGCTCGCCGTCGTGTTCCGGGCGAACCGGTACGAGGCCCAGGTCGCCACCACCGGCGCGGCGGCCGTCCAGGCGGTCACCGACTGGCACCCGGACGCCGTCGTCCTCGACCTGGGCCTGCCGGACCTGGACGGCATGGACGTGCTGCGCGCGATCCGCAGCTGGTCGAGCCTTCCGATCGTGGTGCTCTCCGCGCGCCAGACCAGCGACGACAAGGTCGAGGCACTGGACGCCGGTGCGGACGACTACGTGACGAAGCCGTTCGGGACGGACGAGCTGCTCGCCCGGATCAGGGCCGCCGTCCGGCGCCGCCCCGCGGAGGAGGACCCGCCCGTGGTGCGCGCCGAGGCGTTCACGGTCGACCTGGCCCTTCGGCGTGTGACGCTCGCGTCGGGGGAGACCGTGCGGCTGACACCGACCGAATGGCACCTGCTCGAGCTGCTCACCCGCAACGTCGGCAAGATCGTCGGGCGGCGCGAGCTGCTGCAGGAGCTGCGCGGCCCGAACCTGGACGCCGAGACGCACTACCTGAGGGTGTACATGGCGCAGTTGCGTCGGAAGCTCGAGCCCGATCCCGCGCGGCCCCGCCACCTGATCACCGAGGCGGGCGTCGGTTACCGCCTGCAACCGTGAGCCCGCGGCTCGGAGCATGCCGGTTCACCGGTTCAGTTGCAGCCGGGCCCAGCTCGCCCAGGTGAGCGCGACGAACGCTGCGGCGCAGACGAGGGCGACGGCGAGCTGGCCGACGCTGACCTCGGTGCCGCGGCTCATCGCCCAGAGGGCGGGCGCGGCCGGCGGCATCGCGCCGCCGGCGCCGGCGAGGACGGCGACCTGGGTGAGGACGACGACTCCGATCACGGCGCCGACGCCCGCCAGCAGGGAGCGGGTGAGGGTCACGACCCAGGCGACCGGCATCGCGATCGCCCCCGTGAGGGCGCCCAGTGCCCATTGCCGGCCGAGCCCGGCCCAGACCTCGGCGTCGGGCCGGCCGTAGCCGAACGCGCCGCCCAGGACTAGCAGCGCCAGGCCCAGCAGCAGGCTGACGGCGACCACCCAGATCAGGTACACGGCGATCTTGGCGAGGGCGATCCGGCCCCGGCCCACGGGCAACGCGAAGAGGGCGCTGACGGTGCGGTCCGCGAACTCCCGGCCGAACATCCAGGCCAGGACCGTCCCGAATCCGAGCAGCCCGCCGGCCGAGGTGATCTGCGCCGCGGCGGAGAGCAGACCGGCCCAGTCGCGGGTGGCGGCCGGCCCCATCTTGGCGACGAGGTCGGATTGACCGTTGGTCAGTGCCACGGTGATACCGCAGAGCAGGGCCACGGTGCCGAGCAACAGGGCGAGCGTCCCGATCACGCCGACCGGGGAACGTGAGAGTTTCAGCGCCTCGACGCGGATCGGTGCGTTCATGGCGTCCGCCGACGAGTCTCGTCGTCCGCAAGGAGGCGTGCGAAGAAGGCGCGCTCGAGGTCCGGCGTCGAAGGGTCGAGGCCGCCGATCAGCCGGCCGGCGTTCATCACCAGGATGCGGTCGGCGATCCTCGCCACCTCGTCGAGGTGATGACTGCTGACCAGGATCGCAGCGCCGTCATGCGCACGTTCGGAGAGGTGTTCACGCAGCACGATCACCGATGCCGGGTCGAGCGCGTTGCTGGGCTCGTCGAGCACGACCAGTCGTGGTTCGTGCTGCAGTGCGGCGGCCAGGCCGACCCGCTGCTGGTTGCCGAGGGACAGGTGCCGGAAGCGGCGGTCCAGGACGGGGGTGAGCTGCCATCGGGCGATGGCCGCGTCGACAGCCGTGGGTCGGTGCCGCGCAGCAGCCGCGCGACGGAGAGATTCTGCCGGACGGTGAGCTCCGGGTAGGCCAGCGGCGCATCGACCAGCGCACCAACCTCGCGCCATCGCGGCGCGGGCAGGTCGGCCAGGTGCGATCCGTGCACCGTCACCGTGCCGTCCTGGGCCCTCAGCATCCCCAGGGCGAGGCGCATCAGGGTCGTCTTGCCGGCGCCGTTCAGGCCCACCAGCGCCACGATCTCGCCCGCGGCGACGGCGAAGGTGAGGCCCTGGACCCCCGCGCCGCCTCGGAACCGCAGACCGACGTTCTCGAACTCGAGCACCATCAGCCGCCGCCAAGGGTGTCCAGCGCCCGTCCGAGGGCAGCACCGAGGTCGTCCCGGTCGGACCGGGCCCAGTCCAGTAGCGCCGTGCTCAGGCCGGCGATGACGGCGGTCGCCGCCACCCGCGCCGCCGAGGCGGTGGCGCCACGGGTGATGAGCGCATCGGTCAGGGCCGCGACCGTGGCTTCGCTGTTGCGTTCCAGTGCCCCGCGCAAAGTGGTCGCCTCGGCGACGATTCGTAGCCGGGCGCGCAGTTGCGCGGCGTCACCCGGGTCGACGGCGCGCCACGCCGACCGGATCCCCTCCACCACCGCACGCATCGGCCGCTCATCGACTGGGCGCCCCGCCACCTCCTGCGCGATCTGCGGGTCGTAGGGGTCGTGCAGCAGCAGCGTTTCCTTCGAGGAGAAGTGCCGGAACAGGGTCATCTCGCTGACGCCCGCGGCGCGCGCCAC
Source organism: Occultella aeris (assembly GCF_902703175.1). Lineage (GTDB taxonomy): Bacteria > Actinomycetota > Actinomycetes > Actinomycetales > Beutenbergiaceae > Occultella > Occultella aeris. The sequence continues at coordinate 115,324 of NZ_CACRYJ010000059.1, read as the reverse complement.
CGCCGCGGTCGGCGTCGCGTCGTAGCCGCGGGCCAGGAACAGGTCGAGCGCGGCCCGCTGCAACGCTTCCCTCGTGTCGGCTCTGGTTCTCACCCAGGCGATGTTAGTCACTAACAGGCCCACGTGGGTAGGCTTGGCCTCCCTCGTCCGGGGGAGTTCGTAGGCTCGTGCGGGGGAGGAGCCGTCGCTGCGGCCGCGGCACCATGGGTGCAGGCCTCGTCCCTCGGCGGGCCATTGCCCTGATCGGCAGGAGACCGGTGACGATGCAGACCCCGCCCATCCTCGACACGGCCGCAGACGTCGCCGGCCCGGCTGCCTCGCAGGCCCGGCTCGCCGGCCCGGCGATGATGGCCGGCGCGGTCGTGTTCGCCGCCGCCGGGTACTTCGCCGGTGAGCCGTCCGGCACGGCCGCCTACACGGTTTCGAACGTGGCGGGCCTGATCGCCGTCGCATTCGTCCTGGTCGGGTTCGGCGTGTTCAACCGCCGTTACCGGGCGGCCCTGGGCCGGCTGGGCGGCTGGGGCATCGGCCTGGTGCGCTTCGGCCTCCTGGCCACCGTGCTCGGCTACCTGGTGAACTTGGTCGGCCCGCTGCTGCCCGGCCAGGCTGCGGCGGCGGTGGCCGTGGTCGGCATCCCGGCATGGTCGCTGGCGCACCTGATGTATGTGGGTGCGACGGTGCTCGGCATCGCCTGCCTGCGGTCCGGCGCGGTGCCGCGCCTGGTCGCGGTGCCGCTGGTCTGCGGCCTGCCGCTGCTACTGGCCGGGGTCGGGCTCGGCTTGGCTGTGGGCGGGACGGCCGCGACCGTCATCACCTGGATCGCCACCGAGGGCCAGGCCGGGCTCGCCTGGTTCCTGGTCGGCCTGCACCTGCGCGGCCGGACCGCGAGCTAACGGTCCCGCGCCGCCAGTGCTGCGGCGCCCACGATGCCCGCAGTGTTGCGCAGCTTCGCGGGCACGATCGGGGCCCGCAACTCCAGCAGCGGCAGGAACTTCTCGTGGTCCTTGGACACCCCGCCGCCGACGATGAACAGGTCGGGGGAGAACAGGAACTCCACGTGCGCGAAGTAGCGCTGCAGCCGCTCGGCCCACTTGGCGTAGCTCAGGCCCTCCTTGTCCTTGACGGAGGACGCGGCGCGGGTCTCGGCGTCGTGGCCGTCCAGCTCGAGGTGACCGAGCTCGAGGTTGGGCACCAGGACGCCGTCGTGGATGAGGGCGCTGCCGATGCCGGTGCCGAGCGTCATCACTAGCACCGTGCCGTCCTGACCGAGCCCGGCGCCGTAGCGGGCCTCGGCGTAGCCGGCGGCGTCGGCGTCGTTGACCACGTGCGCGTCGTGACCGGTGAACCGGCGGGCCACCTCGCCGACGTCGGTGCCGATCCAGCGCTTGTCCATGTTCGCCGAGGTGATGGTCACGTCGTTGAGGATCACGCCCGGGAAGGTCAGCCCCACCGGGGTCGAGTCCGGCAGGTCCCCGAAGTGCGCGACCACCTTGCCGAGCACCTCGCCGACGGCCTCCGGGCTGGACTCCTCGGGGGTGTCCAGCCGGAACCGTTTGCCCAGGAGCTCGCCGGTGCGCAGGTGCACCGGGGCCGCCTTGATGCCGGAGCCGCCGATGTCGATGCCGAACCCGACGTCGTTCTCGTGCACGTCGGCGAGGGTCAGATCACTCACGTTCTTGGCCATGGCTGTCGGAATCTCCGCTTCGAGGTGGTTCGGCGCCTGGCCCCGCGCGTGCGGAGCGACGGCATCGGGAAGAGTCTAGAGGCCGACACCGCGCCCGGTGCGACGTGCCACAATCGAGGAGTCAGCGAAAGGAACCGACAATGTCCGAGACCTCCCCGCAGCCAAAGTCCTTCTACTACAATCTCGAAACCGGAGCGGTCGAGGAAGGTCTCGTCAGCGACTGGACGTCCCGGATGGGCCCCTACGCCACCCGCGAGGAAGCTGCGAAGGCGTTGGAGACGGCGCGGAACCGGAACGCGAAGTGGGAGGACGAGGATCGGGCCTGGAACGAGAGCGACGATCCCGGCACCCGCAACGACGAGGACTGAGTAGGCACCACAGCAGAACAGACGAAACGAGTAGGACTGGTTGGGCAGGCCGGTCCGCGACGTCGGCCGCGCGCAAGCGCGGCGGCAACACCACACATCGGAAGAGGCGAGATGGCCAAGCGATCACCCCGACGACGGGGGACCCTGGTCGGTGCCGCCCTGGTGACGGCCCTCGCCCTGGTGATCCCCGCCGTCGGCCCCGCGGCCGCAGGCCCCTCCCCAACATCCGCCGTCCCTCGCGACGACGAGGACGACGTCCCCGCCAAGGTCAAGGCGCACACCACGAGCCAGCCACTGGTCGGTTGGACGATCGGCCTCGATCCCGGTCACAACGGCGGCAACGCCGCCAACGTGAGCGTTATCAACGAGCAGGTCGCGGACGGCCGTGGGGGCTGGAAGCAGTGCAACACCACCGGCACCACGGCGCTCAACGGCTACCCGGAGCACGAGTTCACCCTGGACGTCTCGCTGCGCACCCGGGAGGCCCTCGAGGCCCTCGGTGCCACCGTGGTGATGACCCGCGAGGACAACGAGGGCGTCGGCCCGTGCGTGGACGAGCGCGGCACGTTCGCCGAGGACAGCGACGTGGACCTGATGCTCTCCATCCACGCGAACGGCTCCACCGACCCCGCGATCGCCGGCTTCTTCGCGATCATCGCGGACCCGCCGCTCTCGGAGTCCCAGGGGCTGCCGAGCCTCGAGCTCGCCGAGACGATGATCACCGCGCTCACCGACGGCGGGTTCACGCCGAGCACGATCTACGAGGAGGCGCTGTCCCAGCGCGCCGACCTCGCCACCCTGAACTTCTCCCGCCGGCCCACGGTGATGCTGGAGCTGGGGGAGATGCGCAACCCGGCCGAGTCCGAACTGATGAGCAGTGAGGCGGGCCGCCAGCAGTACGCTGACGCGCTCGTCGACGGCGTGCTCGACTGGTCCGGGCCGCACAGCCCGCGGTAGGTCGCGATCACCGGGACCGGGCGGCCCGCCGTGGGGGAGCACTCGCCTCAAGGGGGCGGGCGCGCCCTGACGGCTCTGTTGTTCGCCGTCTACCTGCTCCTGCTCGTCTGGCTCGTGCTGTGGAAGTTCGAGGTCCCGTGGGTCGGCGGAGGTGTGCTGCGGCAGGTCAAGCTCGTCCCGTTCCTGCCCAGCGGCGACGCCGATGCCAACACGGCTCGCGAGATCGTCGCGAACGCCGCCTTCTTCGTCCCGTTCGGTATCTATGTCGCCCTGCTCGCGCCGGCGTGGCGCTGGTGGAAGGGCGTCGCAGTCGCCGCCGGGGCGAGCCTGGCACTGGAGGTCGCCCAGTACGTCCTGGCCGTCGGGAGTTCGGACGTCACCGACCTGATCGCCAACTCCGCCGGAGCACTGGCCGGAATCGGCGTGGTCGCCCTGGCGCGGCGCAGGCTCCAGGCGCGGACCGAGGTGGTGATGGCCCGGGTCTGCCTGATCGGGACCGTCCTCGCCGTGCTCGCGACCGCGCTGTTCGTCGTGTCTCCGCTGCGCTACGCCCCACCGCAGGACGGCGCAGCCACGCCGGGGTATTCCGCGACGGTGGAACGCGGCCCGTTGTAAGGCGACAAGGCCTGACGGCGGGTGTGCTTCGGCCGTCGCTGGCTCGTGCTCCCGCGGAAGCGTTGAGTAACGATGTGCGGCGCACGAACCGATCAACGCTCAGGAGGAGAGTCCGTGTAGCGCGTGGCAACGCCCGCGGTGCGTTGTGGTCGGGGTCCGTTGACGGCAGGCGTCTGCCGGAGGATCGTGAGCCGAGTCGGCGTATGCGCCTGCCGCCGGACGATGCGCTCAGGTCCCGGGGGCTGGGCTGCATGCCGGCACTACGGGAGGCGCGCGATCGTGGAACCTCAGGGTGTCTGGCCCACTGTGCGCCGGATCTGGCTGTGGCCGGTGGCGATTCTGGTCGGCTTCCCGATCGGCGGGTTCGTCGCCGACCTGGTCGTGGGCGGAGTCGACTCCGTGGGAGCGGCACTCGCCGAGGGCGTCGTCGCGGGCGCGATCATCGGCGCGGCACAGTGGTTCGCCCTGCGGAAATGGGTCTCGTGGCTCTGGATCCCGGCAACCTGTGTGGGACTGGCGCTCGGCTTGACGGCCGGGGCAGCCCTGGCCGATTACGGACTCGAGCGAGGCGACATCGTGCTCATGGCAGCCGTCACCGGCATTGGTGTAGGAGCGCTGCAGGCGCTGGTCCTCGCGCGACACGCGATCCCCGGCGCGCTGTGGTGGGCGATCGCGAACCCGCTTGCCTGGGCGCTCGGCTGGTTCATCACCTCCTACGTGATCACGAGGAACATCGATGAGCGGTACCCGGTCTTCGGCGCGTCCGGAGCACTCGCCTTCGGCCTGCTCACCTGGCTGCTCCTTGCGGCCTTGCTCCGTCGGGCGGTCAAAATTCCGGGCGTGGCGGGCGCGGACGTCCCGTGAGTACGGCACGCGTTGCGGGCGCCCTCCTCATAGTTCTGCCCCTGCCGTTCAACCTCTGCGTCTTCTTGCTCGCGCGGAGCTTCGACTACCCGGACATCCTGCGACGCCCCACGTCGGAGGTGCTCGCCCGCTTCCGTGCCGGCGGTCCCCGGCTCCTGCTGCTCTGGTGGGCCTTCGCGCTGACCGCGGTGCTGCTTGTGCCGTTGGCTGTCCTGCTTGCGGACGCCCTCGTCGGCGCCAACCGGGCCGTCGTGGCGGTCGCTGCCACGACGGGCGTGCTGGCTGGGGTGGTGCAGTTCCTCGGACTGGTCCGCTGGCCGTTCCTGGTGCCCTATCTCGCGCGTGCGGATGCTGAGGCCGGACCGGCGCGCCGCGAAGCCATCGACATCGTGTTCCAGTCGTTCAACCGCTATCTCGGAGTCGCCGTCGGTGAGCATCTCGGCTACCTGTTCACGGGCGGCTGGAGCGTCCTGTCCGGAATCGCTCTGATTCAAGCCACGAACACGCCGTGGTGGCTCGGCGTGGCCGGGATCGTGGTCGGCGCCCTACTGATGATGTGTTCGCTGGAGTTCGTCGGGACGTTCGAGCAGGAAGGCTGGAAGCTGGCCGCGACGTTGACCCCGATCGCCTATGTCGCCTGGTCCGTCTGGCTGATCGCCGTTGGAGTCGCCCTGATCCTGTAGCTGTCGTGAACGGGCTGAAAGCGGCCGCTGCCGGAGCGCTTCCGCGGAAGCGCCTGAGGCCTCCCAACGATCAGGAGGACTCGGCGTAGCGCGAGGCAACGGCTGCGGCGCGCTCGCGCAGTGACGTGCGCAACGACTGCGGGGCAAGGGCTTCCGCGTCCGTGCCGAGCTGCCACAGCGCCCATTCCGCGTGCCACGGGTCCTGGTAGGTGACCTCCAGCCGCAGCCAGCCGTCCGGCTCGGGTTCCTCGGCGCGGACGGCGACGGCGGTGTTCAGCAGTTCCTCCCGCCGGGCCGGGCTCACCCGTACCTGCACGCTGAGGTGGCCGTCGGAGAGGAAGTGCGCGCAGCGCTCGCGCCAGATCTGGTCGAGATCGACCTCAGTCTGTCGCTGTGCCGGCTCGGGGAGTGCTTCCGCACCCAGCATCCGTGACAGCCGGTAGGTGCGTTCCGCGCCCGATCTGGTGGCCAGCAGGTAGGCCCGGTCGCGCACCGTGACCAGACCGACCGGGTCCACCGTGCGCCACGTGGGGGCCTGGCGCGTGGCCGCGTAGTGGATGCGGAGCTTGTGCCCGGCGAGCACGGCCCGCCGGACCTCGCTCATCGTGGTGTGGGGCACGTCCTCGGTGACCTGCCGCCGGGAGAGCAGGTCCGTCTCCGGCTCGACGAGGAATCGCTGGGTCGCGTCGCTCACGGTGGCCCGATGGCCCTCGGGCAGCGCGTCGACCACCTTGCGCATGGCCGAGGCGAGCGCCGAGCCGAGGCCGAAGACCTGCTCGCCGTGACCCGTCCCGGCGGTCAGCAACGCCAGTGCCTCGTCGTGGTTCAGCCCGGTGAGCTCGGTGCGGAACCCGGGCAGCAGCGCGAACCCGCCGTGCCGGCCGCGTTCGGCGTAGACCGGGACGCCGGCCGCGGACAGTGCCTCGATGTCCCGCAGCACGGTGCGGGTGGAGACTTCCAGCTCGCGGGCGAGCGTCTGCGCCGTCAGCCGCCCGCGCTGGCGCAGCAGCAGCACCAGCGAGACCAACCGGTCGGCGCGCATGCGTGAACCGTATCCGAATACATGACCAAGGATGTCGTGATTTGTCGCCAGGCTCGTCATGCGAACGCACGCACCCCAACAATCGATGGAGCAGACATGGCAATGGAACGAACGGCAGTCAACCCGGTGACCTGGTCGCTGGAGCTGGGATTCAACCAGGGCGAGGTCGTCTCCGGGCAGACCCGGACCCTGTACATCTCGGGGCAGACGGCGATGAGTGCCGACGGCCGACCGCAGCACGAGGGTGACGTCGCGGCGCAACTGGCGCTGAGCCTCGACAACCTCGAGGCCGTGCTCGGCGAGGCCGGCATGACCCTCGCGAACCTCGTCCGGCTCAACGTCTACACCACCGACGTCGACGCGCTGTTCCCGCACTACGGCGTGCTGGCGGCACGGCTGGGTGCCGCCCGGGTGGCGCCCACCACGACCATGCTGGGCGTCAGCCGGCTGGCGATCCCCGGCCAGCTGGTCGAGCTCGAGGGGACCGCCGTCGGCTAGCGAACCGGCCGCCTGGTACTCGTGCCATGGTCCGGGACGAGTGCCAGGTCCTCGGGTACGTTCTAGGGGCGGGAGGTCTTCGTTGGCGCCTCGCAAGCACATGCCCGACGGCGGGGCTGCTTCGGGCGGGCACCGTCGCCCCTCAGTGACCAGGAGTGATCACCCAGATGCCAAGTCCCACCCGAGGTCTCACGCCGGGGCAGCGTGCCGAGCTGTACATCGCGGATGTCGACACCGGCGAGCTGACGCTCGTGCACGCGAGTTCCACGCAGCTGTTCGAGGCACCGAACTGGACCCCCGACGGCGAGTACCTGCTCGTCAACGCAGACGGTCTCCTGTACCGGATCCCGGTTGGCGGCGGCGACCTCGTGGAGGTCCCGCTCGGCGGCATCCCGGCGATCAACAACGACCACGTCCTCAGCCCCGATGGCGAGACCGTGTACGTCTCGGCCAACGACGGCCACCTCTATGCGATCCCGTTCGCGACCGCTCGGCCCCGCCGGGTCTCCAACGACCACGGCGCCGACTTCCGGCACTACCTGCACGGGGTGTCCCCGGACGGCTCGACCCTCGCCTACATCGGCATGCTCATCGGAGAAGACGGCGCCGTCACCACGAACGTGTTCACGCTGCCGGCCGCGGGCGGCGAGGACACCCAGCTCACCGACGACCCGTTCCCCAACGACGGGTCCGAGTACAGCCCGGACGGTCAGTGGATCTACTTCAACTCCGAGCGTGCCTCGGCCACGCCGGGGCACGCGCAGCTGTTCCGGATGGCGACCGACGGCACCGGCGTCGAGCAGCTGAGCCACGATGAACGGGTCAACTGGTTCCCGCATGTATCTCCGGACGGCGCGCGGGTCGTGTACGTCAGCTTCCCGGCCGGCACGATCGGTCATCCGGCCGATCGTGACGTCATCATTCGTGTCATCGAGCCGGATGGCGCCGTGCGAGACCTCGTGTCGCTGTTCGGCGGCCAAGGGACGATGAATGTCTCGAGCTGGGCACCCGACAGCAAGCGGGTCGCATTCGTCGCCTACCCTCTGCAGTCCTGACGCCATTCAGGCTCGACCGCGTATATAATCAGTTGTATAGCGGGAGGAGTTCACCATGGCAGTCACAAGTGTCGACCTTGACCCACAGTTGATCGAACGTGCCAAAGCGCTCACCGGCGAGAGGTCGAACCGCGCCGTCCTCGATCTCGCACTACGACGGCTCATCGCCTCGAAACAGAAGGGCGCGATGGTCGACGGCATCGCCGCGTTGACGGACCTCGAGGCGGAACTCGGCGCCCCGGTCGTGCCTTCGCCCTGATGACCGACTATCTCGTCGACAACTCCGTCTGGGCCAGATTGGCGTCCGGCGACGCCAGCATCACCGCGCGACTGCGACGGATCGAACGTGGGCCGTCGGACCTCTTCGTGACCTGCCCGCCGCAGGTGCTGGAGTTCTGCCACAGCGCTCGGACACCTCAGGAGCACACGCGCTACCGGGAACGGATTGGGCTCGGATTCCCTCTGGAGCGCGCACCCGACGAATCACTGGTGCTCGATATCCAGAGCGCGATGTGGGGCGCGGGCCTCGTCCGCGCGGCGGGGTCGCTCGACATTCTCATCGCGGCGTACGCCATCGTGAACGACGCAACCGTGCTGGCCGCGGACCATGACTTCGGACACATCGCCGCGGTCACCGACCTGAGCCACGAGTTCATCGCGCCGACCGTTTGACTTCGGGGAGGTGCTCGCGTCAGCGGCTGCTGCACGCCAACGAGGAATCAGGCCGACAGGATGACCCGAGATTCCCAGGGGCGCAGCACCACGTCCGCCGACTCGTCGGGGAGCGGCGGGTGGGTCGCCAGCAGCACCGGCGCGTCGGCGATCCCGAGGCCGGCCACAGCCAAAGACACGGGCGCACTCGACATGTTCGCGACCACCGTCAGCACCTGCGTGCCGAGGGTGCGGCGGTAGGCCATCAGTTGCTCGTGCTCGGGCAGGAGGAGGTCGAAGTCCCCGTCGACCACCACGGGGAGGGTGTGACGCAGCTCGATGAGACGTCGGTAGTGGTGCAGCACCGAGCCGGGGTCGGCCCACGCGGCGGCGGCGTTCAGTTCCGGGTAGGCGGGGTTGGCGGGGAGCCAGGGCGTACCGGCGGTGAAGCCGCCGTGCGGGGCGTCCGCCCACGGCATCGGGGTGCGGGCGTTGTCCCGGCCCATCGCGGACACCGCGGCGAGGACGTCGGCCGGGTCCGCCCCGGCCCGGACCGCCTCCCGGTAGTGGTTCAGGGTCTCGACGTCCCGGTAGTCCTCGATGCTGGACCACGAGACGTTCGTGAGTCCGAGCTCCTCGCCCTGGTAGACGAACGGCGTGCCGCGCATCAGGTGCAGCACGGTGCCGAGGGTCTTCGCGGACGTGACCCGGTGCTCCGGTGAGTCGTCGCCCCACCGGGAGACGATCCGCGGCTGGTCGTGGTTGTTCCAGTACAGCGCGTTCCACCCGTCACCGAGGCCCCTCTGCCAGGCGGCCAGGTTCGCCTTGAGCGCGGGCAGGGCCAGCGGGCGTGGATCCCACTTGCCGCCGGGTCCGTGGTCGAGCGAGACGTGCTCGAACGTGAACACCATGTCGAGCTCGGGTGTGGCCGGGTCCGTGATCGAGCGTGCCAGCGGGAGCGTGACGCCGGGCATCTCCCCGACCGTGACCAGCACGTCGCCACGTTTCGCACGGCCCGCGAACACCTCGCGGTGCAGCTCGCCGAGGAACTCCTCCAGCCGCGGACCGTTCGTGTAGTGCGCGGAGCCGTCCGCGAGCCCGGTGCCCGCGAGGGCGGGGGAGTCCGCGCCGTCGGGCAGGGACCCGTCGGGGCGCACCGCCTTCGAGATCAGGTTGATCACGTCGAGCCGGAAGCCGTCCACGCCCCGGTCGACCCACCAGCGCAGCATCTCGTAGACGGCGGCCCGCACCTGCGGGTTCTCCCAGTTCAGGTCCGGCTGCTTGGCCGAGAACAGGTGCAGGTAGTACTCGCCGGACGCCTCGTCCCACTCCCACACCGGCCCCGAGAAGAAGCCGTGCCAGTCCGTCGGCTCCGCGCCGGGCTCCCCGCCGACGTGCCCGGGGCGCGGTGGCCGCCACCAGTACCAGTCCCGTTTCGCCGACTCGCGCGAGGCCCGCGACTGCGCGAACCAGGGGTGCTCGTCGGAGGTGTGGTTGACCACGACGTCGAGCATCAGCCGCATCCCGCGCGCGTGGACTGCCTCGATCAGTTCGTCGAGGTCGGCGAGGGTGCCGAACACCGGATCCACGTCCCGGTAGTCCGAGATGTCATAGCCGTTGTCGTCCTGGGGCGAGGGATAGACCGGCGAGAGCCACAGCACGTCGACGCCGAGCCGTTCGAGGTGGTCCAGGCGGCCGATGAGACCGCGCAGGTCCCCGACGCCGTCGCCGTCGGAGTCCGCGAACGACCGCGGATACACCTGGTACACCACGGCCGAGCGCCACCACGGCGCCGGCGCGGTCACGGCGCCGCCCTGTCGAACACGGGCGCGAGGCCGGGCCACGCGTTCGCGCGCACGTAGACCGGCACGACGGCGGGGGGAACCTCGCGCGTGATGGTCGCCCTGCCGTGGTGTGCTTCGCCCGTCCACGCGTCGACCCAGTCGCCCGCAGGCAGGTACGTCTGCCACGTGGTGGCGCCCGGTTCGGTGACCGGGTGCACGAGCAGGTCGTCGCCGAGCCCGAACTGCAGCGGCCACCGCCAGATCTCCGGGTCGTCGGCGTGGTCGAAGAACAGCCCGCGCATCAGCGGCCGGCCGGTCTCGATCGCGACGCGGGCCTGGGCGGTCAGGTAGGGCACGAGGCGCTCGCGCAGGCGTGCGACCTCCCGGAACTGCGCCACCAGGTCGGGGTCGTCGTTCACCTCGGCCACATACCAGGGCGTGCGGTCGCGCAGCGGCCGGCGATGGTGGTTGAACTCCGAGTGGTACTGCATGATCGGCATGAACGCCGACGCGGCGGCGGCCCGCAGGTACAGCTCACTGTCCGGCGGGGGACCGGAGAAGCCGGCCAGGTCCCAGCCCCAGTAGACGATCCCGCAGGCCGAGGCCGTGATCCCGGCCGTGACCGACGCCCGGAACGCCTCCCAGGTGGAGTCCTCGTCGCCGGCCCAGTGGATGCCGTGCGCCTGGGAGCCGGTGAACCCGGCGCGCGAGAACGTCACCGGTGCCTTGCCGTGCCGGCGCAGCAGATCGCCGAACGCCCGGGCGTAGTGCACCGGGTAGCGGTTGTTCCCCTCGTCGCCGCGGCTGCCGTCGCCGTAGCGCAGGTCGTGGCCCCAGGCGTGCTCGCCGCCGTCGGTCTTGAAGCCGTCGACGTCGAGGTCGGCGAGCAGGTAGTCGCGCTTGGCGGTCCACGCCTCCCGGGTGCGCTGCGTGGACAGGTCCGGCATGAGCGACTGCGGGAACCACCAGCCCCGGTTGTGGTACGGCGTGCCGTCCGCCTCCAGGACGGCGTGGCCGCCGTCGATCAGGGCGCGCCCGTCCGCGTACACCTGGGCGTCCTCGGGCACGTCCGGGCCGAGGTCATGGCTCGTCTTCAGCAGCGGGATCTGCCACAGGATCACCTTGATACCGCGCTCGTGGAGCTCGGCGACCATGGCCTTCGGGTCCGGCCAGGCGCCGCCGGCGGGGTAGGTGATCTCGGCGCCGTTGTGCGGGGCGCCGTCGGGGTGCAGCGGGTACTCGGCGTCGCGGAACAGCATGATGCCCTGCTCGTCGCTCCACGCCTCGATCACCACGGCCCCCACCGGGATGTCGAGGTCCGCGTGGGTGTCCATCCGGTCCATCACGAGGTCCTGCGTGTTCCACTCGTTCCCGGACGCCCAGAGCCGGAACACCCACTCGGGCAGTTCCTCGGCGCGCCCAACCTCGGCGGTGAACGCGGCGACGACGGCGGCCGGGTCACCGGTGTAGACGCCCACGTCGAGGTGCTCGTGCGGCCCGCCGCCCAGGGCCACCTCGATCACGAGCCGGTCCGCCGTGGACGCGCCCACGTCGAACCACGACCGGCGCGAGGTGCGCAGGTGCAAGCCCCACGAGGTGGACGGCGAGACCACGTGCGCGAACGGCATCGGCAGGTAGGTGCGCCCGGCCGCGGCCTGGCCCTTGTACTGCTCGAACACGACGGCGTCCAGGGTGCGGCCGCGCTGGTCGACGGCGTCGAACCGCTCCCCGAACCCGACCACGTGCTCGTCCGGGGCGAGGGCCAGGGCGAACCGCACCCGGTGCACGCCGGTGTCGTCACGCAGCCACTCGACCGACCCCGGCACGAGCCGGTCGGCGCCGCCCGGGTCGGCGGTCCCGCCCGAGTGAGCGGCGCCGTCGAACGTGAGCTCGCCGGCGTCGGCCACCCAAGCGACCGGCCGCAGATCGAACCACTCGGTCTCGGCGGAAGCGCCGCCGTCGCCCTCCGCCCGGAACCGGTACCGGACGCCTACGGTGACCGGCGGGCTCACCACCGCCCACGCACCGTCGTCGGCGAGCGCCGCCGCCTGCGCGGCGGCCAGGTGCCCCTCGCCACCGGCGAGGGCGGCGGCGTCCGCGGCGTCCACCACCACGGGGGTGAGGGACAGGGAGACCGGTGCTCCGCCGTCGGGCATCCACTCGCAGTAGACGGCCCGCACCTCGGGCGAGGCGATCACGCCGAGGCGTACCGCCTCGCCCACCTCGGGCCGGACCGGGACGCGCTGGTCGGCCGAGGTGGCGTACGGGTGCTCGATGCCGAAGGGCCGGTGGATCAGCAGGGTCATGACTCTCCTGTGCTGGGGCGGGTTGGGGGCTCAGAGCAGCGCGGTGACGCGTTCCTGGGCGCTGGTGAGCGCCTCCTCGACCGTCTTGCGGCCCGCGGCGGCCTCGGTGAGTTCCTCGGTGACGATGTCCTGCATCTCCGTCTGGCTCTCGATCGCCGGGGGCAGCACGATCGCGTCGAGGGAGTCGAACACGGCCTGCCGGTTCGTCGGGGGCGTCTGCTCGAGGTACGGGGCGAGCAGGGACTCGTCGGCGACCGGCGGGAGCTCCCACCCGGTGTCCAGGCGCATCTGGACCATCGCGTCGGAGGAGGTGAGGTACTCGGCCCACGCCTGCGCCGCCTCGGTGTTGGCCGAGCGGGCCGAGACCACCGCGGTGTTGGAGAACATCGCCGAGGCGTTCTCGGTGTTGCCCGGCTCGACCGCGATGTCCCAGGCGAAGTCGACGTCGGCGAGGGGGCCGAACATCCAGATGCCGGTGTGCCACATGGCGAGCTGGCCGGAGGTGAACAGGTTCGTGTCGAAGTCGGGGGTCCCGGCGCCGTCGGCGGTCGTCGGCATCACGGTGCCGGACTTCTCGACGAGCCACTGCGCGGCCTCGATGCCCTCGGGCGAGGCGAACGTGGCCTCGGTGCGGTCCTCGTTGAGGAACTCGCCACCGTTCTGGGCGAGGACCTTGTAGAACTCGTGGAAGGAGATCGGCTGGTAGTCGCCCCAGGTGCCGGCGGCGGTGTCGGTCAGCGCCTGCGCGGCGGCACTCTCGTCCTCCCAGGTCCAGTCCGCCGTCGGCGGCTCCACCCCGGCGGCCTCGAACAGGTCGGCGTTGTAGAACAGCACCACGTTCGAGAACGACTCCGGCAGCCCGAACTGGGTGCCGTCCACCTGGAACGCCTCGAGCAGCGACGGCTTGTACGCCGCCTCGTCGACGCCCTCGAGCGGCGCGAGCGAGCCGTTCAGGGCGTAGGTGACGAAGTTCTCGTAGTTCAGCTCGAACACGTCCGCCTCGGTGCCACCGGCGACGGCGGTCTGCAGCACGGTGAAGTAGTCGTCGTAGGGGAAGGTCTCGACGTCGACCGTGATGCCGGGGTTGTCCGCCTCGAAGGCGTCGACCACGAGCGCGAGGTTCTCCTCGTTGCCGCCGTTGGAGGAGAAGTTCATGTAGGTGATGGTCGTCTGCGCGTCCCCGGAGCCCTCGGCCTCGGTGGGGTCGTCGTTGCTGGCGGAGCCCTGTGAGCAGGCGGTCGCGGCGAGGGCGACCACGGCGCTCGTGGCCAGGAGCCGGGCGGCTCGGCGGCGGTGCTGAGTCATGATGGGCCTTTCGTGGGGGCGGCGACGTCGCCGCGATGGGTGGGTTACTTGAGCCCGCTGTGGGCGAAGCCGGCGATGATGTATCGCTGGGCGAAGATGTAGACGATCGCGATGGGCAGGACAGAGACCACCGAGCCCGCCATCACGACGTTCCACTGGGTGGTGAACTGGCCCTGGAGCGTGGCCAGGCCGAGCGGGAGCGTCATCAGCTCGGGGGAGCGGATGACCACGAGCGGCCACAGGTAGCTGTTCCAGCTCCCCATGAACGCGAACACCGCCACCGTGGCCAGGGCCGGCCGGGTGAGGGGAAGTACGACCTGCGCGAAGATGCGCAGGTGATGGGCGCCGTCGAGCGTGGCGGCTTCGTCCAGCTCGCGTGGCACACCCTCCATCGCCTGCTTCAGCAGGAAGATGCCGAAAGCCGACGCGATCGACGGCGCGAGCAGGGCGAAGTAGGTGTCGGAGAGTTGGGCCCGGGTCATCTGGATGAACAACGGCACCACGAGCACCTGCAGCGGCACCATCAGCGTGGCCAGGTACACCGCGAACACCGCCTGCCGGCCCGGGAACGCGATCCGGGTGAACGCGTACGCGGCCATCGCGCCGGTGATCAGCTGGAACAGGGTCGAGGCGATCGCGATCCAGAACGAGTTGGCCACGATGCGCCACATCGGCATCGCGTCGAACAGCTGCCGGTAGGCGTCCAGGGTGGGGTCCTCGACGAGCAGCGTGGGGCCTGAGGCGAGGGTCCCGTCCGGGGTGATCGACGTGATGACCGTCCACAGGAACGGGAACAGCATGACGGCGGCGCCGAGCGTGAGGGCGAGCGCCCAGAACAGGTTCGGCAAACGGCCCCGACGGCGGCCGGTTGCGTTCTCGGCGCGGGTGGCGGTGAGCTCAGGCATAGGTCACCCACCGGCGCTGGCCGCGGATCTGGATCGCGGTGATGACGAGCACGAGGGCGAACAGCAGCCAGGACAGGGCGGAGGCGTCACCCGCGCGCCCATAGCGGAACGTGAGGTCGTAGATCTGCCCGACCACCACCTGGGTCGCGCCGGCCGGGCCGCCGTCGGTCATGACGTTCACCTGGTCGAAGACCTGGAACCCGTTGATGAGGGAGATCACCACCACGAAGAACGTCGAGGGGGATAGGAGCGGGAGTGTGATGTGCCAGAACCGGCGCCAGGCGCCGGCGCCGTCGACCCGGGCGGCCTCGAGCACCTCCTGCGGGAGGGCCTGCAGTCCCGCGAGCAGGATGACCATGACGAAGCCGAGATCCTTCCAGACCGAGGCCAGGATGATCGACGGCATCGCCCACGCGGGGTCGGTCCACCACCCGGGTTCCGGCATCCCGATGGCGCCGAGCACGGTGTTGACCAGGCCGTTGGACGGGCTCAGCAGCCACTGCCAGACGAGGGCAACCACCACCCAGCTCGTCACCACCGGCAGGAAGTACGCGCCGCGCAGGAACGCGATGCCGGCCATCGCCCGGTTCAGCGCGAGCGCCAGGCCGAGGCCGCCGATGTAGACCAGCGGGAGGTAGCCGAGGATGTACGTCGCGGTGTTGGCGAAGACGTCGCGGGTGCGCGGGTCCGCGAGCAGTTCGCGGTAGTTCTCCAGGCCGACCCACTCCATCGGGGAGATGAGGTTCCAGTCGTGCAGGCTGACCCAGGCGGAGGAGATCATCGGTACGAGGGTGAACGCGGTGAGCGGGATCGCGCTGGGGAGCAGGAACAGCAGTGCCCAGCCGAGGGTGCGCAGCCCGCGCCGGCGCGGCTTGGCGCGCTTCGTGCTCGCGCTCGTGGCGTCCACGACACGGGGGCTGACGGCGGGCGCCGGTGCGGTGCTCATCGCATCGCCGCCGCACTGCCGGTGTGCAGCCGGGCCCTGATGAGCCGCCCCTGGTCACCGCTCGCACCGGCCGCGTCGAACGGGGTGTGCAGCACAAGGGCCGCGGCGCCGGCCGCCCAGCGTTCGTCCGACCAGGACTCGACGGCGAACGGGAGGCTGCGGCGGCCCGGCAGCAGGTGCCGCCGGAACGCCCGCTCGAACGACTCCTCCCAGTGCGGCCAGCAGTCCGTGCCCTCACCGAGGACCACCACGATCTCGGGTGCGACGGTGTGCACCACCCCGGCGAGCGTTCGCCCGAGCAGCGCGCCCGCGTCGGCGAACACGCTCCGGGCGGCCGCGTCGCCGGCGTCGGCGGCACGGCGCAGCGCGACCTTGCCGCTGCGAGGCCCGATGGCGCCGGCCTCGCGCGCCGTGCGCACGAGTGCCTCGTCCCCGATGAAGGCCTCGAGGCAGCCAGTGTTACCGCAGCCGCAGACCGGGCCGTCCGCCGCGACCGGGAAGTGGCCGATCTCGCCGGCGCCACCGTCGGCACCGCGGTGCAGGTTCCCGTCCACCACGATGCCGCAGCCGATGCCCCGGCCGATCGTCACGATGAGCGCGGAGTCATGCGAACCCGCGGTGCCGTAGAGGCGCTCGGCCACGGCGAGGGTGTTCACGTCGTTGTCGACGAGCACCGGCAGATCGAGCTCGCGGCGCAGGAACGTGCCGACCGGGACCTCGCGCCACCCCAGCGTCGGTGCCTGCACCACCCCGCTGGCCTGATCGTCCACGGTGCCGGGCACGCCGACGCCGATGCCCAGGAGCAAGCCGTCGTAGCGGGCGATCGCCGCGGCGAGCAGCCGGGCCAGCACGTCCAGTGCGTCCGGACTGGAGGGGTCGAACGGTTCGTGGAGGATGTCGCGGACTGCGCCGTCGAGACCGACCTGGACCATCGTGACGTGGTCCGCGGTGACCTTCGCGCCGATCGCCCCGACCCCGGCGCCGTCCACGAGGCCGAGCAGCTGCGCCGGGCGCCCGCCGCCGGAGGACACCACGTCGAGCTCGGTGATCACGCCGAGACTCAGGAGGGACTTGGTGACCTGGGTGATGGTCGCGGGGCTGACCCGCAGGGCGCGGGCGAGCTGGGCGCGGGACATCGGTCCCTTGGCGCCCAGCGCGGCGATGACGCTCGCGGGCCCGAGCTCGCCCCGGTCCGGCAGTGACGTCCGTGTCCCAGTCATGACACCTCTTCGTTCGTGACTTAATTTAGACACATATTAAGAGGATGGATCTGGCCAAGTCAACGGTCATCTGTTCGGCGGCGAACAGACGTCTCATCGCGCGGTGTCTGCGGGCCAGTCGGGGCCTGGGTCGCTCGCCTCACCGACGTATTGGTGGCGCTTCCGCGGAAGCGCCCTGGGTGGGCGGACGAATCTACGCAGGTCCCTGTGCAAAGACCGGATCGAGATAGGCGGCCACCAGCGCGATTTGCGCATCGAGCCGCTCTTCACACACCGCCTCGAGGCGTTCCTTGCGGCGCCATGCTGCCCACTTGGTCTGCCCGACCTCGCCGTACCCCGCCAGGAGAGGCGCGATGGGGTGGATTCGACGCCGCGGTGGAGCGCCACCGCCCGTGCGGAGGCGAGCAGTTCGTCGGGGTCGAAACCCTGCCGGGCGAGCTGGACGATGTCGACATAATCGCGCCAGCGAGTACTCGCGATGCCGCGCTCGAGAATGGTCACCGACTTTTCGGCGATCGTGGTCTCGGGCGCGTAGCCGAGAAGCACGATCGGCTCGCCGAGGACCCGGTCGATCGTGACCATGCGCGGCGGGGGAACGATCGGATCGCCTGTCGACACATCCCACACGACGGTGCCACTCCACGGTCCGATGGCTACCTTGATTCGTAGGCGGAGGCCCGGATATTCGGCTCGCTCGCGAATCTCGTGCACAGTGATGGACTGCAAGTCGAAACTCACTCCGTCCTCTACTTCGACTGCAGCGATGTCGTGAACCACGCTGGCGACGTGCGCCGCCGTGACATCAGCTCCGACCGCATTGGCATCGGCGTCCTTGGTGGGTCGGCGCACGCCGTAGGCGGCGAGGAGGATGCCGCCCTTGAGGATGAAGCCCTCGGCGTGCTCCGTTCGCGCCAGGCGGTCGAGGAACGACTCCAGCGAGTGTCGGATCAGATACTCCTGCGTCGGCGACGCACCCCCGGTCTTCGCCGCATTCGAACGTGCCGCGGCTTGGATCCTGCGGAACGTCTCACTCCCGGCACTCATCCGAGAGCATCCAATGCCTGCTGGATCGGGCCCTGGGCACGCGGGAGCCGAGAAGCGATCCCGATGAGCTCGGGCGGCTTGCCACCACGGCGCAGCCACTCCTTCAACGCGTCTCGCGGGAGTTCGTAGCCGATCTCGCCGCGGAGTCGGTACGCGTCGACGATCGAGCGTGCCTGCGAGTAGATGCCGATCGCAAGATCGGTGCCGGGAATGGCGATCTCGTCCCGCCCGATCTCGAAAGTGGCCCGATCGAACTGGTGCCAGGCGATCGACGGGCCACAGGCAGGAGTGCGGGAGCCGCGGGGTATCGCGATGTCCAGCGCTGCAGGAATCGTGTCGATCAGATCATGGTGCGCCAACGCGGACGTCAGGCAGATGGTCGCGTCCGCGCGCCGGGTCGTGGCCTCGACCCAGTCCCAGTCCGTCGCGTCCGCATCTGTAGATAGGTAGATGCCGCGGGCTATCCGCTGATAGCGACCTTGCTGCGTAGCGCGGTAGAGGGCGCTCCGAGATAGACCCTCATGCTTTGCGGTGCTTGGCGTCAGTGCCCTCGCCATGCGAGGCCTCCCTCCGAGTACAAAACGTCTACAGATAATCATACGTGATGACGTTTGGTACCGCGCGAGTGCGCCGGTAGTCCGATGACAGGGGGAAGCTCCAACCGGGGACGTCGGAGACGTCCGTGCGCGGCTCTGGGTCGGCGTGCACGGCAGTGACGTGGAATCGCCTTCCGGTGACCGTCTCGACCTTCACACGGTGAAGTAGATCGGCACGTCCAACGCTCGCCGACGATCGGCAGTCAGGCGCGGCCGGGACGGGACGCACGGCCGCGCAGCGTGGATCCTCGAGGCGGGTGGCCCCAACGATCGTGGCTGCCTCTTCGGCCGTAACGGCAGTCGACTCAGTCTCACGACCGGGATCGTGCCCGAACCCGCCGACACCGAAGGCCGTCGGCGCTTCCGCGGAAGCGCCACTCACTCGCAGTGCGCGTCCTCCCGCGCCGGAAATACGATCGAACCCAGCCAAGTAATCTGTGCCGGAATCTGTTTGGATTAGGTCGTGAGCACCCCAGCGGCCGTCCCCCATGTCGTCTCCGCCACCGAAGCCGCGACCCGCGGCGTGCCCAGGCTCGTGCGGGCAGCCGAGCAGGGCCAAGACGTCGTCGTGGAGCGTCACGGGAAGCCCGTGGCAGCCATGATCAGCATGCAACACCTCAACGAGATCCAGCGACTGGAGCGCGACCTGCAGGAGAGTGTTCTCCTCCTCGACCGGCTCGTCACCGATGACGGAACCCGCACCGAACTGGGTGAGGCAATCAACGCGCTCGGCTTCGACCGTTCCGACCTGGAAGCAGAACTCGACGCTGACGTCGCAGCCGGACGCGATTGAGCAACCCACCCAACAGTCGGCGCCTGACAGGCCGCCGCCCACAAGTTGAGGCCGTGGTCGTCCGCCTGACCGGGCCCGCAATGTCCGACCCTTCGCCTCCTCGGCCCTTAAAGGACCTTGCGCCTTGAGCATGACGTCCTCCGCAGGAGCGGCCCTCAATCCTGGCGCGGTCCACGGCACCGATGCGTGCGAGGCTCTGTACGTGTGCGACCAATTAACATCGTTCGTCGGCGAGCCGGCTACCGATCCGGCGCTGCTGAGGACGCTGGCGGCCGCTGGCCTGGCAGCGACCGGGCACGTTCTTCCCAAGGCCGGCTGGGTCAGCCGCGTGTGGGTCGGCGACGAATACGTCGTACGACTGAACACCAACGGACAGTTCCGCGACGCGTATCGCCACGAGGCCGCCGTCGTCAGCCTGCTGACCGGCAGCGAGGTTCCACACGCCCGCATGCTCGCCCACGGCGACGGCCCGGACGGGCCGTGGTACGTCTCCGAACGACTGCCCGGCCAAACCCTGTCCGAGGCGTGGCCGGCGGCGGACTCGGCGACGCGCCAAGCCATGATCGAGAGCCTCGGGGTTGCGTTGCGCGCCCTGCACGGCGTTCCCGTCCCGGCCGACCTGCTGCCGCCGTGGCTGGCCGGCGCGCTCGCCGGCAATCCGTGGCCCGCGTACCACCCACCCGTCGTGAGTGCGGCGCTCCAGCAGGTCGAGGCCGCCCGGCGACGGCCCGGTCATGACTCGCGACTGCTCGCGGACGTCGCTGATTGGCTCCAGGAGCGGCTGGGGTTGTTCGCCGCCGACGAACCCGTGCTCGTCCACGGTGATCTACATGGATCCAACGTGATGGTCGATCAAGGACGCGTCACCGGTCTGATCGACTTCGCGGAGGCGTTGGCTCAGCCGGCGGACGCGGAGCTCGATACCATCCTGCGCTGGTGCGCGAGAGCGCGGGAGTACCCACCCACACCCGAGGAACAAGGGCTCGACGAGACCACCCTCACCGAGGTCCCCGGGTGGCTGCGCGGCGCGTATCCGGAGCTGTTCGAGCGCGAGCACCTGCGCGAGCGGCTGACCTTCTATGACATGTACATGGAGCTCGCGCTCTACGCACACCATCCCCAGCCTGACGTCCGCGAAGTGGCGCAGGACCGCATCGCTCGCCTGCTCTCCGGCCATAGCCATCTGGATGGACTCGTCTGGTAGGTCCTCGTCCTAGGGCCTCCACGGCGCCAGGCTGCGCGCTCTCCGGTGGCCAACGCCGTCCCGTGCCGCCACAGTGGCACTCATAGGCCAGGACCCTCGAGGTGATGCGGAGGTGCGTGATGGCGCGGTCGATCTGGACCGGTGCGTTGGCGTTCGGGTTGGTGAACGTGCCCGTGGGCCTGTACTCGGCCACCGAGGACAAGACGATCCACTTCCGCCAGTTCGCGAAGGGCACGTCCTCGCGGATCCGGTACAAGCGGGTCAACGAGGACACCGGCAGGGAGGTCGACTACGACGACATCGTCAAGGGCTATGAGCTGGACAGCGGCGAGTACGTACTCCTCGATCCGGACGAGCTCGACGAGATCGCACCGGGCCGCTCGCGCACGATCGACATCACCGACTTCGTCGATGCCGAGGACATCGACCCCATCCACTACCAGAAGACCTACTACCTGGCCCCGGCGAACGAGGCGGCCGAGCGGGCCTACCGGCTGCTGACCGCCGCCATGGAGAAGACCGGCCGGATCGCGATCGCGAACTTCGTGATGCGCTCCAAGCAGTACCTGGCCGCCGTGCGCCCGCACAACGGGGTGCTGACGCTGGAGACGATGTTCTTCGCCGACGAGATCCGCGACCCCAAGTCCGAGCTGCCGAGCGTGCCGGCGGCGCGCAAGCCCGGCGACAAGGACCTGAAGATGGCGACGTCGCTGATCGATTCCATGACCTCGAAGTGGGACCCCGCGAACTACGTCGACACCTACCGGGAGAAGGTCCTCGACCTAGTGCAGGCCAAGGCCAAGGGTGAGGGCATCGTCACCGCGAGCGACGACGAGGACGACGAGGGCGGCGGCGTCATCGACCTGATGGAGGCGCTGCGCAAGTCCGTCGAGGCCTCCCGCCAGCACAAGGCCGGCAACCGCCACCAGGCCGGCGGGCTCGAACGCAAGAAGACCGAGTCCGCCGACGCGCCGGACGTGTCGGCGAAGTCGAAGAAGCAGCTGTACGACCTCGCGAAGGACTACGGCGTCGAGGGCCGCTCCCAGATGACCAAGGACGAGCTCGCCGACGCGATCACCGAGGCGGCCAAGACCCAGAAGAAGAAGGCCTCATGACAGCCCCCACCACCACGGCCGCTCGCCCCTGTTGCGGGTCGGCGCACCTGCGTCACTGCCACGACACCTGGATCGTGCACATCGACGAGACCCAGGCGTGTTCGGATCCCGGGTGTGACACACCCGGTGAGGGCCACGCGCTCATCATGGTCTGCGCGGATCTGGAGCCGGCGTGCCGATGCCTGCCCCCGGCCGAGTCCGGACCGCGGGCCCCTTGAGCGCCGGCGCCCTCGGGCGCTCGGCGCGCGCACCAGCGGCGTTGCTGGCAGCCTCGGTACAGAGCCGGACGGCCCGCCGAGGCACTCCCAGGTGCCCGCCGCCGGCAGGTGAGGGAGGTCGGTCCGATGCCACGCGGAGACGTCGAGACGTTCCACGACGACGGGCAATGGAAGAACCGCCGCGAAGGAACCGAGAAGGCGTTCAGCACGCACGAGGACAGGGACGAGGCCGTTGCGGTCGGTCGTGAGGAAGCACGCACCGGTGGCGTCGACCACATCATCAGAGACCTCGACGGCACGATCGGCGAACGTTCCAGCTACGGACCCGATCCCCGCGACGGCCAGGTTCCCCGCGACATCCGGGGCTGACTGGCGAGGTCTTGATGCTCGACCAGACTCGCCGACGCCATCACGAGGGCGACCAAGACCCGGCTCGCGGAGCTACCTCGCAGGTCGCCGGCGGGTGAGGGCGATCGGTCGAGCCGTCACAGCGCTCCCACCGGGACGGGAGCAGACCCGGTCCCGTCGCCATCGCTGGGCTGCCGGGGCGATGCCGCGGGGATGGCGTTGTCGATGAGGACGGCGGCGATGGCGGCGGCGGTGGGGAAGGAGGCGCTGTCGAGGACCCGGGTGCGGACCGAGGCGCCGTCGATCAGCAGTGCCAGCTGTTCGCCGAGCTGTTCGGGGTTGGAGGCACCGGCCTGGCGGGCCGTCTCGGTGAGCCGCGCCGCGATCGCAGTCTTGTACTCGCGGGCGTACTGGGACGCGGGGTGCTGCGGGTCGTGGAGTTCGACGGCGGCCCCGATGTATGGGCACAGGGGTGTGGACTCGGGCATCTCGAATGCGGCGAGGAGCCGCTCGCGCGGGGTGAGATCGGTGCGGTCGAACACTCCGGGCATCACGTCGGGATCGAACCGGCGCAGATACTCGGCGACGAGTTCGTCCTTGCTCGTGAAGTGCTGGTAGGCCGTGCGCTTGGACACCTGGGCCACGGCACAGAGCTGGTCCATGCCGGTGCGGTTGACGCCCTGATCACGGAACAGCTGCTGTGACGCGCTGAGGATCCGCTCGCGTGCGCCCCGGCCGCGGCGCCGGCCCGTGGGGCCCTTCTCCAAGTCCGCCATGCCCCGAGCATAGACCGCGCGGTACAGGTCGGTCTACATAAGCCGCCTGCGCGCGGTGCGACGAGTGCGGCCACGGTACCGATCGGTGTACTTACCCTTGCGCTCCGGAGCGGCGCAGGTCTACGTTACGTACACAGTTCGGTGTAGGTAAGCGTCGCGCTGTTTCGGATATCGACCTATTCAAGGGAGTGATCGTGGGAAAGCTCGACGGCAAGGTAGCGGTGATCACCGGCGGATCGACCGGCATGGCACTGGCGGGCGCCAGACTGTTCGTGGACGAGGGAGCACACGTCTTCATCCAGGCCCGGCGGCAGGACGCACTGGACGACGCCGTCAGGCTGATCGGCCGGAACGTCACCGCCGTCCAGGGTGACGCGGCCGAACTGGGCGACCTGGACCGCTTGTTCGACACCGTCGAGCGGGAGAAGGGCTCGATCGATGTGCTGTGGGCCAGCGCCGGGATGGGCGAACCCGCCGTCCTCGGCGAGATCACCGAGGAGCAGTTCCACCGCGCCTTCTGGCTCAACGCTCGCGGCACCCTGTTCACCGTGCAGAAGGCGCTGCCGCTGATCAACGACAACGGCTCGATCTTCATGACCGGATCCAACGCCTCCCTTGGTGCGTTCCCCGGCTGGAGCCTCTACGCGGGAAGCAAGGCCGTGCAGCAGGCATGGGCTCGCGTCTGGCTCAACGAACTGCGCGACCGCAACATCCGGGTGAACGTCCTGACCCCTGGCCAGGTCGCCACGGCAAAGCAGGAGGAACTGTTCGACGAGGCAACGAGGGCCGCGTTCGAGTCCCTCATCCCTCGGGGAAAGATGGGCCGCCCCGAAGAGATCGCCACCGCCGCCCTGTTCCTCGCCTCAGACGACTCCAGCTATGTCAACGGTCTGGAACTGGTCACCGACGGTGGCACGACTGCCATCTGAACCACCACCGGAAGCGCGGCAAGCGCCTGACTCGGCACGAACCAGACAGAACGACACCCAGAGCAGGAAGAGAGCACACCTCATGAGCAGCATCACCCTTATCGGCACGGGAAACATGGCCCGCACCATCGGCACGCGCGCGGTGGCGGGCGGCAACACCGTCGAGGTCATGGGACGCGATCAGTCCAAGGCCGAAGCCCTGGCCACGGCTCTTGGCGGCGGCGCGACTACGGGCAAGTGGGGCGCCGTCCCGGCCGGGGACATCGTCATCGCGGCGCTGTTGTACGACGGCGTGGTCCCGGTCGTCACCGAGTACGCCGACGCCCTCGCGGGCAAGGTCATCGTCGACATCAGCAACCCCTTCAACGCCACGTTCGACGGGCTGGCCCACAGCGAGGAGACCTCGATCGCTCAGGAGGTCGCGAAGGTGGCTCCGGCAGGTGCGAGTGTGGTGAAGGCGTTCAACACCATCTTCCGAGACGTCCTGGAGAAGGGCCGGCCGAACGTTTTCATCGCCGGCGACAGTGCGCAGGCCAAGGCGGGCGTGGCGGCATTCATCGAGAGCCTCGGGCTGCGCCCGCTGGACGTCGGCGGCCTGAAGATGGCGCACTGGCTGGAAGGGGTGGGCGTGGTCACCGTGGGCCTCGCGGCCAATGGGGTGGGCCACTGGGACTTCGCCCTCGGCGTCGACGAGCTTGCCGGCTGAGCACTACGACGAGATCGCGATCCCCCGTCACCCGTGCTGACCCGGCTGCGCGGTGAGGCGTTGCGAGTGGCCCTTCACTCCCAGTACGCGTGCTCCCGCCCCGGGAACGACCCGGCCCGCACCTCGGCCGCGTAGTCCGAAGCGGCCTTCTCCAGCTCCGCCCCGATCTGCGCGAACTGCTTCGCGAACCGCGGCGCCCAGCCGCCCATGCCGGCCATGTCCAGCCACACCAGCACCTGCCCGTCGCAGGACGCGCCGGCGCCGATCCCGATGGTCGGGATCGCCAGGATCTCGGTGGCCCGGGCCGCGACGGGCGCGGGCACCATCTCCAGCACCACGGCGAACGCACCCGCCTCCTGCAGGGCCAGGGCGTCCTCGCAGAGCAGTTCGGCGGCGTCCTCGCCGCGGCCCTGCACGCGCTTGCCGCCGAGGACGTTCTCCGACTGCGGGGTGAAGCCCAGGTGGCCCATCACCGGGATCCCGGCGGAGGTGAGCAGCCGCACGTGCTCGGCGACCCGGGCGCCGCCCTCGAACTTCACGGCCTGCGCCCCGGTCTCCTTCATCATCCGCACCGCGGACGCGTGCGCCTGCGCGGGGCTGGCCTCGTAGGACCCGAACGGCAGGTCCGCCACCACCATCGCGCGCTTGGTTGCCCGGGTCACCGCGCGCGCCGCGGGGATGAGCTCGTCCATCGTCACCGGGATGGTGTTCGCGTGCCCGAGCATGTTGTCGCCCATGGAGTCGCCGACGAGCAGCATGTCGATCCCGGCGGCGTCGAAGATCCGTGCGGTCGGGGCGTCGTAGGCGGTCAGCATAGTCAGCCGTTCACCGGCCTCCTTCGCGGCCTGCACGTGTTGCACGCGCACCCGTCTGGGCTTGTCCCCTCCCACCGGGGGTAGCACGGACTTGGGCGGGGCAGGGGTCTCCTGTGACATGTCGGCCAGCCTAGTCCGCGCCGGACTCCCGGAATGCGTTCGTGATCGGCAGCCGACGGTCGCGCCCGAACGCCATCGCGGTCACCTTCGGCCCGATCGGGTACTGGCGCCGCTTCCACTCGGCCCGGTCCACCAGGCTGACCACGGTCTCCACCACCTCAGGGGCGAACCCGGAGGCCAGCAGGTCGTCACGGCCGAGCGCGTTCTCCACGTACGCGTCGAGGACGTTGTCCAGCAGTTCGTAGTCCGGCAGCGACTGGTCGTCGCGCTGCCCGGGCCGCAGCTCCGCCGACGGCGGCTTCGTGATCGAGTTCTCCGGGATCGGCTCCACCCCGCCGGCGTCCAGCGCCCGGGCGTTGCGGAACCGCGCCAGCTCCCACACCCGCGTCTTGGAGACGTCCTTCAGCGGCGCATACCCCCCGACGGCGTCCCCGTAGATCGTGGAGTAGCCCACCGCCAGCTCGCTCTTGTTCCCGGTCGCCAGCACCAGGTGCCCCTCGGCGTTGGACAGCGCCATCAGGATCACCCCGCGCATCCGCGCCTGCAGGTTCTCCTCGGCCGTCCCCGAAAGCCCCAGCGCGCCCTGGAACGCATCCACCATCGACGCGATCTCCTGCACGCGGTAGTCCAGCCCGATCCGCTGCGCCGAGTCCTCGGCGTCGGTCCGGGAGTGGGCCGAGGAGTACACCGACGGCATCGACACCCCCACCACGTTCTCCGCCCCGACGGCGTCGGCCGCGATCGCCGCCACCAGCGCCGAGTCGATCCCGCCGGAGAGCCCGAGGATCACGGACCGGAACCCGTTCTTGGCGGCGTAGTCGCGCAAGCCCAGCACCACCGCGTCATACATCTGCTCGGTGTCGTCGGCGCGCCGCGCGAACGCGGCATCGCGCACCACGGTCTGCCCGGGCGCGTCGACGTCCAGCACCAGCAGGTGCTCGACGAACGTCGGCCCCGACGCGAGCAACTCGCCGTCAACATCCACAACGAAAGATCCGCCGTCGAACACCAGATCGTCCTGGCCACCGATCAGGTTCACGTACGCGACCGGGGCGCCCACCTCCCGGGCCCGTTGCGCGCCCAGGCGCACCCGCAGCGGCGCCTTGCCCCGCTCGTAGGGGGAGCCGTTGATGACCAGCAGCAGGTCGAGGGAGTCGTCGGTGAGCTGCTCCACGGTGCCGCCGTCCTGCCAGATGTCCTCGCAGATCGCCAGGCCCACCCGCGAACCGGCGACGTCCACCACGACGGGCTCGTTCCCGGAGGCGAAGATCCGGAACTCGTCGAACACCCCGTAGTTGGGCAGGTGGTGCTTCGTGTAGCGCGTCACGATCCGCCCCTGGTGCAGCACCACCGCGGTGTTCGTCGGCCGCCCGTCCGCCGCTGTCCCAAGCGCACCGACCACCACGACGGCATCGCCCGCCCCCGCCGAGACCAGATCACCCGCCAGCGCGGAAAGCCGCGCGGCCGCGGCCCGCTGGAACGACCCCCGCACCGCGAGGTCCTCGATCGGGTACCCGGTCAGCACCATCTCCCCGAACGCGATCAGGTCCGCGCCCTCGGCCGCGGCGGCGGACGCGACCCGCAACACCGTGGCGGCGTTGCCGTCCAGATCGCCCACCGTCGAATTCGTCTGCGCGAGTGCCACGCGAATGCTCGTCATGGCACGGAAGCCTACGACTCACCTGACATGATGGTCCCGGCACCGGCGAGCACCGGAAACGATGACGGGAGCAGTGCATGGACAGGCAGCAGGAGTACGTGCTTCGAGCGATCGAGGAGCGTGACGTCCGGTTCATCCGACTGTGGTTCACCGACGTGCTCGGCGTGCTGAAGTCGGTGGCGATCGCCCCGGCCGAACTCGAGGGCGCGTTCAGCGAGGGCATCGGCTTCGACGGCTCATCCATCGAGGGCCTGGCCCGCGTCTCCGAGTCCGATCTGGTCGCGAAGCCGGACCCGTCCACGTTCCAGGTGCTGCCCTGGCGCGGCGGCAAGCACGGCACCGCCCGGATGTTCTGCGACATCCTCACGCCGGATGGTGAGCCCGCCGCCGCGGACCCGCGCAACGTGCTCAAGCGCGCCCTGGCCAGGGCCGCGGACGCCGGGTTCACCTTCTACACCCACCCGGAGATCGAGTTCTACCTGTTCAAGCCGCAGGAGAACGAGACGGACCCGCTGGTCCCGATCGACAATGCCGGCTACTTCGACCACGTCGCCCGCGGCCAGGGTCACGACTTCCGCCGCGCCGCGATCACCCTGCTGGAGTCGATGGGCATCTCGGTGGAGTTCTCCCACCACGAGGCCGGCCCCGGGCAGAACGAGATCGACCTGCGCTACGCCGACGCCCTGTCCACCGCGGACAACATCATGACGTTCCGCTCGGTGGTCAAGGAGGTCTCGATCGAGCAGGGCTTCGTCGCCTCGTTCATGCCGAAGCCGATGGCCGGCCAGCCCGGCTCGGGCATGCACACGCACCTGTCCCTGTTCGAGGGGGACACCAACGTCTTCCACGCCCCCGGCTCCAAGTACGGGCTGTCCACCACGGCCCGCCAGTTCATGGCCGGGCTGCTGGTGCACTCCGGTGAGATCACCGCCGTCGCCAATCAGTTCGTGAACTCCTACAAGCGCCTGTGGGGCGGGCAGGAGGCCCCGAGCTACAAGACCTGGGGTCACAACAACCGGTCCGCGCTGCTGCGGGTGCCGATGTACAAGCCGAGCAAGGGCCAGTCCGCGCGGATCGAGTACCGCGGCATGGACTCCGCCGCGAACCCCTACCTCGCCCTCGCGGTGCTGCTGCGGGCCGGGCTGAAGGGCATCGAGGAGGGTTACGAGCTGCCCGAGGAGGCCGAGGACGTCGTCTGGGAGCTCTCCGACGGCGAGCGTCGAGCGCTGGGCATCGAGCCGCTGCCGGGCAGCCTGGAGCAGGCCGTGGAGACCATGGAGCACTCCGAGCTCGTGGCGGACACGCTCGGGGAGAACGTGTTCAACTTCTTCCTCGCGAACAAGCGGCAGGAGTGGACCGACTACCGGGCGCAGGTCACCCCCTACGAGCTGGCCCGCGTCGGCCTGATCTGAGCATGGCCGCTTCTGCAAGCCCATGCCCGACGGCGCAGGTGGCGGCCGCGTGAGCCGCGCACCGTCGCTGCGGGCCCGGTTGGCGCGCACCGGCTTCGCCGATGCCTCCCGCGCGGCGGACCTGTGGGAGTCCGGCTTCCTGGCCGGGGTGCTCGCCGCGTGCGAGGCCGCCGAACTCGACGGCGGCGGTCCCGACGGCGGATTGGGTGAGGCGTCGACCGCGCTGATCGCCGACGTCGCCCGTGCCGCCGACCCCGACCTCGCGCTGCTCGCCCTGGCCCGCCTCGGTGAGGCCGACCCCGACCGGGCCGAGCGCCTGACCGAGATTCTCGCCGACCCGGCCGGCGCCCGGGCGAACCTGATCGCCGTGCTCGGGGCGTCGGTGGCCACGGGGGACTGGCTGGTGGCCCACCCCGGCGACGTGGAACTCGTGCTGCGCCCCCGCAACGGCGTGGCCGCGGACCCCGCGAACGTGCGCACCCAACTGCTGGAGTCGGTCGGCGCCGACCCCGACGCGGCGATGCCGGTCGCCTCGGTCCGGGCGAGCGACGGCGCCCTGGACGAGATGCGCCGCGCCTACCGCCGGGCGCTGCTGACCATCGCCACGGAGGACTTCACCGCCACCGACCCCGAGGCGTTCCTGCCCGAGGTCGGCGCCGCCCTGGCCAACCTCGCCGCCGCCGCCCTTGAGGCGGCCCTGGCCCTGGCCCGCGCGGAACTGTCCGACCACGGCAAGGACGTGCGCCTCGCCGTCCTCGGCATGGGCAAGACCGGCGGCCGCGAACTCAACTACATCTCCGACGTCGACGTCATCTACGTCGCCGAACCGGTCGACGGCCTGTCTGACGCTGCCGAGGCGTCCGCACTCCGCACCGGCACGAAACTCGCCGCCACCCTGGCCCGGATGTGCTCGATGCCCGCCCGCGAGCCCGCGCTGTGGGAGGTGGACGCCGCGCTGCGCCCGGAGGGCAAGAACGGGCCGCTGGTGCGCACCCTCGCCTCGCACGTGTCCTACTACGAGCGGTGGGCCAAGACCTGGGAGTTCCAGGCCCTGCTCAAGGCCCGGCACGTCGCCGGGGACGCGGACCTGTCCGCCGAATACCTGGACGCGACCCGCCCGATGGTGTGGGAGGCCGCCGGCCGGGAGAACTTCGTCGAGGACTCCCAGGCGATGCGCCGCCGGGTGGAGGACAACGTCCCGCCCGCGGAGGCGGACCGGCAGATCAAGCTCGGCCGCGGCGGCCTGCGTGACGTCGAGTTCACCGTGCAGCTGCTGCAGCTCGTGCACGGCCGCACCGACCCCTCGATCCGGTCCGCCAATACCCTCCGGGCGCTGCAGTCCCTGGCCGCGGGAGGTTACGTCGGCCGCGATCACGCCGCCGAACTGGGCGCCTGCTACCGGTTCCTGCGGGTGCTCGAGCACCGCGTCCAGCTGTACCGGATGCGCCGCACCCACCTGCTGCCGACGGCCGACGACGACCTGCGCCGCCTGGCCCGCTCGATCGGCCGCACGCCCGAGGGTGAGGTGGCCGGCGCCAAGGACCTGGTGGCGCGCTGGCAGGCGACCCGCCGCCGGGTGCGCCAGTTGCACGAGGAGCTGTACTACCGCCCGCTGCTGCCGGCCATGGCGCGGTTGTCCGCGGATGACGTCTCCCTCGATCCCGAGGCCGCGAAGGCCCGGCTGCAGGCCATCGGCTACCGGGACCCGGCCGGTGCCCTGCGGCACATCAAGATCCTCACCGAGGGCATCTCCCGCCGCGCCGCCATCCAGCGCCAGCTGCTGCCGGTGATGCTCGGTTGGTTCGCCGAGGGCCCGGACCCCGACGGCGGCCTGCTCGCCTTCCGCAAGCTGTCCGAGGAGCTCGGCGGCACCCATTGGTACCTGAAGATGCTCCGGGACTCCGGCGCCGCCGCCGAACGCCTGGCCACCCTGCTGTCCTCGAGCAAGTACGTGGCCGACTCGCTGATGCGCACCCCCGAGGCCGTCGCCTGGCTCGGCGACGACCGCGAACTCACCCCGCGCACCCCCGAGGCCCTCGCCGCCGCGATGAACGCCATGCTGCTGCGCCGCGACGATGCCACTGACGCCGCCCAGGCGGTCCGGTTCCTGCGCCGCCGCGAACTCACCCGCGGCGCCATCGGCGACGTCCTCTCCGACGTGCCGGTGACCACCTGCGCTGAGGTGATCTCCCCGGCCGCGGACATGGCCCTGGCCGGCGCCGTGCGGATCGCCACGCAGACGGCGACGGCGGAACTGGGCCTGGGAGCGGACCCATCGGCGTTCCTCGTGGTCGCCATGGGCCGCCTCGGCGGCGCCGAGATCGGCTACGCCTCCGACGCCGACGTGCTGTTCGTGCACGACCCGCACGAGGGCGCCGAGGCGAAGCAGGCCCAGGACTGGGCGGTCCTGGTCGCCACCACGATCGCGTCCCTGCTCGGCAAGACCGGCCCAGAGCCCGTGCTGCCCGTGGACTCCCAGTTACGCCCCGAGGGCCGGCAGGGTCCGGTGGTGCGCACCATCGACTCCTACGCCGAGTACTACCAGCGGTGGGCCCAGGGCTGGGAGCGCCAGGCGCTGCTGCGGGCCCGGTCGGTCGCGGGCGATAACGACCTGGGGGAGCGGTTCACCGCCCTGATCGACCCGCTGCGCTACCCGTCCGATGGCATCGACCTGGTCGAGATCCGCGAGCTGCGCCGGATCAAGGCACGGGTGGAGTCCGAGCGGCTGCCTCGTGGCGTGCCGGCGACCCATCACCTGAAGCTCGGGCGCGGCGGCCTGAGCGACGTGGAGTGGACGGCCCAGTACCTGCAGTTGTGTCACGCGGGCAAGACCGAGACCCTGCGGACCACGTCGACACTGGGTGCCCTGGCCGCAGCGCGGGATGCGAACCTCATCTCAGAGTCCGACGCCGAACAGCTCACCGCCGCGTGGGAACTCGCCACCCGGCTGCGGAACGCGATCGTGCTCAGCACCGGGCGCGTCAGCGGGCAGAAGGTGGACGTGCTGCCCTCGGAGCGAGGTGAACTCGCCGGGGTGTCGAGGCTGCTCGGCTACCACGCCGGGCACGCAAGGGACCTGGAGGAGGACTGGCTGCGGACGGCGCGGCAGGCGCGGGTGGTCATGGAGCGGGTGTTCTTCGGGTGAGGCTCGCGGGAGCACGTTCTCGCGCATTCGGACCGACCCCGCTCCAAGTTGGCGAAACGTGCGCCCCGGTCGGTCCAGAGCGCCTACGGTAGGGCCCATGGCACCCCGGGTGACGGACGAACTCTCCATACCGATCGAGGCAACCGACTTCCCGGCAAGCTCGGGTCTCAACGGTGTCAATCAGTTGGATGTTCGGTGGGGTGACTTGATTCATGCGTCGATAACGGTAGGCAAGTCCAAATCCGACTGGTTTCGCTTCGGGTCGCATTCGCACGCGGAGATCCTCCATCGGGTGGCCATGCTGGACGCCTACTATGACATCGACAAATCGAAGCGTCTGACAACCACGCCTGCCCACAGGCACCTCGACCCGACGGAGAAGGCTGTCACGTCATTCTATCTAGGAATGGCACTTGCGAAGTTGTATGCGGACAAGAGTCTCGGGATTCCGTGGATGATGCATATCGGACGGTACGGAGCCACGTGGGCGGTGAACTACGGAGCCAGCACTAGCCGTCCAGACCTCTTTGGCTGCAACGCATCGGGGGAGTGGGCCGTCGCCGAGGCTAAGGGTCGAGAACGTGTGACGACCAAGCTGGTGACCAAGATGCGGAAGCAGAAGAGTGCGGTCGCGTCGATTCAAGGAGTAGCACCCTCGTACTCGTACGGATCAGCAACGAAGTTTCCCGGGGCTCAGTTGGCGTTGCGCGTGGTCGACCCTCCTGTGTCGCATCAAGCGCAGGAGATACCGATCGATGCAGGTGCTTGGCTGTTGGATTACTACGGTCCCATCGTGGATCTGCTGGAAGATGGTAACGCGCGATTTGACGGGGATGCCTTCATAGGAGTGTTGCCTGGTGCGGAATTCGAGATCGAAGTGCCTGGCACCATTGTCGAAGTGGTCCGCTCATTCAGGGGCTTCGATCTCCCTCGGCCGGGACCGCGCGCCGCCGAGGAGGCACTGGCAGAGGAAGCCAGACGGCCACTCGCCGATCAGACGCAGGACGACTTGCGGAATGTTGTTACCAGCATAGTAGAAGCCGCCCGAGTGTTTAGAGAGTTTGGAGCAATGGGTGACGGACTTGTGATCGGGCCGCGGTTCTCGTAGCGCCCTAGAGCATCAGGGCATTTCGCCGTCCGCCTGTGCCCAGAAGCGGTCTCGCATTCGGAACCGAACGGGATCGCTCAGGTCGTACACGTCCAGAGCTGCGGACATATCGGTCAGCAACGCACGGTCAACATCGCGGGGGATCGACGGCTTACCGTGCACCAATCGGCGAGACCCTGTGCGGACGCGCTCTTCCTATAGGTGGTCAAGACGTTGCTGACGACGGCATCGATCCTCTCGTCAAGCCCTTCCTCATCGTAGGCGGGCTGCACCGGCGACGGCGTGCCGGTCGAACCTGTGTACGCCGGAACAACCGATTGGTACTGCGCCGCAGGCGCGCTCTCAGAGCTACGTCTTTCGGGCTTGGAGCGGTCGAAGGTACGGCCTCGCTGCCCTTTCCCGGCGACAGATTCGGATCGATTTCCTGGGGTGTCGAGATCGTCGGGCGCCGGATCAGGTCAACCTTCGTGACCGACGCGTCGATGCCTTCGGCCGCGAGTTGAGTGAGTTCGTCGGTAGCCCTGACCAAGTATCGACTGACTCCGTGCGGGTTGCCAGCTGAATTGGGCACGGCCATGACGGCGACCTGGGCGCCATGGACCTGTGCCTCTTCGACTGCCTCGGTCAGGTCGTCGTCGCCCGACACCAGGACGAAAACGCCTGCGCCCCGTTGCGAGCATGCGCGGCGAGGTCCAGGCCGACGCGTGGCCGGAGGACCGCCTCAAAATGCGTGGCCGACTCGTTGATTCGCACCTCAGCGGAGTTTGCCTGGAGTGGACGGCGCGGTACCTGCAGTTTGTCACAGGCGCAGCGACACATCTACATCGTTCAGGCAGGTGAACAGGGTCGGCCAACAGACAACGGCAGGTCGCACCAGAGCAGTCGAATATTCCACAACGGGACTTGGCGGTCTCCGATACGGTAGTTGGAAGACCTTCGTGGACAGTCAGGGGTGGTGCCGGACTCAGCTTACATTGAACCATCAACGGTAGTCAGTGCAAGAGTACGGTTACGAAGGGCGGCGTTGGAATGGCAAATAAGGTCCTTGATTTGGAAATCAATTCCTTGACGTTTCGATCTGGGCTGGAAATCGCGATCGAAGAGGGTGTGACCGTCATCGTTGGACCCAACAATTCCGGGAAAAGCACACTACTTCGCGACATGGTCAACCTTCTTAGCGCCGATCCAAATCAGCCACCCATTCCGGGCGTGGTCGTCGAACGCGTCAATCTGACGTGGAGCGGTGATGTGCAGGACCAATTGGAGAAACTCAAGGAGTCTCTTCGCTATTACCCGGCAGGCACGTCCGAGGCGTTGTCCGGCTACTACGAGTCCGTGTTTAAGTTTCCAAACGACAATGTGATTCATGAATCGGTAGTCAACTCTATCCTCAAGTCATCGACTACACTCGGCCAATTGGCCGAGGTATACCTACTTCATTTCGCCGCCGAGAGTCGAACTGGAATGGTTGGACCGGATGCATCGTTCGATGCGATAAACGGCATGCCGTCGACGCCTCTCCAGACGATGTGGGTGAACCGTGAACTTGAGATCGAGTTATCGCGAGCGGTAGAGGAATCCTTCGGGCAGGGTATCACCGTGAACCGCTATGCTGGGATGAATATCCCGCTCCACTACGGCAAGACGTCTGCGAGAGAAACGGCACCTCCACTGGGCGAGGAATACAAAGAAGAACTGCGCGGACTTCCGCTGGTGAATGAACAGGGTGATGGGTTGCGTTCTTTCATCGGACTGGTCCTCAACATTCTTGCCGGTAGCCACCGACTAGTGCTGCTTGACGAGCCAGAGGCGTTCCTTCACCCGCCACAGGCACGAAACCTGGGTCGGTTGTTGGTTCGCCTTTGTCAAACTGGTTCACGCATCATCGTGGCTACACACAGTGACGACATCGTACAAGGGATCGCTTCGAGTGCGCATGAATCCGCCCCTGTCGCGATCCATAGAATTACAAGGTCCAGTAGTCAGAACCACGTTTCGTCCATTCCGACTGATGCGGTTCGTGACCTCTATGCAGATCCATTCATGAGGTATTCGTCGGTCCTAGACGGATTGTTCTACCACGGCGTCGCGGTGTGCGAGTCGTTCGGCGATTGTACTTACTATCGAGCAGTTCTGGATTCTTTGGCTCGGACGAGCCCTCACGTTGACATCCATTTTACTCAAACTGGCGGGAAGCAGCGGATCGCGAGTGCAGTTCGCTCGCTCCGAAGCGCGGCGGTGCCCGTCGCCTCAGTTGTCGACATCGATATGCTCTCCAACAGGACGGAACTAAAGCAGTTGATCGACGCTCACGGGGGTGACATCGCAGGCTTCGACTCACGATTGAGGAGTGTTCAGGCAGCGGTAGTGTCGAAGGGTGAGACTGTCCCACGCGAGCGCCTACGCTCGAGAGTTGGACCACTCCTTGAACTCGCACCGAAGGACTTGAGCCCGGAGGAAATTGCGAATGTTAGGCAAGTTCTACAAGCGCGGTCTGGGTGGAAGCAGATGAAGATCTCCGGCGTCGCGTTATTGAATGGAGATGCGCGAGCGGCCATCGAGTCAATTATTGACGATCTAGGCGCGCTAGGGATCTTTATTGTGCCATTGGGCGAGTTGGAGAGCTTTCACCCGGCGATTGGGTCACGGGACAAGATGGCTTGGTTGAAGCAGGTCATGGACGAACGGCTGCACGAGAATGAGGGCGTACACAGTTCCTTCGTAGAGCAGATACGTGAATACATCGCCGCCAAGCAACTCACTCCGCCCAGTTCTCCGATTCCCTAAGGGGGCAAGGTATTACTAGACCTTTCGCGATGCAGCGTCGGGGCTGGCTCGACGCTGACCTTGTTGGCACGGTAATTGCGCGCCGGGGCGCCTCGTTGCTCCTTCGTGTCGAACCAATCCCTTGTTGACAAGGTGTATCGACCGTTCTGGGTTTCGGCCCGGGCTCTATGCGCGGGCCTAGACGCTTGGTTCCGATGGCGGGCAGTTCCGCACACTTCATATGCGGTGTCGGCGGACAAAGTGACCTGCGGTTTCGCAAGGCCATCGTGGTCGTTGACGACCTCGATCGAGCACGTATATTCCGCATCTGAGGCGAGCCTGAGGGCATCGACGCGCGCCGTCTGTCGAGTTGGACACCTTCATGCTCCTCCCCTTCGTCGTCTGGCTGACGATAGAAGGCAGCACCGACACTTGGGGCGTGCATGATAGTCGGGCCGAGCACTGGCTGGTATTGCCGAGCATTGAGGTTTACTGAATTGCTTCAGCGGCTGATGTGCCTTGGAAGGAGTTCACCCTGCGAATTAGGGCGCGATGACACTCAGGTGCGCTGGAGCACCACCAGTTCGTCCCGCGCCCTCGTGGCAGCCACGTACACGAGCGAACGCCTCCGCAGGCCGGTGTCCGCACGGTCCGTCTCATCCATCGCGGCCAGTCGAGTCTTCTCAGCCGCGCTCTGGTGCCCGACGTCCGTCAGAATGACCCTGCTGAACTCCATGCCCTTGGCCCGGTGCATCGTCATCACGGCGATCCGATCGGAACCTGGTCGCTCGCGGTCGACCGCGCGTGCCGGGATGCTCCGTTCGGTGAGCGCGCTGACGACCCGGTCGCGCTGGAACTGGTCCTGTACGAGCACCGCGATCGTCTCGGGAGCCGCGCCGGCGTCTATCCAGGCGGACGTGTGCTTGGCGACCAGGTCAAGTTCCGCCCCGAGCGTCGCGGCTTCACGTACCACGGGAACCGGGCCGGATCGTGCCGAGCGGTATCCCGTAGCCTCCGCCCCCTCCTCGAGGTCAACATATTCGCCGCCCTCAAGCACCGTCATGGCATACCGCAGGTTCTGCGCAGTGGTGCGGTAGTTCAGCGTCAACCGTTGCGAGCGTCCGACGATCTTGATGCCGTACCGGCCGAGGACAGTCCGCGGCCCGTAGATCCGTTGGTGGGAGTCCTCGGCGATGAACAGGTCGTCCGGCCCGGGCGCGACGAGCGCGCGAAGGAGTTGCCAATGCGCGGGGGAGAGGTCCTGGCCCTCATCGACCAGCACGTGGTCGGCCGGCGCGTCGCCCGTGAGTTCCAAGTGTGCGGCCGCGATGGCGGCGGCCTCACCGAAGTCGGCCGTGCCGCTGATCCGGTTCTGCACCCGGTAGGCGGCGACCAGCGCCCACACGGCGACCCGCTTGGCGCGATCGAGCGCCACGCCGCGGCCGGGCCGACGGACGCGCAGGTACTCGGCCTCGGTGTGGATCCGGTGGGGCAGGACGATCAGTGCATACTCGGCACTCAGGAATGTCTCGTTGGCGATCTCGGGCGGCAGGTCGGTCGACGTGGTGTCGAGCACGGCCCGCCACCGATCGCCGGGCGTCCGGCCGTTGACCGCGCTGCGGTCCTCGCCGAGCACGGTTTGGACGGCCTCGTTGATGTGGATCCCGGCCGAGCGGTTCACGGCAGCAGCAATGGCGTCGATTCCGCTCACGTGAACACCAGGCTGACCCAATTGGGCGGCCAGCCTGATCGCGGGGTCCAACTGCGCGAGACTGTCACGCATCCCATCGGCGAGATTGGTGGTGAACGTGGTCATGAGAACCCGGGCGGCAGGGTCCCTCCGCGCGAGTGCTCGCGCTCGGTGCACGAGCACAACCGTCTTGCCCGTGCCGGCCCCGCCCGAGAGCCGGAACGGGCCGCCGTAGGTCTTCCGGACGTACTTGCGCTGCTCGGGGTGGAGAAAGACGCGCCACGCACCGAAGTCGCCCGCTTCGATGACCCGTCGCAACTCATCCTGGTCGTCGATGAACGCGAACTGGGTCTGCGCGGCGGGTTGGCGTAGCGAGGTGATCAGGTCCGCGTCCTCGTTGCCCGTCGGTTCCGAGACCTCGATCTCGAGCTTCTCGAGGATCTCCTGCACAGAGTCGCCGGTGGCAAGATCGACCAGGACGATGCCGAGCCACCCCTCGTGCTGTCCGGCGAGCTCCAGGATGGCGTCGTCGTCCGCCGCCGCCATCGCAGCATCGGCGACGTCTTCCGGAACACCAAGTCTCTTGACGAGTTCCTCCCGCGTTCGGCCGAGTGCGAGGAGCCGGGGCTGATCCGGCACGACGGCGGCAGGCGCCTCGTCACCTGTCGTCGCCTTCGTATCGGGTTCCGGACTGGGCGGGGTCTCGTCGTTCGATGAGTCCGGACTCGCGGCCAGCTCGGGAGTGGCTTCGATCTGTGGGAGACCGTTGATCGGATTGACCTTGAGACGGACGCGCTTCGCGACGTCGATCGCGTCGTCGTGCGGCCACACGCCATGGATCACGTAGTGGGTCTCGCCATCACTGTCGAGCCGGAACATGACCGCTCGCCAGAACTGGTCCACCCGCCCGGTTCGGACACGCGAGTCTGCGGACTGCTGAATGGGCTCGACGTGCAGGCCGGGCGTGGTGTCGTCAGCCGAGAGCTTTTGCAGGAACGCCATGGCCTTGCCGCGGGTGGACCCATCCAGTTTGACGGGCCACTTGGTCATGATGATCGTCGGCATCAGGCTTCCTCAGCGATCGACGGGTCGGTCAGTGCACGTCGGATGGCGTCTACGTCGGGAGGCACGAGGTGCCAGCCGGCCGCCTGCAGTTCGGTGCGGTCCTCATCCGAAAGCTCGGTCGTCGCGACTGCCAGCAGGTGGTGGGGCCAGCTCATCGGGACCGGGATACCGGCGGGCGTCTCGTGCCCCAACTCCGGCGGTGTGAGTTCGGCGCCGGCGATGGAAAGGGCTCGGATGAGGTCCTGTTCCTCACCGGGCATGGCCAGGCTGTATGCCTCTTCCCATCCTGAGGAGATCGGTGACTCGGGGAGGGGTTCGCTGGTGGGAGTCGTACCGACGGCCGCGGCGCCCGACGTCGTGGTGATGACGGTTGGCCAGTCTCGAAGGTTCAGCGCGTTGGAGAGCTGCAGCCACTCACGCCATGCCTGGGCGTGAGCCTCGTCGAGTATCTCGGGACGATCATCGAGTACCAAGGCGACATCGAAGACTCTGTCCCGGATCCCGATGGCAGCGGCTAGCGGCCCATGCCGCCACAGCCTCACCAATTTCGACCCCGGGTCGACGGGTTGATCGACCAGGGCTCCGGTGGCCGCCTCGGCGAGGGTGACCGCCTCCGATACCTGGATCGGTTTCGCCAGGGTGGAGGTCGCCAGCAGCATCGGAACGGCGCGGCCCACGATCTTGGTCGGCCCCGCGGAAGGCGTGGTGATCCAGCGCATGAGCCAGCCGATGGGGCCGTGCTGGAGCGCCTCGTAGGCACCCGGTTCCGTCATCAACTGCTGCTGTTGCATCAACGTCGCGATCACGTCGTGTGAGTACCAGGAGGGAACGGGGACGTTGCCGGTCTCGGCTTCCGCGACGTCCTGGCTCGTGATGGCCAACACGACGTGGCCCAACTCCCGAAGGATGGCCCGCTTGTCGGCGTCGTCGGCGAGCCGGTTGTGTGCCGCGGTGGCGTGGTAGGCCCGCCCATCGGTGAAGATCGCGACCGCTGGAACTGAGGTGTCGTTCGACTCGAGCACGAAGTCCGGCTTGGAGTGCGCCAGGTTGATCTGCGGCGTGAGTGTCCACTGCCGTGTGCCTCCCGGGAGTGTGAACCTCACCGTGTTGCCCCAAGCTCCAGGAACCTGGGTCACGTTCGCGCCGAGGGTCTCCAAGCGCGTGACGAAGAGCTTGCGGAAACGCTGCTCGAGGTGTGACTCCGGGTCCTCGGCGGGCGGAATCTCGGTGACGGTCCAGGACGAGCCGTCTGCAGATTCGGCGTCGGCGGCGAGCCCAAGCAGGGTGCGTAGATGCCGGTCCGCTGATGCCCGCGAGACGCGGCGCACGGAGGCGGACCGCGTGAATGGCAGCAGGCAGCGGTGGCAGGCCAGCCGTTCCTCGTGCTGGCACTCGCACTCGCGCACCACGTCCCATGCGCGCACGAGTAGGTCGCGCAGACGCTCAGGTGACGCGAGCTCGGCCAGGTAGCCGGTGCCGCCGGGAACCACATCATGCATGAGGATCGCGTCGTGGTTGTCGCTGCCGTCGCTGAGGGTGGGATCGATGACGCGCTCGACCTGGATGTGGTCCGGGTGGCCCCCGACCTGCTCGCGCAGCCCGAGCAGCAGCGCGGCGGCCAGGCTCGGTACCGCGAAGTCGTCGCCGATCGTGACGGAGTGGGGAAGCCGGATCAGGAGCCCCTGGGTGCGCAGCGTCCGGGACAGCGCCACCGTGCGGGTGTGTTCGTCGGCGGCCGTGCGGTGGGGGCACCAGGGTCGATGCTCGTGCGGGCGGTTCCGGCCGGAGTCGGTGTCGAGTTTTCCGCAGCCGGCGCAGACCCGGAACAGGGCTCCGGGGCGTTCCTCCCCGCTCATCACCCGGGTGACGCCGTGCCCGGGTGGGCCGACGTTGATCCAGCGCACGTCCATTGACCGGGCGTAGGTGCACCCGATCCCGGTGCCTTCGGCGAACCACTGGCTCGAGATTAACTTTGGATCGACATCCGCTGCGGTGACGATCTGGAACGGTGTGCGGGCTCGGTCGTCCCGGTGGTCGGAGATCATCACCTCGTCGCGGCGGACCTCGCTGGTGACATGGGTGAGTTCGACGACGTCGAGCAGTTGCCCCGTGTCGGCAATCCCAGCCGAGCCGCACCTGGGGCAAGTGGCGTAGCGCTGCTCCTTGCCCTCCAAGGCGACGTCCGCCGCGAAGCCACAGGCAGGGCAGAACGCCCACGGTCGGATCGACTCGCCGTCCATCCCGAGATCCACCGCATCGATCGCGATCTCCCAGCCGCGGGCGTAGAACGTCGCGCCCGGCGCGAAGTC
Organism: Occultella aeris; assembly: GCF_902703175.1. Lineage (GTDB taxonomy): Bacteria > Actinomycetota > Actinomycetes > Actinomycetales > Beutenbergiaceae > Occultella > Occultella aeris. Next base: position 74,622 of record NZ_CACRYJ010000059.1, on the reverse strand, counting down.
GCGGATGGCGTTGGCGGATCCCCGTTGGAACTGAGCGTGAGAACTCTCGAAGGTGTTGGTGTCCGGATCCACCCAACTCAGGCCGACGTCGAGGGTCACGGTGTCGTCGAGCAGGGTGTAGTTGGGCAGGATCCCGTACTCCTCGAGGACACCGATCCAGTACTCGCTGGTGAGGTGCCCGCGCTGCCCCAGCGTGAGTTTGCGCGCAGCCTGCGCGGACCGAAGCGCCCGCCGGTCATCGTCGGTGGCCGCGGGTGACTGCTCCTTGGCGATCAGTTCCGGCAGCAGTGCGTCGATGGCGTCGATGCGATGGTTGAGCGTCTCGATGGTTCGCTGCCAACGTCCGCTCGCGGCATGCAAATGTGCCGCGAAGCCGCTGGTGCCTGGTCCGTGGACCGGCGTGACCCATTCACGCAGGTCTCGCGTGACATCGTCCGGCAGGGCGTCGAAGGTTCCGAGGAAGCGGTCCACGTGTGCCTGGGCTTCGGCCTCGGCGTGGACGATGAGGTCGCCCAGGAATGTGCCGGCATCGGATGAGCCGATTGCCCCGGTAGCCTTCCGCGGGTGAGGACGCCCCGCATCACGGGCGAGCTCGTCCACCAGGTGCGCAGTGTACTGGCGCCGCAGGATCTCCTCGGCCTGCAGGTAGGTGGCGGGGGGCCGCACCTCGCCGTTGATCACGGAGAGCGGGTCGCCTAGCTTCGGCAGCTGCTCACCCCGACCGGTGACGAACGCGAGGCTGAGCGCATTCCCGGTCAGGCGACCGGCGCGCCCGACCCGTTGCAGGTACGAGGCGACGGTACGGGGGAGGGAGGAGAGGAACACGGCGGACAGGTCGCCGATGTCGATGCCCATCTCGAGCGTGGGTGTGGCGACGAGGACGTTCGGCGCCTGCGGATCCACAGCGGCCGATTTGAAGCCGTTCTCGTACGCGACGCGCGTCTCGTCATCGAGCAGACTGGTGTGCTCGCGGGCCACGATGCGCCGCATGTCGGGTGAGGAGTAGAGGCGTCGATAGAAGCCGTCCGCCACGGTGGCGCGGTGAAGCCGCCCGCCACATCGAGCGAGCAGGCAGGGCCCATCCACCAGTTGATCCACGGTGGTGGCGCTGCCCGGTGTCACGTCCCGGCACACGTCGCAGGTCAGCAGGTGCCGTCCGTCGCTGAGGTCCTCCGGCGTCGTTGGAAGGATTACGACGGCGGAGGGTGGGATGGCATAGGTCGTCGCCCCGGATTTGGTGCCCGTCGTCGTCAGGGTCCCGTCGTGCGCGAGGCGCTCGAGAAGGAACCTGGCGAGTCGGCCACCGTCGCTCGGGCTCACTCCGAGGACCTTCGAGGTCCAGCGCGCGTACCAGGATTGCGGGGACGTGACGGCGTCCAGTCCGCTCTCGGAGCCGGTGCCCCCGATCCGGGGGAAGCCGGGAGCGGGGCGCCCCGGTGGGAAGGCGGGCATACCTTCGCCACGGGGACGGCCGCCCCAGATGGGCCAGCGATGCCCGTCGTCGTGCTGGTACTTGACGAACCACGGGTGATCGATGGCACCCTGCGCGCGCATCCGGTCAAGCACACCGCGAACCCAGCGGACGAGCGCGTCGTCGTCGGGCTCGCCCGCTCCGTCGAGGGCGTCCTGCCATGGCTGTCCCTGGAGTACCGTCCGGGCGGCGCCCGCCAGTTTGGCAGGGTGGCCGGCGTCAACCTCGGCGGCGACGGCACCGGTGAGTTCGAGGGTGCGACCGGTCCGGGAGTTCAGACCGAACTCCAGGGCAACGTCGAGTGCGAGGCGCCGACGTACCCGGGACCGGACGGATGCGGGGACCGATCGCAGCGTCGGGTTCGTCCAGAATGCCGTGAAGGATTCCCGGTCGGCGCATTCCGGGGCAAGGACCCGGTACCTGGCGAAGGTGTCATCGCCGGCCTGCTGGATCACCTCGTCGACGAGTGCGTCGAGGGTGAGAGAGCCTGCGGCGACGGCTTCTCTGAGGACCGCACGCAGGGTGAAGGTGTGTGACCGGGCCTGCACGAATCCGGCGCGATGCGCCGCATCCTGCACGGCGTCGGTGAACACGAGTGCCTTCTTCTCGGCGGGATCGAGGTCAGCCGAGCCGAACACGGTGGTCAGAGCCACGGACAGGAGCGTCGCGATGGCGCTGCCGAGGAACCTGATCGCATCCATCTGGCCGCACGAGGGACAGGTGTCCTTCTTGGCTGCCTCGTCGGCATCCGGGCCTGTGATGGTCAGCACGGGAAGGATCCAGCCCTCGCGGAGCTCCGGATCATCGTCGTCGGGAACAGTCGTGAGCAGATGCCGTCCGCGGACGGAGAACCAGGCGAGGCCCTCGACCGTGTTGCCGGCCAGCACGGCAGAGTCGGCTTCCCGGGGCGCGTACAGGAGGGCGCGGGCGCGCCCCTCGCCGGTGGCGTGTTCGCGGCGGATCGTCGAGTCGTCGGTGGCGAGGCTGTCACCGACGGGTGCGAGACCGACCATCCAGCCGGACCGGCCGCAATGACGGCAGAAGACCGCTGGGAACGATGGACGTACGTCCTCGGCGCCGAGGACGGCGATGGGTTGACCATCGTCGCTCCAGCGGAACTGTGCGCCGGCGTCAGCCGCACGATCGATCCGGTTGAGTTCACGCACCCAGAGGTGCACGTCGACGGAGAGTGCGTCGCGGCCGACCAGTGCCCGTACATGTCCGAGCATCGCGACGACGCGGGAGAGGAACGTCCCCCATCCGTCCCGTGCTGCGGGCGCGGTGAGCGAGGAAGCGAGCGTGCCCTCCACGACTCGTCTGACAAGGTCTCCGAGTTCGACTGCGTCTGTGCACACGCGAGCGAGAGCCTGGATCAGTGGGTGGGCGCGCGTGGCCTCGAGAAGGAGTCGATGGTTGTTCAACAACGGCGCGGTGTCGCCGGAGTACAGGTGGGTGAGCACCGTCGCCGCGACATCCGCCGCTGTGGGATCGGAGCCCAGCGAGTCGAGCGCCGCGTTCGCTGCCTCGAGGTCGAGGTCAGCAAGCTGGACGGGTTCGAGGCCCGCAGTGGTGATCGCGGCGTCGGCGCCCGCGGTCCACTCGTCGAGGTTGAGCCGGGACTCGGTGACGACGGATCCGTCGTCGAACGCCTCACCGAAGACGGTGCGTGCGAAGTCCAGCATGACGGCGGGATCACCCTTGTCCCCAAGGGTCGCCGAGGTTGCGACCGGAGTGATCCGACCGAGGGGCCGGGAACGATCGGACTCGGTGAGGTCGGGGTCGGACTCGCTCCAGTGACTCTTCAGGGTGAGGCCCAGCCTCCGGAGCAGCATGGCGACGTCGGTGCCTTGGGCGCCGTCGTAGGTATGGAACTCGTCCAGCACGAGGTATTGCAGGCTGGTGGCCGACTTGCGCCAGATCTCCTGGTCCGTGTCCCGCAAGAGGAGTTGGTCGAGCATCTTGTAATTGGTGAGCAGAATGTCCGGCGGGTCGTCGCGGATGATGGCGCGGTCGGTGATCAGGCCGTCCGCGGACACACGAGTTCGGGCCGGGCCGTCCTGGCCGGTGTAGAGCGCAGCGGTGACCGTGGCCAGTTCCGGGATCGACGAGAGCATCCGGGTGAGTCGCTGGGCCTGATCGTTGGCGAGAGCGTTCATCGGGTAGAGGATGAGCGCCTTGGTGCCGGTGATGCCGTCGCGGCGGGCACGCAGCACGTGATCCAGGATCGGGTAGAGGAATGCCTCGGTCTTTCCCGAGCCTGTGCCGGTCGTGACGAGCGTGGGTTGCGGCCGGCGGCGCTGACCGCCGACCATCGATGAGAGGCGCTCGAACGCCGCGGCCTGGTGCCCGTACGGCTCGAACCCGCCCGACCACTCCAGCGAGTCCTGCCACCCCGGCTCTGCGGCCCGGAATGGCAAACGGAGCCGGACGTAAGGCCCTTTGAACATCCCGGTTGCTGGGTCAGAGAGGAACCGGTCGAGCCCGTCCCGGGCATCGTCATCGGCTAGCGCGAACGTCGTGGTCAGGTAGTCGACCAGACCATCGCGGATGCTCCGTGCTTGCAGTGTGGGCAGTAGTTCACTCACGAGCACTCCCGGAGAAGTTGCTCGAAGTGTGCGTACGCCTGGCGCATGTCCGCTTCACGGTCCAGGGTCACAAAAGGAAACTCGTAGGTGTAGGTGTTGCCTGTCTGGTTGGTGGCGGTGCGTTCCTCCTCGGCGATCCGGTCACCTTTGGCGCGCCAGACCCTGAGGACCTCGTTCGGTACCAGACGTCCATTCACGTCGTAGAAATACACGTCGCGGTCGTATCCATAAAGCACGGCGAACTGCGTTCGGTAGATCGTGCAGAGTTCATCGGCCGTCAGGTCGAGCATGAGGGCGACGAGGGCATCGATTTCCAGCATGGCCTGCCGTCGGTCGATCGCAATCCGAAGGGGGGTGCGGGCCGACCAAGTCCGCAAGACGTCACCAAGATTTGAGTTCCCTCGCCTTTCCGGGGAAGACCAGGAGTCGATCCGGAAGGACGGCAAGTAGCAGGAGTCCCAGAACTCTGCGTAGGCCGATGTGAGGCATGTGAGTCGCAGGTACCGGAGGAGTAAATGTCCTCCAAGCGCGTGCCCTCGCACGTAGGGGAGCCGGCCAATCGTGCCGAACAGAATCTCTGATTTTGGAGCCGTGCGAACGCTGAAGTCTAGGATCAAAGAACTTGCGAAAGCGCCGATTTGCGCGAGTTCGGGCAAACTGTTGGAGGCCACGGCCATGGAAAGGACTGGATTCACATGTGAAGCCCCCGGAGGGATTGGGGCCGCGATGAGAGTGCGGACACCGGTGTTCGCAGCCATGCGGCGCCACGCGATGCGGTAGTAGTCGCGCGCGGGCTTGGGGTCGTCGTCGGTGCCCCACTCGGTGTAGCCGACGTCGTACCGGTAGCGGTCGCCGATGGGCTTGTACGCGGTGACCGGGATGGCGTCGGGCGTGAGGGTCTCGAAGTCGGTGGCGGACCAGTCCAGGTTGTGGAGCATGGTCTTGTTCGGGGTCTTGTAGAGGGGCGTGGCAACGTAGAGGTGGGGACCTTGCAGGATGACGTCGTCCCAGGACTCCGGTGCTCCCCAGGCAGACTCGAAGTACCCCTTCGTTCGGTCGTTCTTCTCGTGCCATCCAGCAGAGAACTCGAGACCGAGTTCTCCGATTCTGGGCGCCCGCGACAACTTGTCGAGCACGTCGGCGACCGACCGGTTCACCGCGTAGACCATCCGCGTGCGTCGGACCGGCACGGTGGGGGTTTCGAGGACCGCGTGCCAAGTCGCGAGCGTCTGATCGGTCACGGTTATGATGCGACTCGCATGGGGCCGTAGATCCCAGTTCCCGTCGGGGTCCTTCAGACCTGGCTCGGCGCCGGACCCGTCGTGATCGTACGAGCGGATGATGGTGTCCGGGTGATAGAGCGAGGTTGCCATCTGGAACTTGGCGACTGACTTCTGCTCGCCATAAACATGAATGCCATAACTAACGTGGTGATCGATCTCAAAGAGTTGGAGTTCGTTGACGAACTGCCAGTGCCGTCGCAGCCGTGTGTAGGTCGCCTCTCGGAGGAGCCCGGCCTTTTCGTCCGTAAAGTGGGTCTCGGGATGGATCAAACCCACGGCACCACGGCTGGAGGCGTGTCGCCACGTCTGCTCCATGAAGCAGCGGTAGAGGTCGGGCTGCAGGCCCTTGAGGTGCGGGTACTGGGGCACTGCACCTACGAAGGCCGCCGTTCCCGCGACGTCGGTGGTGCCGGCAACGACCAGCTCGGTCACGCCTGGTAGTTCCATGGTGGTGAGTCGCATCGTGGCGCGCAACGACTCTGATGGCTTCGTGGCGAGTTGCCACCACGGGTCGCCCTCGGCGAGCAGTGCGTCGACGTCGGCTCGGGGGCGGACCCAGGGCGGGTTCCCAACCTGTAGGTCGAACCCACCGCGCGCGGACACGGCGGCGAAGTCGAGATCCCAGTGGAAGAAGCCCTGCTGTTCGGCGACGCGGTCACACACCACCAGCCAGGGGTGGTCGGCCACGACCCTTTCGATCGGTTGTGTGCCGGCGAGCGTGATCTCGAGTTCTTCGGCATCGGCGAGTTCGTCCCACGAGATCGACGAGGCCAGGGTCTCCTGGTTCCGGTCGTTCTTCTTGCGTAGTTCAGGGCTGCGACCGAGCAGGCGCTGGAGGGCATCGATCCACTGCGCGAGCGTCGGCGGCTGCGCCTGCGTGGTGCCGTCGGGTGTCTGTACGGTGGTGGAATCCTTGGTGAGTGGCCAGAACCAAAGAGCGGTCCAGGCGTCCATGACCCGGCGTAGCCGGCGGTACGCGCCGTTCGCGTCGGCCAGGGCGGCTTCGATCTGCTCGCGTTGCACGGCGCCGCCCTCGGGCAGCTCGCCCGCCTCCCAGACGGGCACCGAACGGCGGATCTCGCGCTCGGCGATCTCCAGGCGTCGGTAGGCGAACTGCCAGAGCACCTCGACCCGGTGAGCCAGCTCGGCGAGGGCGTCGACCTGCTGCTTGGTCGGCTTCGCTTTGATGGAGCCACGCCAGCGCTTCAACGTTGCGGTCGCGTCCGGGGCGAGGGTGGCCGCCTCCTTGGCGTCAGCGGCGGCGCCCCAGCCGTCGGCCGGGAGCAGGAAGTGGTGGATGCCGCCGCCGAGGTCACCGCCGACACTTCCGGCCCGGAGGTCCTCCACGAGGGTGTTGAGCGCGGAGTCCCGTGGCACGCTCTTGAGCCAGGACTTGTCGTTGACCTGGTCGCGTCGGTATACCGCGCGGCGGGCGCCGATGAGGGAGTTGCCTCGCCTGAGGTGCAGGCCGAACCACGGCGCGGCCAGGCCCGAGACCATGGTGTCGAGCCAGAGGGAGATCTCGGCGAGTTCGACGGCCGTGGCGTTGAGGTCCACGCCGTAGACGTTGTGCAGTGCGAGATAGGCCTTGACCCGCTGGAGTTCCTGCGGGTACTCGTCGGGGTCGATTCGGCGTCCGACCTCCTCCTGCCGCCGGTCGAGATACCTCTCGGCGAGCTGGCGCACGGCCTCGATCGCGAACGCCCCTGATCCGAGTGCCGGCTCGCAGACGGTCATCTCGAGGATCTGCGACGCGGGCGTGGGTCCGTCCTGGTCGAGCAGTTCCTCGAGGGCCTGCCCGACGGTGAAACGGGTGAGGACCTCAGGCGTGTAGTAGGACGCCGACTGCTGCCGCTCCCGGCCGGCGAGCCGGAACACGAACGACCCCGCGTCGTGCTTCACCGGCACCTGCTCCGCGGTTCGCGGATCCTCGTGACGCACGAAGTCCTTGCTGTCGATGCCCTCGGCACGGTCGATCGGGACGACCCAGGATCCTTTGCTGGAGTCGCCGCCCTTCGCCACCTCGTACAGGTCGGTCTCCGCGAAGAACCCGGTGTAGGACATGAGGCCCTCATAGACCGCGCCGAGTTGGTTGATTCCGAGTTCGGCGTAGGAGATGAAGCCGCGATCGCGTCCGCGCTTCTCCTTGCTGAGCAGCAGACGCGTCAGCACGTCCTGCAGGGCGCGGTTCCCGAGACCGACCTCGTCGATGTGCGCCGTCGCCTCGGGGCGGAACAGGTCCGCGCGCAGCGCGTTGAACGTGAGTCCGGGCGCGAAAGCGGAACCGTCCTCTACTACTGCGGCGCCGCCGTCGGCCACGTGCGGCTCTGCCGCAGGTTGGTGACCGGAGTCGACGAGCCGGAACAGCGCCCCGAGCGACTCGTAGAGGTGCGTGCCTTCGAGTGCGCGTGCCGACGTGAGTTCGACCTGAACGAGTTCGCGAAGGCGGTCGAGGGAGTAGCCGTCGCCGTACTCCTGGGTGCCCACCGGGAGCACGCCGAGTTGCGGGGAGGCCTCCGCGTACAGCAGGAACAGGATCCGGTACAGGAAGCGCAACGCCTGCTTGGCGAGCGGCTGGGCTTCCGCCGCCGGCAACGGCGGAAGATCACGCGCTGCGCGCCGCGTGACCACCTCGTTGGCGATGATCTCGATCGAGGCGCGGACACCGTCTCGAAGGTCTTGGGAGACGCCGACCGTGTGCTTCACCGAGTCATCGAAGACACCGTGCCACCAGAGGTTGCCGTCGGAGTCCGGGGCGATTGACTCGGCGGACAGGCAGGTGAGGGCACGGTCGACCTCACCGCCCCGCTTGGTCTCGTTGCGTTCGCACACGAGTTGGAGGTCGATGGCGAGGTAACGGCCCTCCGCCCAGCGTTCCTTCTCCGCGAGCACGATCCACCGGCCGGCGAGGATCAGGATGAGGTCAGGCCCGTCGTCGGCGACGAAGAGCGCGGACGCGAGGCGAGCCGCCGACATGAACTCGGCCTCCTCACCGTCCAGGGCCACGGGAACGGGCAGACTCGACGCGTCCTTGGCGAGGATCTCCTCGACCGATGCGGCCGGCTTGGCGTGGATCACCGAGAGTGGTGCGTTCTCGGTGATCCCGGGCGAGGAGACTCGAATGAGTGGGCCGGTGGCCTCGGTGACCAGTCCGTGCCGGGTGAGGCCGAGGACGTCGAGAACGCGCCCATAGATCGACTCGACCGACTCCCACAATGGCGAGCCTTCGCCGTCGGGCATCTCCTCAAGACCGGCGAGGTCGACTTCGAGACTCTGACGGGTCGCGGTGAACCGCGAGAGAGGGGTGAAGCGACCTTCCTTCGCCTCGGCGTCCCAGGCCTTGCGGCGCTCGAGGACCCGTGCCTGGAACGACTGGGAGGTCGCATCGGTGGTGAAGTAGTGCTCGGAGATCCAGTCCTCACCGACGAGGATTGCGTCGGAGGTGCTCATGCGTGGGTTTCCACTTGCGGGACGACGACCAGGAGCGGGCGGACCAACTGGCGATCGGGGTTCATGGCCGTGACGATCTCTCGTTCCTGCTGGACGCTGACGCGACGTTGCCTGAGCTCCCTGCGTTGGAGGAGTGCGTCCGCCTCGGTGTCCCAAGCGTCGAGGCGCCGGACCCATTGCTCGACGCGCCTGGCCACGTCTGCGCCGGCTGCGGCGAAGACCTCCCGCATCTGGGCCCGGGCATGTCGGACGGCGACGGGGATGAGGCGCTGCAGCCGGTCGAGGTCACCGACGGCGCCAGGGTTGGCGCGCGTGGTCCCCCAGCCGAGGGCTTGGAGCGCCTCATGGGCGGAGGCGTACGGGCTGACGAGGGTGAAGTCCGGGTCCTCTAGGGCAGGGAACTCGGCGGTCAACCAACTGGTCGAGACCACCTGACCGCGCCGGTTGGTGAGCGTGCCGAGCAGGAGCACCGTGGGGGAGTCCACGTCGCCGCGCACCGCGAAGACCTCGTTGCGGTTGAGGTGAGCCAGAGCCTTGTCCGAGGCCCAGTCGAGGACCGGGTGCAACGGGCTCAGGAAGTGGGCGTCCGGCCAGGATGACGAGGTCTCGTCGCGGCGTGCCGCCTCGAGCCGATCCTTGCCGCGGAGACTGGTCGTGGCGAGAACGAACTCGTCCGTGACGCGACGATCGGCAAGGTAGGACTGGGGGAGGACTGCGAGGCGCTGGGTCAGGTCCTTCGGCGGAACCATCTGCGCCGTGCCGAACTTGGGGTTCCGGCGCCAGGCGACGCCGTTGTTGCCTGGCGGCGCAGTCGGGTCGATGAACGCGGCCCGGAGCGCCTCGTCGAGGTAGGAGATCTCGTCCGGGTAGAGGCCGGAGCCCGCTCGTCCGTCTGGCTCCCTCGGGGTGACTTGGTCCGGTGACGTGACCGCGGGGGCGTCGAAGAGCCGGTAGAAGAGGCCGGTGAGGTCATCGCTCGCGGCCACCTCGTCGACGGTGCGGACGACGTCATCCAGCGCTTTGGCGCCGGCGAGGACGGCCTTGATCTGTTCCTCCTCGCCGTCGACGTCGTACTTGCCCATCAGCGAGGCGACGTCCCCGAGTGCGGTGTGGGCCTCGTTCTCCTTCGTCACGAGGCTCGCGAGCACGCGGATGTCTCCCGCAAACCGCTCGCTGGTGGGCTCGAGGAGCAGGGCCGTGATGCGGGGCGGTGTCTTCTGCCCGTACCGGTCAATGCGGCCGTTGCGCTGTTCGATCCTGATCAGACTCCACGGGATGTCGAAGTGGATGAGCTCATGGCATTGCGCGTGGAGGTTGACGCCCTCGGAGGCGACGTCACCTGTGACGAGGACCCGGATCGGGGCCTGCTCCTGCTTGAACGCCTCGACGATGCGCTGCTGCTCGTCGTCGGCTAGTCCTCCATGCATGATCTCGACGGCTTCTCTCGGGAGGCCGAGGTCCTTCGGTAGGTGTTCCTGGAGCCAGCGGAGGGTGGCGATACGCTCGGCGAACACCACGGCGCGCTCCGACGCGCCCTTCTTGACGCCGATGCGGCGGAGTTCGTCCAGGAGCGCGTGGTACTTCGCGGGCTTGTGCGGAACGGCGGCGCTGGCGAGGTCGAGGAGGCGCTTGAGTGCCTTCCGCTCGGTGTCGGCGGCAGGGCCGGCACCGAGTCGCTTGATCCGCTCGACCACGGTGTCGCGCAGCGCTGCCGGGGAGGACAGGAACGCCTTCGCCAGCGTCCACGGGAACAGGCTGCTGTTCTGACCGGAGTGCGGGCTCACGCCACCGACCGGGTGAAGCCAGGTCTCGTCCAACTCTCGGGCGATCGCGTTCTCGGGCTCCGAGGCCTGGACCAGGCGGTTGACCGGCTCCTGCCGCTCGGCCCAGTCCGCACCCACCGCACCGGCCACCTCGGGGCTGTGCCGGTGGCGACGGATGACCAGGCGCTCGACCTCCTCGGGGGAGGCGACGCCGTCGGGCGGTACGGCGGACGGGTCGAGGAGCCGGAGCAGTTCGGCGAACGACTCCTTGCGCCCGTTGTGCGGCGTCGCGGAGGCGAGGATGAGTGCCTCCGCATTACGGGAGAGGAGACGGGCGAGCTGGTTGTTGAGCGTGGCGACGTTGGCGAGGTTGTGCGACTCGTCGATGACGACCGCGTCCCAGCGCTGCTTCTTCAGGTGGGCGATGTAGCGCTCCGACTTGAGCGTGTCGATCGAGATGATGACGCGCTTGTAGAAGCTGAACGGGCTCCGGGTGGCGGGCATGCGCTGACGGACCCGTTGGATGCCGGCCGAGTCCAACCGGACAAACGGCAACGCGAAGCGTGACCACATCTCGTGCTGCATCTGCTCAAGCACGTGCCTCGGCGTGACGATGAGGATCCGTTCGCCCCGGCCCCGGCGGACCAGCTCGGACAGGATCATGCCGATCTCGAGCGTCTTACCCAGGCCGACCGCGTCCGCGAGGAGGATCCGGGGGCGGAGGTTCGCGGGATCGAGCGCCTTGCGCACGGCCGTCTGCTGGTAGGTGAGCGCGTCTGCGAGAGCCCGTGTGGAGACCGTCAGGTTCGAGTCGCCGAGGGGCACCGGGGTCTTGCGGTAGGTGGACTCCAGCCACAGGCGCGCGGTGCGGTAGTGCGGCGAAGAGTCCGCGACGACGCGGGCGGCGGCGGGGTCGAGGGGCTCGATGCGGTCGAGGCTCGCGTAGAAGCTCGCGGTGCTGTCCCGGACGAGCTCACCGAGGCCCTGGACGTGGACGAGGAGTCCGTCCGCGGTGTCCTCGGTGGAGGTGACGAGCCATTCCTCGTCGCGGATGACGACCACGGAGCCTGGAGCCAGGTCCGCATGAGTCTCGGCTAGCGCCGTCGTCATATTCAGTACTCCTTCTTCACCCCGAGCGTGGCGGCCCCGCGCACGCTCTTGGATGCTATCGGTGGGATCGTCCGCTCTGGTCCGGGTTGGCGCCCAACTCGGTGCCGGTAGTCCTGATCGGCAGTCAGGGATCAGTGGTAAGGCGACCGGGTTGTCGCTCGGAGCCTGACCTGAGGCGCAGGCTCACACGTCCGTTTCGATGTAGCCGCGTTTGCGCAGGGCACCAGTCGGCGGAGGGCCTCCTACGACACATGCCCGGCGGAGTGACGCACTTCGGGTTGCATTGCATTCTGGCAAGGGGCGGGTACGTTGCCTCCACCACATCGCGCCGACGTTGCTGAGGTCACGTGTCCAGTTCGTGCGGCAGACCCGAAGGTCCTGCGTGGTTCCGGGTCGTTTGTCGGAAGGTCGACGTAGGGTCTGGCACATGGAGACGCGTACCCTCACGGCTGATGAGGCCCTTGACCTACTCGCCCGTGGTGAGTCGCACTTCTGGGACTTCAAGAGTTCCATGAGCAGCGGCAAAGTCATCCAGAAGATCGGGTGTGCGCTCGCCAATGCCGACGGCGGCGAGTTCCTCGTTGGTGTGGAAGACGTCAAGACGGGCTCCGCGCTCGACCGTTGGAAGGGGTTCGCGTCTGTCGAGGACGGCAACCACATCATGCAGTCGCTGAGCTCCGACGTCTCACCGTCCGTGCCGTACCTGGCAGAGTGGCTACAGGTGAATGGTCATGAGTCAGCAGGATTCGCCTGCCTACTCTCGATCCGCAAGAGCCCGGTGGTCCACGAAATCTCCGACGGCACGGTGTACGTGCGGCGTAACGCATCGAACGCGAAGATCGACGCTGCCGAGCGCGTGAACTTGGCGCTGTCGAAGGGGGCCGAGACATACGAGAATCAGGAACTTGGCGACTACACGGCTGACGAACTGGCTCAGGAAGACGAACTTGCCAACTTTCTCGGCACGCTGAGCCCCAAGACGGCGCCTGCGGACTTCGTGCGAAAGCAGCGCCTCGCCAACGTGGAGACCGGCAAGGCCCGCCTGTCGGGAGCGATCCTCTTTGCGGAGTCGCCGTCAGCGGTTGCGACGAAGCGATGCGCCGTGAAGGTGGCTCGCTATGAGACGAAGGTGGAGAAGCCTGACCGTAAGCACTTGAGTGGAGTTCCGGTCACGATCGAAGCCCCGGCCTACAGACTGATCGAGCAGACCATCGCCGAGGTTCAGCGGCTCATCGAGGCCGTGTCAGTGCTGAAGCCCACCGGCGAATTCGAGCAACTTTCCTACCCACCAGAGGCATTGAAGGAGGTCATCGTTAACGCGGTGATCCACAGGGATTATAATATCTCCGATGACATCGTCATCAGGGTGTTCGACAACCGTGTTGAGGTTAAGAGCCCCGGTCGCCTGCCTGGGCACATGACGCTGGATAATCTGCTGACTGACCGCTTCTCTCGCAACCCGACCATCAACCGACTCATCAATAAGTACCCGGACCCGCCGAACAAGGATATAGGCGAGGGTCTGAAGACGACCATGCGGAGTATGGCTCACGCGAAGCTCAAGCCTCCGCGGTTCGCTCAAGAAGACAACTACTTCGTTGTCACGATCGAGCACACGCCTCTCGCGCGACCCCAGGAGATCGTGCTGCAGTACCTGGCTAGCCACGACGAGGTCACGAACGCCATCGCGCGCGAGCTGACCGGCATCAACTCCGAGAACACGATGAAGGAGGTCTTCTACGACCTCCGGGACACGGGCGTCATCGAACGTGTGCCTGGGAAGGGCGGCAATAGGTCCGCCTGGAGGCTCGTGCAGTCGACGACTTCGGCGGACACACCAGAGGCGACCGATGCCGGATCGGGCCGTCGGCGACAGCGTGTCCAGCCAAGGCGCCTGTCCCGGTCCAAGCGGCGAGGCAAGAAATAGTCCACAAGTTCGACGGCCGGCTCGGCTTGAGCTCCCGCAACCCACACTGGGCGGAAATCTCCACCGAGTACACGAACAAGCCCCGGCTGAAGGCGAATCCCCTCGATGACGTGCTCGCCGAGATGTCGCTGACCCTGGACATTGACGCCTGCAACGAACTCGCCGGGCAGGCCCAGCAGACCATCATCGACTCGGGCTATGACGTCCGTCTGGTGGAGCAGTTCCAGGTGTTCGCGTTCAGTTCCGACGTGCAGTGCATCACCCTCGAAGCGTCCACCCGCCTCGGGTTCTACGACCCGTGGCTGGAGAACTGAGATGACGCTTCCCTGCAGGAGATCTCCGACCGTATCGAGATCACCGACACCATCACCCGGTACTCTTACGGCCTGGACTAGCGCATCTGGCCGGAGTGGGACCGCATCTTCACCCCGGCCGAGGTACTGGACTTCAGCGCCGTCGGGATGCCCGAGCACAGCCGGCCGAACGGTGCGCCATCCTCACCCAGGGTGACGCGACCCGGATCCCGGTGGGCCAGCACCTGCTGCACAACACGGCGATCGAGGTGGACGGCGACCGCGCCACGGCCCGCTCGGAGTACACCATGACCACGCACGCGCGCACCGAGACCGAGGGCAAGGCCCGCCGCGTCCAGGGCGGCGGCTGGTACTCCGACGAGATGCTCCGTACCGACGCCGGCTGGCGGATCACCCGCCGTACCGCCAACGCCAAGTGGATCGACGTGGTCGAGGTGGACTGGGCCGCACCGATACCCGACTGATGGGCTTCTACCTGGTGCGCCGCCTCGGGCAGGCGGCGGTGGTGCTCTGGGCGGCGTTCACGGTCAGCTTCGTGATCTTGTACATGCTGCCCGGGGACCCGGTCGCGATCATGCTGAACCCGGGCGGCCAGGCCACCTACGTCGACCCCGAGGCGGAGGCGGCGCTGCGCGCGGAACTGGGCTTCGACAAGCCGCTCATCGAGCAGTACTTCACCCGGCTGGTCGCGGCCGTGCAGGGGGACTTCGGCACCTCGATCCGCACCGGTGAGCCGGTCCTGAACTCCCTCGGCGGCGCGCTGCCGGAGACCCTGAAACTCGCCGGGGCGAGCCTGCTGCTCGCGATCACCCTCGGCATGACGCTGGCCCTGACCGCCACGTTCATGCGGGCCCGGTGGCTGCGCGAGGCATTGCTGCCGCCGCCGCCGCTGGCGATCTCGCTGCCGGGGTTCTGGGTCGGTCTGATGTTGCTGCAGGTGTTCTCGTTCGGGTTGGGCTGGTTCCCGGCGCTCGGGAACGACGGCGTCGCCTCGCTTGTGCTGCCGGCAATCACCCTCGGTGTGCCGGCGGGGGCCGTTGGGGCGCAGGTGCTCGCGAACTCGCTCGGCGCAGTCTCGCGGCAACCGTTCGGGGAGGCGGCCCGCGCCAAGGGCGTCAGCCGGCTGCGCACCCATCTGGTGCACGTGCTGCGCAACGCGGCCATCCCGTCGCTGACCATCGTCGGGCTGATCGTGGGCAGCTCCCTCGCCGGTGCGGTGGTGGTGGAGGCTGTGTGATCCGAGGATCACTACCCGACGGCGGGTGGGCGCGTGCGACATCGTCACCGTCTCCGCGGCGGAAGAAGGACCTCGGCGCCTCCGGCGCTGCAGGCGCCGAACCAACGCGCGTCCCCGGCGGCCGCAGCGGTACTCGGGAACCCAGGCTTCGCCGTCGGGCCGGGTCTGGCGCCGTTACGGCGTTCCTGCGCCCCGGACTGATCCTGTCCGTCCTGGTCATCCTCGTGGTGATCGGGTGGGCGCTGGTGCCGACCTGGTTCACCAGCGTCGACCCGATCACCGGCGTGCCCGCGGAGAAGTTCACCTCGCCCGGCGCGGCGCACCGGTTCGGCACCGACGTGACCGGCCGGGACCTGTACGCCCGCACCGTGCACGGGGCCGGGCTGTCCCTGCAGGCCACCGTGATCGCCGTCGCCATCGCGATGTTCGTGGGCACCACGATCGGGAGGTTGAGCTCCGCGCCTCCTCGGCATCTTTGATGGCACGCAACTACTCGCCAATGTAGATGTGCACGCTGGTCTGCCGCCGCCTGCCTGGCACGCCTTGGACCCTCGAACCAGGATCTGCGGCCCGAACAGCACGACAACATCGTCTCGTTCCTGGCGCGAGCCGGGCCTGGACGCAACGGATGACTACGCGGGCAAGGTGGTCCCCTGAATGGGGCGTGACTGCGTGGTATTCCGTGAGGTGTCTGCACGTGGCCGCTAGGTCGCATGAGACGGAGGCAAGCCGACACTCGGCGATTCCGAGCCGTGAGGCACAGTCCTGATCGTGAGGAACGGACTTGGCCCGGCGGCTATCCCGAAGTGCTTACCTTTGCGCACGTGCCTCAAGGATCATCCACGATCGTCCGCTCGGCGTGCCAGGATCGGCCCATGACACGATCCCGCGAAGACTCCGAAGCCGAACTCGCTCAAGTCGTCGAGGGAATCAAGGTCGACCTCGGCCCAGAAGCTTCGTGGCCCTCGCCTGTCCTCTTGAACGGTCTGGCTTTGTGTGTCATGAACTCGATCTACAGCACGGGCAACCGCTCCGAGCGCGTGGTACGCGTGCTCGACCGCTACCGGCGACGTCGGCGGGATGCAGGATTTGACCCCGCCTTGGACGGACCCAAAGACCTCCTGGCCGAGATCGACGAATGCGGTGGTCCCGAGGGCTTCGCGAACGCTCTGGAGAATCACTGGCGTGCGTGGAGCAGCAAGACAGCGCCATACAAGGCGGAGGTGATCTATCAAGCGGCGAAGCTGTTGGACACAGCGTCGGTGAACACCCGTGAACAACTTGAGGAAGGGCTTCGGGACTCGGTAGCGCACGAACATCTGAAGCGGGGTTGGCAGGGTCTGCCTGGACAGGGTAGCGGGCTCACTTGGCGATACTTCCTGATGAACGCCGGGATGCCCGGCATCAAGGCGGACCGGATGATCATCGGCTGGACGGTGCGAACGCTCGGACGAACAACCACCCCTGTGGAGGCGGAGCGGCTTCTGACCGACTCTGCGAGCCAGCTGGGAGTCGAGACTCGCCGGCTTGACCATGCTCTCTGGGACTACACCCGTCGGACGCGGCGTCAACAGTCCTGACGCCCCAAATGGCGGCGGCTCGACGTAACGAGTAGGACGCGACGACTGCGGCAAACATACTGCCTACGACGACTCGCCTTGAGCACTGGCCCGGACGACGGGCAAGTCGCGGATCGACCGTGGCGCGCGCTCGTACTGGCAGCAGGACATTGCAGAGGCCCGCTCCTCCGTTCCGCAACTCCTGAGTTGTACGCGTGTGCAACCCTCCTACGCGCCTGTTTGATGCCGGTGCGGCGCGGACCAGTGAGGCCCGTCTTCCCATCGGAATTGCCCCTGACCCGCGCGGATGCTGTGCTGCCTGGTTGTGAGGACTCCGCACGGCAGCCCTCTGAAGGCCCGATCACCGTGCTGGCGCTGGCCGAACGCGGATTGCGGACCCAGTCGCCATGCCTTCAGTTGCCGAGGAGGTGCCAGTGGTGGCGGCCCCGGTACCAGAGACCGGTGGTCGAGGAGTGCCGGTACTGGCCGAGCCAGCCGATCGGTCGGCAGTAGACGTCGACACGATGGGAGTGCCCGTTCTCGTCGACGCGATCCCTGATTTGGTGCAGGTCCCAGTGCCAGCCGACATACGTCTCGCACACGAGGACGTATTGTCTCCGCTGGTTCGACCCGGTGCCTTCGGATTGGGGTCCGAACAGTACCCCCGGCCCGTCTCGGCCACCGCTCGGGATGAGGTGGCTGGCCAGATGCAACGGATCCCCTCCGCCCCATCGTCGCTGCCACTCGGGCTCGCGGGCACGTCGGGCCCACTGCGGGCCGATCTCGCGTGTTCGGTCGAGCGGTGGCAGCCCGGGGTCCCGGACTTTGGCCGCGGACGCGGAGAGGAGGCCATCTCGCGCGTGCAGGGCGAGCAGGTCAGGGATCTCCGGGCCCCACCAGCGGTCGACGACGCGCAGGATCGGATCGTCGGTGGGGCGTCCCATCTCGTGCCATCGCTCGAGACCGAGGTCCGCCCGGTGCCAGCCCAGCCCGAAGTGGAGCAGGTGCAGCAGAGGTGCCCAGAACGCCGCGGCCGCGCCAAGGCGCTCGTCCTGGAAGGGACCGCTGCTCGTTGGACTTCGCGGAATCGGTTCGGAGAGCGCCGGCTCGGCACACGCACGCCATGCAAACGGAAGGTAGCGGAGCCAGGGCCCGGAATCCCCCAGAAGTCCCTTGAGACTCAGATCATCCGGGGCCCAGTCGGCCGTGCGCACGATCTCGCTGATGTCCGATCGCCGTCCGGGCACCTCCGTCGCTCCCATGGCACGCAGCATGGCAGAACCCATGACTCCGGCGCAGGCATGACACCGCCTCCGGTGTTCTCACGTACCGACGCGGGAGCTTCGCCGATCGATGGACCTCCCTGGGACGCCGCAGGCAGTTCGATCCCGAGATGGCGGCACTGCCCGGTGATCGGGGCTCGGCTCCTGTCCTGAGCGCTGGACTGCGCCGTCGGCAGGCCCACGAGCACGATTCGACTGCCGCTTGGTGAAAGGGCCCGCGTGCGTCGGACCCCTCGGATAGGTTCCATGGCGTGGCCCATGAACCGACCCCTGTGAAGACTTCCGATGTCTACGAGACCGCCAAGATCGTGGCCTCGATCGGTGATCGGCTCTCGTTCGAGCAGGCGTTCGCGCTCTGCAATCTTGTGCTCCTTCTGGATGGCGGGCCGGTGGCACGCAAGGGCAAGCGGGCTCCGATCCGGGCGCCGATCGTCGCGGCCCTCGAGCGGCGGGGCTATGTGGAACGAGGAGGTGCCCAGCACGGTCGCAGGTTCCGGGTCACATCGGTCGCCGACCTCAGAGCCGGCGTGCCGTCATGGACTACCTCGGCACGGGTCAGCGACCCCGGCCGCCTGACGGCTGAGATCAGCGCATCCGACGAGGCCTTCGATCTGGTCGCCCAGGCCTGGAGCCGACGAGAGCGCAAGCCGCGGAAGCCGACTCCCGTACCGCGTCCGACGGCGGCACCGAGCCCACGACCGGCCGCCAGCGACGGCACGGACCCCGCCGACTCGTTCGAGGTTCCTCAAGTGGACGCCAGCCAGACCGCGCACGAAGCACCCCAGGAGGAGAGTTCCACGAGCGACTTCCTACCGCCGTGGCCACTGTTGGCACCGCTGAACTTCGATGCCTTCGTCGACGGTGCCCTTCCTGTCACTGCGACGCTGCCTGCTTTCGACGAGTCGGGCCGCTCCGTCGTTCCGCCTGCCGACCACGTTCTCGACGCGATCGTGCGTCAATGGGGAAGCTCTGACGAGGAGGATCTGCTCTACTCACCGGCACCATTCACCGTGGCCATCACGCCCGAGATGCCGACATGCGACGTTCAGATGTGCCAGATGGCGGCACGTTTCGACATGCGGGTCCGGGCAGGGGACGGGCAAGGTTGGGCGAACCTGTGCCCGTGGCACGCCCGCAGACACCACCTCACCGAACTGGGTACAGGCAGCGGCGCCTACCTCCTGCACCCAGACGAGATCCGCGACGACGACCTCAAGGCCGCCATCCAGGAACTCGGCCTCGACGAAGTCCTGGTCCGGTCCTCCGAGCCCGAACCCCGCTGGTCGCACACCTACAGGGCGCTCGGGTTCGCCCGTGACCCCTATGGATCGAGGTTGGTGCGCCGAGCCGACCAGACCACGATGGTCGCAGAACGGCTCGCGACTGGTGGGATCGGGCTCAACGTCCGAGAGACGGGCAACTACTACTTCGACGACGGGCGACTCTCGTTCGACCGTGTCGTACCCGAGGATTGGGCGGATGATCGAGTACGCGAAGTCCTGTTCAACGTGCTGCGCCACCGTGGTCGGCGCGGCAGGGACGAGGACAGTCTGCGGATGACGCTCGAGGAGGCAACGGCGACCGTCCTACGAGGGCTCGACGACGGCGAGACGCGCCGCTACCTCCGTGACTACATAGAGGAGTCCGAACGTTCACTCTTCGCGGTGGGTGCCGACGAATCACCATTTCGACACGCGAGCAAGATCGTGGCGCAGACCTCCGCCGATCTGGACGTACTGCGACGAGTCTTCAAGCAGCATCCGCACCACGACATTCGAGCTGAGGTCGTGGCACGCGAGGACTGCCCACCAGACATCCTCCTTGAGGCGGTCCAAACGGCGGACACCAGAACCACGCTTCTCCGGGGCCCAACTCTGCCGCCCGAGGTCGTCAATCCCTTGTTCACCACGATTGCACTGAGCTCGGCAACCGTCGAGGGTCACGGGCAGATGCTCCTCGCGGCGACCCATTTCGCGACACCACTCGGGCTCATCGAAGGGCTCCTTGAGAAGGCACTTTTCGAAGCTGACGCTCGCGACTCGGTCCTGGATCGTGCGGAGGCACTCGACGCCGAACGCGCCGCGATCCTCCGGCGCATCGTCCTTCGCAAGACTCACCGGGGACGGGTCCAGGACGACTTGATGCACAGACTCCTCGGCGACGCAGGCCTCACCAACTGGGAGGTCATCGACTGGATCGAGACACTCGATGACCGGGTATCCCGGGATAGGGCGCTGGCGTGGATCCGCACTCATTCCGACGACAAGCGCGATGTACTCGAGCAGTGAATTTCGGAGTTGGACGACGACTCAGATCTTCTCCTGAGACGACTCCATAGTGGATGTCCATGGCAGGCTAGCCCCGACACAATGACTCGCAGAGGATGGCGAGCGTGTGGTGACCTGCCTGGCATTCCCTCACTCTCGTGGCTTGCAGACGCGCAACGCGGCAATCGATGGTTTGGAGCCCTCGGGGCGGTGGTCGTCGACGACAAACGCGTTCGGGGACGATGTACCGGTCCCATTGTCCGAGCGCCGGTTCTCGGGCACGTTCAACATCCGCATCGGCGAGAGAGTCTGCACTGATCGCTGGCGATGCACGCGGATGCGGCGCGTGATCCTGAATCATAATGTGGCCCAGAAACTCACCGCCGGTTGACACACCGTTGCGATGCGCTGATGGAAGGGTGACTGCTGCGCGTCAGGGCGACTCGGTTTTGCGCTCCTCGTCGTCCCCCTGTCGACGTCGCGTCCGCTCTGAGATCTCGCTGGAGAGCCGACCGGTCATCGTCTTGGCTCGGTCGAGCGTGCCGTGGCCGAGGCGCTTCGCGGCATCGACGCCGTCGGCCCCGGTCCCGAGCACGTTGTCTCTCACGTCGGCGGCTGCGTCCACCCATCGCTTGGCTTCGACCGACTCCTGGTCGCCAAGGATCCCGAGCCGATCGTGGAAGTCAACGACCGCGACGCAGACGTGGTTGCTTGAGTGCACCACGGCTCTGGCGGGCACTGGCTGCAACAGGACCTTCTTGTTGGCGGCACCGGCCGCGGTATTCATGCGTGAGATCAGGCGCTCGGTGCTGCGCGAGATCACGTCCAGGCGCTTGCGCCGTGCTGCCTTGAGTGCGATGCGGTGCTGGTCCAGGTCCTCGGGGGATCCGTCCAGCACACGGTCGAGCTCCAGTACGCCGATCGCCTCTTGCAGTTGGAAGCAACGAGCCAGAATCGTCAGCCACTCCTGAACCTTGGCCTCGGCTTCTCTGGTCGCCTTCGCGAGATCCCCGAGTTTCGTCTTTCGCTCAAGCTTCTCCGCGATCGCATCGAGCTGACGCAACGCATATGCCTGTGTACGCGCGATCGTCACCGAGGTGGACTGCACCTTCGACCACGTGACCTCGGAGACCTTGCCCACCTGGTCCCGGATGACCATGGCCTCATCGATCACGAGGTCCACTCCGATCATATCGGCGAGCACTGCGTCCTTCTGTGCACGTAGTAAGTCCTCGACCTTCTCGTCGATCGCGGCGAGGTAGTCGGCAATGTTGTCCATGGTCTGCTGCATGGCGAGTTGCGACATGAGAGCGCCGGCGCTCGCCAGACTTGCCGGGTTGAGCAAGGTCGCACCCTTCACGATCTCGAGGATCTTGGTCGTCTGTCCGTTTTCTACGAGGACAGCACGGCCGACGCCGAAGGTCGAGCCCTTCATGAGTTGGCCGGCTTTGAGTGCCCTGGCGGAGTCCTCGGTCAACTTCACCCAGCGCCCCGAGTTGGCTGCGAACTCAGATCCTGCGTGCAGGGCGCCCGAGCCGGCGCTGAGTCTAGGTCCGAGTCGGTGCAGTCCGAGTTCCCGTGACGCCAGCCCTTGGGAGGAGAGGAACCGGTCGATGACCGCCGGGTCGCCGAGGATCGCCACGCCATCGCCGTCGCTGATCAGTTCAACTTCATTGTTCAACGTCGGCTCCTGGGTAGTGGCAGAACTGGCACTCTTCGCATCAACGGTGGACCGACGAGCCTGCGGCCCCACGCTACCTTCGACGCTACGGCCTTTACCGGGCTTTCCCGCCCCGATCGGTTCACCGTGACCACCTAGTACGGCCCGACCATGACCCCGCTGCGGATCACGAGACCCCGGTGCAGGCGACCTGGAGCGCCGTCTACGGCAGCGGCACACTGGCCGGTCGCACCTACGCCACGCGCGATGGTGGAGCCGAACTCACGCGCCGGGGATCTGAACGGGCTGTGCGAGTGTGGGGAGTGCCTGCTCCCGTGAGGGGCAGGTCGGCGGTGGACCTCCCGTGACCGGTGTGGGTGGCGCCGTACCGGCCAAGGCGACGGGAAGTCGTTCGACACGTGGGTCGTGCGACGGAGCCGTTGCGTTCTTGCGGACGTGGGGAAGGATGGCTTCATGACGGCGGCGGCGATCGACACCACTTTCGACTTCAGGACCGATGCGGGTGGCAAGGATCCCGACAGTCACAGTCCGACGCTGCGTCGGTACCACCGAATGCTGTGGAGCAAGCCACTGCCGAGCGGAGCCGTGTTCGACCTGGTCGAGACGACGCCGCACGTCTACCTCCATCACCGCTCCAGCCTCGGCGAGTTCTTCCTCTCGAGCGATTCGGTCATGCAGACGTTCACGAGATGGATCGCGCTGAAGCACATCACGACGCAACTCCCCGAGGAGCAGAACGAGTACTTCCGGACGATCGGTTACACCATCGGCGCCATGATGCTCTTTCCCGGGAACAGGGTCGATGGGAAGCAGACGATCAATGGTGCCCGCGGGTTTAACCGCAAGATCGCCGACCGGATGGATCTGACCCTGGAGTGCATCCGCCGGCACTACCGCACCGAGCCGAGCCCGCTCGCCGAGACACTGCACCGCTACGACGACTTCTTCGCGTTGTTCGAAGATTTCCGAGGGTACGTGGACTTCTTCCTGCTGCAGGACCTCGTCACAGACGACTGCGCCGACGTGACATTCTTCATGCCGTTCGACGACTTCCTGCCACCGTCTGTACCGACGGACCTCGCGACTTATCTGGAGTTCCGGCGCCGCAGCGTCGACTTCATCACGCGCCGAAACGACCGTATTGAGTCGGTCGGGGCCGCCCGTGCGGGGTGGAGTCAGCACAAGATCGCGGCGGACCTTGGGACGCAGCAAGCCCGAGGTCGGCCTGCTCCACACGACGGTGGATGACCTGCGATCCGCCGCCCACGCGAGTTCGCAATACGTGCCGAGTGGTGACGAAACCACCGCGTTCACCTTGGCGGTCCAGTACGCCGTCAGCTGCAGTCACTTCGGGACTGCCCCACAATTCCGCGGCGCCGCAGCGCGGTCTCAGGCCGCGGTGGCCAGCGGCATTCGTGTCACTCCAGCAGACGCCACGGCCCGTGCGCTGTCCCCGGCACCTCGTTCCGCGTCCACCACGTCGCCTCGTAGCGGTGCCCTTGGTGCTCCACCACATCCCCGGCGATGAAGATCCTCGTCGGCGTCCAGAGCGCGGTGCGGTCGTCCGCCGTGGCAACCTCCTGCCATGGGCCGTACGCGTCGCCCGGCTCCTGGTTCTGAGTCCACCAGGACGTCACCCACGTGCTGTCGCCGTGGGCGACCAGGTCGCCCTGCGCGTAGCGGGTCCCGGCATCCCAGGCCGGCGGCGCCGGCACGGCATCGGAGACGGCTGAGTCGCAGGACTGCTCGACGGTGACGTTCTCGAAACTGCTCGCCGTGGAGGCGTGCAACCCGACCCCGCCGCTGCGGACCACGGTGTCCCGAGCTTCCGCGACCTCGACACCGTTCAGGGTCGCGACGATGTGATCACCCTGGATCGTTGCCCCCAGTTCGACGGGCCCGGTCAAGGGATCGCTGATGGGTACTGAGGCGAGGGTGACCGGACCGGACCTCTGCGCCTCGCGAATGATGCCGAGGTACCGGGATCCAGTGCTCGTTCTGCCAATGTGGATCCGGTACCCGTAGGTATCGGACGTGTCTCTCAGCGAGATGCCCGCGTTTCCGACGCCATTGATCGTGACGGTCGCCGTCGCGGCGTAGTCGCATTGCAGTGAGAAGCGCGGGGGCAGCGTCGAGGCGGCCAGCACGTGCGCCCAGCCATCGACGGGAGTGAGGTTCAACTGGCCGGAGCTCACGGACACCTCGCCCGCGAGTCCCTGCCAGTTGGCTTGATCGAGCCCTTCGCTGATCGTGATGTTGTCGAAGGTGGCGGCCCGCCGGTGGGTGTAGGCGGCGGCGCCGCCTGTCGGAAGCTGGGAATCGGTCGCGGAGATCGTCGTGTCGCCTACGGTGGCGACCAGGTGGCGTCCGATGGCGGACACGGTCATCGTGTACGGGTCTGCGGAACCGAGCGGCAGGTCGGACTCCGCGAGCGTTGTGGATGTCCCGTTGTAGACCTTGACGAGCTGGAGGGTCACGCCGGCCGATGAGGTGAGGACGTTGGCCCGGTAGTAGTTGCTGGCGTCGTGGTAGCGGAAGGTGACACCGGTCCGGGTGGTTCGCTGACCACTCGTCCCTGGGGTGATCTCGGCCGTGATGATCGCGTCATTCGGGACGTCCTGCTGGGCCGCGAAGGACTGCATGTCCGCAGTTGAGGACTGTGTCAGCGCGCCGGACTGCGCCGCCCAGGTGCCCTCGACCGGCGTCCAGCCCTCGAGGGAGTCGTCGAAGGCATAGGTGGTGCTGTCGAGACTGGCGTCGGCGAACTCCTCCGTCAGGACCGGGTTCAGGGCTGAGGTCTCCTCGGTCGTGACGGTGACCTGGTCGCCGTCCCGAGAGAATGCGGCCGGGCTGCCGTTGACCATCACCACGTTCGCGTCCGGGGCGTTGATCGTGATCGTGCCCGTGAACGGGTCGCCGATCGAGACCTCCGCGGTGGCACCGAGCAGGTCCACGCTCACGTCGGAGACCACCCCCGAGGCGCTGAGAACCGGCTCACCGTCGTCGAGCAGTTCGGACCCCCGGGTCAGCGAGTACCGGGTGAGCCCGCCGTCCTGGGAGCGCTCGAGATAGGCCGTCTTGGCGTCGGTCTCGGCCTCACCGAAGACTCGCTGTGAGGGCACGTCCTCGCGTGAGAGGTAGAAGCGCCCGACGGCGTCCGGTAGGTCGATCTGCATGGCGGTAGCCGTCGAGTGGGTCACGCCGGGCAGATCGATGCGGGTCGCCGTCGTCGCGGGCGCCGGACCGGCCGCACCGGGGACCACGACGGTGTCGAGCCCGGTGTCGCCGCTGGTGGACCAGTCGTAGGAGAGGAAGTCGACGTCCGTGAGCACGTCCTCACCCACGCGCACGGCGCCGTCGTCGTGAACGGTCGGGGCGAGTTCGACGCCCTCGGGCGTCACCGGCACGAGTTGCACGCCGGACACGGGCTCGGCACCCGGCACGGTGTCGAAGCCGATCGTGGCGACGTTCGTGCTCGGGTCGACGGAGACTGGGTCGCCGGGGAAGTGCCAGAGCTGCCGATAGTCATGCGCGGCGGTATCACCGGTCAGGCTGTCGGAGACCACCCAGAACCCGGGCTTGACGAAGTAGACGACCCGATCGTGGACGACCGGCTGGTAGCCGAACGCCTGGCCCTGGTAGATGTCGAGGCCTTCGTTCGTGCGCCACAGCGACATCCTGCGGGTGACGCCGGGGGCTTGCGGGGCGCCGTCGACCTCGACCGTGTTGTGCGCCTCTGTCGTGTATCGCATCCATTGGTTCGTCGGCGTCGGGCTGTAGTCGCCGACTCCTGGATCCACGATCAGCGGACGACCGTATGCCGCCATCACCAGGCTGAGGTCATCCGGATGCCGGTGTGAGGCGGTGTAGCTGGAGTTCTGGTTGTTGATCAGCATGTACTGGGCGTCGGCGTCCCATCCGGAGCGCTGGACCGCGAAGCTGATCGGGAACAGCGTGGACGGCAGCGTCGGGACGGTCCCCTCGGTCCGACCGGAGGCGACCCAGGCGAAGTCGGACCAGGAGTTGCGCTCGGCGGCCCTTCGGATCGTGCCGACACCCGCGTCGATGTTCGGGGAGTCACCGATCAGGGCGGGCTCGAGATTCGGCTGCCGGGTCGCGAACAGGGAGTCCGCGATCCAGTCCGACCACCTCGGGATCGGATCCGGGAGCGTTCGCCCGTTGGCGTTCGCGACCTCGAGCAGGGTGTTGAGCAGGTCCGCGACGTACGCCTGATAGTTGAATGCCGGTTCCCGGTATACGCCGTCGCCCTTGATGTAGGCGCGCATGAACCGTTCGACGGAGCGTACGGCGAACCACTCCCACGAATACGATGCCGAGAACTCGGGAAGATAGATCGCCGTCAGGTAGATGGAGCGGGCCATCGACAGGTACCAGTTGTTTCCGACATGGCGCTGCAGTGCGTCCACGAGATGATCCGTGGTCGCGTGCACACCGAGGAGGTACGCGGTGAGGTCGCTCGCCTCGATGGTCGGCTCCGCCCGGAACACCGCGAATGCCGCGACGAGCTGTGAGAGCCGCTTCGCGCCCGAGAGGTTGCGGTTCGTCGCCCAGGTCGGATTGTCGGCGAAGAAGTCCAGTGAGATGTCCATCCAGGCCGCCGCATACGTCGACCGGAGCTGCGGGTCGTCCTCGTTCTGGTAGGCGCGGGTCAGCTTCCCCATGAACGAGAGATCGCTCATCAGGACCTGCGCGCCACCGGGGGAGTCCTGCGTCCCACCCCAGAGGTCCTGCCAGTCGACGTCGATCCGCAGCTCCGCGTCGTTGTAGAAGTCCCGGGTCTCGGCACCGAACCGGAAGATCCCCGCCGCGAGTTCGTCGGCAGTTGCGTCGCCGATTCCCGACCCCGAGACCGGAAGCTCGATGCCGGTGCGGTTCGCAAAGTGCACCTGGAGCTCATCGGCAGCCCCTGCCTCATCCCCGGCGGCGAGGCGTGCCGCCACCGGTGCGAGTTCCGGGCGGGCAAGGTCGAGCAGTCCGCCCAGATCCGACATCTCGTCCGCGGCGGCCGGCGCCGACGGTAGGCCCGTCACGACGAGAGCCAGCGCGAGTGCCCCAGCAACCATCGAGGGGAGCCGACGGGGCGCGGTCCTTGAGTTGGCACTTCGTCGGTCCGTTCGGCCGTAGGTGGAGGTCAACGGTGATCCTTCCGGTCTGCGACGGGCGGCGTAGCCCTCCGTCAACCATGACGTGTCGTTGCGTCAACCTAGCGACGGTGCCGCCGCGGGTCAAGGCCCGAGGCCTTTCGATGTGCTCCGCGCCGGCGTGGTCGGAGGTTCGGCGGGTCAGCGCGAGGGCGGCGCGGTGGATGCGCGGACGATGAGCTCGGGCCGCTCCTCCGTGATGACGCCGAGGGTCGTGGACGCGCCCTCGAGCAGCGCCGAGACCTGCTGGACCGCACGGATGCCCAGCGCCCGCATCGGCAGTCGCACCGTCGTCAGCCGCGGCCTGACGATGTCGGCGATCTCGGCGTCGTGGATGCCCACCACCGAGAGTTGCCTCGGCACGTCCACCCCGTCGTCCGCCGCCGCCGCCAGCAGACCCGCGGCGGACATCACGTTGTTGACGACGACCCCAGTGGGCAGCTTGCCACCGGATCGGAGCGCACTGAAGCCGAGAGTCCCCGCCTCCACGCCGAACCCGGTGAAACAGCCCACTCGAGGTCGACGCCGGGCGTGCTTCATCGCCGTGACGTAGCCTTCGTACCGCGCGTTCGAGGTCCGGCTCTCGTCGAAGCCGCCCACGAATCGCACGTCGGTGTGACCGGCCTGAAGAAGGAACTCGGTCGCCATTCGGCCGGCCATCAGATCATCGACGGCGACCCAGGGGTAGTGCAGGTCGGACTGCTGTTCCAGCAGCATCACGGGGGTCGGCCGTGCGCGCAGGTGTCCGAGCACTTCCTCGTCGATCAGGCCCTCATGGCGCAGCAGGATCGCGTCGATCGATCCCTGGCCGAGCAACCGCGCGAGGAAGTGGCTGCCGGAGCGCATCCAGGCCGTGTCACCGAGTACCACGGCCCAGCCGTGTGCTTCGGCCGCCTCGTAGATGCCGAGGAGCAACTCCTTGTAGACAGGGTTCTCCAGCCCCTCGACGACCACCGCGATCGTGCCCGCCTGCTGCCGACGTAACGCCCGCGCCGCATCATTGGGCACGTACCCGACCTCGGCGATGACCGCCTCGATACGTTCACGCGTCCGAGCGCTCACCCGGGTGTGTGTGGTCCCGTTGACCACAGCGGACACCGCAGAGGCCGAGACCCCAGCCCGGCGTGCGATCTCCTTCAGCGTGGCCATCCGGCTGATGATAGGGGGCCCTACGCCCGGTCGGGCCAATCGATGCCCGTTTCGGGTGGCCACTTGGGCGGCGAGCATCGTGACGCAGGCTGACGTCGCGTCGGGTATCTCGGGCGGCCCCACGGCGGGGCAGGTGTGGAAATCGCAGGGAACGCGCTGCTGCGAGAAGGGCTCTTGACAGGCGCCAGCGGCACTGCCTACGCTTCCTGCATCCCAAAGTGGATCCAGAAAGGTATCCAAACAATGAAGTTACGTCACTCGATCATGGTCGGCATCCTTGACCGATACTCCGACCGGTTCACTGAGTTCCAGCCGGCTGTCCCGCTCGAGACCCGAATGAAGCAGGCTGCCGGCATCCCGGGCGCGCAGGGGGTGGAACTCGTCTATCCCGCCGACCTGGGCGACCGCGAGTACGCGCGCTCGTTGGTCGATGCCTCTGGGCTCGCAGTCTCGGCGGTCAACCTCAACATCAAGTCCGACCCGATCTGGCGTAACGGTTCCTTCACGAACCCGGACGCCGAGGTGCGAGCCAAGGCGGTCGAGTGGCTCACCAACGCCATGGACCTGGCGGCTGACCTCGGCACCGAGATGGTCACGGTCTGCCCGCTCATGGACGGTTGGGACTACAGCTTCCAGGTCGACTACGCGGACCAGTGGCGCTGGCTGATCGACTCCTTCAAGCGAGCGACGGACCACCGTGACGATGTGCGTGTCAGCATCGAGTACAAGGCCTTCGAGTCCCGCACGAAGATCGCCGTGCCCGACGTCGGCACCACCCTTCACCTGTGCGACCGAGTGGGCAGCGCGAACCTCGGAGTCACGATGGACGTAGGTCACGCGCTCATCGCCGGCGAGACACCCGCGATGAGCGCCGCGATGGCGCACGACGCCGGCCGCCTCTTCTACGTCCACTTCAACGACAACAACCGTGGCTGGGACTGGGACATCGTTCCCGGCGCCGTCAACCTGTGGGAGATGGTCGAGACACTCTTCTACCTCGACCGCTTCGGCTGGGACGGGTGGCTCGCGTACGACGTCTTCACCAAGCACGGTGACCCGGTCGAGGCCTTCGCCGCGACCATCCGCGCGATGGAGGCCCTCGAGAAGCTCGTCGACAAGCTTGGTCGCGACCGCCTCCAAGATCTCATCGACAACGCTTCGCCGGCCGAAGCGACTGCCGCCCTCGTCACGGCGCTGGTGGACTGAGATGCAGATCGGGATCGGGAGCTACGCCTTCCGGTGGGCACTCGGGACGCCGTCGTTCCACCCGCCCGCGCCGGTGGGCCTGGAAGCGATGGTCCGCGAGGCGGCGACCCTCGGCTGCGCCGTGCTCCAGGTCGCCGACAACGCCGAGCTGGACGCTGCAGACGACAAGCGGCTGGAGCGCCTGCGAGAACTCGCGGACGACGAGGGCGTGCGCTGGCAGATCGGGCTCACTGGCGCAACACCCGCTCGACTCCAGCACTACCTCGGCGCGGCGGAGCGCCTCGGCGCCGACGTGGTTCGTCTCGTTGTCGAGGATGCGGCCCCCGGGTCCGCCGAGGTCGGTGCGATCCGCGATGCCGCGGCGTCGTTCGAGGCGGCCGGAGTGCGACTCGGAATCGAGAACCACTTCACGATGACCAGCCCGGACCTCGTGGCGCTCGTTCGCGGCGTGGACAATCCAGCCGTCGGCGTGGTGCTCGACGTCGCGAACTCGATCCTGTGCGGCGAGTGGCCGACTCAGACCATCGACCTGTTGGCGCCGCTGGCCGTGTGTGTGCACCTCAAGGACTACCGTCTCGTCCCGGACGTCGACGGCGTCGGTGGGCACATCGAGGGCGCGCCCCTCGGGAGCGGGCTCACGGACGTCGAGCACGTCGTGTCTGCGGTACAGGACGTCGACGACGGCACGCTCGCGGTCGTCCTGGAGCAGTGGGCACCGCGCCTCGACAGCGTCGATGCGACCATCGAGAACGAGCGCGCATGGCGAAGGTCGTCCGTGGCTGCCGCGGCACGCCTGCTGCCGATCGCGGCAGGAGCCGTACGGTGACGCCGCGCGAGGCGGCTTCAGTGGCCGATCAGACCTACGGAGCATTGCGCGAGGCGATACTCCGTGGTCGGTACGCACAGGGCGAGCGGCTCACCAGCGTGCGGCTCGCCGAGGAGCTCGGTGTGAGCCGCACACCGATCCGGGCCGCGCTCGCCCGCCTCAAGTCGGAGGGCCTCGTCGAGTTCACCGACGGCCGCGCCGCGTGGATCCCACCGCTGACCGTAGAGGCAGTCGAAGAGGCGTACGAGATCTCCGAGGCCCTCGAGCCGTTGCTTGTGGCGCGTGTCGCGACGACCGCGACCGACGAGCAGATCGAGGAGATCGCGGATGCGGTCAGCCACATGGAAGACGCCGCCCGGGCCGCTGACCAGTACGCATGGGCTGAGGCTGACGAGCGTTTCCACACCCTCGTGCACACCTATGCAGGGCGAGAGACAACAGCCGAGATGCTCGGTCGCGTCGGCACCGTGATCGACCGAATCCGGTTCCTCTCGCTCAACTTGCACCCCGAGGGCGCCGCTCTCTCGGCGCAGGAGCACCGCGGCGTCGTCGATGCCCTGGCAGCGCGTGATGCCGAGCAGGCGCGGACCCGGCACGCGGCTCACCTGCGCCGGGTCGGCGAACAGAACGTCACCTTTCTGCGCCAGAGTTTTCCACTCTTCGGCAGCCCGCCGATGACGCACGGTGCCACACGGACGACCTGACCGCTTGCCCGACCCATACAAGGAAAGCCGACAATGACGACGACACCTACCAGTGCCATGACCGCAGTCCCGCCTACGATCGACTCCGGCGGCGTCACCCGTCTGGGACGCCACGACGTCGTCGATCTCGTGGTCACGAGAGAGCCCGGAGAGGGCAATCCCTTCGACGCCGACGCCCGGGTGACTCTGCGCGGACCGGACGCTGCGATGATCAGCGTCCCCACCTTCTGGGACCCGCCGCGTGGGCACGTCGCGCGGATCAGCTTCCCTCGCGATGGCTCGTGGTGGATCGAGGCCGATCGCCGCGGGTTGCTCGACGCGGACGGGGCAGCGTTCCGGTTCGAGGTGACAGCGCCCACGCGGAACGCTGAGCACGGGCCGCTCGGCGTCGACCCGGAGTACCCGCGTCACTTCGTGCACGCGGACGGGACACGGCATTTCGTCCGCGGCTACGAGGTCGACTGGCTGCTCATGATCGATCAGGACGACGAGTCGCTGGGACGTGTCCAGGAGTTCCTCGACTCGATCCAGGGCGCTGGTTTCACGATGGTGACCACGAACGTCTATGCCCGGTCGTTCCGGCGTCACGTGCCTGTCGAGCTGGAGCGTGACTCGCGGTGGGTCGTTCCGTCGATCGCACCGTGGGTCGGAGGCAACGAGACGCCCGACTACACCCAGCTCGACCCGGCGTTCTTCGCCCACATGGACCGCGTCGTCGCCGAGCTGCACCGTCGCGGCGTCCTCACCCACCTGATGATCCACGTCTACAACAAGGACGTGAACTGGCCGGAGCTCGGGTCCGCCGACGACGACCGGTTCTGGCGCTATGTCCTCGCCCGGTACCAGGCCTTCAGCACGGTCATGTGGGACACGGCGAAGGAGTCGTACCACCAGGGCGCGGACTACATCTGGACACGGCTCGGGCTCATTCGTCGGTACGACGGGTACCGGCGGCTGCTCACCGCTCACGATGTGAACCCACCGGCCGGGCACGACTGGGGCGAGACCGGCAGGCGCTACACGCACCCGGACAAGGAACTGCTCGACGCGCTCACCGACGTCATCTCCGACCAGGTGCTCCTCGGCATCTACGACGATGCCCTCGAGCGAACGACGCGGTTCGCCAAGCCCTACATCAACATCGAGTTCGCTTACGAGTCCGGGTTGGATGACCTGCCCTCGGACGCGGAGGACCACGATCAGGACTGGCGGGAGGTCACCCGTCGTCACTGGCAGGTCGTGATGGGCGGCGCCTACCCCAACTACTACTACCGCAACACGGCGTGGAGCCTCTTCGTACCGCAGCCCGAGCCGCCCGGCTACGCCGCGATCCGCGTGCTCGCAGACTTCTGGGACCAGGTTCGGTACTGGGAGTTCACGCCCGCCGCACATCTCGTCACGGCGGCGGTCGACGACGTGTACGCCCGCTCGCTCGATGGCGTCGAGTACGTCGTGTACAGCCAGTCCGGCGCGCCGTTCGAGCTCGAGGTGAGCACCTGCTCGGGTCGAGCGCGCGCCGTCTGGCTTGATCCCTACACCGGTGCCACGGCGCCGATCGGCGACCTCACAGCCGGGCGCCAGCCATTCACCCCGCCCTGGGGGGCGTCCGCAGCCGTCCTCCACGTCACGACCTGAGCGTCGTCGACACACATCGAAGGAGATGTCATGAATCGTAGGAACTTCCTGTCCCTGGGCGCCATCACGGTTGGCGGCGCTGCTGCGGGCACCTTGGCCGCGTGCGGTACGGGCGCAGGCGGGTCGACCGCCGACGGCGGCGAGTTGCGTGTGGCGCAGTACGGCTCCGCCCACCGGATGGAGCTGTTCGAGCAACTCTTCACCGCGTACTCGCAGAAGAACCCCGACTGGTCGCTGGCGCTGGACGCGGCGAGCAACGATGCCTACCTCGACAAGCTCGCGACGCAGGTGAGCGGTGGCAACGCTCCCGCGGTCATGGGCCTGTTCCACAATGCCGTCGCACAGTTCGCGCGGCAGAACGCCCTCGTCGAGCTGGACCCCTACCTGGGTGACGCGCTCGACACGTCGACCTTCACCGACGGGATTGTGGAACTCGGTCGCATCGACGGCCAGGTCCGCGGGCTGAGTTACGGCGACAACGCGCACGGGGTGATGTACGACGTCGACCGCCTCGAGAGCCTCGGGCTGACGCTGCCCGAACCCGGCTACACGTGGGAGGACTTCCTCACCTTCAGCGCCGACATCACGCGTGCGGTCGACGAGGACTTCTACGGCACGGAGGATCGGTCGTCCCAGCTCGACCAGGTATTCAAGGTCTGGCTCCTGCAGCGCGGCAAGTACGCCTACACGGAGTCCGGCGAGCTGGGCTTCAACCAGACCGACCTCACGGATTGGCTGGAGCTCTGGCAGATGCTGCGGGACGAAGGAGCGGCACCGCCCGCCGACATCACGGCGGAAGCGGGCGGCACGTTCGATTCCTCGGCGCTCATCCGAGGCTATGCCGCGAACCACCTGACGTACGCGAACGCCCTTGCCTCGATGCAGGCGTTGACGCCGGCGACGCTCCGGCTCACGACGAACCCGATCGACCCGGGCGGCCAGGGCTCCGGGCACTTCATCCGGGGCTCGAACTGGGTCGGCGTCTACTCCCGCACGGAGCATGCCGACGCGGCCGTCGACTTCCTCGACTTCGTGCTCAACGACCCGGACGGCGTAGCCATCCTCGGGGCCGAGCTCGGCGCGCCGCCGAACCGTGAGCTGCGTGCAGAACTCGAATACAGCGAACCGGAGCAGGACTTCATCGACTATATCGATCTCGTCACGGACGAGATCGGTGAGTCTGCGATCCCGCTCGCGCAGGAGTTCCCGCCATCGTGGTCCGACGTGAACACGGCGTTCACGGCGGCAGTCGAGGACCACAGGTTCGGGCGGTCGACCGTCGAAGAGTCCGTCGACCGGTTCTTCGCGACCGCCGAGAGCGCGATCCAGGCCTCGGCGTGACCACCGTCGTGCCCACTTCGGAGCGAGCGCCGGAGACGGTCGGTGGCGTACAGGGACGCGGCCGGCGTTCCGGCCCGCAGAACGTGTGGGCGTACGTCTTCCTATCTCCGTGGTTCGTCGGCCTGCTGGTCCTGACCGCCGGTCCGATGCTCGTCTCGCTGTACTACTCGTTCACCGATTTCGCTCTTCTCAGCGAGCCGAACTGGATCGGGACGGCGAACTACGAGCGGATGTTCTTCCAGGACGCGCGGTTCTGGGCGGCCCTCGGCGTCACGATGCGCTACGTGCTCATCTCGGTGCCGCTGCAACTCGCGTTCGCGCTGCTCGTGGCCGTGATGCTCAACCGCGGGCTGCGCGGCTTGTCCGTGTATCGCGCGCTGTACTACCTGCCGAGCCTGCTCGCCGGGAGCGTGGCGATCGCGGTGCTCTGGCGGCAGGTGTTCGGCCGCGAGGGCATCGTCAACGTCGTCCTGCAGGCGATCGGCTGGGCGGATCCGCCGAGCTGGATTGCGGACCCTGACACTGCGCTCTACACGCTGATCCTGTTGCGGGTGTGGGAGTTCGGTTCGCCTATGGTGATCTTCCTCGCTGGGCTACGGCAGATCCCTCGTGAGTATTACGAGGCATCGTCGATCGACGGCGCAGGAAAGGTCAGGCAGTTCTTCCGAATCACGATGCCGCTCCTGACACCGGTCATCTTCCTCAACGTGATCCTGCAACTCATCGGGGCATTCCAGGCGTTCAATTCGGCGTTCATCATCAGCAACGGCACCGGCGGCCCGCTCGACTCGACCCTCTTCTACACGCTCTACCTCTACCAAGAGGGTTTCACGAACTTCAGGATGGGGTATGCCTCGGCGCTCGCCTGGGTACTCCTCGTGATCATCGGAATATTCACGGCGGCGAACTTCCTCGTCGGCCGGTACTGGGTGCACTACGAGGACAGTGATCGATGATGACGACGACCGTGACACGCCCAGCGCCCGAAGCATCCGTCCGCGGAAGCCGTGCCGTGCGTCCGGCACGCAGACGACCCGGGCGGGTGGCCCTGTACGTGGCGATCACCCTTGGCGCCGCCGCGATGGTCTATCCCATCGCGTGGATGTTCTCGGCGTCGCTCAAGCCGGACGAGGAGATCTTCACGAACATCGGGCTGATCCCGAGTACGTTCGACCTCTCGAACTACGTCGAGGGGTGGTTCGGCCTCAGTCAGCCGTTCAGCACGTTCTTCCTGAACTCGTTCCTGCTGGGCGCGGCGGCAGTGGTGGGAAACCTCGTGTCATGCTCGCTCGCGGCATACGCCTTCGCCCGCCTGAACTTCTTCGCGCGAGGGTTCTGGTTCGCCATCATGATGGGCACGATCATGTTGCCCTACCACGTGACACTGATCCCGCAGTACACCTTGTTCTTCGAACTGGGGTGGGTGAATACCTACCTGCCGCTCATCGTTCCCAAGCTGCTCGCGACCGATGCCTTCTTCATCTTCCTATTCATCCAGTTCATCCGGGGGATTCCGCGGGAACTGGACCAGGCAGCGATGATCGACGGTGCGGGTCCCGTCCGGATCTTCGGCTGGATCGTGCTGCCGCTGCTTCGGCCGGCGCTGGTGACCGGGGCGATCTTCACGTTCATGTGGACGTACAACGACTTCCTCTCGCAGCTCATCTACCTCTCGGACCAGCGACTCTTCACCGTCCCGCTTGCTCTTCGTGCCTTCCTCGACACGACTGGGCAGTCGTCATGGGGCCCAATGTTCGCGATGAGCGCCCTGTCCCTCGTGCCGCTGATCGTGATCTTCGCGCTCTTCCAGCGACAGATCGTCGAGGGGCTCGCCACGTCCGGGCTCAAGGGGTGACCCGGTGCGCATCTTGATGCGGTGGTGCAGCGTAGGCATCGATCTGCTCTGGCTGAGCGTGCTCTGGCTCCTCGGATGCGCGACGATCGTCGGAGCGCCGGCGGCAACGGTGGCGCTGGCGGAGACGGTCCGTCTCATCCAGGCCGGCCGGGAGCCAGTGATCGCGCGCACGTTCTGGAACGCGGTGCGCGAGCATGGGGGGATCGCCACCCGAGTTGGCTGGCTGTGGCTCGCCCTCGGAAGCGTGGTCGTCGTCGACCTGCTCATCGTGCTGCGGCTCGGGCCGGAATGGGCGGCGGCCGGTTCGGTGCTCGGACTCCTACTGCTTGCCTTCCTCGCGGCCTCGGTGTTCTTGCCGTGCGTGGTGCTCGCGCGAGCTGGTCACGACACTCGGCAGTTGCTCCGGTTGGGAGTGGTCGTTGCCGTGGTCCGACTCGGCGCGACCTTGCAGGCCATGCTGGTCGTATCGGTCGCGGCGTTCCTCGCTGTCGTCTCTCCGCTCCTACTCGTGCTGCTACCCGCGCTCTGCGCGCACTCGCTGGTCTTCATGTGGCGGATGCGGATCGCCCCTGTGCTGGGCGCGCGCGAGGTACGCACGGTCGCGGCAGTTGACTCGCGGGCGTGAGTCGGTGATCCAGCTCGACCTGCCGGCGTGATCACTCCCTGGCAGTTGTCGGCGCCGTGGCGTGTGGCCCTTAACCCACGCGAAACACGGTCCTGTCATGCTGCTTTCGCAGCGTGAGCCGTTGCAGGCACCCAGGGGCCACAAGATCTCCGGGTGTATGGAGAGCGGGTTGCTCCCCTCTGCGGCGCCTGCAACCTGCTTCTCCGAATTTCTGGCACTCGGCAGACAGAGAGAAGCGGATGTCCCTGAAAATCACAGTCGTCGTCGGCAACCCCAAGCCGCGCTCACGCACCCGACGCGTGGCTGAGCTGCTCGCAGAGCAACTCATCCCCTCGGATCGGCAGATCGAGGTCATCGATCTCGCCGATCACATCAATGAGGTCTTCGCCTGGCCGTCCGAGCGGATGGCGCACCTCAATGCGACGGTCGCAGCCTCGGATCTGGCGATCTTCGCCTCACCCACCTACAAGGCCACCTACACCGGGCTGCTGAAGGCGTTCCTGGATCGCTACCCGGCCAACGGGCTCGCGGGGGTGACCGCCATCCCGGTCCACACCGGCGCCGACTTCGGTCATGCCATGGGACCGACCGTCAACCTGGCGCCGCTGCTGGCAGAGCTCGGCGCGATCGTTCCGGGACGTGGCTTCTACGTGGCGCTCAGCCAGATGGATCAGCTGACGGAGGTCGTCGCTGACGCTGCGGCAACCTACGCCGCGAATCTCGCGCGTCTGGCTCGGCTCGCCGAGCACACGTCATCACTGGCTGCCCGCTGATCCGCGACCCGAGGATTCCTGATGCGACCCATCGATATGACAACCGATACCCTCGGCACGCGCCGGTTCCGCGATGCGCTCGGCCACTACGCCTCCGGCATCACCGTGGTGACCGGGCACGACAGCCGGGAACCGCTGGGGTTCACCTGCCAGTCCTTCTCCAGCGTCTCGCTCGACCCGCCACTGGTCTCGTTCAGCGTGATGAAGACCTCGACCACCTATCCGCGTATCGCACCGACCGGACGGTTCGCCGTCAACGTCCTCGCGCGCGACCAGATGGACCTCTCCGCGCAGTTCGCACGCAGCGCGACGGACAAGTGGGCCGGCGTCGAATGGAGGCCGTCCGCGGCGGGGGATCCGCTGCTGGGCGGCGCGCTGCTGTGGATCGACTGCGAGCTCTGGGCCGAGCACGACGCCGGCGATCACCTCATCGTGCTCGGACGAGTGGTTGAGCTCGTCGAGCACGAGGGCCCCGCGCAGGAGCCGCTCGTGTTCTTCC
The DNA here is from genome assembly GCF_902703175.1 of Occultella aeris. Taxonomy (GTDB): domain Bacteria; phylum Actinomycetota; class Actinomycetes; order Actinomycetales; family Beutenbergiaceae; genus Occultella; species Occultella aeris. The sequence continues at coordinate 36,917 of NZ_CACRYJ010000059.1, read as the reverse complement.
GTGGCCGGTACCGGCACCTCGGGAACGCCGCAGACCGGGCGAGCTGACCGCGTCAGCGCGGCGATCGGCCTTGGTGACGGACCGGCGCTGCGAGGGCGACCGACCCGGGTCGGCTCCACCGCGGGCGTTGGTCGCCCTCGCCCGTACCCACGTGCCGAAGTCGTAACAGCGCGGTAATCCGCGGTCACAACGGCGAAACGGCGGGTCATTACTGTCCACTGGCAGTGGACGATTGTCCACTGACAGTGGACAACAGATTCGATTCAGTGTTGCGACACGAGAGGTCTACCGTGAGTTCCTACTCCTTCCACCTCGGCTGGTTCCAGGCCGGCTTCCGCGCACCGGCGTGGAATCGCGAGTGGTCCGGCCACTCGACGCGTGACTGGGCCACAGGGGGCTTCTTCGTCGACCTCGCTCGTGACCTCGAGCGCGGATGCTTCGACTTCATGCTCATCGAGGACTCGAACTACATCCCCGACGACTACGGCAACTCCTACGCCAGCCCGCTCAAGCACGGGCACCGGGCACCGAAGCACGACCCGCTCGCGCTCGCGGCGGTGCTGAGCCAGCACACCTCCAGGCTCGGCATCATCCCCACGGTCGCGACCACGGAGATCAGTCCGTTCCGGCTGGCGCGTGCGATGAGCACGCTCGACCACCTGTCGGCGGGCCGGATCGGCTGGAACATCGTGACCGGCAGCAACGATCGCGCCGCCCAGAACTTCGGCTTCGACGCGCAGCCGGCCCATGACCAACGCTACGAACGAGCGGACGAGTTCGTCGCCGTCGTGCGCTCGTTGTGGCAGTCCTGGGAGCCCGACGCCGTGCTGCTGGACCAGGACACCGGCGTCTACGTCGATGCCGCGAAGGTGCACACGGTCAATCACCAGGGCACCTACTTCAAGAGCCGCGGACCGCTCAACACGTTGCCGAGCCCGCAGTACGAGCCCGTGCTGGCGCAGGCAGGAAACTCGCCACGTGGACAGCTCTTCGCCGCCCAGCACGCCGAGGTCGTGCTCGCCGGCGGTTCCGACCACGCCAAGATGAGGGCCCTCCGCGACAACGTCCGATCCCAGGCCGAACGGCTCGGGCGGGACCCGGAAGGCGTGAAGGTCTTCTTCCTGATCGATCCCGTCCTCGGCGAGACGGACAACGAGGCCAAGGAGAAGGCCAAGCGCATCCGCGATGCGAATGCGAACGATCTCGAGTACGTGCTGTCCAACTGGTCCTCAACCACGACCACGGACCTGTCGCAGTTCGACCCCGACCAGCCACTGCCCGAGGATCTGAAGACCAACGGTCACCAGAGCCAACTCGACGGGATGGTCAGTTCCGGCAAGACCCTTCGGCAGCTCGTTCGGGACTCCTACGCGCACGAGGAGAACGGTTTCGTCGGGCGCCCGGACACGGTGGCGGCCCGCATGCAGGACGCGGCCGCCGAGATCGGCGCCGACGGCTTCCTGCTCTCCACGCGGATGCCGACGCGGCGCTATCTGAGCGAGGTCGTCGACGGCCTGGTGCCGGCGCTGCAACGGCGCGGTGCCGTCCGAACCAGCTATCGGCACGAGACGTTCCGCGCGAACCTGCTCGACGGGGCCAGCTGACCATGCCGGGCGACGTCGGACCGAGGGCCGCGAACGCCGTCGAGGTCGAGGACCTCAGCGTGCGTTACCGCACCGCGGACGGGTGGTTCACCGCGGTGTCGGACTTCTCGCTGACGGTGTCATCCGGTCAGCGGGTGGCCATCGTCGGCGAGTCCGGATCGGGCAAGAGCAGCGTGTGCATGGCGCTGGCCGGCCTGCTCCCGCTCGGAGCCGCCGTCGAGGCGACCACGGCCCGCATCATCGAGACCGACCTGACGGCGCGGCCGACGCGCGCGATCCCGTACCAGGTGCCCGGGGTGAGCGTCGTCTTCCAGAACGCGATGAACGCGCTCGACCCGGTCTGGACGGTCGGGAGCCAGCTCGGCACCGCCATCCGCGGGCGGGGCGCCACGTCCAGGGCGCGCGCCCGGGTGCTCGCCGGGGAGTGGTTGGAGCGGGTCGGGATCCGTGACCCCGCACGGGTGTTGCGTGCCCGGCCGTACGAGCTCTCCGGCGGGATGCGGCAGCGAGTGATGATCGCCATCGCGCTGTGCTCCCAGCCCGAACTGTTGATCGCTGACGAGCCCACCAGCGCCCTGGACGTCACGCTGTCCGTCGACCTCCTGGAACTGATCACCTCGCTGACGGCCGACCTCGGCACGACCCTGCTGATGATCACCCATGACATCGGGCTGTGCCGGGCCTACTCGGACCGGGTGGTCGTCATGCATCGCGGCCGGGTAGTCGAGCAGGGGGACACCGAGCAGGTCCTCGCGGCCCCGAGCGCGGACTACACCGCGGCGCTGCTCGCCTGCGCACCGTCGCTGGCGCAACTCAACGACCACCGGCTCACGACGATGGTCGGAGTCTCGTGATCACCGCGAAGGCGGCCGCCAAGCAGTACCGCGGCCGCGACAACACCGTCGTGCACGCCCTCAACCCACTGGACCTGGTGATCGAGCCCGGCGACCGGGTCGGCATCATCGGCGAGTCCGGGTCGGGCAAGTCGACCCTCGTGCGGCTTCTGCTCGGGCTCGAGACGCCGTCGGCCGGCTCCATCCGCTACCAGGACGGCGAGGTGTCACAGCTGAGCGGCGACCGGCTGCGGCAGTTCCGGCGGGACGTGCAACTCGTGGGGCAGGACACGACCTCCTCGTTCGATCCGCTGCGTAGCCTGCGTGACGCCGTCCGGCGCCCGGCGCTGGAGATCCTCGGCCTCACCGTCGCCGAGGCGGACGCGGCGGTCGACGAGGTGCTCGCCTCGCTGGCCGTCGACCCGGAGCTCGCATCGCGTCGGCCGTCCCAGGTGTCCGGTGGACAGCGCCAACGGTTCGCGATCGCGCGAGCGCTGATCGTCTCGCCGCGCATCCTCATCTGCGACGAATCGGTCTCCGCCCTGGATGTCTCGGTGCAGGGCGCCGTGCTCAACGAGTTCAAGGACTTCGCCGAGCGATCGGGCGCCGGGATCGTGTTCGTCTCCCACGGAGTACCGGCAACGGCGTTCATCAGCGATCGTCTCGTTGTCATGCACGGCGGCGACGTCGTCGAGCAGGGCGAGGTCAGCCAGGTTGTCAACCGGCCCAAGCATCCGTACACGGCGCGGCTGATGGGCGCCTACCGCAAGCTCTCCGCCGACGAATCGAGCGCCGCATGATCGCGCGGCTGTGGCGTTCCCAGCGCTGGTGGATCCAGCGTGTGGCGCTCCTGCCGGTCCACCTGTTCCTGTTCGCGATCGCGGTGTTCTTCCTGGTCCGGCTGATCCCGGGGGACCCCGTCCTGATCATCGCGGGCAGCGACGACCTGTCCGCGGACCAGTACGAACGCATCGAGGTGCTGCTCGGCCTCAGCGGCTCGCTGTGGCACCAACTGATGGTGTTCCTGGGCCGGGTGGTCACGCTCGACCTCGGCCGTTCCCTCATCGACGGCCAGGATGTGCAGGAGCAGATCGCGTGGCGGCTGCCCGCCACAATCGAGATCGCCCTCATCGCCATGGTCATCGCCATCGCAGTCACACTCCTGCTGTGCATCTTCGCGATGCTCCACCCCCATAACCCCGTCGCGAGATTCGCTGCCTTCTACGCGCGCTCGGCCGGAGCGATCCCGGACTTCGTCCTCGGGGTGGCCGGCATCCTGGTCTTCTACACCGTCCTCGGGTGGGCCGCGGCACCGACCGGACGCTACGACGCGGGGCTGCGGCCGGCGCCCCGGACCACCGGGTTCCCGTTCCTGGATGCACTGCTGTCCTCGGACACGGTGCTGCTCAGTTCGATGCTGGCGCACCTGTGGTTGCCTGTGCTGGTCCTGGTGGTCGGCAGCGCGCCCACGATCATGAAGGTCCTGCAGCGCTCGATCGAACACGCTGTCGATGACGAGGCCACCCTGTTCCGCATCGCGTCCGGAGTGCCGCGGCACGTCGTCATCGTCAGCGTCCTGCGCCGGGCCAGCCCCACCATGGTGACGATGTGCGGGCAGCTGTTCGGCTTCCTCCTCGGCGGCGCCGTCATCATCGAACAGCTCTTCGCGATCCCAGGCATGGGGCAGTACGCCGTCCAGGCGGTGGGCCGAGCAGACTTCCTGGCCCTGCAGGCATTCCTGCTCACGGTGGCAGCGTGCGTGCTGGTGGTGTTCCTGATTGTCGACCTCGTCAACATGACCTTGGATCCGCGCCGTCGACCCGGCGTGATGGTGGAGGGAAACTCATGAGCACTGCCACAACGCCCCCCACCGCGGCGCCGGCAACACGCCGGAGGTTGCCCGGGTCTGCCTCGATGGTGCCCGTCGTCGCGCCACTGGTCCTCCTCCTGCTGGTCGCCGCGCTCGGGCCCTTGCTGGTGCCCTACAGCCCGATCGACGTCGTGGCTGCCCCCGATCAGCCGCCGTCGGCGCAGCACTGGTTCGGGACCGACATCTACGGACTGGACGTCTTCTCGCGGGTCATCGCGGCCACGCGCAACGACCTGGTGGTCGGCCTCGTCGCGGCCCTGCTCGCGACGGTCATCGGCGTCGGTGTGGGACTGTTCACCGGAACGAACGAGTCACGGGGTGGCGTCCCAGGCAGCGTGGCCCGCGGTCTGACCCGCGGCCTCGACCTGTTCGACGCGCTCCCGCAGATCGTGGTCGGGCTGGTGCTGCTCGCCTTCTTCGGCCGAAACCTGCTCACCCTCTCGGTGGTGTGCGGCCTGCTCATGGTGCCCACCCAGGCACGCGTGGTCCGGACAGAGGTGCTCCGGGTGCGTCGCGAGGCGTACCTGGAGTCGGCGCGTCTGTCGGGCGAGTCCGAGCGCGGGCTGCTGCTGCGGCACATGCTGCCGAACTCGACGTGGCCGGCTCTGGAGAACGCCTCCTACATCTTCGGCGTCGCCGTCACGGTCGCAGCGGGCCTGGGGTTCCTCGGCGTCGGTCTGCCGCCGCCGACCCCCGAGTGGGGAGCCATGATCGCCGACGGCGCAACGGCGGCGTCAGCCGGGCGCTGGTGGTCCTCGCTGTTTCCCTGTCTCGCGTTGGCCGTGACCGTGATCGCGTTCAGCAATCTCGCCCACCAGTACCTGCGACGGCGCTGACCGGCGCCAGAGCACGCCCTGATCTGCCCACCCCCGGTCTGCCCACCCTCACCGGGTTTACCCACCCCTCGAAAGGAAGACTCGTGTCTCGAGATCGCTCCATGGTTCGCCGTCTGGCGAAGCCACTGGCTGTCGCCGTTGCGGCAGCGTTACTCGTCTCCGCGTGTGCGGAGTCGGCGAACACCGCCGACGCGGCCACCGAAGAGGAGACCAGCGTCACCATCCTGCAGGCCGACATCGGGATGGGCCTGATCAAGGAGGCCGGCGCCAACAACACCGAGTTCCTCGGCGCAACCCAGGCCACCCTCGTCCGCAAGCCCTACGTCGAAACCACCCAGGACGGCGTCTTCGAGCAGGACCCGTTCACCTATGAGGGCTACCTTGCCGAGAGCTACGAGGTCTCCGATGACGGCCTCGTCTACACCTTCCACCTCTCCGACGCCGTGAGCGCGGCCGGGAACGAGCTCGCTGCGGACGACGTGCTGTGGTCCTTCGAACTCAAGTTCGGAGCCGACACCTCGACGGCGCCGGGGGCGATGTCCCCGGTGATCACCGACCCGGCCACCCAGTTCACGAAGATCGACGACAAGACGGTCAGCATCACGATCGCGAGCCCGGGCCTGGGCACCACGCTGCTGTCCATGCTGGCGGACGCGCTCGCGTTCGTCTACGACAGCACCGAGATGCAAGCCAACGTGAGCGCCGACGATCCCTACGCGATCGCCTGGGCGCAGGAGAACCCGAACTACGGCTTCGGACCCTATGAGATCACCGACTGGGAGGTGGGCTCCTACGCCCGCTTCGAGGCACGGGACAACTGGATCCTCGGCACCCCGGAGGTCGACGTCGTCAACGTCCAGGTCGTTCCCGACGCCGGAAGTCGCGCGAGCACCATCCGAGCCGGCGACGCGGACATCGTCGAGGGGCTCTCGCCCACCGATGCGGCCGACCTGGCCACCGTCGACACGCTGATCGTGCCCACCGTCAGCTCACCTAACACCTCCCAGGTGCTCTCGCTGGTGACGAACAAGGCACCCTTCGACAACCTGCTGGTGCGTCAGGCCATCTCTCACGCGATCCCGTTCGAGGACATCATCTCCAACGTCTACCAGGACCGTGCGGTGCGTACCGGCTCGGGCATCGTCTTCACCAACACCCCCGGCTACGACGCGACCGGCCTGCCGGAGTACGAGTACGACCCGGAGACCGCCAGGGCACTGCTCGCCGAGGCCGGCTACCCCGACGGGCTGAGCTTCACCCTCACGGTGAGCGCCGCCGACGCCGAGTCCCAGGCCACAGCCGTGCAGATCCAGACGGCGGCACGCCCGGCAGGCTTCGACGTCCAGATCGAGACGGTTCCCGGGGCGGACTTCCACACCGGCCGCTACGCCAAGATCTGGCAGGCGCTCCTGTCGGTGCAGGCCCCGTGGGCACTCACGCCGATCTACACCCTCAACCTGCTGACCGGGGTCGACTCGCAGAACAACATGTCGGACTGGGAGGACCCGGAGTTCTACGAGGCGCTGGCCGCCAGCGCCGAGGTGATCGACCAGAGCTCGGCCGAGGCCGGCGCCGCATGGAACATCGCCGAGACCCGGCTGCTGGAGGAGGTTCCGTTCATCCAGATCGCGCAGGTGCAGCCCGGGATCGCGATCTCGGACCGGATCGCCGGGTACGCGTGGCGCACCGACAACACGGTCGACTACGCGCACCTGTCCATCAACGAATGACACCGCGGCCGGCGCGGAGCTCCTGTCGCGCTCCGCGCCGGCCCACCCCACCCAAGGAGAAACACCATGACGTTCAGCATCGTCGCCACCGATCCCACCACGAAGGCGGTCGGAGTCTGCCAGGGCACCGGCTCGATCGCACTCGCCTCCCGTTGCCCGCAGGTGGCGGGCGGTGTCGCCGTCACCAGCCAGTGGCACAGCGACTGGCGACTGGGACTGCGCGCCCTCGATCTGGCCACCAGCGGACTGGATCCACAGGTGGTGCTCGCGGCCCTGGAACTGACCGACCCATTGTTCGCCTACCGTCAGGTCGGCATCGTGACCGATGACGGCCGGGTCGGCGCCCACACCGGTTCCTTCTCCGGCGGACGGTCCTTCTCCGGGCACCACACCGGTGCCGGCTACGCGGTCCTCGGAAACGGAGTCGTGGGACCGGAGGTGCTCACGGCGGTCGCGCAGACGTTCGAAGCCGGTTCCGAGCTCGCCTTCGAAGAGCGCCTGCTCCGCAGCCTCGAGGCCGGGTTGGAGGCCGGCGGCGAGGGCCGCCGTCACCTGTCGTCCTCGCTCATCACCACGCTGCGCGGCGAGCGACGCCCACGCCTGGACCTCCGGGTCGACATAGCCCCCGACGGTGCGGATTCCATCCGCGAGCTGCGCCGGATCTTCAACGAGTACGGCCCGCTGATCGACTACTACGGTGACTACTGGCTCGATCACCCCGAGGTGCTCGGTGAGGAGTGGCTGGGCCTGGGACAGCCCCGCACCGAGAACCGCCAGCGCGTCAGTTGACGGTCCGTGCGAGCGTGGCGTGCCACCTAGGATCGCAACGAGGCCCATCACAGAGGGGCCCGAGGGGAGGCGGCAGGTGAGCAAGGGTGAACAACGGACCGTGACCGAGCGGGAGAACCTCGGTCGCCGGGTCCGCACCTTCCGCAAGAGCCGCGGCATGTCGATCCGGGACCTGGCCGCGGCCACGGGCAGGAGCCCCAGCTACATCCACCAGATCGAGAGCGGGTCGGCGAACGCCGCCTTCGCGGTACTGCGCAGCCTCGCCGATGCCCTGTCCATCAAACTGATCGACCTCTTCGAGGAACCGGGAGCCTCGGGCAAGGTCCTGCGCAGACGTGAGCGGCCCTCGATCCTGCACGGCGACGGGGTCCGCACGTTCGCGATAACCCCGCCGCCGCTGCTGGACGTCGAAGTGACCTCTACCGAATACCCACCGGGCGGGATCGTGGGCGGTCCGGACTACACCCACGGTGACGTCCGGGAGATCTTCATCGTGGTTCGCGGCACGTTCCTGTTCACCCTGGGGGAGAGCAGCTTCGAGTTGGCGGTGGGGGACAGCCTGGACTTCCGGTCCTCGGTGCCGCACCAGATCACCAACGTCGGGAGCGAAGTCGCCGAGGCGATCTGGGTGTCGTCACCGCCAGCGAGCCTTCCCGCGGCGCCGAACGCTGCCGAACACCCCTGACCGGTGTCAATCCGCTCAGTGCTGCACGGTCGCATCCTGGGACCACCGTCGCGCACCGATCCCGGACGGCCGGTAGTCGTAGTGCGCTGCGGCGCCGACGGCGCCCAGCACCTCTGCCTTGTGGCGAACGACCTGCTGCACGACGGCGAGAGCCGGCGGGTAGATGTCGAGCGGTTCGCGCTGGGCCGGGTCGGCAAGGACCTCGCGCAGCTTCGTGAAGTATGCCGTCTTCATGTCGGCTGAGATGTTCATCTTGGCGACGCCCAGCTTGACGGCGGCGGAGACCTGCTCGTCCACTGCGCCGGAGCCGCCGTGCAGCACGAGGGGGATGCCCACGGTCTCGGTGATCGCCGCGATCAGATCGAGCTTGAGTTCCGGCGTGAATCCCGCGGGGTAGACGCCGTGGGCGGTACCGACGGCGACAGCGAGCAGGTCCACCCCGGTCGACTCGACGAACTGCTTCGCCTGGCCGGGCTCGGTGTAGACGAAGTCCCGCATCTCGTCGAGGGACTGCGGGTCGCGTGGGCCGATCGTGCCGATCTCGCCCTCGACCGAGACGCCGACCCGGTGCGCCATCTCCACCGTCGCGCGTGTGATCGCGATGTTCTCCTCGAACGTGAGCAGCGAGCCGTCGATCATGACTGAGGTGAAGCCGTGGCGCAGCGATGCGGCGGCCTGCTCGAGCGAGGCCCCGTGATCCAGCTGGATCGCGACCGGGACGGACGCCGAGGCGGCCAGCGCGAACACCGACGGCAGGAACTGGTCTCCGACGAACTTCCAGTCATCGGGGTGGATCAAGAGGATGACCGGCGAGTCGGCAGCCTCACTGGCGGCGAGCACCGCCGTCAGCATCCCGTAGTCGCTGATGTTGTACGCGGCCACGGCGAACCCGTGCTCGTAGGCGGGCGCGACGATGTCCTTGCCGGTGAACAGCATTGAGTATCTCTCTCTCGTAGGAGGAACGGTCAGCTCTTGACAGCGCCGGCGGTCATACCGCTGACGAACTGCCGCTGGAAGATCAAGAAGAGGACGAGGACCGGCAGGCACCCGAGCACGCTCATCGCCATCATCTCGCTCCACTTGAACGAGTGCTCCCCCATGAGGAGCTGGATGCCCACGGGCACGGTCCGGTTCTCCCTGCTCTGCGTCAGGGTGAGGGCGAACAGGAACTCGTTCCACGCCACCATGAAGGTGTACGCGCCCACTGACACGATGCCTGGCCGTGCGATCGGCACCAGCACCTGCCACAGCGTGCGCATGGTGTTACCGCCGTCGACCTTCACCGCCTCGTCGAGCTCACGCGGAATCGTGTTGAAGTAGCCGGTCATCATGAGGATCGCGTACGGGATCGTGGCGACCATGTAGGTCAGCACCAGCGCCCAGAGCGAGTCGTACAGCTTCAGCCAGACCACGAGCCCGAAGTACGGGATCAGCAACGTGATCGGCGGCACCGCCTGCACGGAGATGACCACCGTGTTGAGCAGGCTCTTGAGGGGGAACTGGAACCGGCTCAACGCATAGCCCGCCATGATCCCGGCGAGCAGCGTCAGCAGCACGACCGCGCCGGCCACGAGGTAGCTGTTGATGAAGAACCGGAGCTTCTCGGGGTTCGTGAGGATGTCGGTGTACGCGCCGATGGTGAAGGTGTCCGGCAGGAAGGTCGGCGGGAACTGGAAGATCTCGGTGTTGGGCTTGAATGAGCTCAGCAGCATCCACAGTGCCGGGAAGCCCGCGAAGATCGCGCCGAGCGTCAGGCCGATCCACAGGGCGACCCGCTGTGCCCCGACCGAGCGGCCGCGTGACCGTGTCGTCGTCATGCTCACGTCAGTCCCTCGCCTTCTGGTGCCGTACGTAGAACAGGGCCACGATCGCCGACACGACGAACAGCACCACGCCGCTGGCCGAGGCCATGGCGAACTCGTGCTTGGAGAACGCCAGGTTGTAGGTGAAGGTCGCGATGGTCTCGGTGGCGTTGAGCGGCCCGCCGCCGGTGGCGAGCCAGATGATGGGGAACTGCTGCAGGTTCCAGATGAAGTCGAGCATCGCCACCGCGAGCAGGATCGGGAACAACTGCGGGATCGTGATGTTGAAGAACCGCGCACGCCAGCCTGCGCCGTCGATCTCCGCTGCTTCGTACAGGTCACCGGGGATACCCTGCAGCCCGGCGAGCAGGCTGATCATGATGAACGGGTACCCCGCCCAGACGTTGATGAAGATGACCGTGCCGAGCGCCAGGCTGGGGTTGGAGAACCACTCGACCTTCGAGTCGATCAGCGAAGCTGCCTCGAGCAGGTAGTTGATGACGCCGTTCGGGTTCAGCAGCAGCTGCCACAGGATCACCACGATCGAGGCGGTGAAGACCCAAGGCAGGATGTAGATCACCCGGAACAGTGCCGCCGCCAGCCGCGGCAGCAGCCCGCTGTTGAGCATCATCGCGAAGCCGAGCCCGATCAGCAGGTGCAGGGTCACCGACGTGACAGTGAAGATGGCGGTCTGCCCGAGCGCTTTGCGGAAGATCTCGTCCCCGAACAGAGTCAGGTAGTTCTCGATGCCCACGAACTCGGGGTCGCGTTCCATCACCACGTTGGAGAGCGTGGAGTACACGAACACCATGGCCACGGGGACGGCCATCATGATCAGCATCACCAGCAGGGTGGGTGACATGTAGCCGTAGGCCGTGAGGGTGGTTCGCCACCATCGGCCGGACCTGGGTCCGGTAGCGCCGGACCTGGGTCCGGTTGGGGCGGACCTGCGACGTGCAGGTGCTGTTGTTGCAGACATCGAGGCCTTCCAGACGCTTCGGTGGTGGGCGGCAGCAGACGGTGGTGCCGGCCGGCAAGCCGGCACCACCGCGTGTGTCAGCCGTCGCTGAGGACGCCGGTCCAGTACTCCTGGAGCGAAGCCTGGGTCTGCTCGACGCTCGCTTCGCCCTGCAGCAGGCGCACGAGGTTCTCGTTGAGGTTGCGGTTGAGGTCGAGCGCCTGCGGCAGGCCCTCGAGCTCGGTCACGAACTCGCTGCTGGAGTACACCTCGAACGCCAGCTCGTACAGCGGGTCGCCGTCCACGAAGCCCGGCACCGAGGACGCGTTGCCCGGGAACCCCGTGGCCTCGGTGGCGAGCTCGGAGTTCACGTCCTCAGACATCAGCCACTCGATCAGCTGCCACGCCTCTTCCTTGTGCTCGCTGTTCTCGGCGATGCCCAGGCCCCAGCTCGCGCCGGCGATGCCGGAGGGCTCGCCGTCCTGAGCGGGCACCGATCCGATCGAGAAGTTGAGGTCGGGGTTCGCTTCCCGGATGCCCTGGACATGGGCGAGCGAGCCGATGAGGAAGGCGTTGCGCCCGGCCGTGAACTCCTCGACCTTCTGCTGCTCCTGCTGCGTGAACGCACCGGGGGTGACGTAACCGCCGTCGTACTGGCCCTGTAGGAAGGTCAGCCAGTCAGCGACCTCAGGGGTCTCGAAGTTGGGCTGCCGGTCATCGAGCATCCGGTTGCCGGACGACCACAGCCAGGACTGTGAGTCGAAACCTGCCGGTGACTGCACGTTGATCGGCAGCGACCATGCATACACGTTGCTGCTGGCGTCGGTCACTGCGGCAGCAGCCTCGTCGAACTCCGCCCAGGTGGTCGGCAGCTCGGTGACCCCGGCGGCGTCGAGCAGGTCGGTGTTGTAGTACATGGGGTAGGCGAAGTTGAGTGCGCGGACCATGTAGGTCACGCCGTCGATCTGGTCGTTGCTGACGAGCTCGGCCGGGTCGAACCCGGCGTCGTCCATCAGCGCGGACAGGTCGGTGATCGCGCCCTGGTCCTGCAGGTCATAGACGCTGGCGCCGTTGATGGCGACGATGTCGGCGAGGGTGCCGGTTGCGGCTGCGGCGGTCTGCAGATCCACGGTCGCGGAGTACGGGTTCGAGATCAGGTTGACCTCGATGCCCGGGTGTTCCTCCTCGAAGCGGTCCATGAGGCCGCGCATGACGCCCTCGCTCAGCTCGACCTCCCACCACTGGCTGAAGTCGAGCGTGACAGTGTCGCCGGAGCCGTCGTCAGACGAGCAGCCGGCGAGAACGAGTGCTGCCGCGGCGCCGGCGGCGGCGATCGCAACGAGTCTGCGGTGCATCGGGGTTTCTCCTCCTCGAGATGGGGCGGGCCACGTCAACCGTGCTGTTCGAAGGGACTTACCCACGGAGGCGGCCGAGCCAGACTGTACCCGACGCGATTCGAAAGTGCCAACCTTTGGTATGGATTCGATTCGATGGTTCCCGACGGCGCGACCCGACTCGCGAGCAAGGCTCGCGTCGGGCGTCGGCCGGCTCAGGCGAGGATGAGCTCGGCACCGCTGTCGCGGATCGCCGCCTGGGTGCTCGCAGGCATCTGTGCATCGGTGACCACCGTGTCGAACTGCGACACGTTGACCACCTTGTGCCGGTCCAACGTGAACCACTTCGTGGAGTCCGCCAGCAGTATCCGGCGGCGGGACGCATTGACCAGCGAGCGTTTGGACTCTGCGATGTCCAGGGAGCCCTCGACCACGTCGTGATCGGCGTCCATGCCGCCGGCGCCGAGGAATGCGACATGGGCGATCTCGCCCTCGAGGCCCTGCTGCCGGGGGGTGCCCACGGTGGCGGCGATGTGCGGGACCAGCCGGCCGCCGAGCAGCCGCACGTGCACCCCGCTCACGTCCATGAGCGCAAGGGCGATGTTGACGCCAGTCGTCAGCACCACAAGGTCGCTGACGCTTGGCAGGTGCCGGGCGAGGGCGAAGATCGTGGTGCCGGAGTCGAGGATGATGGTGGTCCCGTCGGCGACCAGGGCCGCCGCGGCGGCGCCGATGCGCTGCTTGGCGTCGACGTTCTGGTCGGCGCGGGCGTCGTAACCCATCAGCGGCGTCTCCGACATCGTGACACCGCCGTGCACGCGCGCTACCCGGCCCTGCCGTTCGAGCACCTCGAAGTCGGTGCGGATCGTCACCTCGGAGACCCCGAGGGAGTCCGCGAGGTCGCGGGTGCGCGCGGTGCCCTTCTCGAACACCGCCGTCATGATCGCCTCACGGCGCTGGGAAGCGTGCATCACCGGAAGGTTACACGGATGCGCAAGCGAACGAAGGTCCGAGGGCGTCGTTCTGCACTCGGCGCCTCTCACCCATCGAGCGTGCTCGCAACGTGTTCCATCTCGACGGCGGAGCTCACCGGAGTGCGCGCGCCGCCAGGCATCTCCTCGGCACGGGGCCACCAGCCGAGAGCGATGCCTGCGATGGCGGCGCTACCACGGGTGGCTGCCTCGGCCACGGTGGAGACCTCGAGCCGGTCCGGCCCGAGCGCCACCTTGGCCTGCCGCCAGCGCCGTGAACGCAGACCGCCGCCGGTCAGCACGGTGGCGCCGGTCGCGCCCGAGACCGCACGCGCCAGTTCGTCACCCTCGTTCGCCAGCAGCACGTAGGCATCGATGAGCTCGCCCCAGGCGAGCGCGTCGTAGGAGCTCTCCACCCGCCGTCCGGACTGCAGGGTCGATAGATCAGCCCCGGAGAAGGTGACGGACCGGCTCGGAGGTGCTGCGCCGCCGTCGAGCACCGCGCGAGAGTGGCTGCTGTTCTCGAGGAAGGTGCGCATGGCCAGGCCGGGGCGCATGCGTTCCCAGACGGCGAGGAGCGATCCGTCGGCGGGCCAGAACTCGAGACTGAGGTCTGGGTCGCGGTCGAGGTGGGCGGCCAGCTCGGCCGCGGTGAGCGTGTGTCCTGGGGGTAGCGCCGCGATGATCGCCTCGCCGGTGCCCATGGAGTCGGAGACTTCGCCCGCTCGCACGCCCGCGCCGACCGAGGCGACCGGGTGGTCGTGGCCGGCGATGACCACGGCGGCGCCCTCGACCAGGCCGAGCGAGCGCGCCAGGGCGGTGATGGCGGGGTGGCTGTGCGCGGGCGGGCGGACGGGGGCGAGTCCGATGTGGCCGAGGCCGGCGGCGTCCCAGATCTGCGGCACGTACTCGCGGCGGAGCAGGTCGAGTACGCCGCTGGTCGTGGCAAGGCTGGCTTCCTGCCAGGCATGGTCGGTGAGCTGGTGGGCGAGCGCGCCGCACAGGCCGACGAAGAGGCCGGCGGGAACCGGCATGTCGGCGTGGGCGTGCGCGTGGGCCAGTTTCGCCACGGTCGAGGCGAGACGGGTGTGACGTCCGGTGAGGTTGCGCAGGTGGGTGGGGCTCCAGCGCCGCTCGAGGGCGGCGACGATCTCGGCGCCGCGGCTGTCGTACCACGAGGGGAAGTCGAGCGGGGCGAGGCCGGAGTCGGTGACCACGGTGCCGACCTCGCCCATCGAGGTCATGCCGATGCCGGCGACCGGCCCGGCGTGGAGGGCGCCGATCGCATGGTGGGCGGCGGCGAGGAGATCGAGTACGGGGAAGTCGTCGCCGTCGGAGCGGTGCCGCACGGGGGTGTCCACCGCCTCGAGCGCGAGGAGGGCGCCGGAGCGGTCGTACGCCGCGGCCTTGATTCGTGAGCTGCCGAAGTCGACGCCGACGATCACCTGCGAATTCATCTGCTGGACTCCTTCGAACGTAACTAAACCAATGTGATTTGGCTTCGTTCTGTTATGGTAGCGCCCGAGCGGGCCCAATCGAGCGCTCGCACCCTTGCGCCGTCTTCAACCTGAAAGGCCAACACCATGACACTCTGCTCCCTGCGGGAGGTACTCGACCACGCGCGCGCCGGCGGCTACGGGGTCGGCGCGTTCAACGTGACCGACATCGAGCAGGTGGAGGCGGTGCTCGATGCCGCGGCGGCCACGAACTCGCCGGTGATCGTGCAGACGATCGCAGGGGCCTCGGCGTTCGCGTCGGACGAGCTTTACTGGGACCTGCTGCTGCGTACCGTGGACCACTACCCGCAGATCCCGGTCGTGGTGCACCTCGACCACGGGCCGGACTTCGAGACCTGCAAGCGGGCGGTCGATGCCGGGTTCTCGAGCGTGATGATCGACGGCAGCCTCGACCCCGTCACCCACAAGCCCACGAGCTTCGAGGCGAATGTCGAGGTGACGAAGCAGGTGGTGGCGTACGCGCGTGAGCGTGGCGTCTCTATCGAGGCCGAGCTGGGCACGATCGGTGGGTCCAAGGACGGGGCGACGCACGCCGAGATCGTCCTGGCCGACCCCGAGGAGGCGAAGCGGTTCGTCGAGGAGACGGGCGTGGACGCGCTCGCGGTGGCGATCGGCACCTCGCACGGCGCCTACAAGTTCACCAGCCCGCCGGACGGCACGGTGCTGCGCATGGACCTCATCGAGACGATCGCGGCGCTCATCCCGGACACCCATCTGGTGATGCACGGATCGTCCTCTCTGCCCGCGCACCTGCGTGCGGTCATCAACGCCCACGGCGGCGGCCTGCCCGAGTCGTGGGGCGTGCCCGACGAGGAGAAGGCCCGGTCCACGAAGCTCGGCGTCACGAAGATCAACCAGGGCATGGACTCCCACATGGCCTACGCCGCCGCGATGCGGGTGGCGCTCGCCGCCGACCCGCTGGCGGCTGACCCGGCGCCCGCCGCGAAGGCCGGCCGCGCAGCGATGTCGGCGATCATCGCCGAGCGCATGGGCATCTTCGGGCAGGCCGGGCACGCCGGCGACTATGTGGGCACGCCGGTGCGGGAAGCCGCGGCACTGAGCCTCGCCTGAGTCGGGTCTCCCGGCGGCGGGGTGCCTCAGGAAGGCCCCCGCCGTCGGGTTGCCACCTGCTTCCGCTCAGCCAAGGCGCACCCAACGGTGTTCACGGGGCCCGCGACGTCGATCACGGTGCCGTCGGGCAGTTCGACGGTGGCACGAGTTCCTCGAGGTGTCTTGAGGGTCAGTGTGAACTGGGCGCCGTCGAGGCTCCAGTCGGCTGAGACTTCGCCGGCCGGCGTGCGGTGCGATGCCCGGGCCGAGGTCACCCCGGGCACCAGCTGCGGCCGGATCACGAGCTCGCGGTAACCGACCGACCGTGCCGACTGCTGGATGCCGACCAGGTGGGCGAAGAACCAGTGGTCGATGACACCGTTCATGAAGTGGTTCTGGCTGAATCCGAACGTGGGCCCGTCCCAGGTCTCGGTGAGCGACGTGGCGCCGTGGCGGAGTTGGTAGCCATAGCCCGGATGGCGATCCTGGACGGTGATGGCGTGGATCAGGTCATGCTGGCCGGCGTCGGCCAACACCTCGAGCAGCGCCGCCATCGCTACCTCGCCGACGTCCAGGCGCAGGTCGTCGGCGATGATGCGTTGCGCGAGTGTCTGCCGGGCGGCGGGCACGAGGCCCTCCGGAACCACCCCGTTCTGCAGCGCGACCGCCAGCTCGGCGACCGTGCCGTCCCCGACTCGCCCGTCCGGCGCCACGAAGCGCGCGGCCAGCACGGTCCGGAGGTCGTCGGCCTGGGTGTCCCACCGGGCCCGGTCCTCGGCGTCGCCGAGGGCCGCCGCCGTCAGGGCCAGCACCGTGCAGGAACGGGCGAGGGTGGCCGTGGCCACCAGCGGCACGTGTCGTGGCTCGCGGCCGTCCCAGTCGCCAAGGCCGTACCCGATCACGCCGTCGGTGCGGCGGGCGAGGACGTGCTCCACCCAGCGGACCGAGGCCGCGTAGGTGGCCCGGAGGATCCCGTCGTCACCGTAGGCCCGGTAGAGCTGCCAGGGCACGAACACCAGCGCGGCACCGAAGTTGACGTCGCCGCGCCACGGGTCCGGGAACGGGTCCCATTCCGGTACGTAGAGCCCGAGGTGACCCGACTCCGCCTGGGCCTCCCGAGCGATCTGCAGCGTGTTCTCGAGGAGGGCGCCGACGTCGTAGTTCCAGTGGAGCGTGTCGAAGGCCAGGTGCAGCTGCTCCAGGTAGCCGAGCTTCTCGCGCTGCGGACAGTCCGTGAACATCGAGTACATGTTGGAGGTCACGGCACGTTTGATGATGCGGTGGGTCGCGTTGAGCCGCTCGTCGGAGCAGTGGAACTCACCGGCGGGTTCGGCCGCGGCGGCGATCACGATGCCGCGCACGGATTCGGGCGCAGGTGCTTGGTCCAGCCCTTCGATCTCCAGGTAGCGCAGCCCGTTGTACATGTGCTGCGGATGCCAGGTCAGCGCGGACTCGGTGGTCGTGACCCGGTGATAGACGGGCGCCCAGCCCTGGGTTCGCGGGTCGATGGAGCCGTCCGGGTGCAGTAGTTCAGCGGGGCGCAGCGTGACGCTCGTGCGGGCCGGCAGATCGAGTTCGACCCACCCGGCGAAGTTGACGCCGAAGTCGGCCACGTAGACACCGGGCGCGGGCTTGGTCAGCGCGACGGTGGGCAGGTCCTCGACCCGCTCCAGCGGTGGGATCCGTTTGCGGGTCAGCACCAGCCCGCTCGGCATCCTGGCCCCGACGGCGGCCGGCCAGTCCTGCACCATGGTCAGGTCGACGAGGTGGCCGGCGTCGTAGTCCTCGCCACCCACCCAGTTCGCGCGTCGCACCGGTCCGAGGGTCGCGTGCCAGGTCAGGTCGGTGGCCAGGCGGTGGGTGCCGCTCGCATCGCGCCACTCCAGGACGGCGCAGGCGCCGAGGTCGCCGAAGTCGGTGTGGATCTTCGTCCAGCGGTCTCCGGCCGGGGTCGAGCGGTAGCAACCGGGGCCGAGGTCGATACTCAGCACGTTGCGCCCGGCGGTCAGCAGGTCGGTGACGTCATGGGCGACCCATTCGGTGCGGACGCGGTAGTCCGTGTAGCCCGGTTCGAGGAGTGCCGAAGTGACTCTTCTGCCCGCGATGCGTGCGCAGTAGACACCGAGGCCGGCGATGCTCAGGGTGGCGTCGGAGGGTTCGCCCGCCACTTGGAAGGCGCGGGCGAGCACGGGCAGCGGACCGTCCGGGTCCCGTTGCCACGCTGCCGACGTGATCCAGGCACCGTGCTGATCGGGAGGCATGCAGTCGGGAATGATCGTCTCCTTCGGTGATGCGGCGAGCGGTCCGCGGTCGTCAGGACGGGCAGCCCTGGAGCAGCGTGGGGCGGTTACTGGCGGGCGGTCGAGGCGCGGACCACGAGCTCCGGGGCGAACAGCACGGCCTGGTGCTCGTGCTCGTGGACCCTCATCTCCTCGACCAGGAGTTCGAGGGCGGTGCGCGCCATGTCATGCACGGGCTGGCGCACGGTGGTGAGGGGAACGCTCAGGTAGCGAACCATGTCGATGTCGTCGTACCCGCAGATCGCCACGTCCTGGGGGACGACCGTGCCGCGTTCCTGCAGAGCGAAGGACAGGCCCATGGCGATCAGGTCGTTGCCGCAGAGCACGGCGACGGGGGAGTCCCGGTGCTGGAGCCGCTCCGCCGCCTGCCGACCGCTGACGATGTCCTCGTGAGGGACCTCGATCACCTGGACGTCGAGGCGGCGACCCAACGGGCTCTCCTCGAGCGCCGCCCGGAACCCGGCCAGGCGTGCGGCGTGCTGCGTCGTGCGCGCCGGTGTGCCTACGAACGCGAAACTCCGGTAGCCGTAGTCGAGGAAGTGCTGACCCGCCAGCCGGCCGCCGGCCGTGTCATCCATGGCCACCGAACAGATGCCGGACTCTCCGGGTGCGTCGAGCACCACGACCTTCGTGCCGATGCGGCGTAGGCGGCCGAGGGCATCGGCGGGCAGGGCCGAGGGGGTGATCAGGACCCCCGAGGCGCGTTGCTGGATGAGCAGCTCCACGGCCGTCGACTCGCGCACCGGGTCCGCCCCGGTGTTCGTGGTGGAGACGATGTACCGAAGGTTGAGGGCCGCGTCCTCGACGGTGCGGATGATCTCCCCGAAGAACGGGTTCGAGGCGTCGTGGACCACGACGCCGACGAACCGGCCGGGTCCGCCCGCGAGGACGCGGGCGGACTCGTTCGGCACGAATCCCAGGTTCTCCATGGCATCGAGGACGCGCTTGCGCGTCGCTGGGGCGACGATGTGCGGCCGGTTCATGACGTTGCTGACCGTCGAGCGGCCGACGGCGGCCAGCCGTGCCACGTCCTCGATGTTCACCACGAGGTGCTACGCCCTGACAGCGAAGATCCGGTCGACGTACAGGTGGGAGATGGCGGCCGTGCCAGGGGGCTGGACCCAGACCACCTCCGCACTGTCGCTGCGGTAGGTCCCGGGCACCTCGATCGTGTGGAAGGCGCCGTCCGAGAAGTCTCCGACGCGCAGATCGATGTAGTTACCGAACGGCGGGTGGACGCCGATCGACATCGCGCGAGCTGTCGGATCCTCGGACTGGGTGTCGGCACGGACCACAACATAAACCGTCCAGTCGATGTCCGGCGGAAGCAGGCTCAGCTCGAGCTGGATCCCCCAGTCGATCGAACCGCCGGTCATCCGGGCCGCGTATCCGCTGGAGGCGGCCGCGTCCTCGACGACGTCGGCGTTCAGGGGGTAGAGCGTGAAGTCCAGTTCCTGATAGTCGACCCAGTCGCTCGCGGGCAGGCCGGCGACCTCTGCGGGCGGCTGCGCCGGGCTGGGAGTGATGCTGACCAAACGGCGAAGCCAGTCGACGTCGCCCAACGCGGCGCCGGCGAGGATCTCCCGGAAAGCGGTCATTCCCGAGGCGTCGAGTGCGCCGTTGAACCGGGCGATCCGACGGTCGATCTCCAGGTCCCAACGCACGTCGTGCTCCGCCGCGACGCGGGTGAGCTCGTTGCGGCGCAGGAGGACGACCATGTCGAGGCCCATCCGCAGGATGCGGACGTGCTTGAGCAGGGTTTCGTCACGGCGGACGTTCCGCTCCGCGCGGTCGAGGAGCAGGTCCGCCTGCCGCACCGTCTCGAAGGGCAGGTACGCGGGCGCGACCGACGAGATGTAGCAGGGCAGTTCGGCTCCGGTCGAGGTGACCGAGTCGGCCAGCAGTTCCAGGTACTCATAGACCTGAGTGCCACCGGCGCCGTAGTAGTTGTCGACGAACTCCCTGATGAGCTCATCGGGCTCGAGCTCGGGGTCCCAGAGCAGCCGTGCGAGCACCCAGGCACGCAGTTCCGCAGTCTCGGCGCCGCCGCCGTTGTCCCAGGCCGCCTGACCGAAGTACCCCTGGACCGATCTCTCGGCCAGTTGCTTCAGTGATTCGCACATCGTCCACCAGTTCGGGAACGGCAGCAGATAGTTCTCGAAGTTCGTGTTGTAGGTCCATACGACGATCTGGTCGGTGAGTTGTGTCCACCCGTCCAGGTCGGCAGCGGTCTCGGGGTTGCCCTCACCGAACAGGGGATGAGCGAAGTCGGCCCAGATCGGCGCTGCGGTGATGAGCACCCGGTCGCTGACGGCCAGACCGGTCGGTGGGCGGAACGTGAACTGGTACGCAAGGGTGGCCAGCCGGGCCTCCGGGATCACCTGACCGACCTCGTCCGCGACCTCGTTCAGCATGTCGATGATCGGTGCCGACAGTGCCCCGCCATGCGCATCGGCGAACGCGGCGCTGTCCGCGTCCGGCTGCCAGGACCAGTCCATCTGGCTGAACCCGAACGACGGGTCGCGACCCTCCTCGATCTTCGCATCGATCCGCTGGATCAGCTCGGCGCTGGCCTGATCACGGGTCGCCTGTTCCATCGCCAGGAGCTGACCGCCGTGCCACAGGCTCTGGTCGGACACGATCTGGTGGAAGTTGTGTGCCTCGTAGGGCCAGTAGTCGGACCAGGTGTCGAGCTCGGGCGGGGAGGGCCGCTCGCGCAGGTGGTGACTGTTGCCGTTCAGCAGGTTGCGGTGCCGGTACGCCGGGTCCGCACCATCGGCCGCGAACACCTCTCGGAAGCGGAAGCCCGGCACCTTGACGGCGTTCAGGTCCGACTGCCGCAGCGTCAGCACCCGCTGGCGTGGAACGACCGTGTACTCGGGGCCGAACCATCGCACGCCGCACAGGCGATCCAGGAACCAGTAGGCGCCGTAAAGCGTGCCCCGGTCGCCGGCGCCTGCGATGAGGATGCTGGCACGGTCGTCAGCGTCCGCGCCGGTGTCGACCGTGCGGAGGCAGAAGCCGTCATCGGAGACGTCCGCCAACGGCAGATCCGCGGATATGGCCACGGGGTTGTGGCGACCGACGACGATCAGTGGCCCGGATTGCGGCGGTTCGGGCGCGACGACGAGCGGGAACGATGCGTCGGTGATCTCACCGAGGTAGTCGACCAGTTCCTGCGCCGCGTGACGCGCGATGGGGCTCTCGTCGGCTCCGACGTAGACGGTGTAGGACGTTCGACCGCCCCTGGCGAGCGCGAGACGTCGGTGGCCACCCGCCGCAGCGTCGGCATGTGCGGACTGTGCCGTGGCCAGGACGCCGGCCGTGGCGCCGAGCGCGGCGCCGGCGCGAAGGGCCGTGCGCCGGGTCACCGCACCCCGGGGGACGGCGGTAGTCGACCGGGCGGGGGCCTGGGGTGTGTTGGTGTGTCGCATTGTCCACTCTCCGTTGTGGGGACGTTCCAAGATTGGGATTGGAGCGATTCAACTGATGAACCGTGGCAGGGCTACCCGAGCTCTGTCAAGACCTCCTGACCTGTCGGACGCTGCCGAGAGGAAGCAGACCGAACTGTGTGGACGTGCGTCGTCGTGAACTCTTGACGGCGGCCGTATCGCACACCTAAGTTCGCTCGTCAGGGTAATTGGAGCGCTTCAAGGAGTCGCAGATGTACGCAATGGCGATCGACCTGGGCGCAACGAGTGGTCGAGTCGCTCGTGTCCACGTCGACGAGTCCGAGTTGAAGGTGCTGGACCTGGTCAGGTTCGCCACGCCGACCTCGGACAGTCACGGTGCACGCTGGGATTTCGAGAGACTCATGACGCTCCTGCTCGATGCCGCTCGGCAGGTAGCTGATGGCGGGCCGATCGACAGCGTCGGTATCGACGCCTGGGGTGCTGACTACGGACTCCTGGAGCGGAACGGCTCCCTGATCGAGGCACCATTCCGCTACCGGGACGCGCGCACCGTGGGCGTGAGTCGACGCTACGACGAGCTGAGGACGCGAACCATCACAGGCTTGATGCCGCATGACTTCAGCACCGCGTCCCAGTTGCTCACCGAGTCGAAACGGACCCTCACCAGGACCGCCATGCTGCTGTCCATCGGCGATCTTGTCGCGTATCGCCTGACCGGCCACGCAGCGACCGACTGCTCGTGGGCGAGCACCACCCAGTTGTTCGACGTCCACTCACTGAGCTGGTCGACCGACCTGTTGGCCGAGGTGGGCTTGCGCCGGGACGCGATGCCGGACGTGCAGCCGTGCGGCACGGTCCGTGGCGAGCTGCTGCCCCAGGTCTGCGACCAGCTCGGTGTGCCGGGCCGGACCCCGCTCGTGACGGTGGCCGGGCATGACACCGCGTCGGCCATCGTCGCGACCCCGGCCAGCAGCGACGAGTTCATCTACATCTCCTGCGGTACGTGGGCCCTCGTCGGGCTCGAGTCGAACGAGCGCGTTCTCGCCGACCGCGCGCTCGGCACTGGATTCGTCAACGAACTCGGTGTCGACGGAGTCAGCACGATCCACCGCAATGCGGCCGGGCTGTGGCTGCTGAACGAGTGCCTGGGCCGATGGACCGACACCTCTGCGGACACGTTGCTCGCGGCCGCCGCTGTGCTTCCGGCGGGCCAGTTGGTCTTCGACAGTGAGGATCCCCGCCTGTTCGCACCCGAGGACATGCCGACCCTCATCGCCGAGTTGACCTGGGAGAGGTCCGGCCGGGTTCCGGCGAATCGTGCCGAGATGGTGCGAGCCATCATCGACAGCCTGGTCCTGACGTTCGTGCGAGCGATCGAGGACCTCGAGGCGATGCTCGGGCGGCGGGGTGCGGTCATCCATCTCGTGGGCGGAGGTGCTGCCCTGCCGATCCTCGGAGAGGCCCTGGCAGCAGCCGCCGGGCAGACCGTTCTCGCCGGACCGATAGAGGCATCCCTGCTCGGAAACGCCCTGCTCCAGGCGCGCGCCCTGGGCAGCGTCCCGGACACCGCTGCCTGCCGGGCACTCGTCAGGCGCACGCAGACCGTTCACCGATACGAACCCGAACCACAGCCGAACCCACGAGAGGACACCCCATGACACGGGACAATCAGGAAGTCGTCGACAGAATCGTCAAGCTGGCCATCGAGACGCAGTCGTGGGGATACGTCAGCACCGGCACCCGCTTCAAGGTGTTCGACACGCCTGGAACCGCCCGAGACGTCTGGGAGAAGATCGACGACGCTGCCGAGGTTCACCAATTGACCGGTGTCACACCGACCGTGGCCCTGCACATCCCGTGGGATGCCGTTGACGACTACGCTGCGCTCGCCACGTACGCACAACAGCGAGGTGTGCGAATCGGCTCGATCAGCCCGAACCTGTTCCAGGAGGACAACTACAGGCTCGGATCCCTCACCAACGTCGACGCGTCCGTGCGCGCCCAGGCGATCGCACATGTTGCCGAGTGCATCGCGGTCGCGCAGTCCACGGGATCGCGCCAGATCTCACTCTGGTTGGCCGACGGCACCAACTATCCGGGGCAAGGGGACTTCCGGCGCCGACGCCGCTGGCTCGAGGAAGGGCTGGCCGAGATCTACGGTCAGTTGCCGAGCGACATGTCCCTGCTGCTCGAGTACAAGTTCTTCGAACCTGCCTTCTACCACACCGACATCGCCGACTGGGGCCAGTCGCTCCTCCTCTGCGAATCGCTCGGCCCTCGTGCCCGCGTTCTGGTGGACATCGGGCATCATCCCCTGGGAACCAACATCGAACACATCGTCGCGACCCTGCTCGGCCGCGGGCGACTCGGCGGCTTCGACCTGAACAGCAAGAAGTACGGTGACGACGACCTGTTCGTCGGTGCGGTCAACCCCCACGAACTCTTCCTGATCTGCCTGGAGCTGATCAAGGCCGAGGACGATACGGACCCCATGGTCACGGGTGCGGCTCACGAGATCCTCTACAAGATCGACCAGTGCGCGATGGTCGAGGACAAGATGTCAGCCATGCTGCGCAGCATCGATGCGGTCCAGCTGGCGTTCGCCAAGGCGCTCCTGGTCGATCTCGACGAGCTGGAACGCGCCCAGGACGACGGCGACGTGGTCGGGAGCAACCAGATCCTCGACGACGCCTATCAGACCGATGGCCGGCCGCTCGTCCGCCAGGCGCGTCAGCGGCTCGGCGTGCCGGACAACCCATTGGACGCCTACCGTGGGTCCGGCTCGGCACGCACCCGGGAACGCGAGCGTGTGGGTCGTGCGGCGGGATGGTGAACCGCCCCACCGTCGCCGACGCCGAGGAACTGCGGCTGGCGGCCGAGACGGCCAGGGCGGCCGCCGCTCCGGGCAATGAACTCGTGGTTGCGGCCGAAGGCAACATCTCGGTCCTGACGCCGGGCGATCGGCTCCACGTCACGGCCAGCGGCACGCGACTCGGCCGGCTCCAGCCCTCCGACTTCGTCGAGATGAGCCGCAGCCGCCTGCTCGCCGGCATCGAGGAGTGCACGAGCGACGCCGCGTGGAAGGACGTCCTGACCGGCGGAACCGACGCCGGCACCGCCCGTCCGTCTGTGGAGGCCGGCCTGCATGCGGTCCTCGGGGAGCAGCTCGGTGCCGGAGTCATCCTGCACACCCACCCGACGCCCGTGCTCGCCCTGATGGCGGCGGGGCGTGGGGAGGAGTTGGCCCGGGAGCGGATGATCCCCGATCACGTGGTGATGTGCGGGACCCGGTCAGTTCTTCTGGACTATGTCGATCCGGGCCTGGAACTGGCGAAGCAGGCGTTACGTCTGGTCCGGGAGGGAGAGGCCCGCTCGAACGTGTGGCTCCTGGCGGGGCACGGGATGGTCGCGCATGCGCTGACGGCGGAGGCTGCGCTGGACGTCACGCTGATGGTCGTGAAGATGGCACGACTGCTGCTGGCGGCCGGGCCCGACGCGGCGGCACTGCCGTCGTCCGAGGTCCGGCGGATCGCGAGCCGCGAGGATGAGAGGTACCGCCGCGCCCTGCTCCGGGTGGACGCGGGGTGACCCGCCGGGGCCAGGCTGGAAGCGCCGTCGCTGGCCGTCGGACACCAAGAAGTGGCAGGGGCGACGGCGTGCGGGTCATTCACGGTTGAGCAGTGCGAGCTGGTCCGGCGTGAGATCGAGGTCCGCTGCGGCGGCCGAGTCAATGATGGACGAGGGCCTTTTGGCACCGGGGATCGGGATGACGCCCGGCGCCTGCGCCAGTTCCCAGGCCAGCGCGACCTGCTGCGGGCTCACCCCACGCTCGGCGGCTACCTGCGCGAACGCCGGGTGCTTGTCCGCGAGGTCCTTCGCGCTCCCGAGGCCGCCGAGCGGGCTCCATGGCAGGAACGCGAGTTCGAGCTCGTCGCACACGTCGATCTCGGGTTGGCTGGAGCGGAACGCGGGGGAGAACTGGTTCTGGACGCTGACGAGGTGATCGCCGAGCACGGCGTGCGCGGCCCGGATCTGTTGCGGGTTGACGTTCGAGAGACCCACCGCGCGGACCTTGCCCGATTCGGCGATCTCACGAAGCACGCCGATCGTCTCCTCGTAGTCGCGGGTCTCGTCCGGTCGGTGGTGCTGCCACAGCCAGAGCTGGTCGACGCCGAGCCGTCGCAGGCTGGCGTTCACGGCCTCGTGCAGGTGCTCGGGGGAACTGTCCCGTGACCAACCGCCGCCCTCGGTGCGCACGCACCCGCCCTTTGTGGCCAGCCGGACCTGGTCACGTACGCCGAGCTCGTCGAGCAGCGAGGCGATCAGCTTCTCGTTCTCGCCCTGGCAGTCGGCGCCGAGCAGTTCTCCCGGTCCGTAGGCGTCCGCCGTGTCGAAGAGGGTGACCCCGGCGTCGAGGGCCGCCCTGACGGTCTCGGCCAGCTGAGCGCGCGGTTGCGGGCCGGTCTGGTCGAAGGTCATCAGCCCCAGCCCGATCGCTCCGACCTCGTCCGATCCCACGGCTGCGTTCCCGATCGTTCGTGTGCGCATGCGACTCACGGTAGCCAGTCGCCTCGGGCGTCGCCATACCGATACCGCGTGGGGTGCACGTTCGGGGCGGGCGCAACTAGGTGTCTAGCCGGCACTGAGGGCCAGAGCCTCGGCAAACTCGTCCGCGATCTGGTCTCCACCGTCCCGCTTCCATGCCTCGACGGCCGCCGTCCAGTCGGTCACCGGCCGACGTCCCAGCAGGATGTCGTTCTCGACAGAGGCGATGTCACCACCGATCTGACCGCCTTTACGCGACTCCGTCTCGCTGAACAGCGTCAGGCTGGGATTGCGTACCGCAGTCGGGACCGTGGCGCTCTGCGCCTCGAACTGGGACCGCGCGATCTCCGGCGACCCTGCCTGATACGTGACCCATGGCCCCTCGCCGAGATACCGCAGCGCGAGTTGCAGCTCGCTCTTGCCCTGCTCGGTCAGGATCGGGTCACTGCCCTGCAGGGTGTGGTGCACACCAGGCAGACCGTAGTTCTTGAAAAGGTGCTCGGCGGTCCCGAACGGTGCGGCCAGGTAGTCGAGCACCTCCAGCAGCGACTCGGCACGATCCTCGGCACGCTTGCCGACGGCTGTGATGTTGTGCGTCGGCGAACCCAGCCAGATCGGCGCCTGGCCACCCCCGTCTGCGAGCGGCGGCACGATCGCGCCCAGCAGGAAGCCCGCAGGGATCTCGTAGGTATGAAAGCCCGGCCACGCGCTGAAGGTGTCCTCCATCAACAGCACGGTTCCGCTGACGAACCACGTCTTGCGCTGCGGGTTCGGCGCGACCAACGCGTCGGGATGCACGAGTCCGTCGGCCACGAGCGCACGCCCCGCCTCGAGAGCGTCGAGCTGGCGCTCGTGCTCCAAGGCGCTAGTGAAGGCACCTCCCTCCTCGGACCAGCCGTTCGGGATCTCGAACATCTGCCGCAGCACGCGGATGGGCGTCTTGTCCAGCGCCCACCGGTTCCCGCCGCTGAGATCGCGACAGAGGTCGTGGAGCTCGGCGGCAGACGCCACGGTCATGCCGACGCCTTCGTCGCTCAGAACGTCCTCGCGCCCGTAGAGGACGATGCTGCTCTGCGGTCCCCGCGGGATCGGGATTCCGTAGATCTTGCCGCCGTACACCGCGGATCGCCAGCTCTCGGTGGGCACGTTGGCCAAGAACGGGAATCGCGTGACGGCGTCACCGGAGAGCAGCTGGGTCAGATCGACGGCGCGTTCCTGCAGCATTCCCGGGAGCCCGGGCTCCCCCTTCGGGAAGAAGGTGAACAGGTCCGGCAGCTGATCTCCCGCGACAGCGGTCTGGAAGCGGGCGGAGAAGTCCCCCGTGGGCACCAGCGAGACCGACAGCGCGAACCCGAGGCGCTCGTTCAACGCTTGCAGGAACTCGTTGCTCTGGGGCCCAGGAGGGGCGGGGAAGGTCGTCATGGAGAACGCCTCGACGTCCCGTCCATCGCCTGGTTGACGATCCGTCGCCGACACCGGCTCCGCCGGGTAGGCGAAGACCGCGTCGCTGACACCGTCCTGGCCGACGAGATCGGTGGTGACGCCTGACCAAGGCACGTGGGTGGGCAGGGCGACCGCCTCGTCGGCCACCTGTGAGCCTCCGTCCCCGCGGCCTTCGTTGCTGCAACCAGCGAGCCCGCCCACCGCGGCCAGGCCTCCCAGCGCCAGCGTGCCCTGCAACAGACGTCGCCGATCGAGCTGACCGTGCTGCCACCCCATCGAACTCTCCTTCGACATCACTATCGTTTGCGATCCATCATTCATGTTATCGATCACTTTCAACCTAAGTGATCGATAACATCGAGTCAACTAGGATGTGTCGATGGCCTATCCCCGCAAAGCCCCGACGATGAACCAGGTGGCCGTGCTGGCAGGCGTCTCGCAGCAGACCGTGTCGCGGTACCTGCGGGACGAACGCAGCGTGACGCCCGCTACGGGACGACGCGTCGCGGCCGCGGTCGCCAAGCTCGGGTACTCGCCCAACCTCGCAGCGCGTATCATGCGCACCCGCCGGACCGGAACCATCGCGATCGTCCTGCCCGGCTGGACCGGGGTGGCCGAGCAGAGCGTCGCGGCCGCGTGCGACGAAGCCACGCGCCGTGGCTACCGGGTCGAGGTGCTGATCGGGATGGACGAGACGCCCGAGGCCCTCCGCAGGCGCGCCGAGGAGGCGCTCACGAGCGGCGCGGTGGAGGGCGTGCTCGCACTCTCGCCGTTGGCGCCGCCGCGTCGGAACATCGGACCCGTCGTCGAGATGCACGTGTACGACCCCCACCTGCGAGCGGACGCCGCGGCCGCGGACGACTTCGAGACTGCCCGCGCGCTGGTCGCCCAGCTCGCCGCGATGGGCCATCGCGACCTTCTGCACGTGGCCGGACCACGGGAGTGGACGACGGCGCGGGCGCGCCGAGACGGCTACCTCGCCGCCGTCTCCGAGCTGAGCCTGCGCTCGCACGGGGAGATCGAGGGACCCTGGCTCCCGGACTCCGGGGTGCTGGCCGTCCGCGACCTTCCGCTCGACAGCCCGGTCACCGCGGTCGTGGCGTGCAACGACGCCGTGGCCGCAGGCGTGCTGCGCGGAGCCCATGAGCGCGGGTGGTCCGTGCCGGGTCGGCTCAGCGTCACCGGCTGGGGAGACCGCCGCCTCACCCGCTACACCGTGCCGTCTCTGACGACCGTCGTCGTCGACCGGGAGAGTGCCGGGCGCCACGCGCTCGAGCGCCTTGTCGCTGCCATCCGGGAGGAGGACGAACCAACGGCACCGAGCGGGCCGCTGACGCGCATCGAACTCCGTGAGAGCACGGGTCCCGCACCGCACGACGCCGGTCGCGACTGAGCGACGTCAGCGGATCGCGGGCACGCTCGACACGAAGGGCGCGACCAGCCCCCCTGCGCGCCCGGGAGCCGGGCGCCCGGCGACGATCGGAGCCCTGTCGCGCACGCCGCAACGCTGCGCCCAGCGGGCGTACGAGGCGACCAGGTCGGCCAGCCGTTCCGGGTGGCTCGCTGCCAGGTCATGCCTCTCTGTGCGATCGCGCGCGAGGTCGTAGAGCTCCCACGGCTGGCTGTACCGTCGCACCGCTTTCCACGCCCCCTGGCGTATGGCAGCGTTGCCCTCGTGCTCGAAATACAGCACGGGTTCGGGCCCCCGCCCGCCCTCGCCCTTCCACGCCGCAAGCAAGGAACGCCCCTCCGGCGGGGGGATGGCGTGGAGGCCGCGGCGCTCGGGATAGCGGGTCCCCGTCGCCTCGAGAACCGTCGTCATCAGGTCCGGCAGCTGCCCTGGCTCCCGGACCCATCCGTGCGTGAGGCCGCCCGACGGCCACGAGGCGATCAGCGGGGTCGCGATGCCACCTTCGTGCACCCAGTGCTTGTACTCGCGAAACGGTGCGTTCGAGACCTGGGCCCATGGCCGTCCATAGGAGGCGAAGGACTGCGGACCGCCGGGCACGACCGTGGGGTCGTTGCCCCGTCGCACCCGTTCCCCACCGAGCGTGCGTGCAGGCGTGCTGTATGGCACCGGGTCCATCTCGTCCACCCAGCCGGGTGCGATCTCCTCAGCACACCCACCGTTGTCCGACAGGAAGATCACGAGGGTGTCCTCGCGAGTTCCGGTCTCCTCGAGCGCCGCGACGACGCGACCCACCGCGGCGTCCATCAGCTCCACCTGGGCCGCGTACACCTCCATCCGACGCTGCTGCCACTCCTGGTCGGCCACGTCGGCC
Source organism: Occultella aeris (assembly GCF_902703175.1). Taxonomy (GTDB): domain Bacteria; phylum Actinomycetota; class Actinomycetes; order Actinomycetales; family Beutenbergiaceae; genus Occultella; species Occultella aeris. The sequence goes on along the minus strand of NZ_CACRYJ010000059.1, from coordinate 6,955 downwards.
CAAGGCACCACGGCCGGGTCGCGGTCGGTCAGATCGGTGCCCTCATCGAACATCCCCAGCGCGACCATGCGCCGTAACCGGTCATGTCGCGTCTCGTCCCATCCCGCCGCGTAACGGCCGGCGACCGACTCGATCGCGCTCTCCGGTGCGTGGAGCGGCCAGTGAGGGGCGGTGAACGCCAGGTAGACGAAGAACGGGTCCGCCCCGTCAGCGGCCGATCTCACGAACGACTCCGCCCGGCGACCCAGCTCTTCGGTCAGGTAGAAGTCGGGGTCGTCGATCGAGACCGGGGTCTCGCCGTCCACGAGCGAGGTGCTTTGGAAGTAGCTGCACGAGCCTCCGAGCGGTCCCCACACGTGCTGGAAGCCACGGCGGGACGGCCACGCGGGACCCGGCGTGGAGATGTCGGTGGACAGGTGCCACTTGCCGATGAGCGCAGTGCGGTAGCCAGCATCGCCCAGGACCTCCGCCATCGTCGCGCAGTCAGGTGTGAGCGTCCCCGGATAGCCCTCGGGGAGCGTGCTGCCCGTGAGGATGCCGACTCCGGTCTGGTGCGGGTGCAGCCCCGTCAACAGCGAGGCCCTCGACGGCGAGCATCGAGCCGTGTTGTAGAACGCCGTCATGCGGGCGCCTTGATCACCGAGCGCGTCGAGGTGAGGCGTGCGGATCTCTGACCCGTAGCACCCCAGGTCCGAGAAGCCCAGGTCGTCGGCGAGCACGAGCACGATGTTCGGTCGCCGTGGCACTCAGAACGCCTTTCATCATCAGGAACTCGAGAAGTGAGTTGACAACGACCCTAGCGGCTCTGTGATCGTTCACTCTCTCCGCAATCCGAATGACAGGCGCACGCTGAAACTTGCGGGTCGCAAGCGGCGTACGTGGGGCCGTGCGACATCGCGAACCTGCTGGTCAGCAGATGGCGCGACGTAGGAGGGTCGAGAAGATCGAGACGCGTGCCACTAGTCGAGCTCCACGACGGCGCCGCCCGCTGCCGCGGATCGGTGTGCTGCCTCGAGCACGTCCACGACCACAGCCGCCTCGACCGGGTCCACCGGCGGCGGCCCACCGTCCCGCAGGGCGACGGCGAGCGCCGCGTAGAACTCGTCGCACGCCTGCAGCGGTCGCAGTCCGGTCTCCACCCGGCTGGTGCCATCGGACCGGTCCAGGCGCAGGGTCTGGAAGTCCGGGCAGACGATGGTGCCATCGGTCCCGAAGACCGACCACTTCGGCAGGTCGACGGCGTTCTCGCGGAAGATCTCGATCCGGGCATCGCGCCCGCCGGGGAACCGCAGCCGAAGGTCGAGGTAGTGCTCCACCTCGTCGCCGGGGTAGGTGTGGGTGAGCGCGGCTACGGACTCCGGGCGTGCGCCGTGCAGCACCACCTGGTGGTCGATCAGGTGCGGCGCGATCAGGTACCCCACCCCGCCACCACCGGCCGTGGTGTGCGCCCATTGCGCCAGCGCCGTCCCGGCGTGTGCCCGTTCGGCCGAGACGGTGTACTTCCCGGCGTGCATCCGGCGTTCCTCGACCCGCCAGACGTCACCGATCTCCCCGGCTTCGACGAGGTCGCGGATCAGCCGGAACGTCGGCTCCCAGCGCCGGTTCTGGAAGACCGTCAGGAGCCTTCCAGCACGGTCCGCGGCGGCGATCATCCGTCTCGTCTCGGCGCCCGTGACCGCCATCGGCTTCTCCACGACGACGTCCTTGCCTGCCTCCAGCGCCGCCACCGCGATCGGCTCGTGCAGGTGGTGCGGGGTCGCGACCACCACCAGCCGGACGGCCGGGTCCTCGATCAGCGACTGCCAGCTGCTGTGCCCACGTGCGTCGAAGCGCCGGGCGGCAGCCTCGGTGCGCTCGGTGGTCCGTGCGCTCACCGCTGCGATGGTGTAGTCGGGGCTGTGTTCCAGGCTGCCCTCAGCGTGGTAGAACCAGCCGCTGTTGCCCATGCCGACGATGCCGACACCGATCGGGTCCGAGCTCATCGTGGGTCTCCGTCCGTCGTGTCCTCGTCCTGTGCGAGGAACCACTCGATCAAGGCGGTCTGACCCCAACGCGGGTCGCCGGCGGCCAACGTCTCGCGGAACACCGTCAGGAGTGCCTGCGTGAACGGCATCCGAGCCTCGATCGTCTCGGCGGCCCGCAGGGCGTAGCCCATGTCCTTGGCGTGCAGGGCCATCGTCCCGGCCGAGCCGTATCGTCGCTCTCGCATCGCCGGCATGGTGCGCTCGAGCATGCGGGAGTGCGCGCCGGTCGGGCGCAGCGCCGTTGCCAACGCGTCAAGGTCGGTACCGGCCCTGCTGGCGAACCCGAGCACCTCCGCGATCACGCCCATCTGCACGCCGCTGAGGATGTTCTGGACGAGCTTCGCGTACTGGCCCTGGCCGTGCGCACCAACATGGGTCCATTGGGTCACGACGGCGTCCAGCCACTCCCGCTGGGCGGTCACGTCTGCTGGTGGGCCGCCGACGAAGGCGACGAGCCCCTCCGGTCCGTAGCTCACCGGGGCGTCGAGTACCGTCAGGCCGCGCTCGCGGCCGGTGGCCGCGAGCGCGACGGCGTTCGCCGGCAGATTCGTGGACATGTCGATGAGCGTCCCGCCGGGGCGGAGCGCGTCGAGGGCGCCGTCGGCGAGGACCGCCTCGACCACCTCGGCGTTGGGCAGTGACAGGACCAACGTGGCAGCGCCGTCGACCGCGGCCGCCGCCGACTCGTGGACCACGGCGCCCGCGCGGCCGGCGCGCTCGCGTGCTTCGGGGTCGATGTCGTACACGTGCAGGTCGAGGCCGGCCGCAACGGCGGCCGTGGTGAGATCCGAGCCGACGTTGCCCAGGCCGATGAGGGCGTACTTGGCGCTCATCGGCTACCCGCCCCTCCGCCGTCGACGGCGATCGTGGTGCCGGTGATGAAACTTGCGTCGTCACTGGCGAGGAAGGAGATCGCGGCCGCGATCTCCTCCGGCTCGGCGAGGCGTCCGAGCAGGTTGGAGCCGCCGGCCGCGCGCATCCGGCTTCGCATCGCCTCGGGGTCGGCGTGGTCGAGCAGGTGCATCTCGGTGATCGTGCCGCCCGGCGCGGCCCCTACGACCCGCACCCCCTCGGGTGCCAGTGCTGCCGCCATCGAGCGGGTCACCGAGACCAGGGCTGCCTTCGTCGCGTCGTAGATCCAGCGGCCGGCCCGGGAGCGGTAGGCGGCCTCCGAGGAGACCGTGACGACCACGCCGCGGGCGGCCACCAGTGGGCCTACCAGCTCGTGCACCAACTGAGCCATGCCACGCACGTTCACGCTGAACAGCAGGTCCCATCCGGCGAGACCACGTTCGAGGAACGGGTTCTCCTGGACACCGTCGATGTGCACCACGCCGGCGCATCCGATGAGGCCATGGAGGTGCGGGTGTTCGGCGGCCAGCGCCTGCGCCGTGCGGGACACCGATGCCTCGGAGGCGAGGTCCAACTCGTACGACCGCACCAGCCCGCCGGCCTCCCGGACGGCCTGCTCGGTGGCCCCGAGGCCGTCGAGGTTGCGGTCCAGGAGCACCACCTGGGCGCCCTCGGCGGCGAGGCGGATCGCGGTGGCCCGTCCGATTCCGGAGGCGGCGCCGGTCACCGCCACGGTGCGACCGTCGAATCGTTGTGGGGTTGGGCTGGTCATTTGAGTCCCGTCGTTGAGATTCCGTCGAGGAGGAGTTTCTGGAAGGCGAGGAAGAAGCCGATCACAGGGAGCAGCGAGAGCAGCGACATGGCGAACAGTGCCCCGTAGTTGGACGTGCCCGAGGAGTCCACGAACAGGGACAGCGCCATCGGCACGGTGTAGTTGGACTGGCTGGTCAGATAGATGAGCGGGTGGAGGAAGTCGTTCCAGGACCAGATGAACGAGAACGCCGCCGCGGTGGTCAGCGCGGGAACCGAGAGCGGCAGGATCAGCCGCATGAAGATCCGTGGATGCCCGCAGCCGTCGATCCGGCCGGCCTCGGTGATCTCGCGTGGGATGAGCCGGAAGAACTGCACGAGCAGGAACACGAAGAACGCCTCGGTCGCCAGGAACTTCGGCACGATCAGAGGCAGGAACGTGTCCACCCAACCGAGCGCGTTGAAGAGCAGGTACTGCGGGATCAGCAGCACATGGATCGGCAACATGATCGTGCCGATCATCAGACCGAACCAGAACTTGCGCCCCCGGAACGGCAGCCGGGCGAAGGCGTAGGCGGCCAGCGCGCAGGAGAGCACGTTCCCGATCACCGCCAGTCCCGCCACGATGAAGGAGTTCAGGAAGAACACCCCGAACCCGCTCTGCCCGACGGCGCTCCAGCCCTGGACGAAGTTCTCCAGCGTGGGCTGTGGGACCCAGAGCGAGTCCTCGATCAGGGCTTGTTCGGACGGGCGGAACGCAGTGGCGGTCATCCAGAGCAGGGGATAGACCATCACGAAGGCCGCCGAGACCAGGCCGACGTGGATGAGCGTGCGTTGCGCGATATAGGGCACGGTCCGGTGCCGACGACGCACGAGTGCGGTGGTGGTCATCGTTCGTCTCCGTAGTAGACCCAGTAGCGTCCGCTCGCGAACACCGCCGCGGTGGCGGCCCCGATGATCAGGAGCAGCACCCACGCCATCGCCGAGGCGTAGCCGAAGCGCAGCTCACCGAACGCTCGTTGATAGAGCAGGAGCGTGTAGAAGAGCGTCGATCCCGCCGGCCCGCCGGTCCCACCGCTGACCACGTACACCTGGGTGAAGGCCTGGAAGCCGCCGATCACCGCGAGGATGCCATTGAACAGGATCACCGGTGAGATGGACGGCAGCGTGATGTGCCAGAACCGTTTGCGGCGGCCGGCGCCGTCGAGTGCTGCCGCCTCGTAGAGTTCCGCGGGCACCTGGCGCAGCCCGGCGAGGAAGATGATCATCGGGGAGCCGAACGTCCACACGTTCAGAACCATGATGGTCAGCAGCGCGGTGTCCGGGTGGCCGATCCAGCTGCGACCGACGATGCCGAACAGGTCGAGTACGTTGTTCAGCAGCCCGGTCTCGCCCCAGATGAAGCGCCAGAGGACGGCGATCGCGACGCTGGTGCCGAGCAGGGAGGGCACGTAGAAGATCGTCCGGTAGAGCCCCAGCATGGCGATGCCCTTGTTCAGCAGCGTCGCGACGGTCAGGGCGAAGACCAGCATGATGGGAACGGACACGAGCACGTAGGTGAAGGTCACCCGTACGGACTGCCAGTAGGCGGGGTCGACCGTGAACATCAGCCGGTAGTTCTCGAAACCGATCCACTCGACGGTTCGGAACGAACCGGAGAAGTTGGTGAAGGACAGCACCAGCGAGGCCAGCATCGGCAACAGCGTGACGCCGAAGAAGCCGATCAGCCACGGGGTGAGGAACGCGTAGCCGGCTGCCGTGGTGCGTTGCGACTCGGTCCACGCGGTGCGGGGTGGGCGGTCCCGGCGGCGTGGCGAGGGCCGACCGGCTGCGCCCGAGGGCTCGGGCCGCGCGGACTCTGCCGCCGCGTGCCCATGGGTGTCGATCATCGTCGATCCTTCCTGTCCGGGTGGGGCCTCGGCGCGAGGCCCCACCCGAGGTGCCGCTGGGTCGGGTCAGAACCCGGAGAGGGCGGCGTTCGCCTGGGCGATGAAGTCAGCCGCGGCCGCCTGCGAGCTGGTCTGGCCGAACGCGACCTCCTGGTAGCTGGTGGCGATCTGCGTGACCAGCGCCTGCGCGCCGTCCGGCCAGATGTCCACGGTGGCACCCTGGTCGAGGAGGTCGAAATAGAGCGCGATCCGGTCCTTGATCGCCTGCGATACCTCCGGGTCGTCCTGCAGGCCCTCGAGGACGGAGGTGACCGGGGGCAGACCCGTCTGGGTCTGCAGGATCAAGGCGTTCTCCGGAGTGTTGATGAACGAGGAGATGAAGTCCGCCGAGGCCGCCACGTTCTCGCAGTTGGCGGAGATGGCCCAGCCGTTCGCCCCGACGACCTGCGGTACTCCATCCGTGGGCGAGGCCACGATGCTGACCGTGCCCAGCCCGTTCTGGTCCAGCGCGATCTGGACGTCGGAGATGTTGTTGTCACCGGTGCTGCTCACCAGCACGCTGCCCACGGCCATGAGGGACTGCGTGGTCGGCACGCCCGCGTACTCGGCGTTCACGTCCGGCGGCGGCGCAGCACCCCCCTCGACGGCGCGGGTCCACAGGTCGAACCAGGTGGTGAGCGTCTCCTCGGAGAATCCCACCTCGCCGTCGCCGAAGAGGGCCTCGCCCTCGCCGAGCGCGTAGGCCTGGAACTGGGTGATCTGGTCACCCCGGTCTGCGATCGCCCAGGTGCCCTCGGGCATGCTGGGCTGCGCCTCGATGGCCCAGTCCACGTAGTCGGTCCAGGATCCGGACGGGTCCGGTGCGGTCTGCCCGAACTCCGCCAGTCGCGGCGCGTTGAGGGTGGCGCCCTCGAACCAGATGCCGTACGGGATCACATAGATGTGGCCATCGGCAGCGCGGTGGCTCTCCAGGACGGCCTCGGGGATGCCGGAGACGTCGATGGTGCCGTCCTCGATGAGGCCGTCCAGGGGCAGCAGGTTGCCGCGGTCCTCGTACCGGGCCTGGTAGCGCGACTGCATGGCTGCGACGCAGGCGATGTTGTCCGCGGCGGCCTGTACCGAGACGCGGTCCCAGTAGGAGTCGAAGGTGGTGGGCTGGGTCTCGACCTGGACGTCAGGGTTCTCCGCGGACCAGTTGTCGACCACCTCCTGGACCGCTGCGTTGCGCGCGTCAGAGCCGTACCAGGTAATAGCGATGGGACCTTCGGACGGTACGTCTTCAGCCGCGGGGGGCTCGGCGTCGCCTCCGCTGCAGGCGGTCATGAGCGACAGCGCGGCGACGCCGGCGAGCGCCACGGGCACGCGTGCGGATCGGGAGAGGCGGTGCAGACGGCCGGTGGCATCGTTGCCAACATGCGACATGGGGGAACTCCTTAGAAC
>NZ_CACRYJ010000058.1 GCF_902703175.1 Occultella aeris | reverse complement strand
ACGCACCACCACCCTTCTAGCCAGCAGGGCGGTGAGGGTCTGTTCTCGGCCGCAAGCAGTCGGCAAACTAGGGCGCATGCGATACACGACGACGATCCATCAGACCGGGAACAACACTGGCGTTCCAGTTCCGGAGCAGGTCATGGCAGGGCTGGGGCCGGCGAAGCGGCACCTTGTTGTCGTGACCATCAACGGTCACACGTACCGCAGTTCGGCCGTGTCCTATGAGGGTCAGTTCATGATCTCCCTGAGCGCGGCGAACCGTGCGGCTGCGGGTGTTGCCGGCGGCGACACGGTCGAGGTGGACGTCGTGCTCGACACGGAACCTCGTGTGACAGAAGTCCCGCCGGAGCTCGCGGCGGCGCTGGCGGAGGACCCCGCGGCCAAGTCCTTCTACGACTCGCTCTCGGCCAGCAAGCAGAAGCGCTTCACGCTGCCCGTGGCGGACGCGAAGACGGACGAGACCCGGACCAGGCGGGTCGAGAAGGCCATCACCGCGCTGCGCGACGGTCGGGTGCTCTGACGCCGGGCTCGAGTATTTACCGAACCGCTCGAGTGTCGGCCGCACCAATGGCCGATCACCTGAGCTCTCTGGGTGCGATCGGACCTACGATCACCAGATGACCTCCAACATCGTCACCGTCAACGGCACCGTCGGGATCCGGGAGCGCATCGCTCTCCCGGAGGGCTCGGTCTTCACGGTCAAACTGGTCGCCCACGACGGCGAGGTGCTCGCCGGGGCAGCCTTCGACGCGGGGGTGGGGGACGCGGACTTCACGCTCACCGTGGACGCAGCCGACGCCCCGAACCGGAAGAAGCTCGGCCTGTGGGCGAAGCTGACCTCATCGGTGGGCACCTGGGGCACCCCGGAGCTGGTCCACGTGTACGAGCCGCTGACGGACCTGCTCCTGGTCCGCGTGGAGAACTGACGAGCCCGTCTGGGAGCTGACCGCCTCGAGAGTGCGACTCCGCGGCTCATCCGGCGGATGCGCCGCATGATCGCACCCGTCAGGCCCGATCAGCCGGGGATCCGGTTCCGCAGTCGGTGCTCCAGGTTCGCCCTGACCGCGGGCCACTCCGCCCGCAGGATCGAGTAGAGGACCGCATCCAGCAGGGCGCCGTTGCGGAAGCGCCGGTTCGCGCGCAGCACGCCGTCCTGCTTCGCACCGAGCCGTTCGATGGCGGCCCGGGACTGGTGGTTCACCCACTGCGTGCGCAGGCCGACGCACTCGCACCCCAGGGTCTCGAACGCATGCTTGAGCAGCAGCAACTTCGACTCCGCGTTCGTGCCACTCCCGTGGGCCGAGGCCCGGTTCCAGGTGTACCCGATCTCCAGGCGTGGCACCGCAGGGTCCCAGTCGTAGTACGTGGTCATCCCGAGGACCGTCCCGTCCGGCCGGAGTGCTGTGAACGCCAGCATCTCGCCGCGAGCCTGACGCTCCAGTCGGCTCTCGATCTCCGCGGCCATCTCCTCCGGCCGGGGGATCGAGGTGTACCAGCGGTCCCACATCTGACCGTCCTGGACCGCGTCGACGAGGCCGTCGTGGTGCGCGGGGGAGAGCGGCTCCAGCCGAACCAGGTGGCCGGTCAGGGTGATTTGTTCGAGCGGCAACATGCGCCAAGGGGATCACGCCGGGCCGGAGCGGCTCCACTCGCCACGCCCGGCGAGCCTGCGACCACCCACCCGAGTCCAGCGGCCTCCCGGGAGCCAGCGGCCTCCCGGGAGCCGGCGACCACCCCAGGGCTCAGGCCCGGGCGGCGGCGACGTCGGCCAGGCGCATCTGCCCGAGCCAGCCCGGGATCGCCCGCCTGACGTCCGCGGGCCCTTCGACGGTGACGTCCCCCGAGCGCAGAGCTCCCTCCCATCGGGCCTCCCCGCGCCACAACCGAACCAGCGTGCGCAGGGTCGTCTGGACAGTGGCGATCGAACCGAATCCCGGGTCGTAGTCGCAGACGTCCACGTCGTCACCGGCGACCACCAACCACCATCCGCCGACCCGGTGCGGTAGGTCGGAGAGCCGGAACTCCAGCACCGTACGCGTCCGCGGCCACGCCGCCACGGGGATGGTCCGGCGCATATCCCAGAACAGCAGGTGCGGGTCCAGGTCGTCCTCGCCGAGGTCACCGACCCACCGCAGGCCCCAGACGCCGAGTGCCTCGACCACCTCCTGCAGGTCCAGCCCGGACTCGGTCAGGGCGTAGCTGACCTTGCCGCCCACCTCCACCCGGCGCACCAGGCCGGCCCGGTCGAGGCTGCGCAGGCGCTTGGAGAGCAGTGCCGGGGACATCTTCGGCAGCCCGCGGCGCAACTCGTTGAAGTGGCTGCTGCCGGAGATCAGCTCCCGGATGATCAGCAGCGTCCAGCGCTCGTCGAGCACTTCCATCGCCTTCGCGACAGGGCAGAACTGACCGTACGTCGCCATGGCGACCTCCTCGTCCTGCGCCAATTAGACGCCCGCGACGGCCCGCTGACCAGTACAGATCGTGAACCACCTCCGGTTCAGAGATGGCACTGGAGGCGCGGGTCCACCGGCCGCACCCTGGAATCTCCCCCAACGAAGGAGCGCCGAACCATGGCACAACCGATCACCACCTACCCCACCGACCGCGAACTCAAGGCGAAGCACCGCACCATGTGGGGCCTCGGCGCCTACGACCGGGTCGCCGCAGAGATCATCCCGTCACTGGGACCCGTGCTCGTCGAGGCCGCCGGCATCACCCCGGGGCAGCAGGTCCTGGACGTCGCCGCCGGCACCGGCAACGCCGCCGTCCCCGCGGCCCGCGTCGGCGCGCACGTGGTCGCGAGCGACCTCACCCCCGCCCTCCTCGAGATCGGCGAGCGGACCGTCGCCGGCACCGGCCTGGACCTGGACTGGCAGGAGGCGGACGCCGAGGCGCTTCCGTTCGACGACGGCGTCTTCGACGTCGTCCTGTCCTGCGTGGGCGTCATGTTCGCGCCCCATCACCAGGACGCCGCCGATGAACTCCTCCGGGTCACCCGCCCCGGCGGAACCATCGGGTTGCTCTCCTGGACGCCCGAAGGATTCATCGGCCAGATGTTCGCCACCATGAAGCCGTTCGCCCCGCCGCCCCCGCCCGGAGCCCAGCCCCCGCCGCTGTGGGGTCGGGAGGACCACGTCCGCGCCCTGCTCGGAGACGGCGCCGAGGTCCGGACGGCACAGCGCCGCACCCTCGTGGTCGACGCCTTCGCGGACGGCGAGGCGTTCCGCGACTACTTCAAGGAGACGTACGGGCCCACGATCGCGGTCTACCGCGCCATCGCTGCCGACCCGGAGAAGGTCGCCGCCCTGGACACCGCACTGGCCGGCCTCGGCGAGCAGTACGGGCGCGACGTCGGCGGGTCGTTCGGGATGGAGTGGGAGTACCTGCTGCTCACGGCGACCCGAACCTAGCGAGCAGGTGCCAGACTCGCTTGAGGTCCTGCTCGTCGTGGTTTCCATCGCGGGCGGCGGTACCGATCATGGTCGCGTCCAGAACGCCGTCGACGGCGAGGCGCAGCCCGAGTTCGACGAACCGCCGTCCGCGGTAGGCCGGGTGCGCCGTCAACTCCTCGGCGGTGATCCGGAAGCCGGGATGCCACTCGACCGCGCAGCCGAGCCGGGCAGCGTCGGACTCCACGGCGGTACCCCGGAAACAGGGGTCGAGCACCAGTGCCTCGACGTCGCCGGGGATCCGGACCGGCCCGTGCACGTGCGCCTCGATGCAATCGTCGAGCAGGTCGGCCGAGTCCGCATCGGCGATGGCGATCAGCGGCATCCGTTCGGCCACCCCGAAGTCGACCGGCTCCAGCACGCTGTCCGGATAGCAGAACGTGGTGCGGGCGTTGACGTCGGCGGTCAGCCGGAAGTGGGCGGAGCCGAAGCGCTGCGCGCCTCCCACGGCCCGACGGCGGTGGTTCAGTGCGCCGTACACCGGCCGCTGGTCAGGTGGTGCGTCGTCGTACGCGCTGCCGAAGAGGCGGCTCTCCCAACCCCAGCGTTCGCCGCCCGGGTGGGCGGTCAGCCCACCATTGCTCGTGCGGGTCTCGAACTGCGAGCGGTACCGGCCGTCGTCGGCCATCGCTGCCAGGATCGGACGCCCGTCGGCGAGCCGGTCCGGGTGGAACTGCAGGGTCACCCGCTGCTCCGACGCGAGCGGCGGCCCGGCGCGACGTTCAACCTGCGCAGCCACGTGCGCGAGCGCACGTCGCTGTGCCGGAGTGAGTGTGAGGGGCATCGCGAGGAGACTATGCCGCCGGCCGGCGCCCGCCCGTGCGCGGCGTCGGGTGGCGGGCGCACGTTGGTCCAATCGCTAGGCAAATCCGTGCCGAGAGGTACAGAGTTGGGAGCGCAGTGTCCCCTCCCAGTTCCATCCCCAGAGCCTTCGGCCGATCGCCGGGGCGCAGATGCGAAGGAGCAGTCATGAAGAAGTTGATCAACGACCCCCAGAACGTGGTCGCCGAGAGCGTCGAGGGCTTCGTGGCCGCCCATGCGGACCTCGTCATCGCCAGCGACAATCCCGAGGAGCTGTTCGTGTCCCGGGCCGGTGGGGCGGTCCAGGGCAAGGTGGGTCTGGTCAGCGGCGGCGGTAGCGGGCACGAGCCGCTGCACGCGGGCTTCGTGGGTGTCGGCATGCTCGACGCGGCGGTGCCCGGCCCGGTGTTCACCTCGCCGACGCCGGACCCGATCCTGGCCGCCACGAAGGCGGCCGACGGGGGCGCGGGCGTGCTGCACATCGTGAAGAACTACACCGGCGACGTGCTCAACTTCGAGACCGCCGCCGAGCTGGCCGACGCCGAGGGGATCAACGTCAGGGCCGTGGTCACCGATGACGACGTGGCCGTGCAGGACTCGCTGTACACGGCCGGCCGCCGGGGCGTGGCTGGCACCGTGCTCGTCGAGAAGATCGCCGGTGCCGCCGCCGAGCGCGGCGACGATCTGGACACCGTGGCCGAGATCGCCACCCGCGTGAACGCCGGAGCGCGCTCGATGGGCGTCGCGCTGACCGCCTGCACCGTGCCGCACGCCGGCAAGCCCTCCTTCGACCTCGGCGAGGACGAGATCGAGATCGGCATCGGCATCCACGGCGAGCCGGGCCGTCGGCGTATCCCGCTCGCCGGCGCGGACGAGATCACCGACCTGCTCCTGGGCCCGATCGTCGAGGACCTCGCCGTCACGAGCGGTGACCAGGTGCTCCTGTTCGTCAACGGCATGGGCGGGACGCCGTCGTCGGAGCTCTACATCGTCTACCGTCACGCCCGTGCCCAGCTCGAGGCCAAGGGCGTCACCGTGGCCCGCTCCCTGGTCGGCAACTACATCACCTCCCTGGAGATGCAGGGCGCGTCCATCACCGTGCTGCGCCTCGACGACGAGCTCACCGCCCTCTACGACGCTCCTGTGCACACCCCGGCGCTGCGGTGGGGCGTCTGATGGCGGACGTGCTGGACGTCGCCTGGGCGACCGAGTGGGTCCGCCGCAGTGCCGCCGTCGTCGGTGAGCACCGGATGGAGCTGATCGATCTGGACCGCGCCATCGGTGATGGCGACCACGGCGAGAACCTCGACCGCGGCTTCAAGGCGGTGCTGGTCAAGCTGGACAATCCGGACACCCCGAAGCCGGACTCGGTCGGCGACGTGCTCAAGCTGGTCGCAACCACGCTGATGTCCACAGTCGGCGGTGCGGCCGGCCCGCTGTACGGGACGGCGTATCTGCGTGCCGCCAAGGTCGCCGACGGCCCTACGGTCGACGCCGCCGGCGTCGCGGCACTGCTCGACGCCGCCGTCGGCGGCATCGTCGCCCGCGGCAAGGCCGAGGTGGGCGACAAGACCATGGTCGACGCGTGGACCCCTGCGGCCGCGGCCGCGCTGGCGGTCGCCGACGGCGGGGGGACGGCCACGCAGGCGCTGCGCGCGGCGGCGACGGCGGCCCGCACCGGTGCCGAGTCGACCGATCCGCTGGTGGCGCGCAAGGGCCGGGCCAGTTATCTGGGGGAGCGGGCCGTCGGGCACCGTGACCCGGGTGCGGAGTCCTCCGCCCTGCTCCTCGCGGTGGCCGCGGACGTCGCCGAGGCCGCCGGGGCCGGGGCGGCGGAGTGAGCGCCGCCACGGCGCTCGTGCTCGTCTCCCACTCCGCGCAACTGGCTGCGGGCGCCGTCGAGGTGGCCCAGCAGATGGCTCCGGACGTGGCCATCAGGGCGGCCGGGGGCACCGAGGACGGCCGGATCGGGACGAGTTACGACCTGGTCGAGCAGGCCGTCACGGCGCTGCTCGACGGCGGGGCGACAGCGGTCGCGATCCTCACCGACCTGGGGTCGGCAGCGCTCACGGCGGAGTCGGTCGTGGACGTGCTCGACGACGACCGCGTGGTCATGGTCGACGCCCCGTTCGTCGAGGGGGCGGTCGCGGCTGCGGTCGCGGCCCAGTCCGGCGGCGACGCCGCCGCGGTCGGCGCGGCCGCGCGCACCGCGATCGACTCGTTCGGCGACTCGGCGACGATCGGGGCGAGCACCACGGCGGGCGACGTCGCCGTGGAGGCCGCGGACGCCGTCGAGCGCTCCGTTGTGCTGCGCAACCGGCTCGGGCTGCACGCCCGGCCTGCGGCCACCCTGGCCCGCAAGGCAGCGGACTTCGACGCCGAGGTGACCCTGAACGGGGTGGACGCGGCCAGCGTGCTGGCCCTGATGGGACTGGGCCTGACCGGCGGTGCCGAACTGCACCTGCGTGCCACCGGGCCGCAGGCCGCGCAGGCCCTGGAGGCGATCGTGGCGGACGTGGAGGCCGGCTTCGGCGAGGAGTGAGCCGGGGAGGTGGGCCGGAGGTGACGGGCGGATGTGGCGAACGCCACAGCCGCCGCTCCCTTGTACCGACGCCGATACCGCCGGTCGTCCACCCTTGGTCTGACCCGGCAGGGACACAATTCCCCATGTCGGACGACCCGCCGGCCGTCGGCATCGCGCACTATTGATCTGATCGGTGCGCCCTGCCCGCCGGGCCTGCCCGCTCCGCACGAGAACCGAACGTCGAGGAATCCATGGCACACGCCCCCACGCTGACCGATGACAAGCCGAAGATCATCCTGAACCAACGGATGGTCTGGCTCATCTTCGGCGCGCTGATGGCCGGGATGTTCATGTCCTCGCTGGACCAGTCGATCATCGGCACGGCGATGCCGACGATCGTCGGCGAGCTGAGCGGCGTGGAGCATCAGGGCTGGCTCGTCACGATCTACATCCTGTCGCTCGCGGTCGTGATGCCGCTGTACGGGAAGTTCGGCGACATCTGGGGCCGGCGGTGGCCGTTCCTCGTCGCCATCGCGCTGTTCACGATCGCCTCGGCGGGCGCCGGGTTCGCCCAGGACTTCAACCAGCTGGTGATCTGGCGGGGCGTCCAGGGCCTCGGCGGTGGTGGCCTGATGATCCTCTCGCAGGCGATCATCGCGGACATCGTCCCGGCCAGGGACCGCGGCAAGTACATGGGTCCGATGGGTGCGCTGTTCGGCATCTCGGCCGTGATCGGCCCGCTCCTCGGCGGCCTCTTCACCGAGAACGCGGACTGGCGGTGGTGCTTCTGGATCAACATCCCGATCGGGATCGTCGCGTTCGCGATCGGCTGGTTCACGCTGAAGCTGCCGAGCCACCGGTCCGGTCGGCGGATCGACGTCGGCGGCATCGTCTTCATGGTGCTGGCCACGTCCGGGCTGGTGCTGGCCACCAGCTGGGAGAGCTGGAGCGGCTCGCGGGGCTACGACTGGAGCGACCCGCTCCTGCTCGGCCTGGTGATCGGCACCGTCGTCTCGGCGGTGCTGTTCGTGATCATCGAGAACCGGGTCACGGACCCGCTGCTGCCGATGCACCTGTTCAGGAACCGTACGTTCTCGATCTCCACGGCGGTCGGGCTCATCATCGGGGCCGGTATGTTCGCCGCCCTCGGATTCCTGCCCACGTTCCTGCAGATGTCCACCGGCGCCGGGGTCACCGAGTCCGGATTCCTGCTGCTGCCGATGATGGTCGGCGTCATGGTCACCGCGATCGGATCCGGTCTCGCGATCACGAAGATCGGCCGGTACCGGATGTTCCCGATCGCCGGCATGGCGATCGCGACTCTCGGCCTGATCTGGCTGACCCGGATCACCGGGGACATGTCGATGGTGCTGTTCGGGGCGATGATCTTCACGCTCGGCGCCGGGCTGGGCCTGGTGATGCAGACGATCGTGCTCGCGGTGCAGAACTCCGTGGACCCGCATGAGATCGGCACGGCGACCAGCGCCAACAACTTCTTCCGGGAGATCGGCGCCGCCGTCGGGGCCGCGCTGTTCAGCACGATCTTCACGACCCGCCTCGTGGACAACCTCAACGAAGGACTCGCCACGATCCCGCCCGACGAGCTGCCCGCGGACGGGCTCGGCATCGAGACCCTCACGCCCGGGGTCGTGAACCAGCTGCCCGACGCCCTGAAGGAACTCGTCGTGAACAGCTACGCCGAGTCGCTGGCGCCGTCGTTCTGGGCGTTCGTGCCCCTGCTCGCGTTCGGGTTCGTGCTCACCCTGTTCCTGCGCGAGGTGAAGCTGTCCGACACTGCCGGCATGGTCGCCCGCGGCGAGGCCGTGGTCGAGGGTCCGCCGCATAACCACGGGCACTGGCACGGTCACCACGTCGCCGAGTCCGACGAGGACGCGGGGGCGGACCAACCGGCCCGTGAGCACGGGCCCGCGAAGCACAGATCCGGCGAGCGCAGGTCCGGCGAGCACGGACCCGGTGGTTCGGTCGACGAGACCGAGGACGCGGGCTCTCGCAGCCGGTGAGCCGGACTAGCCTGGGGTGGTGACCACGCCCGCCGCCCACGTGCCGAGCCCCGACGACCAGGCCGCGTCCGCCGTCGACGGTGTCCGCGAAGCGCCCCCGGCCACCGGATCCGGCACCGCCCCGCCACCCGCTCGGCGACCGCAGCGTTCGGCACGGCTGATCTTCTGCCTGACCGTGCTGACCCTCGAGGTGTTCGTGGTCTTCTTCGCCACCCTCGTGGCGTTCGGGCTGCAGCTCTCCGAGCCGGGGGTGGCCTGGGCCGTCGGTGGCGCCGGAATGCTCGTGTGCATCGTGGCGGCCTACCTGCAGAAGTACCCGATCGGGCTGGTGGCCGGGTACGTGGTCCAGGCGCTGCTCCTGCTCAGCGGCATCCTGGTCCCGATGATGCTCGTGATCGGCATCGTGTTCGCCGCCATCTGGGTCACGGGAGTGTGGCTCGGCGGGAAGATCGACGCCGAACGCCTCGAGCGGCTGCGTGCCGAGCGTGCCGCCGCGGCATCCTGACGCCACTACTGTGAGTGCCATGACGACCAGCACCGAGCGCACCCTCATCCTGATCAAGCCCGACGGCGTCCGGCGCGGTCTCGTCGGCGAGATCCTCCGGCGGGTGGAGGCGAAGGGGTACACCCTCACCTCCGTCGAACTCCGGACCGCCGCCGACGACCTCCTGGCCGCCCACTACGCCGAGCACGAGGGCAAGCCGTTCTACGCCCCGCTCGTGGAGTTCATGGGCTCAGGCCCGGCGCTCGCCGCGATCGCCGAGGGTAACCGCGTGATCGAGGGCTTCCGCGCGCTCGCCGGAGCGACCGACCCCACCGCGGCGCTGCCGGGCACCATCCGCGGCGACCTCGGTCGCGACTGGGGTCTGAAGGTGCAGCAGAACCTGGTGCACGGCTCCGACTCCGTGGAGTCCGCCGAGCGTGAGATCGGGCTCTGGTTCCCAGGTCGCTGACCACTCGCGGCCTCGAACAGGCGCCTCGGGACGGGTGACGACGCCCTCCTGTGACACGACACCTTCACGGACCGCAGGGGGAATCTTGACCAACCCGACCATCCTGATCGACCTGTTGCCGGACCTGCGGCGTGACCTGTTCGGTCCGGCGCGGATGGCGAGGCTGGCCGAGCTCGGCGACGTGTTCGCACCCGATCTCAGGGTGGCGGCCGAGCAGCGCCTGGAGTACGACATCGTCGTCACCGGGTGGGGCTCCGCGCGGTTCCCGGACCGGTTGCTGCCGGAGGATCGTCTTCGGATGATCGCGCACAGTGCGGGGACGATCCGCAAGGTCGTTCCCAGGGCGCTGGTGACGGACGGTGTCCGGGTCAGCCAGGCGGCCTCGGGGATGGCCGTCTCGGTCGCCGAGCTGGCCCTGTACCTGACGCTGTCCCTGATGCGGAACCTCGCCCAGGTCGATCGACACATGCAACGGGGCGACTGGGCCGGCGCGTCGGGATTCGGCCTTGGCCGCACGATCGCGGGCACCCGGATCGGCGTGATCGGAGCGAGCAGGGTCGGCCGCGCCTACATCGAGCGCCTGACCGGGATGGGCGCCGAGGTGGTCGTCACCGACCCCTACCTCACTCGCCGGGAGGCCGAGGCGATGGGCGTTCAGCTCTGTGACCTCGACGAGTTGCTCCGGTCCTGTGCGGTCGTTGCCCTGCACGCTCCGGTCACCGACGAGACCCGCGGGATGCTGACGGCGCGGCGGCTCGCGCTGATCCCGGACGGCGGCATCCTCGTCAACACGGCCCGGTCGGCGGTCCTGGACAGCGGGGCGCTGCTCTCGGAGTTGCGCAGCGGTCGACTGAGTGCGGCGCTCGATGTCTATGACGTGGAGCCGTTGCCGGCCGACGACCCCTTGTGGACGTTGCCGAACGTCCTGCTGACGCCACACATCGGCGCCGTGACGACCCATTCGCGGGCGATGCAGGGCGATGTGGTGGTCGACGAGATCGACCGGTTCGTGGCGGGTGCGCCGCTGGCCTTCGAGGTCACGGACCTGACGTATGACCGCCTCGCATGAACCGGATCCTGGCGTACTCGACCCTGGGTGAACCAGGGATGGACGTCTCGACGGTGATCTCGCGTGCGGGCATCGCCGGCGCGGTCGGCCTCGAGCTTCGGGTGGCGCCGGGCGAGGTCCTCACGCTCGGCTCCGGCACGGCAACGGCGCGGGCGCTGGGCGAGCGGCTCCGGGCCGCAGGACTGACGGTGCTGGCGCTGAACTCCTACGTCGCCCTGGCCTCCGTGCAGGACCCGATCGCGGTCGACGGCGATCTCGGCCATCTCCTCGACCTCGCCGACGCCGTCGGTGCAGCAGGCGTTCGCGTGTTCGTGAAGCGCCCCGAGCAAGCGTCGGCAGCCGACGGTGACCGTTTCGCCGTCGAGCGGCTCGGACGTGTGCTGGGCAGCGCCGCCACCGGTCCGCGGGTGCTCATCGAGACGCACGACTCCCACTCGACCGGAGCCTCGGTGCCGGCCCTGCTGGATCGGCTGCCCCAGTCGATCGCTGACCGGGTGGGCGTCATCTGGGACACCGCGCACACCTGGTCGGCAGGGGAGGATCCGGCTCGAAGTGCGGCCCTGTTGCGCCCCTGGCTCACTCACGTGCAGGTCAAGGATGTCGCCGACCGGGCCGATCCACGACCGGTGGAACTGGGGACCGGTCGGTTCCCCGTCCAGGAGCTCGGCGACGCCCTCGACGGGATCGGTTACGACGGGCCCGTCAGCCTCGAGTGGGAGCGCACCTGGCACCCTGGGCTGCCGCCGCTCGCGCTGGCCCTCGAACACCTGCGTGTCTGGGCGGCACCATTGCTCCCGGAGGGGGCGACGTGAGCCACTCTTCGAACGCGGCTCGTCCGTGGCGTCGGCCGTGGGTGGTCAGGCAGTCGCGACCCAGCCGGACCAGCGGGTGACTTCCGCGATCACCGCCGGTCCGGCGGGCGGGCGAGCCGCGTACTGCGGGTGGCGGGCCACGAGCGCCTCGATGGCGGCGTCGAACTCCGGTCCTGACGTGACCACGCGCGCCTGCGCATCCGCGCGCACCCACCAGAGCCGGCTCCAGTCCGCCTCGTAGTGATCGGCGAGGAAGCCAACTCTCGGGTTGGCCGCGATGTTCGCGAGCCTGCGCAGCGCACGGGAGCGCTTGGGCTTGTGGTCCACGGCATGCACGACGGCGTCGCCCACGAGAGCGTGCACCACCGGCACGAGGTGGGGTACGCCGACCGCGTCCGCCGTGGCGAGATACGCGTGCGGTACCGCGTCAAGTCGACTCCTGCACTCCTGTGGACTCAGCGCCGTCATAGGGACTCAGTACCACGCCGACGGTGCCGGCCGCTCGCGCGACGTCGGTGCAGGGCGAGCACCGGCCCAGAACGACCACGTCAAGGGGGTGACGTGGTGCGCGTGCGGAGGTAGAACTGGGGGTACCCCAACGAGGAGGACCCCATGAGCGCACCCACTGTGGAGCACGTGATCAACGGCCAGCGGCGTAGCACCGGCGGCGATCCCATCGACGTCACCGATCCCGCCACCGGCCGGGTGATCGCCGTGATCCCGGCGGCCGGTCAGGCCGAGCTGGACGAGGCCGTCGCCGCGGCGCAGGCGGCGTTCGACCAGTGGTCGCAGACGTCGCTCACCAAGCGGGCGGGGGTGCTGTTCGCGTTCCGGGAGCAGGTGGCGAGCCGGCGCGCGGAGATCGAGGAGATCATCTCCCGCGAGCACGGCAAGACCCGCCCGGACGCCGCGGGGGAGATCACCCGTGGGCTGGAGATCATCGAGTTCGCCTGTGGGCTGCCGCAACTGCTCCAGGGCACCTACGCCGACCAGCTCTCCACCGGGGTGGACACCTACGCCTACCGGGAGCCGCTCGGGGTGTGCGCCGGGATCACGCCGTTCAACTTCCCGGCCATGGTGCCGCTGTGGATGGCCCCGATCGCGATCGCGGCCGGGAACTCGTTCATCCTGAAGCCCTCCGAACGGGATCCCAGTGCGTCGCTGAAACTCGCCGAACTCTGGGCCGCGGCAGGACTGCCCGACGGCGTGTTCTCGGTTCTGCAGGGCGGGCCGGCTCTGGTCGATGCGATCCTCGCGCACCCCGGCATCGAGGCCGTCTCGTTCGTCGGCTCCACCCCGATCGCCAAGCACGTCTACGAACGCGGCTCCGCACACGGTAAGCGGGTGCAGGCTCTCGGCGGCGCCAAGAACCACGCCGTCGTGATGCCGGACGCCGACATCGACGAGGCAGCCGACCACCTCGTCGCGGCCGGCTACGGGTCCGCCGGGCAGCGGTGCATGGCGATCTCCGCCGTCGTCGCCGTCGGCACCGAGGAGGAGACCGGGCCGCTGATCAAGGCGATCGCCGAGAAGGGCAAGGCCGTCGTGGTCGGGCCCTCGACCAGCGAGGACTCCGAGATGGGTCCCGTCATCACGGCCGCATCCCGAGACCGGATCCTCTCGATCATCAGCGAGACCGAGGCCGAGGGCGCCCAAATCGTGCTAGACGGCCGGGACCTGTCCGTCCCCGGCCACGCCGAGGGCTACTTCGTGGGGCCGACCCTGATCACCGGGATCGACCGGTCCTCGCGGGCGTACACCGAGGAGGTGTTCGGGCCGGTGCTCGTGGTCCTGCGCGCGGCGGACGTCGACGAGGCCATCCGGATCGTGAACGAGGGTCCGTACGGCAACGGGGCTGCCATCTTCACCTCGTCCGGCGCGGCGGCGCGCAAGTTCCAGCGTGAGGTGCAGGCCGGGATGGTAGGCATCAACGTGCCGATCCCGGTGCCGGCCGGGTCGTTCTCGTTCGGTGGGCGTAAGGCCTCCCTGTTCGGTGACACCCATGTCTACGGCCGCGAGGGACTGAACTTCTACACCCGCGCCAAGGCCGTCACCAGCCGGTGGCCGGACAGCGCGCTGCGGCCGGCTGCCTCGCTCGCGTTCCCGTCGGAGCCCCGGCACTGACGTCTCGGTCGGGACTCGCGACGACGTCGCCGTCCCGTCAGTGTGTGAGCCCGGGTCGGTCACCTCCGTCGTGCCCCGCGCCGCGCTGACGCGCCTCGTGCGCGGCGATCGCCAACTGCACCCGGTTGTCCAGCTCGAGCCGCGCCAACGCGCTCGAGATGTGGGCCTTGACGCTGCCGACCGAGAGGTAGAGCCGCTCGGCGATGTCGCCGTTCGACAGTCCGTCGGCGACCGCCAGGGCCACCTCGCGTTCCCGTTCGGTGAGACCGCTCAACGGGTCGGGAAGAGGCTTCGGGTCCGTCCGGGTCGTCGCGTGCTGAACCAGCTGGCCGAGCACCGCCGGTGAGATCGTGGCGTCTCCCGCGGCCGCGGCGTGGATGGCCGTCACGATCTGTTCCGGGGCGGTGTGCTTGAGCAGGAACCCCGTGGCCCCCGAACGCATCGCATCCAGGACCACCGAGTCGGTGTGGAACGTGGTCAGCACGATGACGGCGGGTGGATCGGGATCCAGCGCCCGCAGGTCCCGCAGCGCGCGAACTCCGTCCAACCGTGGCATCCGCACGTCCAGCAGGACCACATCGGGACGGTGCTGCGCGACGGCCTCGGTGAGTTCGTCGCCGTCCGCGGCCTCGCCCACGACGTCGATCGACGGGCTGCCACGCAGCATCAGCCGTAGCCCGGCGACCACGAGCGGGTCGTCATCGACGAGCAGTACCCGGATCGTCATCGCGCCTCCAGCGGTAGTTGCGCCCACAGGCGGAAGGTCCCGTCCTCGATGTTCGCCTCGAAGCAACCGTCGTCGATGCGGACCCGTTCGTCCAGACCGGTCAGCCCGTTGCCGGGCGGCGGCAGGTCCAATCCGGTCACGCCGGGCGGTACCGCGTTCGCCACCGTCACCTCGACGGTCCGATCGGTCTGCCGGATCCGAACGGTGACCGGGGCGTGCGGCGCGTGCTTGCGTGCGTTGGTGAGCGCCTCCTGGACGATGCGGTACAGGGTGCGCTGGGAACTGTCCCGGATCGCCGCCGGGCGGGCATCGCTGACGTAGTCGACCTGCTGGCCGACGGCGGTGGCCTCGGTGATCAGCTGTTCGAGGTCGGCGAGGTGGGGCTGAGGCACCGCCGTGGTCAGCGCGTCGTCGCTGCGCAGGAGACCGAGCAGCTCGCGCAGGTCCTCCACCGCGGCCGCGGCGTTGCTCCGGATGATGCCGGTTGCTGCCCGGATCTCGGCGAGGTCCGGAGGCGTCGGGGACGTCGCGCGGTACTCGAGGGCGCCGGCATGCACGGACAGGAGCGACAGCCGGTGGGCGAGGACGTCATGCATCTCCCGCGCGATGCGTTCGCGTTCATCGCGCCGTGCGTTCGCGAGCCGTTCCTCGTACCGCTCGCGCTCCCGGTCCACGTTCTCGCGCAGCCCGGCGATGACCTCCCGCCGGGAGCGCCTCAGCAGCCCGAGGCACAGGCACAGCAGGTACAGCAACGGGATCATGATGATCCACACCGCCCATGGCAGACCGGGGATGGGCACTACCGCGTGATACGGCAGGGCCGTCGCGATGTGCGCTCCCGTCAGGGCGAGAGCCGGCCAGCGCCGCCCGAACAGTCCCATCCGGTAGACCGAGGCGAGCACCGGGAAGCCGGCCGTGATCGCGAGCGCGCCGGGGATGATCATGATGGCGCCGACGACGAGTGGGAAGCGGCGGGTCCACCACAACAGCACGCAGGCGACCGCTCCGAGGACCCAGTCGACCGGCCACCACCAGCCTTCGATCTGTGGATGCACCCCGGGTATCCCGTTGTAGCCCCACGACGCGAGTGCGACCACGAACAGCGCGCTGTCGGCCACCAGATCCCCGGTGCTGCGTCCGGCGGCCGGGGAGAGCCGGGCGGCCAGACGGCGCCAGGTGGGCGTCGTCGACTGTGCTGGGGGCATGGTCAGATCCTACGAACGCGTCCAGCCAGCGGTGGGATCCCGCCGCGGCCCTGGCCGAAAGGCACCCAGCTCTGGCCGGTCGGCCGAAGACAGGGCCGGGCCGGCCGGTGTGTGCTCGGACCATGACTTCGACACCTGACGCGCCGGACGTGCCGGCGCTGGAACTGCGCGGCCTGCGACGGGAGTTCGGCGAGAAGGTCGCCGTGGACGATGTGGACCTGGCGGTGCCGGCCGGATCCTTCTTCGGGATGGTGGGCCCGAACGGGGCAGGCAAGACCACCGCCCTGTCGATGGCGGTCGGGTTGTTGCGCCCGTCGGCAGGGCAGGCCCTGGTCCAGGGCGTGGACGTGTGGTCGGACCCGGTGGAGGCGAAGCGACGGCTGGGCGTGCTGCCCGACGGTCTCGCGCTTCCGGAGCGGCTCACCGGCGGTGAGCTGCTCACCTACTGGGGGCGGTTCCGCGGGATGCCGCGCGATGTCGTCGCCGCCCGGGCGCAGGAACTGCTGCGTATCCTGGAACTCGGTGAGGCCGAGCAGCTCGGCACGTTGGTGGGGGAGTACTCCACCGGGATGCGCAAGAAGATCGGCCTGGCGACGGCGCTGCTGCACACTCCGAGGGTGCTGGTGCTGGATGAGCCGTACGAGGCCGTGGATCCGGTCAGCGCCCGGGTGCTGACCCGGATCCTGCGACGGTTCACCCAGACCGGCGGGTCGGTGATCATCTCCAGCCATGTGATGGCACTGGTCGAGCAGCTCTGCGACCGGGTCGCGATCGTGGCCGACGGCCGGGTCGCCGTCGAGGGCACCCTGGACCAGGTGCGCGCCGGTTCGACGCTCGAGGACCGGTTCGTCGAACTTGTCGGCGCACCGGAGCCGGACGAGGAGGAGCTGGCATGGATCGGGGGCTGATCTCGCTCAAGTTCGCGATGCTGCGCAACTCCTCCGCGGGGATGCGCAAGGCGGGCTGGGTGGTGGGCGCGCTCCTGGTCGCCGCGACCTGGGCGGCCGCGGCGCTCGCGGCCGACGACGGCGTGCGCCACTCGACGCTGACGCTCGTGTTCGCCATGTGGGCCGTCGGGGCGATGCTCGGGCCGGTGATAATGAGCGGCGCGGGCGTGCTCCGGCCGGACTACTTCACGCTGCTGCCCGTGACCCGCGCCGCACTGGGCCGCGGGCTGCTGGTCAGCGTGTTCGTGGGCGTCGCGGCCGCCTATGTGCTCGCGGCGCTGCTCGCCGGCACCTGGCACGCGGTGGCACTCTCGCCGGCGACGGCGGTGCTCGCCGTCGTCGGGGCGGCCCTCACCTGGATCTTCGTGATCACCCTGTCCCGGCTCACCTACGGCGCCCTGGGCGCGGCGATGCGCAGCAAGCTCGGCATCGAGATCGCCGGGGTCCAGTTCGGGATCATGTTCGCGATGATGTTCACCGGATGGATCGTGGTGTCGGTGGCGGTGCAGTCGGTCCCGGTGCTGCTGCGTGAGGGGCTGCCCGCCGGTCCGATCACCACGGTTCTCGACGCCGTGCCGACATCCTGGGGCCTGCTGGCGATCGAGGCGGGCGCCGCGGGCCGGATCGGCACCGCAGTGGCCTGGCTGGTGGCGCTCGCCGCCCTGGATGCCGTCATGGTGGTCGCGACCGTGCTGCTCCTGGTGCCACGCTCGCAGCGGATCACGGCGCGCCGGGGCCGGCCACGGTCGGTCCGGCTGGTGGCCGGACGCGGGCTGCTGCCGGCGACCCCCACCGGCGCCGTGATCGGCAAGGAGATGCGCCAGTGGCGCCGCGACCCGTGGCGTGCCCTCGAGTCCAGCACCGGTCTGTGGAGCGGGGCCATCATCGGCCTGTTCGCGCTGCTCGCCGGCTACACGGCGCCCCTGGCGGCTTTCTCGGGTGTCATCGTCGCGCTGATGCTCGGCCTGGCCGGCTGCAACCTGTACGGGCAGGACGGCTCCGCCGTCTGGCAGAACGTCGTCGGCGAGTCGGCGGACTCGGTGCGCGCCGACGTCCGGGGCCGGCAGTGGGCCATGGCGCTGATCTTCCTGCCACGGGCGGTCGTGGTCTCCGTGGTGTTCCTCGTCCTCGGCGGTGCGTGGTGGGCCGCGCCGTACGTACTCGCGCTGGTTCCGGCGGCGATCGGGGCGGCCGCGGGGGCCGCGGTCCTGGTCTCGGCCGTCGGGGTCTCGCCGGGCGTCGACCCGCGCCGCCGGGTCGGCCCGAACGACGCGAACGGCAACATCGCGATCCACGTGTGGGCGTCCATGGTCATGATGGCCGTCGGCTTGGCACCCACGGCCGCGATGATCGTCTGGTCGGCGGTCAGTGGGTCTCCGTGGGTCGTGGTGGCGACGGCGGTGGTCGGCGTGGCCAACGGGTTCGCCGCGGCGTGGCTGTTCGGCCGGATCGCGATCGGGTACCTGCGCACCCGGATGGTCGACGTGTTCAGCCGGATCCGGTACGGCCGCATCTTCCGGGACGCCGGGACGGGGGTGCTGGACTGGCTGGAGACGCGGACACTCGCCGGTGAGGTGCAGATGCACAAGCAGAAGCAGGAGGAACGCGACCGCAAGCTGGAGCGCTCCGGCGCGGACCGCTGAGCGCGGCATGGGAAACTGCTTGTCGTGAGCAAGGGACGTATCGCATATCAGGGCGAGCCGGGCGCCAACTCGGACATCGTGTGCAAGCAGCACTATCCGGAGTGGGAGGCCGTGGCGTGCGCGTCCTTCGAGGACGTGTTCGCGGCCGTCGAGCACGGCGACGCCGACCTCGCGCTGATCCCGATCGACAACTCGCTCGCCGGGCGGGTCGCGGACATCCACCACTTCCTGCCCACCTCCGGGCTGCACATCATCGCAGAGCACTTCCTGAGGATCAGGTTCAACCTGATGGCGATCCCCGGGGCCTCCCTTGACACGATCCGGACGGTGCACAGCCACGTGCACGCCCTCGGGCAGTGCCGCAACGTGATCCGCGCGCTGAACCTGACGCCGGTGATCGCCGGTGACACTGCCGGCGCCGCCCGGGAGGTGGCCGAGGCCGCCGATCCCACCATGGCTGCCATCTCACCGCCGCTGGCGGCCGAGATCTACGGGCTGGAGATCCTCGCCACGGACGTGGAGGACGAGGACCACAACACCACCCGGTTCGTGGTGCTGTCCCCGGAACTGGTCCGGGCGTCGGCCGGCAACGGGCCGGTGGTGACGAGTTTCATCTTCAACGTGCGCAACCTCCCGGCCGCCCTCTACAAGGCGCTCGGCGGCTTCGCCACGAACGGCGTCAACATGACGAAGCTGGAGAGCTACATGGTGGGCGGGGAGTTCGCCGCCACCCAGTTCCTCGCGGAGGTCGACGGCCACCCCGACGAGATCGGGTTGGCGCGCGCCCTGGAGGAACTGGAGTTCTTCACCACCGAGGTGAAGATCCTCGGCGTCTACCCTGCGGACGACTACCGCCAGCATCAGCCCAGGAGGTGACGGCATGCGGCGGGTCGGCCCGGAAGCTGACAGCGGCGGCACGGCCGGCGGCGTGGTGCCGAAGTGGTTCGACATCCTGCTCCGGGCGCAGGCGCTTGGGATCCTCGGCGCCATCCTGACCGGCCTCCTCCTGACGTTCGTGGGCCTCCCGCTGGCCCGGGACGTGTTCCGGTTGGGGTGCGGCCCCGCTCTGCCTTCGGGGGACCACGTGTGCGCGGACGGGCTCGGTTACGGGGCCGGCGGGTTGTTGTGCTGCGCGCTGGTGGCGGTCGTCGTCTTCGCCGTGACCTCTCTCCGCGGGGCCAGGGCGCGACGGATGCCTCGCGAGTAGTGGCGCCGTCCGCGTCGTCGGTCCACTATGGGTGGACCCGAGTCGAGGAGGAGTCATGAGCACACTTCCCGGTCACGAGTCCTGGCGCGACGCCGGTCTCGTCGAGGACGACGAGACGGACCCGAAGAACCTCGTCGAGGAGATCGCGCACCCGGACCCGCGCGGCGTGGGGGAGGACTACCACCCCGGGACCGCGCGTCCCGACCTCGACGACCTCGCCGAGGAGGCGGACGTGGTCGACCAGTCCGTCGTGGTGCCCGACGAGGACGCGGACACCGAGGGCGACTGACGCACCGGGGCCGCCGCCGACCGGGGCCGGCCACCCTGATGCGGAACCCCCGACCTGGTCCTGATCACGATCAGGGGCGGTTCAGGGGCACCACCGATACCCGCGGGCACGCTGGCCCGCGAGGCTTGAGGCATGAACCCCAGCCAGGGGCACGTCCTGAGCCGGCTCACCCGGAACGCCATCCGGCGCAACCCGACGACCGCCGTCGTCCTGGTGCTGTTCGTGGCGCTGTCCGCCGCGCTCGCGAGCTCGGCGGGAGCACTTGTGGTCACCGTGACCGGGGCGAGCGCGTCGCTCATGCAGCAGGCCCGCACCCCGCATTTCCTGCAGATGCACGCCGGGACCCTCGATGCCGAGCGGATCGCCGCCTTCGCCGTGGCGAACGACCTGGTCGACACCCACGCCGTCGTGGAGATGCTGAACGTGGACTCCTCCGCGATCCGGATCACCGGAGCAGGCACCGACACCACGCTCGCGCCGGGGCTGCAGGACAACTCGTTCGTGACCCAGAACGCGCAGTTCGACCTGCTGCTGGACACCGACGGCGCGGTCATCGACCCCGCACCCGGCACCGTCTGGCTGCCGTTGTTCTACCGCGAGCTGCTCGACCTCGAGCAGGGTCAGCGGCTCACCGTGACCGGCCCGAACGGCGCCGTGCACCTGACCGTGGCCGGGTTCCTGCGGGACTCCCAGATGAACTCCTCGTACGCCTCGTCCAAGCGGCTGCTCGTCGCGCCTGCCGACCTCGAGCGGCTGACCCACGCCGTGGGCCAGGCGGGCGCCATCGAGTACCTCATCCAGTTCCGCCTCACCGATGTCGCCGCCGTCGGCCAGTTCGAGACGGAGTACCGGGCCGCCGGACTCGAGGCCAACGGGCCCACGATCACCTGGACCCTGTTCGTCCTGGTCAACTCGCTCTCCGGCGGCATCACCGCCGCCATCGTCATCCTGGTGACGGTGCTCCTCGTCGCGATCGCCCTGCTCTGCATCCGGTTCACGCTGCTCACCACCCTCGAACGGGACTACCGGGAGATCGGGATCCTCAAGGCCATCGGCGTCCGTGATCGCGACCTCCGGCGGCTCTACACTCGCCGATACCTGGTGCTCGCGGCGGTCGGCGCCGTCGTCGGGCTGGTTGGTTCGCTCGCCCTGAACCGGGTCCTCCTCGCGGACGTCCGACTGTTCCTCGGACCCGCCGGGCGGACCGTGCCGTCGCTGCTGCTCGGCGTGGCGCTGAGCGCGCTGATCGTCGCCGTCGTGGGGCTCGCGGTGCGACGCACGCTGGGTCGCCTACGGGCAGTCTCGCCGGTCCAGGCGATCCGGACCGGCGCCCCGGTCGCCGTGGCCTCGCGCCGGCGCCCCGCGCGGCTGCTGTCCGCGCTCGGTGAGCGCCCCGGGACCCCGATACGCCTCGGCCTGCGCGACGTGCTGCGGCGTCCCGCCCTGTATGCGGTGCCCCTGGTGATCTACGCCCTGGGCGCGTTCATCCTGATCCTGCCGCAGAACCTGCACACCACCGTGACCGCGCCGGACTTCATCACCTACATGGGTGCCGGCGTCAGTGACCTGCGGGTCGATGCCCAGGCCGGTGCGGCCGCCGACCGGGTCGCCGACCTCGACCGCGACCTCGCGCAGGACCCGCAGGTGGCCAGCCACGCCGTGTTCACCACGGCCTCCTACACGGCCCTCGATACCGATGGCGTGCCCGCCACCGTGAAGATCGAGTCCGGTGACCTCGCCGCGTTCCCGCTGACCTACTCCGATGGCGCCGCGCCGACCGCCGACACCCAGATCGCCCTGTCCCGACTGCAGGCCGATACCCTCGGCGCGGCCGTGGGGGACCGTGTCTCGGTGACGCCGGTGTCGGCCGGCGCCGCGGGGGTGTCTGGGCCGCTCCCGCCGCTCGACCTGACCGTCACCGGCATCTACCAGGACGTCACCAATGGTGGGCACACCGCGAAGATGGTCGCTCCGCACACGAGCGCCGACCTCATGTGGACCACCCTCTACGCCGACTTCGCGCCGGGGGTGGACGTGCCTGCCGTGATCGCCGGCTACGCCGAGTCCTATCCCGACCTCGAGGTCAGTTCCGTGCGCGACTATGTCGACGCCACGATGGGCGGCACCATCGACGCCCTGCGCACCGTTGCGATCGCGGCGCTCGCGATCGGACTCGCCGTGGCCGCGCTGATCACGGCCCTGTTCATGAGGCTGCTGATCGTGCGTGACGCCTTCGGGATCGGCGTGATGCGCGCACTCGGCTTCCGCGACGGCCACGTGCAGACCCAGTACGTGGTCCGGTCCGCGGCGGTGCTCGCCGCAGGCGTGCTCCTCGGTGCGGTCGGCGCGAAGGTGCTCGGCGGCGGCCTCGCCGGGATGTTCCTCTCGGGCATCGGCCTGTCCGAGTTGCGCCTGATCGCGGACCCCTGGCTCGCCTACGCCGCCTCCCCGCTCGTGCTCCTCGCCGTCGTCGCCGTCGCCACGCTGGCGAGCTCCCGGCCGGGCACCCGCCTCGCCATCTCAACCACCATCAAGGACCAGTGAGGACATGCCGATCATCACCACCGTTTCGCAGACCGGCACCGGCCCGGCGCTGCTGAGCGCCCGCGGCCTCAGGAAGAGCTTCACCCTCGACGGCCAGCACGCCGAGGTGCTCCGCGGCGTCGACCTGACCGTCGCCGAGGGCGAGTTCGTGACCGTGATGGGCCCGTCCGGCTCAGGCAAGTCGACCCTGCTCTTCAGCCTCTCCGGGATGGACCCGGTCGACGCCGGGACCGTGCGGCTCGAGGACGTCGAACTCACCGCGCTGGGCCCCGACGAGCTCGCCGATCATCGCCGGAAGCACATGGGGTTCGTGTTCCAGCAGCCCACGCTGCTGCCGGATCTCGGTCTGCTCGAGAACATCGTCCTGACCAGTTCCCTCGACCGGGTCGGCACCACCGCGGACCGCGTCGCCCGGGCGAGGGAGCTCATGACCAGGGCTGGGGTCTGGGACCTGCGGGCCAGGATGCCGGCCCAGGTCTCCGGCGGTCAGCTGCAGCGGGCCGGTATCTGCCGGGCCCTGATGCGCCGGCCGCGGATCATCTTCGGCGACGAGCCCACCGGGGCGCTCAACCGCGACTCCGCCGAGCAGATCCTGGACCTGCTCACCGAGCTCAACCGCGACGGCACCACCCTGCTGGTCGTCACCCATGACGTGCGCGTGGCCGCACGAGCGGACCGGGTGGTCTTCATGATCGACGGCAGGATCGCCGACGAGCTGACCCTCGACGGTCGCGGCCCGGTCGCCGATCCCGCCCTGGTGGACGCCGTCATCGCGCGGATGCGCGGTTTGGGTATCTGAGCCGGCAACCGAGCGAGCTCGGTCACCCGCACTCCGGCTGCGCGACCCGGACGTCGCTGTCGATGATGACCGTGACCGACTCCGCGGAGCACGCCAGGGTGCCCACCACCTCGGAGTCGAGCAGGGCCAGCGTGCCGCCGGGGGCCAGGGCGGTGACCGGCCCTCGAACCGTGCTGGCCTCCACCCACATCGAGGAGGAGTCACCGGACAGTTGCACCGGACCGTTGATGGTCGTGTCCGCCACGATCACGGAGCCCGCGGCGGGCACCGTGACCGGGCCGGCGATCGTGGACCCCTCGATCCGGACGGACGTGCCGTCCGCTGCGGTCACCGGCCCGCGCACGTCGGCGTCGACGATGCAGGCCATCGACCCCGTCAGGGCGACTGCGCCGGAGGTCGATCCGGTCACCGTGGACGTGCACGCCGTCGTCTCGGCCCAGTGCAGGACGAGCGAGGGGCCGCCCTCGCCGCGCTCGCGGGACCACACGGACGTGCCGAAGGCCTGCGTGTCCTGAGCGTTCTGCAGCAGCGCGAAGCCGAGGCTCGCCCCACCCTCGCCGAGAGCCGCGGACACCGCGCCGGTGACGTCGATGCTCACCGGGGCCGGCTCGCTGCCCGCCGTGAACTGCCCGACCGCGGTGCCGACGGCGGGGCGTGAGTTCCAGGTCAGGTCCGCCTCGGTCCAGTCCGCTGCGGCCGTGCTCACGTCGACCAGCATGGTCCGGTCCGTGGTGACCCCCGCCGTGAGGACGAGTTCGGCACGGACGAGGTCCCGACCATCGAGCGGTTCGAGGTCGAACGCGAGGTACGTCTCGCGGTTGAAGCCGGCGTTGTTGCCGCTCGGGTCCCGCTTGACCGTCATCGAGGCGGCCGTGCCGTAGGAGGTGTCGGCGTAGGTGCCGTCCCGCACGTACCCGTCGCGGGCGGCGGTCAGGGTGCTGGTGCCGGGATCGGTCACGGCCACGGTGGCGCGTCCGCCCACCAGGGTCCCGGTCGGTGAGCGCCAGAGCGCGGTCAGGAGCGTCGATCCGACGGAGCGGGCCACCACCACGCCGTCGCTCGTGAACTCGGCGACGTCGGGGTCGGAGGACCGCAGGGACGCCGCGGTCAGATCCAGTGGGACGGTGGTTGCGTCACTCATCGTGACGGTGAGCGCCGGGCTGTCCACCGTCTGCGGGTGCAGGTTCAGGGCGCCGGAGCCGATCGCGATCGCGACCGGGTCGGGGGCGGCGGGTTCGGTCTGCGGCCACTCGCCCTCGGCCGTGCTGATCCGGAGTTCGGACAGGCTCATCCACATGTTGGCGTTGTTGCCGTGGGCGAGGATCCGGACGTAGCCGGCCCGGACCGGCTCGAAGGTGACGTCCTCCAGGTCCAGCGTCGTCCCCGAACTGGCACCCGACCACACGGTCGACCACTGCTCGCCGTCCAGCGAGGTCTGCACGTCATAGCTGTACACCCGAGCGTTGCCCATGCTCCAGGCGACCCGGACGCCGTCCACCGTCGCCGTCTCGGGGAGGTTGGCGCGCAGCCACTGACCGTCTCCCTGCGCCGACCAGAACGTTCCGAGATCGTCGTCGACCGCATTCGACGTCGGGTTCGTGCCGACGATGCTCCCGGTCAGTGGGCCGCTGTACGGCCGGGTCAGGTGGACCTCGTACCGCGTCTGGCAACCGTCACCCGACGGTCCGACGCATACCACGGCCGTTCCGGGCAGCGCGTCCGGCATCTGCACGTCGACCTGGTCGGTGCCGGTGCTCGGGACCGCCTCGATCACGCCGAGGTCCGTCGTCTCGAGCACGAGGGTGCGGGCGTCGGCGGAGAAGCCCGGGATCGTCACGCCGTCGTGGGTGAGATCGCTCAGCGTGGCCGCCCCGGTGGCAGGCACCGTCCAGTCGGCCAGGTCGGTCACGGTCGGCACCGGTTCGCCTGCCCCGCCGACCGGTAGCGGCTCGAGCAGGATGGACAGGCGCAGGTCGGTGACCCCGGGCAGGTGCACGGTCAGCTTGGACTGGCCGTTGGCCGCCTGCCCGTCCGGGTCGGGCGAGGTGGGCAGCGGCTCGGCGGCCATCACCGAGAACTGCGCCTGCGCCGGGGCGTCGACCAGCCGGGCGAGCAGTTGCCGGCCCTCGATGGTCAGCACGGCACTGCGTCCGTCGTCGGCGATCTCGACGTCCGCCGAGGTGTGCATGAACCACCACGCCTCGACCGGGGCGGTCGAGCTCAGCTCGTCCTGGACGACCACCCTTGACCGGCTGTCGATCATCGCGACACCGCGCTGCCAGGAGGTCACGCCCTGGTCGGCGTAGGCCTCGGTGAGGTCCGCGACCGCGAACGCGCCGGCGGGCGAGTCCTCCTGGGCGACGATCCGGCCGGCCGCCGCAACCGACTGGTCCGGTCCCGGTCCGGGGTTGATGACCAGGGTGTTCTGGCCCTCCGCGCGCTTGCGGTAGTAGGTCCAGCGTTCGCCGTCGGGTCCCGTGCTGAAGTAGCCCGGCAGGCTGTAGGAGTCGGCACCGAGCTCGTCCGCCCAGCGGGTGCCGAGGGCATCGAGGACGAAGGTGCCCATGTCCAGGTCGCCGTGGTTGTTGCTGTTGTCACCGGCCTTGAACCCGGTGAACAACGCCGTCGGGGTGCTCCACGCCGAGCGCGACAGGACGGTCTCGGTGCCGCTGAAGTACCGGTCGAGGGGCATCTCGGTCTGCGCCGGGGTGGCCCGCTCGGACAGGCCGTACCAGAGCAACGCCTGGGGGTTCGCGGGCACGCTCAGCCCTTCGTCGGCCCACCACGCGTACCCGGGCTGGTCGTACCGATCCGCCAGCCAGTAGGCGGCAGGCGGGCCGCCGTACGTCGAGGACGCATCGGAGTAGTTGAACGTGCGTCCGGATGGGCCGGCCATGTACATCGAGAAGTCGACCGTTCCGGACAGCCCGGGCGCGTCGGAGATACCGAAGTCGTCGCCGACAGCGGTGCCGAGGCTGGCCAGGTAGGGCACCAGGTAGCGGGTGGCGTAGTCCCAGTACGTCGGGCCTTCGGGGTACCCGCCGTCCGGGGCGTACTCGTCGAGGGCCGGCCCGACGTGGGAGAGCCCGAGCTGCAGCAGTGACTCGGCCCGCTCGGGTTCGACATCGGCGAGGGCGAGCGCCGCGATGCCGATGCCGCTGGTGCACACGATTGACCAGTTGCTCGTCGTGGTGGTCCAGGACGCGCCCGCATCGTAGCCGGCCTGGGCCGGCTCGAAGCCGTGCGTGACCATCGCGGTCTCGAGCACGCCGCGCTGCTCGGCGGTCAGGGCCGGGTACAGCCAGTCGTACCCGATCGCGAACGCGTGCAGCATCTCGGCCACGGACAGGAAGCTCTCCGGGTTCCAGTCCGGGAACTGCGCCGCGGCTGCCAGCTCCGCGTACGCCCGGTCCACGAAGCGGGTGTCCTCGGTCAGCCGGTAGGAGAGGCTGAGCACGTAGGTCCGGTTGAGGATCGTCCGCACGGGGGTGAGCAGACTGCGCCCGTCCGGGAAGTCATAGATCGTCACCGGGGCGACCAGGAGCGTCTCGGCCTGCCCGAGGACATCATCGGCCAGCGTCGCGGCGGTGTCGTCCGTGGCGATCCACTCCTGTACGCCGGTCAGCGCGGCGTCGTCGAGGATCAGCCGTGGGTGGTCGGTGCGGACCAGATCGACGACGCTCTCGGGCGCCTCCGGCGTGAAGCCGGGATCGGCCGCGGCGGTTCCGGCCACGGCCAGCGACGTCGCGACCATGGTCAACGCGGTCGCGACCGACGTCACGACTCTCGCTCGAACTGTCCTCACTCGAAGCCTCCGTTGCTTCAGCCGATGCGTCGTTACATCGGTCGGCGCTCAGCGTCGCCCCACGCGATCGGCCCGGTCCAGCCGTGGCGGAGAAACGATCAGAACCGGTCACGTTGCGATGATGCCCCCGACCGGCTATTCCTTGGGGGTGCTCACCGAGGAACGCCGCGCCCGCATCGCTGCGGAGCTCCAGGTCAGCGGCGCCGTGGAGGTTCGCGAACTCGCCGAGCGGTTCGACGTCAGCGTGATCACGATCCGGCGCGACCTTGCGTCCGTGGTCGCCTCCTCGCCGCCGTCACGCCGGGTGCGCGGTGGCGCGGTTCGCGAACCCGCCGGGGCGGCTCCGGAGCGGTCGCGTGCTCGCAGCGCTCGCAGTCCTCGCGAGACGGCTCACGACGGCGAGGGTGCCCTGGTCGGGATCGTCGTGCCTGCGCGGGACTACTACTACCGCGCCGTCGTGGACGGCGCCCACGACGAGGCGGACCGGCTCGGGCTCCGGCTGCTGCTCGGGGTGTCCGACTACTCGAGACAGGACGAGGTGACCCTGGTCGAGCGGATGCTCGCGCGCGGCGTGGACGCCCTGCTCGTCACGCCGGCCCGGACCCAGTCCGCCGATGCCCGCATCTACCGCCTGCTTGCCGACGCCCGGGTGCCGGTGGTGCTGATCGAGCGCGAGGTGCCCGATCCGTTCTCCGGCATCGAGTCCGTGCACACCGACCACGCGCTCGGGATGGCCGCGGCGATGCGCCACCTCATCGCCCTCGGACACCGCAGGATCGGACTCGCCATGCGCCCGCGCAATCCCACCGGACCGTGGCTGCGGGCCGGGATGGCGCTCGCGCGCGACGAGGCGGGCCCGTCGGTCCAGACGTTCGAGCACACCGTCGGCCCGGGCACCGGCGAGGAGTACACCCGGAGTCTGCGTGAGGTGCTGGAGTCGGTTCGCGCGGCCGGCGAGAGCGCGATGGTGGTGCTCTCCGACCACGAGGCCGTCGACCTCGCCGACGCCGCACCGGCGGCGGGCCTGCGGGTCCCACAGGACCTGGCGATCGTCGCCTACGACGACGAGCGGGCAGCGGACGCCACGGTTCCACTCACGGCCGTCGCGCCGCCCAAGCGCGATCTCGGGCGTCTCGCCGTGCGGATGTGCGCCGACCGGTTCGCGGAGCGGGACGCACCGGCCGAGCGGGCCCTGAGCCCGCGCCGTCAGGTGCTGCTGCCGACGCTGCGGGTGCGCGCGTCCACGACGACCTGAGTGACGCTCAGGCGCAGATCGCCAGCACCCGCCGGTCCGGGTCCTCGAGGCGGTACGGCCCAGTACCCCAGGACGAGGCGACCGTGACCGACGGACCGGTGACCCGCCGTCTGGCGCCTTCGATGTCGACGAGCACCGAGCCCTCGGCCGACAGGGCGACCAGGTCCGCACCGAGCCGCAGCAGCATCGGGGTGTGCAGCGGGTCCGGGGTGGCGTCCGGGCGCACCCCGACGCTGATCGAGGTCCGGCCGGCCTGCACGCCCGCGAGGATCGCCTCCGGCGTGTTCTCCGTCGCGGCAACCCACGTGGTCGGCGTGCCGAGCGTCCAGCCCTGACCGGGCTTGTGGAAGTCCGATCCGCCGATCGGAACCACGTCGCCCCAGCGTGCCCAGAACGCCCATGGGAACGTGGCGGTCAGGTCCCGGAACCACGAGATGTGCCACAGTTCCAGCGCGCGCGGCAGGGTGGTGAGCGGGTGCTGCCAGGCGCAGTCGCCGTCGACGGCGTGGTTCACCGAGAGCACGCCACCGCGAGCGGCGACCTCGTGCACCCACCGCTGCGCGCTCTCGCGGAAGTCGATCCAGCCGATGTCCCCGAACGCGTTCGCGTGCCCGCGGGCGGTGGTGACCTCCTGGCCCGGGAGCAGGGTCACCGAGTGCCGGGCGCCGACGCCGGGAAGGTGCGGGTGGTGGCTGGTCGTGTTGTGGTCGGTGACCGCGAGGAAGTCGAGCCCCGCGGCGGAGGCGCGGGCGGCGAGCTGGTCGATGCTCTCCGCGCCGTCGGAGTGCAGGGTGTGGGCGTGGAAGTCGCCCGCGAACCAGGTCAGGCCGTCCGGTGCGGGTAGGCCGCGGGTGGACCCGCGCGGCGGGCCCTGCTCGACGGCGGCAGCCGGTTCGCTCTCGACGGCACCGGTCGCGGGGGCGTCGACCTCGAGCACGACGTCCAGGCCCGCGCCGGGCAGTTGGTGCAGACCGAGGATCACGTGCCACTCGCCGGTCTCCAGCTCGCCGGGCAGATACCCGGGCGTGGCCGCGGTGGGTGTGATCACGAACCGGCTCCGTGCGCCGCCGGACCAGCCGCGCCACCCGGCCGGGCCCTCGCAGCCGAGGTCCAGCACGCCGGCCGAGGTGTCGTAGGACAACCGGACCTCCACCGAGTCCGACCCCGGCGGCAACTCGAAGGCGACCGGCAGGTACCGGTTCTCGATCTGGTCGTCGATGGTCAGGTGGAGCCGGTGGGTGGTGGTCACGCTCAGCCGATCAGGTCGGTGGTCTCGGAGTCGAACAGCAGGCTACGTCGGGGGGTGGCGAGGACCCAGCCGCGGTCACCGGGTGCGGGCTCGTCGTCCTCGTCCAGGACGAGCTGCATCCTGGTCTCGCCGCTGTGCGCCGAGACCAGCACCGACGCCCCGAGGTTCTCGATGACACTCACCTCGGCCTCGATGCCGCCCTCGACCGGCGTGGTCGACCACTTCAGGTACTCCGGGCGGGCGCCCCAGACCACAGTGGCGCCGTCGCGGACCCGGCCCTGCGCACCGGCCGGCAACGGCACCGGTGCCCCGGCGACCCGGACCGCGCCGTCGACCGTCTCCGCCTCGACCAGGTTCATCGGCGTGGACCCGATGAACCCCGCGACGAACGTGTTCACCGGACGGGAGAACACCTCCCGCGGCGTGCCCACCTGCTGCAGCCGGCCCGCCTTCATGACCGCGATCCGGTCGGCGAGGGCGAGCGCTTCCGCCTGGTCGTGGGTCACGAACACCGTGGTGACGCCGAGCTCGCGCTGGAGCTCCTTCAGGAAGGTGCGCGCCTCCAGGCGCAGCCGGGCGTCCAGGTTGGACAGCGGCTCGTCCAGGAGCAGCACCTCCGGGCGGGTCGCGACGGCGCGGGCGAGCGCGACCCGCTGCTGCTGCCCACCGGAGAGCTGAGCCGGCCGGCGCTGCATCAGCCCGTTCAGCGACAGCCCATTGCCCACCTCCGTGGCCGTCTCGCGGCGGGGTGTCTTACCGACCCGCTTGATCTTCAAGGGATAGGCGATGTTGTCCGCCACGTCCATGTGCGGGAAGAGCGCGTAGTCCTGGAACACCATGGCCACGCCCCGCTCACCCGGTTCGAGGTCGGTGACATCCCGGTCGCCGATCTGCAGGGCGCCCTCGGTGATCGACTCGAGGCCCGCGATCGACCGGAGCAGGGTGGTCTTGCCGCAGCCGGACGGGCCGAGCAGCGCGAAGAACTCGCCGTCGGCGATGGTGACGTCGACGCCGTCGACACCGCGGACCCCGCCCGGGTACTCCTTGACCAGAGCGGTGGTGGTGATGGTTGCCATCAGGACTTGATCCCTCCGTGGAACCGGAATCCGTACCGGCGGTTGACGAGGAAGTACATCGCGATCACCGGGACGGAGAACACGAGCGAGAAGGCCGAGAGCAGGCGCAGGTCCGGCTGCCCGCCCTCGGTGTAGAAGGTGTACATCAGCACGGCCGCCGGCTGGGACTCCGGGGTCCGCAGCAGCAGGAACGGCACCAGGAAGTTGCCCCAGACCTGGACCACCGTCCAGACCGCCACGAACGCCAGCCCAGGACGGGCCGTGGGCACCACCACATGGGTGAGGATCTGCAGCGGGCTCGCCCCGTACAGCCGCGCGGACTCCTCGTAGGACTTCGGGATCGAGTCCATGAAGTCCTTGAGGATGAAGATGACGGTCGGCAGCACGCCGCCGGCGAGCACCAGGATCACCCCGATCTGGGTGTTGATCAGCCCGATCTGGGTGATCAGCTGGAATGTCGGCACCATCGCCGCGGTGCCGGTGACGATCGAGGAGAGCAGCAGCAGCGCGTACAGCAGCCCGTCCCGGCCCGGGATCCGCACCCGGGACAGCGCGTACGCGGCGAGCGAGCCGAGGGTGAGCACCAGGGCCATGGTGCCCAGGCCGAGGATGAGCGAGTTGCGCAGCGAACCGAGGGCGTAGCGGTTCTCGGCGATCCGGGCGAAGTTCGCCATGGTCCAGTCCGGCCAGCCGACCGTGAGGGACGGATCGGCGTCGAACGGGGCGGTCACCAGCCACAGCATCGGCAGCGCGAAGAACGTGAGCACCAGGCCCATCGCGACCACGAACAGCACGCGGGACAGGTAGTGCCGGATCATCCGGCGGCCCAGCGACGGTGGGGGCGTGAGCGGGCGGAGGGCCGGTGCGTCGGCCGCCTGCGGCAGCACGGGTTCGCCGGTCACTTCGAACCTCCCGAGGCGGCCCGGGCCACACGCAGGTAGCCGAGCGCGATGACGAGGTTGATCAGCAGCATGATCAGCGAGATCGCGGCACCCATGCCCAACTGCCCGCCGGGGATCGCGGTCGTGTAGATGTACACGGCGAGGATCGCCGACTCGTCGCGCGGGCCACCGGCGGTGAGCAGGTACGGCGTGAAGGTGTTGAACGTCCACAACGTGATGAGCAGCGTGTTCGTCAGGATGTGCCCGCGGATGTTCGGCAGCACGACGTCGCGCAGCTGCTGCCAGGAGCCGGCGCCGACCATCCGGGCACTCTCGATCTGCGAGGGCGGCACCGCGGCGAGCGCGGAGGAGAACAGCAGCATCGAGAAAGCCGTGCCCACCCACACGTTGAACACGATGATGCTCACCATCGGGTACTCGATCAGCCAGGCGGTGCCCTCGGTGCCGAGCAGCGCGTTCAGCGTGCCGGTGCGCCGGTCGAGCAGCGCCAGCCACAGGAACGACGCCACGGACGCCGGGATCACCCAGGCGGCGAGGACGAGGGCCTCGATGACCGACTTCACCCACCCCCGCACGTGCCGCAGCGCCCACGCTATCGAGAACCCGAGCAGGGTCTGTCCGATCACGCCGGAGACCAGCACGAAGATCAGGGTGAGCCACAGTGAGTGCCAGAACGCGTCGTCGGTGAGCGCGCTGGCGAAGTTGTCCAGGCCCACGAACTCCGGGTTCGCGGCCGCGAGGCCGGTGAGCCGGTAGTTCGTCATACCCAGGTAGATGGTCCAGACCGCCGGGAAGACCAGGAACAGGCCGATCAGGGCCAGCGCCGGTGCCACGAACACGCCCGCCCGGAGCCGCCCGAGTCCCGCGACGTCGTCCGCGCGTCGTCGACGACCCGGCGGGCGGCGGGGCCGTGGCCCCGCCGCCGCGTCGATCGCGCTCACCGCGCCGGCCGGTGTCGGCCCGGGAGGTGAGCGTCAGCCATTGTCGACGTTCTCCTCCCCGACGATGCCGGCGACGGCGTCCGCGTAGTTCGCGAGGGCGTCGTCGACCGGGTCTCCGGCCACCACGGCCTCGGTGGCCTCCTGCAGCGCCAGCGAGACCTCCGGGTAGGCGGCCAGGCCGGGCCGGTAGGCCGTGATCGGCAGCACCTCGTCGCTGACGAACGTCAGCATCGGGTCGCTGGCGAGCAGCTCGGCGTTGACGTCCGCTCGCGGGGTGATGTTCAGCCCGTCCACGGCGCGGGCCTCGTAGGCCTCCGCTGAGTTCATGAACGCGAGCAGCTCCCAGGCGAGCTCGGGGTTGTCGCTGTTCGGATTCAGCACCCGGCCGGTCCCGCCGGACATCGACACGAAGTCCTGCCCGTTGATGCCGCTGCCGGGCTCCTGCGCCGGAATCTGTGTGTACCCGACGACCTCGTCGCGGTTCGCCATCGGTGCGGTCCCCACGCCCTCGGCCGGATTGATGACCGAGCGCCAGAAGTAGTCACCCTCGAGCAGGATGCCGATCTCCCCAGCGGCGAACTGTGCGAACGAGGTGTCCCGGCCCGCGGCCTCCTGCTGGAGCACGGCGTCGCCGAGCTGCTCGTCGACGTAGATGGTGCGGTAGAACTCGAGCACGTCACGCAGTTCGTCGGTACCGCCGATCCACTGGTCGTCGCGATAGACCTCGGCCCCGGTGCCGACCAGCAGCGGCAGCAGTCCCTGCATGGTGGTCGCTTCGCCCATGGCCGTGCCCGCGTTGATCTGCAGCGGGATCGGGACCCCTGACTCGGCCAGTGCCCGGCTGGCCTCGAGCACCTCCTCCCAGCTGGTCGGCTGCCAGTCCTCGGGTAGCCCGGCCGCGGCGAACAGGTCCTTGTTGAAGTAGAGCACCCGCCCGTCCGCGCCCTGGGGGATGCCGTACCGCTCGCCGTTGAACGAGAGCGCGTTCTGCACCGCGTCCGAGATCTGGTCCCAGCCCTCCCACTCGTCGACGCCCGAGCCGCCGACGGCGCTGAGCGGCTGGATGTAGCCGGCCTCGGCGAACTCGCCGACCCAGATCCCGTCCATGCCGATGATGTCGGCGCCGCCGCCGGACTGCAGGTCGAGTGAGATCTTCGTCTTGTAGTCCTCGTCGTCGACGCCCTGCGGCTCGAACACCACCGTGACGTCCCTGCCATCGGCGGCCATGGCCGCCTCGAACTCCGGGATCACCCAGTCCTCGATCCAAGCCGCCTCGGCGGCGTTCTTGCCGCCGGCGATGGCGTTCAGGGTGATGGTGAGGGTGACCGGGCCGTCACTGCCCTCGCCACCGCCGTCGGTCGGATCGTCCGACCCGTCGTTGCCGCAGGCGCCGAGCAACAGGGCCGCCGTGGCCGTGCCGGCGATGATCGCTGCCAACTTCCTTCTCATGCTGGATCCTCCGGGAATCGCCCACGACGCGCAGGCATCGTGGGACGGACGTGGATGATGTCGTTCGATGAAGGGCGAATCCCGCGTCGGCATGACGATGCCGCCCCTGTGGGTTCCCCGTGGTGACGCATGTGCGTTTCGGTCCTCCCCGACCGTGGTATGTCCATATGTCCGGACGAAGTCGACTCTAGGGCGTCGGGTGCGCGGGGTCTAGGGGTGCGCCTCCCTGGCGGGACCCGGCCCCGGCGCTAGGCTGCTGGGGTGCACCTGAAGACGCTGACCCTGCGAGGATTCAAGTCCTTCGCGTCGGCGACCACGCTCCACCTCGAACCGGGCATCACCTGTGTGGTCGGGCCGAACGGCTCGGGCAAGTCGAACGTGGTGGACGCCCTGTCCTGGGTGATGGGGGAGCAGGGCGCGAAGACCCTGCGCGGCGGCAACATGGCGGATGTCATCTTCGCCGGCACCTCCTCCCGTCCGCCCCTGGGCCGGGCCGAGGTGTCCCTGACCATCGACAACGCCGACGGCGCCCTGCCGATCGAGTACTCCGAGGTCACCATCTCGCGGACGCTGTTCCGCAACGGCGGCTCCGAGTACGCCATCAACGGCTCGAGCTGCCGGCTCCTGGACATCCAGGACCTGCTCTCGGACTCCGGGCTCGGCCGCGAGATGCACGTGATCGTCGGGCAGGGGCGCCTCGACTCCGTGCTCTCCGCCAGCCCGGAGGAGCGCCGCGGCTTCATCGAGGAGGCGGCCGGGGTCCTCAAACACCGCAAGCGTAAGGAGAAGGCGCTCCGCAAGCTCGAGGCGATGGCCGCGAACCTGGCCCGGGTGAGCGACCTCACCACCGAGATCCGCCGTCAGCTCGGCCCGCTGGCGAAGCAGGCCGACGTCGCGCGCCGGGCCCAGGTGGTCCAGGTGGACCTGCGCGACGCCCGCGCCCGGCTGCTCGCCGACGACCTCGTCCAGCTCACCTCCACCCTCGCGCAGGAGGTCGCCGACGAGACGGCGCTGCGTGCCAAGCGGGCCGAGGTGGAGGCCGCGCAGCAGCAGGCCCGGGCCCGGCTCACGGACCTGGAGCAGGCCGCGGCGGCCGCCGCGCCGCACCTGTCCGACGCCACCGAACAGTGGTACCGGCTCTCCAGCCTGCGCGAGCGGCTGCGCGGCACGCACACGCTCGCCGCCGAGCGCTGCCGCCTCCTCGGCGGACCGGTCGAGGAGGAGCAGAGCCGCCGGGACCCGGACGATCTCGACGCCCAGGCCCGCCGGGCCAGGCAGGCCGAGGCGGACCTGGATGCCGAGATCGGCAAGGCCCGCGCCGACCTCGAGTCCGCGACCAGCGAACGGCGGTTCGCGGAGGAGAAGGCGGCCGTGGCCGAACGGGCGCTCGCGGCGGTGCACCGCGGCGTCGCGGACCGGCGGGAGGGCCTCGCCCAGCTCACCGGCCAGGTCGGCGCCCGGCGCAGCCGGCTCGAGGCGACCGAGGCGGAACTGCAACGCCTGCGCGCGAACCTGGACTCCGCCGTCGAGCGGGCCGAGACCGCGCAGCAGGCCTTTGCCGCCCTGGAACAGCAGGCGGTCGGCGCTCAGGAGGGTGAGGAGGGTCTCGACGAGGCACACGAGGCTGCCCTCGCCGCTCTCGAGGCCGCCACCGAGAAGGTTCGCGAGCTGCAGGAGGAGGAGCGGGAGGCCGAGGGTGCCCGTGCCACCTGGACCGCGCGACGCGATGCCCTCGACCTGTCCCTGACCCGCAAGGACGGCACCGGCTCGCTGCTCGAGGGGAGTCCGGTGCCGGGCGTGCTCGGCTCGCTCGCCGACGTGCTCACCGTCGAACCCGGCTTCGAGAACGCGATCGCCGCGGCGCTCGGTCCGCTCGCCGACGCGGCCGCCGTCGAGTCCGTCGAGGTCGCTGTCGACGCGCTCCGGCACGTTCGCGAGCAGGACGCCGGCCAGGCCCGGCTCGCGATCGCGGCACGGCCAGACGGCGCCGGCTCGCAGACGTCCCGGAGTGAGGCGCCCGGCGGTGGTCGGTGGGCGGGTGACCTCGTCCGGGTCGAGGGTCCGATGGCGCCGACCGTGGCCCGGCTGCTGCGCGGGGTCGTGGTCGTCGAGGACCTGCGCTCGGCCCGGGCGGCGCTGGCCGGCGCCGGTGACCACGAAGGGACCGGCGGCGCCGGACTCGTCGTGGTCACCAGTGACGGCGACGTGCTCAGCCACACCGACGCGCGTGGTGGCAGCGCCGGTGGTCCGAGCGTGCTCGAGGTGCACGCCGCCCGCGAGGAGGCGCAGACCGAGCTCACGGCCGCGATCGCCCGGGCCGAGCAGACCCGGTTCGCGCTCGGCCCGGCGAAGCAGGCACAGGCGGAGGCCAAGGCCGAGTCGGACCTCACCCTGAACGCGCTGCACGACTCCGACGCCCAGCTCGCCGCGGTCTCCGAGAAGCTCGGCCAGCACGGGTCCGCACTCCGGGCCGCCACCGCCGAGGCCGAGCGGGCCCGGCCGGCCATCGAGGCAGCCGAGGCCAAGCGGACCACGTACGCCGCCGAGCTGGCGGAGATCGCCGAACGGCTCCAGCACGCCCAACGCGAACCGGACCAGGCCGCGACGGACCTGGAGGGTGCCACCGCCGCACGGGACGAGACCGCGGCCGCGGCCACAGCCACCCGTGCGAAGGAGACCGACGCGCGGCTCGTGCTGCGCACCGTGGAGGAGCGGGTCCGGGCGATCTCCGGTCGCGCCGAGTCCCTCGAGCGCGCTGCGAAGGCGGAGCGGCACGCGCGCGAGGTCGCCGCCCAGCGCGCCCGACGCCGCGCCGAACAGTCCCGGGTGGCAGCCGCAGTGCGGGCCGGTGCGGCCCGCGCGCTCGAGCAGATCGAGTCATCCCTTGCCCTCGCCCACACCCAGCGGCAGCAGGCCGAGGACGCCCGCGCCCAACGGGATGCGGAGCTGACCACCGTCCGAGCGGACCTGGACGAGCTGTCCAGGCAGTACTCCGAACTCACCGACGTCGTGCACCGCGACGAGGTGGCCCGGGCCCAGCAGAAGCTGCGGATCGAGCAGTACGAGCAGCGCGCCGTCGAGGAGCTGGGGCTGGACCCGCAGGTGCTCGTCGCCGAGTACGGACCGGACCAGCTGGTTCCGGCCGTTCCCGCGCCGGGCACGCCGGAGGACGAAGTGCCCGAGCCGCACCCGTACGTGCGCGCCGAGCAGGAGAAGCGGCTGCGCGCGGCCGAGCGGGCGCTGTCCCTGCTCGGGCGGGTGAACCCGCTCGCTCTCGAGGAGCATGCCGCGCTCGAGGAGCGGCACCGGTTCCTCACCGAACAGCTGAACGACCTGAAGAAGTCCCGAGCGGACCTCCTCGAGATCGTCAAGGAGATCGACGAGCGGGTCGAGCGGGTGTTCACCGAGGCGTACCGGGACACGGCCGAACAGTTCGAGGGCGTCTTCTCCCGGCTGTTCCCCGGCGGGGAGGGCCGGCTCATCCTCACCGACCCGGAGAACATGCTCACCACCGGCATCGAGGTCGAGGCCCGCCCACCGGGCAAGAAGGTCAAGAGGCTCTCGCTGCTCTCCGGTGGTGAGCGTTCGCTGACCGCCGTGGCCCTCCTGGTCGCGATCTTCAAGGCCCGGCCGAGCCCGTTCTACGTCATGGACGAGGTGGAGGCCGCGCTCGACGACGTGAACCTCGGTCGCCTGCTGGACATCTTCCGAGAACTGCAGGAGGACTCGCAGCTCATCGTGGTCACCCACCAGAAGCGCACCATGGAGATCGCGGACGCCCTGTACGGGGTCACCATGCGCGGCGACGGCGTCACGACCCTGATCAGTCAGCGGCTGCACGAGAACGTCGGATGAACGCCGCGCGACGTGTGAGTGAGGTCATGGTCACGATCCGGTGACGACCCGGCGAGTCCGGGCCGACCGGGTCCCGGCGCGGGTGATACTCA
Organism: Occultella aeris; assembly: GCF_902703175.1. GTDB lineage: Bacteria > Actinomycetota > Actinomycetes > Actinomycetales > Beutenbergiaceae > Occultella > Occultella aeris. The sequence continues at coordinate 168,345 of NZ_CACRYJ010000058.1, read as the reverse complement.
CGTGGTGATGGATGCAATGGTCGTGGTCGCAATCGGCGTGATCCTCGCCGTCGTCGTGGCGGCTGTCCTGGTGCGCCGGCACGTCCCGGCCGAGGGCGTGTTCTCCTGGCTCGGCGAGTCGCTGCGGTCCGTTCGTGCGCGCGCCGTCCCTGCCGCCGAGGGCGACCTTCGGGAGCAGCGCGGGGTGGATCCCCAGCGGTCCCTGACGGTCGCCGACATCCTCGACCTCGCCGAGGACGGTCCGGCCTACCACACCCCCGTGGACCTGCGTGAGGTCATGGACCGGGCCCGCCCCGGCCGCTGACGCCCGACCCCACGCCGGGAGTGGCTCCGGACCGCCGGCGTGGGCCACACTGAGATCGTGCTCGAAGACATCTGGATCTACCTCGTCCTGGCCGTCGTGGTCATCGGCGGCGGCGCCGTCGCCCTGTTCCGGGGGCGCGGCGGCAAGCCGCGCGACCTCCCGCCGGGCTCGGGTGCGAGCGGCGGTGCCCGCTCGGGGACCGCCACGCTCGACACGGACACCGACGCTGCCGCCGGCCCGGTCGCCCCGCCCGAGGCGGACACGGACACCACGGCGCAACCCACCGCCGTCGAACCGGCCGAACCCGAGGCACCCGCGCTCGAGCACCCCGAGCCGGCCGCCGGCCGCCTGGTCCGGCTCCGGGAACGGCTGGCCCGCTCGGGTGCGCTCGGCTCGACGCTGCTGCGGCTGCTCTCCCGCGGGGACATCTCCGAGGCCGACTGGGAGGAGATCGAGGAGACCCTGCTCCTCGCCGACATCGGCGCCGGCCCCACCGACGAGCTCATGCAGGCGCTGCGGACCCGGGTCAAGGTGCTCGGCACCACCGACCCGGAGCAGGTCCGCGACATCCTCCGGGAGGAACTGCTCACCCTGGTCGACCCGGGCATGGACCGTCGGCTGGCCGCCAGCCCCGTCGTCGGCGACGACGGCGAACCGCACCCCGCCACCATCCTCATGGTCGGCGTCAACGGCACCGGGAAGACCACGACGGTCGGCAAGCTCGCCCGCCTGCTCGTGGCCGAGGACCGGGACGTGCTGCTCGGCGCCGCGGACACGTTCCGCGCCGCCGCCGCGGACCAGCTCGCCACCTGGGGCGAGCGTGTGGGGGTCCCGGTGGTCCGCTCGGACCGGGACGGCGCCGACCCCGCCGCCGTCGCCTTCGACGCCGTCAAGGCGGGTCGCGAGGCCGGCGTGGACGTGGTGCTGATCGACACGGCCGGCCGCCTGCAGAACAAGGCCGGTCTGATGGACGAGCTCGGCAAGATCAAACGGGTCGTCGCCCGGCAGGCACCGGTGGCCGAGGTGTTGCTCGTCCTGGACGCGACCACCGGGCAGAACGGGATGCGGCAGGCGCAGGTGTTCGCCGACGTCGTCGACGTCACCGGGATCGTCCTGACCAAGCTCGACGGGACCGCGAAGGGCGGCATCGTGGTGGCCGTCCAGCGTGAGCTCGGGGTGCCCGTGAAGTTCGTCGGCCTGGGGGAGGGGCCGGACGACCTCGCGCCGTTCGACCCGAAGGGCTTCGTCGACGCGCTCGTCGCCTGACCCGCCGGCGCTCCCGCCGAAGGGTGCGCGTCTCAGGATCCGGGATCCAGGTCTCGCGAAACCTGACGTTCACATCGATCGCGAATCTGTCACACGCCCGTAACACCAGCGGTGGGGCAGTGAAACGCCACTCCAAGAGTCTTCTCCACAGACCGGCCGCCCGGCCGGCGTGTGGAAAGGCGAGCGAATGGAAGAGCTCAACTACGGAGCCACGGCCTGGATGCTGACGTCGGCGTCCCTCGTGCTCCTGATGACACCCGGCCTGGCGTTGTTCTACGGCGGCATGACGCGGAGCAAGTCCGTCCTGAACATGATGATGATGTCGTTCGGCGCCATGGGTGTCATCGGCGTGATCTACGTGCTCTGGGGTTGGTCGATGTCCTACGGAGCGGACGTCGGCGGAATCTTCGGCAACCCGTTCGACCAGTTCGGGCTGGTCGGGACGATCTACGACGAGAGCGGCGAGTTCATCATCGACGGGTTCGGCGTCCCGGCGATCGTCGGCGTCGCGTTCCAGGTGACGTTCGCGATCATCACGACCGCCCTGATCAGCGGCGCCATAGCCGACCGCACCAAGTTCTCCTCCTGGATGGTCTTCGTGGCCCTCTGGGTCACCCTCTCCTACTTCCCGATGGCCCACATGGTCTGGGGCGGCGGACTCCTCTCCGGTGACGGGCCCTTCGCCGGGATCGCGGCACCGATCGACTTCGCCGGTGGCACCGTGGTCCACATCAACGCCGGTGTGGCGGGCCTCGTCCTCGCGCTCATCATCGGCAAGCGCAAGGGCTTCGGCACGGACCCGATGCGACCGCACAACCTGCCGCTGGTGATGCTCGGTGCGGCGCTGCTCTGGTTCGGCTGGTTCGGCTTCAACGCCGGCTCGGCATTCACCGCCGACGGCACCGCCGGTCTGGCCTGGGTGAACACGACGTCGGCGACGGCGGCCGCCATGTTGGGCTGGCTGCTCACCGAGCGCATCAAGTACGGCAAGGGCACGTCGCTGGGCGCCGCGTCCGGGGTCGTCGCCGGCCTGGTCGCGATCACGCCGGCCGCCGGTGCGCTGAACCCGGTCACCTCGATCGCGCTCGGCGCCATCGCCGGGGTGCTGTGCGCCCTGGCCGTGGGACTCAAGCACAAGCTCGGCTACGACGACTCGCTCGACGTGGTCGGCGTACACCTGGTCGGTGGGCTGGTCGGCACCGTCCTGATCGGAGTCTTCGCCACCGACGGAGGACTGATCTTCGGCGGCGGCTTCAACCAGCTCGCCGTGCAGATCATCATCGCGGTGGTCGCGATCGTCTTCTCCGGGGTCATCACCGCCGTCATCGGGCTCGCCATCAAGGCCACCATGGGCTGGCGGGTGCCGGAGGAGGATGAGGTCCGGGGCATCGACCTGGCCGAGCACGCCGAGACCGCCTACGAGGAGATCAACTCATGAAGCTCATCACCGCAGTGATCCAGCCGCACAAGCTGGACGACGTCAAGTCCGCTCTCGAGGCCGCGGGTGTCCGTGGCATGACCGTCAGCGAGGCCAGCGGCTACGGCCGGCAGAAGGGTCACACCGAGGTCTACCGCGGTGCCGAGTACACCGTGGACCTGGTGCCGAAGGTGCGCGTGGAGGTGCTCGTCGAGGACGGCGACGCCACCACCCTCGCCGGGGTCGTGGTCAACGCCGCCCAGTCCGGGAAGATCGGCGACGGCAAGGTCTGGGTCAGCCCCGTCGAGGACGTCATCCGGGTCCGCACCGGAGCCAGCGGTCCGGACGCCCTGTAGACGTGATGTCCGCGTCCCCAACCGGGCACGAGGAGGCCCCGCAGCCCCTGCTGCGGGGCCTCCGCCGGGCTCGGCTCGAGCACCCCACCAGCCCCGCCGGCACCCGCTACCGGCAGGCGCTCGCCGACCTCGTCGACGGCGCCCTGATCGACCTCTGGCACGACGCCGCGGAGCGCAGCGGCGTGGACGTGAGCACCGGTGTGGCACTGGCAGCGGTCGGCTCCCACGGGCGCCGGGATGCCGGCCCCACCAGCGACCTCGACCTCATGCTCGTGCACGACGGCCAGACCCACGCGTCCGAGCAGGTCGCGGCCCTCGCCGAGGCACTCTGGTACCCGATCTGGGACTCCGGGCTGGACCTGGACCACTCGGTACGGAGCCTTGCCCAATGCCGACACGTCGCGTCCGCGGACCTGCCGGCCGCCGTCGGGCTCCTCGACGTGCGCTGCCTCGCCGGAGATGCCACCGTGCTGCACCGGGCCCGCTCCGCCGTGCTCGCGGACTGGCGCTCGGCTGCTCGCCGCCGGCTGCCCGAGCTGCTGAACTCGACCCGTGCCCGCGCCGAGCGACACGGCGAGCTGGCGTACCTGACCGAGCCGGACCTGAAGGAGGCCCGCGGCGGGATCCGGGACGCCATCGTGACCTGGGCGCTCGCTGCGACCTGGCTGACCGACCGGCCACACGGGGACGTGGACGGCGCTTACGAACACCTGCTCGACGTTCGTGACGCGCTCGCCTCCGTGACGGGCCGGCACACGAACCGGCTGCTCCGGGTCCACCAGGACGACGTGGCCGCGCGGCTGGGCCACACGGACGCCGACGAGCTGCTCGCCGGGATCGCGCACTCCGCCCGCGTCGTCGCGTACTCCCTCGACACCACGGTGCGCCACGCGAAGCAGGCCCTGCGGCGGCCCTCGCTGCGGCTGCGCCCGGCGCTCGTCCGGGGTCGGCGGGTGCCGCCCCGGTTGCGCACCGTGGCCGACAACCTCGTCGAGCACGACGGTGAGCTCGTCCTCGGTATCGACGCGCGGCCCGAGGTGGATGCGGAGTTGGCGCTGCGCGCCGCGGCGACGGCGGCCCGCACCAGGCTGCCGCTGTCGCCGGTGACGATCGCCTCGCTGCAGCGCACGGTGGACCTGCCGACGCCCTGGTCGGCGTCGGCGACCGAACATCTGCTCGCGCTGCTGCGCAGCGGCGAGGCCCAGATCCCGATCTGGGAGGTGCTCGACCTGGCCGGGCTGGTCACCCGGTGGTTCCCCGAGTGGGCCGCCGTCCGGAACCGGCCGCAGCGCAGCCCGGTGCACATCTACACCGTGGACCGGCACCTGGTGCAGACCGTCGCGAACGTGCACGGCGTCACCCGCCGCGGCGAGCTCGACGACGGCGGCGACGCCGCCGACCGCGACACCGTCCTGTGGGCCGCCCTCTTCCACGACATCGGCAAGGTCGCCGGAGCGCAGGACCACAGCGAGGTCGGGGAGCGGATCGTGGGCCCGATCCTGGAACGGCTCGGCCTGCCCGAGCAGACCCGCCACGACGTGGGGCTCCTGGTGCGCCACCATCTGATCCTGGCCGAGACCGCCACTCGCGCGGACCTGGAGGACCCCGCCGTCGCCGCCCGCGTGGCCGCCGCCATGGAGAACCGCCCGGCCATGGTGCGGCTGCTGCGCGTGCTCACCGAGGCCGACGCCCGCGCCGCCGGACCCAAGGCGTGGACCGCCTGGCGGGCGCAGCTCGTGGACACCCTGAGCACGCGGGTGCTGGCCCAGCTGGCGGCTGCGCCGGGGACCTGACCGGCCCAGACCGGGGGCACCGAGCCGGGCCGCGGGCCGAAGGTCGGCGACGGGAAGATATCCTGGAAGGCAGTCCCGCCCACTCGCTTAAGGAATCCGCGTGTTCGCCAGCCTCTCCGATCGGCTCTCCGCCACCTTCAAGTCGCTACGTGGCAAGGGGCGGTTGTCCGAAGCGGACATCGAGACGACCGTCTCGCAGATCCGCCGGGCACTGCTCGACGCCGACGTCGCGGTCCCGGCGGTCCGTGCGTTCACCTCCGCCGTGCGCGAGCGGGCCACCTCGGCCGAGGTGTCGCAGGCGCTGAACCCGGCGCAGCAGATCGTCAAGATCGTCAATGAGCAGCTCATCGAGATCCTCGGTGGCGAGAGCCGCGAGCTGGCCTTCGCCAAGCACCCGCCCACCGTGATCATGCTGGCAGGTCTGCAGGGTGCAGGTAAGACGACGCTCGCCGGAAAGCTCGGCAAGTGGCTGAAGGAGGAGGGCCACACCCCGCTGCTGGTGGCCTCGGACCTGCAGCGACCCAACGCCGTCACCCAGTTGCAGGTGGTCGGCGGCCAGGCCGGCGTGCCCGTGTGGGCGCCGGAACCGGGCAACGGGGTCGGGAACCCGATCGAGGTCGCGCGCAGCGGTGTGGCGCACGCCCGGGACAAGTACTACGACGTCGTCGTCGTGGACACCGCCGGCCGCCTGGGCGTCGACGCCGAGCTGATGCAGCAGGCCGCGGACATCCGCGATGCCGTGAACCCGGACGAGATCCTGTTCGTGGTCGACGCCATGATCGGTCAGGATGCGGTCACCACCGCCCAGGCGTTCGCGGACGGCGTCGGGTTCACCGGGGTGGTGCTCTCCAAGCTCGACGGCGACGCCCGCGGTGGTGCGGCGCTGTCCATCCGGACCGTCACCGGCAAGCCGGTCCTGTTCGCCTCGACAGGGGAGAAGCTCACCGACTTCGAGCGCTTCCACCCGGACCGGATGGCCTCGCGCATCCTGGACATGGGCGACGTCCTGACCCTCATCGAGCAGGCCGAGAAGGCCTTCGACGAGGGCCAGGCCGAGGAGATGGCCAACAAGATCGCCGGCGACGGCGACTTCACGCTGCAGGACTTCCTCGGTTACATGCAGCAGATGAAGCAGCTCGGCTCGATGAAGAAGATGCTCGGCATGCTGCCTGGCATGGGTCAGATGCGCGAGCAGCTGGAGAACTTCGACGAGCGTGAGGTCGTGCGGGTCGAGGCCATGGTCCAGTCCATGACCCCGGCCGAGCGCCAGAACCCGAAGATCATCAACGGCTCCCGCCGGTCCCGGATCGCGAAGGGGTCCGGTTCCACGGTGAGCGAGATCAACGGGCTCCTGGACCGGTTCGAGCAGGCGAAGACGATGATGCGCTCGATGGCCCGGGGCGGCATGAAGGGCGGTATGCCTGGGATGGGCGGCCTGCCCGGCATGGGTGGGATGCCCGGCGGTGGGAAGAAGTCCCGTGGCCGGATGGCCCCGCCGCCCAAGCGTGGCAAGAAGGGCAAGTCCGGGAACCCGGCGAAGCGTGCGCAGCAGGAGCGGGAGGCCGCCGAGCGTGCGTCCGCCCCGGCGAACGCGCCCGCCGGGTCCGCGTTCGGGATGGGCTCGGCGGACCCGACCACGGTGGACCCCTCGGCACTCGAGCTGCCGAAGGGCTTCGAGAAGTTCCTCGGCCGCTGACGCCCCGGCCGTCATGACCTCCGCCGGTGACGTGATCGCGCTCAGCGGCACGATCGTCGCCGACGGCGAACGCGAGTACGGGCGCGCCTGGGTTCGCGACGGGCGTCTCACCCTCGGTGAGCCCGGTTCGAGCCCGACGGCGGACGTCACCATCTCCGGGTGGGTGCTGCCGGGACTGGTGGACCTGCACTGCCACCTCGGCCTCGGCCCGGACGGCGCCGTCGACGAGGCCACTACCCTGGCTCAGGCCGCGACCGACCTCGCCGCCGGGACTCTGCTCGTGCGGGACGCCGGTTCGCCCATCGACTCCCGCTGGCTGCAGCACGCCCCGGCGGGGACTCCCTCGCGGGCGCGCGATTCCGCGGCGCAACCGCCGCTTCCGGCCGCGGGACCGCGCCCTCGTGTGGACGCACCGGAGCTCATCCGGGCCGGCCACCACCTCGCCCGGCCGAAGCGGTACCTGCGCCACTACGCCACGGAACTCGACGACGTCGCCGACCTGCCCGCGGCGATGGCGGAGCAGGCCGCCTTCGGCGACGGCTGGGTCAAGATCGTGGGGGACTGGATCGACCGGGCTCGCGGGGTCGAGAGCGACCTCGAGCCACTCTGGCCGGCGGATGTGGTGGCCTCAGGCGTCGCCGCCGCGCACGGCGCCGGCGCGCGCGTCACGGTGCACACGTTCGCGACCGAGACCATCGACCCGATGCTGGACGCCGGCGTGGACTGCCTCGAACACGGGACCGGGCTGACCCAAGCCCAGATCGAGCGCGCCGCCGCCGCGGGCGTCGCGGTGGTGCCGACCCTGCTGCAGATCGACCGGTTCGCCTCGATCGCGGCCCAGGGCGAGGCGAAGTACCCGCGTTACGCGGCCCGGATGCGGGCCATGCACGCGCGGCGGTACGCCCAGGTCCGCGACCTCCACGACGCCGGGGTGCGGCTGTTCCTCGGCACCGACGCCGGCGGCACCATCGGGCACGGCCGGATCGCCGACGAGGCCGCCGAACTCGTCCGGGCCGGCCTGACCGCCGCCCAGGTGGTGGCCGCGGCCAGCTGGCTGGCCCGTGACTACCTCGGCCGCCCGGGCATCGCCGACGGCGCGCCTGCCGACGTGGTCGTCTACCCGGCCGACCCCCGCGAGGACATCGCCGTCCTGGCCCACCCGAGCGCCGTCATCCGCGCCGGGCACCTGCTCCCGCGCTGACCGCGCGCTGGCCACCCGCGCGCCAGCCGGCCGAACCACCGCGTTGGTCCCCAACCCCTCGAGGTCGTGCTGAGTTTCTGGCTGACTCGAGGCGTTGGCGACCAGGTCGACGAGCGAGCGGACCGGTCGGTGCCTCGTACCCGACCACGCCTTGACACCTCTTCGGTTCTATGGTTCATTAGTCGAGTAATGAACCAGTGAACGGAGGTAGTCGTGTTCGACGGTCGAGAACCCATCTACATCCAGATCGCGGACCAGATCCGCGGCGACATCCTCGCGGGGCACCTCGCGGAGGGAGAACAGGTGATGTCGACCACCCAGTACGCGACGACGTTCCGAATCAACCCGGCCACCGCGGCCAAGGCCTTCGCCCAGCTCGTGGATGAGGGCGTGCTCTACAAGCAACGAGGAGTCGGCATGTTCGTCGCCGAAGGGGCACCTGACCGATTGCGGGCCGGCCGTCGCGAGACGTTCCTCGAGGACCTGCTCGAGCCGGTCCTGGCCGAGGCCCGGGTCCTGGGCATCAGCACCTCGGAACTGATCCGCTGGATCGAGCGCTCCGGCGCTGCTTCCGAACTGACCACCACCACCAACAGCACCGAAGGAGAGCAGCGATGAGCGGCTTTGCCGTCTCCGTCCGCGACCTGACCGTCCGCTACGGTCGCACCACCGCCGTCGACAACGTCTCGTTCGACCTCGAACCGGACGGCATCTACGGCCTGCTCGGCCGCAACGGCTCGGGCAAGACGAGCACGCTCTCGGTGCTCGCGTCGATGCGCAGGCCCACGGCGGGCTCCGTGCTCATCGACGGCGCCGAGCCGTTCGAGAACGAACGCGTCATGGCCGGCGTCAGTCTGATCCGCGAGAGCGGCGACGTCCTCGCCAACGAGAAGATCTCGGCGAGCCTGGCCTATTACGAACAGGCCCGCCCCGCGTGGGATGCGCAGTTCGCGGACGAGCTCGTGGACGCGTTCGGGCTGAACCGGAAGAAGGCGATCAGTACGTTCTCGCGGGGGCAGCGGTCCGCGTTCGGGGCGGTGATCGGCCTTGCCTGCCGCGCACCGCTGACGATGTTCGACGAGGTGTACCTCGGCATGGACGCGCCCTCGCGGTACCGGTTCTACGACCTGCTCCTGGCCGACTACGCCGAGCACCCGCGCACGATCATCCTGTCCAGCCACCTGATCAGTGAGATCGAGCGGTTGTTCTCGGGCGTGGTCATCCTCGATGAGGGCCGGCTCCTGCTGAACGAGGAGGTGGAGGACTTCCGCACCCGCGGCGCCACGCTCACCGGCCCCACCGCGCAGGTCGACGCCGTCACCGCCGGCCTGCGGGTCGTCGCGAGCCGTTCGCTCGGCCCGACCAAGGAGGTCACCGTGTTCGGCGACCTCGACGGCGCGGCACTCGACGCCGCGCGGGCCGCGGGTGTCGCGATCGGCGGCGTCGGCGTGCAGGACCTGTTCGTCCACCTGACCGAGAAGGAGTCCCGATGACTGCCACCGCACCGCAGTGGGCCCGCGCCGCCCAGCGGATGACACGTGCCTCACTGGTATCGGTTGCCTGGTTCTGGGCCATCTGCGTGATCGCCGCAGCCGTGGTGACGCTGGTGCTCGACTGGCGGATGGGGGAGCCGCCGTTCTCGATCATGTCGACGATCCGCTACGGCGGGATCTGGTACCCGTTCTCCGTCGCCCTGATCGTGGTGACCGCCACGATCAACGTCCACGTGGCCGCTGGGATGACCCGCCGGTCCTTCGTGATCGGGGCACTGATCAGCAACGTCGTGATCGGGGTGGTCAACGGCGTCGTGATGACGGCGGTGTTGGTGATCGAACGCGGCATCTACCTGGACCAGGGCTGGTCCTTCGCGGCCACGTCCGCCGCGCCGATCCCCTCGGCGTGGGGAGTCTCCCTGGTGTTCCACTGCGTCATGTTCGTGGCCGGCGGCCTCTCCGGTGTCCTCGTCGGTCTGACCTACTACCGGTGGGGGGCCTGGGCGACCGCGGCGCTGCCACTGACGGTTCTGCCGCCCATCATCGCGAGCGGTCTCGACCCCGCCGCCCTCACGGTCGCCGTGATCGCGGCGACCACGGCCGCCACCGCCGTGGCCAGTTACGCCATGGCCCGCACCATCGCCATCCGCAAGCCATTGGAGATGTCATGACCATCGTCGTGCAGGTCGAGAACCTGCGTAAGTCCTACGGAGCCAAGACCGCCGTGGCGGACGTCAGCTTCGCCGTCGAACGGGGAGAGATCTTCGGGATCCTCGGTCGCAACGGCGCCGGCAAGACCACCACTGTGGAGACACTGGCCGGCCTGCGTCGCGCCGACGGGGGGTCGCTGTCCGTCCTCGGCATAGACCCCAGGAAGGACCCCCAGGCGATTCGGGCAGTGCTCGGCGTGCAGCTTCAGGAGGCTCGCCTGCCCGCCAAGATCACGGTCATCGAGGCCCTCGAACTGTTCGCGTCGTTCTACCCGGACCCGGCGGACCCCGAGGAGCTGATCGGCATGCTCGGCCTCGGGGAGCACCGGCGCAAGCAGTTCGCGAAGCTCTCCGGCGGGCTCAAGCAGCGGCTGTCCATCGCCCTGGCGCTCGTGGGCAGTCCGCAGGTCGCGGTCCTGGACGAGCTGACCACAGGCCTGGACCCCCAGGCCCGGCGCGACGTCTGGGACCTGGTGGAGCGGGTCCGGGACTCGGGCGTCACGATCATCCTCGTCACCCACTTCATGGACGAGGCCGAGCGGCTCTGCGACAGGCTCGTCGTGATCGACGAGGGGCGCGTGGTGGCCGCCGGCTCCCCGAAGGAGCTGATCCGTGGCGGCAGCGACGAGCGCACCTTCCGGATGCGGCTGCCCGAGGGCGCTGCGGACCCGATCGAGCTGATCGAGTCGCTCGCCGACGTCCATGCGGTCTCCACGATCGAGGACGAGCTGGAGGTGACCGGCACGACCCATGTGCTGCCCGCCGTCATCCTCGCGCTCGCCGAGGTGGGCGTCGTCCCGGACGAGATCCGAACCATGACCAGAACGCTCGAGGACGTCTTCGTGGACGTGACCGGGCACCCGGTAGAAGAGGAGCTGGCCGCATGAGTGCCACGACCGCAGTACGCACCACGTCCACGGCGCGCCCGATGCGCGGCCTGGGCGCCCTGATCGCCTCCGAGTTCCGCCTGTTCCTGCGGGATACCGGCAGCGTGGTCTTCGCCCTGCTGTTCCCCGCCGTGCTCATGGTCGGTGTCGGCTACGCCCTGCCCGGGATGCGGGACCCCATCACCGGCATGGGGCAGCCCTGGGACGGTCACCTGGCGATCCACCTGTACGTCCCGATCGCGCTGTCGTTGGCGGTCGCGACGGTCGCGCTGAGCACGCTGCCGACGCAGATCGTCACGGCGCGTGAGCTCGGCGTGCTCCGGCGCATCTCGACGACGCCGATGCGCCCGCAGGGCGTGCTGATCGCGCAGGTCGTCGTCAACCTGGTCGCGCTCGTGGCGGCCAGCCTGCTCGCCCTGGCGGCCGGGGCGCTCGCGTTCGGGATTCCGGCACCACAGTCCCCGGCCGTGGCGGTGCTCGCGTTCCTCCTCGGTGCCGCGGCAACCGCGGGAATCGGGTTGTTGATCGGGGCGCTCGTGCGGAAGGCCTCGGCGGCCGGCGGGATCGGGATGCTGATCTACTTCCCGATGCTCTTCTTCGCAGGGATGTGGACCCCCGGGCCGCTCATGCCCGACGCGGTCGCCACGATCGCTGCGTTCACGCCGCTCGGTGCGCTCAGTCAGGCGCTCAGCGCCGCCTGGTTCACCGGGGAGTTCCCGGCCCTGCAGATGGTGGTGATGGCCGCCTACATCGCAGTCCTGTACCCGCTGGCCGCGAAACTGTTCCGGTGGCAGTGACCCAGCGGCCGTGATCGTGGGCGTCACACGACACCCGGGGTGAGGCATCTCACCCCGGGTGTCGCCATGTCGCCGGGCGGGCAGGTGGAACGCACCCGTGCGGGTCTGGCAGAATGACCCGCTGTACCCGCTGGTGTTCGGCCCTCTCACCGAGCAGCCGGCGTGTCCCGAGCCCGATCCGCAGCGCCGGCCCCACTGGCGCCCTCGAACGGGCTCACCCACACATGAACCAGGAGTGACCACCACAGTGGCCGTCAAGATCCGTTTGAAGCGTCACGGCAAGATCCGGACGCCGTTCTACCGTGTTGTCGTGGCCGACTCGCGCACCAAGCGCGATGGCCGCGTGATCGAGGAGATCGGGAAGTACCACCCCACCGAGGAACCCTCCCTGATCGAGATCAACCGCGAGCGCGCGCAGTACTGGCTCGGTGTCGGCGCCCAGCCGACCGAGCAGGTCCTCGCCCTGCTCAAGGTCACCGGCGACTGGCAGACCTTCAAGGGTCTCCCGGGCGCCGAGGGCACCCTGAGGGTCAAGGAGGGGGCCGCCGAGGCCGCCGCCGCCGTCAAGGCTGCCGAGGACGAGGCCGAGCTGCGCAAGGCCAAGGCGTCCGAGGCGAAGGCCGAGAAGGCCGCCGAGGAGGCGAAGGCTGCCGCGGACGCGAAGGCCGCCGAGGCTGCCGAGGCACCTGCCGCTGAGGAGAGCGCCGACGAGCCCGAGGCCCAGGCCTGATGTTGGCCGATGCACTCGAGCACCTCGTGCGTGGCATCGTCGACCACCCCGACGACGTCGAGGTCACCTCGCGCACCCTGCGTCGCGGTGACCTGCTCGAGGTTCGGGTGAACCCCAGCGACCTCGGCCGGGTGATCGGCCGCTCCGGCCGCACCGCCCGCGCACTGCGGACCGTCATCGGTTCGCTGTCCACGTCCGGCGCCGTCCGGGTGGACGTGGTGGACGTCGACCGCCGCTGAGGCACGAGTGTCATCGAATCAGGCCCGCCCCGGCCATGCCGGGTGCGGGCCTGATCCGTATCCGGCGCCGGTCGTCTCGGTGCCACGGGCCGGACCCGTTCGCCGGGCACCGTGCCGATGCGCCATGATCGACCAGTGAACGCATCTGAGAGCCTGCTCCGGGTCGCGACGGTGGGAGGCGCGCAAGGTCTGCGCGGTGAGGTGCGACTGGCTGTGCACACGGACGATCCCCAGACGCGTCTCGCCCCGGGTACGAGCCTGCAGACCGAACCCGCCGCCGCCGGGCCGCTGACCATCGCCGACCTGAGCCACCGGAGCAAGCACTGGTACGTCCGTTTCGAGGGCGTGACCGACCGGACCGCCGCCGAGGAGATGCGTGGCGTGGTGCTGCTCGCCGAACCCCTGACCGACGTCGAGGAGGACGCGTGGTATCCCCACGAGTTGTCCGGCCTGCGCGCCGAGACCCCTGACGGCGAGACCCTGGGTGAGATCGAGGGGATCCGGCACCTCCCCGCCCAGGACGTGCTGATCCTGCGCGAGCACTCGGGCGAGCGCACCCTGGTGCCGTTCGTCCGCGCGATCGTGCCGACCGTGGACGTGGCCGGCGGCCGCGTCATCATCGACGCACCGCTCGGTCTGCTCGCCGGCTCCGACGTGCCCGACGACGCGGAACCCGGGCAGGGGGAGGACCGGTGAGCGGACGGATCGACGTCCTCACCATCTTCCCCGGTTACCTGGCGCCGCTGGAACTGTCCTTGGTGGGAAAGGCGCGCCGCGACGGGTTGCTCGAGATCGGCGTCCACGACCTGCGGGACTGGACGAGCGACCGTCACCGCACGGTGGATGACACGCCGTTCGGCGGTGGCGCCGGCATGGTGATGCGGCCGGACGTGTGGGGCGACGCGCTCGATGGCGTCCTGGTCGCCGACAGCCCGTCCCGCACCGTCCTCGTGCCGACGCCGGCGGGGGACCGGATGACCCAGGCCATGGCCGAGGAACTGGCGCTGCTGGTGTCCGCCGGCGGGCAGTTGGTGTTCGCCTGTGGTCGGTACGAGGGTATCGACGCCCGCGTGAGCGAGCACTACTCCGGCCGTGACGACGTGACCATCAGGGAGATCTCCCTCGGCGACTACGTGCTCAACGGCGGCGAGGTGGCCGCGCTCGTGGTGATCGAGGCGGTCGCGCGGCTGTTGCCCGGCGTGATCGGCAACCCCGAGTCGCTCGTCGAGGAGTCGCACGGTGCGGCAGGGCTGCTCGAGTACCCGGTGTACACCAAGCCGCCGTCGTGGCGCGGACTGGACGTGCCCGAGGTGCTGCTCTCCGGCGATCACGGCCGGATCCGGTCGTGGCGCCGCGCCCGCGCCGTGGAACGCACGGCCCGGCGCCGCCCGGACCTCATCACGGGGCAGGGCTCACCCGAGATCCGGCTCGCCCGCCCCGTGGACGCTGAGGCTATCGCCGACGTCGCCGCCCGCACGTTCCCGCTCGCCTGCCCGCCACAACTGCCCGCCGAGGACGTCCTGGCCTTCATCGAGGAGCACCTCACCGCCGTCGACTTCCGCCGCTACCTGCGTGACCGCAACCGTGACGTGCACGTGGCCGAGGTCGCCGGCGCCGTCGTCGGCTACACGATGACCGTGCACGGCGAGCCGGCGGACCCGGACGTCGCCGCCGTCGTCACCGGGCGCCCGACGGCGGAACTGTCCAAGTGCTACGTGCTGCCGGAACACCACGGGGCCGGGGTGGCCCGGGCGCTCGTCGCGGCAACGGCGGCACGGGCGCTCGAGCGCGGCGTGCACACGCTCTGGCTCGGCGTGAACCAGCAGAACGAGCGCGCGCAGCGCTTCTACCGGGCGTGCGAGTTCACCCGCGCCGGTACCAAGCGGTTCACCGTCGGGACGTACCGGGCCGACGACTACGTGATGACGCGCACACTCCGCCCCGCGTGATTTCCGCCTGCCCGGACCGTGTGGCAAACTAGGTCAGTCGCGCGGGCCGCGACGTGCTCTGCCACAGGGGAGCGCGACTTCAGCCGCCCACCAACGCGACCACCACTGACATCAGGTGGCTCCGGCCACCCTGACCATCGCGCGTGACCTGTGCGCACGAGCGGGAAGGCATCACCATGCAGACTCTGGACAGCATCGACGCAGGCTCCCTGCGTTCGGACATCCCCTCGTTCCGCGCCGGCGACACCCTCAAGGTGCACGTGAAGGTCATCGAGGGCAGCCGCTCCCGTATCCAGGTGTTCCAGGGCGTCGTGATCGCCCGCTCCGGCGGCGGGGTCCGCGAGAGCTTCAAGGTCCGCAAGGTCAGCTTCGGCGTCGGCGTCGAGCGCACCTTCCCGCTGCACTCCCCGACGATCGACCACATCGAGGTCGTCACCCGCGGTGACGTGCGCCGCGCGAAGCTGTACTACCTGCGCAAGCGCCACGGCAAGGCCGCCAAGATCAAGGAGCGTCGCGACACCCCCGCGAGCTGAACGTAGTGACCAGCGGGCCCGGCCCGCTTGAGGATGACGGGACGGCGCGGTGACGCAACGGCATGACGGTCCAACGGACCTGCCCGAGGAGTCACCCGCCGACCCGGAAACCGACGCCGCCGAGACCGACGCCGCGACGCCGTCGTCCATCACCGACGAGGCCGGCGGCGAAGGCGACGAAACGAGCGACGGCGAGCAGAAGCCTCGTCGTGGTGCGCTCCGGTCGTTCCTGCACGAGTGCGTCATCGTGCTCGTTGCCGCGCTGGCGCTGTCGCTGATCATCAAGACCTTTCTGGCGCAGGCCTTCTACATCCCCAGCATCTCGATGGAGGACACCCTCCTGGTGGGCGACCGGCTGGTCGTCAGCAAGCTCACCCCGGGGCCGTTCGAACTCGAACGCGGAGACATCGTGGTCTTCCTCGATCCGGGCGGCTGGCTGGACAACCCCGAGTCGGAGCCGCTGAACCCGGTGGAGCAGGTGCTCACGTGGATCGGGATCCTGCCCGAGCACGCCGACGAACACCTCATCAAGCGGATCATCGGAGTGGCCGGCGACCACGTCGTCTGCTGCAACGAGGCCGGCCAGATCACGGTCAACGGCGCCGCCATCGACGAGCCGTACGTGATCGACGGCGCCGCGCCGAGCAACGACCCGTTCGACGTCGTGGTGCCCGAGGGGCACCTGTGGGTGATGGGGGACAACCGGCCGCGATCGGCGGATTCGCGATACAACGCCGCGTCGGTTGGCGGAGGGTTCGTTCCGATACGTAACGTGGTGGGTACCGCCTTCGTCATCATCTGGCCATTGGATTCGATCACGTGGTTGAGCAACCCCGAGGAAACGTTCGCCGACGTCCCCGACCCGTCGTGAGCCGCCCGCCCACCAGGCTGCTGGAGCGTGAGCTCCTGGCCGGGGGGCGACGCTACGTGGCCGGGATGGACGAGGTCGGACGCGGCGCGCTGGCGGGTCCGGTGAGCGTGGGAGTCGTCGTCATCGACGTCGACACCGGTCGCAGCCCCGCGGGCCTGCGCGACTCCAAGCTGCTGCGTCCCGAGGCACGGGAACGCTTGTGCGCGCCGATCCGCCGCTGGAGCGTCGCGAGTGCCGTCGGTCACGCGGAACCTGCGGAGATCGATCGGATCGGCATCATCGCGGCGCTCCGGCTCGCCGGCACCCGGGCGCTGACCGCGCTGGTGTGCGACGGCATCGAGGCGGACGTGGTGATCCTCGACGGCAATCACGACTGGCTCAGCGCGCCGGCTGACCTGTTCACCCCGGCGCCGGTGACGCCGCCGGTCACCACCCGGATCAAGGCGGACCTGACCTGCTCCGTGGTCGCGGCCGCGAGCGTGCTGGCCAAGTGCGAGCGGGACGCTATGATGCGCGAGCTGCACGAGGACTTTCCCGCCTACGGCTGGCACGGGAACAAGGGGTACTCGGCGCCGGAGCACCTGGCCGCGCTCACCGAGCACGGTCCGTGCGAGCTGCACCGCAGGAGCTGGTCGCTGCCCGGCGTGGCCGTCGGCACCGGCACACCCGTGGTCACCGGAGGGGGCATGATGGACCAGTGAGTGCAGAGGACCTCGAGAACTACGAGACGGACATGGAGCTCGCGCTCTACCGCGAGTACCGCGACGTCGTCGGACTCTTCTCCTACGTGGTGGAGACCGAGCGCCGGTTCTATCTGGCGAACCAGGTGGACCTGCAGGTCCGCTCGGCCGGCGGCGAGGTGTTCTTCGAACTGACCCTCGCCGACGCCTGGGTCTGGGACGTGTACCGGTCCGCGCGGTTCGTGAAGTCCGTCCGGGTCGTGACGTTCAAGGACGTCAACGTCGAGGAACTGGCCAAGCCGGACCTGGAGCTGCCCCGCTAGCGAGGCGCGCACCGGAACGGTGCGCCGGCCCTCTCCACAGTCGGTCGGTGATGCACCGCTTTCCACAGCCGCGTCCTCAGCGTGATCCTGGCCGCGCCGACGCGGGCAGCATCGCCTGCGGAGGTGGTCGCGATGCTCGCGAAGGACGAGGTGGGCAGGTCCGGGGAGCTGCGTGCCCGCAGATGGCTCGAACGCCAGGGCTACGAGGTGCTCGACACGAACTGGCGCTGCACGGCCGGTGAGATCGACATCGTCGCTCGGGACGGCGATGACGTGGTGGTCGTCGAGGTGAAGACGCGGACGTCGCTGAGTTTCGGGCATCCGGCCGAAGCCGTGGACCGGGCCAAACTGGCGCGGTTGCGCCGCCTGGCGGGACTGTGGCTGGCCGAGCACCCGACCCGAACCGCAGGGGTGCGGATCGATGTGATCGCCATCTGGCACCCCACCGGGCAGCGGCCGCGCCTCGAACACCTGCGCGGGGTGAGCTGAGGTGGGTCTTGGCCAGACCTGGTCGGTGGCTCTGATCGGCCTGCTCGGTCACCCCGTGCAGGTCGAGACCCACCTGCAGCCCGGGCTGCCGCATTTCGGCCTCGTCGGCCTGCCGGACGCGTCCCTCGGCGAGTCCAAGGAACGCGTCCGGGCCGCGGTGAGCTCGAGCGGACTTGCCTGGCCGGCGTCCCGGGTGACGGTCAACCTCTCTCCTGCGGACCTGCCGAAGTCCGGGTCCGGTTTCGATCTGGCGATCGCCGTCGCGAGCCTCCTCGCCGCCGGGAAGATCGACGGCGAGGTGGCGCGGCAACGGGTCCACCTCGGCGAACTGGGCCTCGACGGCCGGATCCACCCCGTGCGGGGGATTCTTCCGGCCGTCGCCGCGGCGGTCGCCGCCGGTCACCCGCACGTGGTGGTTCCCGAGGCCAACGCCGACGAGGCCCGCCTCGTGCCCGGCGCCGTGGTGTACGGCGCCGCGCACCTCGGCCATCTCGCTCAGGACTACGGAGCCGACATCCCCGCGGCCCGGCTGCGCGCCATCGCCGTCGTCCCGGCACCGCGCTCGGCGCCGGCCCCGCCGAGGATGCCGGTCGTGAAGGACCTGGTCGACGTGCTCGGGCAGGGCGAGGCTCGCCGGGGGCTTGAGGTCGCGGCCGCCGGCGGGCACCACCTCTACATGGTGGGACCGCCCGGGACCGGCAAGACGATGCTCGCCGCCCGGCTCCCCGGGCTGCTGCCGGACCTGACCGACTCCGAAGCGCTGGAGGTCACGTCGGTGCACTCGGTGGCAGGCACCTTCGACGCCGCCGGCGGCCTGTTGGTCCGGCCTCCGTTCGAGGATCCGCACCACACCGCCACGCCGGCGTCGGTGGTGGGCGGCGGCTCCGGGCTGCCCCGACCCGGGGCCGCCTCCCGGGCCCACCGCGGTGTGCTCTTTCTCGACGAGGCTCCGGAGTTCAGCGTTCGCGTGCTCGAGACCCTGCGCCAGCCCCTCGAGGAGGGGCAACTGGTCATCCACAGGGCCCGCGGCGTCGCCCGGTTCCCGGCCCGGTTCCAGCTCGTGCTCGCGGCGAACCCGTGCCCGTGCGGCCGGTCGGTGGGCAAGGGCCTGGACTGCACCTGTACGGCGATGGCCAGGCGTCGCTACGAGGCGCGGCTGAGCGGTCCGCTGCGAGACCGGATCGACATCCGGCTCGAGGTCCCCCTGGTGACGCGCGCCGAGTTGAATGCTGCCGCCGCGCCGGAGTCGACGGCGGTGGTGGCCGCCCGGGTCCGAGGAGCGCGGGAGCGGCAGCGCGAGCGGCTCGCGGGCACGGGCTGGGCCACGAATGCGGAGGTGCCCGGGTCCTGGCTGCGGGAGCGGACCCGCCGCGTCGGGCCGGCGATCGCGGGCCGGCTCGACGCCGAGCTCGATCGCGGGCGACTCAGCCTGCGAGGGCTGGACCGGGTCCTACGGGTCGCGTGGACGCTGGCCGATCTCGCCGAGCGTGACCAACCGACGAGCACCGACGTGGGCGAGGCTCTCGCACTGCGGATGGTGGGCAGCCATGCCTGACCGGCTGCCTTTCGACCACCTCGACGAGCGGCTCGCCCGCGCCGCTTGGAGCCGACTCACGGAACCGGACGACCGGGCCGCGAACCGGCTCGTGGCGACCCTGGGGGCGGGTCCGGCCCTGGACTGGCTGCTTGAGGCCGCCCGAGGGCTGTTCCGCGCGGTGCCCACTGAGCCACCACGCGGTGGCTGGCGCACCGCGGCCGCCCGGTGGACTCCCCGGCTCACCGATCTCGACCCCCGGCGCGAGCTCGAGGTGATCGCCCGCCGCGGTGGGTACCTGATCCTGCCCGGCTCGCCGGCCTGGCCCGTCGGACTCGACCAGCTGGGTGAGTCCGCGCCACTGTGCCTGTGGGCCATCGGTGCCCGCAACCCGGCGACC
Source organism: Occultella aeris (assembly GCF_902703175.1). Classification (GTDB taxonomy): domain Bacteria; phylum Actinomycetota; class Actinomycetes; order Actinomycetales; family Beutenbergiaceae; genus Occultella; species Occultella aeris. Next base: position 148,677 of record NZ_CACRYJ010000058.1, on the reverse strand, counting down.
CTGACTGCCTCATCGGTCGCCTTGGTCGGCTCCCGGGCCAGCACCGCCTACGGTGAACGGGTCACCACGGACCTCGCAACGGGCATGGCAGAGCGGTCCATCACCGTGGTGTCCGGGGGCGCCTACGGCATCGATGCGGCTGCGCACCGGGCCACGCTGGGCGTGTACGGACCGGCTCTGGCCGTGATGGCCGGCGGACTCGACCGGTACTACCCGAACGGGAACTCCCAGCTCCTGGCGCAGGTCGCGGCCACGGGAGCGGTGTTGGCCGAGGTGCCGCCGGGCACGGCGCCGATGCGGACCAGATTCCTGTCCAGGAACCGGCTCATCGCGGCGCTCGCCCGGGCGACCGTGGTGGTGGAGGCGGCCTGGCGTTCGGGTGCGCTCAGCACCGCGGCCAGGGCGGCCGAGCTGCACCGGCCGGTCGGGGCGGTACCCGGGCCGGTGACCTCCGCCGCCTCGGCCGGGTGCCATCGGCTGCTCCGGGAGTCCCGCGCGACCTGCGTCACCGACGCCGCGGAGGTCGCCGAGCTCGTCCAGCCGGTCGGGACCGCGCTGCCCGAGGAGCCGACGGTGGCCGCGGGGCTGCTCGATGATCTCGACCTCGAGCAGGCTCGGGTGCTGGACGCCCTCCCCGCCCGCGGCGAGGCGGTGTTCGGCGCCGTCGTGCGGAGCGCCGGGCTGGACGAGGCCTCGGTGCGGGCCGCGCTCGGGTTCCTCGAACTCGCCGGCCGGGTGACCCGGGAAGGCAGCGCGTGGCGGCGGGCGCGCGTTCCACGTGGGTGAGGGTGCGTGCCGGTGGCCCGGCCCCGGCCCGCCGCGTGGCAGGCTGATGGCATGTCTGCAGCGCGCTCGCGTGCCGGCGCGACAAAGCCGCGCCGGATCCCCGAACGCCCGGGCGACACCGCCGTGCTCGCCGCCTTCGTCGCGCATCTGCAGGCCCAGCGCGGGCTTTCCGAGCACACCAGCCGGGCGTACCGCGGCGACGTGCGCACGCTCCTGGACGCCGTCCCGACCGACGACGCCGACACTCCCACCGACCTGGACGCCCTCGACCTGACCGCCCTGCGTTCCTGGTTGGCGGGCCAGTCGGCGCGAGGCCTGTCCCGCTCCACTCTGGCCCGCCGCGCCGCGGCGGCGCGCACGTTCACCGCGTGGGCGACGCGGACCGGCCGGATGACCGAGGACCCGGCGCTCCGCCTGCTCGCGCCGCGCCCGGACTCGGTGGTACCGGCCGTGCTCGCCGTCGACGAGGCAGACACGCTGCTGACCGTGGCCAGGACCCGCGCCGACGACGGCGAACCCGCTCACGTGCGTGACTGGGCTGTGCTCGAACTGCTCTACGCGTCGGGCCTGCGGGTATCCGAGCTCGTGGGTCTCGACCTCACGGACGTCGACCAGGGCCAACGTCTGGTGCGGGTACTCGGCAAGGGCAACAAGGAACGCATGGTGCCGTTCGGGGTGCCCGCCGCCCGGGCGCTCACGCAGTGGGTCGACGTCCGCGGGGGACTGATGGACGCCGCGACGACGACGAACGCCCTGTTCCTCGGGCACCGGGGCCGGCGTCTGGGGACCCGGCAGGTCCGCAGCACGGTCCATGAGCTGGCGGCTGCAGCCGGGGTGCGCGACCTGGCGCCCCACGGCGTCCGGCACTCCACGGCCACCCACCTGCTCGAGGGCGGCTCCGACCTGCGCTCGGTCCAGGAGGTCCTCGGACACGCGTCGCTGGCCACGACGCAGCGGTACACCCACATCTCGGCGGAGCGGTTGCGTGCTTCGTTCCAACAAGCCCATCCGCGGGCCTGACGGCGCCCCGGTTCCGGTGCGGGCAGCCTCACGTGGCCGGCGCCATCTCACGTTGCCGCCCCGAGCAGGCCGACTAGCCTGTGAGGTATGGCACAGGAGCCGGAGTCCCGTTCCCCCGTCGACGTGGCTCGAGAGTACGAGGAAGCCGTCTCGCCGATCGTCGCCCCGTTCGTGGCGGCGCTCATCGACGCCGCCCGGATCCCCGTCGGCGGCTCGGTCCTCGACCTGATCTGTGCCACGGGCGTCGCGACCCGGGCCGCCGCCGAGGCAGCTGGTCCGATGGGACGGGTGGCCGGGCTTGACGACGATCAGAACCTGCTGGACGTCGCCGCCGACCATCGCGGTCTCGTGATCGAGTGGGTGCAGGCCCAGCCGGACGCCCTTCCGTTCCCGAGCCGGACCTTCGACCGGGTGATCAGTCAGCAGGGTCTGCAACGGATCCCGGATCTTCGCGTGAGCGTCGAGGAGGCCTGCCGGGTCCTCCGGGTGGACGGCGGGTTCGCCGCCACGGTTTGGCTGCCGCCGGACCGAAACCCATTCTTCGCGGCCGAGGCGCGTGCCATCGCCGCCGTTGCCGGGCCCGAGGCGCTCGCCGGGATCGAGGACCTCCCGGACCGGTTGGCGCTCGTGGCCCACGAACTACGCGCCGGCGGCCTCGTGGAGGTCACCACCGCGGAGGTGACCGCCACCGTGGACCTCCCCGCGGACGAGGGGTTCATCGCCGACCACCTGGCCACCTCCTACTGGGCCAGGGACCTCGACGCCGCCGGCCGTGCGGAGGCCGCCGCGGCCGTGCTGGCCGACCTGGCCGAGCACCGCACGAACGCTGGCACCGTGCGCCTGCCGTTCGTGTCCGCGGTGGTGCACGCGTTCCCGTGAGCCGCGCTATCGGGTCCGCTGCGGCGGACCGACCTCCCGCTCGCCGGCGACGGGATAGAGGCGGATCACCGGATCCGCGACCAACAACGTCAACGGATCGAGGTAGCGCTCTCGACCCAGCCGGGCACCCCAGTGCAGGCACCACCGTGCCGGTCCGCAGTGCGGGCCGGCGTCGCCGTCGGCGAGCCGTCCGATCACGTCGCCGCGGCGCACCGCGGTGCCCACCGTCAGGGTCGTCGTGACCGGCTCGTAGGTGGTCCGGATCCCGTCGGGATGGTCGATGGAGAGCACCGGCCGATCCACGACCCGGCCCGTGAACGCCACCACACCGTCCGCCGCGGCCAGCACGTCCTGATCCGGTGTGCCGGCGAGGTCCACGCCCCGGTGCCCGGGCGACCAGACCTGTTCGGGTTCGCTGAACGGGGTCAGCACCGCCGGTTCGGGGGTCAACGGCCAGCCGTACGTGCCGGCCGCCGGAGGTGTGGTCGGTCCGACGCCGGTCTGTGCGCCCGGCTCGTCGGTGGGCGAGTCGACCCGGGCCGCTCCGGGCAGCGCTTCGCCCGGGGGTGAAGGGTCCAGCGGCGCCAGCAGGGCGAGCCCGGCCGCCAGCGTGATCGCGAGGGCGCCGAGGGTGGTGGAACGGGTACCGGCCATCCGCTCAGCAAACCCGACGGATCCCCGCGGGCGTCGGCGCGACGGACCGCCTGGGGACGGCGAGTCATCCCGGACGGGGCTGTGTGGGGCCGCCCCGCGGATCCGGTAGACTCGCACCTGCAGGTGGTACGTCCTTCGGGACCACCGCCTGACATCGCGCGCTCACAGACCACTCCCAGCGGGTGGGGTCGTGCGGCATGGTCCGGATCCTCGATCCGGTGCCGAACGGCCGTGAGCACCAGGAATGAGCACCACCCGGTGACTCAGAGACAACCGAGTTGTGCCCGGCGCAAGCGCCGCGGCACGTGATGTGTGGGGTTCCGCCCCACGTCGAAAGGACGAGCCATGGCCGTCGTCAGCATGCGTCAGCTCCTCGAGAGCGGTGTCCACTTCGGGCACCAGACCCGCCGTTGGAACCCGAAGATGAAGCGCTTCATCTTCACCGAGCGCAACGGCATCTACATCATCGACCTGCAGCAGTCGCTGCTGGACATCGACCGCGCGTACGAGTTCGTCAAGGAGACGGTCGCACGTGGCGGCACAATCCTGTTCGTCGGCACCAAGAAGCAGGCGCAGGAAGCCGTGGCCGAGCAGGCCACTCGCGTGGGGATGCCCTACGTGAACCAGCGCTGGCTCGGCGGCATGCTGACCAACTTCGGCACCGTGAGCAAGCGTCTGCAGCGCCTCAAGGAGCTCGAGGAGGTCGACTTCGACGACGTCGCCTCCAGCGCCTTCACCAAGAAGGAGCTGCTCATGCAGCGCCGTGAGCGGGACAAGCTCGCCCGTACCCTCGGCGGCATCCGCGACATGGCCAAGGTGCCTTCCGCCGTCTGGGTCGTGGACACCAAGAAGGAGCACCTCGCCGTTGCCGAGGCGCGCAAGCTCAACATCCCCGTCGTGGCCATCCTGGACACCAACTGCGACCCCGACGAGGTCGACTTCCCGATCCCGGGCAACGACGACGCGATCCGCGCCGTCAGCCTGCTGACCCGTGTGGTGGCCGACGCGGCCGCCGCGGGCCTGGTCGCCCGTCACGGTGGTGGCAGCGACGCGGCCACCACCGAGGCCGAGCCGCTGGCCGAGTGGGAGCGCGAGCTGCTCGCCACCCACGAGGCGCAGCAGGGTGCTGAGGCCAGCGCCGAGGGCACGGCCGCCGAGGCGACCGCTGCCGAGGCGGCCGCTCCGGCCGCGCCCGAGGTCGTCGTCGAGGCGGCGGACGCTGCTGACGTGACCCCGGCCGTCGAGGAGGCCCCGGCCGTCGAGGAGACCCCGGTTGCCGAGGAGGCCCCGGTTGCCGACGAGGCCACCGAAGCAGCCGAGGAGACCCCGGCCGCTCCCGAGCAGGCCTGACGCACAGTCCCCAAGACACCAAGGATCTGGGAAGGATCAGATATGGCGAACTACACCGCTGCCGACATCAAGGCCCTGCGCGAGCGCACGGGCGCCGGCATGCTCGACGTCAAGAAGGCTCTCGACGAGGCCGACGGTGACGCCGAGAAGGCGATCGAGATCATTCGGGTCAAGGGCCTGAAGGGTGTGAGCAAGCGCGAGGGTCGCTCCGCCTCGGACGGTCTGGTCGTGGCCTCGATCAACGCCACGCCCGACGGCGAGGGCCAGGTCGGCGTGTTGGTGGAGATCAACTCCGAGACCGACTTCGTGGCCAAGAACCAGGTGTTCATCTCGCTCGCGGACCGGGTCGTCGCCACTGCGGTGGCCTCCGGTGCCGCGGACGCGGACGCGCTGCTGGCCGCCGAGTCCGACGGAGTGGCCCTGTCCACCGTGGTGGACGAGACCGCCGCGACGCTGGGCGAGAAGATCGTGGTCCGCCGGGTGGCCCGACTGGCCGGCGAGCACGTCACCACGTACCTGCACCGCACCGCCAAGGACCTCCCGCCGCAGGTGGGCGTCCTGGTGTCCTCGGACGCGGCCGGCGCCGCGGTCGCGCACGACGTGGCGCTGCACATCGCGGCCTACTCCCCGCAGTACCTCAGCCGCGACGAGGTCCCCGCCGACAAGGTGGCCGACGAGCGTCGGATCGCCGAGGAGACCTCCCGCAACGAGGGCAAGCCGGAGCAGGCACTGCCGAAGATCGTCGAGGGTCGCCTGAACGGCTTCTTCAAGGAGGTGGCCCTCCTGGACCAGCCCTTCGCGAAGGACCCGAAGAAGTCGGTGGGCCAGGTCGTCACCGAGGCCGGTGGCACGATCACCGGCTTCGCGCGGTTCCGCGTCGGCGCCTGAGCAGCAACATCCGGCGGTGGCCCCGGTCCTGATCCAGGGCGGGGGCCACCGCTGTCATACGCTCACCCCAGCACATCCACTCAGCGTTCTCACCCAGGAGGATCTCGCCGATGCCTGCGCTCACCCCTGCCCCGACCACACGTCGGGTCCTGCTCAAACTCTCCGGTGAGGTGTTCGGCGGTGGCAGCGTCGGCCTCGATCCCGATGTGGTCGCCTCGATAGCCCGCGAGATCGCCGAGGCCGTGCACGAGGGCGTCCAGGTGGCCATCGTTGTCGGTGGTGGCAACTTCTTCCGTGGTGCCGAACTCTCGCAGCGTGGCATCGACCGTGCCCGAGCCGACTACATGGGCATGCTCGGCACCGTGATGAACTGCCTCGCCCTGCAGGACTTCCTCGAGAAGGCGGACGTCACCACCCGCGTGCAGACCGCCATCACGATGGGGCAGGTCGCTGAGCCCTACATCCCGCTGCGCGCGATCCGGCACCTCGAGAAGGGTCGCGCCGTGATCTTCGGCGCCGGCGCCGGGATGCCGTACTTCTCAACGGACACGGTTGCGATCCAGCGGGCACTGGAGACCCACTGCGAGGAGGTCCTCGTCGGCAAGAACGGGGTCGACGGTGTGTACACCGCAGACCCCCGTGTGGACCCGACCGCCACCAAGCTCGACTTCCTCACCTTCGACGACGCGATCCAGAAGGACCTACGGGTCGTGGACTCCACCGCCCTGGCGATGTGCCGCGACAACCAGCTCTCCATGCGCATCTTCGGCATGGAAGGGCCGGGTAACGTGGCCGCTGCACTTCGAGGTGAGAAGATCGGCACATCAATGACGTCCGGTGCAGGAACCGACCAGAGCAAGGAGCAAGCGTGATCGACGAGACCCTCTTCGAAGCCGAGGAGAAGATGGACAAGGCCGTCGAGGTGGCGCGTGAGGACTTCGGCAACATCCGCACGGGTCGCGCGAACGCCGGCATGTTCAACAAGCTCGAGGTCGAGTACTACGGCGCCCCCACCCCGCTTCAGCAACTCGCCTCGATCACGATTCCCGAGGCCCGCACCGTCATGCTCTCGCCCTACGACAAGACCTCGATGACGGCGATCGAGAAGGCCCTGCGCGAGTCCGACCTTGGCGTCAACCCGAGTAACGACGGCGTCCAGATCCGGATCATCCTGCCGACCCTCACCGAGGAGCGCCGCCGCGACTACGTCAAACTCGCCAAGACCAAGGGCGAGGACGCGCGGGTCGCGGTGCGGAACGTGCGTCGGCGTGCCAAGGAGGAGCTCGACCGCATCGCCAAGGACGGCGAGGCCGGCGAGGACGAGGTGAACCGCGCCCAGGCCGAGCTCGACGCGCTCACCAAGAAGCACACCGACACCGTCGACTCGCTGCTCGCCGGTAAGGAGAAGGAGCTGCTCGAGGTCTGAGCGGCCCCGGCCATGGTTGATCCAAGTCCGCCACCTGCCACCGGGAGCGACGGAGTGCCGCTCTCGCGGCGCGCCCTGCGCGCCGCGGAACGGGCCGCCCGGCTCGAGGCGGAGCTCGACGGCAGCGCCGGCGATGCCGAACCAGTCGGGCCCGCCGCGGCGGCCGGTCGTGCCGCCGTGACGGGGCGCGCCGAGCCACTCGCGGCCCGAGCCCGGTCTTCGGCGTCGGCCGCGTCGGCTGCGTCGCCGGAGCCCGCGACGAGCTCACCGAACGGCTCGCCGGCCAACGCCGCGACGCCGTCGGGCAGTCCTGAGGACCCGGCGACCGGACCCGGCGGCGCCGGTCCCGGCCGGCCGGGCACCAGAACGGACGAAGGTCCGAGCACGGACGCCCCGGCAACGTCCGTCGGATCCGCGGGCTCGGTCGGCTCAGCGGGCTCCGGCCAGTCCGCAGCATCCGCGGTCTCCGCCGATGAGCCTGCTCCTGCCTCACGCGCCGGACGGAACCTGCCGGCTGCGATCGGGGTTGGTCTCGGCCTCGGTGCCGTGCTGCTCGCCTCCCTGTTCATCCGCAAGGAGGCCTTCGTCGTCCTCGCCGTCGTCGCGTGTGCGATCGCGCTGTGGGAGCTCGAGCGGGCGTTGCGCACCCGTGACATCCGGCTGCCCTACCTGCCGCTCGTGGTCGGCACCGTCGGCATGCTCGTCTCCGCCTACCAGGCCGGCATCGAGGCACTACTCGTCGCCTTCCTGCTCACGGCCGGCGGCGTGTTCGTCTGGCGGGTGCTCGACGGGGGCGGCGGCGATGCGTTGCGCGATGCCACCGCCGGTATCTTCGCGGCCGCCTACATCCCGTTCCTCGCCGGCTTCCTGATGATCATGCTGTCCGCCGACGACGGGCAGTGGCGGGTCCTGATGTTCGTCGCGCTCGTGGTCGCCAACGACACCGGTGGATACATCGCCGGTGTCCTGTTCGGCAGGCACCCGATGGCGCCCTCGGTGAGCCCGAAGAAGTCCTGGGAGGGTGCTGCCGGGTCGGTGATCCTGGCCGCCCTGGTCGGGGTCGGTTTCGCGGTCTTCGCCATCGACGCCACGTGGTGGGCCGGGCTGGCCATCGGCGTGGTGGCCGTCGCCGGTGCGACCATGGGCGACCTGTCGGAGTCCATGCTCAAGCGGGACCTCGGGGTCAAGGACATGGGCAAGATCCTGCCCGGGCACGGCGGCATCCTGGACCGGGTGGACTCGATCCTGATCTGCTCCCCGGTCGTGTTCGCCCTGCTCCTCGTGGTCGCGCCGGCCTGAGTCGCCGTAGCGCCGGGCCGACCCGTCCGGGCGCCCACCACGATCCGGTCCGGGCCGGTCCCCGTTCGTGCGTGCACGAACGAGGACCGGGCCGCTGGGCCAGGGCCGCCGCGGCCGCGGCTCAGCCGGCCACGGAGCTGAGTTCGTTCGGGACCACCGGCAGCACGGCGCTGTCGATCACCTCGGCGCCGAGCAGGTCCACCACGAACACGGTCGACGTGGCCGGGTCGGTGACGTATGCGAACGAGCCCTCGACGCGCAGCGTCGGGCGCGGGTCCTGCCACTGCTCGGGCTCGGCCCAAGGGCCGGTCACCGGCACCTCTGCGGTCACGGTGCCCGCCTCGGGATCGATGATACGCAGCGCACCGTCGGTGCCCAGCACGAGCGCCTCGCCGCCGGGGCCACGTGCGAGCGAGCGGAAGCTGTAGCTCACGCCGAGGTCCACGAGCCGGATCTGCGCCGTCCGGGTGTCGATCAGGGAGATCCGGGTGGGCCGTTCGAGGTCGGCGTCCGGGTCGGACTTGTAGTCGCCGAGTACCACGGGGGAGGCGTCCGAGCCGGCCAGGTTCCCGATCCGTCCGTACGCGTCCGGCGCGGCCGCGTGGCTGAACTCCGACCCGGTCACGATCAGCGCGCCGTCCTCGCAGCCGAACACGACCGCCTCGTCGGCGGCCACGGTCTCACCGTGTACGCCGGGGCAGGTCTCGGCGCGCGCGACCTCGGCTCCCTCGGCGTCCAGGAGCACCACGCCCGAGCGGGACTCGGAATCGCCGATGGTGTGCAGGAGACTGTCGTCGGCGCGCACCACCGCGACCCCGTGGTGGGCCTGCGGCGTGCTCGTGGTCGCGAGCACCGGCGCCTGTGCACCGGCCGCAAGCTCGTGCGGGTCCAGCACCGTGATCTCGCCGGTGCCATCGGCGAACAGCACGGTGCGCTCGGCGTGGGCGACGACGTGACCGGGGTGATCCGCCGTGATCACGACGTCGGTGAGGAGGGGATCGGTCGTGTAGGAGTGGGAATGATCACCGTGCGCCTGGCTGAAGGCGCCGGTGTCGAGCAGTTGGAAACCCTCGGCGACGGTCAGGAACAGGTGCCGGTCGTCGCCGGCGGGGTTCAGCCGGATGAAGCCCTCGGCCGGGAAATCCGCGAGCACGTCGAGCGAGAGGGCGTCGACGATCAGGACGCCACCGTCATAGGTGACGGCCAGCCGCGGCGACGGGCCCGCCGCCTCCTCGGTTGGCCGGCCGTCCTCGGGCGCCGCCTCCTCGCCGTCGTGGTCGTGCTCGTCATGGGTCGCGGTGCCGCCGGCGTCCTCGGTGGTCGCCGTCGGAGCGGCGCAGGCGCCGAGGAGGACGACGGCGGAGGTGAGCAGGGCGAGTGGGGCCAGTCTTCGTGTTCGTCTCATAGCGAGAATGATTCTCACTCTATTTAGCTCCCGTCAAGTCCGGTGGCGGCGCGGCGTGGCCGCGCGTCTGGGACACTGGGGGCACCATGACCACTCCCGTACAGCCCCAGGTCCTGCCCGGGCATGCCCCGGACGCCGGTGACCGCCCGCGCCTGTCCTTCGCGGTGCCGCGCCGCGGCAAGCCGCCCCGGCACCTCGCCGACCTCACCTCCGCGGAGCGCGCCGCCGTCGTCACCGAGCTCGGCCAGCCCGCCTACCGGGCCAAGCAGATCTCCACGCACTACTTCGGGCACCTCACCCGCGACCCGGGGGCGATGACCGATCTGCCCGCCGGGATGCGCGAGGACCTGGTCCCGCAGCTCCTGCCCGAGCTGCTCACGGAGGTGCGCCGGCTGGAGGCCGACGGCGGTGACACCGTCAAGACCCTCTGGTCGCTGTTCGACGGCGTCAAGGTCGAGTCGGTCCTGATGGGCTACTCCGACCGGGCCACACTCTGTGTGTCCAGCCAGGCCGGGTGCGGCATGGCCTGCCCGTTCTGCGCGACCGGTCAGCAGGGCCTGACCCGCAACCTGTCCACCGCCGAGATCATCGAGCAGGTGCGCCGCGCCGCCATCAGCTGCCGCGACGGCGAGCTGCCCGGCGGCCCGCGCCGGCTCACGAACATCGTGTTCATGGGGATGGGTGAGCCGCTCGCGAACTACCGCACCGTGATCAACGCCGTGCGCCGGATGGTCGACCCGACGCCGGACGGCCTCGGCATGTCCGCCCGGCACATCACGGTCTCCACCGTGGGACTCGTGCCGGCGATGAGGAAGCTCACGGCCGAGGGGATCCCGGTCACGCTGGCGCTCTCGCTGCACGCCCCGGACGACGAACTGCGCTCGCAGCTGATCCCGATCAACACCCGCTGGACCGTCGGCGAGGCGCTCGACGCGGCTCGCGAGTACTTCGAGGTGACCGGCCGGCGGGTCAGTATCGAATACGCCCTGATCAAGGACATGAACGACCACGGGTGGCGCGCGGACCTGCTCGCCGCCGAGCTGCTCAAGCGCGGCAAGGGTTGGGTACACGTGAACCCGATCCCGCTGAACCCGACGCCGGGCTCGATCTGGACCGCGAGCGACAAGGACGTCGAGGACGAATTCGTGGCACGCTTGCGCTCGGCGGGGATCCCGACCACGGTGCGGGATACTCGCGGGAGCGACATCGACGGGGCGTGTGGGCAGCTCGCCGCGGAGGTATGAGCCACGATGCACCACCGTGGGTCGGGCCCGGGTCAGCCTGGCCACCCCCATAGGCTGAGCACGTACGCGCCGGAACGAGGAAAGGATCGTCGATGGAGGGCCTGTTCTCCACCGTCGGGAGTCTGTCGAGCGGGTATGACCGTGAGCAGGTCGATGAGTTCTTCGAGAGGGCGAAGGCGTCCTACGAGGGCAGCGGCGAGGAGACCCTGAGCGCCGCGGACGTGCGCCAGGTCGCCTTCGACCTGGTCCGGCACGGTTACAACCCCGCGGCCGTCGACGCCGCCCTGGACCGGCTCGAGGGTGCGTTCATCCAACGAGACCGTTCGGACTTCATCGCCACCCACGGCCAGGAGGCCTGGATGGAGCAGGTGGCCGAACGGGCGACCACGCTCTACCCGCGCCTGGTCCGGCCCGACGGCGAGCGGTTCGCGCCGCCGGAGCGGGGCCGCGGCTACGACGCCGATGCGGTGGACGAGGTCCTGGACCGGCTCGTGGACTACTTCGACTCCGGTGCCAAGCTCTCTGCGGCCGAACTGCGCCAGGCGACCTTCCCCTCGGCACCGCGCTCGCGTGCGTACGGCGAGGGGCCGGTGGACGCCTACCTCGACCGCGCCGTGGACGTGCTGCTCGCCGTCGAATGACCCGCACCGTCGCGCTGCTCGGGTCAACGGGGTCGGTCGGGACCCAGGCGCTCGACGTGATCGCCGCGGCACCCGAGTCGTTCCGGGTCACCGCGCTCGCGGCCGGCGGCGGACACCGCCAGCTCCTCGCGGAGCAGGCGGTCCGGTTCGAAGTAGAACTCGTCGCCCTGGCCGACGGGACCGCCGCGGCGTTCGCCGACCACCTCGACGACGCCGCGCAGCGGCTCGGCCTGCCCCGGCCCCGGCCCGAGGTGCTCATCGGTGCGGACGCGGCCTGCGCCGTCGCCGGCGTCGGTGCGGACGTCGTCCTGAACGCGATCACCGGCTCGATCGGGCTCGCCCCCACCCTGGCCGCGCTGCGCGCCGGCTCCACACTCGCGCTGGCGAACAAGGAGTCCCTGGTGGCCGGGGGAGCCCTGGTGCACGCTGCCCAGCAGCGCCCGGACCAGATCGTGCCGGTCGACTCCGAGCACTCGGCGATCGCGCAGGCGCTGCGCTCAGGCGCAACGGCGGAGGTCGCCCGGCTGATCCTGACCGCCTCCGGCGGGCCGTTCCGGGGCCGGACCCGCGCCGAGCTCGCGGGTGTGACGCCGCAGCAGGCGCTCGCGCACCCGACCTGGGCGATGGGTCCGATGGTCACCACGAACTCCGCGACGCTGGTCAACAAGGGGCTCGAGCTCATCGAGGCGCACCTGCTGTTCGGCGTGCCGGTCGCGGACATCGTGGTGGTGGTGCACCCGCAGTCCGTGGTGCACTCCATGGTCGAGTTCGTCGACGGTTCCACGATCGCGCAGGCATCTCCGCCGGACATGCGGCTGCCGATCTCCCTCGGCCTGGGCTGGCCGGACCGGGTGCCCGGTGCCGCCGCCGCGTGCCGGTGGGACCTGGCCACGTCGTGGACGTTCGAGCCCGTGGACGACGGCGTGTTCCCGGCTCTGGCGCTCGCGCGCGCCGCGGTCGCCGCGTCCGCCACCCACCCCGGTGTGCTGAACGCCGCGAACGAGGAGTGCGTGACCGCGTTCCTCGGTGGCCGGATCGCGTTCCTGGACATCGTGGACACCGTCGCCGCCGTGTTGGACGAGCACGCCGGCACCAGCGCCGCGGACCTGAGCGTCGAGGCCGTCGAGGATGCGGAGCGGTGGGCGCGGGCGCGGGCGGGGGAGCTGCTCGCCAGACGCTGAGCCGCGAGCCCTCCCTCGCCCCGCCCGGCGGTGGTGCGATCTGCCCACAGGTCACCTGGGTGGATCGGTGGCTCGTTCTCAGCAACGCGACGTACGCTGAGGCGGCACTGCGCAGCCGGGACGGTCCCGGGCCCGGTGCACTGGGGTAGGAATGGACTTCTGGTTGGGCGTGCTGTTCGTGGCGGTGGGGCTGATCATCTCCATCGCGCTGCACGAGATCGGCCACCTGGTGCCCGCGAAACTGTTCGGCGTCAAGGTCTCCCAGTACTTCGTCGGGTTCGGCAAGACGCTCTGGTCCACCAAGCGCGGCGAGACCGAGTACGGCATCAAGATGCTGCCGCTCGGCGGGTACGTGCGGATGGTCGGGATGTTCCCGCCCGCCCGCGAGGAGGTCAGCGCGGATGCCGCCGCTGAGGCGAGGCTGCGCCGTCGGGGCCTTCGTGGACTGATGGACTCGATGGCCGAGGACGCCCGCTCCGCCAGCGCCCAGGAGATCGGCGAGGAACTCGCCGACGGGCAGCGGCACCGGGTCTTCTACCAGCTCAGCACCCCGAAGAAGCTGGCCGTGATGTTCGGCGGACCCGTGGTGAACCTGATCATCTCCACGGTGCTGTTCGCGATCATCCTCACCGCGTTCGGGACCGCGACGGCCAGCAACCGGATCAGCAGCGTCTCCGAGTGCATCGTGCCGGCGGCCGAGCAGCGCGAGTGCGCCGCCGGCGACGTGGAGTCGCCCGCGGCGATGGCCGGCTTCGAGCAAGGGGACCGGATCGTCTCCTGGAACGGCGAGCCGGTCACCGAGTGGGCGGACATCTCCGCCTCGATCACCGACGGCGGCACCGAGCCCGCGACGGTCGTCGTCGACCGAGGCGGCGAGGACGTCACGCTCACCGTGACTCCGGTCCTCGAGGACCGACCGGTCGTGGCCGACGGCGCCGTGGTCACCGACGCCGACGGCGAACCGGTGCTCGCGCCGGTGCCGTTCGTGGGCATCTCGGCGGCTTACGAGCTGGTGCCGCAGCCGTTGTCCGCAGTGCCGGCCTTCGTGGGGTCGGTGTTCACGGGCACGGTCGACGTGGTGCTCTCGCTCCCGCAGCGTCTGGTCGCGATCGCCCAGGCCGTGTTCGGGACCGAGGAACGCGACCCCGGCGTGGTCGGGCTGATCGGCGTCGGCCGGTTCGCCGGCGAGATCGCCTCGATCGACTCGGCCGACTACGGAGCCGCTGAGCGCACCGCGGACCTGCTCTCGCTCGTGGCGTCGCTGAACATGGCGCTGTTCGTGTTCAACATGATCCCGTTGCTGCCCCTGGACGGCGGGCACATCGCCGGAGCCCTGTTCGAGGGGGCCAGGCGCCGCCTCGCGCAGGCGTTCGGACGCCCGGACCCGGGGCACGCGGACACCGCGAAGCTGATGCCGCTCACGTACCTGGTCATCATCGTGCTGGGCAGCATGAGCCTGCTGCTGGCCTTCGCCGACATCGTCAAACCCGTCACGCTGGGCTGAGGCGTGCGCGGCGGGCGCGGTGTGATACTTGAGGCGTGAGCGTTCCGATCAGTCTGGGCATGCCCGAGGTCAAGGAGACCCCGCCGGTGCTGGCACCGCGGCGAACCACCCGCAGGATCCGGGTCGGCACGGTCGACGTCGGTGGGGGCGCCCCGATCTCGGTGCAGTCGATGACCACAACGCCGACGAGCGACATCAACGCGACCCTGCAGCAGATCGCCGAACTCACTGCGGCCGGGTGTGACATCGTCCGGGTGGCCGTGCCCACCACCGAGGACGCGGCCGCGCTGCCCGTGATCGCGAAGAAGTCGCAGATCCCGGTGATCGCGGACATCCACTTCCAGCCCAAGTACGTGTTCGCCGCCATCGACGCCGGCTGCGCAGCGGTGCGCGTGAACCCGGGCAACATCCGCAAGTTCGACGACCAGGTCAAGGAGATCGCCCGTGCCGCGGCCGATGCCGGCACCTCGCTACGGATCGGGGTGAACGCGGGCTCGCTCGACAGACGGCTGCTCGAGAAGTACGGCCGGGCCACCCCCGAGGCACTCGTGGAGTCGGCCGTCTGGGAGGCCTCACTGTTCGAGGAGCACGGCTTCCACGACTTCAAGATCTCGGTCAAGCACAACGACCCGGTGGTCATGGTGCGGGCCTACGAACTGCTCTCGGAGGCAGGAGACTGGCCGTTGCACCTCGGGGTCACCGAAGCCGGCCCGGCGTTCCAGGGCACGATCAAGTCCGCGACCGCGTTCGGCGCCCTGCTCAGCCAGGGCATCGGCGACACGATCCGGGTGTCCCTGTCCGCGCCCCCGGTCGAGGAGGTCAAGGTCGGCATCCAGATCCTGCAGTCGCTGAACCTGGCTGAGCGCAAGCTCGAGATCGTCTCCTGCCCCTCGTGCGGGCGCGCCCAGGTGGACGTGTACACGCTCGCCGAGCGCGTCACCGCCGGTCTGGAGGGCATGGAGGTGCCCCTGCGGGTGGCCGTCATGGGCTGCGTCGTGAACGGGCCGGGGGAGGCCAGGGAGGCCGACCTCGGGGTGGCCTCCGGGAACGGCAAGGGCCAGATCTTCGTCAAGGGCGAGGTCATCAAGACCGTGCCCGAGGCGCTCATCGTCGAGACCCTGATCGAGGAGGCCATGCGGCTCGCGGAAGCCCAGCCGGGCGGTGCGACCGGCGGCCCGGTCGTCACCGTGTCCTGACCCGCCGGGTGAGGCACAATCGCAACATGCCGACGTGGCCATGGCGCGCACCCCTGCAGACCCACCCCGATGTGGTGGTCCAGGACGCGCGCTCGGCGGACGTGGCCGAGTTGATCGCGTTCGCCAAACAGGACCCGGTCGACGCCGCTCTGCTGGGCGAGCACGTCGAGGCGATGTCCTCCTACGGGTTCTACCGCGACCAGCTCCTGTGCATCCGGGAACCCCACGGGCTGACCGGTCTGTGCTGGACCGGCGGGAACCTGGTGCCGTTGCGCCTGTCGGACGTCGCGGTCGAGGCCGTCGCCGATCACGTGCGGCGACGCTCGCGCCGGTTCTCCTCGGTGGTCGGCCCCGCCCACGACGTGATGCGGCTGTGGGAGGCGATGCGCGGCTTCGCGCCCACGCCAAGGGACATCCGCCCCGACCAGCCGTCCATGGTCATCGACGGCGACCCGCTCGTCGCACCCGACCCCGGGGTCTCACTGACGTCCGTGAACGACCTCGACCTGCTGCTGCCGGCGTGCGTGGCGATGTTCACCGAGGAGGTCGGCTACTCCCCGCTGATGGCCGGTGGAGGATACGAGCGCCGAGTCCGATCCCTGGTTCAGGGCGGTCGGTCGCTGTCCCGGATCGACGAGGGCCCTGAGGGCCGTCGCGTGGTGTTCAAGGCCGAGCTCGGCACCGTGGCGCTCGGCGTCACCCAGGTCCAGGGTGTCTGGGTGCACCCGGACCTGCGCGGCCAGGGCCACGCCGTCGCCGGCATGGCCGCCGTGGTCGCGTACGCCCGCGCCCAGGTGGCCCCGCTGGTGTCCCTGTACGTGAACTCCTACAACGCACCCGCGCTCGCGGCCTACCGCAGGGTGGGCTTTCGCGAGGTGGGGACGTTCGCGACGATCCTGTTCTAGGACCACCCCGCTGACATCGCACCTTTGCCCTTGAGATCGGACCACGAACGTGTCCGATCTCGACCCCGTAGGTGCGATCTCAGCGCCTGGGGTCGCGCGCCTCAGCGGAGCAACTTCGACATCCGCCGGTCGGCAAGGATCTTCCCGCCGGTCTGGCAGGTCGCGCAGTACTGCAGGGCCGAGTCGGCGAACGAGACCTCCCGGATCACATCCCCGCAGACCCCGCATTCCTGTCCGGCGCGACCGTGCACGCGCATCCCGGACCGCTTCGCGTCCTTGAGCTCCGCTGCCGGACGGCCCGAGGACGCCTCTATCGCGGGCCGGAGCACCTCCCCGATGGCGTTGTACAGCCGGGTCACCGCCTCGTCGTCGAGCGAAGAGCTGATCGCGAACGGGCTCATCCGCGCCGCGTGCAGGATGTCGTCACTGTAGGCGTTCCCGATCCCGGCGATCGTGCCCTGCTCGCGCAGCACGCCCTTGATCTGCTGCTTGCGTCCGGCGAGGATCGCCGCGAACGCGTCCCGGGTGAACTCCGCCGAGAGCGGCTCGATGCCGAGGCTCGCGATCGCCGGAACCTCCTCGGGGGAGGCCACCACGTACACGGCGAGGCGCTTGCGGGTGCCGGCCTCGGTCAGGCTGAAACCGGACCCGTCGTCCAGGTCGACCCGCAGTGCGACCGGCGACTTCGGCGACCGGGACACGCCTCCGGGGAGCTTCTCGTGCCAGCGCAACCACCCGGCCCGGGCGAGGTGGAAGACCAGGTGCAGGTCGCCGTCGGGCAGGTCCTCGACCCGCAGGTCGAGCCACTTGCCGCGCCGGGCCACCTCCGCCACGGTTCCGCCGGCGAGCGCGTCCGGCGCGGGTGAGAACGTCTTCAGCGTCTGGATCCCGAGCACGTGCACGGCGGCGACCTTGCGGCCGACGGTGCGTTCGGTGAGGAAGTCGACGAGGCCCTGGACCTCCGGTAGCTCCGGCATCGTCCCAGTCTGGCAAGGGAGTTCGGCTCATGCCAGGGAGAATCCTGGCCAGTTGCAGCGGATAGACTCGCCCGCGTGCTGATGCGGATGTCGAAACTGTTCCTGCGGACCCTGCGAGAGGACCCGGCCGATGCCGAGGTCGCGAGCCACCGCCTCCTGGTGCGGGCGGGCTACATCCGCCGCACCGCCCCCGGGATCTACTCCTGGCTGCCGCTCGGACTGAAGGTCCTCGCCAAGGTCGAGGCGATCGTGCGCGAGGAGATGGACGCGACCGGGGCGCAGGAGGTGCACTTCCCGGCGCTGCTGCCGCGGGAGCCCTACGAGGCGACCGGCCGCTGGACCGAGTACGGCCCGAACCTGTTCCGGCTCCAGGACCGCAAGGAGGCCGACTACCTCCTCGCGCCCACGCACGAGGAGATGTTCACCCTCCTGGTCAAGGACCTGTACTCCTCCTACAAGGAGCTCCCGCTCACGCTCTACCAGATCCAGACCAAGTACCGCGACGAGTCCCGCCCGCGCGCCGGCCTGATCCGAGGCCGCGAGTTCATCATGAAGGACGCCTACTCCTTCGACATCGACGAGGCCGGCCTGGCCGCCTCCTACGACGCCCAGCGCGCCGCGTACGAGCGGATCTTCACCCGCCTCGGCCTCGACTACGTGATCGTCTCGGCGATGTCCGGGGCGATGGGCGGCTCGCGCTCGGAGGAGTTCCTGTTCCCGTGCGAGATCGGCGAGGACACCTACGTGCGCTCGCCCGGCGGGTACGCCGCGAACGTCGAGGCGGTGCACACGCCGTCGCCGGAGCCGGTCGAGGCGGCCGTGGTCGCCGGCCTGCCCGCCGCGTACGTCGCGGACACGCCGGACACCCCGACCATCGAGTCATTGGTCGACGTGGCCAACGCCACGCAGGCCAAGCCCGACGGCGGCGCGTGGACGGGCGCGGACACGCTGAAGAACGTCGTGGTCACCCTGGTCTCGCCCACCGGCGCCCGGGAGCTGCTCGTGATCGGCCTGCCGGGGGACCGGCAGGTGGACGCCAAGCGCCTCGAGGCCGCCGTGTTCCCGGCCGAGGTCGAGCAGGCCACCGCGAAGGACCTGGCCAGCCACCCCGAGCTGGTCGCCGGGTACATCGGACCCGGCGTGCTCGGCCCGAACGGTACGCCGCGTGACTCCGACGGCACCGACAGTGCTGAAGGGGCGGTTCGTTACCTGCTCGACCCGCGAGTGGTGGACGGCACCGCATGGATCACCGGGGCCAACGCGGCGGGCAAGCACGTCTTCGGGCTCGTCGCCGGGCGGGACTTCACCGCAGACGGCGTCATCGACGTCGCCGAGGTGCGCGTCGGCGACCCCGCCCCGGACGGTTCCGGTCCGCTCGAACTGGCTCGCGGCATCGAGATCGGTCACATCTTCGCCCTCGGGCAGAAGTTCGCCAAGGCCCTCGACCTGAAGGTGCTCGACTCCAACGGCAAGGCCGTCACGGTCACCATGGGTTCCTACGGGATCGGGGTCACCCGGGCGCTGGCCGCCATCGCCGAGAAGACCTGCGACGACAAGGGCCTGTCCTGGCCGGTCCAGGTCGCGCCCGCCCACGTGCACGTGCTCGCCACCGGCAAGGACGAGGCCGTCTTCACGACGGCGGAGGGCCTGGCCGCGCAGTTGGAGGCGGCCGGCGTCGAGGTGCTCTACGACGACCGGGTCAAGGTCTCGGCGGGCGTGAAGTTCGCCGACTCCGAGCTGCTCGGACTGCCGTTCGCGCTGGTGGTCGGTCGTGGGCTGGCCGACGGCGTGGTGGAGGTCCGCACCCGCGCCTCCGGCGACCGGGAGGAGCTGGCGCCCGACGCGGCCGTGGCCCGCCTGCTGGAGTTGCTCGCAGGGGCGTCAGCCTAGGCCGGGATACGTCGCGATCCGCAGGTCCGGGTCCTGGCCGAGGAACGCGGCCTGCGTCGCCAGCGCGATCAGCGGCGCCCGGACGGCGGTCTCGGCGTCAGGCACCTGGGCGAGCCATCCGGGCAGCAGCTCGGCGATGAGTGTCTCCCGGGCACCCTGCAGGTCCGCGGTGTCGATCGAGTACGCCGCCACGCGGGGGTCCGCGTCGGTGCCGTCGATGCCGGCCGCGACGGCGACGTCCTCCGCCATGTCGCGCAGCGTGAGGGCCGCAGCGGCCGCCTCGCCGCGCTCGGAGGAGTCCCCGCGGGCCGCGATGACCTCCTGGGTGTAGCCGAGCGCGTCCAGGGTTCGTACCACCGGCGCCGCCGACGCCGGGAGCGGGTCCGGAATGTCGAGGTCGGCGGTAGCCGGATCGGCTGAGCCGTCGGGGCCGCCCGGCAGACCGAGGTCGGCGCGGAGCTCGGCGGCCCACAGTGCCCGGTTGATCGCGATCGAGGCGAGCAGGGTCGCCAGGTCCGCGTCGGCGTCCGGATCGGCGGCGCTATCGGCGGCCGTGGAGCCCTCGAGCGCGTCGAGCACGTCCTCACCGGTGACCGGGCCCGACGGCGTGGGGGCGGGTTCGGTGGCCTCGTCGCCGGAGTCGGCGCCGTCGGTCGCCGAGGGCCGCGGCGGCGCGGTCCATACACCACCGAGATCGGTCAGGTGGGTGGTCGCGTCGGAGGCAATGTGCGCGAGATCACCCGGCGCGTCCCCGGTCGCGCCGGACGCCTGCGCCTCCGCCCCGGCGGCCTCGGCGAGCGCCAGGATCTCCGCCGTCTCAAGCGCGGCCTCCTGCCGCAGGATCTCGCCGGGTTCGGGGCTCGGGACCTCCGGAGGCGGCCCGTCCAAGCGCACCCCGCACCCGGCCAGCAGGAGGGCGCCGGACACAAGCAGGGCGCCGAGGAGGCGCCCCTGGGAGTGGCGGACGGAGGTGTGCACGCGTTGATCCTGCCACGGCGCACACCTACGCTGGGGTGTTCGCCGCGGGGACCGCGCGCCGCCGGAGTTGGGCGGGCATGATTGGTCCACACACCATCACTGAGACAGTGACAACTTCACAAGGAGAGTCCGATGAGCCGATCGCAGGGCCCTGGCGCCGACGTGGGCGCCCTGTTGTTCGAGGCGCTTGAGCCGGCCGTCACCGATGGCGGGCTGTTCCTCGAGGCCGTGTCCGTGGTCGGCTCGGGCCGGCACCGGGTGGTGCAGGTCACGGTCGACCTGGCCGACGGCCCGGGCGGGGTCGACTCCGACCTCCTCGCCGACGTGTCCAAGGCCGTGTCCACGCGCCTGGACGAGGTCGACGACCTGATCGACGGCGCCTACCTGCTCGAGGTCTCCACCCCGGGTCTGTCCCGGCCGCTCACAGAGCCGCGCCACTTCCGCCGCGCCGTGGGCCGCTTGGTGACGCTCACCACCTCCGGTGGCACCCTCACCGGCCGGATCCGTGAGGCGGACGGCACCGCGATCGTCCTGCAGCCCCCTGCCGATCGCGCCGAGCCCCTCATCGTCCCCCTGGCCGACGTGGTCCGGGGCACGGTCGAGGTCGACTTCCACCGCGTCGACGACGCGCAGGACTGAGAGGAACGTTTTCATGGACATCGACATGAACACCCTGCGCATGATCGAGCGGGAACGGGACATCCCGCTGGACGTCCTCGTCTCGGCGATCGAGCAGGCGCTGCTGTCCGCGTACCACCGCACGGAGGGCGCCGCCGATGACGCACGCGTCGAGCTGGACCGCACCAGCGGTCACGTCACCGTGTACGCGCGGGAGCGGCTCGAGGACGGCGAGCCGGGCGACTACGGCCCCGAGTACGACGACACCCCGGCCGACTTCGGTCGGATCGCCACCTCGACCGCGCGTCAGGTGATCCTGCAGCGGCTGCGGGACGCGGAGGACGACGCCGTGCTGGGGACCTTCCGTGGCAAGGAGGGCGACGTCGTCGCCGGCGTGATCCAACAGGGCTCCAACCCGAAGGTGGTCCTGGTGGACATCGGCGGGATCGAGGCGGTCCTGCCGGCTCACGAGCAGGTGCCGACCGAGACCTACACGCACGGCGAGCGACTGCGCGCCTACGTGCTCGAGGTCACCCGCGGGCCCAAGGGCCCGTCCATCACGATCTCGCGCACCCACCCCAACCTGGTCCGGCGCCTGTTCGCCCTCGAGGTCCCCGAGGTCGCCGACGGCAGCGTCG
Organism: Occultella aeris; assembly: GCF_902703175.1. Classification (GTDB taxonomy): domain Bacteria; phylum Actinomycetota; class Actinomycetes; order Actinomycetales; family Beutenbergiaceae; genus Occultella; species Occultella aeris. Next base: position 127,198 of record NZ_CACRYJ010000058.1, on the reverse strand, counting down.
AGATCGCGGCGCTGGCCCGCGAGGCCGGGCACCGCAGCAAGATGGCGGTGCACTCCAAGGTGGCCGGGCTGGGCGCCAAGGGCGCCTGCATCGGTCCGATGGGGCAGCGGGTCCGCGCGGTCATGGCCGAGCTGCACGGCGAGAAGATCGACATCGTCGACTACAGCGACGACCCTGCGACGTTCGTGGCGTCCGCGCTGTCCCCGGCCCGGGTCAGCAGCGTCGAGATCGTCGACGCGGCAGCCCGTTCCGCGCGCGTCGTGGTCCCCGACTACCAGCTCTCGCTGGCCATCGGCAAGGAGGGCCAGAACGCCCGTCTGGCCGCCCGCCTGACCGGGTGGCGCATCGACATCCGGCCCGACACCCCGGTGCCGGGGGACGCGTACCCGGGATCGCCGGGCGAGCAGGAGTAGTACACTCATCCGTGGGCCTCCGCGCCCGACACCCCCACCTGCAGACGCATGCCGTTCAGGTGTGCCGGATTCCGGCCACCCGTGAGCTAAGAGGTCATTGCGATGACTGAGAGCATCCGACGGTCCCAGACCGCCGGACCGGTACGCACCTGCGTGGGATGTCGCGAGCGGGGTCCACGGTCCGGCCTGGTACGCCTGGTGGCAGATCGAACGATCGCGGCTCACGCCGTCGTCGTCGATGTGACCACGAGCGCACCGGGACGGGGAGCCTGGGTGCATCCGCATCCCGACTGCCTGGACCGCGCCGTCAACCGCCGAGCGATCGGACGCGCGCTTCGACTCGAAGCGCCGGCCGAGGTCTCCCGGGTGGAGGAGTGGTTCGTCCGGAACGTGCGCACGACACCGTCGATCATCGAACAAGAGAGCGGGTCAGAAGCCGATGGGCACCCGATGAGTACCCAGCGATGAGTAAGCAGCACTAACGACGGTCCGTCCCTGTCTTGGGCGGACCGAGACAGGAGAGTTGTGGCAAAGGTCCGCGTCCACGAGCTAGCGAAAGAGCTCGGCGTCGACAGCAAGTCCGTGATGGCGAAGTTGAACGAACTCGGAGAGTTCGTCAAGTCCGCCTCATCCACCATCGAGCCGCCGGTCCAGCGGCGGCTCCGCGAGGCCTTCCCGGCCGCGGAGGCCGCACCGGCCGCCCCGGCGAAGAAGCCCGCCAGCAAGCCCGCCCCGGCCCCGCGCCAGGCGGCGGCGAAGCCTGCGTCCGAGGCCGTTCCCGCGGCTCCGGTCGAGCAGGCCGCACCTGCACCGAGCCAGGCCGCACCGGTCGCCGAGGCGCCCGCGACACCTCCTCCGGCCGCCGCCGAGGCTCCGGCCGCACCAGCTGCGAAGGCCCCGGCCCCCGGTCCGCGGACTCCGCAGGAGCGTCCCGACGAGGCCAAGGCCGACTCTGCCGACCGGCCCACGCCGGGCGCCCGGCCGGCGCCGCGCCCGTCGACGGCGCGTCCCGGCAACAACCCGTTCGCGCCGTCGCAGGGCATGCCCCGCCCCGGCGCCCGACCCGAGCGTGGCGAGCGCCCCGACCGCGGCGACCGCCCGGATCGTGGCGACCGTCCCGACCGTGGCGACCGCACCGGCGGCCCTCGACCGCCCCGTCCCGGCAACAACCCGTTCGCGCCGTCGCAGGGCATGCCCCGTCCGGGCGGCACCGGCGCAGCCGGACCGCGTCCGGGCGGCACCGGCGGACCGCGCCCCGGTGGTGCCAACCGGCCCACCCCGGGCATGATGCCCGGCCGTAGTGCCGTGTCCCGCCCCGGTGCTCCCGCCCGTGGTGGCGGCCCCGGTGGTGGACGTGGCGCACCCGGCGGTGGCCGTGGTGGCCCCGGCGGTGCTGGTGGTGGCGGTGGCTTCGGCGGCCGTCCCGGCGGCGGCGGTGGCCCAGGTGCTGGTGGTGGCGGTGGCTTCGGCGGCCGTCCCGGCGGCGGTGGCCGAGGAGGGCGTGGCGGCACCCAGGGTGCGTTCGGTCGCGCCGGTGGCCGTCCCGTCCGTGGCCGCAAGTCCAAGCGGGCGAAGCGTCAAGAGTTCGAGCAGCAGTCCGCGCCGTCCATCGGCGGCGTCCAGGTCCCCCGTGGCGACGGCTCCACCGTCATCCGGATCCGGGCCGGTGCGTCCCTGGCGGATTTCGCGGACCGGATCGATGCGAACCCCGCGAGCCTGGTCACGGTCCTGTTCCACCTCGGTGAGATGGCGACCGCGACCCAGTCGCTGGACGAGGACACGTTCCAGTCCCTCGGCGCCGAGCTCGGGTACGTCATCGAGATCGTCTCGCCCGAGGAGGAGGACCGCGAGCTGCTCGGCACGTTCGACATCGACCTCGAGGCCGAAGAGGCCGCCGAGGACGATTCGGACCTGGAGCCCCGGCCGCCGGTCGTGACCGTCATGGGTCACGTCGACCACGGTAAGACGCGGCTGCTCGACGCGATCCGCAGCACCGACGTGGTGGCCGGCGAAGCCGGTGGCATCACCCAGCACATCGGTGCCTACCAGGTGCAGACCCAGCACGAGGGCGCCGACCGTGCGATCACGTTCATCGACACCCCCGGTCACGAGGCGTTCACCGCCATGCGTGCCCGTGGTGCGCAGGTGACCGACATCGCGATCCTGGTGGTCGCCGCGGACGACGGCGTGATGCCGCAGACCGTGGAGGCGCTGAACCACGTGCAGGCGGCCGGTGTGCCGATCGTGGTCGCCGTGAACAAGGTGGACAAGCCGGACGCCAACCCGGACAAGATCCGCCAGCAGCTCACCGAGTACAACCTGGTGGCTGAGGAGTACGGCGGCGACACCATGTTCGTGAACGTCTCGGCGCGTAACCGCACCGGCATCGACGAGCTTCTCGAGGCCGTTCTGCTGACCGCGGATGCCGCGCTGGAACTGCGGGCGAACCCCAACAAGGACGCCCGTGGTGTGGCCATCGAGGCCAACCTGGACAAGGGGCGCGGCGCCGTCGCGACCGTGCTGGTCCAGTCCGGGACGCTGCGCGTCGGGGACGCCATCGTGGCGGGGACGGCCCACGGCCGGGTCCGCGCGATGTTCGACGAGCACGGTGAGACCGTGCCCGAGGCGAGTCCGGCTCGTCCGGTGCAGGTCCTCGGTCTGACCTCAGTGCCGCGCGCCGGTGACACCTTCCTGGTGGCCCCGGACGACCGCACGGCCCGTCAGATCGCCGACAAGCGTGAGGCCGCGGAACGGGCCGCCACGCTGGCCAAGCGCCGCAAGCGGATCTCGCTCGAGGACTTCACCCAGGCGCTCGAGCAGGGCAAGGTCGAGACCCTCAACCTGGTCCTCAAGGGCGATGTCTCCGGTGCCGTGGAGGCACTCGAGGACGCGCTGCTCAAGATCGACGTGGGCGACGAGGTCGAGCTGCGGATCATCCACCGCGGTGTCGGTGCGATCACGCAGAACGACGTCAACCTGGCGACGGTGGACAACGCCGTCATCATCGGCTTCAACGTGCGGCCCGCGGAGCGGGTCACCGAGCTGGCCGACCGCGAAGGTGTCGAGATCAAGTACTACTCGGTCATCTACTCCGCGATCGAGGACGTCGAGGCTGCGCTCAAGGGCATGCTCAAGCCGGAGTTCGAGGAGGCTCAGCTCGGTACCGCCGAGGTGCGCCAGGTCTTCCGTTCCTCGAAGGTCGGCAGCATCGCCGGTTCGATCATCCGCTCGGGCACGATCCGGCGGAACACGAAGGCCCGGCTGTTGCGCGATGGCGTCGTCATCGCCGACAACCTCACGGTCGAGTCCCTGCGTCGCGAGAAGGATGACGTCACCGAGGTCCGCGAGGGCTTCGAGTGCGGTATCGGCCTCGGGTACCGGGACATCCAGGAGGGCGACACGATCGAGACCTTCGAGATGCGCGAGAAGCCGCGGGCCTGAGCGTCGGCCAATCGGCACGGTGTCGGCTCCGCGTGGGCCGGGCGGGATCTCTCCCGCCCGGCCCACGCAGCCATCGTGATCACAACAGTGGTGCCGCTCAGGTACCGACCACAGGAGGAGGAGCACGGTCATGGCAGACAGCGGACGTGCGCGCAAGCTCAGCGACCGGATCCAGCAGATCGTCGCGACCATGCTGGACACCCGGATCAAGGACCCACGGCTCGGTTTCGTGACCGTGACCGACGTCCGGGTCACCGGTGACCTCCAGCACGCGACGGTGTTCTACACCGTCCTCGGCGACGACGAGGCGCGGGTCGACTCGGCCGCGGCCCTGGAGTCCGCCCGCGGGCTGATCCGGTCCGAGGTGGGCAAGCAGACCGGGATCCGGCTCACCCCCACCCTGGAGTTCGTCCTCGACGCGGTGCCGGAGACGGCCGCCCACCTCGAGGACGCTCTGCGCAAGGCGGCCGAACACGACGCCGAACTCGCACGTCTGCGCGAAGGCGCGGCGTACGCGGGCGAGGCCGACCCGTACAAGAAGCCGGCGACCGACGACGGCAGCAGCGAGGCCTGACCGGCCTCGCCGCCGCACTGCCCGGCCGGCCTCAACCGCGCCGGTGGCGGGGTAGGAACATGGACGCCCCGGTGGCGACGGCGAGCGTGGCCGCTCCGACGGCGAGCGCCGGTACCAGCCCGCTCGCGTAGGTATCGGGTTCGAAGCCGCCGCCCGCCCCGAGGAAGACCGCGGTCAGGACGGCCACGCCGAGCGTCACACCGATCTCCCGCATGGTCGAGTTGACGCTCGAGGCGGTCGCCCGCTCGGACTCCGCCACATCGGCGAGCACGGCGGTGGACAGGGGCGCGAACGTCAGGCCCATGCCGAGGCCGGCGAGCACGAACGCGGGCACCAGCGCCGCGTAGACGGACGGGTCGGAGTGGATGCCCCATGCCATCCACCCGAGCGCCACGGTCTGCAGGGCGAGGCCGGTCACCACGAGTGGGCGCGCCCCGATGCGGCCGACCAGAAAACCGGCGAGGGGTGCGACGAGCATGGGTGCTGCCGTCCAGGGCAGCGTACGGACGCCGGCCTCCAGGGGCGAGAAGCCCTGGGAGATCTGCAGGAACTGCGTGAGCAGGAAGACCGCGCCGAACATGCCGAGCGAGAATGTGAATGCGGCGGCGTTCGCCGCGCTGAAGCTCCGCAGGCGGTAGAGCCGAAGGGGCACGAGCGGGTGGTCCGTGCGCGCCTGACGCAGCACGAACAGGGCCAGGAGCACGACGGCGGCGGCCAGCATCGCGATGATGCGCACCGAGGACCACCCCGCCTCGTTCGCGTCGACGATCGCCCAGACCCCGACGAGGATTCCCGTTCCGGCCAGGAGCAGGCCGGGCAGGTCGAGCCGCTGACGCCGACCCCTGGTCGCCCTCAGGCCGCGGAGGACGAGGGGGATCGCGACGGCGGCGACCGGCACGTTCAGCCAGAAGATGGCCGCCCAGTTCACGCCCTCGACCACGGCACCGCCGACGAGCGGGCCGATCGCGATGCCGAGGCCCGACACGCCGCCCCAGATCCCGATCGCGAGCGGCCGCCGGTGGTCCGGCACGGCGTCGGCCAGGAGCGTCAGGGACAGTGGCAGGATCGCGGCGGCGCCGACACCCTGGAGCGCCCGGGCCGCGATGAGTGCCTCCGCGGACCCGGACAGCGCGGCGGCCACGGAGCCCAGCGTGAACACGACGATGCCGGCCAGGAAGATGCGGCGTCGGCCGAGCCGGTCGCCGAGCGTGGCCGCCGGGATCATGAACGTCGCGAAGGCGAGCGTGTACGCGTTCACGAACCATTGCAGCTGCTCCACGGATGGGTGCAGCTCGGCGGCGATGACGGGCAGCGCGCCGGTCATCACGAGGTTGTCGAGCGTCGCCATGAACATCGGCAGGGAGGCCGCGAGCAGCGCGAGCCAGACGGCCGCCCGCCGGGCGGTCGCCGGGGTGCCGGCCGGGTCGTCGCGAACCAGGGTGGTTGTCACAGAGGTCTCCGATCGGAAAGTTGGCATCAACTGATTACAAGATGCGAGAGTGACGGTAGTTATCCGCTGATAACCTGTCAACCATGGATTCCGACGAGGCCACTACGACCGAGGGGGCCCGCCGCATGAACCGGGTCGAGCGGCGCGAACAGATCCTTGCCGCGGCCATCGTCGCGTTCGCGGAGGGCGGCTACGCCGGTACGACCACGGATCAGGTGGCACGGGTCGCCGGGGTGTCACAGCCCTACGTCGTGCGGCTGTTCGGCACGAAGGCAGACCTCTTCGTCGAGGTGTTCGACCATGTCGCGGGCCAGATCCTGGAACGGTTCGAGCGGGTCGCGCCCGGTCCGGATGCGAAGGAGCGGATGGCGGACGCCTACACAGACCTCATCGGGGACCCGAACTGGCTCCGGGTCCTCATGCACGGATTCGTGGTCGGCGCCGAACCCGCCGCCGTCGGCACGCGCGCCCGTGAGGTCCTTGGCCGCGTGTTCGAGCTGTACCGCAGCCGTACCGGCGCAGACGTGGACGCAGCGCGCACCTTCGTGGCGACCGGGATGCTGCTCAATGTGCTCTCCGCGCTCGAGGCGCCCCGGCACGTGGACGAGGACGAGAACCTGGCCGCGCTGGTCGAGTGCTCGATCGGCCGGATCGCGCGGGGCACCCGATGATCGACGGGATCGTCCTCGTCGACAAGCCGGACGGTCTGACCTCCCACGATGTCGTCGCCCGGGTACGAAGGTTCGCCGGCACGAAGAAGGTCGGGCACGCCGGCACCCTCGACCCGATGGCCACGGGCCTGCTGGTGCTGGGCGTCAACCGCGCCACCCGGTTGCTGACGTATCTGGTCGGGGCGGACAAGACGTACCTGGCCACGATCCGGCTCGGGCAGGCGACCGTCAGCGACGACGCCGAGGGCGAGATCACGGCGACCCCGGGCCTGCCCGAGACCGACGACGAGGCGGTGCGCTCCGCCGTCGCCGGCCTCACCGGTGCGATCGAGCAGGTACCGAGCGCCGTCAGTGCGATCAAGGTCGATGGCAAGCGGTCCTACGCCCGGGTGCGCGCCGGTGAGGACGTGGACCTGCCGGCCCGGCCGGTCACCGTCCATGCGTTCGAGGTGCTCGCGCGGCGGCCCGGCGTCGCCGCCGACGGCACCCTCGTCCAGGATCTCGACGTCGAGGTGCGCTGCTCCAGCGGCACCTACGTGCGCGCGCTCGCGCGTGACCTCGGTGCCGCGCTCGACAGCGCCGGTCACCTCACGGCATTGCGCCGGACCCAGGTGGGCGACTTCGACGTGGCGCAGGCGCAGACCCTGACGGACCTGGCCGACGACGGCGTCCGCGCCCTGGGGATGAGCGAGGTCGCCCGTCGGACCCTGCCGGGCCGTGACCTGACGGACGCCGAGACCACCGAACTGCGGTACGGGCGCCGCGTGCCACCGTCGGGCCGTGACGGCGTGGTGGCCGCGTTCGCACCGGACGGACACGTGGTCGCGCTGGTCACCGACCGCGGCGAGGTCGCGCGTGCGGTGCTCGTGCTAGACCCGGCCTGATCGACGACTGCCTGATCGACGACCCGGCCCGATCAGTCACCCGGCGCGACGGTGCCACGCAGGACGCGGGTCTGCATGGTCGAGCCCGGCTCGATGCCGACGCCGCGCCACCACGCATCCAGTTCCGGCGACGGCGTGCGGGCGAGCAGGTCGGCGTACGCGCGGGAGGAGTGCGGGTTGACCGAGTCCCAGACGCCGGTGACCTCGATCGCTGCGTCCGGGGCGCCGCCGATCCGGGCGACAGGGTCGAGCGGGTTGCGGACAGAGACCAGCGTGGTGCCGGCCGGGACCTCGAAGTTCCCGCCGCCCGCACCGGTCGTGACGATCGAGGCGAGGTCGTAGCGGGCTCGGATGAAGGGGTCGGCGGCGAGGTCGAGCGCCGCGAAGCTGCTCTGGCTGTGCGTGGCCAGATGGACCGGGACGCCGTCGGGTACCCGGTCCAGCGCCGCAAGCATGACCCGCCGGATCGGGGTGTCCTTGCCGGACACCGCCCCGACCGCGCCGTACGCGCCCATCGGGTTCGCGCCGTCGGGGTCCAGGGACCAGTCCTGGGTGCCGGGCACGTACATCAGCGCGATCTGGCTGCCGTCCGGCCGGGTGATCACGTCGAGGCGCACCGCGCCGTCGTGCTCGTACAGGTCGGCCATGTCGTGGAGCAGATCGGTCGGTCCGGTGGGCAGGGTGTCGGCGATCACGACCTCGTCGGTGACGTCGGCGACCGAGGTCCGAGCGGCCCGGTCGTCCGCCACCCCGACCAGGTGTTCGACGAGCCGCGGCCCCGCGACCGCACTGAGGACGGCCCCGACCGGCCCGCCGACCGCGCTTGCGATCAGGCCGAGCAGGACCCGTCCGGCGCCGCGCGCCCAGCCGGCCTCGCGCGCCTCCCGGGCGGCGTCGGCAGCCGCGTCGGGGCCGGCGAACGGGTCACCGGTCGGGGCAGGTGTCGGTCCGGTGTCGACGGGTGCGGTGCTGACGTTCTCCTGCTCGACGGCGTCCCTTGCGACCTGCGCGGACGCGCTCAGCAGTGCGTCGCCGACGCCCCGTAGGCCGGGCGCGCAGCGCCCGGTCCAGTCGTCGGCGAAGCGCTGCCGATCCGGGCCCGACCAGGTCAGGGCGGCGACGGCGATCTCGACCCGGCCCGCGACGTCGGCAAGGGTCCGTGCCGCCGCCGCGGCCGCCGACGCCCAGTCCCGCAGCGCGGCGACCTCCGCGCCGTGGGTGACGCTCACGTCGTCCGCTCCGGCACCAGTGCCTGCACGGCACCCGCCAGGCCCGGCCCGGCCTCGACGGTTCGGATCGTGCCGCCGGCATCGGCGACCATGACCACGGCGTCGGTCCCGAGCCGAGCCGCGATCTCGGCGACGGCCTCGCCCGCCGGTGTGCCGCCGTCGACCGCAGCGATCTCGAAGCCGTTGCGACCGTCCGGGACGACGAGCAGCACCCGGTCCCGGCCGATCGCGGCGAGCGCGGCCAGTGCGTCCGCCGTTCCGACCGAGACCAGCGCCTCGGCCGAGGTGAGCACGTCCCCAGCGATGGCCGTGTCGGGCCGGAGCAACTCGTCGTCGCCCAGAGCGTGAGGCGAGCCCTGCGAGGCCGCTCCGGCGGGAGGGGACACCGGGACTCCGAGCGCCGCCGCCACCAGGGCTGCCGACCGGCCCGGCCGCAGCGAGAGCAGCCACGCAAGTTCCGCCGTCATGAGCCGGAGCGCCGCGGTGGGGGAGGTGGGCATGCCGCCGACGCTAGGGGGCCGACGCCGGGCCGGACCAGAGCGGGTTGGGCGGAAACTTCCGCCGCCTGCCCTACGTGCCCTCGCCTGCGCAGCCGGGGCGCTGTCGGGTTCGCCGCGCGGCCACGTCCGTCTCCTCGGTGCACCGCGTCGCGCTCGCTCGGGCCGTGGGAGAAGCAGCGGACACGCCGAGTGGATCCCGCGCGGCCCTGGGTCGCGGCCCCACCGAACCGATGGCGTGGACGAGCCCGCCCGGGGCGGCCCGCGTCGTTAGCGTGGGTGCATGACCGCCTTCCAGGATCCGACCGTCGCCTTGCCCTCGGTCCCCGTCCTCCGTCTCGACACGAACGAGTTGGCCCTGCTGCTCGCGAACACGCCCACACCCGCGGCCCGGATCAGCAGGGCCGTCTTCGGCCTCGACCCCGAGACCGACAGCGACAGCGGCAGCGGCAGCGGCGGCGGCGGCCCGGACGTGGCCCGGGGCCGAGAATCGCTGGTCGGTCGAGGGCTGCTCGGTCCGTCCGGAGTGGTCGGGGACGCGAAGCGGGTGTCCCACGTCCTCACCCACTCCCGGGCCTGGATCAGAGTCATCGGCGCATCCGGGGATGCCGCGCACGTGGTGCTGGGCGCGGGGCGCGCCGTGCTCAGCTCACCGATCCCGAACGGCCATGAGTTCGCGCCGATCGTCGCGTCGGTGGCTGTCGCCGAGGCCGTCGCCGACCTGGTCGGCGCGGTCGTGCAGCGCTCGGGCAGACCCGCGAAGGTCCACGTGGTGCGGCTCGGGGCGGCGCGAACCGACGACGTCATCGACGTGCCCGTCGACTTCCTGGAGCGGGACGTCGTGATCGACGTGGTGCGGGCGCTCGGCCTCCCGCTCAGCGACGTGCGCTGACCTGCCGGCACCGCCACATGGCAGAACCGCCACTTGACGTTTGGCATATCGCGATATATCGTGAGCGTGTCGACGAAAGGAAAACGACATGACTTACCACGATGACTCACACATCGGCGGCGCCCGTGGGCGCCGTGGCCGGGGTGTTCCCGGTGAATCCCGCGCCCGTCGCGACCGCTACGGCGACGCGTTCGAACCCGGGCAGATGCCCGACGACCTCGCGGGCCGAGGCTTCGGTCCCCGCCGGCGCCGCGGTGGACGTGGCCCGATCCCCGAAGAGGCCGGTGCGCCGGACTTCGCGGGCGGACCCCACCGCGGCCACCGTGGCCATGGCCGCGGCCGCCGCGGGCCACGTCCGCGTGGCGACGTTCGAGCCGCGATCCTGCTCCTCCTGGCGGAGGAGCCGCGGCACGGCTACCAGCTGATCCAGGAGATCGGCGAGCGTAGCTCCGGAACGTGGACGCCGAGCCCCGGCTCCATCTACCCGACGCTGCAGGCACTCGAGGATGAGGGATTGCTCACCATCGAGAACATCGACGGCCGGCGCACCGCGGCACTGACCGCAGCGGGCCGTGCGTACGTGGAGGAGAACCGGGCGTCGCTCGGAACGCCCTGGGAGGTCGGTGGCCCCGATGCCGCGTTGGCCGTCCGCCGCAGCATGATGGCCTTCGTGGATGCCGCGAAGCAGGTGGTCCGGGTCGGCGACGCCGCGCAGCAGCAGGCTGCCGTGGCGATCCTGGACGGCGCTCGCAAGGACCTCTACCGGGTCCTCGCCGAGGACTCCGAGTCCGCCGACAGCGACACCGACCAGTAGCGCCTTCGCGCGCACCCGCCCGGAGGTGGCACGCTTGGCCTCGGTGTCCCGACCGGGACCACATGGGAGGCGGACAAGAACGTGCGGCGCTGGAACGGCATCACGGAGATTCCTGCGGATCTGACCGCGAGCGTGCTCACCATCGGCAACTTCGACGGCGTCCACCTCGGGCATCGCGCGGTGCTCGCCGAGGTGGTGGCCGCGGCACGCGCCGAGGGGGTTCCGGCCGTTGCGGTCACGTTCGACCCCCACCCCGCCACGGTGCACCGGCCCGGAAGCGCGCCGACGCTGCTCACAGGACTCGACGACCGGTTGGCGCTGATGGCGCAGACCGGCCTCGACGCCGTCCTGGTCATCGGCTACACGGAGGAGTTCGCCCGGCAGGCGCCGGAGGAGTTCGTGCGCCGCTACTTCGTGGAGGCACTCCACGCGCGCCGCGTCGTCATCGGGGAGGACATCCGGTTCGGCTGGGGCAACGTGGGGGACCGCACCACGATGACCGAGCTGGGCCGCCGCCTGGGGTTCGAGGTCGAGGTCGTCCACGACGTCGCCGAGCCGGGGGAGCGGCGCTGGTCCTCCACCTGGGTCCGGGAACTGCTCGCCGAGGGCGACTGTGCGGGCGTCACCCGCGTCCTCGGGCGGCCGCACCGGATGCGTGGGGTCGTCGTCCACGGCGAGGCCCGCGGGCGTGAGATGGGGTTCCCGACGGCGAACCTCGACACCGGCGCGACCGGCACCATCCCCGCCGACGGCGTGTACGCGGGCTGGCTCGTGCGGTACCCGGGTGCGCCGGAGGAGGTCTCGTTGCCTGCCGCCATCTCGATCGGAACGAACCCCACCTTCGACGGTGTCCAGCGCCGCGTGGAGGCCCACGTGCTCGGCCGCACCGACCTGGACCTCTATGACGAGGAGGTCGTGGTGGAGTTCGTGCGCCGGCTGCGTCCGACTCTTCGCTACGAGGGCATGGCTGCGCTCATCGAGCAGATGCGCCAGGACGTCATCTCCGCCGCCGACGTGCTCGGTGTACCGCACCCGGCCCAGCTGCCGGCCTCCGGCTCCGCCACGCACTGAAGCCGGACAGCCACGCGATTCCTCGGGCCGGTCCAGCGGGTGATAACCTGAGCGTTGCCGTCAGATCGGCCGCGGATTCGTCATGCCCGGGAGAACATGCCCCGGAGCTCCGCGCAACGAGTACACCAAGGAGAACCGTGGCCCTCGATGTCGCAGTCAAGAAGCAGATCATTGCCGAATACGCCACCCACGAGGGTGACACCGGCTCCCCCGAGGTCCAGATCGCGCTGCTCTCGCGGCGGATCAAGGACCTGACCGAGCACTTCAAGGAGCACAAGCACGACCACCACTCGCGTCGTGGCCTGCTGCTCCTGGTCGGCCAGCGCCGTCGCCTCCTCGGCTACCTGCGCGACGTCGACATCGAGCGTTACCGCTCGCTCATCGAGCGTCTCGGCCTGCGCCGATAGTGACGTGACCGGCCGGCCCGGGACCCCAGGGTTCCGGGCCGGCCGGTTCATGTGCCCGCCGGTGCGCGGGCGCCGTATCACCCACAACTACAGACAAACCACCCACTCGGGGCTTTCGTTGGTCCTCGGTAGTGGCTTCCGGACAGGCGTCCGTGGGCCTCGATCGATGACCGCCGAGCCCCGGACGAACACGAAGGAGGGCACCCCATGGAGGGTCCCGAGATTCAGTTCGCCGAAGCCGTCATCGACAACGGCAGTTTCGGCACGCGCACGGTCCGCTTCGAGACGGGTCGTCTCGCCAAGCAGTCGGGCGGCGCCGCCGTCGCGTACCTCGACGAGGACACGATGCTGCTGTCGACCACGACGGCCGGCAAGTACCCCAAGGACCAGTTCGACTTCTTCCCGCTGACGGTGGACGTCGAGGAGCGCCAGTACGCCGCCGGGAAGATCCCCGGCTCGTTCTTCCGCCGTGAGGGCCGCCCCTCGACCGAGGCGATCCTGGCCTGCCGCCTGATCGACCGGCCGCTGCGTCCGCTCTTCGTCAAGGGCCTGCGCAACGAGGTCCAGGTCGTTGAGACGATCCTCGCGATCCACCCCGACGACTCCTACGACATCCTCGCGATCAACGCGGCGTCGATGTCCACCCAGCTCTCCGGCCTGCCGTTCTCCGGCCCGGTCGGGGCGGTCCGGATCGCCCTGATCGATGGTCAGTGGGTCGCCTTCCCGCGCTACAGCGAGACCGAGCGCGCCGTGTTCTCCATGGTCGTCGCCGGCCGCGCGGTGACCGTCGCCGACGGCAGCACCGACGTCGCGATCGCGATGATCGAGGCCGAGGCCACCGACAACGCCTGGACGCTCATCAAGGAGCAGGGTGTCGGCGCCCCGACCGAAGAGGTCGTCGCGCAGGGCCTGGAGGCCGCGAAGCCCTTCATCAAGGTGCTCGTCGAGGCCCAGCAGGACCTCGCCACCCGCGCCGCGAAGGAGGTGCAGGAGTTCCCGCTGTTCCCCGACTACCAGGGTGACGCCTACGCCGCCGTGGAGGCCGAGGTCGGCCAGGCACTGTCCGACGCCCTCGCCATCGCAGGCAAGCAGGAGCGCGAGAGCCGGATCGACGAGATCAAGGACGCCATGGTCGGCGCCCTGCAGAACGGTTTCGACGGTCGCGAGAAGGAACTCTCCGCTGCCTACCGCGCTGTCACCAAGAAGCTGATCCGCCAGCGCATCCTCACCGACGGCTTCCGCATCGACGGGCGTGGGCTGCGGGACATCCGCACCCTCTCCGCCGAGGTCGAGGTGCTGCCCCGCGTGCACGGTTCGGCGCTGTTCGAGCGCGGCGAGACCCAGATCCTTGGCGTCACCACGCTGAACATGCTGAAGATGGAGCAGCAGCTCGACACGCTGTCCCCGCAGACGCGCAAGCGCTACATGCACAACTACAACTTCCCGCCCTACTCGACCGGTGAGACCGGCCGGGTGGGCAGCCCGAAGCGGCGCGAGATCGGGCACGGCGCCCTCGCCGAGCGCGCGATCATGCCGGTGCTGCCGAGCCGCGAGGAGTTCCCGTACGCGATCCGTCAGGTGTCCGAGGCCCTCGGCTCCAACGGTTCGACGTCGATGGGCTCCGTGTGCGCCTCGACACTGTCCCTGCTGAACGCCGGGGTGCCGCTGCGCGCGCCCGTCGCCGGCATCGCGATGGGCCTGGTCTCGGACACCGTTGACGGGGAGACCCGCTACGCGGCGCTCACCGACATCCTTGGCGCCGAGGACGCGTTCGGCGACATGGACTTCAAGGTCGCAGGTACCCGCGAGTTCGTCACCGCGATCCAGCTCGACACCAAGCTCGACGGCATCCCCGCCTCCGTGCTCGGTGGTGCGCTCACCCAGGCCCGCGAGGCCCGGCTGCACATCCTGGACGTCATGGCCGAGGCCATCGACACCCCGGACGAGATGGCTCCGACGGCGCCGCGCGTGATCACCGTCCAGGTCCCGGTATCCAAGATCGGCGAGGTCATCGGGCCGAAGGGCAAGATGATCAACCAGATCCAGGAGGACACTGGCGCCGACATCTCCATCGAGGACGACGGCACCGTGTTCATCGGCGCGACGGACGGCCCTTCGGCCGAGGCCGCGCGTCAGGCGATCAACGCGATCGCCAACCCGCAGATGCCCGAGGTGGGCGAACGGTTCGTGGGGACGGTCGTCAAGACGACCTCCTTCGGCGCGTTCGTGTCGCTGTCCCCGGGCAAGGACGGGCTGCTGCACATCTCCCAGGTGCGCCGCCTCGTCGGTGGCAAGCGGGTGGAGAACGTCGAGGACGTGCTGTCCGTGGGTCAGAAGGTCGAGGTCGAACTGGCCGAGATCGACCCGCGCGGCAAGCTCTCGCTGCACGCCGTCATCGCAGAGGACGACGCCGAGAAGTCGGAGTCCGCGCCTGCGGATGCGTGACGTGTCCGAACTGATCCTCGGCCCGGCGGGATCGCCGGGTACGGAGATCACCGTGGAGACCGGAGCCGGCGCCGTCGTGCGCCGCTCCGTTCTCCCCGGTGGGATCCGGGTGCTGACCGAGGCCATGCCCGGTCAGCGCTCGGCCGCGATCGGTGCCTGGGTGGCCGTCGGGTCTCGTGACGAGACCGACGGCCACCACGGCTCCACGCATTTCCTCGAACACCTGCTGTTCAAGGGCACGCCCTCCCGAGACGCGATGGAGATCGCCTCGGCGTTCGACGCCGTCGGGGGAGAGGCGAACGCCGCGACCGGCAAGGAGCACACCTGCTACTACGCGCGGGTGCTCGACGCAGACCTGCCGATGGCGACCGACGTCATCCTCGACATGGTCACCTCCGCGACGCTCGACGCCGACGACTTCGACAGCGAGCGCGAGGTCATCCTCGAGGAACTCGCGATGAACGAGGACGACCCCGTCGACGTCGCACACGAGCGCTTCTCGGCCCTCGTCTTCGGGGACCACCCGCTCGGCCGTCCGATCGGGGGCACCCCGGAGAGTATCCGTGCCGTGCCCAGGGACGCCGTCCACGAGCACTACCGGCGCACCTACACGCCGTCCGAGCTCGTGGTCACAGCCGCTGGCGGGGTTGATCACGACACGCTCTGCGAGGCCGTCGCACGCGCCGTCGCCGCGGGCGGCTGGTCACTGAACCCGGCGGCCGCGCCGGCCCCGCGCCGCAGCCCGACCACCAACGGTCTGGACCTGCTCCCGGTGCAGGGCTCCGCCGCGACCGTGCGTCGCAGCACGGAGCAGGCCAACATCATCCTCGGCGGTCTCGGCCCGGTGGCGGGCGACGATCGGCGCTTCGTGCTCTCCGTGCTGAACGCGGTCCTCGGCGGCTCGATGAGTTCACGCCTGTTCCAGGAGATCCGCGAGAAGCGCGGCCTCGCGTACTCGGTCTACTCGTTCGCCTCGGGATACGCCGAGACCGGCACCTTCGGTCTCTATGCCGGCTGCGCGCCGGGCAAGGTGGCACAGGTCGTCGAACTCCTTGACGCAGAGTGGGCCCGCCTGGCCACGACGGTGATGGACGACGACGAGCTCGCGCGGGGCATCGGGCAGATGTCCGGTGGACTCGTCCTCGGCCTCGAGGACTCCGGCTCCCGGATGTCGCGCCTCGGTCGCGCCGAGATCACCATGGGCGAGTTCGTCGGCCTCGACGAGACGCTCGCGCGGATCCGGTCCGTGACTGCCGAGCAGATCCGGGACCTGGCCGCGGAACTGTACGCCGCGGCGCGCCACCTGGTCGTCGTCGGCCCGTTCGAGGAGGACGTCGCGGCCACCGCGTTCGGGGCTCTGCCGACCGCTGCCTGAGGCGAGGAGCCGGTGGGCGCGCGGATAGCATGGCGATCATGCCGAACACGCCGAACGCCGTCGCTGAGCCCATGATGATCGCCGTCCTCGGAGCCGCCGGGCGGATGGGATCGACCGTCTGCGACGCCATCGAGAGTGCCGGCGACCTCGTCCTCGGCCCCAGGCTCGACGTCGGCGACGATGTGGCGACCCTGGCCGACAGCGGGGCCGCGGTGGCCGTGGACTTCACCGTGCCGTCCGCCACCGAGGCGAACGTGCACGCCCTCATCGACGCTGGTCTGCACGCCGTGGTCGGGACCACCGGCTGGACCGAGGAGTCCCTCGGGCGGGTGCGCACCCACCTCGCCGACGACGGTCGCGGGCTCGGCGTCCTGATTGCTCCGAACTTCGCACTCTCCGCGGTACTCGCGATGCGGTTCGCGGCCCAGGCGGCCCGTTACTTCGAGTCCGCGGAGGTCATCGAGCTGCACCACCCGAACAAGGTGGACGCGCCATCCGGGACGGCCGTGCACACGGCCCGCGCGATCGCTGCCGTCCGCGCGCAGGCCGGCCTGGCAGCCGGCCCGGACGCTACCGAGACCACCCTCGACGGCGCCCGCGGCGCCGTCGTCGACGGCGTGCACGTGCACGCCGTGCGGCTGCGCGGTCTGGTCGCGCACGAGGAGGTGCTGTTCGGCAACCCGGGGGAGCAGCTGACGATCCGCACGGACAGTTTCGAGCGGTCCTCGTTCATGCCGGGCGTGCTGCTCGCCGTTCGCGCCGTGGCCGAGCACCCGGGGCTGACCGTCGGGCTCGACGGGTACCTGGACCTCGGCTGATCCGGCCGGGCCGGGCAGTCCCGGGACCCTGCGGATCGGCCGGATGACCCCGGCGCTCGGACCGGACCGGGATGGCCCTGTTCGGATGTCGGGGGTCGGGGTTAGATTGGCGACCATGTCAACGACGCGAGCTGTCGATGCCGATTTCGCCGAGATCATCGCTCCCTTCGAGCGCGAGATCTTCGCCCACTGCTACCGGATGATGGGCTCGGTCCACGATGCCGAGGACCTCGCCCAGGAGACCATGCTGCGTGCGTGGCGCGGCTACGCCCGGTTCGCCGGAGCCTCCTCGGTGCGGACCTGGATCCACAAGATCGCGACGAACACGTGCCTGTCCGCCCTGGAGTCACGGCAGCGCCGGCCGCTGCCGACCGGTCTGGGCGCACCGAGCACCGCGCCCGACGCGCCGTTGGTGGAACAGGACATCCTCTGGCTCGAACCGGCCCCGGACGGTGCGCTCGGTCACGACGACCCGGGGGACGTGGCCGAGTCCCGGGAGTCGGTGCGACTGGCCTTCGTGGCCGCGCTCCAGCTCCTCCCGCCGCGCCAGCGCGCCGTGTTGATCCTGCGGGATGTCCTGGCCTGGCGGGCCGCCGAGGTGGCCGAGGCGACCGGTCAGAGCGTCGCGGCCGTGAACAGCCTGCTGCAACGGGCCCGGGAGAAGGTGGCGCAGGCTGCGCCGACGCGAGAGGACGCGCTCGAGCCGCACTCCGCTGCCGAGCGGGAGCTCCTGGCGCGCTATGTGGACGGCTTCGAGCGTTACGACATCGCGGGCCTGGTGGAACTGTTCACCGCGGACGCGGTCTGGGAGATGCCGCCGTTCGAGGGCTGGTACACCGGTCCCGAGGACATCGGTGAGCTCATCGCGACCCAGTGCCCGGCCACCGGACCGGGGGACATGCTGCTGGTGCCCACCCGGGCGAACGGGCAGCCCGCCTACGGTCTCTACATGCGCGGCGAGGACGGTCGTCATCACCCGTTCCACCTGCACGTGGTCGAGTGCTCCGGCGGGGGAGTGCGGCATGTCGCCGCGTTCTTCGACACCTCACTGTTCGAGACGTTCGGACTCCCGCCCGTGGTGGACGCCCCGACCGCCTGATGGCGCCTGCGCCGGCTGCCGCAGTACCGGGCGGTGGTCAGCTCGCGGTCGTGAACACGGCCGCCGACTCGGTGTCGGCACCGGCGAGCAGCTGCTCCCGGTCCCGGCGCCGGCGGTCCGCGCGCTCCAGAACGATGCCCAGCCCGATCCCGAGCAGCGTGCCGGCCGCGACCCCGATCGCGATGTCCACGACGATGGTGCCGAGCGCCACGCCCACGGCCATGCCGAGTCCGATGCCGGTGCCGAGCCAGGAGCCACGCGGCGAGGTCACGGTGGGCTTCCGAGCGCCGGGGGTGCTGGTCTGGATCATGGCTCCAGCCTAGGAATCATGCCGATGCGGCGCGTCCGTCGCCCGGACGATCCTTGCCTCCACCCAAGGGTGGACGGCCATCGTCCGGGTGGTCGTCGAACGGTGTCGGCGACCCGCCGGCCTCATCCGGACGGATGAGGCCGGGGGCGGCTCAGTGCTGGGACTCGAGAGCCCGACCGTCGCCCTGGTCGTCGGCCGGAGCGGCGTCCCCGGCAGCGGACCGTGCGTTCGCGGCCCGCTGGTGGGAGGTGAGCGACATCCGGTCGATCAGCGCGAGCGCGACCGCCGAGAGGATGAACGCGATGTGGATGACGGTCTGCCAGAGCATGACCTCGGGGTCAGTTGTGTTGCTCTCGATGAACGTGCGGAGCAGGTGGATCGAGGAGATCCCGATGATCGACATCGCGAGCTTCGTCTTCAGCACGTTCGCGTTCACGTGGGAGAGCCACTCCGGCTGATCCGGGTGGTTGTCGATCCGGATCCGGGAGACGAACGTCTCGTACCCGCCGATGATCACCATGATCAGCAGGTTCGAGATCATCACCACGTCCACCAGCCCGAGCACGATCAGCATCGTGTCCGCCTCGTCCATCCGGTGGCCGGAGAACACCTCGGAGATCAGGTGCCACAGCTCCTGCATGAACATCACCACGTACGCCGCCTGTGCCACGATCAGGCCGAGGTACAGCGGCGCCTGCAGCCATCGGGACAGGAAGATCAGATAGCCGAGGGATGCTGCTGCGGGGTGGCTCGGGTTGTGGTCGGCTCGCTTGAGCATGGCCAGGGTCCTCTCGGTCCGTCGGTGGGATGTGGGTGCCCCACTGACGGCGGGGCGGCGCTGACTTTAGCAGTCGTTCGTGATCACTTCGTGACCTAGAACGAGCGCTCCGCGTTCACGGTTCCCAGATGTGAGGCAGATCGCTCACCGGGGACCTGACGCGGCCACCGGCGGACCCGGTAGGGGCCGCCGGTGGAGCCGGAGAGGTCAATCAGCCGGCGAGGTGGCTCCACTTGGGAGCGAGCCGGTCCCAGGGCCCGACGTCGGCCACGGTGCCATCGACCAGCACCACGACCCGGTCCGCCCGCGCGAGCGCGGCTCGCTTCGACGTCGCGCCGACCACGGTTGTGCCCCGTTCGCGCAGGGCTGCCCACAGCTCGATCTCGGTCGAGGCGTCCAGGGCGCTGGAGACGTCGTCGGCGAGCAGGAGCTCGGTGTCCGCGGCGAGGGCTCGCGCGAGCGCGAGGCGCTGCACCTGACCACCGGACAGGCGCACGCCGCGGTGCCCGACCAGTGCGTGTGGTCCGCCCGCCTCCTCCACGTCCTGCGTCAGGCGTGCGCCCCGGATCGGGCCGTCGAGGTCGCGGGCGTGGTCCAGCCGGACGTTGTCGGAGAAGGTGCCGGACAGCACTCGCGGCACCTGTGCCACGTGCGAGACCTGGGCCGGTCGCAGGAACGCCTGCGCGTCGCTCACCGCGACTCCGTTCCACCGGACCTCACCGGTGTGCTCAACCAGGCCGGCGAGCGAGGAGAGCAGCGACGACTTGCCCGAGCCGACCTGCCCGAGCAGCAGGATGAGCTCGCCGCGACGGACCTCGAGATCGACGTCGTAGACGCCGATCGTGCCGTCGTCGTGCACGGCACTCAGATGCTGCAGCTCGAGGCGCTCGAGCGGCTCGTGCGCGGGTGCGGTGGGCGCAGGGGCGACGCCGGTGACCAGGTCGACCCCGGGCCGGGCTGCGACGAGGTCGGCGCCGTCGGCGAACCGGGCGGTAGCGACCTGCCAGGCCCGGGTTCCGGGCGCCTCGGTGACCACGGCGCCCGCGACGACCCCGAACCAGGCGAACCCCATCACGGCGTTGGCGACGAGCAGGGTGGTGGCCAGGTCCCACCGGCCGGTGAGCAGGAACCCCCACGCGACGACGACGCCCACGTACAGCGTGACCATCGGGACCGAGTCGAGAACGGCCTGGACGCGGTGCTCGAAGATCGCCGCGCGCACCCGGCCCGAGTCGACCTCGCCGAGGTGCCGGCGCACGTCCGGGGTGCGGGCCGCGAGCTTCACCGTGCGGGCCGAGTCCAGCGCGGAGACGAGGGCCCGGCCGAAGCGGGCCCGGGCCGCGGACGACGCGGTCGCCGAGCGGCCCGCGATCGGCCGGCCGATCGCCGAGGCCGCGGCGGAGACCACCATCACGGCCAGGAGCACGGCGCCCGCGGTCCAGGTCCCGCTGATCAGGGCGGTGACGGCCACGATCAGGAGGCCGTTGATGAAGTCGACCCACCGGTCCGCGTACCGCGCGAACCGGTCCGCGTCCATCGCCCGGGCCACGACCTCGCCCGGCGGCGTGGCCGGCAGCCGGTGTTGCCGGGTCTGTCCGTGCATGACGGTCATCCGGATCCGCAGCAGGACCTCGACCCACCACCGCGGGTACAGGCCGATGGCTCGGGACAGGATCAGCGGCTGCGCGAGCAGCAGCACCGCGAGCGCGACGACGAGCACCACGGGAACCGTGCCCGTCTGCACCTGCTGGACCGTGCGGCCCCAGAGGTACCCGCTGACCGCACCCTGGGCGGCGACGAGACTCGCCAGCAGGAACAGGAAGGCGGCGAAGATCCCCCACCGCGGCCGCACCAGCAGGCCGTTGAGGATGCCGCGGGCCAGGCTCGGCCCCGTGCCCGGCTCGGGCACGTCCGGCGGGGTTCCCGTCCGACGGCGCCCGCCCACCGACTCCGCAGCATTCAGCGCGCCCGCCTCACTGCCGGAACCCGCCGGGGTCGCCTCGTCGGGCGCGCTCCGCCGGAGCGGGTCGCCTGCCTGCGCACCGGCGTCGACCGGGTTCGCGTCGACCGAGCCATCGGAGGCACCGTCCTTCTCGTAGTCCTCGTCGTCCAGCGAGCCGTCGCTCGCGCCGGCCTCCACCAGCGTGCGGAACGGGCCGGGCGTGCGGGCCAGCTCGGCTCGCTTGCCCTGCTGCACCACGCGGCCGTGATCGAGCACCGCGACCAGCCCGGCGCGCTCGATGGTGCCGAGACGGTGTGCGACCAGGACGCCGGTGCGCCCGCTGAGCAGCCGGTCCGATGCCGCCACCACGCGCGCCTCGGTGAGCGGGTCCATCCGGGCGGTCGCCTCGTCGAGGACCACCAGTTGCACGTCCCGAACGAGCAGGCGCGCGAACGCGACCAGCTGCTCCTCGCCGGCGGACAGCGTGGTGCCACCAGGGCCGAGGAGGGTGTCCAGGCCGTCGGGCATTCCGGACGCCCACTCGGTCAGCCCGAGCTCACGGACCGCCGCCTCGATGTCGGCCCGCGGGACGTCAGCGAACAGCGCGATGTTCTCGGCGAGCGTCCCGGCCAGGATCTCCGTGCGCTGGGTGACCACACCGACGGCGCGACGCAGTTTCTGCAGGTCGAGGCCGCGGACGTCGGCGCCACCGAGGAACACCATGCCGCGCTCCGGCTCCACGGCCCTCGACAGCAGCGCGGCCAGTGTCGACTTGCCGGAGCCGGTCCGGCCGACGAGCGCGATCGTCTCGCCCGCCGGGACCCGCAGGTCGACGCCGCTGAGTGCGAAGGTGCCCTCGGCGTAGGAGAACTCCAGGTCGCGCAGTTCCAGGTCGAGCGATCCGGCCGGGACGTCGTCCCCGCCCTCGGGTTCGGGCTCCAGGGCCAGCATCTGCCGCAGTCGCAGCACCGCGCCGAGCCCTTCCTGGATGTCGGGCAGGTGGTGGACCAGGTTGTCGATCTGTCCGATGAACATCGCGGTGACCAGGAACAACGTCACGAGCTGCTGCACGGACAGGCCACCGTCGGCGGCGATCACAGCGCTGACCACGGCGATCGCGGCCAGCAGCGAGTACGTCAGGAGGCCGGCGCGCCGGATCAGCCGCTCCTCGACCCGCACCACCTTGTGGAACTTCTCGTGAACGAGCGCCGAGAGCTGAGCGAGGCGACGCACCGCGAACGCCTGACCGAGGCTGGTGCGCAGGTCGTTGCGGGCGGCGACGGCCTCCTCGAAGGCCGCGGCGTGGTCCGTCCAGGCCATCTCCTCGATCACCTTGCGGCGAGCGATCTCGTCGAGCATCTTCCGGGTCACGAGCCAGACGACCACGGCGAGCAGCGGGAACAGGAACCACGACGGCCACCAGGTGAGGCCGGCGACGATCCACATCGGCACGGTGCCGGCGACGGTGCGACCCGCGCCCCAGAGCTGGCGGCGCACCAGGGTCCCGACGGCGTGGGTGTCGTCGTCGACCCGGTCGAGCACCTCGCCGACGGCCTGCTCGGAGAGCGCCGCGAGCGGCTGACGCAGGGCCGCGCTGAGCAGGTCGCTACGGAGCTTTCCCTCGGCCCGGTCCACGACACCGGCCCAGATCACCTGACCGACGCCGTCGAGCAGCGCACCGCCCACCACGCACACCGCGAGCAGCACGAGCCCGGCCAGCGTGGCGTTCTCGGCCAGCCGGCCGGCCGCAGCCGTGCCGAGGACCTGGCCGAGGGCGCCGATCGTGAGCGCGACCAGGGCGATCGCGGCGGCGGGCCGACGCAGGCGCCGCCAGTCGAGCCGGCGAGCGGGGTCGGTCGGGACCGGCGCAGGCAGCGGCGACGCCTCGGTAACGGGCGTGGTCTCGGGGGTGCGTGGTGCGTCGATCATCGCCCCCGAGGTTACGTCCAGCCACCGACATCTCCCGCCTCTATTTTCCGCCCGGCGACCCGTCCACGCACCCCGGTCGGCCGGTTCCGGCAGACTCCTGATCACCGGGTGTGACCACGATCACCTCGTGGCCCGTCAGGGCGGGTATCGACACCCAGAGGCGCTGCCCGTCCCGCTGGGTCGGCAGCGCGTTCCCGGAGACCAGGCCGTGGGCATGGGTCAGCGATCCGTCGGGGTCGTGGACCCCGAGCCGGTAGGGCCCCATGCTCCACAGGTCCTCGACCGTGCCGGGGGTGGCTTCCGACCGGCCGGCGTCCAGGAGGTGGATCACCCACCGGTCCGTCTGCCGGTACGGGTGCAGGTCGATCCGGCCCGGACCTTCCAGCAGCACCGGCTCAGGCCCGTCAAGGGTCCAGCGGACGAGCCCGGCGAGCAGGTGGTGGTGGTCGGCGAGATCGTTGCGGCCAGCACACCGGTCGAGGTCGGCGGCGAGGTGCACGGTGCGTCCGCGTCCGTCCTCGCCCTCGGTGACCACGATCGCGGGCAGTGCGGGCTCCGACACGGGCGGGCGCCATGAGGTCTCGGGTGGGTACACGCCGAAGGCCGGGACCGCTGTGGCCAGGACGTGCGCACCGGGCCGGACCGCCACGTGGTCGAGGTGGCCGCCGAATCCGATCAGGTCGGTGCCCGCGAGATCGGACCAGATGGGCGCGGCCGAGGCGGGCCAGTCGGTGGTGCGTTCGAGGTAGGTGTGCCGGCGGGCGTCCTCGAAGCCGCCGGTGTGCGGACCCGTCTCCCCGGTGGCCTGCCCGAGGAGGCGGGTTCCGAGGATCTCGCAGAGCGGCCCGTCCGGTGCCGGGTCACCGTTCTCGTCGAGCGCGCCGAGGCGTCCGGAGGCGATCAGGTTGCCGCCCGCCGCGACGAACGAGGCGACGGCGTCGCGTTGCGCGGCGGTGAGCACGGCCAGGTGGGGCAGGACCACGGTGGTGAACCGATGCCCCTGCGCCGCCAGGTCGTCGATGTGCATGGGCGTGACCGGGATCCGAGCCGCGAGCAGGGCGCTACGGAACCCGTCCGCCGGCGTGCTCGTGCGGGAGGCGGCGTCCTCCCCGCCGTACACCGCGGCATTCAGATCCGACCAGACCAGCGCGACCCGGCTCACCGGGGTGCGGTCGCGCAGGTAGGCCTCGTTGCGCCGGTGCCACGTGAACAGCGACCCGGCCCGGTCGTACTGGCGCCGGTCGCCATGGACGGCGCCGATGTGGTGCCACCAGGGGTCGATGCCCCCAGCGGCGCCCGCCGCCATCCACAGCGTCGTCTCGCCTGCCGGCATGGCAGCGAGCCGGAACACCGGGGTGCCCGAGCGGTACATCGCCATCGACTCGGCCAGGACGGACCCGGCGGGCATCAGCTCGGTGAGTCTGCGCCCGGTCTCGGCGTTGTCCTCGAAGCCGCGCCGGCCCCGGAACTGGTGGTCCAGGAGCGCGAGGCGGGCGTCGGAGAGCAGGGCGCGGGCGTCGATGAAGCGGTCCACCTGGGCGGTGACGGAGCCGGGCAGCATGCCCAGCCAGAGGCAGTCCGCGCCGCCGAGCTCGCGCACGATCCGAGCGTTCTCGGACCAGATCCGGTTCCGACGGGCCACGTTCCAGCGGTACCAGGACCGGTAGCCGGCGTCGCTCTGGTCGATCACGGTGGGCAGGGCGAGGCCGGTGGCGTCGTGGAAGCCCGTACGGCAGTGCTCGCAGTGGCAGACCCGACGGCGGTCCAGGCCCGCCCAGCTGTTGTCGGCGAAGCCGTCGGGCCGGTAGGCCGCGATGACCTCCGCGAGCACGGCCGGCAGGTGTTCGGTGTAGTACGGGCTGTTCACGCACGCCACGGTCAGGTCGCCGGCCCGGTACGGCGCGCCCGACGCATCGCGGGCCAGCCACTCGGGCCGGCGCACAGCCGCGTCGGCACCGACCCGGGAGGAGTCCATCCGCGCCACGACGGCGAGGCCTGCCGCCCGGGCATCGGCGACGACCTCACCGAAGAGGTCCCGGTCACCGAGGTACCGGGCGCGGGCGTGGTCGTCGATGGCCGTGGGGTAGTAGGCGACGATGCCGCCGGCGTTGACGATCACCGCGTCGATCCCGGTGGTGCGCCACTGCTCGCGCCAGCGGTCGTTCGGGTACCACGTGGGGTCCAGTTCGGTGAGGTTCGTCTGACCCCAGCGGCGGACCCTGGTGAACCAGGGAGCGGATGCGGCGCCGGTCATGAGGTGTTCGCTCCTTCGCGTGATGCAGATCTTGGCTTGCCGGAGAACTTGTTTGACAAGATTACATTGCGACTGCACACTATCAGCGAACCGCTTCGACAGCCGTTCCGGCTTCGAGCGGTGCGCAGCCCCCACGCCACGACGAAGTGAAGGTGATCCACAGATGAATCCCCGCCAACCGACGCGTATCGCTCGGCGTTCGTTCCTCACCCTGGCCGCGGGCAGCGCCGCGGCCGTACCGCTGCTCGCCGCGTGTGGCTCCGGCCCAACGGGACCCGAGTCGGGCCCCTCCGGCGGCGTCGGCGACGTCGACTCGGTGATCCCGGACTACATCCCGCGGGACATCGTCACGCCGGACTTCCCGAGCGTCGACGGCTCCACCCCCGGCTATCTGAGCTTCCCTGACGAGTTCGTGGCCTCGGTCGAGGAGGTTCCCGGCCGCGGCAGCTCGTTCACCGCGATGACCCCGTTGTGGTCCACGGTGCCACCGGGTCTGCCGGACAACAGTTACATGGTCACCGTGAACGAGGAGGTCAACGCCGACTTCCGGTTCCAGATCACCGACGGCAACGCCTACGGCGAGAAGCTCCAGGCGGTGCTTGCCGCCGAGTCGAGCGTGCCTGACTTCGTCACCATCCCGTCCTGGACCCTGCCGCCGCGCTTCGGACAGGCGGCCGAGAACCTGTTCGCCGACCTGACGCCCTACCTGGCCGGGGACAAGATCACGAAGTACCCGAACCTGGCCAACATCTCCTCGGACGCGTGGCGGTGCTGCGTGTTCAACGGCAAGCTCTACGGCCTGCCGTATCCGAGCGACCTGATCAACTCGGTCATCTTCTACCGGCACGACCTCACCGCCGAGCTCGGCATCGAGGTGGCCCCGGCGAACGCGCAGGAGTTCCTCGACCTCGCCCTCGAGCTGACCGACCCCGGCGCGAACCGCTGGGCCATGAACGACATGTGGGCCGGTGCCCAGCTCATGTTCCGGGTCCCGGACAAGTGGATCCTGGAGGACGGCAACCTGGTGCACCGCGTCGAGAGCGAGGCCTACCGCCAGGCTCTGGAGTTCCAGGCGGAGCTGTTCGCGGCGGGTGTGGTCCACCCGGACGCGGTCGCCGGTAACGAGCAGCAGGCGCGGCAGCGGTTCATCTCCGGCGAGGTCGTCCTCACCCCCGACGGCGCGGGTGGTTGGCTGAGCGCGACCCGGGAGGCCTACGCCGGCAACCCCGACTACAACCAGCAGCCGGTCCCGGCGTTCGCCGGCGACGGCGGGACGCCCGTGATCTTCAAGGGCACGCCGTCGAACCTGTTCACCTTCATCAAGCAGACCGACGACACGGAGCGTCTCGAGGAGCAGCTCGCCCTCGCGAACTACTTCGCGGCCCCGTTCGGCACGAAGGAGCAGATGCTCCTCGAGTACGGCGCCGAGGGAGTGCACCACGATCTGGACGAGGCGAACGTGCCGACGCTCAACGAGACCGGCCTGCGCGAGGTGGCGCGGACCTACACCTGGATCACCCGGCCGCCGATCGTCGCATCCCAGGTGCAGTACCCCTCCTACGTCGAGGACTTCGCCACCTGGATGGCAGGCGTGATGGAGTACGCCGTCGACCCGGTGTTCTACACGCAGCAGATCGTGGAGCCGCCCGAGTTCGGGGCTCTCGAGCAACCCTTCATCGACCTCGAGATGGACATCGCGCGGGGCCGCAGCGACATCTCGGCCCTGGACGCGGCGATCGAGAACTGGCGTTCGGCCGGTGGTGAGCGGCTGCGCGAGTTCTACGCCGAGTACCTGGACGAGCAGTGACGGCAGCTCCGCAGGCGGCGCGGCGCGAGCGGACCGGCACGCCGGTGCAGGAGGCGAAGCCCTCACCGCGCCGCAAGCGTCCGTTCCTGTCCCGGCTGCGCGAGGACTATCCGCTGCTGCTCATGTGCGCGCCGGTGGTCATCCTGCTCGCGGTGTTCATGTACGCCCCGATGCTCGGCAACGTCATCGCCTGGATGGACTACTCGCCGTACGTGGGGATCCTCGGCTCGGACTTCGTCGGCTGGTGGAACTTCCAGCGCGTCGTCGCCGACCCGCGGTTCTGGCACGCGGTCTCCAACACGCTGATCATCACCGGGTTCCAGCTGCTGTTCTTCTTCCCGGTGCCGATCGCGATGGCGATCCTGCTGAACAGCGTGCTCACCCGGCGGGTCCGGACAGCGATCCAGTCGATCGTGTACCTGCCGCACTTCTTCTCCTGGGTCATCGTCGTCTCGATCTTCCAGCAGATCCTCGGTGGCGCCGGTCTGGTGAACCAGTTCCTGCGCTCCCGTGGGCTCGAGGCCGTCGAGGTCATGACGAACCCGGACACGTTCCTGTTGCTGATCACCTCCCAGCAGGTCTGGAAGGACGCCGGCTGGGGCATGATCGTCTTCCTCGCGGCGCTGTCCACCGTGGACCGGTCACAGTACGAGGCGGCCGCCGTGGACGGCGCGGGGGCCTGGCGCAGGATCTGGCACGTGACCCTGCCGGCGCTCCGGCCGGTGATCATCCTGCTCCTCATCCTGCGGCTGGGCGACGCCCTGACGGTCGGGTTCGAGCAACTGATCCTGCAGCGAGACGCCGTCGGTGCCGGGGCCGCCGAGGTGCTCGACACCTTCGTCTACTACTCGGGCATCGTCTATGGCGACTGGAGCTATGCGGCCGCGGCCGGCCTGATCAAGGGCACCGTCAGTCTGATCCTGGTGCTCGGGGCCAACAAGATCGCGCACGTGTTCGGTGAGGCAGGGGTGTACCAACGATGACCACGACAGTCCCAAGAACGTCCGCGCCGGTGACCGGCTCGGGAGGCACCGCGACGCCCGGACCCGGGCG
Source organism: Occultella aeris (assembly GCF_902703175.1). Taxonomy (GTDB): domain Bacteria; phylum Actinomycetota; class Actinomycetes; order Actinomycetales; family Beutenbergiaceae; genus Occultella; species Occultella aeris. Next base: position 99,045 of record NZ_CACRYJ010000058.1, on the reverse strand, counting down.
CCGCCGTCGGCACCCCGATCGGCCGCCCTACGAGGCGGAGCCGGGCCCGGTCGCCAAGACCGCGAAGACGACCGCCCTGACCCTGATCGTGCTGGCCGTGCTGGTGCCTCTGTGGACGGTCGTGGTCACCAGCCTGTCCACCCAGGCCGCGATCAACGACGCCGGCGGCCTGGTCCTGGTACCCGGTGAGCTGACCTTCAAGGCCTACACCGACATCATCGCCGGCGGCGTGGTCACCCGTGCGGTCGGCGTGAGCGTCTTCGTGACCGCGGTCGGGACCGCGCTCAGCCTGGCGGTGGCCATCCTCACCGCCTACGGGCTCTCCCGGCCCGGGTCGCTCGGCCACCGGCCGATCCTGTTCATGCTGCTCATCACCATGTTCTTCGGGGCCGGGATGATCCCGACCTATCTGGTGGTGGCCGGGCTCGGCCTGATCGACTCGCTGTGGGCGCTGATCCTGCCCACCGCCGTCTCCGCGTTCAACATCCTCATCATGCGGAACTTCTTCATGAACATCGACCGGGGCATCCTCGACAGCGCCCGGATCGACGGCGCCAGCGAGTGGCGCATCCTCGGCCAGATCGTGCTGCCGCTGTCCAAGGCCGTGATCGCGGTGGTCGGCCTGTTCTACGGGGTCGCCTACTGGAACGCGTTCTTCAACGCGGTGCTCTACATCAACGACTCGGCCAAGTGGCCGCTGCAGTTGGTGCTGCGCTCCTACGTGCTCCAGGGCCAGGCGGTGCCGGGCACCACGTTCGACCCGTCCAGCCTCGACGGCGGCCAGACGGCCGGCCTCGCCATCCAGATGGCCGTCGTGGTGCTCGCCATGGTGCCGGTGCTGATCGTCTACCCGTTCGTCCAGAGGCACTTCTCCAGCGGCGTCATGATCGGCGCCATCAAGGGCTGAGCACGCTCGCCGGCCCCCAACCCGAAGGGAACATCCATGACCGATTCCGACACCCCGCTCCGCGTGCTCGTCTGGGGCGAGAACCGGCACGAACAGCTCGAGGAGCATGTGGCCGCGCTCTACCCGGCCGGGATGCACGGGGCCATCGCCGCCGGCATCGCCGAACAGGCACAGGTCCCCATCGAGGTCGCCACCGCCACCCTCGACGACCCTGAGCACGGGCTCACCGAGGAGGTCCTCGCAGCCACCGACGTGCTCACCTGGTGGGGGCACAAGGCGCACCGGGAGGTCTCCGACGAGGTCGTCGACCGGGTCCAGCAGCACGTGCTGGCCGGGATGGGCCTGGTGGTGCTGCACTCCGGGCACTTCTCGAAGATCTTCAAGCGGCTGATGGGCACGACCTGCAGCCTCCGATGGCGCAACGACGCCGAGCGCGAGCTGGTCTGGACCGTCGCCCCCGACCACCCGATCGCGGCCGGGGTGCCGCACCCGATCGTGATCGAGGCTCAGGAGATGTACGGGGAGTTCTTCGATGTCCCGGTCCCGGACGAGACCGTGTTCCTGAGCACGTTCGCCGGCGGCGAGGTCTTCCGGAGCGGGCTGGTGTACCGCCGTGGGCGCGGGAAGATCTTCTACTTCTCACCCGGCGACCAGGAGTACCCCGTGTACCACCACCGCGATGTCCGGCGCGTGATCGCCAACGCCGTCGACTGGGCCCGCCCGGACGTGTCGCAGCGATCGCTGCCGGGCCTGGTCCGGGTGGGGGAGCAGCAGGACTGGACCGCCCACGCGAGCCTGCCCGAGCCGGCGCGATGACCACCGCGTCCGAGCGCCGGGTGGTCGTGGCGGGCGCGGGCAACATGGGCCGCAAGTGGATCGCTGCCATCGCCGCGACCCCGGGCGCACGCGTCGTGGGCATCGTCGACGTCGACGCGGCGGCCGCGTCCGCCGCGGCTGGGTCCCTCGGAGGCCGTGTGCACCTCGGCACCGATCTGGCCGACCTGGTCGCGGCCACCGGCGCGGACGTCGTGATGGATGCCACCGTCCCGGCCGCGCACCACGCCGTCACCGCCATCGCGCTGCGCGCGGGCTGCGCGGTGATCGGGGAGAAACCGGCGGCACAGACCCTCGCGCAGGCACTGTCCCTGTGCGCGGGTGCCGAGGCCTACGACCGGCTCGTGCTGGTCAGCCAGTCCCGCCGGTACAACCCGCACGTGGACGCGCTCGCGGCCCACGGCGCGAGCCTCGGCGGGCTCGGGATCGGCCAGACCGACTTCTACCGGGCACCGCATTTCGGCGGGTTCAGGGAGGAGATGGACCACCCGCTGCTGCTGGACATGGCGATCCACCCGTTCGACACCGCCCGCTACGTGCTCGATGCCGAACCGGTCAGCGTGTACTGCCGCTCGTTCAACCCACCCTGGAGCTGGTACCGCGGGGACGCGGCCGCGGTGGCGACGTTCGAGATGGACTCCGGTGCGCAGTACACCTACAACGCCAGCTGGTGCAGTGACGGCGCCGAGACGTCCTGGAACGGTGCCTGGCGGCTGAACGGCGCCGGCGGCACGGTGCGCTGGGACGGCGAGTCCGAGCCGGTGCTCGACGCGGCCGTGGACGTTACCCCTGCGGGACCGGCGTCGGGGGCGAGCGGGGCCCGGTCCGGTATCGCCGGCGCCTGGGACGCGTTCCTGGCGGCACTCGACGCCCCGCCGACCACGCCCCGCCCGCGCGGGCACATCCACGAGAACGTGCTCAGCCTGGCCATGGTCGAGGCCGCGATCTACTCCGCGCGAGCCGGTCTGCCGGTGGTGATCGACGACCTGCTCGAGCGGGCCCGGGAGCAAGCGCTCGCGGACGAGACCGACCCCCTCGTCCGGGAGCGGCTGGCCGGCTGGGGGCCGGTGCGCGACCACCTGCTCCGCGCGGGCCGAGCCGCGGCGGTCGGGTAGGGCTCAGGTCCCGATGCCCGACGGCGGTCGCCGGCTCGGGCGCTCGGCTGTACCGGGCGTCATGCCCGACGGCGGTCGCCGGCTCGGGCGGTCGGTCTGCCGGGGTCGCGTCAGAGCGTCGCGGCCCAGGCCGCCTCGGGCACCTGGGTGCCGGCGACCTCGAGCACGCGCCGGACCCCGAGCGGCTCGAACCCGGCGGTGCCCAGGAAGTCCTCCCTGGCGGCGTCGCCCTCGAGCACCCACGTGCGCACCAGGCTGGCGCTCGTGCTGCCGAGGATGTCGGTGCACGCGGCGAGCAGCCGCGAGCCGTGGCCCTCGCGAACGTGCTCGGGGTCCACGTACAGGGCCACGATCTCACCGGTGTCGTTCGACTCGGGAGCCGGTGCGAGGGCCGCGAAGCCGACCACCTCGGGGCCGGCACACGCCGTCAACAACCGGTGCTTCGCCGTCGGCGGGGTAGTGATGGCAGCGCGCCACGCGCCCGCGAACACGTCCGGGTCGAGCCCGGCGAGGACCTCCGCCGGGACGACCGCGGCGTGCGCCGCGCGCCACGCCGCGACCTGGATGGCACCGAGGGTCGCGGCGTCCTCCGCCAGCGACGGCCGGACCGAGACGTCGGCCGTGAGTCCGTGGGAGTGGCCGGCGTGCGAGCTCTGCGAAGTCATCCACCCAGGCTAGGCGCTGCCGGGCGCGGCTGCGTCCAGCCGGCGCCCGGCCGGCACGGCGGGCCGGCCGGTGGTCCGATACGCCTGCGGAGGCGCGCAAGCGGTACCGTCATCCCATGCCCAGCCTGAGCCCTTCGCGCACGTTCGGGTCCGTCTCGGTGGCGATGGTCACCCCGATGAACTCCGACGGCAGCATCGACATACCGTCATCTCGTCGACTCGCCCGGCACCTGGTCAAGTCGGGCTGCGATGCCCTGGTCCTGAACGGAACCACGGGGGAGTCCCCGACGACGCACCAGCCGGAGAAGGACGAGTTCGTCGCTGCGGTGGTCGACGAGGTCGGTGCGGAGGCGATGATCATCGCCGGGGCTGGCTCCAACGACACCGCGCACGCGGTCCGGATCGCCGAGGCAGCGCAGCGCACCGGTGCCGACGGCCTGCTCGTGGTGAGCCCCTACTACAACCGGCCCTCGCAGGAGGGCGTCTACCAGCACATCCGAGCCGTCGTCGACTCCGTCGACCTGCCGGTCATGCTCTACGACATCCCCGGCCGTACCGGCGTCGCGATCGGAGATGCGATCCTCGATCGGCTCGCCGAACACCCGCGCGTCCTGGCCGTCAAGGACGCCACCGGCGACGTCGCCCAGGGCTTCGACCGGATGCGCCGAACCGGCCTGGAGTTCTACTCCGGTGACGACGCCCTCAACCTCGCGTGGCTGACCCACGGCGCCTCCGGCGTGGTGAGCGTCGTCGGGCACGTCGTGGCCGGCGGCTACGTGGACATGGTCCGCGCCATCGACGACGGCGACCTCTCCCGAGCGCGCGACCTGTCGGCAGGCCTCACCCCGATCCTGGACGCGCTGATGGGCGGCGGCCAGGGTGCCGTGATGGCCAAGGCTGCGCTCGCCCTGCAGGGCGTCATTCCGCATCCCACCGTCCGCCTGCCCCTCGTGGAGCCGAGCGACACCGAGATCTCTGACCTGCGCGCCGTCTTGCGCGCCCACGGACTACTTGAGGAAGTCACTACATGAGTCATCCCCACCCCGACCTTCAACTCCCCGGGCCGCTCGCGCCCGGCGCACTTCGCATCGTCCCCCTCGGGGGCCTCGGCGAGGTCGGCCGCAACATGACGGTGTTCGAGTACGACGGCAAGCTCCTGATCATCGACTGCGGGGTGCTGTTCCCCGAGGACCACCAGCCCGGCGTCGACCTGATCCTGCCCGACTTCGACTACATCTCCGACCGCCTGAACGACATCGAGGCGATCGTGCTCACACACGGTCATGAAGACCACATCGGCGCGGTGCCCTACCTGCTGCGGCTGCGGCGGGACATCCCGCTGGTCGGCTCCCAGCTCACCCTCGCGTTCCTCGAGGCGAAGCTGAAGGAACACCGGATCACCCCGAACCTGCAGCCGGTCTCCGAGGGCCAGCGACGCAAGTTCGGCGCGTTCGACCTCGAGTTCGTGGCCGTGAACCACTCGATCCCGGACGCGCTGGCCGTGGCCGTACGGACCCCGGCCGGATCGATCCTGCACACTGGCGACTTCAAGATGGACCAGCTGCCACTCGACGGGCGCATCACCGACCTGCGTGCGTTCGCCCGACTCGGCGAGGAGGGCATCGACCTGTTCATGGTCGACTCCACCAATGCCGAGGTGCCCGGCTTCACCGTGGCCGAGCGGGAGATCGGGCCCGTTCTGGACGGCGTCTTCACGCGGGCCGACGGCCGGATCGTGGTGGCCTCGTTCTCCTCGCACGTGCACCGCGTGCAGCAGGTCCTCGATGCCGCGAACGCGCACGGGCGCCGGGTGGCGCTGGTCGGCCGGTCGATGGTGCGGAACATGACCATCGCCGCCGAGCTCGGCTACCTGCACGTACCCGACGGTGTCCTCATCGACGTCAAGAAGATCGACGACCTGCCCGACGACCGGGTGGTGCTGATGTGCACCGGGTCCCAGGGTGAGCCGATGGCGGCGCTGTCCCGGATCGCGAACCGGGACCACCGGGTCTCGGTCGGCCCAGGGGACACCGTGATCCTCGCGTCCTCGCTGATCCCCGGCAACGAGAACGCCGTGTTCCGGATCATCAACGGCCTGATCCGGCTCGGCGCGAAGGTGGTGCACCAGTCCAACGCGCGCGTGCACGTCTCCGGGCACGCCTCCGCCGGCGAGCTGCTGTACTGCTACAACATCGTGCGACCGAAGAACGTGATGCCGGTGCACGGCGAGATCCGCCACCTGGTCGCCAACGGGGCGCTCGCCGTCTCCACCGGTGTGCCTCCGGAGCGGGTCGTCCTCGCCGAGGACGGCGTGGTCGTCGACCTGATCAAGGGCAAGGCCCGCATCGCCGGCGCCGTGCCGTGCGGCTATGTGTACGTGGACGGCTCGTCCGTCGGCGGGGTCACCGAGGCCGAGCTCAAGGACCGCCGGATCCTCGGCGAGGAGGGCTTCATCTCCATCTTCGCGGTGGTGGACTCCTCGACGGGCAAGGTGGTCTCCGGCCCCCAGCTGCACGCCCGCGGCGTGGCCGAGGACGACGCGAAGCTTGCCGAGATCGTCCCCGAGCTGACCAAGGCGCTGTCCGAGGCGACTGCCGGTGGCACCGCTGACACCCACCAGCTGCAGCAGGTCATCCGCCGGGTCGTGGGCCGCTGGGCCTCGACCCGGCTGCGCCGCCGCCCGATGATCATCCCTGTCGTCGTCGAGGCCTGAACCACAGGCGCTGCACTCTCGAGGGCCCTCGGCACACCGTGCCGGGGGCCCTCGCACACCGGGGCCTCAGCGTGCCGGGCGTCAGCCTGCTGAGGACCGGAGCGCCGCGGCGTACCGGTGGGCGTGTTCGCTCTCGTCACCCGGCAGCAGACCGGCCAGCTCCAGGCTGACCAGCCCGTGCACGAGACCCCACAGGCGTAGCGCCATCGGCTCGGGGCCGGCATCGCCGACCTCCGCACGAGGAAGCCGGGCGACGGCGTCACGCAGGACGCCGAACGTCGGCTCGGCCAGGGTGTCCTTGGACCGGCGGACCCCGCCCGCCGCGAACATCACCCGGTAGAAGTGCGGGTCGGCCAACGCGCTCTCGCGGTAGGCCAGCCCCAGCGCGAACAGGTCCGCTCCCGGATCGCCCGTGCGGGGCACCGTCGCCAGGTGCCGACCGAACCGCTCGAACCCCTCGTCCACCACCGCCGCGATCAGCCCGTCACGCCCACCGAACAGCGTGTACACGGCGGCCGTAGTGGTGCCGGCGGCGGCGGTCACCGCCCGCAGCGACATGCCGTCCGGTCCGTTGGCCGACAGCGCCCGGGAGGCGTGCTCGAGCAGGCTCGTGCGCAGGGTGTCGTCATGGGTGCGGGGGCGGGCCATGAGGCGAGTCTAGGGCTTGACACAGGTTTTCTCACAGCGTTAGATAACAGTGTTAGTAAACCGGAGCAGAGATCGGATGATCGCCATGATCGAGTTGTCCCAGGCCGCCACAACGACGGCCGGCGTTGCGATCCTCGCCGCCGTGACCGTGACCAGCGGCGGCTACTTCCTGACGAAGGTGGTCACAGGCAAGGTGCCCACCACCGCCTTCCAGACCGCGTTCTTCCGCGCTGGGCACGCCCACGCCGGCGTGCTCATCGTGTTCGGCCTGGTCTGCCTCCTGCTCACCGAGGCGACGGCGTTGGCCGGCTTCTGGCGCTGGCTCGCCGGCACCGGGGTGCTGGTCGCGGCGATCGCCATGCCGGCCGGGTTCTTCTTCTCCGCGATGGGCAAGGGCCGGGAGCGTCCGAGCCGCTGGATCGCGCTCCTCTACCTGGGCGCACTCTCCCTGATCGCCGGTCTCATCACCCTGGGGATCGGCCTCCTGAACGTGTGAACCCGGTGCGCCGGACTCGAATGGGGCCGGCGGTCACTTCCTGCGTCGTGTCGCTCAGCGGTACACCCGGAACCAGTCGAATCGGGCGCTGATGGGCGGTTGGTCGGGCCGAGCCGCCAGATCCTGTGCCACCAGTCCGACCTGGGGCTGCGGTCCAGCAGGAAGCGTGCGCGTGCCGTGCCAGACCCAGTGCTCGCCATCCATGCTGATCGCGGCCCGATAGAGATGCTCGCCGTTCTCGGCGACGGTGTGCTGCAGTCGCAGCCACATGGTGTCGCGGCTGGGGCCGAGGGCGGCATGACCGTAGGCGACCGGACCGCCGCTGGGCGTCTCCCTTGCGAACGCTACGAAGCGGCGTGACTCCCGGGTGGTGTATGCCAGTTCGACCCACTCGTCGTCACCTGTGTACGCGATCAGCCCAGCCTGGGGCCAGCCGTAGGGGATGGAGTCCCCGAACGGGATCGTCACCCTCGTCTCGGCCGTCCAGGTGCCCTCCGGCATGTCACGCAACAACAGTGACGGCCGGGTCTCGGCCTGGGGGCGGCTGTTGATCAGGGTCGACCGCTGGATGCCGAATTCGAGTTCGCCATCAGCGACGGTGGCCGCTGGGTCACGCAGCCAAGTCCACGCCGCGGCGAGACCGTCGTCGAACTCGTCGGAGTAGGTCGGGTCGAGTGACCCCACCGTGGGTTCGGCGACCTGCTCCGTGACCGGCGTGAACAGGCGCGCTACCGTCACGTCGTCGAAGTCCGCAGCAGTTCCGTCCGCATGCAACGTCACCACCCCGGACCGGGAGGCGTTCGGGATCCTGAGCGAGATCTCCGCAACCGGGTCGTACTGGCCGGACTCGCTGACGGCGGCGCGCAGGGCCCCGCCGGAGACGACCAGCTCGATCTCATGCCAGCTCTCGTAGTCGAAGTTCGCAGGCAGGGGCGCGGTAGCCGCTGCGCGTGGTCCTCTCCCGGTCAGACCCGAGACCACGAGTTGCGACGACGCGCGATCGATGGACACAGTCAGATGACGGCCCCCCTGCGCCGGGATCGAGATGCTGGCCAGGCCTCCCGGTCCGGCGGACAGCCGCACCAGAGCGCGAGCACGGAGATCGCCGTCGACCGTGGCGATCGAGGTGAGCGGGGCGCCGGAACCGGTGTGGACGTATCCGCCGGTCACTCCCTGACGGCGCTCCCAACCATCCGTACCGTTCCAGCCGGAGAGGTCGTGCTCGAACGCGTCACTGATGAACGCGTCGTTGTTCGGTCCGGGGACCGGCCCCGACGGCATCCCTTCGCCGGCACTGCCGATCGGCCACCCGTCGATCCAGTCCAGCCTGGTGAGCGCGAGACCGCGCGCGTTCTCCGTGCCGGCGACGTATGGATCGAACCGGTTCAGCGCATGGCTGACGATCCAGTCCTGTCCGGACAGATCGGTGGCGACCGCGTTGTGGCCGGTGCTGACGAACTCGTTCCCGTTGGGCGCCAGGACCGGGGTTCCACCCCCTTGCGGCCCGTTCAGGGTGTGCCCGTCGCGATCGAGGAACGGGCCGGTCGGTTCCGTCGAGCGGCCCACCATGATCGGATAGCCGGAGGCGGCCCCGGCGCAGCAGCCGCCGATCACCGACAGGAACAGGTAGTAGTAGCCGTCTCGATGAACGACGTAGGGCGCTTCGTAGCGATGTGCGTCGGTCAGCTGAACGGGGTCGCCGTCGGCGCGCAGACCGTCCGCGGACAGTTTGACGACCCGTACGCCGCCCTGCACCGACCCGTAGTACAGGTAGCGAGTGCCGTCGGGCGTCGTCACCAGCTCCGGGTCGATGTTGTTGCGGATCTCGGTGACGCCGGGCCGCACCTCCCAGGTCTCGTTGCCCACGACGACCTCACCCGTGTCCGTCCACGGACCGGCCGGGTGCTCAGCGGTCGCCGCCGCCACCGTCCGCCAGGGCGTGCCGGGCGCCTGGACGACGTACGAGTAGTAGAGCACGTAGCGGCCGTCGAGATAGGCGATCTCCGGCGCCCAGAACTGCCGGTTGGCGTCGGCCGGCTTGCCGTCGTAGGTGGGAATCGTCTCAGGCGTGAACACAGGGCCGACCCACTCCCAGTTCACCAGGTCGTCGGACCGGCTGATCATCATGTTCTGCTTCTGGTCCCCGTCGTAGCGCCGCCCGTTGGTCGCATACGCGTACCAGTAGCCGTCGTGCCCGCGGATGATCGTGGGGTCGGCGAAGTTCTGGGTGAAGCTCGTGGACACGGGGTTCGTGTAGGTGGTCATGGTTTCCTGGACTGTGGCGTGGCCGTGACCGGGCGCGAGCGTGCCGGCCAGTGTGGTGAGGGCGATGGCGATACTGAGCAGTCGGCGCATGGCACTTCCCTGTCGTGAGGTTGTCATGGGGCCCGAGGGGGTCACCAGTGGGCAAGCCGGGGATTGCTCCGGTCCTCGGTTGCGACCAGGACGTCGATGAGCTTCTCCTGCAGGGCGCCACGAGTCGATCGATACGCCTCGTCATCCCACAGGTTCGTGAGTTCGTCCGGGTCTGCCTGGAGGTCGTAGAGCTCGCCGGTGTACGCGCGCGCGGTCGCGGGCCGGCCGTGGTGGACCACGAGCTTCCAACGGTCGTGGCGCAGCATCGTCACATGCACCGGCGGGTCGTAGGGGTGCCCGCTGTCGCGGTACTGACACATGGCCCAGTCGCGCCAGTCGGGGTCGCCTCCGCGGATCAGCCCTTCGAGACTCGCACCTTGGATCGCCGGCGGCACCGGAAGGCCGGCCGCCTGAAGGAACGTCGGTGCGAGATCGACCCACTGCACGAGCTCGCTGCGGCGCGCACCCGGCGAAGCGATACCGGGCCACCGGACGATGAGCGGCACGCGCACCGCGCACTCGTACATGAACGGTCCCTTGAGCATGAGTTGGTGGTCGCCCAGCATCTCGCCGTGGTCGCTGGTGAAGACGACGACGGTGTTGTCGGCGAGGCCCTCGTCCGCGAGGGCGTCGAGGACGCGGCCCACCTCGTCGTCGACGAGAGAGACCATCGCGTAGTAGGCCTTGCGCACCTCCTGCAGCGCCTCGGGACTGTAGGAGGTGTACCCGGGAGCGTGCCCACCGTATGACCGCTGGGAGGCTTCGGTTTGGATCGGCGGCTTGCTGTCGAGCTCGCCGTCGCGCGTGACGACCGGCGGCAGGTCCACGTCGTCGTAGCGACGTATGTACTCCTCCGGCGCACCGAATCCGTGGTGCGGGTCGAAGAAGTTCGCAACGAAGAAGAACGGCTTGTCACGATCCCGTGACGAGCGAAGGAAATCGATCGTCTCCTCGCCGATCCAGTGGCTGTAGTGCGCGTGGGTCGGCATGCTGTCGAACAACCTGGGCTGCTGCAGCGTATCCGAGTACAGGTCCGGGTGCCGCCCCTGCAACCACTGGTGGTAGGCGTTCGTCGGCGACCCGGGGTAGGGGTCGTGCGCCCAGCGGAACACACGGAAGCCGTCATCGAGGCGCGGCTCGGCGCGACCGCCGAAGCAGGCGCCGAGATGCAACTTGCCGACCAGCCCGCAGTCGTAACCCGCGTCGGCAAGGCGTTTGGAGAACAGCTCCTCGTGGGCTGCCAGGTCGACGCCGTTCGCATGGAGGCCGTGCGCGGACACGTGCCGTCCCGTCATCAGGCTCGCGCGCGAGGGCGCGCAGACGGGGTTCTGGACGTAGCAGTTCTCGAAGAGGACGCCTTGCTCGGCGAGTCGATCGAGGTTCGGCGTCGACACTGCCGTATTGCCGTACGCGCCGACCATGTCGAACCGCTGCTGGTCGGTGCTGATGAGCAGGATGTTCGGACGCTGCATGTCAGCGGCCACTGAGATCGAACGTGAGGACGTTCACGGAGTGCGGCGAGATGAGCCAGCCGCCGTCGACGGCCTCAACCCTGCCCAGGTCCCGGACGCCGACGACATCCGGCTCCGCGAGGCTGTTCGCAGCGGTGACCTCGGCGTCCGCGCCGATGGCGAGCAGCCTCGCCGAACGGGGTGTGCCATCGGTCCGGCCGTCGAACACCGGGTGCAGCCGGATGGGCTCGTCGCGGTGCCGGTTGATGACGGCGAGACGCACCGTGCCGTCGTCGGCGCGGGTGGCCGAGACGTCGATGTAGGGCACGGTCATGGTCGCGGCCCTGAGCTGACCGGACGGCTCACGATTGTCCCCGAGCGGCACCGGCGCGGTGCGTGAGGGACCGTCGACCTCGGCGGGCAGTACGGTGCGCCCCAGGTGGCGCCCGTACAGGTGCCAGACGTGATAGAGCGCCGAGCCGAATGCGCCACCCGGCCGTGCCACGACGAGTCCGTTCGCGTTGACGAGGTTGACCGGGTTCGCCATCGTGACCGGCGTGGCGTGGCCCGCGGTGCGGTGGATGGCGTGGAAGACCCCTGCGCTGAACAGCGCATCACCCATGGTGCGTGGGCTCCACCGGTTCACCCGGAGCCCGGACGGCCAGCCGTCGACACCGCCCGTGTCGCGGGCTGCGATCGCGCCGTCGTCACCCGCGAGCGGGTCGGGCCATGCGGTGGGCTCGAGGTGGCGCATCGTCCACTCGTCGAGGGCGAGCTGCGGTGGAGTGTCCAGGCCGCTGCGCTGAGCGAGTGTCGTCACCAGATGCGAGTAGGTGTTGATCTCCTGCTCGAAGTACAGCGACTGCGCAACGGTGTTCTCGTAGTCGTCACCGGTCCACAGGTGGGTGGTCGCGCCGTAGAGGTGCAGCGAGAGGTAGTCGAAGTACTGCCCGGCCTGCTCGAGGAGAGTACGGGTCCAGGACTCCTGGTCCCAAGGGATCCCGACCCCGATGAGCTTGAGGTCGGGGTCGACGAGCCGCATGAAGCGGGCGTGCTCGCGAGCGGCGGCGGCGTACTGCTCTGCCGACCGGTGCCCCATCTGCCACGGTCCGTAGACTTCGTTGCCGACGCCCCAGTACCGGACCTTCCAGGCTTCGTTCCGCCCGTTCTTCCTGCGCATCCGGGTGAGGGTGGTGTCGCTGGTGGAGTTGGTGTACTCGACCCACCGCACCGCCTCGTCGACGTCCCGGCAGGAGTGGACCAGATACGGGTCGGCGCCGACCTCCTCGGACCAGGCGAGGAACTCATCGGTACCGAAGCGGTTGGTCTCGGTGTCGCCCCAGGCGAGGTCGAGGCGCGTCGGGCGGTCGTCCCGCGGGCCGATTCCGTCCTCCCAGCGGTAGCCGGACGTGAAGTTGCCTCCTGGCCAGCGGATCGGGCCGGGAGCAAGGTCTCGGACCAGATCCGCCACGTCGCGGCGAATGCCGTTCAGCAGTCCCGGTTCGCTGACGGACAGCGCAGATCCCTCGTCGAACACACCGCCCTCGATGTTCCCGAAGAACGCGGATTCGAGGAAGTGGCCGTAGACGTCGCCGCTGATCCTCCCGAGCGGTCGTGAGGTATCGACCGTGACTCGGGCTTCGCGGCCGGTTGGGCCATGGGCGTTGGACATTCCGAAGGGCTCCGTTCCTTGTGTGGCCGTCACTGCTTCACTGCTCCGGCGACGCTGTCGACGAACTTGCGCTGCAGCACGACGAACACGAGCATCACCGGGACCAGCGAGATGACGGCGGCGGCTGCCATTCCTGACCAGTCCTGCCCGTACTCTCCGACGAACACCGTCATGCCGATCGCCAGCGTGCGCAGGTCCGGCTCGCTGAGGGTGAACACCAACGGCAGGAGGTAGGCGTTCCAGGCGAACAGGAACGTCAGGATCACCACGGTTGCGGTGATCGGCCATGCCAGGGGCAGCATCACCTGGAAGAACGTCCGGAACTGACCGGCGCCGTCGAGCCGGGCGCTCTCCTCGAGCTCCTTGGGCAGCCCCCGGAAGTAGCCGGCGTACAGCAGCGTGGCAGCGACCTGACCGCCGGCGCCCAGGCCCAGGATCACACCCGCGTGGGTGTTGAGCAGGCCGAGCTGGTCGGTCAGTTGCGTGACGGGAATGATCGTGTAGCCCTCGGGGAGGAAGAACGTGACCAGGAAGACCCCGATGAGCAGCTTCTTGCCGGCGAAGGCGAACCTGCCCAGCACGTAGCCGGCGAGGGCGCTGCGGATGACCACCAGGAGCACCGTTCCGGCCGTGATCAGTACCGTGTTCACGAAGTACGAGGCGAAGCCGGCTTCGATCCAGGCCTTCGCGTAGTTCTCCCAGACGAACTCATCAGGAACAAGATCGAACCCGCTGCCGAAGATCTCAGAGGAGTGCTTGAGGGACGCCGAGACCAGCCAGAGGAACGGGTAGATCCACACGAGCGCCAGCACGAGTAGCGCGACAGCGGCGAGAACCCGGGCCGGACGCACGTTCCGCCGGCGTCGGGGACCGCGGCGCGAGGTGGGCGCATCGGTCGCAGATTCGGGTCGGGTCGCGGCGGGCGCGCTCACGCGACGCCCTTCGGCTGCCGGCGCGCCCACCGAACCCCGACGGCCTGGACGACCGCGAGGACCATCGTCAGGAGCCCGAAGAGCACCGCTGCGGCGGAGGCGTAGCCGAGCTGGGGAACCGTTGCCGCGAAGGCCGTCCGGTAGATGAAGATCTCGATCACCTCCGAGGAGAAGGACGGGCCGCCGCCTGTGAGCGTCTGCATCAGGTCGAAGACGTTGAGCGCTCCGACGGTGTCGATGAGGGTGATGATCACCAGGAAGGGCACCAACAGCGGCAACGTGACGTGCCAGAACTCCTTGCGCGCATTCGCTCCGTCGAGCATCGCGGCCTCGTGCACATCCTGCGGAATGGTCTGCAGGGCCGCCAGCCAGTAGATCATCGTGATACCGAGCCACTTCCATACCCAGACGGCGATACCCGCGTAGAGAGAGGTACCGGCGCTGGCCACGAGATTCGTGGGGGAGTCCGTGATCCCTGCCCAGACCAGGGCAAGGCTGATGGGACCGTTGGCGTCCAGCAGCAGCGTGAAGACGATGCCGATGATCGCGCTCGTGGTGACGACCGGAAGGAAGAACAGAGTTCGGAAGAACCCCTGGAACGGTGTCTTCCTGCTGTTCAGCCACAGCGCGAGCAGCAGCGCCAGGCCCACCCGCGCGGGCACGGCCACCACGAGGAAGAGCAGCGACTTCCTGAACGCGTTCCAGAACAGATCATCGGACAACAACTGCCGGAAGTTGTCGAGCCCGGTGAACGTGCCCGTCATGGCGAAACCAGGCCAGTCGAGGAACGCGTACCACCATGACGCGACCAGCGGGTACACGGTGTACGCGCCGTATCCCAGCAGCGTCGGGAGCAGGAAGAGGTAGATCCACCAGTCCCGCCGCAGGCGGCGCACCAGGCCGGGGCGAGTGGATCCCTTCGCAGTCGTTGAGCTGACCGCAGGCGCGGGGGCGGACGTCGTGATCGTCATGGAGTCATCGGGCCGCGTAGGCGGCTTGGTCGTAGTCCTGGCTCGCGTCCCAGTTGGCGAACACCCAGTCCTGGATGCTCACCTCGGCACCCTCGTCGGCGACTGCGGCGATGGCCCGGTCACGCTCGGCGCTCATCGCGTCGTTGAACGTCGTCAGCTCGCCCCTGATGTCGCTGCTGCTGCCGGTGAGGATCGCCTGCGCGATCTCGCCGAGGTTCGGATGGATGTCCTGTGACTCAGCGGCCACGCGCCAGGTCGAGGGGTTGCCGGTCTCGGGGACCGGGCTGATGCGGACGTCCTCGGACATGTAGGCGATGTTGCGAGCGTAGGCAGGGTGCACGTCGGCTTCCGCGACGACGTCGATGAGTGCGGGTGGCTGGTCCATCGCGCTCGCCAGCTGCGCCTGGAACTCCCGGGAACTCATCTGCAGCAACAGTTCCGCAGCGATCTGGGGCTGCTGCGACTCGTTGCTGACCCAGAACACTCCGGCACCGGGACCGCTGTGGATAACGTTGCGGGTCGTCTCCGGGCAGGGCAGCTGCCAGGCGTCGATCCCTCGCTCGACGGCCTCGGGCTCGTCCACCATGAGCCCGCCGATGATCCACGGTCCCCACGGGTAGATGGCGGCTTCGCCCGCCGCCCACCGCGCGCGAGCGTCCCGGGCGCCCATCGATGCCGATGACGGGTGGACCACCCCGTCCTGCTGGAGCGAGACCAGGAACTCCAGCGCGTCGATGAACGGCTGGGAGTTGAACACATACGCCCCGGTCGTCCAGTCGATGCCGCCGGGCGCTCCGGCGCTCTGCGCCAGCCGGTTGACGAGCGCCGTGAGGTACGGGACCTCCTTCGTCGGCACAAGGAGCCCGGGAACGCCCGCCTTGTCGGTGATCTGTTGGGCTGTGGCCCGCAGCTCGTCCCAAGTCGCCGGACTCTGTGCGGGGTCGATGCCAGCCTGGCCGAGCAGTTCGGTGTTGACCCACGGCGTCGCTTCGTGGAAACGACCGGAGAACAGCGGAACGGAGTAGATCTCCCCGTCGAACCGGTGCAGGCCATCGAACAACTGGTCGGCGATCTCGGTGCTCTCAAAATCGGCCTGGCCGCCGATGGGCTGGAACCAGTCCTCGCTGACGAGCGCGGCAGGTGTCGCCTCCAGACCTGCGAGGGAATGAACGTCCGGCATCTGGTTGCTACGCCGAGCCACCTGGAGCGCCTGCCCCAGGTCCGGAGGATCCATCTGCCGACGCTCGATCGTGATGCCCGAGTTGGCCGCCGTGTACGGTTCGAACAGGCTGGTCTCGAGCATGCTCGTCAGGGGGCGGAACTGGTCCCACCACTGGAGGACGCCGTCATCGGCGCTCTGCGCGTCGGACGACTGTCCGCCACCCGTGCACGCGGCGAGCAGCGCCCCCAGGCTGCCGGCGCCGACGGTTCCGAGGAATCCCCGGCGGTTGATCGCGAATGCTGCGCCCGGCACGGTCCCCATCCGGGACCCGACGCCGTTGTCTGCCTTCTTGTTCATGCCATCTCCAGTTCTGAGCGGTTCAGCGCTGCACGTCGTCGAAGGAACTGAGCGAGACGTCGTAGTCCTTCTCTCCGACGGGGTACATCGACGCCATCCAGTGGTAGAAGTTGTCGCCCCGCTCCCGCAGCTGCGTGTAGAGCCGCTGGAGCAGGCCGGTGCGAACCTGTGCGAGTTCGGGATGTGCGTAACGGTTCTGCAACTCGTCGGGGTCATCGACGAGGTCATACAGCTCGTTGACCGACTCGGGATTGACGACGATCTTGTATCGGTCGGTGATGAGCATGCGCTGGGGATAGGGGAAGTGATGCCCATGGAACTCGAGCACGAGATCGTCGCGCCAAGGCGGCTGCTCGCCTCGGACGAGGGGTGCGAGGCTCGTGCCGTCGACAGCCTGGGCGCTGTCCAGCCCGGCAACGTCGAGGATCGTCGCCGTGAGATCGAGCAGCGACGCGAAGCGATCCGTGACCTGCGGCTCGTGGCCGCCGGGTAGGCGAACGACGCCGGGAACGCGGTAGATGTCCTCGTAGGCCGCGGGCCCCTTGTCGTGAAGCCGGTGCGCACCCGTGAACTCGCCGTGGTCGGCGCTGAAGAACACCGCGGAGTCGTCGTAGACGCCGAGCTCCTTCGCGACCGCGATGATGCGGCCGATCTGTTCATCGATCATCGTGACGTAGCCCCAGTAGGCCGCGATGAGTTTCTTCGACGTCGCCGTCGAAAGCGTGTCGAAAGTCCAGTGCGCGGAATAGTTCGCCTGCACCGGCGGCTTGTTCGCGAAGGTCTCGGCCACCGACTTCGGCAGGGTGATCGCCTCGGGGTCGTACATATCGAAGTAGTGCGAGGGAATGTTGTAGGGCAGGTGAGGGCCGAAGAAGTGGGTCGCCAGGAAGAACGGCTTGCCTTCGGCCGTGTGTTCGGCCGCGTAGCTGCGCAGCAGGCCGATCGCACGCTCGGCGAGGAAGTACTCGAACGTGGCCTCGAGCGGCTGGTCCAGGCGGGCCGCGAGCAGATTGCCCGGCGTGCCGTTGGGAAAGGTACCGCGAATCTCGTCGGTGAGCGCATACGGCGGCAGGTCGTTCTCGTCGAGATACGCGACGTACTCCGCGTGGTCCACCGGGTTGTGCCAGCCGTGCATCGGGATTCCGTCGAAGCCGTAGTCATGCTGGGTGCGATGCAGCCCCACGTGCCACTTGCCGATCAGTCCGACGTTGTAGTCAGCCTCGCGCAGCGCCCTGCTGAACGTGAACTGATCGTCGGCGAGTTCGTCGCGATAGCCCACATTGCGCTCGTAGTTCGCCAGCAACTGGTGCCGGAACGGTGCGGCCCCGGTCAGAAGACTCGCGCGGGCGGGGGTGCAGATCGCCGTCGGCGTGTAGAAGCGTCGGAACGTCGTGCCCTCCTCGGCGATCGCGTCCAGGGCCTGGGTCGAGACGAGGCCGTTGCCGTAGCAACCCAGCGTGTCGGTTCGGTGCTGATCGGTGAGGAAGAAGAGGATGTTCGCCGTCACGCCGTTCGACCCCTCTCATCTCGTGCGGTCGCGGATGTCGTGCGAGCGCCGACCGGGATCGTGCGGTCGCGCAGCACCAGTGCGACGCTGCCCAGCGCGCCGTCGAGACTGCCGAGCTGCGCGACCTGGATCTTCAGGTTCTCCGCGATGCCCGCGTTCACGTGGCGCACGATCGTCTGCCGCACGGAGCGCACGAGATACTCACCGGCCTCCGAGAGTGCGCCGCCGAGAACGATCGAAGACAGGTCGAGAATGCTGCAGGCGTTCGCCAGCACCAGGCCGATGCGTGCGCCTGCGTCTGCGATGACCGCATGTGCCCGAGACTCGGAACGATCCAGCGCATCCACCAGATCTTCGACGGATGCTGCTCCCGCTCGGCGAAGCACGGCTCCCATCCCGACGTACGCCTCCAGGCACCCGCGGTTCGAACACCGGCACACCGGACCGTTCGGGTCGAGGCAGACGTGACCGAACTCGCCGGCGGACCCGGTATTACCCAGGCGCGGCTCGTCATCGATGATCAGCAGGCCGCCGACGCCCTCGGACAGGCGCATGTAGATGAGATCGCGCATGTCTTGCCCGGCTCCCCAGGAGAACTCGGCGAGCCCGGCGAGGCGTGCGTTGTTCTCCGTGCGGATCGGAACTCGGTAGTGCTCCGTCAGTCGCTGCTCAAGTGCGGCCAGCACCTGCGCGCGCCCCGAGATCACCCCCGGGACGCCGACACCGATGGCTCGCAGCGGGAACGAGGCCGCGCCGGTGGAGACGAGTTGGCCGACGAAGTCGGTCGCAGTCGTGAAGCGCTGCTCCCATGGTTCTTCCTTGCCGTGGTCCAGCATCCGCGAGCCCAGCACACGGTGGGTGATGTCGCATGCCACGACCGTCACCCGCGTGTGACTGAACTCCACGCCGACGATCACACCCGTCGCCGGATTCAGGGTCAGATGCTCCGGAGTGCGTCCCACTCGCGTGCTGCCGGCGGGCGCCTGCGCGAGGACGACGAGCCCGGCGTCTCGAAGCTCGGCGGTGATCTCCGAGATCGTCGCGCGGGACAGTGCGGTGCCCTCGGCGATCTGGGCTCGACTGGCGCTCCCACGCACTCGGAGAAGATCCAGCACCTGCGCTTGGTGGTGCGTCCGACGCGATCGGCGGGACGCTGTTATCGGCTTCGACACGGGTCCAGCGTGGGGGCGAGACACCATTGCGTCAACGCCTTGACGCAACTTCTGCCTAAACTCGACAAAACTAGACAGAACACCGGTCATCGGCCTGCCCACCGCGTGAGGGGAGCGGCCGGGAGGACGCACGTCCGTGCGTGTCATCCCGGACTCGACGGCGGATCTTTGGTTGAGTAGAGCCGACAGGCTTGTCTCGGCATGCCTGACCCGAGAGGACAACCAACAATCATGGCGACCCGTACGACTTCCCCCGGACGGTCCGCCTCACCTGGACGCAAGAAGAGTTCGCCGGCCGCGAGTCGGGCGGGCTCCACCTCGCGTTCCGGCGGGAGTGGGCGCAAGAAGCCGGCGCAGCAGCAGTCACCGCTGCCCGTGCGCATCGTGCGCGGGATCTGGATGGGACTCGCCCACCTAGTCGGAGGGACGGCGCGCAGCATCGGATCCGGAGCCCGCAACCTCGACCCCGCCCATCGCAGGGACGGCATCGCCTTCCTGCTGCTCGCCCTCGCCGTGATCGTCGCCGTGCGCGAGTGGTTCGGTCTCTCCGGCGCCGCCGGGGAGATCGTCCACGCCGCCGCCGCCGGCCTCGTCGGCGTGCTCGCCATCGTGATCCCCGTGATCCTGGTCCTCATCGCCGTGCGCCTGATGCGTCACCCGGAGCGCAGGGAGGTCAACGGCCGCGTCTTCATCGGCCTGAGCGCCATCACGGTGGCGGCCTGTGGACTGGTCCAGGTGGCCTCCGGGCTGCCCGCACCGCCCGCATGGCAGGACGTGTTCGCCGCGGGTGGCCTGATCGGCTTCGTCGCCGCCAACCCGCTCTCGGCAGCCCTGACCAGCTGGGTGACGGTGCCCCTGCTGGTGCTGCTGGCGTTCTTCGGTCTGCTCGTGGTGACCGCCACGCCGGTCGCCGCCATCCCGCGCCGGATCCGTCAGGGCGTCGACTGGGTCACCGGCGCCGACATCGACGCCCGCGAGGCCGACGCCGCCCAAGGCGCCCAGGACCCCGACGCGACCGAGGAGCTGAACGGACGGCCCCGCCGTCGTAAGCCGAAGGCGAAGGGGACCCCCGCCGTCGAGCCCGGCGCGTACACCGGTGACGAGGCCTTCGTGCACCCGCACGAGACCGAGCCCGGCGACGAGCCCGCCGAGGCTCCCCGCGGCCGCACCCGCGCCCCTCGGGCGGGGAAGGCCGCCCCGGCGCCGGAACCGGCCGCCGTCGAGCCGTTCGACGAGCCGGGTGAGGAGAGCGCCGCCCCCGAGGACCTGATCGCTCCGCCCACCCAGGCGCTGCCTGCCCGCGCCGAGCAACTGGTCCTCGACCCGGGCCTGACCTACACGCTCCCCGGCGACGAGACGCTCGTGCAGGGCGCGCCGCACAAGCTCCGCTCGCCCGCGAACGACCGGGTCGTCGAGGCGCTGACGACCGTGCTCACCGACTTCGGCGTGGACGCCCAGGTGACCGGCTTCACCCGGGGCCCGACGGTCACCCGCTACGAGGTGGAGCTCGGCTCCGGGGTGAAGGTCGAGCGGGTCACAGCGCTCAGCAAGAACATCGCCTACGCCGTCGCCAGCGCGGACGTGCGGATCCTGTCCCCGATCCCGGGCAAGAAGGCCATCGGTATCGAGATCCCGAACGCCGACCGCGAGATCGTCGTCCTCGGTGACGTGTTGCGGTCCGCTGTGGCCCGCCGCAACGAGCACCCGATGGTGATCGGCGTCGGCAAGGACGTCGAGGGCGGCTACGTGGTGGCCAACCTCGCGAAGATGCCGCACATCCTCGTCGCCGGAGCCACCGGCGCCGGTAAGTCCTCATTCGTGAACTCGATGATCACCTCGATCATGATGCGCGCCACCCCCGAGGAGGTGCGGATGGTGCTGGTCGACCCGAAGCGGGTCGAGCTGACCATCTACGAGGGCATCCCGCACCTGATCACGCCGATCATCACGAACCCCAAGAAGGCCGCCGAGGCGCTCGAGTGGGTGGTCCGGGAGATGGACGCCCGCTACGACGACCTCGCCGCGTTCGGGTACAAGCACATCGACGACTTCAACGCCGGGGTGCGCGCCGGCAAGGTGAAGCCGCTGCCCGGCAGTGAGCGCAAGATCGCGCCGTACCCGTACCTGCTCGTGGTGGTCGACGAGCTCGCCGACCTGATGATGGTCGCGCCGCGGGACGTGGAGGCGTCGATCCAGCGGATCACCCAGCTCGCCCGGGCCGCCGGCATCCACCTGGTGCTGGCCACGCAGCGCCCGAGCGTCGACGTGGTCACCGGCCTGATCAAGGCGAACGTGCCCTCCCGACTCGCGTTCGCGACCTCCTCGCTCGCCGACTCGCGCGTGGTTCTGGACCAGCCGGGCGCTGAGAAGCTCATCGGGCAGGGTG
The DNA here is from genome assembly GCF_902703175.1 of Occultella aeris. Classification (GTDB taxonomy): domain Bacteria; phylum Actinomycetota; class Actinomycetes; order Actinomycetales; family Beutenbergiaceae; genus Occultella; species Occultella aeris. Next base: position 77,702 of record NZ_CACRYJ010000058.1, on the reverse strand, counting down.
ACGCGCTGTTCCTGCCGATGGGGGCGTCCAAGCCGATGCGCGTGCAGGGTGCCTGGGTCAGCGAGACCGAGGTGCACGCCGTCGTCGAGCACGTGAAGAGCCAGCTCAAGCCGACCTACCGCGAGGACATCGTGGTGTCCGCGGCGAAGAAGCAGGTCGACGAGGACATCGGCGACGACCTGGACCTGCTGCTGCAGGCGGCCGAGCTCGTGGTCACCACCCAGTTCGGGTCCACCTCGATGCTGCAGCGCAAGCTCCGGGTCGGGTTCGCCAAGGCCGGCCGGCTGATGGACCTGCTCGAGTCGCGCGAGATCGTCGGGCCCTCCGAGGGATCGAAGGCCCGCGATGTGCTGGTCCAGCCCGACGACCTGCCCGCCACGCTCGCCATGCTGCGTGGCGACGGTCCCGCACCCGCGGCGGACTTGGACGACGAACCCGGCTACGACGATGGCCCCGAGGACCTCGTGGCCGCCGATCTCGCCGAGCGAGAGCAGGCCGTGGACTACTACGACTCGGACGACGAGGACGGCTCCGAGGACGCCTGGGAGCTCACCGAGCGGAGCTGAGTCGGCCCGGGCGTGAGGCCTTGCCGCGCCGAGCGACGTGGCATATCGTTTGTCGATAATATCGATGGACGATAAGGGGACGACGATGTCGAAGGGGCGGAAGTCCGGAGATCCGCGGTCCGAGGCGACCAGGCTGGCGATCGGGTTCATTCGTTGGCTAGCCATACTCGGCGGTGTCGTCGCGGTGGTGCAGTTCGTCGCGATCGTCCGTGGTCGGTCCTGGAGCTCGAACTCGGCAGACCCGCCGCTCGAGATCCAGTACCTGCCCCAGATCACCATGGCGCAGCCGGGAGCAGGCAACAGCATGACCGCAGTGGACCTGTCGTGGTGGATCAGGCTGTCCGCAGCACTGCCGGGCCTGCTCCAGGCTGTCCTACTCCTGCTGGCTGCGTTGCTCCTGGTCCGGATTCTGCGCGCGATCGCAGCGCATCGGTCGTTCGGGCCCGAGGTCCGGCGCGACCTGTCCGGCATCAGCCTGCTGCTCATCCTCGGCGGCGTCGCCATGGCGTTGCTGGACCTGCTCGCCGTGGTGCTGCTCACTCAGACCTTCTACCCTCTGGACGGCAGGGTCTGGGAGCGGTTCGGGATCGAACTGCCCTCGGTCCCCGTCTTCCTGATCGCCCTCGGCTTCGTCGCCTCCGCGTTCATGTACGCGATCCGGGACGGCGCCGACCTCGAGAAGGAGGCCGTCGGTGTCGTCTGAGCCCGACCACCGGATCGTCTGCCACCTCGACCGCGTCCTCGAGGAGCGCGGCGTCACGCTCACCGAGTTGTCCGAGCGCACCGGGATCACCCTCGCGAACCTGTCCATCCTGAAGACGAACAAGGCCCGCGCGATCCGGTTCACGACGCTCACGGCGATCTGCGACGCCCTCGACACCACGCCCGCGGACCTTTTCAGCCTGCGCATCGGTTGAGGCCGGTGCACGACCGGCCCCGCTCGTTCAGGAGCGGGGGACCACCGCGGCCTCGTCGCCCGTGGGCGTCGGCGGCTCGGTCCGCTCGGGGAAGTCGGCGCCGCTGGAGTTCGCCATCACCTGCTCCACGAGCGACTGCCGGTTCTCGAGCGTCCCCGAGGACAGCGTCAGGCCCGACGGCGTGTCCCCGGCCAGCAGCGCGGGCAGCGGGTAGACCCGCTGGGCGCCGACCCGGTCAACGGTCATCGGGGTCCACTCCAGGCCGGTCACCCGAGCCGGGCCGTCGGCTGGCTTGACGACGGTCGCCGTCAGGAACAGCCCGGTGCCGGTCTGCGGGACACAGCACAGGCCGTCCTGGTTGGAGATGAAGTTCCCCAACGAGTAGGCGACCCACATGCCGGAACTGTCCGGGCCGCCGTCGAGCAGTGCCATCGGCTGGGGCACGTGCGGGTGGTTGCCGATGATCAGGTCCACCTGCCCGGATGCGGCGAGCGCCTCGGCGACCGCGACCTGGTCGTCGGCGGGCGAGTTCTGGTACTCGTAGCCCCAGTGCAGTGTGGCCACGACCAGGTCCGCCCCGGCCTCGCGGGCCGCCGTCGCCTGCGCGATGAGCGCGTCGGCGTCGATGATCGTGACGGCCCAGGGGGCGTCGGCGGGGATCGGCAGGCCGTTCGTGCCGTAGGTCGCACCGATCTGGGCGATCCGGATCGTCTGCCCCTCCCGCTCCAGTTCGTAGAACTGCGGCGCGAGCTCCTCCTCGGCGCTCCGGGCCGAGCCGGCGTGGCCAAGGCCCGCCTCGTCGAAGGTGTCGAGGGTGTAGGCGAGGTTGTCGTAACCGCGGTCGAGGGAGTGGTTCGTGCCGGTGGAGCACCCGTCCCAGCCGAGGTCGGCGAGGTTGCCCGCGATCTCGGTGGGCGCACCGAACAGCGGATAGCCCGACGGCGTCTCGTCCGGCAGCGAGAGCGGCACCTCCATGTTGCACAGCGCCAGGTCCACGCCCGAGCTCCAGGGCCGGGTCGCCTCCAGCATGGGCGTGAAGTCGTATCCGCCGTCGGTCCGGGCGTTGCGGATCACCGTGTCGTGCGGCAGCACGTCGCCGGCGGCACCGATCGTGAAGACGGCGTCCGCCTGCGGCTGCGGAGTCGTCGGCTCTGTCGTGGCAGTCGGCTCACTTGTGCTGGTCGGCTCGCCGGGGCCGGTGCTCGGCCCACCGGTAGGGCCGGGCGTGCCGCCGGCGTTCCACGGCTGCCAGGCCGCGACCGCGCCACCGACGCCGAGGCTCAGCGCGAGGATCAGCAGGATCGCGGGGAGCGGGAGGCCGCGTCGACGGCGTCGGCGCCGACGCTGGGTGGGGGTCTCAGACACCGGAAGAGTGTATGTCGGCGTGGTGCTGCGTCTGTGCCCGGTTCGGTCCCGGTCCCGTACCCTGATCGCGTGACGAGTGAATCCCGGTCCAGCGACGAGGCGACCGCCGAGGTCTGGAACCTGCCCAATGTCTTGACGATGGTGCGGGTCGTCCTCGTCCCGGTCTTCGCGGTCCTGCTCTGGCAGGACTCGACCACGGCCCGCGTCGCAGCGCTCGTGGTGTTCCTGGTCGCGGCCTACACTGACCGGCTCGACGGCCAGATCGCCCGCAGCCGCGGCATCGTGACGAACTTCGGCAAGATCGCCGACCCGTTCGCCGACAAGCTGCTCACCGGCACCGCAATGGTGATGCTGTCCATCATCGATTCCGGCCTGATGCCGTGGTGGGCCACGATCGCGATCCTGGTCCGTGAGATCGGGATCACCGTGCTCCGGTTCGTAATGGTCCGTCGCGGTGTCGTGATGCCCGCGTCCAAGGGCGGCAAGCTCAAGACCGTCCTGCAGATCGTCTTCATCTCGCTGATGCTGCTCACCGTCGCCCTGGCCGATCTCGCCTTCGGTGACGTCCTGCGGATCGTCGCCTTCGTCATCATGTTGGCCGCGCTCGCGGTCACGGTGGTGACCGGCGTGGACTACTGCTGGAAGGCCTGGCAGTCGGCCCGTTCGGGCGGCGGCGCCGCGGCCGAACCGGGTGCCCGCTGACGCCGATGCCCGTTCACAGCGCTGCCGGGATCGTCGCGCGCCTGATCGAAGCGGGCCGCACCGTCGCCGTCGCGGAGTCCCTCACCGGTGGGGCGCTCGCGGCCGAGCTGGTCTCGGTCCCCGGCGTGTCCGCGGTGCTGCGCGGCGGTGTGGTTGCCTACGCGACCGACGTCAAGGCCTCGCTGCTCGGCGTCGACGCGGACCTGCTCGCCGCCCATGGTCCCGTGCACCCGCAGGTGGCCCTCGAGATGGCTGACGGCGTGCGGGCGGCACTCGGTGCCGAGATCGGGCTGGGCACCACCGGCGTGGCCGGCCCCGGGCCGGCCGACGGGCAGCCGGCCGGCACCGTGTTCGTCGCGTGCACCACGCCGACCTGGCGCGCCGTGCGCGGCTATCACCTCGCGGGCGCCCGTCCCGCGGTCCGGTCCGCCACCGTGGCGCTCGCACTCGCACTGCTTCGCCAGGCCGGGGAACAAGCGGGGCGGCCGCGGCGTTGGGAAGAGTAATGAAGCACAACATGACGCCAGTGAACGCCCGGCCGGCGACCGGGGCACCGAAGGGGCGAGGGACTCACCGTTCGTCCACGGTGCGCAGCGCACCCGTCGCACCATCGGGGTACGGTAGGACTACGGCAAAGGCAACAGCGCGAGAGGAGGGACGCACCATGGTGGTACTACGGCGAGAGATCGGTGATGTCCTTCGGGGCGCACGCCAACGTCAGGGACGCACTCTGCGTGAGGTGTCCTCGGCAGCACGGGTCTCCCTCGGCTACCTCTCGGAGGTCGAGCGGGGCCAGAAGGAGGCCTCCTCGGAGTTGCTCTCCTCGATCTGCACGGCTCTGAACATCCCACTCTCGGTGGTGCTGCGCGAGGTCTCCGACCGCGTCGCACTCGTCGAGGGCATCGCGATCCCGGACACCATTCCCGCGGACTTCGCCTATCAGCTCGGCCGCGACGAGGACCTCGCCACCGTCTGATCCCCTATCACTCAGGAACCGATGGCCCCGGCACTGCGCCGGGGCCATCGGTGTCTTCGCAGGTCCGCGGTCAGCAGGTGTTGTTCCTGACCTCGCCGGGCGCGAGCACCAGGGGAGTCGCCGACCGGCAACTGAGCGTGCCGTTCACCGTCATCCCGATGAGGACGACCTCGCCCACGGCGTCGATGAGTTCGATCGGCCCGGTGACCGTGCTGTCCTGCAACCAGGCGGTACCGGTGCCCCCGGCGAGTGTGAGCGGTCCCTGCACCTCGGTGTCGAGCAGGTCGATCAGTCCTGCGCCGGTGGCGTCCAGAGGTCCGCGGATCACGGAGTCCTGCGCCCGCAGGCCACCGCCGGCAGCGACGGTGACCGCGCCCCGCACCTGTGCGTCATCCAGGCACAGGACCTCGCCGTCGCCCACCGTGACCGCGTCGATCACCGTCCCGGTCAGGGTCCGTGTGCAGGCGTTCTCGACGGCCAACCTGACGGTGAGGACGGGAGCCGTCGCCCCGGCCTCGCGGCTCGCGATGGTCGCGCCGGCGAGTTGTGGGTCGGTGGGGGACTGCAGGAATGCCAGCCCCAGCTCCTCGCCGACTGCCGCTGCGACGGCGGTGGTCACGTCGACCGTGATCGCTTGCTGGGTCTCGGGTGCCACGAAGGTGCCGACCGGTTCGGTGCCGATCGGTGGTCGCGTGTTCCACGACAGGGTGGACTCTGTCCAGTCGGTCCCCGCGGTCACGACGTCGATCTGCATCGTGCGGCCGACGGAGACCCCGGCCGTGAGCGTCAGCTCGGCCGAGACCACCGACCCGGCCTCGATCGTGGACAGGTCGAACACCGCCAGGGCCTGCCGGGTGCCGCCCACGGTGCGCGGGTCGTTCTTGACGGTCATCGAGGGCAGCCGACCGTAGCGGCCGCCGGCGTACTCACCGTCGCGGATGAAGCCGTCCCGGGTGGCGACGATCGTCCGCTGCGACGGGTCGACGACGCGGACCGCGGCGCGCACGAAGGCGAGGCGTCCCGCCGCGTCACGGTAGCGGCCGTGGATCACGGCCTCGCCCGGAGCCAGGGCCACGATCACGCCGTCGACCACCTCGGCGACGTCCGGCGCCGAACTGACGAGCTCGACGTCGTCGGCCCCGATCGCGGTCGTGCTGCCATCCGAGTACGTCGCCACGATGCTCGGTCGCGTCGCGCTGCGCAGGGTGAGCTCGCTCGGTATGTCCGCGACGAGTCCGGTCAGCTCGGCCTCGCCGACCGCCGCGCCCGGCCAGGTCTGCCCGTCGGCGACGAGCCGGAAGTCCGCGAGCGAGTTCCACTCGTTGGCGTTGCTGCCGTATCCGATCAACCGGACGTAGCGTGCGGTGACAGGGACGAACGAGTGGGGCTCGGGTTCCGCCGTGGTGCCGGAGGAGGTCGAAGTGAGCGCCTCGGTCCAGGTCACACCGTCCAAGGAGGTCTCGATCGTGAACGAGTACTCGCGCGCTGCCCCCTGGCTCCACGCCAGCCGGACCCCGTCGACCGTGCGCGCCTCGGGCAGATTGAGCTGGATCCACTGGCCTCGGCCCTGCGCCGACCAGAAGGTCGCCAGATCGTCGTCGATGGCACGCTCAGCGGGGTTGACGCCGACGACGCTCGCGACGACCGGGGCCCGGAACGGATCGAGCAGGTCGATCGTGTACCTGGCCGAGCACGAAGGCGCGGCGCCGACGCAGATCACCGCGGTGCCGGGCACCTGTGCCGCCTGCTCGACGTGAACGTCCGCCCCGGCCGCGCCGACCGCCTCGATGACCGGAACGCCGCTCGCGGCGGGGCGCTCGATCATGTAGCTGTGGGAGTCTGCGGAGAATCCGTCGAGCGGCTCGCCGTCGACCGTGACCGACGCCAGCGACGCCGTCGGCGCCGGCGGCACCGTCCAGTCCGCAAGCGGCGTGGGCGTGGGGGCGGCTTCAGGATCCGCGCCGGTCGGGAGTGGCTCCAGCAGCACCGAGATCCGGAAGTCGGCGCTCTCCTCGCCGGTGACGACGAGCTTGCGCGTTCCGGCGTTCGCGTTCTGGCCGGCGGGGGCCGGCGAGGTCGGCAGCGGCACCGCGTCCATCACGGACAGCTGTGCCCCCGGCGGACCCTCGAGCAGCCGGGCGCTCATCTGGCGGCCGTCGATGGTCAGGGTCGCGGACAGGCCATCCGGCGCGACGTCGACCGCGGCGGCGGTGTGCATGAACCACCACGGCTCGACCGGCTCGGTGGCGGTCACCTCGTCCTGGATCAGGAACCGGGAACGGTCGTCGATCAGCGCGACGCCCCGGTCCCAGTTCGTGACGCCGAGGTCGGCGTACGCCTGGGTGAGGTCGGAGACCACGAAGCTGCCTCCCGGGCTCGAGCCCGTCGCCACGATGGTCCCGGTCGCATCGAGCGCCTGCCCGCCACCGGAACCAGGATTGAGCACCAGTGTGTTCTGACCCTCGGTGCGGGTGCGGTAGTAGGTCCAGCGCGGCCCGTTCGGGCCGGCGGATGAGTACCCGGGCAATCCGTAGTTGTCCGGGCCGAGCTCGCTCGCCCACCGCATGCCCATCGAGTCGATCACGAAGCTGCCGAGGTCGAGGTGGCTGTGGTTGACGCCGTTCTGCCCGGCCTTGTACCCGAAGAAGTTCGCCATCGAGTCCCATCCACTGCGGGCCAGATAGGTCTGCAGCCGTTCGAACCGGCGATCCAGTGGCGTGCCCGCGTCCGCGGGCGAGGTTGAGTCCTGCAGCCCCTGCCAGAGCAGGTAGAACGGTGGGTAGGTGAGGTTGTTCGTCCGGGCGAGCTCCTCGGCGAGCCACGCGTACACCGGGTCGTCGTAGCGGGCGGCAAGCCAGGCGCCGACGGAGCCGCCCTCCGGCGAGCTCGCCGCGGCGTCGTAATAGTTGAAACCCAGCCCGGTCGGGCCTGTCATGTAGAGCGGGAAGTCGAGGGTGCGGTCCAGCCCGGGGAGCTCGGAGATCCCGAAGTCGTCTCCGACGGCGCTCTCCAGCGAAGCCATCAGAGGCACCAGGTAGCGGGTCGCGTAGCCCCAGTACACGATGCCCTCGGTGTACCCGCCGTCCGGACCGTACTCCGCAAGTGCGACCGGCAGTCGGTCAAGTGCCTGCGCGATCATCGAGTTCGCCAGCTCCGGCTCCTCGTCCGCGATCGCCAAGGATGCGATGACGATCGCGCTGTTGCACACGACGTTCCAGTTGTGCTTCGCCCGGGTCCAGGACGTCTCGGCGTCATAGTGGTCCTGCGCCGGGGCCAGCCCGAGCTCCACGATCGCCGTGCGAACGACCGTGCGCTGCTCGGCGTCCATCCACGTGTACAGCCAGTCGTAGGAGACCGCGTACGCGTGCAGCAGTTCCGCCGTCGACAGGAAGCTCACCGGGTTCCAGTCGCTGAAGGCGGCCACCGCGGCAAGCTCGTCGTAGGCACGCTGGGCGTAGACCTCATCGCCGGTCAGCCGGTAGGCCATCGAGAGCACGTAGGAGCGGTGCAGGACCTCCCGCGCGACGAGCAGCAGCGTGCGGCCGTCCGGGAACTCGTAGGTGGAGACCGGCTCGGTGAGCAACCCGTCCGCCGCTTCGATCAGCTCCTCGTTGAGCCGCTCTGCGAACGGGTCGGTACCGATCTCGGCCAAGATGCGCGCCACGTCGGCGTCACCGAGCATGAGCCGCGGATGAGCGCCGACGAGCGAGGCGACGTCCTCGGGGGCGTCGATGACCGGGATATCATCGGCGCTCGCCGGGGCCCCGATCCCGATGGCCGAGACGAGGACGAGCGTCGCCGTCGTCACCATCGCCAGGATCGAGGGTCTCCTACGGCGCGCGGGGCGTGGTCGGTTCGGTGTTCGCACGGTGCGTTCAGCTCCATCACTGGTCGTCGGCGGCGGGTGGCTGGGCAGCGGTTGCGGCCCGGGTCTTTGGTTCCTATCGGGACGGTTCGTGGAGCCCGACGGCGTCTTCCGGGCGGATCCGGGTGAGGTCACCGCTGTAGTGGCGCAGGTCGTGGCGCACGTAGGGATGCCGGGACATCGCCTCGAGGTCGAGCTCGACGCCCAGGCCCGGTCGGTCGGGGATGGCGGCGCGACCGGCGACGATCGGGGGCTCGTCGATGACGACGTCGCGTCGCCACGGCACATCGGTCGCCATGGTCTCGAGCAGGCCGAAGTTCGGGACGCAGCCCGCCAGCTGGAGCGTTGCCGCGTGCGCGACCGGGCCCGAGGGGTTGTGCGGCATGAACGGGATCTGCCACATCTCCGCGATCGTTGCGACGGCGCGCGCCTCCCAGATCCCGCCGACGTGCGAGACGTCGGGCTGCACCACATCGGCAGCGTGTCGCTGGAACACCTCCACGAAGTCCCAGCGGGTGTACAGCCGCTCGCCGAGCCCGATCGGGGTCGCGGTGGCGGACCGCAGCTCGGCCGCGTTCGCGAGGTTCCCGGGGATCAACGGCTCCTCGAGCCACAGCAGGTCGAAGGGCTCCAGCGCCCGCGCCACCCGCAGCGCAGTGGGCATCTCGAACCTGCCGTGCGCCTCGACGATCAGTGACGCATCGTGGCCGACCTCCGTCGCAACCGCCTCGACCACCGCGAGGGCGTCGCGCAGTTCGGCACGGTCGAGGCTGCGGAAGGCCGATCCGAACGGATCCCACTTCAAGGCTCGGTAGCCCCAGTCGAGGGCGGTGCGTGCCCGCTGCGCGAACTCGGCTGGCGTCGTCGCGCCGGCGAACCAGGCATTGGCGTAACACTCGACGTCCTGGCGGACGGCCCCGCCGAGGAGCTGGTGCACCGGCACACCGAGAGCCTTGCCCTTGAGGTCCCAGAGTGCCATCTCGACCGCGGAGAGTGCGCTCGTCAGGACCGCGCCGCCGCGCCAGTACGCGTCCCGGTAGGCGCGCTGCCACCACGCCTGGATGTCGTGCAGCTCGACGTCCGCGAGCCCGGCCTCGAGGTAGCGGATCGCTTCCTCCACGACATGCTCGCGGTACTCCAGGGTCGCCTCACCCCAGCCGTAGCAGCCGTCGTCGGTCTCGAGCCGTACGAACACCCAGTTGGTGCGGTACGCGTCGCAGACGTAGGTGGTCATCGAGCGCAGCCTCATCGCATCCTCACCCTCGAGTCTGTTAACCGGTTGACACGGTGCAATTGAGCCATGCACGGGTGGTCCTGTCAAGGTTTCCCGGCCGGCCGGCCGTGACGTACGCTCAGGCAGACCGCGGTGGATCAGCACCGGGGGGAGCCGTCGCGACGACCACACCGGGAGGCCAGATGCCGAGGACGCCGAGCGACGCTGCGACGCCCCGGCGGCGGACCACCATCTATGACATCGCCAGGACCGCGGGCGTCAGCGCGGCCGCCGTCTCGCTGGCCCTGAACCAGCCCGGACGACTGAACGCGGACAGCGAGCGCCGCATCCTGGCCGTCGCGGACGAGCTTGGCTATCGTGCCAACCCGTTCGCGCGCGCCGTGGCGACCGGCACGACGCAACTGATCGGCCTACTCGTCCATGACAGTGCGAACCCGGTCTTCGCCGGCGCCGTCCGCGGCGTCACCGACGCCGCCGCGAGGGTCGGCTACACCGTCGTGGTATCCGACACCCACGATCTCGCGACACCGGTCACGACCATCCTCGAGCGACTGCTGCCGCTCGTCGACGGCGCGGTCTCCTGCTCGGCGCGGGTGACTCCCGAGGCACTGGCCACCGTGGCTGGGACACCGATCGTCCTGGTCAACCGTGAGGTAGCCGGCCGGGATTCGGTGGTCCCGGACGTCGGGACCGCGACCCGCGCCGCGATCGAGCTGCTTGTCGGTCGGGGTCATCGGGACCTCGGGTTCATCGCCGGCCCGCAGGATTCGTGGCTGAGCCGACACCGGCTCGCCCTGCTCGAGCGGGAGGTGGCGGCGAGCGCCGCGCGGCTGCAGGTGGTGGCCTCGGTCGAGCCGACGATCGACGGCGGCCGGGAGGCACTCGCCCAACTGGAGGGCCGCTGCACCGCCGTGCTGACGTTCAATGACCTGATCGCTTTCGGCGTGCTGCTCCAGGCGCGAGATCGTGGGCTCCGGGTGCCGGAGGACCTGAGTGTGGTCGGGTTCGACGACACGTTCGCGGCCATGCTCGTGACCCCCGCACTCACCACGATCAGCACGGAGCTCGAACCGGCTAGCAGGCTCGCGACGGTTCGGCTCCTTGCCGCCCTCGGCCACCCGAACTCGGACCCGGACGCGCGCATCGAGGGCCGGCTGACCGTGCGCGACTCGGTCGGCGCGGGGCCGCACCGGTGAGGCGGGCTCAGTCCGGTTGGCAGGCGGGGCAGTAGTAGGCCGGCCTGGTCATCGGTTCCACGCCGATCGGGGCGACCACGATCAGGGTGCGGCAGCGCCGGCAGCCCCGGCCCTCGCGCCCGTGCACGTGGGTGGTGTGCCCCGCGCGGGTGTCCCCGGTGGCCGTCAGGGACGGGCCGTCCGCCGAGCGGCGCATCAGTCGGTGCGCCGTCGCGAACAGTTCGCGGGGTGCCTGCACTCCCGAGGAGGATCGCCACGGGTTGATCCGGTGCCGCCACAGCGTCTCGGCCAGGTAGATCGTGCCGATGCCCGCGGCCACGGACTGGTCCAGCAGGGCCTCTCCGATGGGTCGCTCCGGGTCTGCCTGCAGGTTCGCGACGGCGGTGTCGAGGTCCGGGTCGTCGGCCATCAGATCCGGGCCGAGGTGCCGGAGCAGCGAGGCCTCCTCACGGGTGCGGACCAGGTCCATCATGCCCAGTTGCAGCCCGACGCAGGTCCACTGGTCGGTGCCGAGCACGGCCCGGACGTTCGGGCGCCGGAGCGGCTCGGGCGGATCCGCGGTGTGCCGGACCTGCCAGGTGCCGTCCATGCGCAGGTGGGTGTGCAAGGTGCGGCCGTCGTCGAGCCGGGTGAGCAGATGCTTGCCGTAGGAGACCGTGCCGACCGAGCGCAGGCCGGTCAGGTCGTGACCGGCCAGGCTGGGCCAGCGCAGTTCGCCGCGCAGCAGGGGCCGGTCGCTCAGCGCGAGGCTGAGCCGCCGTGCGACCCGCAACAACACATCGCCCTCGGGCATCGGTGCTTCACCTCTTGTCCTGCCGCAACCTTAACCCGCGGGGTGTCGCGATGAACCCGGCTTCGGCCAGGGCGACCACGAGCGGGGAACGTTCGGAGAGCGCGGGTGCGCCGTCCGCCCGATGCACCGTGAACCGCCCGAGAGCGCCGGTCCGGGCGACCCGGGCCAGCTCCTGTGCGGCCGGTCCGAGGGCTGCCGGGTCCCGCGTGAAGGACAGCAGGGTCTTCGCGCCACGCTCGAGGTAGAGCGCCAGTTCCCCGCCGACGAGGATGATGCTGGCGCCGACCTTGCGCCCGGGCCGGTGCCCGCTGGTCTGCTCCACCATGCCCACCGGCTCCGGCCAGCCGAGCGCGGCGCCGTAGGGGTTCGCCGGGTCGGTGGCCGCCAGCAGCAGGGCGCCGACGCCGGCGCGGGCGTCCGAGCGGAGCCGGTCCACGCTCTCCGGCAGAGCGAACTGTGCGGCGCCGAGACCCTCGACGAAGTAGCCGCGTCGCACCTGGCCGGTCTCCTCCAGCCCCGCCAGAACCCGGTACACGCTCGAGAACCCGCCGACGAACCTGTCTCCGACGGTGCCGCGGGTCAGCAGCCCGTCCCGCTCGAGCAGGGCGACGGCGGCGGCGGTGGCCCGGCGGGCCTCGTCCGAACGGGCCGGGACGCCGGACCACCGCCCGACGGCGTCGTCGGGCGTCGCCGGTCCGAGCGGGTTGGTACCGGGTCGGCGCAGGGCCACGGCGCGCAGCGACCGTCCGCGGGGCCGGGCCCGGTGGGTGGTGCGGGTGCCCGCCCGCGGTTTCGCGCCGAGGCGGGCTCGCAGCGGCGTGAGCGTGTCGTTGGTGGCGACGCCGTCCCAGGCCGCCTCCCAGAGCGCGTCGAGGATCTCACCGGCCTCCGGCGGGGTGCCGGACTCGGCCCACTCGAGGCGGACCTGGGCCACGATGTCCCGGAAGAAGCGACCACCGCCGTCGCCGAGCACCTCGCGCACCACCCGGCCCACCGCCGTCGGCGGGTCGGAGCCGACCGGCGGGGCGAGGTCGGCCACGGCGTCCGCGGTGAGCAGCGCGACCATGCCGTCGGTGCCGGGCCCGCCACCGGCGCCGACCCAGGCGACCTCACCGGCGGAGGTGAGTTCGTCGAGCATCTCCGGTGCGTAGTCGACCACCCGGGCGGGAAGGACGAGCGACTCCAGGGCGGAGGCGGCCACGGGTGTGCCGGCGAGCTGGTCGATGGCGGTGAGCAGTCCGTCGACGCCGCGTAGCTGGCGGACCTGGTGCCACCGGGGCAGGAACACCCCGAGCGCCTCGGGTGGCACCGCTTCCACCTCCGCGCGCAGCACGGCGAGCGAGCGACGACGGATCCGGCGCAGCACGTCGGCGTCGCAGTAGTCGGGGCCGGGCAGGGCGAGGGTCTGCGCGGTGTGCGAGTCGGCGGGGCGCAGCGTGCCGGACTCGACCAGGCCGCGGTCGGTCAGGTCCCGCAGCACCGGGGCCAGGGCGGCGGTGCCGAGTCCGTATCGGGCCGCGACCTGCCCGGCGCGGAACGGGCCGTGGGTGCGCGCGTGCCGGCGGACCAGGTCCGTCAGCGCCGTCGGGACCGCGCCGGTGATGGCCTCCGGTAGGCCCACCGGGAGAGCGACCCCGAGCGCGTCCCGCAGCCGGCCGGCGTCCTCGACCACGCACCACTGCGCCTGCCCGGCGACCCGGACGCTGAGGATCCGGCGGGACGCGGCGAGTTCCGTGAGCCAGCCGTCCAGCAGATCCGGAGTGCGCACCCGCGTGGCCAGCTCGGCGTCCGTGATCGGCCCGAGCCGGCGGATGTGGTCGAGCGCGGCCTCGGCGCTGCCCGCCAGGGAGTTCTCGGTGCGGAGCCCGACCTCGGCCTCTACGGACGCCAGTGCGCCCGGGTCGAGCAGTTCGGCGACGTCGGCGCCCTCGCCGAGCAGCTCGGCGAGCAGCGTCGGGTCGAGGGTGAGGGCGGCGGCCCGGCGCTCGGCCAGCGGCGCGTCCCCCTCGTACAGGAACTGGGCGACGTATCCGAACATCAGGGACTGCGCGAACGGGGACGGGTGGGAGGTGTGCACCTCGACGACCCGGATCCGCCGGCCCTGGACCGCCCTCATCAGGTCGGTCAGCGCGGGCACGTCGAAGTCGTCCTGGAGGCACTCGCGCACGGCCTCCAGCACCACTGGGAAGTCCGGATACTCGGCGGCCACGGAGAGCAGCTGGGCGCTGCGCTGGCGCTGCTGCCAGAGTGGCTGGCGCTTGTCGGGGCGCCGTCGCGGCAGCAGCAGGGAGCGTGCTGCGGCCTCCCGGAACCGGGCCGCGAAGTGGGCCGAGCCGGCCAGCGCCGCGACCACCTCGCGTGAGGTCGCGTCCGGTTCCAGGAGCAGATCCTCGAGCGGCACCTCGCCGGCCGTGACGGTGGCGCCGGCGGTTCCGGTGGCTTCGGGACCGCCGGTGTCCCAGTCGGCGTCCCAGACATCCGCAGTGTCCGGCAGGCGCAGCACGATCCCGTCATCGGAGTGCATCGCGGCCACGTCCATGCCGAACCGACGGCGCAGGTTCGCCGCGAGCACGAGCGCCCACGGGGCGTGCACCTTCGCGCCATAGGGGGAGTGGATCACCACGCGCCAGTCCCCGAGCTCGTCCCGGAACCGCTCCACCACGATCGTCCGGTCGGTGCTCAGCCGCCCGGTCGCGGCCTCCTGATCGCGCAGGTAGGCGAGCAGGTTGTCCCGGGCCCAGTCGTCCAGGCCCCAGTCCTCGAGCGACTCCGGGGCGAAGGCGGCCGCGCCGATCTCCCGGATCATCGCGCCGATCGCCCGGCCCAGCTCGGCGGGCCGGCCGGGGGCGTCGCCCTTCCAGAACGGCAGCCGCCCGGGCAGCCCCGGCGCGGGGGAGACGAGCACCCGGTCCGGGGTGATGTCCTCGATCCGCCACGTGCTCGAGCCGAGGGTGAACGTGTCGCCCACCCGGGACTCGTAGACCATCTCCTCGTCGAGTTCGCCGACCCGTTTGCCGCCCCGCGCGCTGGTCTCCTGTCCCACCACGTAGACGCCGTACAGGCCGCGGTCGGGGATGGTGCCGCCGCTGGTCGCGGCCAGCCGCAGGGCTCCCGGGCGGCCGGTCAGGGTGCCGGCGATCCGGTCCCAGACGATCCGTGGGCGCAGTTCGGCGAAGTCCTCGCTGGGGTAGCGCCCGGCGAGCATGTCCAGCACGGCGGCGAGGACCCCGGGCCCGAGGTCCGCGAACGGCGCGGCCCGGCGCACCAGCGTGGTCAGCTCGCCGACGTCCCAGACGTCAAGGGCCGTCATCGCCACGATCTGCTGGGCCAGCACGTCCAGCGGGTTCGCCGGCACCGTGACCGCTTCGATCTGGCCCTCGCGTGCCCGCACCGACGTGGTCGCGGCAGCGAGCAGGTCACCCCGGTGCGTGGGCAGGACGACCCCGTGGGACAGGGCGCCCACCTGGTGCCCGGCCCGGCCGATCCGCTGCAACGCGCTCGCCACCGATGGCGGCGCGCCCACCTGCACCACGAGGTCCACCGCACCCATGTCGATGCCGAGCTCGAGGGAGCTGGTGGCCACCACGGCGGGCAGGACCCCGGACTTCAGTGCGGACTCGATCGAGGTCCGCTCGTCGCGGCTCATCGACCCATGGTGGGCGCGGGCGATGATCGCATCCGCAGGTAGCGCGAGCCCGGTCCCGGACTGGGCCGGCGTCTGAGCCGCCTGGGCGGCGCCCGCGTCGACGTCCGGAGCGAGCCCGAGCCGCTCCGCCTGGACCTCGTTGATGCGGGCCGTGAGCCGCTCCGCGCCGCGGCGTGAGTTCGTGAAGACGATCGTGGACCGGTGCGAGGTGATCAGGTCCACGACCCGCTCGGTGACGTGCGGCCAGATCGACCCGCCGGCCGGCGGTCGCGCCTGCGGCGCGGCGCCCGCGGCGTTACCGGACAGATCGAGGTGAGCCCCGCCGTCGGGCGTCTCGTTGCCGGAGGCGACCCCGAGCGGATCGAACGCCTCCGCGCCCGGCCGGCCGGACGCCGTCGGGGTTCCTGCGACGTCCGCCAGGTCCGGGACCGGGACCACCACGTCGATCCGTAGTTCCTTGTCCACGTTCGGCTGCACGATCCGGGTGGTGCGGCCACCGTCGGCCAGGGAGCGGGCGCCGGCCAGGTACCCGGCCACGGTGTCCACCGGCTGCACGGTCGCGGACAGCCCGATCCGCTGCGCCGGTGCGTCCAGCAGGGCGTCCAGCCGCTCGAGCGATAGGGCAAGGTGGGCGCCGCGCTTGTTCCCGGCGAGCGCGTGCACCTCGTCCAGGATCACGTACTCCACCCCGCGCAGGCCCTCGCGCGCGGCCGAGGTGAGCACCAGGAACAGAGACTCCGGGGTGGTGATCAGGATGTCCGGCGGCTTCGTGCCGAACGACCGGCGTTCCGAGGCGGGCGTGTCCCCGGTCCGCACGCCGACCCGCACGTCGTTGACCGGCTCGCCCAGGCCGGTGGCCAGTCGGGTGATGCCCACCAGCGGCGAGCGCAGGTTCCGTTCGACGTCCGCGGCCAGAGCCTTCAGCGGCGAGACGTAGAGCACCCGGCAGCGCCGCGCCCGCTGCGCCGGCGGAGGCGCGAGGAGCAGATGGTCCAGCGCCCACAGGAAGGCGGCGAGCGTCTTGCCGGAACCCGTCGGGGCGACCACGAGCGCATGGTGCCCGGACGAGATCGCCTCCCAGGCCCCGGCCTGCGCGGAGGTGGGGGCGTCGAACGCACCCGAGAACCAGGCCCGGGTCGGCGCGCTGAAGCCCGCCAGCACGCGTTCGCTCGCCTCCGTGGTCACCTGGGCCATTCTGCCCCGGGCCACCGACATCGGATCGCCCGGAGCGCGGTGTCACTGGGGTGACCTACGCTGGCCCGCGTGAAGCACTCCGAGTTCTGGGCCGCCATGGAGGACACGTTCGGTCGCTACGGCGCCTCGCTGGCGCAGGACTTGGTCCTCGCGCCGCTGAACGGCCGCACCGCGAACGAGGCGCTCGCGGACGGGGAGAGCCCGCAGCGGGTCTGGGAGGCGATCTGCACCGTCAACGAACTCCCGGAATCGGTGCGCTGGCACCACCGTACGAGTGACCACAAGTCCAAGCGGAGTTAGGGTGTTAGGTTGCTAGCATCCTGGCAGATGTGGTGACATAGAACCATGTCCCTGATCCGCGGCACCGGCCTGCGCAAGACGTTCGGTGACTTCGTCGCCGTCGACGGCATCGACATCGAGGTCGCCGCGGGGGAGTCCTTCGGATTCCTCGGCCCGAACGGCGCCGGCAAGACCTCCACGATGCGCATGATCGGCGCCACCTCCCCGGTCTCCGGTGGTGAGCTGCGCGTGTTCGGCATGGATCCTGCCACGCACGCGTCGGCGATCAAGGCGCGACTGGGCGTGGTGCCGCAGACCGACGCCCTCGACGAGGAGCTGCGGGTGCGCGAGAACCTCCTCGTCTACGGGCGCTACTTCGGGCTCTCGCGCGAGCAGGTGCGGGCGCGGACCGGACCCCTGCTCGAGTTCGCGCAGCTGACCGAGAAGACCGACGCCGTCGTCGAGTCGCTGTCCGGCGGGATGAAGCGCCGGCTGACCATCGCCCGCGCGCTCATCAACGAGCCGAGCCTGCTCCTCCTCGACGAGCCGACCACCGGCCTGGACCCGCAGGCCCGGCACGTCCTGTGGGACCGGCTGTTCCGGCTCAAGCGGGACGGCGTCACACTCGTGCTGACGACGCACTACATGGACGAGGCGGAGCAGCTCTGCGACCGGCTCGTGGTGATGGACCGCGGCCGGATCGTCGCGGAGGGCTCACCCCGCTCGCTGATCGCCCAGCACGCCTCCCGTGAGGTCCTCGAACTGCGCTTCGACGCCGCCGATCACGCCGAGCGCGTCGCGGACGTCGCCGGCATCGCCGAGCGGGTCGAGGTCCTCGCCGACCGGCTCCTGCTCTACGTCCACGACGGCGACGGCGCTCTCGAGACGGTCGCCGCGCGAGGTGTGCACCCGCTCTCGGCCCTGGTGCGCCGTGCCTCGCTCGAGGACGTCTTCCTGCGGCTGACCGGGCGGAGCCTGGTCGAGTGAGCCGGGCGGACGAGCAGAGCCCGACGGCGCAGCCCGGCTCCCCGGGTGAGGTCGCCCCGGGAGGAGGTTCCGCCGTCGACGACACCCGGCGCGAAGCGGGTCCGGCGCCGCGCCCCGCCGGCGGCGGCTGGCAGGCGGTGTTCGGCTACTGGTTCGCCGTCTACAAGCGGATCTGGCGCTCCACGGTGATCTCCTCGTTCCTGGCCCCACTGCTCTACCTCGCCGGGATGGGTTACGGACTCGGCGCGCTCATCGACGCCGGGGACCGCACGGCCGTGCCCGGGGTGCCGTACGTGGCGTTCGTCGCGAGCGGGCTGGTGGCCGCGCAGGCGATGATGACGGCGTCCGCCGAGACCACCTACAACGTGTTCGGCGCGATCAAGTGGTTGCACACCTACGACGCGATGCTGGTGACGCCACTGCGCGTGGTCGACCTGGTCCGTGGCCACCTCGTCTACGTGTTGATGCGCCTGACCCTCGTCGCCGGCGTGTTCGTGGGGGTCGCGCTCGCCCTGCGGGCCATGGACTCAGCCCTCGCCCTGGCCGCGGTGCCCGCCGCGGTGCTCGGCGGGCTCGCGTTCGCGACCCCGATCTACGCGTTCTCCGCGACCATCGACAGCGAGCAGGGCTTCAACGTGCTGCAGCGGTTCATCATCATGCCGTTGTTCCTGTTCTCCGGGACGTTCTTCCCGCTCACACAACTGCCCGTCGCCCTGCAGGTGTTCGGTTGGATCTCGCCGCTGACCCACACGGTCGCGCTCACCCGGGCGCTCGGCCTGGGCGCGGACTCGGCGCTCTGGCTCGAGCCGTGGCGGTTCGTGGTCCATGTCGCCTACCTCGCCCTCTGGGCAGGGGTGGGCTACCTGCTCGCGGTGCGCGCCCTGCGGCGCCGGATGGTGGTCTGAGTGACGACGACCAGTACCGCCCCGTCCCGCCGCGCACTGCCGTTCCCGGTCGCGATGGCCCGCCCCGCGGCGCTCGTGGAGCGCAACCTGCGCGCCGCCCGGCACTACTGGCTCACCTTCGTCTCCGGCTTCTTCGAGCCGGTGTTCTACCTGTTCGCGATGGGCGTCGGCATCGGGGCGCTGGTCGGCTCGGTCGAGGTCGACGGGCATGAGATCCCGTACGCCGTGTTCGTCGCGCCGGCGATGATGGCGACGTCGGCGATGAACGGCGCCGTGTACGACTCGACCGGGAACGTCTTCTACAAGCTCAAGCACTCCAAGCTCTACCGGTCCGTGCTGTCCACGCCGCTGCGGCCGTGGGACATCGCGGCGGGGGAGATCTCCTGGGCGCTGCTGCGCGGGCTGATCTACTCGGCCGCGTTCCTGCTCGTCGCGGCCGTGGCCGGGTTCATCCCATCGTGGTGGGCGCTGCTCGCGATCCCGGCCTGCACGCTGATCGGGCTCGGCTTCGCAGCCGTCGGCATGGCGGCCACCACGTACATGCGGTCGTGGAACGACATGGATTACGTGCAGCTCGCGATCCTGCCGATGTTCCTGTTCTCGGCGACCTTCTACCCGCTCGCGACCTACCCGCCGGCATTGCAATGGGTGGTGCAGGCGACGCCGCTGTATCACGGTGTGGATCTGGTCCGCGCTCTGACGATGGGGGACCTGCACGCGGGCCTGCTGGTCCACGTCGCCTACCTCGCGGTCTTCTCCGCCGTCGGACTCCTGGCCACCACCCGCCGGATCGGAAAGCTGCTGCTCACCTGAGGGCCGTCAGCGTCGACCGTCCCGCCACGAGTGCACCGGGGCGTAGCGCAGGACCCGGCGGGCCTTGTCGATCGAGAGCATGGTGTCGTGCTCGCCGAGGTCGCGCTTGTGGGGCACGTCCGGGAAGACCTCGGCCACGAGCTCGGCGTTCGGCCGCGTCGTCACCGTGTCCGGGGAGGCGATGATGAACCGGTCGAACCCGGTAGCGTCGAGTTCGAGCGCGCGCAGCACGGCCTGCGCGCCGTCGCGGGCATCGATGTAGGACCACAGGTTCCACTTGCGTGCGAGCGGGTCCGCGTCGAACGGGAACGCCTCATAGTCCTCGGGGTACATCACGTTCGAGAACCGCAGCGCGATGATCTTCAGCGCCGGGTCCCAGCGGGTCAGCTCGATCGCCATCGTCTCCTCGAGGTGCTTCACGAGGGAGTAGGTCGACTCGGGCCGCGCCGGGTACTCCTCGTCCACCGGGAGGTACGGGGGCGGCGTGTCGAACGGGAGCCCGAGCACCGTCTCGCTGGAGGCGTACGCGACGTTCCGGATCCCCAGTCGCCTGGCCGCCTGGAACACGTGGAACGTGGACAGGATGTTGTTCTCGAAGGTGGCGACGTCGCTGGCGAGGCCGGGCGCCGGGATCGCCGCGAGGTGTACGAGGGCGTCCAGCCCGTCATGGGAGCCGTCGATGCCGGCCAGCGCGTCCACCACCTGCCCGTGGTCGGTCAGGTCCACGCGCGTGAAGCCCGGCCCGCGCTCGCCGTACCGGTCAAGGGCGACGACGGCGTGCCCCGCCTCGCGCAGGTACGTCACCACGACTCGACCCAACTTGCCGGACGCCCCGGTCACCGCGATGTGCATGCGCCGAGACTACGCCCCGCCGGCATCAGGCCGACACGGCGCCACCATGGCTTCTCACCCGGCCGTGACCGCCGTCGGGACCGGCACCGTGAGCGCGTGCCGCGCCAGCATCGTCAGCCAGACCATCGTGAACGGGATCACCGTCACGTTCTTGATCGCCAGTTCCCAGGATTGGTAGGTCGGCCGCGCAGACGCGTCCAGGCCAGCTCCGATGGCGTCCGGGATCACCTTCGCGATGATCGTCAGGGCCACCAGGAGCGCGGCGCTGGCAAGCAGCACACCGGTCCGACCGTCGACGAACCGGCCCAGGCGGGCACCCACCTCGGACCACGGCACGTCGGAGTCGGTGAATGCGCGCCTGATCACCCAGGTCAGGAACAGCACCCGCACCGCCGCCGTCACCACCTCGCCGCCGACCCCGCCCGCCCACGCGAACCGCTCGTCACCGCCGACGGCGAGGAACCGCTGCACCGACGCCACCGCCCCGAAGGCGAACACGATCGGGTAGTGCCGGATGAAGAATCCGCCGGATGCAACGAACACCCCGATCGCCTCGCCCCATGCCCCGCTCCACCGCATCTCCTCAATCCCTTCAGTCGCCTAAATGATTCAGTGGACTAAAAGGTAACAGAAGGTGGAGGATGTGACCATGGCCGACTCGCAACCTGTCCAGATGCCCGAGCCGGACCGCCTCGGGGCCGAACTGAGCGACGCCGTGGTGCTGTTCCACGAGGCGATCGGCTCCCTGATGGGACTGTCCGCCGCGGACCACAAGGCGCTCGGCATCCTTGGCCGGGAGGGGCCGATGTCCGCCGGCGAACTGGCCGAGCGCACGGCGCTCACGGCCGGCGCGGTGACCGGATTGGTGGACCGCCTCGAGCGCACCGGGCTGGCCCGCCGCGAGCGGGACCCCGAGGACCGGCGCCGCCTCGTGGTCACGGCGGCCCGGCCCGACGACCCCCGGGTGGCCGAGGCGTTCGCGAGCCTCGGCGCGGCGATGGCCGAGGTGACCGCGCAGTTCACCCCGGATCAGCTCGTCGCGATAGCCGAGTGGGTCGCTTTGTCGAGTGCGGCGCTGCGCGCCCAAGCCGCGGCGATCGCGGCCCGGCGCGAGACGTAGGGCAGCCGCCCGTCACGGAGTGCCCGACGGCGGACCATCCTCGGCAGGTGTGCTCGCCTCCGAGGTGGGAGCGTCGGGCGTCGCGGTCGCATCGGCGGGCGGCTCGACCGGGTCGGCCGGGTCCTCCTCGCCGGCCGCGCCGTCGGTCGCCGCCGCGCCCTCGGTCGCCTCCGGGTCGGTGGCCGGGTCGCCGGTCGTCGCACCCTCGAGCGGGAACAGGGAAGCCGCAGGCCAGACCGGCTCGATCGCGAGGGCGCCGGGGCTCGGCACGAGTAGCCCGTTCGCGCCCGGCTCGAAGTCGTCCACCGCGAAGAAGGTGTACGGGAAGGCGTTCAGCGGGATCTGGGAGTCCGTCGCCCCGAGCGGTATGTCGCCCCAGGTCGGCTCACCGCCCCACTGCGCCCACGACCGACCCAGCTCGGGCTCGGTGAGGACCACGGGCTTGCCATCCTGGTCGACTATGCGCGCATCGGCGATCGGGGCGCCGTCCGCGCCGTAGACGAACAGGTTCGTCGCCGGAACGCCCTCGACCCGCACACCGTCGTTCGTGGCCTCCGCGACGCCACTGCTGAAGCCGCTCTGCCAGCCTGACTCGTAGCCGCCGTCGCCGCCCTGGGCGATGTACGAGGCGGAGAGCACGAAGACCGGCAGGGCGGCGATGGCGCAGATGGTGCTGCCTGTCAGTACGAGCGCATGGACCCGGCGACCCTGCCCGAAGCTGCCCCGGCCCCACTGCACGCTCGCCACCACGAGCGCGATCAGGAACAGCCAGGCCCCGAGCGCATGGGGCACCGGTCCCGCGCCCGTCATGGCCCGAAGGATCACGAAGACCACCCAGGCGCGCAGCAGCCACCAGACCGGTCGCAGTGCCGCGACGAACTCGGCGACGGCCCGTACCCAGCGGTTCTCCTCGACCAGGCGCCGCCAGTCGGTCGCCAGCTCCGTGCCCGCGTCGGCGAACACCCGGCCCAGTGTGCGGCGTGGGCGTGGCCCGGCGGGCGGCAACTCGATCCCGGCGGCCTCCCGCAGCTCCTCGGCATAGGTGCCCGGATCCCCGAACCGGGCGGTCAGGGCCGTGGCATCGAGCCCGGCCAGCGCCGTTGGGTCCGCGATCTCGTCGAGGAGGGCGTCGGTGAGGTCCGCCTCGAGTCCGCCGGTGAGCTCGTCCAGGGTCTCCGCGTCGAGCGCGGCCAGGTGGTCCCGGACGGCGGCGGCGTAGGCGGCCACCGCGTCCGATTGCGTCAGGGTGGACATCAGTGTGCCTCCGCCAGGTCGAGAAGATCGGTCATGGTGTGTGCGAACTCGTGCCACTGCTTGGTCTGCAGGTCCAGGGAGGCCCGGCCCTGCGGGGTGATGCCGTAGTACTTGCGGTGCGGTCCCTCGTCCGAAGGCACCACATAGCTGGTGAGGGCACCGGCGGCGTACAGGCGCCGCAGGGTGCCGTACACCGAGGCGTCCCCAACGTCGGTCAGTCCGGCGCCGCGCAGCCGCCGCACCACGTCGTAGCCGTAGCCGTCCTCGGCCCGGACCACGGCGAGCACGGCCAGGTCGAGCACGCCCTTGAGCATCTGAGTCGTGTCCATCGCCACTCCTTGATCGGGCGGGCGACCATCGGCCACCCATGCACTGCACGCTACTGCGCGATGCGCGGTACTGCGCGGTGCACCGTCGGCGTGTCGTCGCCCTCGACGGGCGTCGCCGAGAGTGCGATCGTGCGGCCGATCCAGTCGTTGGGCCGCAGAACCGCGCGTTCGCTGGAGGGTGGTCCGGACGAACGTGTCATCGTGCGGCCGAACCAGTCGTTGGGCCGGACAACCACACCTTCGCTGGCGGGCGGTCGAGCGTGTCATCGTGCGGCCGAACCAGTCCTCGGGCCGCAGAACCGCACGTTCGCTGGAGGGTGGTCTGGACGAACGTGTCATCGTGCGGCCGATCCAGTCCTTGGGCCGCAGAACCGTTCGGCGGGTGGCCGTCCCGGACGTACCCATCCCGCACGCCCGATCTCTCGAGTACGCCGTCCTGCCCCGCCACGACCGGATCGAGGCGGCCATCCGGAGCGTGCTCCCATGAGACGTCGTCCTTCCCGTCCTGGACCAGACCAAACCCGAGACCGAGGGGTGCTGGCCACCTGGTTCGTCGCCGACGGCGACACCGTGGCCTCCGGTCAACTGCTCGGCGGGGTCCAGGTGGACAAGGTCGACGCCGAGGTGACCGCCCCCGTCGCGGGCACCGTCCGCCTGCTCGTGTCCGAGGACGAGGCCGTCGTCCAGGGCGCGCCCATCGCGCGTATCGAGTAGGAACAGGCCACGGGGCGTCGGGAATCCGTCCGAAGGACCCGGCGCCCCGTGCTCCATCGCCGGAGCCCGACGGCGGAGGTGCTTCGGGTGCGCCCCTGACCGTGGCCGGCGTCCCGCGGGAAAAACGTCTTGTCCCCGCGCTCCGTGGGCACCTAACGTGCCGCGGGTGGAACCGAACGCAGCGACCGAGATCCGCCGCGAGCGACTGGACGAGCGGGACGCCGTCGGGCAGGTCATCCGGGCCGCCTTCGGAGGCGAGGGCGAGCGGGTCGCCGCCCTCGAGAGCGCATTGCGTTCGAGGAGGTGTGGGCGTGACGGTCTCGCGCTCGTCGCGGAGGCCGCCGGCGTCGTCGTCGGGCAGGTGCTGATCACCCGGTCCTGGCTGGACGCACCACGAGAGCTCGTGGAGGTCGGCGTGCTGAGCCCGCTCTCGGTGGCGCCGACCCATCAGCGGCGAGGGGTCGGGACGGCTCTGGTGCGGGCGGCGCTGGCGGCGGCAGCCGACCTCGCTCTGCCGGCGGTATTCCTCGAGGGCGATCCCGGGTACTACCCGCGGCTCGGGTTCGTTCCCGCTGCCACCCGGGGCTTCACCGCGCCCTCGGTGCGGATCCCGGCACCCGCGTTCCAGGTGGTGACCCTGCCGGCACACCGGGACTGGATGACCGGGGCGCTCGTGTACGCGGACGTGTTCTGGGAGCACGACTGCGTCGGCCTGCGCGGCTGACGAAGCTCAGCCCGGCCAGTGCGCCACGAGGTGCTCGGCCACCCGGAACGCGTTCGCCATGATCGTCAGCGTCGGGTTCACGGAGCCGTTCGTGGGGTGCAGCGAGGAGTCGCAGACGACCACCCGACGCGCCCCGTGCAGGCGACCGTAGGGATCGGTCGCGGAGGTATGCGGCGAGGTGCCCATCCGCGCGGTGCCGCACGAGTGCTCGCCCGCCGCCGACGCCGTCGCGGTCCCGACCAGCCGGCGCACGTCCGTCGCACCGGCCGCGCTCAGCCACGTCGCACCCTCGCGGGCCATGCCGTCGTCGATCTCCAGCGAGGCCGGGTGGACGTCCTTGCGCAGGATCGCGCCCGGGCGTCCCCACCGGTCGCGGACCCGGGGGCTCAGGCCGACCCGGGACGTGGCGACCGGGATCTCCTGGCCCATCCCGAACACCCCGAACACGTGCGCCCGGCCGGTCCGCATCCACTCCTTGTGAGCGGCACCCCAGTCGGGCACGCCGGGCGCGGGCGAACCGGCGGAGGTCAGCGGCAGCAGGCTCATCAGGTCCACGAGGACGCCGCCACCCCATGGGACGGTGCCGGCGTGCACGTGGTCGAGGGTGGCGATGCTGTGGCCGGGGCCGACGTACGGCTTGACCGGCTCGTCGACGGTGCCGAGGATGCTCACGAACCGGTGGTCGTGCAGGTGCCGCCCGAGCTGGTCATTGCCCAGGCCGGAGGCGAGCAGCAGCCGGGGCGTCTCCACCGCGCCCGCGGAGACGACCACCACGTCCGCGGCAACGTCCAGCGCGACCGGCGTCGGTCCTGACGCGCCGACCATGAGGGTGACCCCGGCGGCGCCGTGGCCGTCGCGGACCTCGACGACCTCGGCGTCCTGGAGCAGGTCGCACCGTCCGGTGGCCAGCGCGAGCGGGATGACCGTGTTGTGCGCCCCGTTCTTCGCGTCGACGGGACAGGCGTGGCCCACGCACTGTGCGCACCGTACGCAGGCCGGGCGGCCGGCGTGCGGGACGCTGTTCAGGGCGAGAGGGATCGGGCCCCAGCCCCAGCCGAGATCCTCCGCTGCGCGCGCAAGGAGTTCGCGGGCGGGCTCGGTGCCCATGGCCGGCATCGGGTAGCCGCCCGAGCGCGGCGTCCGCGCGGTGAGTGAACCCTCGGCGCCGCTGACGCCCAGCTCGGCCTCGGCCCGCGCGTAGTAGGGCTCCAGCTCGGCGTGGTCCACCGGCCAGTCCGCCAGGCTCGCGCCCTCGGGATTCCCGTAGACCTGCCGCATCCGGAAGTCCTCCGGCAGGAACCGCCACGCCATGCCCTGCCAGACCCGGGTGCCACCGCCGAGGACATCGGCGTTCAACCCGTACAAGCCGGCGTCGGTGGCCGCGTCGACCTCGATCGGGCCGTCGGCGGTATCCAGTTCCCGCGGGTACCCGGGACCGGGCCCGACCGTCGGGGAGTACACGGCGTTCCGCTTGCCGCGCAGGTGATCGCCGCGCAGCTCGGCGTTGTTGCGGGCCGGTGCCCGCTCGACGAGCAGGACGTGCCGGCCCGCCGCGGTGAGCACCCGGGCGGCGGTACCACCGCCCGGACCGCTGCCGACCACGATGGCGTCGTACCGCCGTCGGACCTCGTCGATGCGAACCGAGGCGGGAGCCTCGGGCTCGACCGGCACCACTCCCGGCGGCACCGCCCGGAAGCCGACCATGGCCAGCCCGGCGGGGGAGCGGCCCGCCGTCGCCGCGTAGTACCCCTCCCAGCACAGCCGCCGGAGCAGGGCGAAAGCCGGCGTCAGGTCCGGGTCGGCCTGTGTCGCCGCCAGCCCTTCGTCCTGCTCCGCGGGCGGCAGCGCCGCGAATCCCGCGGCGCCGCGGGACCGGGCCCAGCGGTCCAGGCCGGCGACGAGATCGGCCAGGACCGCTCGGGCGGGCTCCTCGACGAACGGCGAGGCGAGGTGCTCACGGACGCCCCCGGCCCAGCCGCCCGGCCAGTCGTCGGCAGGGATGACCCGGTCGACGGCCGCCCGGAGGGCGTCACTTCCCAGCAAGGGACCCCCCGATACCGCCGACGCTGAAGTACTTGTTCAGCACCCCGAACACGATGATCGGCGGCAGCATCATGACCACCGCGACGGCCATGACGAGGCCCCAGTTCGTCGAGTTCTGCTGGAAGAAGGTCTGCACGCCGATCGGCAGCGTGTAGTTGTAGTCCGAGCGCAGGAACACGGTGGCGATCAGGTAGTCGTTCCAGCTCAGCAGGAACGCGAAGATCGCCGTGGACAGCACCCCGGGCAGGGAGTTGCGCAGCACGATCCGGACGAACCCGCCGAACACGCTGACCCCGTCCATCCAGCCGGCCTCCTCCAGGCTGATCGGGATCGAGTCGTAATAGGCCGCCATCATCCAGATCGCCACGGACATCGTGGAGCCGACGTAGACGATGGTCACCCCCGTCAGGCTGTCCACCAGATTCAGTCGTGCGAACAGGATGAACAGCGGGATGACCGCGGTCACGATCGGCAGCGACTGGATCACGAACAGCAGCAACGAGTACCCCGAGACCAGCTTGCTCCGTCCCCGGGAGAGCACGTACCCGGCCGGGGCGGCGACCGACACCGCGATCACCACGGTGATCAGGGTGACCACCAGGCTGTTCTGCAACCAGAGCAGCACGTTCGTCCCGGCGAACACGTTCGCGAAGTTCTCGAACGTGAACGGGGCGGTGACCGCGCTGCCCAGGGCTGGTTGCAGGGACAGGTACACCACGGCGACGATCGGCACGATCGTGATGGCGGTGACCACGAGCAGCACCGTGAAGCGCCACCAGCGCCCGCGGAGTTCGGCCTCCGTGGCCGTGGGGCGGCGCGATGCCGCCTTCGGCGAGGTCCGGGGGAGAGTTGCAGCGCTCATTCGATGTCCACCTTCTTCACGCTTCGATACAGGACGACCGAGATCACCACGAGCACGACCGTCATCAGGAAGGCGATCGCGACGCCGGGCCCGGTCTCGAAGTCGAGGAACACCGTGCGATAGGCCTGCACCACCAACGTCTGAGTGGCGTTCACTGGGCCACCGCCGGTCAGCAGGAAGACCGTGGGGAAGTCGTTGACACAGAAGATCGTCATCAGGATCCAGCTGATGAACGTCGACTTCGCGGTCAGCGGCAGGGTCATGGTGCGCAGCAGCTGGGCGCCGCTGGCACCGTCCACCCGGGCCGCCTCGTACACGTTGTTGTCCACCGCGGCCAGCGCGGCGCCCATCATCATCATCATGAACGGGAAGCTGATCCAGACCTTGAAGACGCACACGGTGATCTGGGCCAGCAGCGGGTTCGCGAGGAAGAGCACGCGGCCGAAGCCGAGCGCGTCGGCCAGGATCGGCAACGGGCTCTGCGGGGTGGCCACGAGCCAGTTCCAGGACGTGGCCGAGACCACCACCGGGACCACCCACGGGAGCAGCAGGAGCACCTTGAACAGGCCGCCGGCCGGGATCCGGCGGCGGAGCAGGAGCGCGAGCCCCATCCCCATCGCCCAGCTGCCGAACACCCCGACGAGCGTGAACACGAGGGTGAACCGGGCCGCCTGCCAGAAGACGGGGTCGGACAGGACGGTCTGGTAGTTGGCCAGACCGACGAAGTCTCCGGAGGAGATCAGGTCCCCGTCCCGCACGGACTGGACGCCGGCGTAGAGGACCGGGTAGGCGTTCAGCAGCAGGACCAGAAGGATCGAGGGTAGGACGAGCGCGATCATGGTCACGTTGCGCGGGCTCAGGACGCGCTTGGGGCGCGCGTCCGGCGGGCGGCCGGCGCCGGCGACGCCGACTCCCGAGCGCGCGCGGCGCAGCGACTGCGCCACGGAATCGGTTGACATGCAACTCCTTCGTTGACAGGTGCGGTGGGCGGCGGGGCCGCGCCGGCGGTGCGGCGCCGGCGCGGCCCGGTTCGGCTCAGCCCTCGAGGGCCTGCTGCAGCGTGGTCAGAGCGTCCACGGCGGTGGCCGCCCCGGACAGGATCTGCTGCGTGAACGTCCCCATCGCAGGGGTCCCGTCGACGTCGGTGACGCCGAGGAACAGCGCGTCCGAACCAGGTGCACCCCAAGTCCTGGAGATCGGCTGCCACTCCTCGATGATCTTGACCGCGTTCACGTCGGACTGGAACTCCGGGGTGTCCGCGATCGACCTCAGCGGGGGCAGCCCGATCCCGGTGTGCTCGGTCCAGAGCGGCGCCATGTTCTGGTAGTAGTACGTCAGGAAGGCCTCCGAGCCCTCCTGGCTCGGGGTGTTCGTGTACATCATGATGTTGTTCGGGAAGTACAGGGCACCGAAGTCGCCGTGCGGGCCGACGAGCGGGCTGTTGACCGCGAGTTCCGCGGCGACGTCGCCACCGACGTTCGCGGCGAGCCCGGCACCGTCCCAGCCCATGGCGAACCTGCGGTCCTTCCACTGGGTCTGAACGTTGTCGCTGGTGTAGGTGACCGAACCCGGGTCCACGTAGCCCTTGGCGACCATCTCGAGGACGAACTCCATCGCCTCGATGTTGGCGTCGGTGACGCAGTCCGGCTCCTGGTCCGCGTTGAACAGGCCGCCGCCGTTGTTGATCATGAAACTGGTCATGATGTGGCTGCCGGTGAAGCTGCCCGAACCCGCACCCACGCCGAAGCTGTAGGCGCCGATCCCCTTCAGTGCCTCGCTCACCTCGAGGTAGCTCGGCCAGTCGGTGGGGGGCTCGACGCCCGCCTGTTCCAAGAGCGCGGTGTTGTACCACTGCACCCGCATGTCGAGGTTGTACGGGACGGCCGCGTAGCCGCCCTCGACCTTCATCGCGTCGATGAGGCCGGGGAGGAAGTCGTCGTAGAGGCCGTTGGCCTTCCAGCTCTCGAGGAGGTCGTCGGCGTAGGCGATCTTGCCCTGCGACTCGAACAGGAACGCCTGGGTGCCACCACCCGAGCTGACGGCGGGGCCGGTGTTGGAGGCGACGGCCGAGGAGAAGGTCTGGGTGAAGTTCGCCCACTGGATCTCCTGGTAGACGGCGGAGGGCAGGTCGTCGGCAGGCTCGTAGGCCTCGGTGATCTCCTTGTCGCTGGGGTTGAACTCGGTGCCGCCCCAGGGCATGTTCCAGAACTTCAGGGTGTCGCCACCGCCCCCGCCACCGCCCTCGCCCCCACCGGAGCACGCGGCGAGGGCCGAAACGGCGGCCGTACCGCCGGCGACACCGAGGAATCCACGGCGGCTCAGTGCCGCCTTCGAAGCACGCATTGACATGTCGGGTCCTTTCTCGCGGCGGCGTCATCGCCTGCCGCTTGTTCATCCTTGAACGTGCGGACCACCCTCGGCGTGGAGGGTGACTGATTGTCTAGCCGTCCTCCTTCCCGGTCCGGTGCGGCTGGTCGATGGTGGGCCAGGATGCCGTGCTGCCCCGGGCCACCAGGCGGGTGGCGAGCTCCTCGCGGGGCGTGTGACCGTCACCGACGAAGGTGTCGGCGCCGCCGCGCACCCGCAGCAGCATCCGCAGCGCGGCCGCGCCCATCTCGGCGACCGGCTGGCGGATCGTGGTCAGTTGGGGTGAGGTCCACCGAGCCTCCGGGGCGTCGTCGTAACCGATCACGGACATCGCACCGGGAACGCGCACGCCGAGTCGCCGGGCGGCCTCCAGGGCTCCAAGCGCCATGTTGTCCGAGCACGCGAACACGGCACTCGGGCGGTCGGGGCGGTCCAGGAGCCTCATGGCGGCGCCCAGCGCGCCCGCGTAGGACCAGTCCGCATGCACCACGTCGGCGTCCCGGACCTCGAGGCCGTGCTCGCGCAGCGCCGAGCCGAAGCCGTCCACGCGCGCCCGGCCGTACAGGTGGTCCGGGGCACCGGCGATCACCCCCAGATGCCGGTGTCCCAGCTCGAGCAGGTGCTGGGCGGCGGCCCGGCCGCCGGCCCAGTTGCCGGCGCCCACGCTCGGGACGGCCGCCGGTGGCTCCGAACGGGGGTCGAGGATCACGACCGGGATCCGGGCGACGTCGAGGGCGGCGTACTGCTCCGGGGTCGGCTCGACCAGGGCCAGCACCGCCCCGCTCGAGCGTCGTGCCACCAGGCGTGCGGCCCAGTCCCGATCGGCCGCCGGCCGCGCGACGGTCACGACGACGTCCAGCCCGACGAGGTTCGCGGCGAATTCGACGCCGGACAGGGCCCGGTTCGCCCAGGTGCCCTCGACGCCGCTGATGACCAGGTCTATGAGACCGCTCTCATCGTCCGCGCGGGCGGCCCCGTGCGCGCGCCGGCTCCGGTAGCCGGTCTCGGCGACGGCGGCCAGGACCCGGGCGCGGGTGGCGGCCGAGACGTCGGTGCGGCCGTTGAGGACCTTCGACGCCGTCGGCACGGTCACGCCGGCGCGCTCGGCGACCTGGGCGAGGGTGACGGTGGGCACGATCCGGAGGCTAACAGTTGCGCAACGTATTGCCTAGGGGTCGGCCCTTGATGGTGAGAAATAGACGTGACATGCTTCCCTGAGTCGAAGTGGATCCCAGAAATTGCGCAAATTTCCGCCGCTCGGCGCTGACCGGCACACCACACGTAAGGACACGGAATCCCATGGCAGACAGATCGGCCCTCATCGTCCGCGGCGGCTGGGACGGCCACCAGCCCGTCGAGACCACGGATTCGGTCATCCCGTTCCTCGAGGCGGAGGGATTCACGGTCCGGGTCGAGGAGTCCACCGCCGTCTATGCGGATGCGTCCTACCTCGGTGGCGTCGACCTCATCGTGCAGACGAACACCATGAACACGATCGAGCCGGAGGAGCTCGCCGGCCTGATCGGCGCGGTCCGGGCCGGCACCGGGCTGGCCGGGTGGCACGGCGGGATCGCGGACTCCTACCGCAACAGCGCCGACTATCTCCACCTCGTCGGCGGGCAGTTCGCCCACCACCCGCCGAGGGCGCCCAAGGAGCAGTTGCCGGGGGAGCAGTCGGACAACTACCTGCCGCACACGATCTCGATCGTGCCGGACCGCGCCGACCACCCGATCGTCGCCGGTCTCAGCGACTTCGACCTGGTCACCGAGCAGTACTGGGTCCTGTCCGACGAGTACAACGACGTGCTTGCGACCACCACCCTGGCAGCGCGGGACTTCGACCCGTGGCACCGGTCGGTCACCACTCCCGCTGTCTGGACCCGGGAGTGGGGCGCGGGCCGGGTGTTCGTGTGCACCGCGGGCCACCGCCTCGAGATCCTCGACGACCCGAACGTGCGCACCATCGTGGAGCGGGGGTTGCTGTGGGCGAGCCGCTGAACGTCGGGATCATCGGGGTCGGCAACATCTCCGGCCAGTACTTCGAGGCGATCCCGCGGCTGCCGGGACTGCGGCTGGCGGCGGTCGCGGACCTCGACGCCGAGCGCGCCCGGGCGGTCGCCGCCGAGCGCGGCGTGCGGGCGGCGTCCGTGGACGAACTGCTGGCCGACGGCGCAGTGGACGCGGTCCTGAACCTCACCGTCCCGGCGGCGCACGCCGAGGTCGCGCTGCGCGCGCTCACGGCCGGCAAGCACGTGTACGGCGAGAAGCCGCTGGCCCTGTCGGTGGCGCAGGCGCGACCGGTGCTCGAGGCGGCTGCCGAGCGCGGCCTGCGGGTCGGCTGCGCGCCGGACACGGTGCTCGGCACCGGCATCCAGACCGCGCGGCAGGTCCTGGACACCGGCGGTATCGGCGACCCGGTCGGAGCGCACGTGCACTGGAGTGCGCCCGGACACGAGCGATGGCACCCGGCCCCGCACTTCTACTACCAGCCGGGCGCCGGGCCGCTGTTCGACATGGGCCCGTACTACCTGACCAGCCTGGTCACCCTCCTCGGGCCTGTGGTCAGGGTCTCGGGCACGGCGACGGCGTCCACACGGGAGCGGTCCGTGGCCACCGGCCCGCTGGCAGGTTCCACGATCGACGTCGACGTAGCCACGCACGTCTCGGCGCTCCTGGAGCACGCGAACGGCGTCACCTCGACGGTGACCGTCAGCTTCGAGGTGTGGGCCACCCGGACCCCGCTGTTCGAGGTCTACGGCACCGCAGGGACGATCGCGGTCCCGGACCCGAACCGGTTCTCCGAGCCGGTCGAGGTGTACACGCCGGATGCCCCGGAGTGGACGCAGGTCCCGGTGGCCGCCGGCTACGCCGACGCCGGCCGCGGCTACGGGCTGGCGGACCTGGCCCGGGCCGTCGAGACCGGCCGCCCGCACCGCGCCGGCGGCGACCTCGCGCTGCACGTGCTGGACATCATGGAGTCCGTGCTGCTGGCCGCGGACTCCCAGCGGGTGGTGGCACTCGGGACTACCGTGGCCCGGCCGGAACCGGTGCCGGCCGGGGCGTCTCCGGACACCTGGTAGTCACCGGTAGCAGCGGAGCCGAGCGTGGAACGCGACACGCTCGGCGTGTCGCGGGCCGCAGACTTCGGATCGAACGGCTGTTCGTCTAGGGTTGTGGACAGGTGAGGGACGGAACTGCGTCATCCACAGCCAGTGGGTGCCCGGAGCCGGATGTCGGTGGTCGGACATAGCCTTCGTCGCAGGTTGCCGCCCGGCGAGGGCGGGTCCCTGAACAGGCCAGCCCTGGTCCGAAACATGCGGTGGAGCTCAGCGAGCATCTGCCCGAGACGAAAAGTGAAGGTGACACCATGGCTGCACCAGTTGCAGACCGTAGCAAGGCCCTCGAGGCCGCCCTCGGCCAGATCGATCGCGCGTTCGGCAAGGGATCGGTGATGCGCCTCGGCGACGACAACCGCCCGCCGGTCGCCGTGATCCCCACCGGCTCCATCGCGCTCGACGTCGCGCTCGGGATCGGTGGCCTGCCCCGGGGCCGGGTCGTCGAGATCTACGGCCCGGAGTCCTCGGGTAAGACCACGGTCGCGCTGCACGCGGTCGCGAACGCCCAGAAGGCCGGCGGGATCGCCGCGTTCATCGACGCCGAGCACGCCCTCGACCCCGAGTACGCGAAGAAGCTCGGTGTGGACACCGACGCCCTGCTGGTCTCCCAGCCGGACACCGGCGAGCAGGCGCTCGAGATCATGGACATGCTGATCCGTTCCGGTGCCCTGGACATCGTGGTCATCGACTCCGTCGCCGCGCTCGTGCCGAAGGCCGAGATCGAGGGCGAGATGGGGGACAGTCACGTCGGCCTCCAGGCCAGGCTCATGTCCCAGGCGCTGCGCAAGATCACCGGCGCCCTGAACTCCTCCGGCACCACGGCGATCTTCATCAACCAGCTGCGCGAGAAGATCGGGGTGTTCTTCGGATCCCCCGAGACGACCACGGGTGGCAAGGCGCTGAAGTTCTACGCCTCGGTCCGCATCGACGTGCGTCGGATCGAGACCCTCAAGGAGGGCACCGACGCGGTCGCCAACCGCACCCGCGCGAAGGTCGTCAAGAACAAGATGGCCCCGCCGTTCAAGCAGGCCGAGTTCGACATCGTCTACGGGGTCGGCATCTCCCGCGAGGGCAGCTTGATCGACCTCGGCGTGGAGCATGGCATCGTCCGTAAGTCCGGCGCCTGGTACACCTACGAAGGTGACCAGCTCGGGCAGGGCAAGGAGAACTCCCGCCGGTTCCTCAAGGACAACCCCGAGCTGGCGGAGGAGATCGAGAAGAAGATCATGGCGAAGCTCGGCATCGGCAAGCCGCTCGAGGTGGTGCCGGACGCCGGCGGCCCCGCCAACGCCGTCGACTTCTAGGCCCTCGGCGCCGATGGCTTTCCAGCAGCGCCGATCCGGGCCGGGCCCGGCCGGGGTCGGTGAGCCGCGGCAGGCACGGCGTCGTTCCGGTGGCCGGGTGGGTGAACCCCCGGCCACCGGTGCCGCCGCCGTCGACCCCGAGCCGGATCCGGAGTCCGTGGCGCGCAACATCGCGCTGCGGCTCCTGACCCACTCGCCACGCTCCCGCGCCCAGCTGGCGCAGGCAATGGCGAAGAAGGACGTGCCGGACGACGTCGCCGCGTCGGTGCTCGACCGGTTCGAGGAGGTCGGGCTGGTCAACGACGTCGAGTACGCCGAGATGCTCGTGCGCACCCGCCGGGCCGAACGCGGTCTGGCCCGCCGCGCACTGGCCACCGAGCTGTACCGCAAGGGCGTCGACTCCGAGATCGCCGAGGAGGCACTGGCCACCGTCGATCCCGAGGACGAGGAAGCCACCGCCCGGGACCTGGTCCGGCGCAAGGCTCGGTCCAGCGTGGGCTTGGAGCACCAGAAGCGCCGTCGGCGGCTCGTCGGACTGCTGGCGCGGAAGGGTTACTCGCCCTCGGTGGCGCTCCGGGTCGTGGACGGCGTGCTCGCGGAAGAGGGCGTCGTCGACACCGACGACCGGGTCGGCTGAGTCTCAGCGCAGAGGAGTTCGAGGCACGTGTCCGAGACTGCGGTCGATCAGGAGTGGGCGCTGCCGCTCCTGACGTTCCTGACGGTGGTCGAGGGACCGCTGGAGGCGGATGGTCGTCGGCAGCGCCGCCACCCGGCTGCACGGTGTCCCGGCTGGGACACCCGCCAGCATGTCGAACCTACTGTCGCGGGCTGATGACCGATCGCGGGCTCGACCCCGACCTGACCTGAACCGCCGGCGGGCGTGAACCCGTCAACAGCGCATTCGGACCCCGGCCACTTGCTTACTGGGTGCCACCACCCACGGCAGGGACCGTGACGGCGTTCGGGGGTGCCGGGTTGGCTCGCGCCTTTCCAGAGGTGCGTCCGCCGACCTTTCGGGCGACCAGTTCGGCGACCTTCGAGAGCAGGTAGTTGAGGACGATGAAGATCAGCGCCGCGACGAACAGACTCTGCAGGATCGCGAACGGCGCCCCGCTGCCCAGCAGTCGGGCGCTGCGCAGCAACTCGGGGTAGACGATGATGTAGCCGAGGGCCGTGTCCTTGAGGATCACGACGAACTGGCTCACCAGCGAGGGCAGCATCGCGATGAGTGCCTGCGGCAACTCGATCGAGCGGATCGACTGCCCGCGCGTCATTCCGATCGCCAGTCCGGCCTCGCGCTGCCCCTTCGGCAGGCCGTGCACTCCGGATCTTACGAGTTCGGCGATGACCGCGCCGTTGTACAGGGTCAGGGCGATGACCACGCTCAACAAGA
Source organism: Occultella aeris (assembly GCF_902703175.1). Taxonomy (GTDB): domain Bacteria; phylum Actinomycetota; class Actinomycetes; order Actinomycetales; family Beutenbergiaceae; genus Occultella; species Occultella aeris. Next base: position 42,186 of record NZ_CACRYJ010000058.1, on the reverse strand, counting down.
GCTGGGCGGTGCCGCTGACAGCCGTGAAGCGACCGAGGATCTGGTAGCCGGCAACCATCATGACCAGCACCGGCACCGCGCGGAAGAACTCGACGACGACGCCGCTGAACCAGCGCAGCGCGCGGTTCGCGGCCAGCCGTCCCACCCCGAACAGCAGTCCGAACACGACGGACGTCACGATGGCGTACGCCGCGGCGACCAGGGTGTTCTGCAGCCCGGGCAGGAAGTTGTAGCGCCAGGAGTCCGGGTCCACAACCACGGCCCAGAGCTCCGGACGCAACTGGCCCGCCGCGTTCAACTGGATCAGGACGAACACGGCGATGCCGATCACGACCACGGCGCCGACCCAGTTGCCCACGCGGACGTTGCGCCGTGCGCGCGGGCCGGGCGCGTCGAACAGGACGGTCTGCCGGCTCATCGGGACACCGCCAGTCGCTGGGAGAGATAGGTCACGGCAAGCCCGATCGGGACGACGATGATGACGAAGCCGACCGCCACGGTGAGGAAGATCGGGATGACGTAGTTCCCCTCGTTCTCCATCATCTCCTTCATCAGGATCGAGATCTCGGGGACCGAGATCGCCGCGGCGACCGTGCTGTTCTTGATGAGCGCGATGAGCGTATTGCCCAGCGGAGCGATCGCTCCGCGGAAGGCCTGGGGCAGGATGATCAGCCGTGCCGCGGGCAGGAACGGCAGCCCGATCGCTCGCGCGGCCTCGGCCTGGCCGGCCGGCACCGTGTTCACCCCGGAGCGCAGCGCCTCGCACATGAACGAGGCGTGGTAGACCGAGAGCGCCGCTACGGCGAGCCAGAAGAAGTTGGTCGCGAAATCGGTCGAGAACTCGACGCCCAGCACCGGCCACAGGACCAGCGCCGCGAACACCACGATGATCGTCAGCGGCGTGTTGCGGATCAGGTTGACGTAGGTGGTGCCGGCGAACTGCAGCGACGGGATCGGTGAGATCCGCATGAGCGCCAGGATCGTGCCGATCACCAGCGAGGCCAGGCCCGCGAAGAAGGTGAGCTGGATGTTCAGCCAGTACGCGCCAACCAGGTCATAGTTCGAGAGGACAGCGAGGAACTCGCTCAACGGACACCACCTTCATCGCTGCTTCGGCTTTCTGACGTCGGACGCGGTGGTGCGGGGACGGGCCTGGGCCCGTCCCCGCACACCCGGCTCAGGAGGCGGCGCACTCCCGCAGCTCCGGCGGGTTCAGGTCCGCATTCGGGGTGAACCCGGTGCCCTCGGTGTTCGCCTCGATGGCGGCCTCCCAGCTGCCGTCGTCGAACATGGCCTGGATGGCCTCGTTGATCGGCTCGCACTGGTCGGATCCCGGCGGCAGGCCGACACCGTAGTTCTCCTCGGAGAACGGGTTCCCGACCACCACCATGGCGCCGCTGCCCTCGGCGGCCGCGAGGCCGGCGAGGATGATGTCGTCGGTGGTGATGGCGTCCACCTGTCCGCCGAGCAGATACTGGATGCACTCGGAGTAGCCGGGCTGTTCGATCAGCTGGACCTGGTCGGCGAAGTCATCCTGGATGCGCTGCGCAGACGTCGACCCGGCCACGGAGCAGAGGTTCTTGCCGTTCAGGTCGTCGGGCCCGGTGATGTCAGTCTCGTCGGCCCGCACGAGCAGGTCCTGACCGGCCACGAAGTACGGGCCGGCGAAGTCGACGACCTCGTCACGGGTGTCCGTGATCGAGTAGGTCGCGAAGATCATGTCGACCTGACCGCCCTCGAGCATCGTCTCCCGGTTCGCGGAAGGCGTCTCGACCCATTCGATCTGGTCCGCCGTGTACCCGAGGGCCTCCGCCACGTACGTCGCGACGTCCACGTCGAAGCCGGTGTACTCGGCGCCGTCCTGGAAGCCGAGGCCGGGCTGGTCGAACTTGATGCCGATGCGGATCGTGCCCTCCTGGCCGCCGCCACCGTCGTCGGTGGTCTCCTCGGCACCCGTGGTCTCGTCGTCGCCGGTGTCGCCCGGTTCGGCGGTACACGCGGCCAGGGTCAGCGCGCCCACGGCTGCGATCGCGGCGAATGCCACTCGCGTTCTCTTCATCGTTGTCTCCTTTTGGTTGGCAACTGGTGTTGGGGTCGATCGGGTCGGCTGGATCAGTGGGTGAGGATCTTGCCGAGGAAGTCCTTGGCGCGGTTGCTGGTCGGGTGGTCGAAGAACGTGTCCGGGTCCGCCGATTCCACGATCTGCCCATCGGACATGAACACCACGCGGTCGGCGGCCTTGCGGGCGAAGCCCATCTCGTGCGTCACGACCACCATGGTCATGCCGTCCTTCGCGAGGGCCACCATCACGTCCAGCACTTCGTTGACCATCTCCGGGTCGAGCGCGGACGTCGGCTCGTCGAACAGGATCACCTTCGGCTGCATGGCCAGGGCCCGGGCGATCGCGACGCGCTGCTGCTGGCCACCGGAGAGCTGCGCGGGCAGCTTGTCCGCCTGGTTCGCCACCCCCACCCGCTCGAGCAGGCTCATGGCCAGTTCCTTGGCCTTGGCGGTCTTCATCTTCTTGACCTTGATCGGTCCGAGGGTGACGTTCTCGAGGATCGTCTTGTGGGCGAACAGGTTGAAGGACTGGAACACCATGCCGACGTCGGCACGCAGCCGGGCGAGCGCCTTGCCCTCCTCGGGCAGCGCCTGACCGTCGAGCGTGATGGAGCCGTCGTCGATCGACTCGAGGCGGTTGATGGCGCGACACAGGGTGGACTTGCCCGAGCCGGACGGCCCGATCACCACCACCACCTCGCCACGGTGCACGGTGAGGTTGATGTCCTGGAGCACATGGAGCTCGCCGAAGTGCTTGTTGACGCTGTCGAGCACCACCAGTGGCTCGCCCGAATGGGCGGGCATACCGCGGTGGTCGTCTGCTGTGACACCGGTCACGGAACTGTCAGCCATGGGATGCAACCTAGTCGCTCAATGTTTCCGGGGCGACGCAGGCGGGGTAACAGTGCGGACACGATCGGTTCTTTCCGGCGTGCTGGGCGCGCGCGCCCGGCAGCGCCCGGGCCCGCGGCAGCGCCGTAGAATCAACGATCGTGACCGCTGAACTGACCCACCCGCGCACCTATCTGGTGCGGACCCTCGGCTGCCAGATGAATGTGCACGATTCGGAGCGCATGTCCGGCCTGCTCGAGGACGCCGGGTACGTCAGCGCCGAGACGGCCGGCACCGGATCGCTCATGGCGCAGGCCGACGGCGCCGACGTGGTGGTCATCAACACGTGCGCTGTGCGAGAGAACGCTGCCGACCGCCTCTACGGCAACCTCGGCCAGCTCGCCTCGCTCAAGCGGGAGCGCCCGGGCCTGCAGATCGCCGTGGGCGGGTGTCTGGCCCAGCAGGACCGGGCCGGCATCGTGGCCCGCGCGCCGTGGGTGGACGTCGTGTTCGGGACCCACAACATCGACGTGCTGCCGGCGCTGCTGGAGCGCGCCCGGCACAACGGCGAGGCACAGGTCGAGATCGAGGAGGCCCTCAAGGTCTTCCCGTCGACGTTGCCGACCCGCCGGGAGAGCGCCTACGCAGCGTGGGTGTCGATCTCGGTCGGCTGCAACAACACCTGCACGTTCTGCATCGTGCCGCACCTGCGCGGCAAGGAGCGCGACCGACGGCCCGGTGACGTGCTCGCCGAGGTCGGGGCCGTCGTCGCCGAGGGCGCCCTCGAGGTCACCCTGCTCGGCCAGAACGTCAACTCCTACGGTGTCGGTTTCGGTGACCGTGGCGCCTTCGCGAAGCTGCTGCGCGCCTGCGGCCGGATCGAGGGTCTGGAGCGCGTCCGGTTCACCTCACCGCACCCGGCCGCGTTCACCGACGACGTCATCGACGCCATGGCGCAGACCCCGAACGTGATGCCGTCGCTGCACATGCCGCTGCAGTCCGGCTCGGACACGATCCTGCGCGCCATGCGTCGTTCGTACCGCAGCGAGAAGTTCCTCGGCATCCTCGACCGCGTCCGGGAGCGGATGCCCGAGGCGGCCATCACCACGGACATCATCGTCGGGTTCCCGGGCGAGACCGAGGCGGACTTCCAGGCGACCCTGGACGTGGTCGAGGCCTCCCGGTTCGCCAGCGCCTTCACGTTCCAGTACTCCCAACGTCCCGGCACCCCCGCCGCGGACCTGCCCGACCAGGTGCCCGCCGACGTGGTCACCGAGCGGTATGGCCGGCTCCAGGCACTCCAGGAGCGGATCTCCACCGAGGAGAACGCCACCCAGGTCGGCCATACCGTCCAGGTGCTGCTCGCCGAGTCCGAGGGACGCAAGGACACGGCGACCCGCCGCCTGAGCGGCCGTGCGGCGGACAACCGGCTGGTCCACGTCGGCCTGCCCGACGGCGTCGCGAGCCTTCCCGAGACCGAGCGCCCTCGTCCCGGGGATCTGATCACGGCCACGGTCACCGGCTCAGCGCCGCACCACCTGATCGCGGACTCGGGCCTCACCGGCGGCACGTTCGAGCTCCGGCGGACCCGCTCCGGGGACGCCTGGGCGGCGCGCGAGCGCGCCACGGCCGCCGCGGCGAGTGCAGCCGAAGGTGGGCCACCCGCACCGGCCGGCCGCGCCGTCGGGCTCGGCATGCCCACGGTGCGGCGCGGCTGACTCACCCGACGAAGGCCAGGTACGGCGTTCGGCTTCAGGAGCCGAACGCGGAGGTCAATGCGCGCAGGCACTGTCCCGAGGTGGCCAGACCCAGCGTGACGGCCTCGGCGAACTGTTCGTCGGTTGCGCCACCGCTGAAGTCCGCGACGAACAGGGTCCGGACCGCGAGCCGGTCCTGCGCGTCCGAGGACCAGAACACCGTCGGCCAGATGTGCTCCCGGTGCCAGTCGTTGGCGAAGCCGACCAGGTCCGCTTCCCGCGCGGCCGGGATCGGGTCCGCGTAGGAGCCCCGAACCTGGAGCACGCTCACGTCGCCGACCCGGATCGCGATGTCGAACGGGTAGGCGCCCCAGACGCCGCGCAGGCCGTTGGCGCCGGCGGGGGTGACGGCGAACCCCTGGGCCTGGGCGTGGGCACGCAGTCGCTCGATGCTGATCGGGTACGGCCAGTCGGAGGCGGGCAGATCCGCCGGGGAGCTCATGCCAGCCCGCCCGGTGCCTGCAGGGCCGGGTCCGGGTAGCGGTCGTCCAGCTCCGCGAAGACGGCGAGCGCGGTGGTGATGGCCGCCCGGATCGCCCGGCCGAGCTGGTGCTCGGAAAGACCCTCGCGCAGCGGCGTGGCGGACTCCGCGCAGAACCGCATCGTGCCGTCGTCGTGGACGAGCAGGAAGCACTTCGGCCACAGGGTGCGCGCGTGGCGGGCGTTGATGAAGTCCATCAGCTCCGGTCGGCGTTCGATCGTGATCCGCCGGTTCCACTGGGCCCGGATCTGCAGCACCTCGTTCGCGCCCGCCAGCGCGACCGTGAACACGTGCCCGTTCCAGAGGCCGCCGAGGTGTGAGTCGTCGGAGACGAAGAACTTCTGGTCGTGCTCGCGCAGCCACGCCTTCAGCCGGTCGCGGTCGACGGTCACAACCTCGTCTGAGAGCGCGGGTTCGGAGCCCGCGGCATCATCGGCGGGATCCGGTGGTGCGTGGTCGGAGGCTGCCATCACGTCTGAGTCTAGGTCGCCCGACAGCGGTGGCCACCGGTCCGTTCGAGACCATCCAGGGCTGGGAGGGTAGGTTGCCTCCGTGCTGAATGGAGGCGTGCCCGTGGTGGCCGTGGTGGGTCCGACCGCCAGCGGCAAGTCCGACCTCGCCCTCGATCTGGCCGAAGGGCTCGGTGCCGAGATCATCAACGCGGACGCCATGCAGCTCTACCGCGGCATGGACATCGGTACCGCGAAACTGCGCCCAGACGAACGCCGCGGCATCGCCCATCACCAGCTCGACGTGCTGGACGTGGACGCCGACGCAACGGTGGCCGCCTATCAGAGGCACGCCCGCGCCGACCTGGCCGGCATCGCCGCCCGGGGACACGCCGTCGTCGTGGTCGGTGGCTCGGGCCTGTACGTGCGTGCCCTGTTGGACGACCTGTCCTTCCCCGGCACCGACGAGGCGGTCCGCGCCGCGCTCGAGGCGCGCGCCGAGACCGAGGGGCCTGGGCTCCTGCACGCCGAGCTCGAGGCGGCGGACCCGGTCGCGGCCGCCCGGATCGATCGGCGCAACGCCCGCCGGATCATCCGGGCGCTCGAGGTCATCTCGATCACCGGCGAGCCGTACTCGGCGAACCTGCCGAGCCACTCCTCACACATCCCCGCCGTGCACGTTGCGGTGGATCTGCCGCGGCCGGTCCTGCACGAACGCATCGACGCGAGGGCGCGGAAGATGTTCGACGGCGGACTGCTCGCCGAGACCGGCGCGCTCCTCGAGCGTGGGCTGGAGCGAGGCCGAACCGCCCGCCGGGCGGTCGGCTACGCGCAGGCCCTCGCGGTGCTGCGCGGTGAGACGGACGTGGCGACTGCCGTCGCCGACACCGCCCAGGCCACCCGCCAGCTGGCCCGCCGCCAGATGACCTGGTTCCGGCGCGATCCCCGGATCGCGTGGCTGGCGCCCGGCCCCGATCTGGCCGAGCGGGCCCGTAGGCTGCTGCCATGACTACACCTGTTGCGGCGCCCGTGCACACCTTCGTCAAGGGCCACGGCACCGGCAACGACTTCCTGCTGTATGCCGACCCCGACGGCGCGGCCCCGCTCAGCACGAGCGAGGTGGCCGCGCTCGCCGACCGGCACACCGGTATCGGCGCGGACGGTGTGATCCGCGCCGTGCGCAGCGCCGCGATCACCGAGGGCGCCGACCGCGCTGCCGGCCGGGAACCGGCGGCGCTGTGGTTCATGGACTACGTGAACGCCGACGGTTCGGTGGCCGAGATGTGCGGGAACGGGATCCGGGTGTTCGTCGCGTTCCTGCGCCACGCCGGGCTGCTCGCCCTCGACGACGGGGACACGGTCCAGGTCGCCACCCGGGCAGGCGTGCTCGGCGTGCGTCGTGAGGGCAGGGACTACGCCGCGGACCTGGGCCGGTGGAGCGCGCCCGGCGGAGGCGCCGCGCTCGCGCAGGGCTTCGATGCCAGCGTCGGGGTGGCCGGGCTCGCCGAGCCCCGGCCGGGCCTACGCCTGGACCTGCCGAACCCGCATACCGTGATCGCCCTGGAGGACACCGAACAACTCGAGGTCCTGGACCTCACGCAGGCGCCGATCGTTGACCCCGCGCCCGCCCGCGGCACGAACGTGGAGTTCGTGGTGCCGCTCGGCGACCGCGAGGTGGACATCGTCGACAGCACGGGTGCCGTGGTGGGCTCGAAGACGGTCGGTGTGGTTCGGATGCGGGTGTACGAGCGGGGCGTGGGGGAGACGCTCTCCTGCGGCACCGGTGCCTGCGCAGCCGCGCTCGCGGTGCGCAACTGGTTCGGCGAGGGCGCCCCCCAGGAGTGGATCGTGCAGGTCCCCGGCGGAGAGCTGCGGGTACGGATGCTCCCCGACGACCACGTCGAGCTCGCCGGACCGGCCGAGCTGGTCGGCACCGTCACCACCCTCTGATCGGCGGCGGGCGGTTCCACGCCGAGGGGTCGGCTCGCCCACTCACGGCCGTTGGGCATCATCGATGAGTTCCGATGCTTGCGACGGTCCATCCGACCGGGACCGAACCGGCCGGTCCGAGACGAACGGAGTGAGACCATGGCCAACCTGATCTACTCGGCGACGATGTCGCTCGACGGATTCATCGCGGGCCCCGGAGGCGACATGTCCTGGTTGGCTCCGTACACCGCCCCCGATCCCGCCGCCGACGAACTCGCGGCCCGGACCGGGGCGCTTCTGGTCGGCAACACCACCTATGGCGGGGACGACCCGAACTGCGGCACCGACGCCGAAGGAGCGTTCGGAGGCACCTGGCACGGCCCGCAGTTCGTGCTCACTCACAACCCGCCCGCCTCCTGGCCGCCGGACGTGACGTTCACCGACGACCTCGGCAGGGCGGTCGCGACGGCCCGGGCTGCGGCGGGCGCGAAGGACGTCAACGTGCTCGGCGCCGACGTCGCGCGGCAGTGCCTGGAACTCGGGCTGCTCGATGAGGTGGTCGTCTTCGTGGTTCCGGTGCTGCTCGGCGACGGCGTCCGGCTCTTCGACCACCCCGGCGGCCACCTGATCCGCCTCGAGCACATCGCCAGGGACGTCAGCGAGGAGTCGACCCACCTGCGGCTGCGGGTGGTCCGGGACTGAGTGTCCCGGTCACTGCACGGTCAGGACCCGGAACCCGTTCACGCTCGTCAGCCGGGACACGTCCCGGTCCAGCTCCGCCGCGATCCACCGCTGCAGAGAGTCCGAGCCGAGGTTGCGCTGCACCACCAACTGCGCGCGGGCCCCCGGGGCCAGCCGCGGTAGCCAGGTCTGCAGGATCTCGTGCAGCGCCGCCTTGCCGATCCGGATGGGCGGGTTGGACCAGAGTTCGTCGATGCGCAGCTCCGGCTCGGTCACGAGCAGTTCCTCGGGCAGGTACGTCTGGACGTTCGCCAGGCCGAGCCGCGCCGCGTTGTCCGCCGTGAGCGCGAGTGCCCGCTCGTTGACGTCCACGGCGAGCACGCGCGCACCCGGGGAGGCGAGGGCCATCGCGATCGCGATCGGGCCCCACCCGCAGCCCAGGTCGAGGAGGGTGCCGGTGGCCGGCGGATCATCAATGGTGTCCAGCAGCACCGTGGTGCCCGGGTCCAGGCGATCGCCCGAGAAGACGCCGGCTGCGGTCTCCAGCCGCACCTGTCGTCCCCGGAGTGCGACGTCGATCTCCCGCCGCCTGTCCGGGGCGCTCGGGGTGGTCGAGAAGTAGTGGGACACGGCGACGAGCCTAATGGCGCGCTGGCGCACCAGGCGTTCGGGCCTACGGCCGACAGCGAAATCCCTTGGGAACATGGTGTCCGCGTGCCACCATTGAGTCATCGGACCCCCAACAAAGGACACCATGACCGAACGCACCGCCCCGACGACTCCCCGTAGCGACGCACCCCACGGCGACGACGCCCAGGACCGCGCGCAGGACGTCGTCGCACGAATCCTGGCCCGGGCGGGCACGGCGATCCAACCGACCGACGACGGACCGAGCGCCTACGACGGCGAGCAGTTCGACGTCGAGGACCGTTCCGCCCTGCGCCGGGTCGCCGGCCTGTCCACCGAACTCGAAGACGTCACCGAGGTCGAGTACCGGCAGTTGCGCCTCGAACGCGTGGTGCTGGTCGGGCTGTGGAGTTCCGGCACCGCGGAGGCCGCGGAGGTCTCGCTGCGCGAGCTCTCCGCGCTCGCCGAGACGGCCGGCTCGGAGGTCCTGGACGGGCTCCTGCAGCGGCGCACCGCGCCGGACCCGGGTACCTACCTGGGCTCCGGCAAGGCCCGCGAGCTCGCCGACCTCGTCGCCTCGACCGGCGCCGACACCGTCATCGTCGACTCCGAGCTCGCCCCGTCCCAACGCCGTGCGCTGGAGGACGTCGTCAAGGTCAAGGTCATCGACCGCACGGCGCTGATCCTGGACATCTTCGCCCAGCACGCACAGTCCAGAGAGGGCAAGGCACAGGTCGAGCTCGCCCAGCTCGAGTACCTGCTCCCACGGCTGCGTGGTTGGGGTGAGTCGATGTCCCGGCAGGCGGGTGGCCGGGTGGCCGGCGGTGCCGGGATAGGCTCCCGTGGTCCCGGTGAGACGAAGATCGAGCTCGACCGGCGGCGGATCCGCACCCGCGTGGCGAAGCTGCGCCGCCAGATCAAGGCGATGGCGCCCTCCCGCGCCACCCGTCGGCACTCCCGGCGCGCCGGAGCCGTGCCATCGGTCGCGATCGCCGGCTACACGAACGCCGGCAAGTCCTCTCTGCTGAACCGGCTCACCGGCGCCGGGGTCCTCGTCCAGAACGCACTGTTCGCGACGCTGGACCCGACCGTCCGCCGGACCGAGACGCCGGACGGGCGTACCTACACGCTCGCGGACACGGTCGGCTTCGTGCGGAACCTGCCCACCGAACTCATCGAGGCGTTCCGCTCGACGCTCGAGGAGGTCGCCCAGGCGGACCTCATCGTGCACGTCGTGGACGCCTCCCACCCCGACCCCGAGGGTCAGCTCGACGCGGTGCGGTCCGTCCTCCGCGACATCGAGGGCACGTCCGACATCCCCGAGATCGTCGCGCTGAACAAGGCCGACCTCGCAGAGCCCGAGACCATCGCGCGGCTGCGCACCCGGGTGCCGGACGCCGTCGCCGTGTCCGCCCGCACGAGTGCCGGCATCGAGGAACTACGGGACCGGATCGCCGGGCTGCTGCCGCACCCGGCCGTCCACGTCGACGTCGTGGTGCCCTACCAGCGGGGCGACCTGGTGCACCGCGCGCACGTCAGCGGTGAGGTCCTCACCGAGGAACACACCGAGGCCGGGACCCGGCTCGTGGCGCGGGTCGACTCCGAGCTCGCCGCGGCGCTCGCGGACGCCGTCGCCAGCTGACCCGGCGACGCACCGGGACCGGTGCGGGCGCCGTCGTGGCACCGCCGTCCACAAGCCGGAGCGCCGCACCGCCGGCTCGACGGCGTGGCGCGATACCGTCGAGGACGTGCCTGCCGACCCCACTTCGACCGATCCCGACGACGCCCTGACCATGACGAAGGACAGGTCGGCCGACGCTGCCCAGGACGGGGCGAGCACGGGTCGTGCGGGCGCCTCCGCGGAAGCGCCCGAGGCAGTCGGGAGCACCCCGGCACCGGCCGGACGTATCGGCGCAGGGCGACCGACGCCGTCGGACATCGATGCCGTGCTCGACGCGGTGGTCGCCTCGATGGGCGGCGCCCGGCGCGAGGGCCAGCACGAGATGGCTCGTGCCGTCACCGACGCACTCACCGAGTCCAAGCACCTGCTCGTCCAGGCGGGCACGGGTACCGGGAAGTCGCTCGCCTACCTCGTGCCGACGCTGGTGAACGCGGTCGCCACCGGGGAGCGGGCGATCGTCTCGACGGCGACGCTCGCGTTGCAGCGGCAGGTGATCGGCCACGACCTGCCGCTGGTGGCCGACATCCTCAAGGACAAGCTGCCCCGGGAGCCCACCGTCGCCCTGCTGAAGGGCTGGCACAACTACCTGTGCCTGCACAAGATCGCCGGCGGCTACCCGGCCGAGGACGACTCGGCGCTCTTCTCGGAGGCGCTCGTGGCGCCGTCGGTGGCCGAGGAACACCCCAGGGAGCAGGACGACTCGCTCGGCGCCCAGGTGGTGCGCGTGCGCGAGTGGGCGGAGCAGACCACCAGCGGCGACCGCGACGAGCTGATCCCCGGGATCAGCGACAAGGCGTGGCGGCAGGTGTCGATCACGTCGATGGAGTGCCTCGGCCAGCGCTGCCCGTTGCTGGCCGACTGCTTCCCGGAGAAGGCGAAGGCCGCCTCCCGGGAGGCGGACGTCGTGGTGACGAACCACGCGATGCTCGGGATCGCCGCATCCGGGTCGCCCAAGGTGCTGCCCGAGCACGAGGTGCTGGTCGTCGACGAGGCGCACGAACTGGCCGACCGCGTCACCGCGCAGTCCACTGTCGAGCTGTCCGCATCCTCGGTGGACCGGGCGGCGCGACTCGCCCGTCGGCATGCCGGGCTCGCGCTGCCCGGGCTGGACGATGCCGTGAACACGCTGCGCACCGAACTCATGGGCGTCCCCGAGGGACGACTGCAGGCCGGCCTGCCGGAAGCGCTGATCGGCACCGTCCGGCTGATCGCCGACGGCGCCCGGGAGGCGATGACGGCGATGCGCACCGAGTCCGGTTCGAGCGTCAGCCCGGAGCAGGCCGGCGCGAAGAACATGGCCAAGAGCGCGATGCTGATCCTGTTCGAGGTGTGTGACCGGCTCCTGTCCGACCGGGTCGCCAACCTCCGGGACGTCGTGTGGTGCGAGCGCGGCCGGCGGCCGGGGGAGGGCTCCCGCCTCATGGTCGCGCCGCTGAACGTGTCCGGCTCGATCAACTCCGAGCTGTTCACCGACCGGGCGGTGGTGCTCACGTCGGCCACCCTCACCCTCGGCGGCACGTTCGACTCCACGGCTCGCGCCGTGGGGCTGTCCGACGCCGGCTACCGTGGCGTGGATGTCGCGTCACCGTTCGACTACGGCAAGCAGGGCATCCTGTACGTCGCCAAGCACCTGCCCGCGCCCGGGCGGGACGGTACCGACGAGCGGATCCTGACCGAGATCGCCGAACTGGTCGAGGCCGCCGGGGGCCGGACCCTCGGACTGTTCTCCTCCCGGCGCGGCGCGCAGCTCGCAGCCGAGGCGATGCGTGAACGCCTCGACACCCCGGTGCTGCTCCAGGGTGAGGACTCGTTGCCGTCACTGGTCAAGCAGTTCGCGGCCGACCCGGCGACCTCCCTGTTCGGCACGCTCTCGCTGTGGCAGGGCGTGGACGTGCCGGGGCCCTCCTGCCAGCTCGTGATCATCGACCGAATTCCGTTCCCGCGCCCGGACGACCCGATCAAGGCCGCCCGGACCGAGGTGGTCGCCGCGAACGGCGGCAACGGATTCATGGCGGTCTCGGCCACGCATGCCGCCCTCCTGCTCGCTCAGGGCGCCGGCCGGCTGATCCGGCGCACCACCGATAGGGGCGTCGTGGCCGTGCTCGACCCGCGGCTGCGCACCGCCCGGTACGGGAGCTTCCTGGCCGGGTCGCTGCCGCCGCTGTGGCCGACCACGGATCCCGGCCTGGTCCGGGCGGCGCTGCGCCGGCTCGCGGCTTCGTAGTACGCCGAAGGGATCAGGGGGCGGTCGAGACGTACTCGGCCGTGTCCTCATCGACGAGGAGGACGATGAGGTCCACCTCGCCGCTGCGCTCCCCGGAGCGTTCGACGAGGTCGAGGTCCTCCAGCGGCGCGCCGACGATCTCGACGTTCGGGTCTGCGCACTGCTCGGGATCGGAGTCGTCGACCGCGTCGCACAGGAACGGAACATCACCCTCGGTGACGAGCGCGACGGAGAGGCGTACTTGTTCGCCGTACTCGGGCCCCTCCAGCGCCTCGCGCAGTGTCATGGGTTGCAGATCGGAGACGGCGACTGTCGGGTCGCTGGTGGGCTCCGGCGTCGGGTTCCGGTCGGTTGTGCACCCCGTCAGCACCACTGCCACGCTCACGCTCGCGAGGAGTGTGCTCGTGACCGTTCTCATGGGCGGTCAGTTCTGATCATCGGCACGCCCTTCGTCGACGGCATCATCAACGTAGGCCACCAGCCGGACGACCGGATCGAGAGAGCCACTGCGCTGCATTGCAGCGAGTCGCTCGTGCAGAACGTAGACCGTGACAGTGTTGGTGTTGTCATCGATCTGGGCATTGATGACATCATCGGCCGGGACCCTAGTCCGCCGCCGGTCGCCCGGTGGGCGAGCTCCATGAGGACCCGTTGCGCCTCATCCCACGCTGAGGGTCGTGCCGAAGTCGTCTCGCGTTCGACGGGCTGTGTCGCGAATGTAGAAGCGGCCGCTCCCGCCACACGACCGGTCGTACCAGCACCAGCGATGAAGATGGGGACCATGAGTGCTACCGCGCAGACCACACGTGACGCACGGTTGCCGGCCATCCAGCTCTCCCTGCTCTCGGTCGCCATGCTCCCGAGCGGTTCAGGTCACGACTTCGCACCTCTGGTGTGGAAACTACACCGCGAGAGAACGCTGAGGAACAGATCTGCGGGACTCGTGACCACCGAGCGGGTGGACCTGGCGCGGGTGGCGCCGCGCAGGTTCGCGAGAGCCTGATCGAGCAGCCCGGCGTGGGCCGGATAGGGTTACCGCGAAGGCGACCCACCACGAGAGGAATCCCGTCGTGACCCAGGCACCAGACCGAGCCGCCACACCTCCCGGGGTCTCCACCCTCGCCATCGTCGGCGCCGGCTCGGTCGGCGCCACCCTGGCGTATGCGGCGTTGATCCGGGGCGTCGCCCGCCGGGTGGTCCTGTACGACGTGAACCGGGCCAAGGTGGAGGCCGAGGCCCTCGACCTCTCCCACGGCATGGCCTTCATGCCCATGGGCGCGGTGGAGGGATCGGATGACATCGGGATCTGCGCCGGCGCGGACATGGTGGTGGTGACCGCGGGCGCAAAGCAGCAGCCTGGGCAGACCCGTATCGAGCTCGCGGACCGGACCATCAACCTGATGCGCACGCTGGTGCCGCAGTTGGTGGAGGTCGCACCCGACGCCATCTACATGATGGTGACGAACCCGGTGGACGTGGTCACCTACGCCTCGCTGAAGATCTCCGGGTTGCCGCCGCGGCAGATGTTCGGTTCCGGCACGGTGCTGGACACCTCGCGACTCAGGTACCTGCTCAGTGAACACAGCCGGATCGCGGTCCGGAACGTGCACGCCTACATCGTCGGCGAGCACGGCGACTCCGAGTTCCCGCTCTGGAGCGCCGCCAACATCGGCGGGGTGCCGCTGCGTGAGTTCGTGGCCGCCACCGGCGTGCTCAGCCCAGGGGACCTGGCCGAGATCGCCAACGAGGTGAAGAACTCCGCGTACCGGATCATCGATGGCAAGGGCGCCACGAACCACGCCATCGGCCTCGCCGGCGTGCGGATCATCCAGTCAGTGCTGCGCTCCGAGCGTGCGATCCTGCCTGTCTCGAGTCTGCTCGAGGACTACCTCGGCATCTCCGACGTGTGCCTGTCCGTCCCGTCGATCGTGGACCGCGACGGCGTCGGCGAGCGTCTCGAGTTCAACTTCAATGAGTCCGAGCTTGCCAGCCTGCGCGCCAGCGCGGACGAGATCCGCGGCGTCGCCCGGCAGTTCGGCTTCTGACCCCGGGCGACGCCAGAAGCCGAACCCCGATCTCAGATCGATCGGAGCACACTCACCACGCGGCCGAGGATCTGCGCCTCATTCCCGTCGATCGGTGAGAATGCCGGGTTGGCCGGCATCAGCCAGACCTGCGAGGCGGAGCGCTTGAGCGTCTTCACGGTCGCCTCGCCGTCGATCATCGCGGCGACGATCTCGCCGTTCTCGGCGACGTTCTGCTGCCGCACGACCACCCAGTCGCCATCGCAGATCGCCGCGTCGATCATCGACTCGCCGACCACCTTGAGCAGGAACAGATCACCTTCGCCGACCAGCTGGCGGGGGAGCGGGAACACGTCCTCCACGGCCTGTTCGGCCAGGATCGGGCCACCGGCTGCGATCCGGCCGACGACCGGCACGTACGCGGCACCGGGGTCGATTCCCTCCCGGTCCGGCGCCTCGAAGATGTCGATGTCGCCGCGGACGGACTGGGCGTCGTCCGGCGCGATGACCTCGATCGCGCGGGTGGAGATCGGGTCCCGGCGCAGGTACCCCTTCTGCTCGAGCAGGTTGAGCTGGTACTTCACCGAGGACGGGCTCGCCAGCCCGACGGCCGCACCGATCTCCCGCATGGTGGGCGGGTATCCCTTGGCTTCGATGCTCGACCGGATGGAGTCCATGATCTGCCGCTGACGCACGCTGAGGCCGTCGGCGCCCGGCGTGTCCTTCGGGTCGGGGGACTTGGAGCGGCTGGATCGGGTCACGGTCTCCTCCTGGTGGTCGGTTACGCCTGTGTTTCCGCCATTGTCAGAGGGCGGTGATGTGCTGTCGAGGTGTTCAGGACAACAGTAGGCGTCAACGGCAGATCCGCAAAACATGTGTTCGACTGGCGTGTCGACATCGGAATGGTCGCGTGCTACCTTCAGTACAGCCGTTCGACGAACAATCGTTCTACCCGCGACGACCGAGGAGACTCCCGATGAGTGCACTGGCCTTCCCCCACGCCGAACTCCGTGCGGGTGCCAACGCCGGGACGCGGCGTGGCCGAGTCGCACGTCGGCGCCACCTGTCGGCGGTGCCGGGCGGCCGCACCGGACCCGTCCGGCCGGTGACCCGGGTCGTGAGTGCCCATCCGAGCGTCGGGTCGTCCGCGGTCGCGCTGGTGGCCTCGCCCGAGGCATTGGTCGGCCCGCTCGCCCCGGCGCCGACCCGTCGCCTCGTGCCGGCCCTGCCTGACCTCACCGCCGCGCCTGCGCTGGCGCCGGTGTCCGTGCCGCTCGCCCGGCCCGAGCACGACGGCGCCCCGGTGCGGCCGGTCCGTCGGCCGGTGCGCCGTTCGGACGCGCTGCCCGCCGAAACGGTCGAGCCGGCCGGCGCCGCCGTCGATGCGCCGCTGCGGCTGACGGTTCGCGGCCGCCGGGCGCTCGTGGTGCTCGGACTCGTCGTCGCCGCGGCGCTCGGGTCGGTCCTCGGCCTCGCATTCCCATCCGAGCCGGCCGCGCCGACTGAGGTGGCGACGGTGGTCGTCTCGCCCGGGGAGAGCCTGTGGGCGATCGCTGCAGAGCACGCCGCGCCCGGCGTGGACGTGCGCGTGGTGATCGACCAGATCATGGAGCTGAACTCGCTCGCCACCTCCACGGTGGTGGCAGGTCAGGCGCTCACGGTTCCCGTCGGCTGACCACTGGGTGCCCCGGCAGCAGGGCCCAGCCGGACGGGTGCCCGAAGTCGCTTGCATCTGGGCACGCGAGCGCCTAACGTTTCCCTACATCTAGTAGTTACACCGTTGTGATCCGCGCACATGTAGTGCACGGGAGCTGCGGCCACGATGTGGGAAGGATCCGTCGGTGCACTGCCCGTTCTGTCGGCACTCCGATTCCCGCGTCGTGGACTCCCGGACCGCCGAGGACGGGTCCGCGATCCGGCGGCGGCGCCAGTGCCCGAACTGCGGTCGGCGATTCACGACGATCGAGACCACCAGTCTGAACGTGATGAAGCGTTCCGGTGCCGTCGAGCCGTTCAGCCGGGACAAGATCATCTCCGGGGTCCGCAAGGCTTGCCAGGGGCGGCCGGTCTCCGATGACGACCTCGCCCTGCTCGCACAGCAGGTCGAGGAGACGATCCGCAGCAACGGTGTCGCGGAGATCGACGCGCATGAGGTCGGCCTGACCATCCTCGGCCCCCTGCGCGAGTTGGACGAGGTCGCCTACCTCCGGTTCGCGAGCGTGTACCAGGCGTTCTCCTCGCTGGAGGACTTCGAGGCCGCGATCGCCGCCCTGCGGGTGGACCGCCCGGACCAGAGCGAGGAGTCGCTCCCATAGACGGCCGCCGGTGGCGCTGGAGGGGAAGCCAGCACCACCGGCGGCAGCATCGACCCAATCCCTGCGGGCGTCAACGGGCCGGGCCGCGGGCGGACGCGGACACCGCGCCGCATCGGGGGCCGGATCGGTGCGCCTCACAGGTCGCTCGAGCGCGCGCCCCACAGGTTCACGCCGCCATCGCGGGCGTACCGATCGATCTCGGCCAGCTCGGCGGGGGTGAGGGTCTGCGCGTCGAGCGTGGCGAGGGTGTCGTCCAGCTGGGCCACGCTGGAGGCGCCCACGAGGGCGGTCGTGACGCGCGGGTCGCGGAGCACCCACGACACCGCCAGTTGGGCCAGCGTCTGTCCGCGCCGCTCTGCGATGGCATTCAGCGAACGGATCCGGTCGAGATTGGCGGTCGTGAGGTACTCCGCCTTCAACGAGGCCCCCTTCGCGCCGCGCGAGTCGGCAGGCACGCCGTCGAGATAGCGGTCGGTGAGCATGCCCTGCGCCAGCGGCGAGAACACCACCAGACCCAGCCCGGCCTCCCCGGCGACGTCCAGGAGTGACTCGCCGGCGGGGCCCGGGTGCTCGATCCAGCGGTTGATCATCGAGTACGACGGCTGGTGCACGCTCAGGCGCAGCCCGAGCTGGTCCGCGACGGCCAGCGCCTCGCGGGTGCGCTGCGCCGAGTAGGAGGAGATGCCCGCGTACCTGGCGCGGCCGGAGTCCACCGCCGTCCTGAGCGCGCCGAGGGTCTCGGTCAGGGGCGTACTCGGGTCGTACCGGTGGCTGTAGAAGATGTCGACGTGATCCAGGCCGAGCCGCCGCAGTGAGGCGTCCAGCGAGGACAGCAGGTACTTGCGTGAGCCGCCCTCGCCGTAGGGACCTGGCCCGGCTCGGTAGCCGGCCTTCGTGGTGATCACCAGCTCGTCCCGCAGGGCCCGAAGGTCCTTGGCCAGCAGGGTACCGAGGTTCTCCTCGGCGGCGCCGATCGGCGGACCGTAGTTGTTCGCCAGGTCCAGGTGGGTGATGCCGCGGTCGAACGCGTGATGGATGATCTCGCGCTGGCGGTCGATCGGGGTTGCGTCGCCGAAGTTCTGCCACAGGCCGAGAGAGACGGTCGGCAGGTCCAAGCCGGAGTTCCCCGCCCGGCGCACAGGCATCCGGTCGTAACGGTCCTCGGCCGGGAACGCGGAGGTCATGACCCCCGAGCGTAGTGCGCCGTCCGTGGCGGCACGTAGCGTGGGCGCATGCTGATCGTGATGTCCGGGCCGCCGGGCGCCGGCAAGTCCCACCTGGCGGGCCGGATCGCCCGCGCGCTGACGGTTCCGGTGCTCTCCGTCGACCCCGTCGAGGCCGCCATGTGGCGCGCCGGGGTCGGTGGTCCCGGTGGGTCGCTGCCTACGGGCCTGGCCGCCTACGTCGTGGTCGAAGCCCTCGCCGAGGAGGTCCTCGCCCTGGGCCAGAGTGTGTTGGTCGACGCCGTCAACGCGGTGGAGCCGGCGCGTGAGCAGTGGCGGAGACTGGCGGCTCGGTCCGGCGCCCCGTTGCGGGTCGTGGACGTGATCTGCTCGGACCCGGACCTGCACCGGTCCCGGCTCGAGGGGCGGCGGCGGGACCTGGCCGGCTTCCCGGAGCCCACCTGGGCGAAGGTGTCGCGGGCGACCACGGCCCCGCCGTGGACCGACCCGCACCTGCGTGTCGACACGGCCGATCCGGCGGATCCCTTGCCCGTCGTGCTGGCGCACCTTCGGCGGTGAGCAGGCTCAGTCGGGCGGCGTGAGGTCCCGCAGGTACTGCCTGCACACGTGCACCCGCCGGTACCGCCGGCGGATCTCATCCTCGTCGTCGATGCGGGCGTGCGCGAACGCGAACAGCGGGGCACTCAGCGGCTCCGGCGCCGTGAAGCCCTCCAGTTCTGCCTCCGTCACGCCGCTGTCGGCGTACACGTGCAGATAGCGGTGATTCTCCCGGAAACCGCGGGACAGATACCAGCCGTTCGCGGCCTCGTTCCCGCGGGTCCACGCGTCCAGGGTGCGCGCGCCGGCCAGGCGCGGCAGCGCCGCCTCCAGGAGCCGGCTCGCGATGCCGGACCGGGCGTGATCGGGGTGGACGGCCACCGACTCGATGGTCGCCTCGACCCCGTCGACGGCGACGTCGAGCAGACCGACGACAGTTCCGCCGTCGTCCGCTACCAGCTGGACCGACGGTAGGTCGTACGTCGGGCGCTGTGTGTACACGTCGTCGTAGTACTCGGTCTCGAAGAAGCTCAGCAGCCGGCAACGCAGCCAGCTCGCGGCGTCGTCCGACCGGTAGCCGCGGATCGTGAGAGGCATGCCACCCACCCTGGCTACCTCGCAGGCCGGGCGCAATCGAATATGGGTGGCGCCGGCCAGCCGGCCACGGCAGGGTAGGGGGCACGCCGGAGAACCAGGCGGACGAACGAACGAAGAGGTGTGACGATGCCCGATCCCACAGATGCCGGACCCGACGAGGCCGCTCTGGCCGACTCGAAGGCCAAGATGCGCGAGGCCCTCGAGCGCAAGCGCGACAAGGAGCACATGACCGCCGAGGGGCGCCGCAACACCGGGAGCGTGCACGGCTCCGAGGTCACCGGCGCCGAGGGCAAGCGGGTGTTCCGGCGCAAGTCCGGCTGAGCCACGTGACGCGGCGGGCCGGGCGAATGGGGAGCACCCCGTCGCCCGGCCCGCCGTTCGCGTCTGTGGGGGAGGTCAGTCCTCGGAGTCGGGGTGCAGCGCCCGCACGCGGATCGTCGGCTCCATGTCCAGCAGTTCGGCGAGCTCGGACGGCGGCAGGTCGGTGCTGAGGTCGGTGACCACGTAACCCACGTCGCCCGAGGTGCTGAGCACCTGGCTCTCGATGTTCGCACCACCCGCGGCCAGGGTCCGGTTCACCGCGGCGAGGACGCCCGGCACGTTGCGGTGCAGGTGCGCGATCCGGTGCGAGCCGTCGCGGGGACGGTCCAGGATCAGCGCGGGGACGTTGACGCTCAGCGCCGTGGCGCCGGTCTCGAGGTAGTCGCGTAGCTTGCCGGCGACGAACATGCCGATGTCCTTCTGTGCCTCCTCGGTGGAGCCGCCCACGTGCGGGGTGAGGATCACGTTCGGCAGGTCGCGCAGCTCGGACTCGAACGCGTCGCCCTGGGCCTTGGGCTCCTCGGCGAAGACGTCCACCGCGGCACCGACGATCCTGCCCGAGACGATCTGGTCACGCAGGTGGGCGTAGTCGACGAGGAAGCCGCGGGAGAGGTTCAGGAAGATCGAGCCCTCCTTCATCCGGGCGAACTGCGCCGGCCCGAACATGCCCGCGTTGCCGGGCCGCCCGTCCACGTGCAGCGTGACCACGTCCGCCACGTCCAGCAACTCGTCGAGGCTGCGCATCCGCTGGGCGTTGCCGAGCGCGAGCTTCTCGGCGGTGTCGTAGAACACCACGCGCATCCCGAGGGCCTCGGCGAGCACCGACAGCTGGGTGCCGATGTTTCCGTACCCGACGATGCCGAGCGTGCGGCCCCGCACCTCGTGCGCGCCCGTCGCCGACTTGTCCCAGGTGCCGGCGTGCAGCGCCTTGTCCTTCTCGGTGAGCCGCCGGGTCAGCGCGATGATCTCGGCGAGGGCCAGCTCCACGACCGAGCGGGTGTTCGAGAAGGGCGCGTTGAACGCTGCGACGCCACGGCCGGCGGCGGCTCGCAGGTCGATCTGGTTCGTCCCGATGCAGAACGCGCCGACGGCGAGCAGATCGGGTGCGCTCTCCAGCACCCGGGCCGTCACGTTCGTCTTGGACCGGATGCCGAGGACGTCGACGCCCTGCAGCGCCTCGATCAGCTCGTCCTCGTCGAGGGCACCCTTGGCGGTGACCACCTCGACGCCGGCGTGCGCCAGCAGTTCCCTGCCGAGCGGATGGATGTTTTCCAGAAGGAGCGCCTTGACCACGGCCCTATCGTCCACCTGCGCGGCCCAGTAACAAAAACGCGACCACTCAGTGGACGTCGGCGAGGCCCTCCGGCAGCGGCCCGTGATGCACCACGTGCAAGCGCCGGGTCGGCCTCGTCATCGCCACGTACAGGTCGCCGGCCCGGTCCGACTCCGGCATCAGCTCGGCCGGTTCGCCGAGCACGACGACGTCGAACTCCAGGCCCTTGCTGCCCGCCGGGTCGAGCAGGACCACCTCGTCGGTGAGGTCGACCACGGGGGACACCTCGAGCGCCGCGAACAGCTCCGCATGCCGGTGCCGCGCGGCGACCACGGCGAGCCGGCCGCCGTCGAGCATCCTCCGCTCGGCCTCGACTGCCGCCCGCAGGCCCGTCGTCAGGTCGTCGACCCGCGTGATCGCCAGCGCGTCGTCGACGTCCCGGGCCGAGGTGACCGGCGTCGGCGGGTGCTCCGGGTCGGCGGCCGTGGCCACCCGCCTGGCAGCGTCCATGATGTCGGACGGCGTCCGGTAGTTCACGGTGAGCGTCGCCAACCGCCACCGGCCGCGTAGCGGCCCGTCGAGGGTCGCTCCCCAGTCGGAGGTGCCGGCCCGGGTGGAGGTCTGCGAGACGTCGCCGACGATGGTCATCGACCGGGTCGGGTTGCGGCGCAGCAGCGCCCGCCATGCCATCGCGGAGAGCTCCTGGGCCTCGTCGACCACGACGTGCCCGTAGGTCCAACTGCGGTCGGCGTAGGCGCGTTCGGCCGTGGTCTGCCGGGGACCGGAGGTCGCGAACCGGTCGGCGAGGACCTCGGCGGAGACCATGCCGCCACCCGCGCCGCTGGCCTCCAGGACCTCTCGGGCGTACTCGACCTCCTGCGCACGCTGGGTCTCGGCCTCTCGGGCGCGGGCGCGATCGGCCTCCTCGTCCGCGCCGATGAGTTCGGCGGCCTCATCGATGAGCGGGACGTCGGCGGGGGTCCACTCGCCGTCGGCCCGCTCGAGCAGGGCGCGCTCGGCAGCGGTCAGCATCGGTGCCGCCTCAGCGAGCCGGTGCGGCTTGGCGTACAGGTCGGCCAGCAGACCGGTCGCGGACAACGGCATCCAGCACAGGTTCAGCGCCACCCGCACGTCCCGCGCGGACCGGAGCTCCTCGAGCACCTCCATGTGGTCGTCCTCGCCGAGACCGGGCACCATCTCGGAGTACTGACGGGACAGGGCGGTGAGCATCTGGCGTACGAACGTCACCCGGGCGAGGTTGTGCGGCGCTCGTCCGCGTCGGGCCCGAGCCTGCGCCTCGCGCACCTCGGCCGGACGCAGCGTGAGCCGGACCGAACCCACCTTCAGCTCCCGTTCCGGCAGCACCCGCTGCCGGGCTCGCAC
The DNA here is from genome assembly GCF_902703175.1 of Occultella aeris. Classification (GTDB taxonomy): domain Bacteria; phylum Actinomycetota; class Actinomycetes; order Actinomycetales; family Beutenbergiaceae; genus Occultella; species Occultella aeris. Next base: position 19,831 of record NZ_CACRYJ010000058.1, on the reverse strand, counting down.
GGCCGAACCGATGATCCGCGCCCACACGGCCCGGCCCTTGATCTCGGCGACGCGGTCCGACTCGATGCCACGCGCGCTCACACCCGGCACCAGGTCCGCCATCGTCGAGGCGACCACACCGGTCTCGCCGAGGGAGGGCAGCACCTGCTCGATGTAGCGCAGGAACACCCGGCTCGGTCCGATCATCAGGACTCCGGACCGCTCGAGGCGTTGCCGGTGCGCGTAGAGCAGGTAGGCGGCACGGTGCAGGGCCACCGCCGTCTTCCCGGTGCCGGGGCCGCCCTGGACCACCAGCACGCCGTCCAGGTCGGAGCGGATCACCGCGTCCTGCTCGGCCTGGATGGTGGCCACGATGTCGCCCATCCGGCCGGTGCGCTGGGCGTTCAGGGCGGCCAGCAGGGCTCCCTCGCCGGAGAGGTTCACCTCGGCCGCATCGGTGAGCGCATCCAGGTCGAGCACGTCGTCCTCGACCGCGATCACCGTGCGCGCGCGGGTCTGCAGGTGTCGGCGCAGGATCAGGTCACCGGGGTTCGCCGCGGTCGCCTGGTAGAAGGCGCGGGCGGCCGGTGCCCGCCAGTCGGTGAGCATGGGGGCGTGGTCGTCGTCCGAGAGGCCGATCCGGCCGACGTACCGGCGCCCGCCGTCGCGCAGGTCCATCCGTCCGAACACGAGCCGGTCCTCGACTGCGTCGAGCTGGGCCAGGCGGTCCTCGTACAGCGTCGCGAACGCGTCGCGCTCGGAGCGGTTCTGGGGCGAGCCCGACGGGCCCTCGCGTCGCACCTGCGCGAGCCGCTGGGTGGTGTGCTCGCGCAACTCGTCCAAGCGGGCATAGACGGCGTCCAGGTAGGTCTGCTCGGCGAACGGCACGATGTTCTTGGTGGGTTCGGTCGCGGTCACGATGTGATCGGATCTCCCTGCATGCTCGGCGGCAGTTCTCGGTACTGGCGTGGATCGGACGGCCGTCCATTATCCCCCTGATCGGCGCAGTCCGCGTCGCGATGTCCACTCTCCGGTCGGGAGGGGATGATGGGGAATGACACCGGCGGTCCTCGTGTTGGATCGGTGGAGAGGTGAGTGACATGACGAAGGACCCACGAGAGTTGTACAGCCGCACCGACGGCCCGGTGGACCTGCGCGACGGCGAGGTCCCGGTCCTGGTGCACGCCCTGCAGGGCGCCATGGACGCCGGCCACGCGGGTCGGCTGATGGCCCGTCACCTGACCCGTAAGCTCCCGAGTGAGCGACTGATCGACTTCGATGTGGACGCGCTCCTGGACTACCGTTCCCGCCGGCCGTCGATGGTGTTCGACGACGGCGCCTGGACGTCCTACGAGGACCCTGAGCTCGTCGTCGACCTGATCCGCGACGACGAGGGCGCCCCGGTGCTGCTGCTGCACGGGCTCGAGCCGGACCTGCAGTGGGAACGGTTCGTCGCGGCGGTGCGCACCATCATCGAGGACTTCGGCGTGACCACCACGATCGGCGTGCACGGCGTACCGATGGGCGTGCCGCACACACGCCCGATGACGGTCACGGCGCACGCGACCCGGGCGGATCTGATCGGGGAGCACCCGAACTACTTCTCCAACGTCCAGGTGCCCGGCACCGTCTCGGCACTGCTCGAGTTCCGGCTCGGTCAGGAGGGGCGCGACGCCCTCGGCTACGCGGTCAACGTGCCGCACTACCTGGCCCAGATGGAGTACCCGCAGGCGGCCGCGGAACTGGTCCGGCAGATCTCGCGCACAACGGGGCTGAGCCTGCCCGTGGGTGACCTCGAGGCGGCCGGGGCGAAGGTTCGGGCTGACATCGACCGGCAGGTGTCCGGTTCGGAGGAGGTCGGCGCCGTCGTGCACGCGCTCGAGACCCAGTTCGACTCGTTCCTCAGCGCGAACGGTGAACCGGGCCGCGGATCGCTGACCGCGCCGGCGGAGGAACTGCCCAGTGCCGACGAGCTCGGCGCGCAGTTCGAGGCCTACCTCGCCGGCAAGGACGGCGACTCCGACTGACGCCCGGTCCACCGATTCCTGCGAATCAGTGGAATTCTTGACGCCGGCCATGCCAGACTTGACCCTGTTGCAGGCGTTTCACTTACGTACGACCCGGGGCAAGCACAACCGGTGCAGGTCTCACGGACGAACGAGTGGGGCCGTTGAGGTGCCACGAGTCCGTCCACACTGACGTGGGGCGAAGCATTGCGGCATCACCGGGGTGGGCACCGGGCTCGCCCCTGAATTGTCCCCGGAAGGACACGCACAACATGGCACAGGGAACCGTCAAGTGGTTCAACGCTGAGAAGGGCTACGGCTTCATCGCCCAGGACGGCGGCGGCGACGACGTCTTCGTCCACTACTCGGCCATTCAGTCAGACGGCTACCGCAGCCTCGAAGAGGCCCAGCGCGTCGAGTTCGAGATCACCCAGGGCCCGAAGGGCCCGCAGGCGGAGAGCGTTCGCGCCGTCTGATCTCACTCGGTGAGGGGGCCCGCACCCACGGGTGCGGGCCCTCTCGCATGCTCGGAGCCGCCGGAGTCCGCGGTGCTCAGGACGAGTGGTCGACGGCGGCGCTCGCCGGGGTGGGCCCGTCGCCCTCGGCCGTGGCCGCCGCGGCGACCGGGTCCGCATCGAGCGTCGGCGGCGGGTCCGTGAACGGGCGTGAGGTGCCCACGAACACCTCGAACGCCGGCCCGTGGACCAGGCTCGCGGGCGCAGGTAGGGTCCGCACGCGCCGGTCCAGGTGGGCCAGTGGCAGCGGCTCGGCGGAGCCGACCAGCACAACGTTGCCGTACCGGCGGCCCTTCAGGACGCCCGGCTCCGCGATCACGGCGGTGTACTCGAACACCTCGGCCACGGTTGCCGCCTCCCGGCGGGCCAGCGGCAGCGGTGGATGGTCGGCGGTGTTCGCGAGGTAGAGCCCACCGGGCCCGAGGGCCCGGGCCACCTCGCGGGTGAACTCCACGGTGCGCAGATGGGCCGGTACCGCCCGGTCTGCGAACGCGTCCCGGATGACCGCGTCATAGCCGTTCTCACGGGCCGCCGTCGTGGTGCGCCGGGCATCGTCGACGCGGATCCGGAGCCGGGGCGCGCGGGGCAGGTCGAACCAGTCGCGCACGTACTGGGCGAGGAGGGCATCCACCTCGACGGCGAGCTGGCGCGAGTCCGGCCACGTGGCGTCGACGGCCCGGGCCAGGGCGCAGCCGGCCGCACCGAGGTGCAGGGCCCGGACTCCGCCGCCCTCGGGCAGAGACTCCTCCAGGGCGGCGAGCATCTGCTGCATGTACTCGAACATCAGCCGACGCGGATCGGCGAGGTCGAGGTGGGAGCTCTCGACCCCGTCGAGGAGGACCAGCACACCGTCCGGATCGGCGTTGTCGGTGGTCAGTTCTACAGTCGACAGCGAGGTTGGAACGGGGCCGGTCGGCCACGGTGACCGCTGCGATCGTTGCGGAACGGCGCGGGAGCGCGGTGAGCGGCGGCGGGCCATGGACAGACCGTACCTCTTGACAGGTTCGAACACGTGTTCGATACTGGTTGCAGGTCGAACACCGGCCCCTGAGGAGCCCGGCGGTCGATCGAAGACGGAACAGGACGGAGGCAGGCGAGATGGCGGCATACACGAGTCCCGATCAGCTCCTGCGTCGCGCCCAGGCTGAGCTCGACGAGGTCGGGGTCGGTACCGGCGCGCGCACGGTGTTCCTGCATGCCCACATGGCCGGGCTCCGGGCGGCGGCCGCGGTCGTCGCCGTCGGGTCGGGAGCGGTGTCGGCGCCGGCCAGGCGCCGGCGGGCCGTGCGCAGCGTCTGGGAGCAACTCGCCGAGGCGGGCGAGCAGTGGCAGCCTTGGGCCGTGTACTTCGCAAGCGGCGCGCCGATCCGCGCGGCCATCGACTCCGACCGGGATGTCGCGCTGAGCGTGGAGCGTGCCCAGGAGACGTTCGAGGCGGCGACCGAGTTCCTCGGGCTCGCCGGCGAGCATGTGCTGCGGGCGTCCGCGGCGCGGGACCAGCGCGTGTCCGCGTTGGCGTCATGAGTTCGGCATGAGCCGGGGTCCGCGCAGCGTCGGCGCGAACCGCGACTGGGGCAGGGACGACTCGCGGACCCCGATCCTGCACGTGGACATGGACGCCTTCTTCGCCGCGGTCGAGCTGATCGATCGCCCGGAACTGCGCGGCCGGCCGGTCATCGTTGGTGGACAGCACCGCGGTGTGGTGCTCTCGGCGACCTACGAGGCGCGCGCCGCCGGGGTCCACTCGGCGATGCCGATGGCGCAGGCACGCGCGTTGTGCCCGCAGGCGATCGTGATCCAGCCCGAGCACGGGCGCTACCGCGAGGTGTCCCAGTCGGTGATGCGGATCCTGGGCGAGGTCACGCCCGTGATCGAACCGCTGAGCATCGACGAGGCGTTCCTCGACGTCTCCGGTGCGCGGCGAAGGATAGGGCCGCCGCGACTGATCGCCGAGCAGATCCGCGAGCGGATCCGCACGGAGCTCAAGGTGGTCGCCTCGGTCGGTGTCGCCTCGACGAAGTTCGTCGCGAAGCTCGCGTCCAGCCACGCCAAGCCGGACGGCCTGTTGCTCATCCCGGACGAGGCGAGTGTGCCGTTCCTGCACTCGCTGCCGGTCGGCGCGCTCTGGGGGGTCGGGGAGCGCACCCAGGCGAACCTGGCCCGGCTCGCGATCCACACGGTCGCCGACCTCGCCAACACCCCGGTGGGGACGCTGAACCGGCTGCTCGGCAACTCCGCCGGCGGGCGGCTGTTCGACCTGTCCTGGGGGCGTGATCCACGGCCGGTGGAGCCCGTCCGCCAGGAGAAGTCCATCGGTCACGAGCAGACCTTCGCGATCAACCTCACCGGGCGGGCGGAGATGGCGGCGGTCCTGCTCGATCAGGCGCACCGGTGCGCGGCCCGCCTGCGCGCGGGCGATCTGGTCACCGCCGGGGTCTCCATCAAGGTGCGGTTCGCGGACTTCACCACCCTGACCCGGTCGCGTGCCCTGGAGGCTCCGACGGACGTCGCGCACGAGCTTTACCAAGCGGCGCGGGCGCTGCTCGCAGGTGTGGACGTGCCGGCCGGGGGAGTGCGACTCCTGGGCGTCCGGTGTGACGCGCTCAGCGATTCCGCGACCACGGTGGTGCAGGCTCGACTCGACGATCCGGGGGAGGAACGACGCGATGCGGAGCGTGCGATGGACGCCGTCCGGGCCCGATATGGAGTGAATGCGCTCACAGCGGGATCACTGCTGTCCGTTCCGGCTACCGCGAACCGCTCGGGGGACTTAAACTAAGGATCCAACAGCCCCGCACGGGGGCGGTCCGGAACCCTTTTGGGAGGTGACATGCCTCTCTCTGAGTACGAGCAACGCGTGCTGGAGCAGATGGAGCAGCAGCTGCGCTCCGACGACCCCAAGCTCGCGGATGCGATCTCCGGCACGCCGACGCGCCGACCCTTGCACGTGGTGCTCGGCACACTCGTGGCGCTGGCCGGACTGGGCATGCTCGTTGGTGGCGTGGCGAGCCAGTTCATTCCGCTCGGCATCGCTGGTTTCCTCGCCATGTTCGGTGGCGTCATGTGGGCGATCTCGCGGCCCCGTGTGGGGAGCGCGGCACCGACAGGTGAAGCTGGCAAGGCAACGAACGTGCGTCGGATGAAGCCACGGAAGTCTTCGTTCATGACGCGGCTGGAGGAGCGTTGGGACCGTCGCCGCAGCGACGGTCAATAGCGCACCGGACGTCTATCACCGAACCGGACCTGTAGTACCGAGGCGCAGCACCGCGGGTGCCGTCCGAACGCAGTCGTTCGGACTCACCTGGCGGCAGGCATGTGCAGTGGCGTGCCGTTGGCGCGCTCCATCGGAAGCGCACTCAGCGACGGAGCGCGCTCAGTGGCGCGTAGCAGCGCCCTGCCGGCCTGCGGCCTTGGCGGCGGCAACGACCTGCTCCGCCCAGAGGTCGACGTTCACCGGATCGGCCGCGGGAGCATCGGAGCGACCGTACCGCTCGGTAGCCACCGCGTCCGCAAGATGACCAAGTGCGGCCGCTGCGTCGGGCTCGAGACGTTCGGTCGCCGCCCGCGCCAGCGCCTTCGGCGTCAGCGCCGGTGACGTGTCGAACCCGGCCCGCCCCAGCGCATGGACCGCCCGTTCCCAGTGGTGTTCGAGCGTGCTTCCCGAAGCGCGCCGGCGGCGCCAGGCGCCCACGGCGGCGAGGAGCACGATCAAGGCGGAGATCACGGCGAGCACCACGGCGACGTTGGAGCGCTGGGCGCTCGAGGAGTCCGGTGCGGTGGTCGACGGCGTCGTGGCAGCCGGGCCCGTGGTGGGAGCCTGTGAGGTCGCGGCCGTGGTGGGCGCCTGCGTCGCGGTCGGCTCCTGACTCGGCTCGTCACCCGTGACCGGGGTGGGTGCCCACGCTGGCGCATCCCCGGACTGCAGGCTCGGGGTCGGCTCGAACCGTACCCAGCCGACGTCGGGGAACAGCACCTGGGGCCAGGCATGGGCGCGGTGCGCGGAGATCACGTTGACACCGTCCGGCCTGGTCTCACCGGGCAGGAACCCGATCGCGACCCGGGTCGGGATGTCCAGCGTGCGCAGCATGATCGCCATCGCCGTCGCGAACTGCACGCAGTACCCGTGCCGGTCGTTGAGGAAGTCCCAGACCGCGTCGGTGGTGCGAGCGCCCTCGATGGTCTGGGTGTAGACGAACAGGGAGTCGTCGCGAAGGAAGTTCTGGATCGCGAGTACCTGCTCGTACGGCGTCGTCGCGCCGGCCGCGTCCACGACCTCACGGGTCAGGTCGGCGATCTCCTGGCCGTACCCGGTGTCCGGGACCTCCAGCAACTCCTGGTCGACGTCCAGGGACCGCGGATCGAGCGTGTTCAGCGCCGTGGCGCTGAGATCCCGTGGCCTGAACGCCACGTCATAGGTGAACGGGGACGGCGGCGAGCCCTGAGCGATGATCTCGTCGGCTGTCGGGTCGTAGGCCCAGACGCCCTCGACCGAGACCGTGCGTGGCTCCCCGGGTACCAGCAACCGGTCCTGCCCGAGGTCGTGGATGGTGATCGTGGCCTGCTGACCGGCACCGCCGCCCGGATCCTCCTGCGGCCACAACGTCTGACCCTCGACCGGAACCGTGTCGCCAGGCTCGCCACGCTCCCAGGTGCTGCCGTTGAACTCGGTGAGCGTGTAGGCCTGAAGCGGCCCGAGCTGGGCGGGCGTGACGCCCTGGTAGGTCACCAGGAGCACGTCCTCGTCCCGCTGCAGGTTCTCCCGCAGGTCCAGACCGAGGTCCAGCCGGGTGGAGTTGGACGAGCTCAGGTCGTAGAGCGTGTGCAGGCGCACCGGGCTCGGCAACCGGAGCAGGCTGGGTGCCCCGACGAGGGCAACCACCAGGGTCACCCCCACCACCGTCGCGCTCGCCACCAGCGCCCGGCGTCGCAGTGCGTCGGCCGCACGCCGTCTCGACCGGGCCGCCGGCTCGTGGGCCCGCGCCTGGACGGCGAGCAGCATCAGGAAGCTCAGGCCCGCGACGACGAAGACCCAGCTGTGCACCCGGGCACCGATCACCACGGGGACCGTCCAGAGCCCCAGGAGTGGCAGCGCGGCCCACGCGGGCGCGCCGGCCCCGACCCCCAGAAGTTCCGCGAACAGGTACACGACCACCATCCCGGTGACCACGAGCAGCCCGACCCCCACGTTGCCGGAGATCGGCGGCGTGGACTCCCGGGCGGCCAACAGGCCGGAGTCGACGAGGGCGCGCAGTTCGTGGACGGACGCCCTCGTGGGGAGGATCCCGAGCAGCGCCGAGCCCGGGGCGAACATGGCCGCCACCGTGAACGCAGCCACCACCAGGCCGATCAGGGTCGGCAGCAGGTCCGAACGCAGGAACCGGCGCGCGAGCAGGACCGCGCCCGCGACGATGATGAGGGCGAGGATCCCCTTGCGCAGCCACACGTCCTGATCGACGAGCCGCGCCAGCGCGAAGGTAGATGACAACGTGGCGACCAGGACCGCCCCGGTGGCCGTCAGTCGGCGGCCCATCAGCGGGCCCCGAACGCGAGCAGGTCGGACCAGGCGTCGGCGACCGAGGTGTCCGGACCCACCTGGGACACGCTCCAGCCCTCGGACTCCAGCGGCCCCAGGTCCGTGCGGGCGACCGCGGACACCACCAGAGCGAAGCACCGGCGGCGCCCGGCCAACGGCGCGATCCGGTCGATCAACGCCTCCTCGGGCTCCCGGAGCACCACCATGAGGATCGGCGCCCCGCTGCCGCGTGCTCGGCGCATGAGCTCGGCGTGCACGTCGTCCCGGATGTCGGCGGGGATGGCCTCTGCCCTGGCGAGCAGGTCAAGCGCCTCGGTCTGCGAGGGGCCGACCAGCGGTTCGTCGCTCGCGCCACCGCGGGTGGTGTGGTGCGTGGCGATCCGGACCCGGTACCGGTGCCGGATCAGCGAGACCGCCAGGGACGCGGCGGCGCTGACCGCCCACTCGGTCCCGTTCTCGGGGGAGTGGTCCTCCGGTGCACCGAGATCCAGGAGGACGTCCACGCCGTGCGTCGTCGACGGCTCGTCCTGACGGACCATCAGCGCGCCCTGACGGGCGGAGCTGCGCCAGTGCACCCGGTGCAGATCGTCACCACGCTGATACTCGCGCAGCGTCAGGTCCTCGAGATTGCGCTGCGGGCTGCCCTGGGGCCGGGACACGGCGGCGTCCAGTGTCACCGCGCGGATCTCCCGGGTCAGGTCGGCGTATCGGGGCCAGACGATCACCTCGTCCGTCGGACCGCTGGTGACCCGCCAGCGCACGAGGTTCAGGGGGTCGGAGCGATGCACCGTCGCCGGGCCCAGGGAGAACACTCCGCGACTGGGCGGGGTGATCGTGTAGCCGCCTCCGCTTGTCCCGCTCCGGTGCAGGGCGCTCGGCACGCGCTCGCGCAGGGTCGTCCACGGCCCGAGCCGGACATCGGTGGTATGCAGCCGGACCGTCGCGCTGGAGCCAGCTGTCGGGCGCTGCGGGATGACAGTGCGCACCACCGCCGCCGGCTTCGAGGTAGCCCGGGTGACCAGCGACCAGAGCAGGCTCACCAGCGGCACCGCGACCACCAGGCCCGCGATCCGGGCCAGCGTGAGCGACTGCATGGATGCGGCCAGCACGGCCAGGATCGCCCCGCTGATCAGCAGGCCGATCGCCCGGGCGCTCAGTCGCACGGCAGGATCCTCACGCAGGCACGGGCACGGTTCGCAGGATCTCGTCCAGGATCTCCGGCGCCTCCGCGCGCCCGCGTCGCGCCGACCGGGTCAGGGCGAGCCGGTGGGCCAGCACCGGCAGGGTGTTGTGCTGGACGTCGTCCGGCAGGACGAAGTCCCGCCCGGCCATCACGGCGCGGGCCTTGGACAGCGCCACCAGTTGCAGTCCCGCACGGGGCGAGGCGCCCAGTTCGACGTGCGCGTGGTCCCGTGTGGCCCGGACCAGACTCAGCACGTATCGCAGCACGGCGTCGGAGACGAAGATCTCCTTCACCTCGGCGATGATCCGCAGCGTCTCGGCCTGCGACAGCACCGGGGTGACCGCCTCGAGCGGATCACGGAACCCGCCCGAGGCGAGCAGCTCGAGCTCGTCCTGAGCCGGCGGGTAGCCGATCGATGACTGGGCCATGAACCGGTCCCGCTGCGCCTCCGGCAGCGGATAGGTGCCTTCCATCTCGACGGGGTTCTGGGTCGCGATCACCATGAACGGCTCGGGTAGCGGGTGGGACAGGCCGTCGACCGTCACCTGCCGCTCCTGCATCGACTCCAGCAGTGCCGACTGGGTCTTCGGCGAGGCTCGGTTGATCTCGTCCCCGATTACCACGGTCGCGAACAACGGGCCGGGGTGGAACTCGAACTCCGCGGACTCCTGTTTGTAGATCGTGACTCCGGTGAGGTCGCTCGGCAGCAGGTCGGGAGTGAACTGGATCCGCCCGACCGTGCCCTCCACGGAGGCCGCCAGGGCCTTGGCGAGGGTGGTCTTGCCGACCCCGGGCACGTCCTCGAGCAGCAGGTGGCCCTGGGCGAGGAAGACGGCGATCGCCGTCGCGACTGCTTCGTCGCGGCCATGGACCACCGATCGGAGGCTGCGCTGCAGCGCATCGATCGATCGCCCCGTCTCGGTCAGGTCGACGGTGTGCTGCTGCTGCGCCATGAGCCGAGCCTATTGGGTCGCGACCGCCCGCGTTCAGTGAAGCGACGGCAGGATCGGCACGACCGAAACCCTCCACTTCACACCACCGGCCCTGACCTGCGCGTTTGCACGGGATCTTCACGACTCGGTGCGAGTTCTGCCTTGTGGGTGGAGCAAAGTGGAGTAGCGTGGGGGCAACCGGAGTGAAGTGGGAAGGGGGTGGGTGATGTTTCTCGGTACGTACGAGCCTCGGCTGGACGAGAAGGGCCGCCTGATCCTGCCCGCCAAGTTCCGCGACGAGATGGCACCGGGTGTCTTCATCACCCGCGGCCAGGACCGCTGCCTGTACGCCTTCCCGCGCGACGAGTTCGAGCGCGTGCACACCGAACTCCGTCAGGCCTCCAGTGCGGACAAGCGCACCCGCGACTACATGCGGGTGTTCCTGTCCGGCGCGTCCGAAGAGATCCCGGACCGGCAGGGACGCGTCACGATCCCTGCGAACCTGCGGAAATACGCCGGTCTCGACCGGGAGCTGGCCGTGATCGGTACCGGCACCCGGATCGAGATCTGGGACGCCGCGGCCTGGGCCACCTACCTCGAGGCCTCCGAGCAGGCCTTCGCCGACATCAGCGAGGAGGTGATCCCGGGTCTCTGACGCACCACCGCCCCGCGAGGTCTCTCACCGCGACTCTGACGCACTTCCCCGGCGCCAGAGCAGGCGGGGGGAGTCCTGGTCGGGCGGCGGAGGGCCTCCCGACCACCCACTCGCTCCACTTCCCACCACGCACCCACTCCCACCACCGAACGGACCGAGTCCCGCAGGAAGGCCCCATGAGCTCCGAAGACATCGACGGCAGGCACATCCCGGTGCTCGCCGACCGATGCGTCGAACTGCTCGGTCCCGCACTCGCAGAACCCGGCGCCGTCTACGTGGACGGCACACTCGGCCTCGGCGGGCACAGCGAACTGGTGCTGACCCGCTTTCCGCAGGTGCGGGTGATCGGCATCGACAGGGATCCGGCCGCCCTCGCCCTGGCCGGAGCTCGCCTGGCCCGGTTCGCCGGCCGGTTCACACCCGTCCACGCCGTCCACGACTCGATCCGAGAGGTCGTCGCCGCCCACACGGAGTCCGGCCGGGTGCAGGGGATCCTCCTCGATCTCGGCGTCTCCTCGATGCAGCTCGACGAGCCGGAGCGCGGGTTCGCCTATGCGCAGGACGCACCGCTGGACATGCGCATGGACCAGACCGCGGGGCGCACCGCGGCCGACCTGCTCGCCACGGAGCCGGAGCACGAGCTGCGCACGATCCTCTACCGCTACGGCGACGAGAAGTTCGCGCCCCGGATCGCCCGGGCCATCGTCGCCCGGCGCGGGAGCGACCCGGTGACCCGGTCCGGACAGCTGGTCGATCTCGTCCGCGACAACATTCCCCAGGCCGCCCGGCGCACGGGCGGGAACCCCGCGAAGCGAACCTTCCAGGCGTTGCGGATCGCCGTGAACGCCGAACTCGAGGTGCTCGAGCGTGCGATCCCCGCCGCCGTGGACACCCTGGCAGTCGGCGGGCGGATCGTCGTGATGTCCTTCCAGTCCCTCGAGGACCGGATCGTCAAGCGGGCCCTGGCCCGCGGGGCGACCTCCTCCACCCCACCGGGTCTCCCGGTCGAACTGAGTGAGCACGAGCCCTACCTGCGGTTGCTCACCCGCGGTGCCGAGGAGGCCGACGAGGCCGAACAGGCCCGCAATCCCCGCTCGGCCTCGGTCCGGCTCCGGGCCGCCGAGCGGTTGCGCCCCACCCCCACCCACCTGGAGGCCCACTCATGAGCGCCATGCCGGCTCGCGCCCCACGGACGGCGCGACCGCTCTCCGTCCCGACGTGGAGACCGCGGTTGCGGATCGTCCGCGCGCCTGCACCCGCTCGGACCGTGCTGCCGTTCATCCTGTTGTGCATGGCCATCCTCGGCGGCGCACTCCTCGGTGCTCTGGCGCTGAACACGGCGATGGCCTCGACGGCGTACGAGATGCATGACCAGGAGGTCGCGCTCGCCCGGCTCTCGGAGGAGCAGCAGGTGCTCGCCCGCGAGGTGGACACCCTCGGCTCGCCTGCGGCACTGTCCGCTCGGGCGGCCGCGTTGGGCATGGTGCCGGCCGAGGGCATGAACTACATCCTGCTCGAGCAGGGCACCGTCCTCGGCGAGGCGGCCGGGCTGATCGGCGAGGACGGGTGAGCAGGGTGGCGCGAGGACAGAACCCCTTCACAAAGCTCGGAGCACCGGAGAAGCGGCAGACGGTCCTGCTCGCCGCCCTCCTGGCGGTGATGATGGTCTTCGCCGGCCGCCTCATCTACGTCCAGGCGATCATCGGGCCGTCCCTGGCCCAGGCCGCCCTGGCCGAGCGCACCCACACCTACACCCTGACCGGCGCGCGCGGGGACATCGTGGACGCGAACGGGACCGTGCTGGCGACCACGGTCGAGACGTACCGGGTGGTCGTCGACCAGACCCAGATCCCGGACTTCCGCCTCTACGACGAGGACGACGAGGTGATCGGCTACGGCGCGGCCGCGGCCGCCCAGGTGCTGGCGCCCGTGCTCGGATTGGACGTCAACACGCTCGGTGCCCGGTTGGTCGGCGAGGCCGGCTACGTGATCCTTGCGACCGATGTTTCGCCCGAGGTGTGGCAGCAGGTCGCGGCACTCGGCGTGAACGGGGTCGCCTCCGAGGACACCTTCGAGCGGGTCTACCCGAACGGCGCCACGGCCGGCAGCATCCTCGGCTGGGTGAACTCCGAGGGAGTCGGCGCGGCCGGCATCGAGCAGACCCAGAACGAGGACCTGCTCGGCACCGACGGCCGGCTCCAGGTGGAGATCGGTGCGTCCGGTCAGGTGATCCCGACCGGGCAGCAGTCCACGACCCCGGCGATGCCGGGCTGTGACGTGCAGCTGACCATCGACGCGGACATCCAGTGGCACACCCAGCAGGTGATCGACGATGCCGTCGACACCTACGGGGCGAGCTGGGGCGCGGTCGTGATCATCGAGCGCAGCACCGGCCGGATCATCGCGCTCGCCGACTCCGACAGCGTGGACCCGAACAACCCGGGCGCCTCGGCGGTGGAGGACCGCGGTGCCCGTTCGGTGACGAGCCCGTACGAGCCCGGTTCGACCGGCAAGGTGCTCACCATCCTGAGCGCCCTCGAGGAGGGCGTGATCACGCCGACGAGCCCGGTCGAGGACCCGTACCGGCTCACCACCGACAACGGTCAGACCTTCCACGACCACACCGAGCACCCCGATCAGATCCTCACCCCCGCAGGCGTGCTTGCCGAGTCCGCGAACACCGGGACCGTCAACATCGGCAGCCTGATGTCGGACGCCACGCGGTACGAGTACATGCAGCGCCTCGGCTGGACGGAGGCCACCGGGATTGGGTTGCCTGGGGAGTCGCCAGGGCAGTTGGGTGAACCTGAAACCTGGGACGGCCGAACCCGCTTCGCGAACATGTTCGGCCAGGGCGTCTCCGTAAACCTGCTCCAGAACACCGGGGTCTTCGCCACCGTCGCCAACGGCGGTGTCCACATCACCCCCCGCCTGGTGGACGGCTACGACTGCGACGGCGAGTTCATCGAGAACGAGGCGGCCGAGCCCGAGCAGGTGGTCTCGCCGGAGAGCAGCGAGCAGATGATCCGGATGCTGGAGAGCGTGGTCGACGACGAAGGCACCGGTGAGCACGCCGCGATCGAGGGGTACCGGATCGCGGGCAAGACCGGGACGGCCCAGGTCGCCGACGAGACCGGTCAGCTCAACGACGTCGCCGCGTCCTTCGTGGGCATCGCTCCGGCCGACGATCCCGACCTGGCCGTCGGCGTGGTCATCTACAACCCGTCCAGCGGCATCTACGGCGGCACCATCGCCGCGCCGGTGTTCCACGATGTCACCGCGTTCGCCCTGCAGTCGCGCGGCGTCGCCCCCAGCACGGAGCCGGCGGACCCCTACCCGCTGACGCCGGATGCCTCCTGAAACGGTAGATTTTCCTCCCATGAGCACCACTGGCGAAACGGGGCAGCCGCGCACCGTGGCCACCCTCGCAAGCACGTTCGGACTGGCGTTTCGGGACACGTCCGACGCGGGGGCGACCACGCTCGCGGGCGTGAGTCTCGACAACCGCACCGTCTCCGACGGAGACCTGTTCGCCGCCCTGCCCGGTGCCAAGGCGCACGGCGCCGCGTTCGCAGCCAACGCCGTCGAGGCGGGTGCCGTGGCCGTCCTCACCGACGCCGCGGGTGCCGAACTGATCGCCACGCGTGGCAGCGCTGCGCCGCGGGTGCCCGTACTTGTGGCGGACGACCCCCGGCTGATCCTCGGGGACGTCGCCGCCTGGGTGCACCACAACCCGGCCGGATCGGTCCGGACGTTCGCGGTCACCGGCACGAACGGCAAGACCACCACCACGTATCTGCTCGAGGAGATCCTCGCCGCCCTCGGCGGGCAGACCGGGCTGATCGGCACCGTCGAGCTCAAGGTCGGTCCGGACCGGACCCCCGCCCGGCTGACCACGCCGGAAGCACCGCAGCTGCACGGGCTGCTCAGCGAGATGGTCGCCGCGGATGTCGACGCGGTGGTCATGGAGGTGTCCTCGCACGCCCTTGCCCTGCACCGCGTGGACGGGGTGGTCTTCGACGTCGTCGCCTTCACCAACCTCACCGAGGACCACCTCGACTTCCACGGCGGCGTCGAGCACTACTTCGAGGCCAAGGCGTCCCTGTTCACCCCGCAGCACGCGCGCCGCGGCGTGGTGCTCGTCGACGACGCATGGGGCCGACGGTTGGCCGAGCAGGCGAGCATCGACGTCGTCACCGTGGGTACCGGTAGGGCCGGCCAGGACGCCGACTGGATGATCGTAATCAACCACGTGGCCGCCGACCACACCGACTTCACGATCACGCACACCTCGGGACGCAGCCTCTCGACGTCGGTCGGACTGCCGGGCCGCTTCAACGTCGCCAACGCCGCGGTGGCGCTGGTGATGGCGATCGAGTCCGGCAGCACGCCCGCCGAGTTGAACCACGCCCTGCCGCACGGGCTGCGCGCACTCGTCCCCGGCCGGATGGAGCTGGTCGCGAACCGGCCGCGGTGCATCGTCGACTTCGCCCACAACGCCGACGCGCTGCACCTGGCGTTGGCCGCCCTGCGGCCCTCGACGAAGGGCCGGTTGTTCGTGGTGTTCGGCGCGACCGGGGAACGGGACCGGGGCAAGCGGGCCGTGATGGGGCGGGTCGCCGTCGAGAACGCGGACGTCGTCGTGATCACCGACGACGACCCACATGACGAGGATCCGGCCGCGATCCGCGCGGAGGTCATGGCCGGGGCGCTGCGCGCGTTGCCCATGGCGCAGCGCACCGGCCGCGGTGTGGACCTGTTCGAGGTCGCGCCGCGGCGTACCGCGATCCACCGTGCCATCAGATTCGCAGGCCCTGCCGATACCGTGCTGATAGCGGGTCGCGGGCACGAGACCCTGCAGGAGATCGCCGGGGTGGAGTTCCATCTCGACGACCGGGAGGAGGTGCGCACCGCGATGTCCGAGCGGTCCCCCCAGCGCACCGAGGAGCCATGATCGAACTCACAGTGGCGCAGATCGCCGCCAGCACCGGCGGGCGGGTGATCTGGCCCGAGCCGGCCGGTGCGCCCACCGGTATGCAGCCCGAGGCGTCCGCCGTCACCACCGTCGTCATCGACTCCCGGGACGCCGCACCAGGGGCGTTGTTCGTCGCGCTGCCCGGCGAGCATGTCGACGGCCACGCCTACGTCGCCGGAGCTCTCGAGCGCGGCGCCGCCACGGCACTGGTCGCCCGCCCGGTCGCCGGAGTCGCCGCGCCACTGGTGCTCGTACCCGACGTCCAGCGGGCCCTCGGGGACCTGGCCCGCGTGGTCCTCGCCACCCTCCGCGCCGAGCGGGACGTGCTGGTCGTCGCGATCACCGGCTCCGCCGGCAAGACCAGCACCAAGGACCTGCTCTCCCGGCTCCTCGCTCCCCTCGGGCCACTGGTCGCCCCGGTCGGCTCGTTCAACAACGAGATCGGGCTGCCGCTGACCGTCCTGCGCGCCGATCGCGGCACCGTGGCGCTGGTGCTGGAGATGGGCGCCGACGCCCCCGGCAACCTCACCTACCTCACCGGCATCGCACCCCCGGACATCGCCGTGGTCCTCATGGTCGGCTCGGCCCACCTGGCCGGGTTCGGTGACCGGGACGGGATCGCCGCCGCGAAGTCCGAGCTCGTCCAGGGTCTGCGCAGCCACGGCGTCGCGGTTCTGAACGCCGACGACCCGCGCGTGGCCGCGATGGCTCCGCTCACGGCGGGGGAGCGGGTGCTCACGTTCGGGGCCGAGACCCCGGGGGCCGACGTCCGCGCCGCCGACGTCAGCCTCGAGACCGGCGGGCACGCGAGGTTCACGCTCACGACAGCGCAGGGTTCGGCCGACGTGACCCTGGCCCTGGTCGGTACCCACCACGTCACCAACGCGTTGGCTGCCGCGACCGTCGCGCTCGAACTCGGCCGCCCGCTCGCGGAGGTCGCGGAGGTGCTCGCCGACGCCGGCCCGCTCAGCCCGCACCGGATGCAGGTCTCCACCGTCGCCGGTGACGTGAGCCTCATCGACGACGCGTACAACGCCAACCCGGACTCCATGCGCGCCGGCATCGACGCCCTGGTCGCGATGGCGGGTGCCGACCGGCGCAGCGTCGCCGTGCTCGGCGAGATGCTCGAACTCGGAGCCACCGGCCCCGGTGAGCACGAGGCGATCGGTGCCTACGCGCATCAGCGTGGCGTCGACCGGCTCGTCGTCATCGGCGACGGCGCCCTTCCGATCGCGGACGGAGCCCGCGCCGCCGGCGCAACGGCCGCCGTCGTCAGCACGTTCGAAACCGTCGACGAGGCGATCGAGACGCTGGGTGCGCACCTGCGCCACGGCGACGTCGTCCTCGTCAAGTCCTCCAAGGGGTCCGGGCTGGCGCGGCTCGCCGACCGCCTCACCGAACTCGCGGAGGTCCAAACGTGATCGCCATCCTCGCCTCCGGGGCGGTGGCTCTGATCGTCTCCCTGTTCGGAACGCCGCTTTTCATCCGGTTCCTGGTCCACCGCAACTACGGACAGTTCATCCGCCAGGACGGCCCGACGGCGCACTTCACCAAGCGCGGTACGCCCACCATGGGCGGTGTGGTCATCATCATGGCGACGCTGATCGCGTACGCGTTCGCGAACGTCTTCGCGGGGAGCAGACCGAGCGCATCGGGGCTGCTGCTGTTGTTCCTGATGGTCGGCCTCGGTGTGGTCGGCTTCCTCGACGACTTCATCAAGATCAGCCGACAACGATCCCTCGGCCTGAGCCCGAAGTGGAAGATCATCGGTCAGGGCGTGGTCGGCATCGTGTTCTCGGTGCTCGTGCTGCAGTTCCCGAACGACCGCTGGCGCACCCCGGCGAGTACGCACATCTCGTTCTCGCGCGACCTCGGCATCGACCTCGCGTTCGCCGGGGCCACGGTCGGACTGATCCTGTTCGTGATCTGGGCGAACTTCCTGATCACGGCGTGGTCGAACGCGGTCAACATCACCGACGGCCTGGACGGCCTGGCCACGGGCGCCTCGATGTTCGTGTTCGGCGCGTACGTGCTCGTGACGATGTGGCAGATGAACCAGAGTTGCCAGATCCTCTCCAGCGTCGGGCAGAGCTGTTACGAGGTGCGCGACCCCCGCGACCTGGCGATCATCGCCGCCGCGATCGTCGGCGCCTGCTTCGGGTTCCTCTGGTGGAACGCATCCCCGGCGAAGATCTTCATGGGCGACACCGGCTCGCTGGCCCTCGGCGGTGCGCTGGCCGGGATCTCGATCCTGACCCGCACCGAGATCCTCGCCGCGATCATCGGCGGCCTGTTCGTGATCATCATCCTCTCCGACATGATCCAGATCGGGTTCTTCAAGATGACCGGCAGGCGGGTCTTCAAGATGGCGCCCCTGCACCACCACTTCGAGCTGATGGGCTGGGGCGAGGTCACGATCGTGATCCGGTTCTGGATCATCGCCGCCCTGTTCGTGTGCACCGGGCTCGGCATCTTCTACGCCGAGTGGGTCGTCGGTTGAGCGCGGGCGCCGCCATCGACGACCTCCGCGGGACGCGGGTTCTGGTCGCCGGCCTCGGCGCGTCCGGTCGCTCCGCCGTCGCCGTGCTCGCCGAACTGGGTGCCAAGGTCACCGCGATCGATGCCGACCCGCGCGTGGGCGACCGGGTGGACCTCCCGGCCGGCGTCGCCCTGATCGCGGACGCCGACCCGGAGGCCCTCGCCGAGCGCGGGCTCGGGACCGACCCCGCCATCGTCGTCACCTCGCCCGGGCTGAACCCGCGCACCCCGGTGCTGGCCCACGCCGTCACGGCTGAGATACCGGTCTGGAGCGAGGTGGAGCTCGCCTGGCAGATCTGCCGGCCCGACGTCGACTGGCTCACCCTGACCGGCACGAACGGCAAGACCACGACCGTCGGCATGCTCGCCTCGATCCTGGCCGCGGCCGACCGCTTCGCGCCAGCCGTCGGCAACGTCGGCACCCCGATCGCTGAGACCGTGCTGAACTCCCGTGCCGGCGGGGCCAGGCTCGACGCCCTGGCGGTGGAACTCTCGAGCTTCCAGCTGCACTTCACCCACTCGGTGTCACCCGTGGCCGGGGCGTGCCTGAACATCGCCGACGACCACCTCGACTGGCACGGCGGTTACGCCGGCTACGCGGCGGACAAGGCCCGGGTCTACTCGGGCGCGCGGGTGGCGTGCGTGTACAACGTGGCCGACCCGGCGACCCGCGCCATGGTCGAGGCGGCCGACGTGGTCGACGGTGCCCGCGCCGTCGGGTTCACCCTCGGTTCCCCCGGGCTCAGCGAGGTCGGCCTCGTCGAGGACGTCCTCGCGGACCGGGCGTTCGTGCCGAACCGGTCCAGCCACGCAGCGGAACTCGGCACGCTCGCCGACCTCGCGCACCTCGCCACCGGACCGCTACCGCCGCACATCGTCGCGAATGCGCTCGCGGCCGCCGCGCTCGCCAGGGCTGCGGACGTGCCGGCTCCCGCCGTCGCGCAGGGGTTGCGCTCCTTCGCGCCCGGCGGGCACCGGATGGAGCACGTGGCCACGATCGACGGCGTCCGTTACGTCGACGACTCCAAGGCCACCAATGCGCACGCGGCCGCTGCCGCACTGGCGGGCGTCGAGCACGGCCGGGCGGTCTGGATCGCGGGCGGTCTCGCCAAGGGCGCCCGGTTCGACGACCTCGTCGCCTCGCGCCGGGATCGGCTGCGCGCCGTCGTGGTGATCGGTGTGGATCCCGAGCCCATCGTGGACGCACTTTCCCGACACGCCCCCGACCTCCCGCGAACCGTGGTGCCCGCTGGTGACACTGAGGTCATGAGGACAGCAGTGGCCCAGGCGCGCGAGTACGCCCGGACGGGCGACGTGGTCCTGCTCGCGCCCGCCTGTGCCTCGATGGACCAGTTCCGCTCCTACGCCGAGCGCGGCGAGAAGTTCGCCGCCGCCGTGGCCGCACTGGCGGCGGCCCGGTGACCACGACCGAGGCGCCCCGGCGCACCGCGACCCGGCCCGCCCGCAGGCCGACCACCCGGGCCGCGAGCGGGCGGGCGGCGACCGGCTCCGGGC
>NZ_CACRYJ010000057.1 GCF_902703175.1 Occultella aeris | reverse complement strand
GACCCGGCCCCGACCCCCGAGACCCCGGACGAGGACGAGGACGACGAGGTCGCCGACGACACGACGGCGCTGGACGTCCTCGTCGCACAGACACTCGCGGGGCTGCAATCCTCCACGAGCGGGTCGGTGACCGCCTCGGTGCTCAAGCGCACCCTGCTCCGCAAGGACCCGACGTTCAGCGAGTCCGACCACGGCTACCGGACCTTCGGCGAGGTGCTCCGCAACCTGGCCGAGCGGGGCATCGTCGAGCTGGGCACCGGCCCGGCCGCCGGCGACCCGGAGGTGTCGCTGCCCGAGCGCGACGAGGCCGGCGACGCCTTCGCGCTGGTCGCCGCCGTGGTCTCCGAGTCCGACGGGCCGTCCGCCCTGTCCGGCCTCAAGAACCACCTGCGCAAGCGTCGCCCGGACTTCTCCGAGAAGGCGCTCGGCTACCGCAACTTCCTGCAGTTCTGCCGGGCCGCGGCGGAGGCCGGCGCGGTGACGCTGCGTTGGGACGACGACGCCGAGGACTACCTGGTCACCACCTGACCGAGGTCAGAACAGGGTCGAACCCCGGGACTCCAGGTCGAGGAGGAACTTCTTCGCGTCGATGCCGCCGCCGTAACCGGTCAGGTTGCCGCCCGCGCCGATCACCCGGTGACAGGGCACGATGATCGAGATCGGGTTCCGGTTGTTCGCGAGACCGACCGCTCGGGCCGCACCGGGCTGCCCGAGCGCGTCCGCGATCTGGCCGTACGTGCGGGTCTCGCCGAACGGGATCAGGAGCAACTGTTCCCAGGCCGCCCTCTGGAAGGACGTTCCCACCGGGGCGAGGCGCACGTCGAAGGTGGTCCGCACACCCGCGAAGTACTCTTCGAGCTGGGTCTGTACGTCCCGGAACGGCGCTGGGTCGGCGACCGCGCCCTCGGCGAGCGCGATGGTCCGGTGCCCCGGGTACAGCAGGCCGGTGAGCGCGCCGTCGGAGTCGGCGAGCAGCACGAGTGGCCCGATGGGGGAGTCGAGGTCATGGCGGTAGGTGGTGGCGACCTCTGTCATCTCCGTCATCCTGGCCCCGTTCGTCTCGGTCATGCTGCCTCCAGCTGGGCGTGCCGCCACAGGTGGTGAGCGGCATACGTGCGCCACGGTGAGAACTCCGTGCCGATCGGGTCCACCGGCGCGCCCCCGAGCCGCTCGGCCGCCCGCCGGAGCACCAGGTCGGTGCCACAGTAGGCATCGGGGTCGCCGAGGGCGCGCATGCGCACGTACTGCGTCGTCCACGGCCCGATCCCGGGGAGTGCGAGCAGGCGCCGCTCGGCCTCGTCGGCGTCGAGTCCGCCGTCAAGGTCGAGGCCGTCGGCGGCGGCCCGGGCGAGCGCGATCAGGGCCCGACGGCGCCCGGCCGGCATCGCGAGCGTCTCGCCGTCGTCCGGGTCTACCCGGGCGAGTTGCGCCGGGGTCGGGAACAGGTGCGTGAGCGCGCCGTCCGGCGCGGCCAGCGGCGTCCCGATCGTGCGCGCGAGCCGGGAGGTGTGCGTACAGGCGGCGGCCAGGGAGACCTGTTGGCCCAGGACGGCCCGTACCGCGATCTCGAACCCGCCCGCCTGGCCTGGTGCGCGCACGCCGGGCCGCGCACGCACGAGGGGGCCCAGCCACGGATGCTCACCCAGACCGGCGACGATCGCAGCCGGGTCGGCGCCCACGTCCGCGATCCGGCCGGCCGCGCCGGTCGCGGCGCCGAGGTCCGCGGGATGCGCGGCGACCTCCATGGTCAGGGCGGCCGCGCCCGGCGCCGGCCGCGCGATCGTGATCACACCGGGTCCGTGCGGCAGTGCCAGCGTGCGCCGGTAGCTGGCCGCGTCGATCTCCTCGACACCGACGATGATGCGCGCGGCGAGGTAGTCCCACAGGGCGTCCCCGTCGAGCGGCGGCGTGAACGGGAGCGCAACGGTCGTCGACGGCATGCGGCCCATCGTGTCACCCACGTCCGACACCGCCTCGGCGCGTCGACACCGACGGTGCCGGCGCACTAATCTGATTCCGTATCTAGAAGCGCAGTTCATGATAGAGAACGAGGCACCGATGCCCACGACCGTCCCGGCACAGATGCGCGCGCTCGTGCTCGCCGACTTCGGCAACCTTCTCCTCGAGGATCGACCCACCCCCGTGCCGGCGCCGGGGGAGGTGCTCGTGCGCATCGTGGCGACCGGGATCTGCGGCTCCGACCTGCACGGGTACACCGGCGAGAACGGGCGTCGCCAGCCTGGCCAGGTGATGGGGCACGAGACGGTCGGCGTGGTCGCGGCGCTCGGCGACGGTGCCACCGGCCACGCGCTCGGCGACGTCGTGGTGCTGAACCCGAACCTGGCGTGCGGGACGTGTGCTCGCTGCCTCGAGGGCAACGCCCACATCTGCGCCCGGCGCCGTGTGATCGGCGTCGACCCCGCCATCTCCAGTGCGTTCGCCGACTACCTCGCGGCCCCCGCGGCCAACCTCGTGCCGTTCGCCGGCGATGTCGCCGTCGGCGCCCTCGTCGAACCCCTCGCGGTCGGCTACCACGCGGCACTGCGCGGCGGGGTCGACGCGGACTCGCGGGTGCTCGTCCTCGGCGGCGGCCCGATCGGGCAGGCCGTCGCGATCGCCTGCCGCCGGCTCGGCGCGGCGTCGGTCCTCGTCTCGGAGCCGCACCCCGCCCGCCGCACGCTCGTCGCCCAGCTGGGGTTCGCCGTCGTCGATCCCGGCACCGAGGACGTGCACGAGGCGGCCGGCACCATCGACGTCACCATCGACGCCGTCGGCGTGAGCGCCACCCTGGCGACGGCCCTGGCCGCGACGTCGGCAGGCGGCACCGTGGTGCTCGTCGGCATGGGCGCACCGACCGTCGAACTGCCGGCCTACGCGATCTCGACGGCGGAACGCACCCTGGTCGGCGCGTTCTGCTACGCACCGGCCCACTTCGCGGACACGGCCGCATGGGCTGCGGGGGCGGTTGCGGAGCTGGCGCCGCTGATCTCGCGCACCGTCGGCCCCGAACAGGCGCAGGCGGCGTTCGCCGGCTTGGCCGACGGCTCGGACTCCGCGAGCAAGATCCTCGTGGCGTTCGCCCCGGACCTGCTCAACTGAGTCAGGTCACTCGGCACTCTCGGCGGGCGGCCGATAGGTGTGCCAGGTCTCGGTGATCTCGTAGCCGACCGCTCGGTTCATCGCCAGGCTCGCAGTGTTGACCGAGGCGCCACCGGTGCCGAACAGCGCCGCGCCGTCCGCCGCGTGCGCGAGGACCGATGCCGCCTTGACCGCGGTTGCGAGCCCCTGCCCCCGGTGCGACGGGTCGACGGCGGTGAACGCGGTCTCCACCAGGGCGCCGACCTCCTCGGTCGCGGTGATGGCGACGAGCACGCCGTCATGCTCCGCGCCGAAGACCCGGCCACGGGTGAAGAGATCCCTCGCGCCGGCCGCGTCCAGCGGCTCGTGGGAGGTCGCGATGCCGCCGGGGTAGTCGGCCGCCGTCGCCGCGTCCAACCTCAGGACCGCATCGGCATCCGAGACCGTCAGTTCGCGGATCCTCGTGCCGGACTGTCCGGCGCCGGCCACCACCTGGCCCAGCCCTTCGAGCAGTGCCGGCGTGACGCGCAGGCGGGCACCCCACGAGGTCGCGACAACTGTCCACCCGGCGCCCTCCAGCTCGGCGCAGCGCGGGTCGTCGGATCGGATCACCATCTCGGGCACCGCGCCATCCTGTCAGTCACATGCTGGCTGCCCTGCAAGCCCTCGACCAGTCGCGACACAATCTCGGTAGGACAGAGGAGGCTCGGCATGGGTCGACGATCGGTTGGTGCGGCGCTGGCCGCGGTCGTGGGACTGGTGCTCGCTGCGTGCGGCGGGCTCGGTGGGGCGCCGGGCAGCGGAGGTCCGCCGGACGACGGACCGACGGTCGACGGCACCACTGCCGACCCGTCGGGCGTGGTCCTGGTCGGCATGGGACTGATCATGCAGGTCGGTGACGAGCCGCCGCAGCTCTGCCTCGGCGCCGTCGCCGACTCCTACCCGCCCCAGTGCGGTGGGCCGGAACTGATCGGCTTCGAAGGCTGGTCGGGCATCGAGCACGAGTCCGCGTCGGGCAGCACCTGGGCCAGCGCCTGGGTGGTCGGCACCTATGACGGCACCTCGTTCAGGCTGACCGAGCCGGCGACCGCGGAACCGCCGGCCGGGTGGGAGCCGTCCGCCGACCCGTCCCCGGACTTCCCGCAACTGTGCGACGACGACGCCGCCCGGGCCGGTGGCGGCCCCACTGGTTCCGACCTCATCACCCAGCAGTCGGAGTTGTCGATGTTCCTGGAGACCTACGACGGGTACGTGCTCAGTTACGTCTCCGGGGGAGGCGACGTCATGAACGTGCTGGTCTCCGGTGACGCAGCCCTGGCGCGGGCGCAGTTCCGGGCGATCTACGCCGGGCCGCTGTGCGTGCAGACCAGTGATCTGCCGCTGCAGTCCGACGTCCGCGCCGCGCAGGACGCGCTCAACGCCGTCTGGGAGGACCTCGACCTGCTCTCCAGCGGCAGTGGCGTCAGCGGACTGCTCGAGGTGCAGCTCGTGGTCGCCGACCCCGCGCATGTCGAAGCCGTGACCGAGGTAGTGGCCCCGTGGCTCGAGCCGGACGAGCTGGTCTTCAGCGGCGCGCTGGAGCCGTTCCCGAGCTGACCGGCCGGTCCTACGACGGTGGGGCGGGCGGCCCCACGTACGGTGGAGTGATGGGCATCGAGTGGATGACGGCCTTCCTCGACCTCCCGGCCGCCCGCAGCCACGCCGCCACCAGGTTCTGGCTGGACGTCACCGGGTGCTCGCTCTCCGAGCGCCGGGGGCCTGCGGGGGAGTTCGCGACGCTGCTCCCGCGCTCCGGCGCGCCGTACCTGCGGACCCAGGTGACCGGCGAGTCCGAGCCAAGGATCCACCTCGACCTGCACACCGGTGATGTGCCGGGTCTGGTGCGCCGGGCGCTGGACCTTGGCGGCACGGACATGACCCGGGCAGGCGTGCCGACGGTGGCGACACCCGGCGGTCTCCTCGTCTGCGTGGTGCAACCGCAGCCCGGCGCCGAACTGCCGCCCTCGGAGTTCTGGCCGGGGGTTGGCCGCAGCATGGTGGACCAGGTCTGCCTCGACGTCCCGCCGAGCCGCTACGACGGCGAGCTCGAGTTCTGGACCGGCCTCACCGGATGGGCGCGCCGTGATCTCGGGGACGGTGAGTTCGAGCGGCTGACCGGGGTCGGCGCCCTCCAGGTCCTCGTGCAGCGGCGCCAGGACGACGTCGGGCCGGTCCGGGCCCACCTGGACCTCGCCGCGGACGACCCGGGCGCGGAGGTCGCACGCCATCTCGCACTCGGTGCGCGGCACCGCTTCGACGGGCGCGAGTGGGTCACTCTCGAGGATCCGGCCGGCATGCCCTACTGCGTCACCGCGCGCCGACCGGGTCGGTGACCGGTGCCGTCAGCCCGAGCAGCCCCGCCATGGTGCCGCCGAGCACGGCGGCCGACGATCCGCCGTCGAGCCCTGAATACGACCGGACGGTCTCCAGAGCCTGCCGATAGGTCAGGTGCGGGCGGGAGACCGGGAAGTCCGAGCCCCACGCCAGCCGCTGCGGCCCGAAATGCTCCAGCAGGTCCGCCAGGACCCGCCGGTCGGTGTAGGGGAAGTCCCAGGTGCGCTCGGTCAGGTAGTGGAATCCGCTGACCTTCACGTACACGTTCGCCACCGTGGCGAGGTCACGCAGGGCCGCGGCCTCGGCCGGTGCATCGGACCCGACATGGCCCTGATGGTGGATCAGCACCGGCACGTCCGGGTGCGCTCGCGCAGCCGCCGCGACGGCGCCGAACCACGCCGGCCGCGCGTGCAGCGAGAGGAGCAGGCCATGCGCGGCGAGCGTGGCGAGGAAGCCCGCCGCGTCGTCGCCACCGAACCAGTCGTCGGTCTCGTCGGCGAGGTAGTGGGTCACCCCGGCCACCCGCCCGACGGCGTCGCCCGCCTCCGCGAGCGCCCTCGCCAGCCGCTGGGGCGCGCCGGGTAGGTGGTACTCGGGTGTCCAGCGTGAGTCCACGTCGAGGGCGACACTCAGGCGGTCCGGGTGCTCGGACGCGGCGGCGAGCACGTAGTCGTTGTTGCGGGTGTTGTCCGTGCGGTCCTCGTCCCCGCCGATCCCTGCGCAGACCACCAGGGCCCGGTCCACGCCCGCCGCATCCATCTCGTACAGCAGCGAGCCGACGCTGCCGCGGGTGAGCGGGTCCGGCACGGCGGCCGGATAGGGCCAGCGCGCCCAGGCGTGGGCGTGCGCGTCGACGATCACGGGACCACTCCTCGGGCCGGTGGGGCGTGCGCGGAAAGCCTAACGAACAGCCAGCGGTTGTCCATAGTGAAGTATCGTTCGACATAGTGAACGACAGGGGACAGTGGTGGACAACGAACGACGGACCGGCGCACCCGCGCTCGCCCGCGGCCTGCGCGTGCTGGAACTGCTCGCCGACTCCGAGAGCCTGAGCCTCACCGAGGTCGCGGTGGCTCTCGACCTGCCGAAGTCGAGCGCGCACCACCTGATCGGCGCACTGATCGACGCCGGCTGGGCCGAGCGCGACCCCGCCACCATGCGGGTGACCCTCGGTCTGCGTGCCTGGGAGGTCGGCCAGGCGTACGACGGTGCCCAGAGCCTGAGCCAGCGGGCCCGCCCGTTCATGGACGCCGTGCGGGACGCGACGGGCGAGACAGTCCGGCTCGCGATCCGGTCCGGCGCGGACCAGGTCTGCCTCGCGAAGAGTCACGGCACCCACAAGCTCGTGTTCGACCAGCGCATCGGTGCGCGCCTGCCGTGCCACGCCACCGGCCTCGGCAAGGCGCTGCTGACGGCCCTGGACGACGCCGGCCTGACGGAGCTCTACGGGAACGGCGAGCTCGAGGTCTTCACCGAGCACACCCGGCCGGACGTCGCGTCGTTGCGGGCGGACGTCTCGGCGGCGCGGGCACGGGGCTGGGCCGAGGACGACGGCGAATACATCCTCGGCATCCGATGCGTCGCCGTGCCGGTGTTCGACCGCGTCGGCGAGGTGGTCGCGGCGCTGTCCGTGAGCGGCACCACCGCGCGGTTCTCCGCGGAGCAGGCGGACCGGTGCCGTCACGAACTGCAGCAGGCGGCCGGTGAGCTCGCGCAGCGCCTAGGAGAGCACACGCTGCCGGCGTAGGCCGAGCGCGTTCGCCATCGAGATATCGACGTCGAGGGAGATGAAGAGTGGGTACCGCACCTGACCTGGCCGAGCCGTACGACGTGGTGGTCATTGGAGGAGGCCCGGCCGGGTACCCGGCGGCCGTGCAGGCGGCGCGGATGGGGGCGCGCACGCTCCTGGTGGAGAAGAACGGCGCCCTCGGCGGCACCACCACGGTGGCCGGTGTGTTCACGACGTCGCTCTTCCATGCCTGGGGCCGGCAGGTCATCGCCGGCATCGGCTGGGAGGCCGTCACTCGGGCCGTGGCTCTGGCGGGGGACGCGCTGCCGGACTTCACCGACTGGGACCGACCGCACTGGAAGCTGTCCGTGCGCGTGACGCCGGTGATCTACTCCGCGGTCCTCGACGAGCTGGTGACCGACGCCGGCGTGGACGTCCTCATGCACACGATGCTCGGGGACGTGACGCAGGATCCGGACGGCGCTCACCTGACCCTGTGCACCAAGGAGGGTCTGGTCGGCGTGCGTGCCGCGATGGTCGTCGACGCCACCGGCGACGCGAACGTCGTGGGTCAGGCAGGTCTGCCCCGCCGCCAGCACGAGGAGTTGCAGCCGGGCACGCTCATGGTCCGCCTCGGCGGGTACGACGTCGATTCCCTCGACCTGGACGCCCTGGACACCGAGTACGCCGTCGCCGTCGCCGACGGGCGGCTGCGGGCGGACGACTTCAGCAGCGCCGACGCGCCGCTGCGCACGCTCCTGCGCAACAGGGGCCTCAACGCGATCCACGTGACTGGGATCAAGGGTGCCACCAGCGCCGAACGGACGGGTGCGGAGATGGCGGGCCGGGCGGCCCTCCTGCGGATCCTCACGTTCCTCAAGGGCCAGCCGGGCCTCGCCGCCACCACGGTCGACTGGGCGGCCCTGGAGACCGGCATCCGGGAGACCTCGATGATCGAGGGCCTGGTCACGATCACCGGCGATGACTACGCCTCAGGCCGGTTGTGGGAGGACGCGGTGAGCTACAGCTACTTCCCGATCGACATCCACCGGGCAGACGGCGCCGGCGTGGACTTCCGGATGCTCGAGGTCGGCACGTTCCCGACCATCCCGCTGCGGGCGCTCATTCCTGCGGGTAGCGAGCGGATCGTCGTGGCCGGCCGCTCGCTCAGTGCGGACCGGGTCGCCAACTCCGCCGCCCGGGTGCAGGCCTCCTGCATGGCGATGGGGCAGGCCGTGGGTGCGCTCGCGGCCCTGGCGGGGCCGGCCGGGGGAGCCACCCGGGTGGCCGTGGACGAGGTCCGCAGCGCCATTCGCGCGGACGGCGCGATCGTGCCGGGCGACCCGGGGACGCCGCACGCCACGGCTGCTTCAGGCGGTGCCGCGACGACCGGGTGACGTCTCGCTCAACCGAGCGGCGATGCGCTCACGCGCGTGGCTCCCAGTCGGAGGACGTCGATCGTGCCCGACCGAGCGGTCGGCGGCTCAGCGTGTCCGCGCCGGCGAGGAGGTCGGCACGCACGCGCTCGGCGTCACGGTCGGTGCCCCGCCTCCAGTACGGCTCGGCGTCGCGGTTGCGACGGTCGTCGCGGTGGAGCAGGAATCCCAGCAGTGCGATGGCGAGGACGGCGAGCGCGAGTTCCATGTCAGTCATCATGCGCTCGCAGCATCTCTGCCACGAGTGGCAGAGATGCCATTGCGCGCAGGATTCCAGCCACCTACGCTGTGCCCATGGCACTGCACCGCATCGCCGCGCTGCTCCTGGAGCCGATGGCCGCGTTCGAGTACGCGGTCGCGGCCGAGGTCTTCGGGCTCGACCGCACCGATGACGGCGTCCCACCCTTCGAGTTCATCACCGCCGGCCCGGTCGTCGGGGAGCCGGTCGGGCTCAACTCCGGCGGCGCCATCGTGCCTACCCATGCGTGGTCGGACGCGATCGACGCCGACCTCGTCGTGGTACCGGCCTCCGCGATCCGGGAGGACTACCCGGCGGACCTGCTCGACGTGATCCGAACCGCGCACGCCCGCGGCGCCACCATCCTGACGATCTGCTCCGGCGCCTTCACGCTCGCGGCGACCGGCCTGCTCGATGGCAAGAGGGCCACCACCCACTGGCGCTACCTCGATCTGTTCCGGCAACGGTTCCCGCAGGTCGATGTCAGCATGGATGTGCTCTACGTGGACAACGGCTCGATCATCACCGGAGCCGGGACGAGCGCCGGCATCGACGCGTGCCTGCACCTGGTCCGGCGCGAGCTCGGCGCCGGCGTCGCGAACGTCATCGCGCGCCGAATGGTCGTGCCGCCGCAGCGCGACGGCGGGCAACGGCAGTACGTCCAGGCCCCCGTGCCCGAGTGCACCGCCGACAGTCTGCAGCCGATCCTGCTGCACGTGCTGGAGAACCTGCATGAGCCACACTCCGTCAGTTCACTCGCCCGCCACGCAGTGATGTCGGAACGCACCTTCGCGAGGCGGTTCGTCGCCGAGACCGGCACCACGCCGCACCGGTGGCTGTTGCAGCAACGCGTGCTCCGCGCCCGCGTCCTACTGGAGCGCTCCGACGCCTCGATCGAGCAGATCGCCGGTGACGTTGGCTTCTCCTCCGCCGCGTTGCTGCGCGCGCACTTCCAGACCGTCGTCGGCACCTCGCCCCAGCGCTACCGCCGCGCCTTCTCCACCACCTGATCTAAGCGCCCCGCCGGGTGCTGGTCGCCGCGGTGGCCGATGCCACTGGGGCTGTCGATCCTCGCTCGGCGAGCACACGATCGGCCGCGTCGAGCGCCTGCCCCCAGTCCCCGGCGGTGAGATCGTGGCCGCCGGATCGCACGTGGTAGGAGAGCCGGCCGCCGACCCGCCTACCCACGGTCGGCAGTGACACCGGCTCCTCGCCCTCGACCCGGGTACCCGTGAGCGCGAACGACTCATACGCCGGCGAGGCGGCCACGGTGGCCAGGTACTCGCCCAGCGGGTCCGCCCATGCGTCCTCGACCGCGCTCGCGACGTGCAGCGCGCGCGGTGCGATGAGCGCCAGCAGCTGATGGGCGTCCACCGGGAGGTCGTCCTCGCGGTCGGCGTAGCCGGCGAAGCCGGGCGCGAACCAGTGCGGGAAGTTCGTGGTGATGGCTGCGATGGTCTCCTTGCCCGGCCCGTGGTGCCGGTGCAGGGCCGCTCCGCCGCAGCCCGAGTCGTTGGACACCACGACGGCGAACCGCTCGTCCTGCGCGCCAGCCCAGAGGGCCGCCTTGCCGAGCCGGGAGTGCCCGATGGCCACGGCCGCCGCCGGGTCGATCCCGGGTACCTCGGCGACGGCGTCGAGGATCCGGCCGAGCCCCCACGCCCAGGCGCCGATCGCGCCCCAGCCCTCGGGGTCAGCCGGGTCACGGAGGAACAGGCCCCGCACGCCGTCGGACGCGTGACCGGGAGCGTCGACCTCGATGTCGTCATAGTGCGCCGTGGCGACCGCGTAGCCCCGCCGTAGGATCTCCCCGTACGGCCACCGGGACGCCCGCGCACCCCGCTCCGTCTCGGCGTTGCGGCGGATCCGCACGCCCGGTGCCGGGGTCGTGGTGTGGTTGCCGGCGAAGTTGAGGCCGATGACCACCGGGACCGGGCCGGTTGCGCCCTCGGGCACGTGCACGAGGACCGGCACGACGCGTTCCCCGAGCGGGCCGGCGACCGTGACGTCCAGGTCCGACCGGTGCCCGCCGCGCACCGCCTCGGTGCCGCGGTCCTCGACCCCGGCGGTGCTCCCGCCGGCAGGCGTCCGGCCGTAGACGTGCCGCGCGAACGCCTCGAGGAGTTCTCCGCGGCGCTCCGGCCACTCGTCCGGCTGGGTCAGGGACAAGGCTGGCAGTTCGAGCATGCTGGCACTCCATCGGCTGGACCGTCGGGTCGGGCCGAGCGTAGTTGACCCGACGGCGGCGGTTAGGCTCGCGGGCATGCGGGGGAACCAGGGCTGGCCGGTCGGCGTGCGCGCGCTGCTCGGCATGGCCGGCTTCGGCCCCGGCCCTGATGCCGTCCGCGAGGTCGTGGCAGGGCGCACCGTGCTGATCACCGGCGCGTCGCGGGGCGTCGGCGAACGGGTCGCGATCCGCCTCGGGGCCGTTGGCGCGCACGTGCTGCTGCTCGCCCGCGGCGAGGAGGTCGAGGACGTCGCGGAGCGGATCCGGACCCTCGGTGGCCGGGCCGACACCTACCGCGCCGACCTGCGCGACACCGACGCCGCCCGCGCAACCGCCGAGACGATCCTGACCGACCACGGCACCCCCGCCGTCGTCATCTCCAACGCGGGGCACAGCATCCGGCGCCGCCTCGCCGACTACACCGACCGCTTCCACGACGTGCAGCGACTGACCGGCGTCAACGCCCTCGGCCCGATCGCCCTGCTGCTGCCACTGCTGCGGGAGATGACTGCCGACGGTGCCGGTCACCTGATCTCCGTGGCGTCCGCGAGCGTGGACGTGCCCAGTCCGGGCTACTCCGCGTACGCGGCGAGCAAGTCCGCGTTCGAGGCGTGGCTGCGGGCCGTGGCCCCCGAGCTGGCGACCGACGGCGTGGCCGCCACGTCCATCCATCTGCCGCTCGTGCACACCGCCATGAGTGCCCCGACCGCGCACTACGCCACCGCGCCCGGCCTCGGTGCCGACGACGCGGCAGCGCTCGTCTGCCGGGCGATCGTGGACCGGCCGCGGCTGATCGCGCCGTGGTGGGCCCGGCTCGGCGGCGCGGTCGGGGCGCTCGCCCCCGCGACCTCCGACCTGCTCCTGCGCACCGTGCTACGGAACCGGTGGTGAGTCACCGGTCCGGTTGGCATGCCGTCCCCGAGGCCGCCGCGGTGCTCGGCGCGATGGCGCCGCGGCCGGCGGACCTGCCCGCGGTGGGCCCATTGTGGCGCTATGGCACCACCCTGCCCGGTGCGGCCCTCGCGGCCGCACGCCGGAGCCCGCACGGCCCGGTACTCGTCGATCAGCTGGGCCCGCTCGACGGCGAGGGGTTGGCCCGGGCGGTCGACGTCGCAGCCGCGCGGCTCACCGGGGAACTGCGCGCTGCCCGCGACTCCCGCGCGGCCCCGGCCGCTCGCCCCGCCCGGGGTGCGGCCGGCGGCGAGCCTTCGCCACGGATCGCCGTGCATGCCCGCGACCACCGCGGCCAGGTCGCGACCGTGATCGCGGCCGGTGCGCTCGGCGTGGACGTCGTGCTCATCGGCCCGAGCGTCGGCACCGCTCGGCTGCGCTCGATCCTCGGCCGGGCCCGCCCCGACGTCGTGGTCCACGACGACGCCACCGGCGCCGGCCTCGCCGCGGCCGTCGGCCCCGGCATCCGGCACTACGACTGCTCGCCGCGGACCGACCCGGCGGCCGTTCGAGGAGAGCCCTCGGAGGGTCCCGCACGCCCGGCCGATCCATGGCGACGGCGACGGGTCGGGACGCTGCACCTACTCACCTCCGGGACCACGCACACCCCACACGCGACCGCACGTCCGGGGGTGCGCCGCGCGCAGCTGGCCACCGTGCTCAGCCTGCTCGCGGCGCTCGGGTTGCGCCGTGGCGAGCCGGTACTCGTCACCGCACCGCTGTCGCACGGGCACGGGCTCAGCGTGTTCTCGGCGGCCCTGGTGATCGGCGCGCCGGTCGTGCTCGGCCACGGCCAGAACCCCGAGCGCTGGGCCGAGCTCATCCACACCCACCGGGTCGGGGCAGTGCTCGGTGTTCCGGCGCAACTCCTAGGGCTCACGCAGGTGCTGGAGGCATCCGCGGCCCGCCCACCACTGCGTCGGATCGCGGCCGGCTCCGCGCCGCTGCCCGTCGACCTCGCCGCCCGGATCGAGGCGCTCTACCCGGGCGCTCTCGTGGATTTCTTCGGCACCAGTGAGACCGGCACCGCCACGATCGCGACCGCCGCCGACCTGCGCGACGCGCCGGGGACGGTGGGCCGCCCCGCCACGGGGGTTCGCCTGCGGATCCGCGACGACGACGGCGCCGACGTGCCCGACAGCGTCACGGGACGACTGTGGCTCCGCTCGCCGTGGCGGGCCGCCGACACCCCGGGCGGCTTCGTGGCCAGCGGTGACATCGGCCACTTGGACCCACAGGGTCGCCTGTTCCTGGCCGGGCGCGTGGACGACGTCGTCGTGGTCGGCGGCCACAACGTCCACCTGGGCGAGGTGCGGGACTGGTTCCTGCGCCAGCACGAGGTGAGCGACGCCGTCGTCCATGCGGTGCCCGACGAACGCCTCGGGTGTGTCCTGCACGTGGAGGTCGACGGCGTCAGCATCGACGACGCGTCCCTGCTGGAGCGTGCCCGGGACGAACTGGGCTCGGCCCGTGCGCCACGGCGCGTTGATACGGTGGGTGCGGGGCAGGCACTCACAACGCCCGGGCAGCGAGGCCCGGGGCCGTCACGGCACGAGGGGAAGTCACGCGTGAGCCAGACCGAGGTACCGACGATCGTCCGCAACGACGCGGAAGGGCAGTACGAGATCTGGGTTGGAGGGACCAGGGCCGGGATCGCCGCCTTCCACACCGAGGCCGCCGGCACCGCGTTCAGCCACACCGTCGTCGACGACGAGTTCGCCGGCCAAGGGCTCGGCAGCGCACTCGCGCGCGGTGCCCTCGACGACACCGTCGCCCGGGGCGAGACGATCGTGCCCTACTGCCCGTTCATCGTCGCCTACCTGCGCCGCCACCACGACTACGACGACGCGGTGCAGTGGCCGGACCCCGACCAGGGGCGGTGACGCACGGCACCGGCCGGGTGCTGCAGCGGCTCGTCGACCTAGGCAGGGGCTGGCGCGTCGGGCGGCCCGTCGAGCACCGTCGGCCGGTACTCGAGCATCTGCAGCCGGCCGTCGAACACCCGGTGGTCCAGCAGGTCGAGCCGGACGTCGGGCCAACCTGCGTACATGTTGTCGTAGCCCGTCGCCCCGTTCACCACCGGGAACACCACGACCCGGTACCGATCGACCAGCCCGGCGGTCAGGAGCGTCCGGCACAGCGAGAGGCTCCCGAGGGTGTGTAGGGCGACGCCGTCGTGCTTCATCGCACGCACTGCCTCGACCGCGTCGCCACTGACCAGCCGAGTGTTCCGCCAGCCCAGTGGCTCGGCCAGCGTCGAGGAGAACACGACCTTCGGCTGCGCGTCCAGCGGTCCCGTGCCTTCGGCGCCGTTGGCGGCGAAGGCGGACATCAGATCGTAGGTCTTGCGACCCATCAGCACCGTGTAATCGGTCGGTTCACTCGCCATCCACTCGAAGTACTCGGGGCCTTCCATGCCCCAGAACCCCGGCCAGCCCTCGGCGGCTCCATAGCCGTCGAGCGAGGTGATCACGTCCACGGTCAGTTCCGACATCGTCGTCGCCCTCCCCAGGTCTCAGGTGACCAGCCACGCTAGATGGGGCCAGTGGTGTCGGTAAAGGGAAGTGCCGGATCACTGGGCTCTGCGTCCAGACCGCTGGGGATCACGGGCGGTAACCCACCCAGCGTGGCCCTCCACCGTCGACCAGCGCCCAGGCCCACAGCCGACCACCGGCACTCTCGTACCGGATCACCTCGACGCCGTCGGCCTGCGGCATCGGGCCCGACCACGTCACCTCCCCGGTGTGCCGGTCCAGGGCGCGGATCTCGGCGCCGGTGATGAACACCACGTGCTCGGCATCGGTGGTCACGAAATCGTGGGGGCCGCTGGTGCGCCACCGCTCGTCGCCGGTGAGCGGATCGACGCTGATCCACGCCTCGCCATCGCGGACGCCGATCACCCCTCCGGAGGCGAAGACGACCTCGCGTTCTTCGGACCAGAGCGTCGTCCCGGCTGTGTCGTGGATCGTCGCCGCGTCATCGGTGGCCGTCAGCACGAGCGGCGGGTCCCCGGCGGCGGCGACCAGGGTGGGCGTGCGGTCGCGGTCGGTATAGGACAGCCCGAGCTCGATGCGCTCGCCCGTGGTCACGTCCAGGAGCGCCAGGTCGTACACGCAGAAGCCGATCCCGGACCGGAAGTCGTCCACGCACTCGCGCCATGCGGACATCAGCAGGTGACGGCCCGAGACGGCGACCGCATGCCCGGGGGCGTCGCCGTCGTCATGGGAGAACACCTCGCTACCGTCGGCCGCCAGGCCCATGACACGCGAGTCGGCCCCGGTGCGGACCACGAGGACGTCCGCCGTCAGGCCCAGCAACACGCCCATGTCCTCGACCTCCTCGCGCTGCCCGGTCGCAGCATCCAGCGTGAACACGCCACCGGCGTCCGCGCAGGCGATCCGCCCGCCCCAGAGGCCGGCCTCGCACGTCGCGTCGGTGGGATGTGTCCACCGGGGCTCGCCGTCCGCGGCCGCGAGGCCCACCAGCATCGGGTCGAGGCAGGCGTCATCGGTGGATATCACCACGACGGAGTCGGCGGCCCATACCCGTTCGAAGCCGGTGCACCCGGCATGCGGCGCGAGCACGGTGCCGGGGAGGTCGGCCACCCAGGCGGAACTCGGTGACCCGGCGTAACCGGCGATCCCCTGCTCGGGCGCCCCCTGCCCGGACGGCCCTCCGCCGGTCCGACCGAGAACGACCGGGGCGACCACCACACCGACGATCACGGCGGTCACCACCACCGCTCCGAGGGCGATGAAGGGGCCGCGGCGTCCTGTTCCCGCGTCCTGTGCCATGGGTCACCTCACCGTCCGGCCCGCCGCCTGACTCGAGTATCGGGGCAGCGGGGGGCTCGTGTGCCAGATCGGGGCGCGGAACGCTGCGGGGCGCGTCATGATGGTGCGACCACACCCTCCGGAGGGAACGCCGACATGGCAAGCCTCGATGACGCCGTCGCCACTCAGGTCGCCAACATCGAGGCGACCTCCGGGCGCACCATCGCGCAGTGGACCACCGAGATCTCCGAGGCCGGGCTGACCAAGCACGGCGAGATGATCGCCTGGCTCAAGTCCGAGCACGGATTCACCCATGGCAACGCCAATCTCGTGGCGACGCGGGCTCGCCAGGGCGACGCCCCGCCGTCGGATGGTGAACTTCTGGCGGCCCAGTACGCCGGCGCGAAGGCCGCGCTGCGACCCATCCACGACGCGATCCTCGCTGCCGCCATCGCGCTCGGCGACGACGTCGAGGTCGCGGTCAAGAAGACCGGGGTGAGCCTGCGCCGGCACAAGCAGTTCGCGCTCGTGGAGGCGCCTTCGGAGAAGCGGGTGGTGCTCGGGCTGAACGCCGCCCATGTCGAGCCCACCGAGCGGTTGGAGGCCGCCACCGGCATGTGCAATCGGAGGGTGTTCCTCACCGACGTCGGGCAGGTGGACTCCCAGGTTCGGTCCTGGTTGCGGGCCGCTTACGAATCAGCGTGACGTCGGCGCTAGACTCGCGCACAGAGGCATTGACCCGGCCATCACCGGTGAGCCTTCCGGAAGAACGGTCGGCCCGCCCGCGGGCCGGCTCAGTAGAACCGGAACGGGTGGGCCCGTCATAGCCTTCAAGGAGCGGTCGGGTGCCCTCGGGCATGCGGCAAGCGAGGTGGTACCGCGGTACGTCCCGAACCCGGGCGCGCATCGTCCTCGTACGGCAGGCAACCCGTACCCACGAAGGATCCGCGCAGATGGCCACCCAGCCGAGCGAGCAGCACTACCCCCGCCACACCCAGGCCGACGGCGTAGCGAACTCCCCGAGTTTCCCCGAGCTCGAAGAGGGGGTGCTCGCGTACTGGGACTCCGACGGCACGTTCCAGGCCTCCATCGACCAACGGCCGGCCGGCGAGGACGGGTCGAACGAGTTCGTCTTCTACGACGGGCCGCCGTTCGCGAACGGGCTGCCGCACTACGGGCACCTGCTGACCGGGTACGTCAAGGATGTCGTGCCCCGGTTCCAGACGATGCTCGGCAAGCGGGTCGAGCGCCGGTTCGGCTGGGACACGCACGGCCTTCCGGCCGAGCTCGAGGCCGAGCGGATCCTCGGGATCAACACGAAGGCCGAGATCGAGGAGATGGGGATCGAGGCCTTCAACGCGGCCTGTCGTGACTCCGTGCTCCGGTACACCAAGGAGTGGGAGGAGTACGTCACCCGGCAGGCCCGGTGGGTGGACTTCGAGAACGACTACAAGACGCTCGACGTCACCTACATGGAGTCGGTGATCTGGGCATTCAAGCGGCTCTACGACAAGGGCCTGGCCTACGAGGGCTACCGGGTGCTGCCGTACTGCTGGCGCGACGAGACGCCGCTGTCCAACCACGAGCTGCGGATGGACGACGACGTCTACCAGATGCGTCAGGACCCGGCGCTGACGGTCGGGCTGCGGCTGGAGACCGGGGAGCTCGCGCTCATCTGGACCACCACCCCCTGGACGCTGCCCTCGAACCTGGCGATCGCCGTCGGGCCCGAGATCTCCTACGTCGTGGTGAGCCCCGGTCAGGGCGCGCTCGCGGGGGAGAAGGTGCTGCTCGCGGACTCCCGCCTCGGCGCGTACGCACGCGAGCTCGGCGAGGACCCCGAGGTGCTGGAGCGGCTCACCGGCGCCGAGTTGGCCGGGCGTTCCTACACGCCGCCGTTCCCGTACTTCGCCGGCCACGAGAACGCTCATCGGCTGCTCGCCGCGGGCTTCGTCTCCACCGAGGACGGCACCGGGCTGGTGCACCTCGCGCCCGCGTTCGGTGAGGATGACATGGCGGTCTGCGACGCCGCGGGGATCACTCCTGTGGTGCCGGTGGACGCGGCCGGGAAGTTCACCGCCGAGGTGCCCGAATACGCCGGGCTGCAGGTCTTCGACGCGAACCCGAAGGCGATCGCCGACCTCAAGGGCGGGACCGGCGCCGTCGGGCAGTTCGCGCCGCAGGTGCGCCCTGTGGTGGTGCGGCACGAGACCTACGATCACTCCTACCCGCACTGCTGGCGCTGCAAGAACCCGCTGATCTACAAGGCGATGTCCTCGTGGTTCGTGCGTGTCACCGAGTTCCGGGACCGCATGGTGGAGCTGAACGAGGAGATCACCTGGGTCCCCGAGCACATCAAGCACGGTCAGTTCGGCAAGTGGCTCGCGAACGCGCGGGACTGGTCCATCTCCCGGAACCGGTACTTCGGCACGCCGATCCCGGTCTGGGTGAGCGACGACCCCGCCTACCCGCGGGTCGACGTGTACGGCTCGATCGCCGACCTCGAGGCGGACTTCGGGGTACCGGTGACCGACCTGCACCGCCCGTTCATCGACGAGCTGACCCGGCCGAACCCGGACGACCCGACCGGGGTGTCCACGATGCGTCGGATCCCTGATGTGCTGGACGTCTGGTTCGACTCCGGGTCGATGCCGTTCGCCCAGGTGCACTACCCGTTCGAGAACGCCGATTGGTTCGAACACCACTACCCCGGCGACTTCATCGTCGAGTACGTCAACCAGACCCGCGGCTGGTTCTACCTGCTGCACGTGCTCGCCACCGCCCTGTTCGACCGGCCCGCGTTCCGCACCTCGGTGTGCCACGGCGTGGTGCTCGGCTCCGACGGGCGCAAGATGAGCAAGTCGCTGCACAACTACCCGGACGTGAACGAGGTGTTCGACCGCGACGGGTCGGACGCGATGCGCTGGTTCCTGATGGCCTCACCGATCCTGCGCGGCGGCAACCTGATCGTCACCGAGGAGGGGATCCGGGAGAACGTCCGCCAGATCCTGCTGCCGCTGTGGAACACCTGGTACTTCTTCAGCCTCTACGCGAACACGTGCAACGACGGCGCCGGCCTTGATGCGCGCGCGCCGTCGCCGGAGGAGGTCGCCGACCTCGACGACATGGACCGGTACCTGCTCGCGCGGACGCGCATCCTCGTGACCGGGGTGCGCGCGGACCTGGAGGTCAACGACATCCCGAGTGCGTGCGCGAAGGTCCGCGAGCACCTCGACGTGCTCACGAACTGGTACGTGCGCACCTCTCGGCAGCGGTTCTGGGACGAGGACGAGGGTTCCTACAACACCCTCTACACCGCGCTCGAGGTCCTCACCCGTGTGATGGCGCCGCTCGCGCCGCTGGTCTCCGAAGAGGTCTGGCGCGGGCTCACCGGCGACCGTTCGGTGCACCTGACCGACTTCCCTGATCCGGAGAACGCAGGCGATGCCACGGCATCGGCCCTGCTTCCCGACGATGAGCTCGTCGCGGCCATGGATGCCGTCCGCGACGCCGTCTCCACCACGCACGGCCTGCGGAAGGCGAACAAGCTGCGCGTGCGCCAGCCGCTGCGCAAGGTGCGCGTCGTGGTCCCCGACACCGCGGCGCTCGCACGGTTCACGGACCTGATCGCTGAGGAGGTCAACGTCAAGGACGTGCAGGTGCTCGACCTGGCCGACGGAACGGCCAGCGACTACGGCGTCTACACCAAGCTGACCGTGAACGCCCGGGCCGCCGGTCCCCGCCTCGGCAAGGACGTCCAGAAGGTCATCGGCGGCGCTCGCGCCGGTGCGTGGGAACGGTCCGACGACGGCGTGGTGACGGTCTCCGGGATCGCGCTGGAGGAAGGGGAGTACTCGCTGAGCACAGAGATCGAGGACCGGTTCGGCGACTCCATCGCGGCCGGCGTGCTCGACGGCGGGGGGTTCGTGGTGCTCGACCTCGAGCTGGACGACGAACTGATCGGCGAGGGCTATGCCCGGGACGTCATCCGCCAGGTGCAGGACGCCCGCAAGGCGGCCGACCTGCACGTCGCCGACCGGATCTCGCTGCGACTGGCCGTGCCCGGCCAGTGGGTGCAGGCCGTGACGGACCGTAAGGAATTCATCGCTGCCGAGACGCTCGCGCTCTCGGTCGCCGTCGACGTGTCGCCGGTCGTCTCCGAGGACGGCGACCACGGCGTCGGCATCGATCTTGAGAAGGTCAGCCTGTGAACGTCACCAGCCACCGGTACGGATTCGGCGAAGAGGACAAGCCGAAGGTCTCGCCCGTCGAGCGGGCCGCGGAGGAGGCCGCCGAGGCCGAGGCCAAGGCGATCTACTCGGCGATCCTGACCCGCGCTCCCGAGCACGACATCGACCCGACCATCGATCGGGTCGCGGCACTGGTCGAACTGCTCGGCGACCCGCAGAAGTCGTTCCGTGCGATCCACCTGACCGGCACGAACGGGAAGACCTCCACCTCACGGATGGTGGAGCGGCTGCTGCGCGAGCTCGGTCTGCGCACCGGACGGTTCACCTCCCCGCACCTGCACACGGTCCGCGAGCGGATCGCGATCGACGGCGAGCCGATCTCCGCCGTCCGGTTCGTGGAGGTCTGGCGCGACATCGAGCCGTACGTGGCGATGGTGGATGCCCAGCTCGAGGAGAAGGGGCAGTCCAGGCTGAGCTTCTTCGAGGTGCTCGCCGGGTTCGCGTTCGCGGCCTTCGCCGATACGCCCGTGGACGTGGCCGTGGTCGAAGTCGGGCTCGGCGGGGAGTGGGACTCCACGAACGTCGTGGATGGTGAGGTGGCGGTATTCACGCCGATCTCGCGGGATCACGAGCGCTGGCTCGGACACACCATCACCGAGATCGCGACCGTGAAGTCCGGCATCATCAAGGCGCTGGACCCGGGCGCCATCGTGGTGACCGCCGAACAGCCCGAGGAGGCGGCCGCCGTCATCGCGGGCGTGGCGCAGGCCCGCGGGGCCCGGGTGGTCGCCCAGGGCTACGACATCGAGGTGGTCAACCGGACCGTCGCCGTCGGTGGGCAGCTCATCGACCTGCGTGGCACCGGTGGGCTCTACACCGAGATCTTCCTGCCGCTGCACGGTGCCCACCAGGCGCAGAACGCGCTGCTGGCGCTGGTCGCCGTCGAGCAGTTCACCGGCGGGGGAGCACTCGACGGCGGCGTGGTCGAGGCCGCGTTCGCGGACGTCGACTCGCCCGGACGCCTCGAACTGGTCCGGCGCAGCCCCACCGTGCTCGTCGACGCGGCGCACAACCCGGCCGGCGCCCAGGTGCTCGTCGACGCGCTCGGCGAGGCGTTCGCGTTCCATCGGCTCGTCGGCGTGGTCGGGATCATGGCGGACAAGGACGCCGAGGGCATCCTGAGCGTCCTCGAACCGGCCCTGGACGAGATCGTGATCACCCGCTCGACGTCCATGCGGTCGATGGACATCGACGACCTGGCCGACATCGCCCGGGACATCTTCGACGAAGACCGGGTGCACACGGCCGAGCACGTCGGGGAGGCCGTGGCAATGGCCGCGGACCTGACCGAGCAGGGTGACTCCGACCAGGTTGCGTCCGGCACGGGCGTGCTCGTGGCGGGATCGGTGATCCTGGCCGCGGAAGCGCGGGCGCTGTTCCGGCGAGATTAAGGGCTGACCAATACCACTTTGATACCGTCGGTGCATGGCTCTCACGGTGCGAACTGATGATGAACTCGAAGGTGCGCTGACGGCGCTTGCCGCGGCCGAGGGAACGTCCCGGCAGGAGGTCATCCGCCGAGCAGTGCTGGAGCGCTATGCGCGCAGCAGTCACGTCGCGCGGGTCGATGAGAGTTCCGACCATTTGATCGAGCGCTGGTCCGACGTGCTCGACCGGCTCGGTTCGGTGTGAGGGACAGGAGCGAACCGGGACGGTGCGCGTACCTGGACCTTGAGGATGCATTGCGCCTCGTCCGTGCCCTGGGAACCGGGCCGGTGCGTGACATCGGTCTGCTCGACTCCACGATGCAGCGGCCCCGCTCGACCGCCTTCGGAGCCGACGCCTATCCGGACCTTGGACTCAAGGCGGCGGCGCTACTGCACTCGCTGGTGAGGAATCACGCGCTCGTCGATGGCAACAAGCGACTCGCGTGGCTGGCCACCGTGGTGTTCATCGACCTGAACGGCCACGAGCCGGAACTTGACGATGAGGCTGCGTTCGAGTTGGCGATGCGCGCCGCCGCGGGCGAACTGGAACTACCCGAGATCGCACTCGCCCTGCGCCTGCGCAGGAGGTGACCGGCCCGCGGTGCGCCGGCGGGCTTGTTCGCGCGTGTTCCGGGGAAGGTATGTTCGAGCCCATGGTGACAGCGGACTGGACAGTGGAGGACCATCTGCGGGACAAGCCGGCCAACGCCGTCGCCCTCTACGAGCGGTTCGTCGAACTGGTCGCGGCGTGCGGACCGTTCACGTACGCCGTCGCGAAGACGACCATCACGGTCAAGGGCACGCGGCGCGGGTTCGCGGGCGCCCGGCCCACCGAGAAGGGCCACCTGGTCGGCTACCTGGACCTGCAGCGTGTGGTCTCCGACCCGCGGATCCGCAACGCCGCGCCGTACACCAAGCGACTGTTCGTACATCACTTCCGGGTCAGCGACCTGGCCGAGCTGGACGACGTGTTCGCCGGTTGGCTGGCGGAGGCCTATCAGGTCGGCGCGGGGGCGCACCTGGACCCGAAGGTCTAGGTCGCGGTCAGCGACCGCCCACTAGGCTGACGCCCGTGAAGGTACTGGTCACCGGCGGCGCCGGCTACATCGGGTCGGTGACCGCGACGGCGCTCGAGCAGGCCGGGCACACCCCGGTGATCCTGGACTCGCTCCTCAGCGGCCCGCGCGCGTTCACGGCGGGGCGGATCTTCTACGAGGGTGATGTCGCCGACCGGGACCTGCTGCGCCGGGTCGTCGCCGAGCACCCCGACATCGAGGCCACCATCCACATGGCGGCCCGGATCGTGGTCCCGGAGTCCGTCGCGCAGCCCTACCTGTACTACCGGGACAACGTCGCCAAGTCGCTCGAGCTCTTCGACGAGCTGACCGCGCTCGGCAGGCCACGGGTGCTGTTCTCCTCCTCGGCCTCGCTGTACGCGCCGAAGGATGGGTTCGAGGTCACCGAGTCGGACCCCCTCGAGCCGACGTCCCCGTACGCGCGCACCAAGCGGATCATCGAGCAGATCCTGCAGGACCTGGCCGTCGCGACCGATCTACGCGCGGTGATCCTGCGCTACTTCAATCCGATCGGGTCGGACCCCGGCCTCACCAGCGGTATCTACGACAAGGAACCCTCGCACGTGCTCGGCCAACTGGTCCTCGCGGCCCGCGGGGAGCAGGAGGCCTTCACGATCACCGGCACCGACCTGCCTACCCGGGACGGCACCGGGATCCGCGACTACATCCACGTGTGGGATCTGGCGCGGGCGCACGTGCGCGCGATCGAGACGTTCGACGACATCCTCGCCGGGGTCGAAGCACCGAGCGTCATCATCAACGTCGGCACCGGCTCAGGCGTGACGGTGCGGGAGCTGATCGGCGCTTTCGAACGCGTCGCCGGTGCCGACGTGCCAACGGTGACGGCACCGTCCCGCCCAGGGGACGCCGTCGGGGCCTTCGCGAACGTGGACCGGGCGACGGCGTTGCTCGACTGGCGCGCCGAACTCACCCTGGAGGAGGCGATCGCGTCCGCACTGGCCTGGGCGGATCGACGTGCGCAGGTGCTCGGCCAGGGCTGACACGCTGACGCCAGCATGGCACTACTCTGCTTCGTCAGGGCCGAGGGGAATGAGGCGATGATGCGCGACGGGTTGAAGGTGATCGGCGCCGTGGTGTTGTCGGCGCTGCTCGTTGCGTGCTCGGCGAGCGACCCGGAGCCGGGGGCCGCGACGAGCACCGGCTCCGATGTGACCGTTGCCGATGCAACGGAGCCCGCACAGGTCTGGGATCGGGACACCGTGCTGGCCGCGCTCACCGACGCCCGAGATCAAGTAGCAACCGGCGACCTCACCGAGATCACGCGGGCGATCGACGGCCAGCAGCACTGGTGCGTGCCCGTCGACGTCCTGTACTACTGCGCGCTCGCAGGCTGGGCCGAGAGCCCGCTTCCCGGCTGGTCCGAGCCGGAGCCCGCCGAGCCGGCCACGAACCCCGATGGCAGCGACGTGCCGGACGGTGACCTCTCGTACGCCGAGACCTTCGCGCAGTTCCAACGGCTGAGCGCCGAGGAGCAGCAGGCGTTGCTCCTGACCGACCTCGAAGCGGCGGCGGGTGCCACGGGCAAGGCGCTCGAGTCGCACTATCTGGCGGCGGCCGGTCCCGACCTCGACCCCTCCTTCTACACGGCATTCCCCGACCTCGCCTGACCGCAGGCCCGCTCTGGCTCAACCCGCCAGAAGCGCCGCCAGGTCGGCGGCGACGGCTCGAGCGTCCTTCCCGTCGGTGCGCAGGACATGGTCCGACGGCGTCCGTTGCGCCTCGTAGTAACGGCGCCGATAGAAGTCGTCGAGTTCGGGACGACCGGGGTCGGTCTCGAACCGGCGTCGCCAGGTCGCGGGTTCGGCGTGCAGCTGCACGCTGACCGTCGGCAGCCCGGGCGGCGCGAGCGAGCGGACCAGGTCTTGCATCCGGGCGTCCTGGAACACCCAGGTGACCAGGAGGAGGTCGATCCCGGCGGCGCCGGCGTTGGCGATCACAGCACGCAGGTTCGCCTGCACCATCCCTGTCGTCCGATCGCTCACCTCCCAGGGCTGGTGCGCCCAGAGGGCATCCACGTCCACCCACTGGGTGAGGAGGGTGCCGCCGACGGCGAGCTTCAGGAACTCGCGGGCGACCGCGGTCTTCCCGATTCCTGGCGCACCACCGAGGAGGGTCAGACGCATCGGAGCAGCCCGCTGACGGGCGGGATCTGGCGTGGTGACCGGATCTGGCATGCCTGCACGGTGGCAGTCATTCGGGCTCGGATCAACCGGATTGACTGCGCGGGCCGCAGGGCGCTGATCCGCTGATCGCATCGGACTGACCTTCTTCCTGCCGCGGTCCCCAGGCCGCACTCAGCCGCGCGGTGGTGACCCGACCTTGGACGTGGCTGGTTCATCGCGTGTGCGGGGTGCGCGGCACGGTCAGCTCGCTTCACTATTTCCTCGTTTTCCTTGGATTTCCGGGGGTTTCGGGGGTGTTGTCGGTGGTCGGTCGTAGTGTTTTGGGTATGGCGCAGGAGCTGGTGGGCGGTGCGGCCCGGGGTGAGGACGAGGGGTCCTCGCGGGTGCAGTTCTGGCCTGCCGAGCCGGGCTCGGTCCGGGTGCTGTTGGCCTCGCAGCGGTCCGGGCTGGAGGCGGC
Source organism: Occultella aeris (assembly GCF_902703175.1). Lineage (GTDB taxonomy): Bacteria > Actinomycetota > Actinomycetes > Actinomycetales > Beutenbergiaceae > Occultella > Occultella aeris. The sequence goes on along the minus strand of NZ_CACRYJ010000057.1, from coordinate 1,309 downwards.
CCTGTCGGCGATGGTGGCGGTGTGGGAGGCGTTGCCGGAGGCGGCCCGGTTGGCGCAGATGCTCCCGACGCCGGCGCTGATGACACGCATCCTAGCCCTGGATCTTGACGAGGCGGATGATGCGACGTTGGTGGAGGTCGCGGCGGCTGCGCGGCGGGTGCAGGCGGCTGCGCAGGAGACGTTGACGAGGGCGGCGGCGATCCTGGCGGAGCGGTCGGCGATGAACCAGCCCGCGCTGGCTCTGGTCACCGGTGGGGAGGCGTGCACCGCTGGTGATGAGCTTTCGATCCGATTGACCGCGCCGAGGTATGAGTGTTTGTCGTTGGTGCGGCAGGGCATCATGCTCACCACGATCCTGGCGAAGACCGGGACCGCGTTGCGGCTGGGCCGGATCGATGTGGCGAAGGCCAAGGCGATGGTCGACGCGTTGTATGAGGTGCCGTGGCAGGCCGCGATGGCGGTCGAGGACCTGGTGTTGCCCAGGGCGGCGGGTCGAACGCCGCAGCAGTTGCGGCGCGATATTTCGAAGGCGTTGATCAGTGTCGACCCCGATGGCGCATGAGCGCGCCCAGCGCAAGGCGCGTGGCCGGAAGGTCACCCGGCCCCGGGCGTTGCCCGACGGGGCGGCGTCGATGTGGATCGAGGGGCCTGCTCCGGAGGTGTTGGCGTTGGATGTCGCGCTGGACGCCGCGGCCCGTGCGGCGAAGGCCGATGGTGATGACCGCACGTTGGACCAGTTGCGGTTCGACTCCCTGGCCGGGGTTGCCTCGCACGCGTTGGCCACCGGGGAGTTCCCTGATGGCACCAAGTTGGCGGACACGGTGGGTGGGCGTCGGCCGGAGATCCACGTCACGATGGCGATCGAGCACCTGTTGCCCCCGGACGCCCTCGCCGGTGGGAACGTCGTCATCGTGACGGGCCAGAGCGCCGGGGCGGGCCAGGACTCTGCCCCGAGCACCCCGCCCGAGCCGGACGTGGCCTCTGCGGCGCCGACCACTGCGGCGCCCTCCGCGCCGATCGTGGCTGGCCCGGTGGTGCGGGGTCGGTGTCGGGATCCGTTGTGTCCGAACTCAGCCGCGCCTCGGCAACCCGGGGCTGGGACCGGTGTGGCGGCGTCGGATCCGCATGCCGATCATCCGGATCCGCCGACCCGGTCGATCGATCCGGAGTCGGTGCCGATCCTGACCGGGTACGGGCCGATCACCCCGGTCACGGCGCGGGCGATCGCGGCGGGTGGGATCTGGCGGCGCCTGGTCACCGACCCGCTCTCGGAGGCGGTGCTGGATCTGGGGCATACCCGGTACCGGCC
>NZ_CACRYJ010000056.1 GCF_902703175.1 Occultella aeris | reverse complement strand
GGGTGCGCACGAGCCTACGGTCGCTGCCCAGCTCGAGGCGCGCCATCACCGCGTCCGCGCCGGAGCGTTCCGCCCGCCAGAACCAGGACGAGAGGGCTCCGGGCATCAGCGTGTCGTCGGAGCCCATGATGCAGACGTAGGGAGCGGTCGCGGCATCCATGCCGGCGTTGAACGGTCCCGAGGCGCTCCGGAACTCGTCGCGGTGCTCGAGGAACCGGACCTGGTCGCGGTGTCTGGCGTCCAGCAGGGGGCGGATCTCCTCGGCGGAGATGTTGTGACAGACCACCGTCACCCGCGCACCCTCGGCATTGTGCTCGAGCACCGAACGCACGGCCCGGGCGATCGGGCGCTCGGTGTTGTGCACAGCGATGACCACGTCGACCCCGGGGCGCGCCTCCGGCTCGTCCTGCGCCTCTCCCGCGGTGTCGGGAGCGCCCTCAGCCACGGCCGAGGTCCCGGGCCCGGCGGTAGGCGGCGACGTAGGCCGCGCCGACCCGTTCAGGGGCGAACCGGTCTCCGACCGTCTCCGCGACGTCGGAGGCGTTGAGGTGCCGGGTGGCCCGCTCGGTCGCGATGACCGCGTCCGCGTAGGCCTCGGCGCTCTGATCGGCCACGACTGCGCCGACACGGTCCTGGATGTACTCGGCCTGTCCCCCGTTCGCGCCGACCACGACCGGGCGGCCGTGCACCAGTGCCTCCGCGGCCGAGACGCAGAAGTTCTCCGCCCGGGTCGGCAGGAAGAACAGATCCGCGGCGTCCAGGGCCGCCGAGACCCCGGCGGTGTCGGTGCCGCCGGCGAGCGTGAGCAGGTGGGCAACCTTCTTCTTCCGGGCGTGCCTGGCCACCGCCTCGCGGAGTTCGCCGTCGCCGACCCAGGTCAGGTGAGCCGGGTGCGACCGTCGCGCAAGCTCGGCCAGGACGTCGACGGCGAGGAGCGGGTCCTTGCGCTCGACGAGCCCGCCGACCGCGACCAGGCGCATCGGAGTTCGTGGCCGCATCGGACGGGCGGTGAGATGGGCACGTGGCGGCACGATGCACGGCACCACCTCTGTGGGTCGGTCCGCGCCCCGGGTCCTTCGGATCGGGGCGGCGAGGAACTCGCACACGGCCGTGACGACGTCGGGCAGGCCGAGTATCGGCCGCAGCGCCGGCAGCGCCGCACGGGCGGCGAGCGGCAGCGTCTGGGGCGACGTCAGTGCGGACCAGTGCTCGGTGTGCACCCAGGGCGCGTCCGGTCGGGTCCCCACCAGCGGTGGGAACGCCGCGAACGGCAGCAGGGTCGAGAACGCCATGGTGTGGACCACGTCCGCGCCCTCCAGCAGCACCGGCAGGGAGCGCGCCACGGTGGCGATGTCCAGCGGGGACGTGGTGCTCATCGGGACCCGGCGGATCCGGATGCCGTCCCGGACGAGGGTGCGGACGCCGTCGTCCTGGTGGCGCGGCACCAGGTGGACCACGTCCACCGCGTCGACCTCCGGCCGGGCGGCGATCGCACGCACGTCCTTCTGCACGAAGGTGCCGCTGCTCGGGGCGACCTCCGTGGGGTACCAGGTCGTGAGCACCACTGTCCGCATGAGGAGAAGTTATCCGATCCCCCACGGATCGCCCGGTCGGCGGCCCGCGCACGAGCGCGGCTCGAGCGTCCGGCCGCCGAGCACGGCAGGACACCTAGACTCAGGATTCATGAGGATCCTGAGCGTCGTGGGCGCCCGGCCGCAGTTCGTGAAGCTGGCGCCGATCGCCGCGGAGTGCGCCAGGCGTGGTGAGGATCACGTGATCGTGCACACCGGTCAGCACTACGACCCGATGCTCTCGGACGTGTTCTTCAGCGAGCTCGACATCCCCGCTCCGGATGTGCACCTCGGGATCGGCAGCGGCAGCCACGGCGCGCAGACCGGGGCGATGCTGGCCGGCCTGGAGACCGTGATCGGCGAGCACTCCCCCGACTGGGTGCTCGTCTACGGCGACACGAACTCCACCCTTGCGGGGGCCCTCGCCGCGGTGAAGCAGCACGTGCGGGTGGCCCACCTCGAGGCAGGACTCCGCTCGTTCAACAGGCTGATGCCCGAGGAGCACAACCGGGTCCTGACCGATCACGCCGCGGACCTCCTGCTCGCCCCGACCGAGGTCGCCGCCGACCACCTTGCGGCCGAAGGGCTGGCCGGGCGCACCGTGGTCGTGGGGGACGTGATGACCGATGTCCTGCTCACGATCGCCCAGGCGGTGCGGGGCGAGCGCCCGCGCCTGCTCGACGAGCTCGGTCTCGAGCCAGGTGGCTACTCCGTCGCCACGATCCATCGTGCCGAGAACACCGACGACCCGGTGCGGTTGGCGGCGATCGTCGAGGCACTGGCCGCCTTGGACCACCCGGTCGTCCTGCTCGCCCATCCACGGCTGCGGGCCCGGGCGGACGCCGCCGGGCTGGACCTCGACACGGACGGACTGCTGGTGCGTACACCGCTGTCCTACCGGGACCTGGTGACGGCGGTGCTGTCCGCACGCGGCGTCATCACCGATTCGGGTGGGCTGCAGAAGGAGGCGTTCGAGCTGCGGGTGCCGTGCACCACCGTGCGGACCGAGACCGAGTGGGTCGAGACGGTCGAGCTGGGCTGGAACGTCCTGGTCGGCCCGGACGGCATCGCCGCTGCCGCCAGCCGTCGCCGGCCCGCGCCCACCGATGTGCGGCCGTACGGGGACGGGCAGGCGGCGAAGCAGGTCCTGGACGAACTCAGCCGCGCTCGAGCAGAGTCCTGATCGGCTCGCTCCAGCCGGTCATCCCCGCGTCCGCGGAGAGGTCCCTGGCCACCGCGTGCGAGGCGCGCTTCCACCGCCGTACCCGGTCCGCGTCGAGCGCGTCCAGGGTCTCGGTCAGGGCCGCCGCGGTGAAGTCGGAGGTCACCTCGCCGAGTCCGTGCCGGCGGACCAGGGCGGCCATCTCCGGTGACGGCCCGATGATGACACCGAGCCGCCCCTGGATGAAGTCGAAGAGCTTGTTCGGCAGCGTCCAGAGGTAGTTGAACGTGATCGGCGGCAGGACGAACACGCCGACGTCGTAGTCGGTCAATGTGCGCACCAGGCGTTCGTACGGCACCGGGTCGTGGATGTGGACGCGTTCGGTCCGCGCCGCCTGCTCGCGCAGTTCGGCGAGGTAGGCGGGGTCGTTGGGCATCAGATACAGGTCGAGGGTGACCGGCGCCGACGTGTTCACGACGGCGTCGATCATGAGGCCGAGGTTCCGGTTCCGACGGGCGTTGCCCGAGTGCACGAGTCGGATCGGCTCGTGCACCTTCGTGGGCTCGGTGTCCAGGAACGGGGTCGCGTTCGGCACCACGCCCACCTCGAGGCCGAACTCGCGGCGGTACTCCTCGGCGAGTCCCGCACCCACCGTGGTCAGGCTTGCGCACCGCGGCAGGAAGGTCCGGCAGATCCAGCGGTAGTACGGGGCCACGAACGTGCGCCAGCGCCGCGACTCCTCGTTCTCGCGCGGCGCGTACTCGTGCAGGTCCGCGTGCACCCCGGCCCGTGGGCGTAGCCACAGGGCCAGTGGGACCGTGTCCGCGTCGTCGGCCAGGATCGCGTCGAAGGCGTGCACCGGCAGCACCGTGCGCAGGTGCGCGACGACGGCATTGCCCCAGTACACGCTGGAGTAGCGGCGCAGGATCAGTCCGAGGCGGTCCTTGTGCCAGGCGACCAGGTCCGCGGGGATCTCGTGGTGGGCGACCACACCCTCCGGTGCCGGGCCGTAGCCGACGGTGGTCACGTCGTAGTCGGGGGCGAACAACGCGACCTGCTTGCGCACCCGGGCATCCTGCGCGATCGGAGAGAACGCCAGGATGAGCAGGCTCGGCCGGCTCGGCGGGGTCTGCCCGCCGGCCCCGCTCATCGCACCCTCGACAGGATCTGCCGGTACAACTCGAGCAGCCGGCCGGCCTCGCGCTCCCAGGTCAGCTCGGCGGCGGCGGCCCGCGCGGCGGCCCGGTAGGACTCGGGGTCGGCGAGCACCTCGGTCATGGTCGCGGCGAGATCGCGGCCGTCCTCGGTCGCGAAGACCCGTCCGACGCCGTACCGCAGCACGATCTCGCGGGTGTCCGGCAGGTCCGCGGCCGCGATGGGAAGTCCCGCGTGGATCGACTCGAAGAGCTTGTTCGGCAGCGAGTAGTAGTAGCTGAGGCAGCTCGGGCGCACGTACACCACGGACAGATCCGCGTCGGCCAGCGTCGCCGCCACGTCCGCGGAATCGACCCTGCCGACGAAGTGGACCCGCTCGTTCAGGCCGGCGGCACCGACCCGTGCGCGCAGGGGTTCGACGTAGTTCGGCTCGCCGTAACCGAGCAGCACCAGGTGAACGTCGGAGGCCATGTGGGCCAGGGCACCGACGGTCTCCTCGATGCCGCGGTTCGTGGTCAGCCGGCCCCCGTAGGCGATCACCTTCGCCGCCGGGGTGAGGCCGGCGAGCTGCCGGAGCCGCCCGGTGCCGGTGCTGATCGGCGCGGTCGCGGCCGGTGGGATGTTCCGGACCAGGGTGGGTGGGGTGAGCAGGCCGTAGGTGCGCTGCAGCCATCTGGCGATGTTCGGCGAGACCGTGATCACCCCGGCGGCACGGCGGATACCGCACCGCTCGATCAGGTGCTCGACGTGGGGTGCGAGCGGGCGGGACCGCACGTTGCGATGGCGCCACAGCTCATGCGCGTCGTAGACGATCCGCGCACCGGTACGGGACCGAACGGCCAGCGCGGGTGCGAGGGTATTGCCGTCGTTGGCGTGGACCAGGTCCGGGCACCAGTGCGAGGCGGCCCGCACTGCGCCCGCCCAGTACACGGCCAGGCTGACCGTCCGGTACGTGCGCAGCCACAGGTCGAAGAGGCCGGAGACGGCGCGGGCCCGGACGCTCCCGCGCGACGTCGCAACCGCGGCCGGACCGCCCGGGAGGTCCGCCCCGGCCGACCCGCCCACCGCCGTCGGCGCCGCGGGTTCGGACCCGGCCCCCGCCGACGGCGCCGTCCCTGCGGACCCGGGGTCCGCCGTCGGGCGTACCGGCTCCGAGGCGGCACCCGCCGGTGACCCGACGGCCGCGACCCGGCGCCGCACCCACCGGTACGCCGACGCCAGCCATGGGGCGGACCTGGCCAGCTCGAACTCGGGCAGGCGCTGCAGCTCGACGCCGGAGTCGAGCCGCTGCGTCCCGACCGGGAAGCCGGACCGGGCGCGAGCGACGGCGAAGATCCGGACCCGCGCACCCGCGGCAGCCAGCGTGGCCGCGGTCTTGAGCACCCGGGTGTCCGCGTGCGCGTCGTTGTAGACGAGCACGGCGACGCGGGCCGGGCGCCCACCCACGCGCAGGTCGATGCTGGGCTCGCTCACTCCGGCAGCTCCCCGGTCAGGCCCGCGAGCGCCGCCTGCTCGGCGAAGTCGGGCTCGGCCGCCACCACCTGACCGAACGTGCCGTGCGCCACGAGGCGGCCGTCCCGCATGAAACACACCTGGTCACTGTGCCGGATGGTGGCGAGCCGGTGGGCCACCACGACCATGGTGACGTCCCCGCGGAGCTCGGCGATCGCGGACGTCACGGCGGCCTCGGTGGAGGTGTCCAGGGCGCTCGTGGCCTCGTCCATGATCAGCACCAGCGGGTCGTTGTAGAGCGCGCGGGCGATGCCGATGCGCTGACGTTGCCCACCGGACAGGTTCAGCCCGCGCTCGCCGATGCGGGCGTCGATGCCGCCGTCGCGGGCCTCGATCGTCTCGAGCATCTGCGCCCGCTCCAGGGCCCGGCGCACCCGCTCGCGGTCCACCTGCTCGGGCACCCAGGTCAGGGCAACGTTCTGCGCCACGGTGGAGTCGAACAGGGACACCTCCTGGGGCACGTACCCGACTCGCGAGCGCCACTCGTCCAGGACGTCCGGCATCGGCGCGTCCCCCACGAGCAACCGCCCGGCACTCGGCTCGAGCAGCCCGAGGATCAGGTCCACGAGGGTGGACTTCCCGGAGCCGGAGGCACCCACCAGCGCGAGCGAGGTGCCGAACGGCAACCGCAGGTCCACCTCGCGGACCGCCTCGGTGCCACCTGGGTAGGTGAAGGACACCCCCTCGAGCGTCAGCGCCCGGGCATCGGCCGGGATCGGGCCGGCGGCGGCGGCCGCGGGGCGGTCCCGGCGCCTGGCGGCACCCTTGCGGATCTCGTCGAGGACCTGCTGCGCGAACGGCATCGAGGCCCCGGTCTGGGCCATGATCGACTGGAACCGCGTCAGTGACGGCACGATCCGGAATCCGGCGACCCCGAACAGGGCCACGGCGCCGAGGGCCCCGTTGACGCCGCCCTGCAGGTAGCCGACGCCCGCCCCGATGGCGAGACCACCGATGAGCCCGGCCTCGAGCACGTACCGCGGGACCACCCCGAGGAAGGACATGTTCGCGCGGGCCTGGGAACTCTTCAGTCGCACCCCCCGCACGACCTCCGCGACCTCGGGCCCCTTGCCGCGCAGGGTGATCTCCTTGAGCGAGTGCACCATCTCGCTGACCAGGCGCACCGAGCGGGTCGAGTAGGAACGGTTCACCCGGCCGGCCTCGACCGCCTTGCGCAGCACCCACAGGTACAGGAACGCGCCGATGACCCCGAAGTAGGCGATCGCGACGGCGGCGATCAGCGGTTCGGCGATGATCAGCACGATCAGCACGGCGGCGAACGTGAAGATCTCCCCGGACAGCATCGCGGCCGGGATCAGCACCCCGGAGACCGTGGTGGCCACGCCCACGTCGGTCGAGCGCACCAGGTCGGTGGAGTTGCGCCCGAGCCGCTCGGTCCACGGTGACTCGAAGAACGCGTTCAGGAGCTGGCTGCCGAGGTCCTGCTCGAACCGGGCGAACCGCCGCGTCGCGAACCACTGCAGCGTGATCGCGAGCACGCTCTTGGTGATGATCAGCGCGCCGACCACGCTCAGCATGTTCCGGAAGTCCGCCGGCTCGCTGAGCGTCCCGAGGACCGGCAGCGTGAGGGGGGCCCCGGAGAGCATCGGGGCCATGGTGAGCGCGAGCAGCCCAAGTGCCAGGACGTCCAGGATCGACAGCGCGGCCGAGAGCACCGCGAAGGTGACCACGAACCGGCCACTTCCGGCGGGTAGCACGGCGAGCAGGGCGCGCACCATGCGCCACAACGCACTCATCGCGCGCGCTCCCTCCCGTGTGTGCCGTGCGCCGGCGGTCGACCGGGCCACCCGTGGCCGGGTGCGCTCAGCCTAGTCACGGGGCGGCCGCTGCCAGCACGACGGCGGCGCCGCGCCGGCCGGCCGCGTCGAGCGAGCGGTTCTCGAGCACCCACTCGTGCAGTCGGCGCTCCTGTGCGGCATCCCGGTCGGTGGTAAGGGCCGCCACCATGGCCTCGGCGACCGCATCCGGGGTGTACTCGGCGACCCGGCCCATCCGGTGGTCGGTGAGGATCGCGCCCGCCGGGCCGGGCCCGGTGTACACGACCGGGGTGCCGCACGCGATCGCCGCGAAGACCTTGGTGGGGATCGCGAAGTCGTAGCCCTGGCCGGGCCGCAGGCTCACGACGGCGGAGCGTGCCCCGCGTAGCCACGTCGCCGTCTCCGCCGGGCTCGCCGGGGGCACGAACAGCACCGGCGCGTCCTCGCCGGCACCGCCGCCGGGCAGTGCGGCCGCGAGCTCGCGCAGCCTCGGCCAGGCGCTGCCCTGGCCGAGGAACACCAGCCGGGCACCGGGGACCTGCTCGCGGACCCGGGTCATCGCGCGCACGAAGATGTCGGCGCCCTGCCACTCCGACGCGGTACCGGCGTACAGCAGGTACGGCGCGCCGTCGGGTTCGCTGTGCCGGGGACCGGCCGGGGTGAACGTGTCGGTGTCCACCCCGTTGCCCGTGGTCACCACGGTCCGGGCGCCGAGGGCACGGACCCGCTCGGTGACGCCGTCGGAGACCGAGAGCACGGCCGCGGCACCGGCGAGCGCGAACGACTCCAGCCGACGGACCACGGCCACCACGGGCCCGGGTGCGCCGGTGGAGGCTGCCGCGTCGGACCAGACGTCCGCGCCGTTGTAGACGTAGGGCAGTCGCCGCAGCGCGCACACCAGCCGCACGACGGCGCCGGTCGTGGGCGGCGGCTCGACCACGACGACGTCCGGCCGTCGGGTCAGGAGCAACCGCACCGCCAGCGGCACGTCGAAGCTCAGGTACTGGAGGTAGCCGCGCACGTAACCGTCGCCGTCGCGGAGCACGGGGCGGCGGGAGATCCGGATCGCGGGGTGCGTCGTCGGCGCTGCGCCGGTCGGTTCGGAGACTGTCAGGACGTCCACCCGGGCGCCGGCCGTGTGCAGGGCGTTCGCGAGTGCCGCGAGCCGGAACGATGCGGCTGCCGCCTCGGGGCTGAAGATCCGGGACACCATCGTGACCCGCCTCGGTCGCGGCGTGGGTGATCCCGGCGCGCGGTCGTCCTCCACCGGCTCAGCCGAGGGTCACGGTCCGGCCGGTGCGGGCCGATTCGAGGGCGGCCTCCGCGACCGCGACGGTCGCCAGGCCCTGCCTCATGGTGACGATGTCCGCCGGCTTGCCGAGGATCGCGTCGCGGAACGCCTCGTGCTCGGTCCGCAGGGGCTCCGGCTTGTCGATCGCGTACCTGATCACGTCGCCCTCGGACACCCCGCGGAACTGAGCCACGTCGGCCCACCGCGTCGGGATGTTCCCGTTCGCGTGGAAGGTGAGGTCGGCCAGCAGCGTGTCCGCCACGAACGTCCCCTTGTCCCCGGTGACCACGGTCAGCCGCTCCTTCATCGGCGAGAGCCAGTTCACCAGATGGTTCGTCACGGTTCCGTCGGCCAGCAGCCCGGTGATCGCGACCAGGTCCTCGTGCTCGCGGCCGCTCTTGAACGCCGTCCGCGCCGCCACCGACGTGTACGCCTGCTGCGCCACCCAGGCCGTCAGGTCGATGTCGTGGGTGCCGAGGTCCTTGACCACCCCGACGTCGGCGATCCGGGCCGGGAACGGCCCCTGCCGTCGGGTCGCGATCTGATAGACGTCGCCCAGCTCGCCGGCCTCGAGGCGCGCGCGCAGCGACTGCAGCGCCGGGTTGTACCGCTCGATGTGCCCGACCGCACCCACCAGGCCCGCATCCTCGAACGCGTCCGCCAGCGCCCGAGCACCCTCGGTGTCCTTGGCGAGCGGCTTCTCGATCAGCGCGTGCACCCCGGCCCCTGCCAGCGCCAGGCCGGCCTCGGTGTGGAACTGCGTGGGCACCGCAACCATCGCGTAGTCGATGCCGGCGTCGATCAGCGCGTGGATGTCCGGCAGGACCGGCAGTGCGCCGGCGACCCCGTGCGGGTCGCCGCCCGGATCGGCGACGGCCACCAGGTCGACGCCGTCGAGGGAACGCAGGACCCGTGCGTGGTGCCGACCCATCATGCCGAGGCCGATCAGGCCCGCGCGCAGCTTCGCCATCACGCGCCCGCCTTCGCGACGGTGTTCACGGCGGTGACGATCCGGTCCAGGTCCTGCCGCGAGAGCGAGGGGTGCACCGGGAGCGAGATGACCTCGCGCGCCGCCTTCTCCGTCTCCGGCAGGTCGAGACCGGGGGCGTAGCCCTTGAGGGACTCGAGGCGGTGGTTCGGGATCGGGTAGTAGACGCCGCAGCCAACGGCGTGCTCCTCGCGCAGCGCGGTGGCGAACGCGTCCCGGTCACCGGGCACGCGGATCGTGTACTGGTGGTAGACGTGGGTGGCCCCCTCGGCCACGGCCGGGGTCAGCACGCCCTCGAGGTTCTCGTCCAGGAACGCGGCATTGGCCTGGCGGGTCCTCGTCCAGCCGCCGACCTTCGTCAGCTGCACCCGGCCGATGGCGGCGTGGATGTCCGTCATCCGGGCGTTGAACCCGATGACCTCGTTCGCGTACTGCTTCTCCATGCCCTGGTTGCGCAGCAGCCGGACGTTGCGGGCGATCTCGTCCGTGGCGCACGAGACCATGCCGCCCTCGCCGGAGGTCATGTTCTTCGTCGGGTACAGGGAGAACATCCCGAAGTCGCCGAACGAGCCGACCGGGGCACCGTTCAGGGTGGCGCCATGGGCCTGTGCGGCGTCCTCGAAGAGGCGCAGACCATAGGAGTCGGCGATGGCGCGCAGCTCGGTCATCGCGGCCGGGTGGCCGTAGAGGTGGACCGGCATGATGCCCTTGGTCCGGTCCGTGATCGCGGCCCGGACGCCGGCCGGGTCGAGGTTGAAGTACGTGCCCTCGATGTCCGCGAACACGGGGGTGGCACCGGTGAGCGCCACCGAGTTCCCGGTGGCGGCGAACGTGAACGACGGCACGATGACCTCGTCGCCCGGCCCGACCCCGGCGGCCAGCAGACCCAGGTGCAGGCCGGACGTGCCGGAGTTGACGGCCACGCAGGTGCGACCGGTCACGAGCTCGGCCGCGAACTCCGACTCGAAGGCGGCCACCTCCGGGCCCTGCGCGATCATCCCGCTGCGCAGGACGCGGTCCACCGCGGCCCGTTCCTCGTCGCCGATGATCGGTCGTGCGGCAGGGATCAGGTCTTCGGTCACGGGGTCTCCTCAGCATCGTGGTCACGTTCGAGGGCCAGCCCACCGTCGGTCTCGACATAGGTCTCACCCGAACTCGGGCAGCGCCAGTGGCCGCCACCCCGGTCCTCCAGCGGCACCCCGGCACGGCCGACCCACCTCAGCCACCGGGCCGGCACGCCGGCCACCAGGGCGAAGTCCGGCACGTCCCTGGTCACGACGGCGCCGGCGGCCACCGTGGCCCACCGGCCAACGGTCACCGGGGCGATGCACACCGCGCGGGCGCCCACCGAGCTCCCCTGCCGCAGTGTGACTCCGACGGCCTCCCAGTCCGCACCGGTCTTCAGGGACCCGTCGGGGTTCACCGCGCGCGGGAACTCGTCATTGGTCAGCACCGCAGCCGGGCCGACGAAGACGCCGTCCTCGAGCACGGCCGGCTCGTAGACGAGCGCGTAGTTCTGGAGCTTGCAGTTGTTGCCGAGGCTCACCCCCGGGCCGACGTACGCACCGCGCCCGACGACGCAGCCGGTGCCCAGCACGGCGCCCTCGCGAACCTGCGCGAGGTGCCACACGGACGTGCCCTCCCCCAGGCGCGCACGCGGGTCGACGTCGGCGGTGTCGCTGATGCGCACTCCCATGACCGGCTCCTCGCGCTCTCGTCGTCGCCGCGGCCCTGCGCCGCTGGAGGCAGGTTATCGCCCCGTCACCACGGTTGGATCATCCTCACGCCGTGGCACGCCACCCCAGCCGGCACTGCCACAATGTGCCCATGACCACGAACGACGACGCCTGGCTCGTGGTGCCGTTGTACAACGAGGCAACCGTCATCGGCGACGTGGTCAGGGCCGCCCTGCCCACGTTCGCCAACATCGTCTGCGTGGACGACGGCTCCACGGACTCCTCGGCGGCCGCGGCCCGCGCGGCCGGCGCACTCGTGGTCCATCACGCCACGAACCTCGGCCAGGGCGCCGCCCTGCAGACCGGCATCGCCTACGTGGTCACCCAGACCGACGCCTCCTACCTGGTCACCTTCGACGCTGACGGCCAGCACCAGGTCTCCGACGCCGAGGCGATGGTGGCCCTGGCACGCGAGGAGGACCTCGCGATCGTGTTCGGCTCCCGGTTCCTCGACGACCGCACGAAGGCCGGGTTCCTGAAGAAGGTCATCCTGAAGACGGCCGTGTGGGTGACGAACCAGAGCACCGGGCTACGCCTGACCGACGCCCACAACGGCCTGCGGGTGATCCGCCGGGACGCGGCCGCCCGGGTGAACCTCGTCCAGAACCGGATGGCGCACGCCAGCGAGATCGTGCTGCAACTGGGTCGGACGAGGCTGCCGTGGCGCGAGTACCCCGTGCACGTGCTGTACACGGAATACTCCAAGGGCAAGGGTCAGTCGGTGTTGAACTCGGTCAACATCCTCGTCGACCTGGTTTTCAAGTGAGCTGTCGTCAAGCGAGGAGGTGGGCGCCATGGAGAAGATCTGGATCCAGCTGATCCTGCTCATCGGTATCGCCGCGGTCGCGGTGACCCTCACCCGATCCACGGCGGACGCCCGGCATCAGGCAGTCCGGCGGGTGCTGCTCGTCGGCTTCGTGCTGGCCACTGCCGCGGCGATCATCTACCCGTCGTTCCTGAGCCAGCTGGCCCGGCTGGTCGGGGTCGGCCGCGGCACCGACCTCGTGCTCTACGCCCTCGTCATCGCGTTCCTGTCCTATGTCGCCACGATGTACCGACGGATGAAGCTGATGGACCGGCAGATCACCGCGCTGACCCGCGAGATCGCCCTCGCCGAGGTCCGCCTGGAACAGGCCGGCTACCCGACCAACCGGCCGCCTGCCAAGGACGCAGGGTCGACGCTCGCCGAGACCGACCCCTCCGAGCGGCGGCCCTGAGCGCGTGCCCACCACCAACGCACTCCTCGCGCTGGCAGTGTTCGGATTCGGGATCCTGCTGCTGTACGCGCCCGGCATCCTGACCCTGCGCCTGGTCGGGCTGCGTAGCCTGGCCCTGGCCGCCCTCGCGCCCCCGGTCACGATCGCGGCCCTGTCCCTGACCGCGATCCTGACGCGGTTCGCCGGCAAGGAGTGGGGCTTGGTCCCGGCCGCGATCGGCCTCGCCGCCACCTTCGGCGCAGCCCTGGTGCTGCGTGCGCTCGGCATCGTGCTCACCCCCGAGCCGGTGCCCGGCGCTCGACGGTTCCAGACCATCCTGGTCGTCTGCCTCGCGGCCGGACTGGTCCTCGCGGTGGTGCCGGTGGCCGTCGGCGCAGGTGGCGTGGACTCGCTGCTGCAGCGCTGGGACGCCGTCTACCACCTGAGCGCGCTGCGGCTCATCGACGAGTCCGGGTCGGCATCGTCGCTGACCGTCGGCGCCCTCTCCTACGGGACCGGCCAGGCGCACCTCTACCCCGCCGGGTGGCACGCCTTCGCGTCCCTGCTGCCACTGTCCAGCCCGACGGCGGTGCTGAACCTGGCGGGGACGCTCACCGCGGCGCCGGCGTGGGTGTTGGGCTGCGCGGCGCTGGCGCGCCGGGTGTGGCCGCAACTGCCGCCCGCGCCGGCGTTGGCGGGGCTCGCCGCCGGGCTGATCACCGCCACCCCGATGAGCCTGTGGGTCGGGTGGGGGCACCTGCCGAACGCGGCCGCGCTGGCGATGACCCCGGGGGTGCTCGCGTTCGGGATCGGGGTACTGGAACGCGCCGGTGCCTCGGCAACGGCGCGGCTCGGCGCCGGCGACGGCCCGCCTGTTCCGCCCGGTGCCGCCAGCGGCTGGCAGCAGCACGCGGCGGGCGTGGTGGTCCTCGCGGCCTGCGCCGTCGGCCTGGGGCTGACCCACCCGAATGCCTTCCTCGCACTCGCCGTCCTGGCGCTGCCGGTGGCCGTGGTCGTCGTGGCCCGGATCTCCCGGTTGGCCTGGGCGGCCGGCCGGCGCCCGTTCGCGGTCGGGCTGCCCGTGACGGTGGCGGTGCTCGTCGTGGGTGGCGCGGTCGCATTCGTCAACTCGCCGCTGGCCGGTGCGGTGACCGGCTACGTGGGTGACGAGCCCGACGGCGCGGGCGCCGCCGTCGGTGCCGTCCTGGTGGGCTGGTACGAGCTGTGGCCGCACGTGGTGACCGCCGCGGTGGTCGTCGCGGCGCCCTACGGAGCGGTGCTCGCGTGGCGTCGCGGCGCCCCGTGGGCGGCGGGCTCGCTCGCGGTCGTGTGGCTGCTGTACATCGACGCGGCCATGGGCGGACCGACCGGGATCTCCTCACTCTGGTACACCAGCCCGGCGCGCCTGAGCGTGGTCACGGCGATGGTGACCGTGGTGCTGGCCGTCGGCGCCCTCGTGCATGCCGGCGCGGCGGCTGCCCGCCGATGGCCGGCCGGACGCAGCCGGGCCATCGCGGCCGCTGTCCTGGTCGTGCTGCTCGCCGTGGCCATGGTCGTCTCGTCGGTCTACAAGGCCGAGCGCACCGCGAAGCTCTACGACCCGGACGCCACCGGCGCGCCCCGGTTCGTGACCGCCGCCGAGCTCCAGATGCTCGCCGACCTGGAGCTGGAGCCGGGTGCCGCGGTGCTCGGCAGCCCGTTCTCCGGTGCACCGCTGCTGTACGGGCTGCGCGGGGTGCCGGTGGTGTTCCCGATCGCCGGGCAGGTGTGGTCCCCGGCCCAGCAGACGCTCATGGACGGTCTCGACGACCTCTCCGACCCGGATGTCTGTGCGGCGATGCAGGAGCTCGGCGTGCGGTACCTGTACCAGGACTCCCGCCCCTACCAGGCGTCGGGCGACTACCGGGCGCTGGACGACCTCGAGGTGCCCGGCGCGGAGGTGGTCGCGCAGGCGGACACCGCCCGGGTCCTGCGACTGCCGGACTGCAACGACATGTGACCCAGGTCTCCGGCCTGCACAAAACCTCCCCCGGAACGGCGCGGCCGGTCCGCCGGTCCGGCGCCGGGAATCCGTACGATCGTTGATCGATGCCAACCACCGAGAACTCCCCGCGCCCTGCTCACGGCCGACGCCGCGCGCCGCGCCACAGCCGCCGCCTGCAGCGGACCCACGTCCTTCGTGGTGTGCTGCTCGCGCTCGTCGGCGTGGTCGCGTTCACCGGGACCGGAGCGGCCCTGGCCTACAACTCGCTGCAGGGCAACATCGACCAGCACGACCTCGACGCGATCCTCGGCGAGGACCGCGAGAGCCCGACGGCGGCGGAGCCGGGTGACCCGGCCGAGGGCCAGGCGTACAACCTGCTAGTGCTCGGCTCGGACACCCGCACGGGCGACAACGCCGACTACGGCGAGGCGGAGGGGCAGCGCTCCGACACCACGCTCGTGGTGCACATCTCCGCGGACCGGTCCCGGGTGGACGTGGTCTCCATCCCGCGTGACCTGATCGTGGATGTCCCGAGCTGCCCGCTCCCGGATGGCTCCGAGTCCGCTGCCGCCGACGACGCCCGCTTCAACTCCGCGTTCGCCTACGGCGGTCAGACCGGCGACACCGCGTACGCTGCCGCGTGCGCGATCCTGACCGTGGAGGAGATGACCGGCCTGTTCATCGACGACTTCGTCGTGGTGGACATGGAGGGCTTCAAGGACATGGTGGACGCCATCGGTGGCGTGGACATGTGCTTCGAGGAGGACATCGTCTCCCCGGAAGCCGGCCTCGACCTGACCGCCGGGTGCCACACCCTCGACGGCGAGACCGCACTCGCCGTGGCGCGGGCTCGCAAGGGGGTCGACGACGGCAGCGACATCAGCCGGATCGGCCGCCAGCAGGAACTCCTGACAGCCATGGTTGAGCAGGTGATGGCGAAGAACCTGCTCACCGACTCCAGCGGCCTGTTCCAGTTCCTGCAGGCCGCCACCGCGTCGCTGAGCACCAGTGACGGCATCGGCAACATCACCTCGATGGCCGGCCTTGCGTACTCGCTGAACGGCGTCGGCATCGACAACTTCACGTTCGCCACCGTGCCGTTCGACTGGTCCGGGAACGTGGTGCTGCAGAACGCCGACTCCGAGGCACTCTGGGCGTCGGTGGCGGCAGACCAGCCGCTGGTGCTGCCGCCTGACCCCGAGGCGACCGATGGCACCGGGACCGACGGCACCGGGAACGGGGTCGGGGGCGACGAGCCCGACCCCGGACAGGGCTGACGGGCACACCCGTCCCGGATCACCGGCTCGGGACCCGCGAGTTCCGGCACGCCCACCGCGCCCTCCCGATGAGACGATGGAAGCGATGAATCGGCAGACCAGCAGGCCTCGCGCCCGGCACGCCGCGCCACCGGATCGGCGCCGCACCGACCTCGGCCCTGCCCGGAGCCCGGCCGGCGCCCGGACCGCCGCCCGTGCCAGCGGGACCGAGCACCACGACCTCGCCGGGGTGCGCCACGCCCGCAGCCGCAGGCGGCCGCGCCGTCACGTCGCCCCGCTGGCCGGCCTCGCGGTGGCCCTGTTCGCCATCAGCGGCGCCGGCCTGGTCTACGACGACCTGAACCGCAACATCGGCGGGACGGACATCGAGCCGTTCCTGGGCACCGACCGACCGGAGCCGGCACCGCCGCCGGTCGACGGCTCCGCCGGCACCGCCGTCAACCTGCTCCTGATCGGCTCGGACGACCGGTCCGGGGAGAACACGGCGATCGGTGGCCCGAACGTCGAGTCCGGGATCCGCTCGGACACCGTGATCGTCGCGCACATCTCGGCGGACCGGTCCCGGGTGGAGCTCATCTCGATCCCCCGCGACTCCTGGGTCGACATCCCCGCCTGTGCGCTGCCCGACGGGTCGATGTCCGCACCCACCACCGGGAAGTTCAACAAGGCCTTCCACCAGGGCGGGCAGACCGGCGACGTCGGCTACGCCGCCGCCTGCACGATCCGCACCATCGAGTCCCTCACCGACGTCCGCATCGACGGCTTCATCGCTGTGGACTTCGGCGGGTTCGTGGACATGGTCGACGCCATCGGCGGCGTTCCGATGTGCATCCCCGAGGACATGGACGATCCGTACGCCCAGCTCGAGCTGAGCGCCGGCGAGCAGGTGCTCGACGGGACGCAGGCGCTCGGGTACGCCCGCGCCCGCAAGACGATCGGTGACGGCAGCGACATCGGGCGGATCGCCCGGCAACAGGCCCTGCTGGGTGCCACGGTCCGCCAGGTCCTGAACCAGAACGTGCTGACCGACGCACCGCGGTTGTACGGGTTCCTCGATGCGGCGACGGCGTCCCTGACCACGAGTTCGAACTACGCCTCCATCTCCGCCATGTCCGGACTCGCGTACTCACTGCGCGACCTGGGCAGCGAGGACATCGCATTCGTGACCGTGCCGGTCGTGGACCGCGGCGACGGGGCGAACGTGCTCTGGACCGACGCGGCCGACGAGATGTGGGCAGCGATCGCCGCCGACCAGCCGCTGACGGTCGCGGGGGCCGGCGGCGGCACGGACGACACCGCCGACGACGGTGGCGGCCCCGAGCCGGCCGACCCACCCGCCAACGGCGCGGCCACGGATCCGACCGAACCGGCGACCGACGCCGCGTCCTCCCCGGCCGCGGCCGACCCCGGCCCTACCCTCGATGGAACCACCGCCGACGACGGGAGTGCCCAGTGCGGGTGAGCCGAGACGAGCCGTTCGACAACGAACGCGAGCCCGAGCCGGCCTCCGTCGACCCGTTCGCGGACGCGCCGAGGCGCACCGCCCCGGGCCGCAAGCCGGTCCGCGGGTCCAGCCGGGCCCGCACCGGGGGTTCGGCGCAGGCCGTGCCGGCGACCGGCGGACCGGAACGCACGGGCGGACGGTCCACGGCGACGTCGGGCCCGTCCTCCCGCGCCCCCGAGCGCACCGTCCGCCGCACGCCGTCGGGCGCCGCGAGGCCGGCGGCCGGCCGACCGGCCGCCAAGGCCCCCGCAGCGGAGGCCGGCGCGCCGCCGAGTTTCGCGCCCGGCTCCGGCGAGCGCACCGACCGGACGCGCGGTACCGGACCTCGCCCGGCGGCGAACGCCACGCGCGTGATGCCGGCGCAGGACGAGCAGGGCATGCCTCCGGCGCGGCGCCCGCAGCGCCCGGTCGGCGACCAGCCCCGCCGCCCGCCCGCCAGCACCCGCCCTCCGGACGGACCGACGGCTCCGCCCGCGCCGAAGGCACGCAAGCCGAGACGGCGTGGCCGCCGCGTCGTGGCACTGCTCGCGGTCCTGCTCATCCTCGTGCTGGCCTGGCCCGTCGGCCTGCTGGTGTGGGCGAACGGGAAGATCCAGCACACCGACGCCCTCGGTTCCAGCACCCTGAGCACCGCCGGCACCACCTACCTCCTGGCTGGCTCGGACTCCCGCGCCGACGGACAGGTCGCGGACGCGACCGAAGGTCAGCGCGCCGACACGATGATCCTGATCACGGTGCCGCCGAGCGGCGCGACCTCGATGATCTCGCTCCCGCGGGACACCTACGTCGAGATCCCCGGCTACGGCGCGAACAAGCTCAATGCGGCATTCTCATTCGGCGGGCCGGAACTGCTGGTCGCCACCGTGGAGGGCCTTACCGGCATCGAGGTCGACCACTACGTGGAGATCGGCATGGGTGGTGTCGCGAACATCGTGGACGCCGTCGGCGGCGTCGAGCTGTGCCTCGACTACGACGTGAGCGACGCGGACAGCGGCCTTGAGTGGACCGCCGGCTGCCACGTCGTCGACGGTGCGACCGCCCTCGCGTTCGCACGGATGCGCAAGGCGGACCCACTCGGTGACATCGGCCGGACCCAGCGCCAACAGCAGGTGATCCAGGCCGTGACCTCCGCCGTCGCACAGCCCTCGCTGGTGTTCCAGCCCGGCGAACAGGTGCGCCTGGCCGAGGAGGGCCTCGCCGCCCTGGTCGTGGACGAGGACACCGGCATCATCGACATGGCCAGGATGGCGCTCGCGTTCCGGGCGGCGACCGGCCCCGACGGCGTCCGAGGCGCGCCGCCGATCTCCGACCTCGCCTATCGTCCGGGCGGGATCGGCGAGGCCGTCCTGCTCCACCCCGACCGGGTCGACGCGTTCTTCACCGCGGTCGCCGACGGCACGGTCACCACGGCGGATCTGAACCAGTAGCGAGCCGGACCGGCGCGCCGGCACGCAGTGTGGTTCGCTGGTCGCCATGACGCACGTGAACGATCCCGCCGTCGTGCGACGGTTGCTGACCGCTCCCGGCCGCTGGGCGGTCGTCGGTCTGTCCTCGAACACCACGCGCGCCGCCTACGGCGTCGCCCGCTATCTGCAGCGGAACCTCGGGCAGCAGATCGTGCCCGTGCACCCGAAGGCGGAGACCGTTCATGGCGAGCGCGGCTACGCGACACTCGCGGACGTACCGGGCGACCTCGACGTCGTCGACGTGTTCGTGAACGCCACGCTCGCCGGTGACGTGGTGGATCAGGCCATCGCACGCGGGGCCAAGGCGGTCTGGCTGCAGCTGGACGTCATCGACGAGGCCGCGGCGCAGCGCGCCGCCGAGGCGGGGCTGGACGTCGTGATGGACACCTGCCCGGCGATCGAGGGACCGCTGCTCGGGTTGGGCTGACGGCCTGACCCGAGATCCTCCGCGGCAGGCCGGGGCACGTATCCCACAGCGGGTACCTCGCTATCGTGGAGCCATGGCCCACACCACAACCCGGTCCCGGATCGCTGCCCTGCTGCTCGCCCTGCTCGCGGCGGTCGGAACCGGCGTGCTCAGCGGCTGCGACGCGATCTCGGGTGCCGCCGGGGACGCCGTCGAACGCGCCATCGAGGAGGCCGTGGACGGCCTCGACCTCAGTGACGGGCTGCCCGAGGGCTTCCCCGCAGAGGTCGCCGTGGTGGAGGGCCCGACCCGCGGCGCGGCCCGCGCCGACGCCGACGGCGTGACCACCTGGGTGGCCCTGGTGACGGCGGCCGACTCCGGCACGATCGCGCGCAGCACGCTGGAGGACGCCGGTTTCGAGGTCGACAACGTGGTCACCCACGACGCCGGGCTCATCGCCCAGCTCAGCTCGGACGCCTACGACGTGAAACTGATCGCCTCCGACACCCGGGTCGTCTACGTGGTGACGCCGGCCGCCTGACCACGTCAGCCTCGTGCGAGCTCGAGCAGCACCAGGCCCTCGATCACGGGCCCAGCGACCGCGAGGTACATCAGCCCCAGGAACAGTGTGTACAGCACGACGAACGCCGCACTGCTGCGCAGCCGGCCGGGCTCGCGCAGGTGCGCGACCACCTTGCGCACCAGTGACGGCGGGTGCCGCACGTCCCAGCTGTTCAGCCGAACGTACCGGCCGAGGTACATCCCGAACGAGACCGCGAGCAGGATCGCCACCACGATCAGCCTGGGCAGGCCGGCCTGCAGTGGCGCCGCCACGTCCCCGTAGACGAGCAGCACGAACAGCAGCTGGGCCAGGAACACGTTGAGCACCGTGTTCAGCACCCCGGACATGGCGAGCGTGATCACCTGCACCACGTCGAACCACATCGGCACGCTCTCCTGCTCGCGCCGGTGGGACATGTTCAGCTCGGTGATGAGGTACCCGGCGTTCGGCAGCAGGAGCAGCCAGACCACTCCGAGGATCACGCCGACGGCCAGCGCGAGCCAGACCTGTGCCAGGGCCAGGATCGGCACCACGAACACGAGCACGCCCATCAGCAGCACCGGTGCGACCGAGAGCATCACGTTCCACAGCATCGGCGTGTAGAGCCGCGTCCGGAACATCGGGCCGCGCAGGAGGATCAGGGCGAGCGCGAACACGTTCATGCCCGCGACACCGACGAGCAGGCTGGTCAGCACGGGCGCCCTGTTTCCTGTGACCGGGCTGCCGGCTCAGGCGCCGAAGCCGGTGCGCTGCGTGCGCGAGGCGCGCAGTCGCGCACCCTTGTCGAGTGCGGCCTGACGCAACCCCTCCTGGAAGGTGACCATCTTCTCGCGCAGCGCCGCGGCGTCGTCGTCGGCGCCTGCGGCGAGGATCCGCACGGCGAGCAGCCCGGCGTTGCGGGCCCCACCGACGGACACGGTCGCCACCGGCACCCCGGCCGGCATCTGCACGATGGACAGCAGCGAGTCCATCCCGTCCAGGTGCTTGAGCGGCACCGGCACGCCGATCACGGGCAGCGGTGTGACGGAGGCGAGCATGCCCGGCAGGTGGGCCGCTCCCCCGGCGCCGGCGATGATCACGCCGACCCCGCGTCCGGCGGCCTCCTGGCCGAACGCGATCATGTCCTGCGGCATCCGGTGCGCGGAGATCACGTCCACCTCGGGTTCGAGGCCGAACTCCGCGAGCGCGTCGGCGGCGTCCTTCATCACGGGCCAGTCCGAATCGGAGCCCATCACCACGGCGACGGTGTTCATGCGGGGGTCCCTCCCAGGATCGTGGTTGCGGCACGGGCCCGACGGCGGACCTCGGCCAGGTCCGTGCCGGTCACCGTCACGTGGCCCAGTTTGCGGCCCGGGCGGACCGACTTGCCGTAGAGGTGCACCTTGGCGTCCGGGAAAGCCGCCATCAGGTCCGGGTAGGCCGAGGCCGGGTCCGCGAGTTCGGAGCCGAGCAGGTTCACCATGACCGACCACGGCGCGGTGGCACTGGTGTCCCCGAGGGGCAGGTCGAGCACAGCCCGCAGGTGCTGCTCGAACTGGCTGGTCACGGAGCCGTCGAGGCTGAAGTGGCCGCTGTTGTGCGGGCGCATCGCGAGCTCGTTGACGAGCAGCACGCCGTCGGCGGCCTCGAACATCTCGACGGCGAGCACCCCGGTCACGTCCAGGCCGTCGGCGATCGTGCGGGCGATGTCCAGCGCGTCCTCGGCCACGTGCACGGGCAGGTCCGGCGCCGGGGCGATCACCTCGGCGCACACCCCGTTCGCCTGGATGGTCTCGACCACCGGCCAGGTGGCCACCTGCCCGCTCGGACGGCGCGCGACGAGCGCGGCCAGCTCCCGGCGGAACGCGACCCGTTCCTCGACGAGGATCTGTCCGTGGTCGGTCTCGAACCAGTGCGCTGCCTCGGCGGCGTCGTGCACCACCAGCACGCCCTTGCCGTCGTAACCACCGACCGGGACCTTCGCGATCACGGGCCAGCCGACGCGGTCTCCGAACGAGGTCAGCTCCTCCGGCGTGGCCACCGCCGCCCACCGTGGGCACGGCACCCCGAGTTCGGTGAGCCTGGTACGCATCACGATCTTGTCCTGGGCGTGCCGGAGCGCACCCGGGCCGGGCTGGACGTTCACGCCGTCGGCGATCAGGCGGGTGAGCAGGTCTTGCGGTACGTGCTCGTGCTCGAACGTCAGCACGTCGGCGCCCGCGGCGACCGCGGCGACCGCCTCGAGGTCCCCCGCCGCGCCCACCGGAGCGTCCGGGATGACCTGCGCCGCCGCGCCGTCGGCCGCCTCGACGAGCGCGCGCAGATGGATCTGCAGTGCCCCGGCCGGCTCGGCCATCATGCGTGCCAACTGCCCGCCCCCGACGACGGCTACCACTGGTCCCATGGGGGTCCAGCGTAATGGCGGGTATCCTTCACTGGTGACCCCGCCCCCATCCGTGGCTCCGAACGAGACGCCCCGAGCCGTACCGATGTGGCGCGACCGGGCTCGTCTGTGGGCCGCTCTCACGGAGCTGATGCGGTTCGGGACCGTCGGGCTGGTCGCCTTCGTGGTCGACACCGGGCTGTTCAACCTGCTCCGGTTCGGCCCCGGCGAGCTGCTCGGGCACAAGCCCCTGACGGCGAAGGTCATCTCGGTCACGGTGGCGGTGCTGGTCGCGTGGCTGGGCAACCGCTACTGGACGTTCGCCGCCAAGCGCAGCCGCGAGAGTGCCGCGGCACGCAGCCGCGAGCTCATGCAGTTCGCCCTTGTGAACGTGGCCGGCATGGCCATCGGCGTCGGCTGCCTGGCCGTCTCGCACTACCTGCTCGGCTTCACCTCCCCGCTCGCGGACAACATCTCCGCCAACGGGATCGGCCTCGTGCTGGGCACGATCTTCCGGTACCTCGCCTACCGGTACTGGGTGTTCACGAACGTGACGGACGACACCGACTCGGCCGCCCCCACCCCCGCAG
>NZ_CACRYJ010000055.1 GCF_902703175.1 Occultella aeris | reverse complement strand
CGGGGGTCGGGGCCGGGTCCGGGGCGGCCTTGAGCCGCGTCTCCCGACGGGTGGCAGGCGCAGGTTCGGCACGCTTCACCGGCGTCGGCTCCGGGACCTCCACACCCTCGAGGCGGTCGTAGAACAGGAACTCGTCGCAGGCCGGTGGCAGCAGCCGGGACGTCGACTTCTCCACGCCCACACCGATGACGCGCTTGTTCAGCTCACGCAGCTTGTGCACCAACGGGGAGAAGTCGCTGTCCCCGGTGCACATGACGAACGTGGAGATGTAGTCACGCTCGAACGCCATCTCGATCGCGTCCACCACCATCTTGATGTCCGCGGCGTTCTTGCGGGAGGCGCCCATGCGCTGCGGCATCTCGATCAGCTCCACCTGGTGGCGGGTGAGCGAGCGGCGGTCCTCGTCGAAGTAGGACCAGTCGGCGTAGGCGCGGCGCACCACCACGCGTCCGCGCACCGCCAGCGCATCCGCGATCGGGCCGAAGTCGAACGTCATCCCGCCCAGGTGCTCACGCGCTCCGAGCGCGAGGTTCTCGTAGTCGAGGAATACGGCGAGGCGCTCTTCGGAATCCATACCCGTCAGCCTATGGGCGACCGGCCGAGTATGCCGACCCGGGGCCGGACGGCGCCCTCCGTGGCGTGTGGCAGGGTGAGGCACCATGACCGAGTTGAGCGATTTCGTGAGGGCGGGCAACCAGGGCGTGGACCCGGCCGCGTACGAGATCGAGAACGCGGCCATCGACCCGGACGGCACGCTCTGGACGCACCTGGAGACGGTCGCACCGTGGGCCGGGCGAAGGCTCCTCGACCTCGGCTGCGGCAGCGGTTTCTGGCTGCCCCGCTACGCCGACGCGGCCCGGGTGATCGGGGTGGAACCCGATCCCGTCCTGCTGCCGCTCGCACAGGCGCGGCCCGGCGGTGCCCAGGTGCTGCACGGCTCCGCCGAGCACATCCCCCTCCCGGACGATTCCGTGGACGTGGTGCACGCCCGCTTCGCCTACTTCTTCCCCGATCCGGACTTCGACGCCGCCCCCGGGCTGCACGAGGTCCAACGGGTCCTCGCCCCCGGCGGCACGCTCGTGGTGATCGACAACGACCACGACGACGGCGAGTTCGCCGAGCTGCTCGCGGTCAGCCCCTGGGCGGCCAAGCAGGGCACCGGGAGCTACATCCTCGATTGGTGGCGCGAGCACGGAGCCACGAGCGAGGCGGTGCTGAGCAGCTGGAGCTTCGAGACCCGGGCCGACCTCGAGACGGTGCTCCGGCTGGAGTTCCCGGCCGACGTCGCCGACCCATGGCTGCGCGCGCATCGGCACCGGCTCGGACTCAGCTACGGGTACGTGGTACATACCTGGCGCCCGCGAGGGCCGGGCCGGCACGCGGCCTGAGCCGCCCCGCTCAGGCCGGTCGACGGAGCCCCTGGTCAGCGGCCCGCCGGCAATCGGAGCGACGCGCCGGACGCGGTGCTCGCCCAGCCGTGCATCTCGACCAGCCAACGGGTCGTTCCGACGGCGCCGAGATCCGCTGCCCGCCCCTGGGACTTCGTCGGCTCTCCGCCTAGCTGCCCGCGGCGGCCTCGTGCAGGTCCGCCTCGCGCTGGTCATAGTCGGCGCGGGCCCGGGCGATCTCCTCCTGGTGCGCCTCGGTCCACACCACGAGCGATTTGATCGTCGCGTGCAGGGTGCTCCCGAGAGGGGTCAGGGCATAGTCGACCCTGGGCGGCACGACGGGGTGGACGGTGCGCTCCACCAGCCCGTCCCGCTCGAGATGGCGCAGCGTGCGGGTCAGCATCCGCTGGCTGATGCCGTCGATCTCACGCTTCAGCTCGGTGAACCGCAGACTGCGCCGGTCGAGCAGCGCGATGGCGAGCAGCGACCACTTGTCCGCGACACGGTCCAGGATCTGGCGCACCTCACAGTCCTCGCGGGCGTCCCACTGCCAGACGTCGTAGTCGGTGCGGTGGCCCGCGGTATCCGCGGGGGAACCGAGGGACTGAGAAGTGCCTTCTTCCATACTGACTCACTGTGCCGCACGCTTGGCGAGGTTACAAGAAGTAACTGACCAGCAATCGGGGAACCACTCACACCGTCCTCGGGGCGAAGGGAACGACACGGCCATGGCACAACCGACAGCCAGCAGGATGAGCGCGCGAGACCTCGGCGTGCTGGTGGTCCTGTGTGGGGCGATCTTCCTTGAGGGCAGCGACGTCGCGATGCTGAACGTGGCCCTGCCCGCGATCCGTACCGACCTCGGCCTGACCACCACCGAGCTGAGCGGCGTGATCACCGCCTACGTGGTGGGCTACGGCGGGTTCATGCTGCTCGGTGGGCGCGCCGCCGATGTGTTCGGGCGACGCCGGATGTTCCTGGCCTGGCTGGTGGTGTTCCTGCTGTTCTCCGGTCTCGGTGGGTTCGCCACCGAGGGCTGGATGCTGCTCCTGGCCAGGTTCGTGACCGGCATCGCCGCGGGCTTCCTCACCCCGGCGGGGATCTCGCTCATCACGACGTCGTTCGCCGAGGGACCGGCACGAAACCGCGCCCTGATCATCTACGGCGCCGCCGGCGCGGCCGGGTTCTCACTGGGCCTCGTGGCGGGCGGTCTGCTCACCGCGATCGGCTGGCGGTGGGTCTTCTTCGCCCCGGTCCTGATCGCCGCCGTGTTGCTCGCGCTGGCGATCCCGCTGCTCACCGAACCGCCTCACGACGGGCGTCGCGGCCGGCTCGGCGTGGGAGCGGCACTCACCCTGACCGCGTCGATGGTGCTGTTCGCGTACGGGCTGACCCTCCTCGAGCGAGTCCACGAGCTGGGTATGCAGGCGGTCGGCGCGCTGCTGCTCGCCACCGCACTGCTGGTCGTCTTCGCGCTCGGCCAACGCCGGGCGCCGGACCCGCTGATCCGGCCGGGCCTGCTGCGCGCGCCAGGCCTGGCCGCCGCGAACGTGACCGCACTGCTGTTCGCCGGCTCGTTCTACGGCTTCCAGTTCCTGACCACCCTGTACCTGCAGGAGCTGCGCGGTTGGACCCCGCTGCAGACCGGGCTCGCGATGCTTCTGATGGCGCTCGACGTGGTGCTCGCGCCGACGCTCGCGCCGCGGCTGGTGCAGCGGTTCGGTGTGCGCCGGGTGATAGCGGGCGGGCTCCTCGCCGGGTTGGTCGCCTACACACTGTTCCTGCGTGCCGACCTGGACTGGGCCTATGCCGCGATGGTGCCGACCATGGTCGGTATCGGCTTCATGTTCGCCCTCGTCTACGGCCCGCTCGCGATCGCCGCGACCGACGGCGTGGCCGGGTCCGACCAAGGGGTCGCCGGAGGGCTGCTCAACACCTCCCTGCAGTTCGGCGCGGCCCTGGGGATCTCCGCCGCCACCGCGGTTCAGGTCGCGGCGCTCGGAGCGGCGACGGGACCGGAAGCAGACCTTGACGCGATCCGCGCGGCGATCGGGGTGCCGATCGTCTTCGTGCTGCTCGGTGCCGTGGTGATCACGGTCGGTGGCCGGCCCCACTCGGGCCGGCGCACCGACAGGCATCAGTCGACGGGCGCGGTCGCCGCCTCCGCGTCGGAGGAGTCGCTCGCTGCGTGCTTGCCCCGCGAAGTGGACCCGTCCGGTCCCGCGTCCGCGCCGGCGCCGACGCGTTGATCGGTCCCGGCCCGGGCGGCCGCCCGGCGCTCCTTGCGCCCCTCCACCAGTGAGTACAGCACCGGGACCAGCAGCAGGGTCAGGAACGTGGAGGTGATCAGACCACCGATCACCACCAGCGCCAGCGGCTGGGAGATGAACGCGCTGCCGCCGGTGAGCCCGATGGCCATCGGGGTCAGGGCTCCGATCGTGGCCAGGGCCGTCATCAGGATCGGGCGCAGCCGGTGCCGGGCACCTTCGATGATCGCCTCGCGCAGCGGACGTCCCTGCCGTCGGTACTGGTTGATCAGGTCGATCAGTACGATCGCGTTCGTCACGACCACGCCGACCAGCATCAGCGCCCCGATCAGGCCGGCCACCCCGAGCGGGGTGCCGGTGATGAGCAGTAGCGCGATGGCACCGGTCGCCGCGAACGGGATCGAGATGAGCAGGATCAGCGGCTGCACCAGCGACTTGAAGGTCGCCACCATGACCAGGTAGACGATCGCGATGGACAGCAGCAGGGCCAGGCCGAGGTTGCCGAACGCCTCCTCCTGATCGGCGCTGACGCCGCCGATCTCCGCGGTGACGCCGTCGGGCAGCTCGAGCCCGTCGAGGGCCGCCTGCAGGTCGGCGCTCTGGGTGGTCAGGTCCGCGCTCGTGGTCGCCGCGGTGATGGTGGCGCTGCGCTGCCCGTCGAGGCGGGTGATCGTGGCGGGCCGCTCGACCTGCTCGACGGTCGCTATCTCGCCGAGGGTGGTCACGCCGGCAGCGCCGGCGATCGGGAGCGCGCGCAGCGCCGCCACGCTCGTGGGGGACTCGCCGACCTGCATCACGATGTCACTGGTGCCGGCATCGGTGGTGAGGGTGCCGAGAGTCGCGCCGCTGAGGGCGGCCCGCACGGTCTGGCCCACCTGGGCCTCGGGGATGCCGAGCGCCGCGGCGGCGTCGCGGTCCACGACCACCTCCACGGTGGGCAGGTCCGCGGCGAGGTTCGAGGCGAGATCGGTGGTCCCGTCCACCCCGGCCACGGCGTCCAGCACCTGCTCGGACGCACTCGCGACGGCATCGCCGTCGGGTCCGCTGACGATGACCTCCAGGCCCGACGAGAATCCGGCCTGGCCGGCCGTGACCGTGACGGTCCCCGCGTTCTCGAGCCCCGCGACGCCGTCGCGCAGCTGCTCCTGCACCGCTGCGGTGTCCGCATCCAGGTCCAGGGTGATGGAGAACGTCGTGCCGCCCCCACCGGCGATCGCCAGGATGCCCTCGGCGGAGCCCACGGAGACCTGGTAGGTCTCCACCCCGTCGATACCCGCGATCACGTCCTCGACCTGCGCGGCGGCTTCGTTCTGAGCCGCCAGGGACGTGCCCGGGGGCAGTTCCTGGGTCACCGAGACGGTGTTCTGCCCGGTGTCCCCGATGAACTCGGTCTCCAGCTGGGGCACGAGCGCGAGGGTGCCGGCGAGCACCGCGACCGCGCCGATGACGGTGACCACCGGCCTGGCCAGCACCCCGCCGAGGGCCCTGACGAAGCCCCGCTGCAGGGCGCCGCGTCGCTCCTTGTCCTCCGCGGCCTCACGGGCCCGGGCAGCGTCGGCCACGTCCTTGGGTACCGGCAGGAACCACCAGGCCAGCACCGGCACGATCGTCAGCGCCACCAGCAGGGAGGCGAGCAGCGCGAGTGCCACGGTGAACGCGAACGGCCGGAACAGCTCACCGACGAGGCCGCTGACGAGGCCCATCGGCACGAACACGGCCGCGGTGGCGATCGTGGACGCCGTGATCGCGCCGGACACCTCACGCACGGCGCGCAGGATGGCGGTGCGCTTGTCCTCGCCGTAGGAGAGGTGTCGCTCGATGTTCTCGATGACCACGATGGCGTCGTCGACGACCCGCCCGATGGAAACGGTGAGCGCGGCAAGGGTGAACAGGTTCAGGGAGAACCCGCCCACCTTCAACCCGATCAGAGCGACCAACAGTGAGAGCGGGATGGACAGCGCGGTCACCCCGGTGGGCCGCCAGGCTCGCAGGAACAGCAAGATGATGATGATCGCGAAGGCCAGCCCGAGCAGGCCCTCGGTGGTCAGATCCTCCACGGACTGCTCGATGAACGGCGCCTGGTCGAACACGATCGAGATCTCGGCGCCCTCCCCGAGGGCTGCCTCGAGGTCACCGAACAGGTCCTGGACGGCGTGGGAGATCTCCACGGTGTTCCCGTTCGGGGCACGGGTGATCGCGATCCCGAACGACGGCTCCCCGTTCGTCCGCGCGAAGGAGGTGGCCGCGGCGTCGTCGAGGCTCACCTGCGCCACCGAGTCCAGCCGGACCGGGCCGGCAGCGGTGAGCAGCGGCAACGCGGCGATGTCCTCGACGGTGCTCAGTCGCTGCCCGACCTCCACGCTCAGCGTGGTGTCGCCCTCGGTCAGCGACCCGGCCGGCACGACGATGCCGTTCGTGGTCAGGGCGGTGCTGATCGCGTCCGCGCCGACGCCCGCGGCGGCCAGCGCCGCCGGGTCGACGGCGATCGTGACCACCTGCGCGGCGGTTCCGGTCAGCGTGACGTCCCGGACGCCGTCGACCCCCTCGAGCTGCGGGACCACCGACTCGGCGAGCACGGCCGCGGTGGCGTCCGGGTCCGCGTCGGCGGTGACCGCGAGCTGGAGCACCGGAAGGTCGTCGAGGCTGCCGGTGAACACCTGGGCGTCCGCCTCGGCCGGCAGGCTCGAGGAGATCCGCGACAGCGCGGACTGCAGTTCCTGCTGCGCCGTGGTCGCGTCGGTGCCGTACTCGAGGGTGAGCAGCACCGTGGAGACGTTCGCGCTCGAGGTGGACGAGGTGCTCTCCAGCCCGCTCACCGAGCCGGTGGCCTGCTCCACGTAGGTGGTGACCTGCTCCTCGACGATCTCCGGGGAGGCGCCGGGCAGGACCGTCACCACGCCCACCACAGGCAGCTCGAGCGAGGGCATGAGCTCCTGCTTGAGCGTGGTGGTCGACCACAGGCCTCCCGCCACGGCGAGAATGGTGGCCAACGCCACGAGGGCACGGTTGCCGAGGCTGAAACGGGCGAGGAATGTCACGGGCGGGGCTCCGGGCTAAGATCACGAATTACTAACAGGATGCCGAATAGTTCGGTTCAACCGAAAGGTTACACGGTGGGTGAGCGCGACCGGTTGGTCGAGGAGATCTTCGAGGCCCAGCACGCGATGATGCGGGCGAGCCTGGCCTCGCAGCTCGAACCGCTGCTGGACAGCACCCTGACGATGCAGCAGTTCAAGCTCCTCGCCATCGTGCACTTCCAGGGTGAACAAACGATGACGGCGCTCGCCGACGCGATGCGACTCTCGCCGCCCACGGTCACCGGCGCTGTCGAGCGGCTCGTGGATCGCGGCCTGGTGAGCCGCCGCGAGGACCCGAGCGATCGCCGGCTGCGGCTGGTCGGCCTGGCTGCGGAGGGCGTGCGGCTGTTCCGCGAGATCGAGGACTCCCGTTCGCGCCTGGGCAGGGAGATCCTCGCCGGGTTGGACACCGACGCGCTACGCGCGCTCGCCGCGGCCCACGTCCAGCTCGCGGCGGCCTTCGACCGCACGTTGGGCACCGGCGGGGCCGGGGACTGACGCCCGACGGCAGCGTCAGAGCTCTCGCCGAGCCCGGAACTCGCTGGGGCTCATCCCGTACCGGGCACGGAACCGGGATGCGAAGTACATCGGACTCTCGAACCCGCAGGCCGCGGCGATCGACGTGATGGTGCGGTTGGTCAGCTCCAGCGACCTGGCTGCCGCCGCCAGTCTGCGGCGTTCCACGAACCGCTGTGGGCTCACCCCGAACTGCGTGACGAACAGGTGGGCGAAGCGGGATGCTGAGAGCGAGCTTGCCCGCGCCAGGTGGGCCACCCGCAGGTCCGCACGTAGATCCGCGTCGATCAGCGCGATCGCCCGGAGCAGCCGTTCGTCGGTGCCGGCAAGCTCCCGGGAGATGTTCACCCGGTCGCACCACAGCAACGCGGACTCCAGGGCGTTCACGGCGGCGAGCTCGCCGTTGCGGCCGGCGGTGTCCCGCCCGCCGACGGCGGTGCGCAGCGCCGCCTCGATGCCGCGCCGCACCTCACCGGTAGCCTCGATGGAGCCGATGCCCGCCGTCACCTGCGGCCAGGACAACAACGGCAGCCAGTCGTCGCGCGGGTGGAAGTGGGCGTACAGGAAGTGCCAACGCTCCTGCCCGACGGCGGTGCCGTAGTCGTGGAGGGTGCCGGGCCGTACCAGCAGCGTGCGTCCTGGGACGGCCGGCACGTCCGCGCTGCGGGCGCCGAATCGGCCCCCGCCGTCGAGCGTGTGCACCAGCAGCCAGTCGGTGGTGCCCCGGGCCCGGTAGGTGGCGTACCGGGGATCCTCGTCGAACTCGCCGGCGATCACGCGGCGGACCACGGGCGTGTGTGACTCCGGTCGGGCAGCAGGATCTTGAATGGTCACGAGCACATCACCTATGTTTCCCGAGGCTTCGTCACGGCAGACTCGATGGCATGTCTACCGCAACCAGCAATACGGCCGCACCGACGGGGTTCACCGACTACGCCCGCGACGGCGTGCTGCAGGTCCCCGCCGTGTTCAGCGCCGCGGAGGTCGAGCAGATCCGCGAGGCCTTCATGACCCAGGTCGGCGCGGACCGTTCGCTGGCCATCGACGACCGCGTTCCCGACGACGACGTGCTCGCGCGCTTTCCGCGGTTCGTCCACCCCCACCGGCGCCCGGACCTGGCGGTGGGCCTGTTGGCCCTGGACGTCATGTTGGATCGGCGCCTACTGGACGTGGTCACCGACCTGATCGGGCCCGCGCTCGGCGCCCAGTCCATGTTCTACTTCAAGCCGCCCACGGCCCGGGGCCAGGCGATGCACCAGGACAACATGTTCCTACGGGCCCACCCGGAGACCTGCCTGGCCGCGTGGATCGCGGTGGACGACGTGGACGCGGCCAACGGCGGGCTCGCGGTGGTGCCGGGCTCGCACCGGACCGAGTTGGTCTGCCCGGAACCGGCGGACATGACCCAGTCCTTCACGAACGCCGAGGTCCCGATCCCTGAGGGCATGGCGAAGGTGCAGACCGTGATGAAGGCCGGCGACGTACTGTTCTTCCATGGCAGCGTGGTGCACGGTTCGCTCGCGAACACCTCGCCGGACCGGTTCCGCCGGTCCCTGATCTTCCACTACATCCCACAGGCCAGCACCGAGATCGCCGCGTTCTACCACCCGCTGGTGCACCCGGACCGTCGGGACGTGTTCATCGCGGAGGCGCTCGGCGGCGGACCTTGTGGTGAGGGGGCCGGTGCATCCGGCCCCTGACCTGGGGCCCCCGCACCGACGCCTGCCTCAGTCCGTCCAGAGGCAGAACGGGTGGCCGTGCGGGTCGAGACAGACCCGCACGTCCTGCTGCGGCTGGAACGGCGCCAGGGTCGCCCCGACGGAGACCGCCCGGGCCACGCCGGCGTTCAGGTCGTCGACCCAGATGTCGAGATGGATCATCATCTCCTGCTCCCCGGGTGTGGCCGGCCACACCGGCCGCGTGTAGACCTCCTCGAGCTGGAAGGACAGGTGCACCCCACCGTCGGGATTGCGCAGGTACGCGTCCGTCTCCTCGACCCGGTCCACCTCCCAGCCGAGCAGTTCGGCATAGAAGGAGGCCAGCGCGCCGGGATCAGGCGAGCTGAGGTTCACGGTGGTCAGCGTGATCCTGGGTGTTTGAGTCATGCCGGGGTCTCCTCATCGGTCTGGATTGCGCCCGCGGGTTCGTGGTGGCGGTGCTGAACCGCACGTTGTTGTCCGACTCCGTGGCGGCGCGACCGGCCGGTGCCGGTACCCCGGTTCACGATGCTCAGAGCCCGGCGCCGGCCAGGCCCAGTCCGCGGGCGATCACCATCAGTTGCACCTCCGTGGTGCCCTCGCCGATCTCCAGCACCTTCGAGTCGCGGTAGTGCCGGGCCACGAGGTTCTCGTTGAGGTAACCGTAGCCGCCGAAGATCTGGGACGCGTCCCGGGCGTTCGCCATCGCCGCCTCACTGCCCGTGAGTTTCGCGATGGACGCCTGCATCTTGAACGGCTCCCCCGCCACCATCTGCCGGGCGGCGTTCAGCCAGGTGAGCCGGGCGGCGTGCACCCGCGCCTGCATCCTGGCGATCATGAACGCGGTGTGCTGGTTGTCGGCCAGGGCCCGCCCGAACACCTCGCGCTCCTGGGCGTAGCGGATCGCCTCCTCGAGGCAGCCCTGGGCGGCACCGGTGCACAGCGCCGCGAACGCGATCCGACCCTCATCGAGGGACTCCAGGAAGTTCGCGTACCCGCGCCCGCGCTCGCCCAGCAGGTTCGCCTCGGGCACGCGCACGTTCGTCAGGGTCAGCGGGTGGGTGTCGGAGGTGTGCCAGCCGACCTTGTCGTAGGCAGGCCCGACCGTCAGCCCCTCGGCGGGGACCGGCACCAGGATCGCGGAGAGTTCCTTCTTGACCGTGCCGTCCGCCCGGGTGGTCCGACCCGTGACCGCTGTGATCGTGATCAGGCGGGTGATGTCCGTGCCTGAGTTCGTGATGAACTGCTTGGAGCCGTTGATGACCCACTCGCCGTCGACGAGTTCCGCCGTCGTACAGGTGCCGCCCGCATCGGAGCCGGCCTCGGCCTCGGTGAGCCCGAACGCAGCGAGCGCCTCACCTGACGCGAACCGCGGGATCCACTCGCGCCGTTGTTCCTCCGTACCGAACCGCATGATCGGCATGGCGCCGAGCCCGATGCCTGCCTCCAGGGTCACCCCGAGGCTCTGGTCCATCCGGCTGATCTGCTCCACGGCCAGGCAGAAGGAGACGTAGTCACCGCCGCTGCCGCCGTACTCGACCGGGAACGGCAGGCCGAACAGGCCGAGGTCCCCCATCTGCTTGATGATGCCGTACGGCAGTTCGCGCTTGGTGTCGTACTCGTACGACGCCGGCCGGACCACGGTGTCGGCGAACTCGCGGACCTGCTCGATCAGTTCCTGCTGCTGCGGCGTGAACCCATAGGACATGCTCATGACTCCCTCGTCAGATCTTGTGGATCGTGGCCCGGGTGGTGACCTTGTGGGTCGGTCCCGGGGGGCGTCGACGGCGATCGACCGGTCCGCGGCGCCCGGTCACCTCTGACCGGTGCTCCGCCTGAGCAAATCCTCGACGACGGCGTCCGGGCCCGAGTCTACCGGCGGCACCGCCCGGTCGGCCGGGAACGGCACCCCGCACCTACCATCGGCAGGGTGAGCCCACCGTGCGCGTGACCCGCAGCGTCGGTGTCGCCACACCGACGGCTGCCGTGGGCGCACACGCGCTGACGATCTCCGGGGGCTCGGGCCGTCTCAGGCCTGACCCGTCACCCGCGCGGGATCCGGTCCGCCGAGACCGCCTTCGCGGGCCCGCACGATCAGTGTCG
Organism: Occultella aeris; assembly: GCF_902703175.1. Classification (GTDB taxonomy): domain Bacteria; phylum Actinomycetota; class Actinomycetes; order Actinomycetales; family Beutenbergiaceae; genus Occultella; species Occultella aeris. The sequence continues at coordinate 85,346 of NZ_CACRYJ010000055.1, read as the reverse complement.
GCCTGCTCGACACCGACAGCTTCGTCAGGATGGTCGTCACGTGGTTGCGGACGGTCTTCGGGCTGAGCACAAGCCGGCGGGCGATGGCCACGTTGTCATGGCCGCGTGCGACCAGGTCGAGGACCTCCCGTTCCCGGGCGGACAGTTCCGGGAACGGCAACCGGACCGCGGTGCGCCCGGACACCAGCGTGGACATCGCCCGGGCCGCCACCTGTGGGCCGAGGATCATCTCCCCGTTGGCGACCGCGCGGATCGCCCGCTCCACCTCGTCCGGGCCTGCCGTCTTGAGGAGGTAGCCACGCGCGCCGCAGCGCACGGCCGCGACCACCGCCTCGTCGTCGTCGCTCATGGTGATCACCAGGACCCCCACCCCCGGGTGGTCGCGGAGGATCTCCCGGGTCAGCTCGATGCCGGAGTCGGCCCCGAGGTGCAGGTCCATCAGCACCACATCCACGTCGGCCGTGATCGTCGCCCGGGCCTGGTCGGCATCGGCCGCCTGACCGACGACCAGGACCCCGGGCAGCGACTCGAGCAGGCCGGTCATGCCGAGCCGGAACACGGGGTGGTCGTCGACGATGGCGACGCGGATCGGTCCGGTCATGCGGTGCCCGCGGTTCTGAGTGTGCCTGCCGCGCTCGCTGCGCCACCGGCGCCCGACCTGGCCTGCGAGACGGACCGGGTCATGCCCGGCGGGCGCACCGGGATCGTGGCCTCGACCGCGGTGCCGTGCGGAGCGAGGTCGCGGACCTCGACCGCCCCACCCAGCTCCTCGGCCCGCTCACGCATCGACAGGGTGCCGACGCCGATGCGCGCGTCCTGCCGATAGCCGGCTCCGTCGTCGCGGCAGCACACGCGCACCACGGCCCCGTCCTCGGACACCTCCAGCTCGCACTCGGCGGCACCGCTGTGCCGGACCGCGTTCAGCACGGCCTCGGCGGCGATCCCGTAGCAGGCCGCGGCGACGGGGCCGGGCAGGTCGGAGGCGACGGCGAAGCGCAGGTGCACGTCGAAGCCGCTGCGCCGGTGCCGCGCCACCAGTTCCGAGAGCGCGGGCTCGAGTCCGAGCTCCTCGAGCACCGGCGGCAGCAGCGTGCGGGCGATGGTGCGGACGTCCTCGATCCGCTGGTCGAGTTCGCCCTGCAGCGCCCGGAGCATCTTCACGGCCCCCTCCCGGTCGGTTCCGATCGTGTTGGCCACGCCCTGCAGGCCAAGGCGCAGGCCCGCGAGCCAGGGTCCGAGCCCGTCGTGGAGCTCGCGTCGGATCACCCGGCGTTCCTGCAGCCGCGCGTCGGTCAGCCGGCGGCGGGTCCGTGTGAGTTCGTCGGCCGTGCGGATGAGCACGAGCCCCGCGGTGACGACGGCGGCGAGTTCGTCGAGGGCGCGGCGGCTGGTGGCGTCGAGGGTCTCTCCGGGGCGCGGCGTGGCCTCCAGTGTGCCGATCGTCCGGTCCCCGGAGAGCAGTGGAACGACGACGGGGTCACCGGTCGGAAGGCCCCAGGCGGCCAGCACCGGGGCCTGCGGGTCGTGGCCGCTGCCGGTGGAGGGCTCGGCCGGGTCCGCCCCGCGGACGCTGACCGCCTCGAGGCGGAGCGCGGTCCCGACGCTCTCCACGAGAGAGGTGAGCAGGCCCTCGTCCGTGCCGCCTCGCCCGATCCGGGTCCCCATCGAGCCGGCCACGCGCCAGGGGTCGTGGGCGACGCCGTAGACGAGCCGCCGGATCCGTGCCGCGAACCACAGACGGGTGGGGCCGACCGCGATCACGACGGCAGCGGCGGCGACCGCCTGGGCGATGCCCTGCCCCGGGACCAGGACCCCCGCGAGCAACGCCGCCACCAGGTAGATGGCTGCGAGCGCCGCCGTGAGGACCCCGGCCAGGAGCGCCCGGGACACCGCCAGCTCCATCCCCCACAACCGCTGGCGCAGCACCACCGTGAGGATCGCCACGGGGAACAGCGCCTGGCTCGCCAGGTGCAGCGCCGGCGTGAGCCAGTCCGGCACCGTTCCCACCGGGAGCAGCAGGGGCACGAAGGACAGGGCCAGCACCAGCGTGCCCAGGCCGAGCCAGCCCAGGCCGACAGCCTCGGACTCGGGCGACGTACGCCGTCGGGCCTCGACCGCGACAGCGGTGATGAACCCGAACACCACGGCGACGACGAGCACGCCGGCGAGCATCGCGTAGTTGCCGGCCAGGCTCGCCACCAGGGCGGCCGCGGCGATCAGGCCGCCGGTTGCCGGTCCCCACCAGGCGCGGCCGAGCGGCCGTTCCCGGACGAGCCAGGGCACGACCAGGAACATCGCAAGGGTCCCTGGGACCCACGCCCAGCCGAACGTATCGGCGAGTGGGCCGGGCGTCAGGCCCCGGCTCTCGGCGAACATGCGCCAGCCGCCGCCGAGCGCGGACAGGCCACCACCGAGCGCGGTGAGTGCCGCGAGGTAGCCGACCACGTGGCTGCGGCGCAGCAGCACCACGGTGGCGACCGCTCCGTACACGAGGCCGACCATGACGTCCACGATCAGGAACAGGTCGTCGACGGTCCCGACCGGCCGCGAGGACAGGAACAGCAGCAGCCCGGTGAGCGCGAGGAGCCACGCCGCCCCGCCCAGGATGAGGGCCAGGCGCGGCAGTCCGTGACCGCCGCGCCCGGGCTCGGTTGGCTCTGACATGAGCAAACTGTAGAGAGGATCAGCGTCCCGGCGGGGCCGTATCAGGGCGGGATTGCGCGCGCAGCGCGGCGAGTGCGACGACGAACAACAAGACCGGTCCGACGAAGCCCGCCATGTACTGCAGCGGCGAGATACCGACCAGGACGATCAGGGCGCCGAGCACCAGGCTGACCACGCCGATCCCGCGTGGGTACGCGCCGTGCCGGACGGCCGCCAGACCCAGCGCGAGGCCGGTGACGCCGGCCGTGACCCAGAGCCAGGGGATCGTCGCGACCCAGTGCGAGTAGAACGACACGTCGGTCGCGATCAGCAGTTCCGGTTCGGTCAGCCCGAACACGAACTCGGTGTTCAGGCCGGAGCCGAGGACCAGCACGGTGGAGAGCACCACGAGTCCCACCGCGGCGACGCCCGGCAGCAGCGACCCGGCCGGGGACCGGCGGGCCAGGTGACGGTGCAGACCGACCGCGAACGGGATCAGCGCCAGCGCGGCCACGATGGTCGCGACGTGGAAGCCGAGCAGCTGGGGCACCTGGGTGGACAAGTGCTCGGTGATCGACTCCGGGGTGGGTGGTGCCGCGGGGTCGTAGGCGGGACTGAGCGACAGGGACAGGTAGATGCTCACGATCCCCGCGAGACCGGCGCCGATACCGGCGAGGACCCAGCCGCGGGACGGTCGCTCCGATGCCGGACCGCCCGGCGGAACCGTGCGGGGCGCGACGGCGTGTGTGGACATGATCGTTCTCCTTCGACCCGACGGGGTCGGTCACCGTGACCGAGGCGTGCGGGCCCTTCAACGACATGCTGGGCGGCCCGATGTCCCGGCCGGCAGGGCATCCCGTCCCGGGAATCCGGGCAGTTCCGTTGGGACTGGCGCGCTCAGGAGATCCGCAGGAACTCCCGCACCGGCTCGGTGCCGGTGAGGGTGACGTCCGGAATCCGGGCGGCCGGGTTCGCCTCCCAGTCGGCGCGGGCGAGCCGGTAGTGCAGTTTCTCGATGGGCTTGCCCTCGCGGGACTCCAGCCACACGCCGTTCGGGGAGTAGCCGAGTTTGCGGGTGACCCCGTTGGAGGGGCCGTTGTCCGCCCAGGCACTGGTGGTGGCGACCTCGGCCCCGAGCCCGGCGAACGCGAGGTGCAGCATCAGGGCCCGCATCCGGGTACCGAGGCCCCGGCCCTGAAAGGCGCGACCCAGCCAGGAGCCGGTCTCGACCGTGCGCGCCACGGCGAAGCTCTTCGCGTCGATCGCCTGGATGCCCGCCGGGACGCCGTCGACGAGCACCGCGAGCTCGATGGTCCACGCGTCCGGAGATATCGCGGCCCGCTTGCCCCACTCGTAGGCGAGCACGCTGCGAGCCACCTCCAGCGGGGTGCCTCGCGTCCATGGGAAGTCGAAGGGCATGAAGTCCTCGGCGTGCACTCCCCGGGCCGCCACGGCGGCGACGTCGAACATCAGCTCGTCGTCGATGTACCGCAGTTCGAGGTTCCCCGTGCGGGCCGAGAGTCCCAGCAGTGGCCACTGGGCCGCGGGGCTCAGGTCGACGTCGGACGGGACTCGGTGCGGCTCGGCGTGCTCGGACATGCGCGTCACCTTAACGGGAGGCGTCCGGCGAGGATCAACTGATTTCGGCTCTCGTGCCGCTACGGCGTTGGACATCGCCAGACCGGACCAGTTCAATGGGACGGCGTCGAGGAAGTCTGCGTCTCGACCACCGACCGAGGTGCCTGAGCAGCGTGAAGGGCCCGATGACCACGGACCGCGACCAGCCCGATCGGAACGAGCGATCCGACGATCCTGCGGGTCGGACCGGGGGCTGGCGGGACCGGATCCGGGCGCTGCCGTGGCTGACGGCCCGAGCGCCGTCGTGGGTGTCGGCGCTGCTCGGCGTGGTGCTGGTTCTCGCCGGCCTGCTGCTGGTCATCCGACCGCTGGCCGCCCTGCACGTCCTCGGCCTCTACATCGGAGTGAGCTGCGTCGTCGCCGGCGTCGCCGACCTGGTGCGGCGCCGGTCCGAGGATGCCGAAGCGCGGCGCTCGCTGCCGGACCGGCTGCTGCCCTGGTTCTGGATCGTCGTCGGCGTCCTGCTGGCCGCGTGGCTCGGGCGGCACGTCGGGGTGTTCGGGCCGGTCGTGGCGATCGCGCTCATCGTGTCCGGCGTGGGGTCCGTGCTCCGCGGCGGGCGGGTCAGGACGTGGCGGCTCGCCCCCGAGGCGGTGCTCGGGATCGCCGAGATCGTCTTCGGGGTGCTCGCGCTGCTCTGGCCCGACGCGACGTTGATCGTGATCGCCGTGCTCTTCGGCGGGCGGACCGCCATCTTCGGGGTGACGTTGCTGATCCGGGCCGTGACGACGGTGCTGCGGCCCGAGCGGCCGGCCGCTGCGCACGAGCGCCGCCGCTCGTCGGCGGTCCGCTGGGTCGGAGCCGCGTGCGTGCTCGCCCTGGCGGTCGGCGCGGGGTGGGTGAGCCACACGCTCCGATCAGGTGCGCCAGTGCTCGACCCCTTCTACGACACCCCGGACGAGTTGCCGGATACCGCCGGCGAGCTGATCCGCTGGGACGAGTACTCGGGCAACCTGCCGGACGGCATGACCGGGTACCGGATCTACTACACCACCACGAACGGGTGGGGCGACATCGTGGCCAGCAGCGGCATCCTTGCCGTGCCCGAGGGCGCCGGCGGGCCAGTGCCGCTGATCACCTGGGCGCACGGCACGGTGGGAATCGCCCGGGCCTGCGCACCTTCGATCGGGCCCGACGCGTTGGTCCTCGGCGGCGAACCCGGGGCCGACCGGCTCGCCGAACTGGGCTGGGCCATGGTCGCCACCGACTACCCGGGCATGGGAGCCGAGGGTGCGACGCCGTACCTGATCGGGGAGGCCGAGGGGCGCGCGGTGCTGGACGCCGCCCGAGCCGCCCGGCAGCTGACCGAGGTGTCGCTGTCGGAGGAGACGGTCATCTGGGGACACTCCCAGGGCGGGCACGGGGCACTGTGGGCCGGGCAGCTGGCCGCTGACTACGCACCGGACCTGAACGTCCTCGGCACGGCCGCGCTGTCCCCGGCGAGCGATCCGCGCGCGATCGCCGAGACCGTGCTGGCTCATCCGGACGCAGCCGGCGCGACGCTGGGGATCGCGTTCGTCGTGGACTCCTACACCGGGTACTACCCGGACCTGGACTTCGAGGACACCGTGGTGCCGGCCGGCCGCACGATCGTGCGTGAGGCGGCCTCGCGCTGCACCGGCGAGGGTGGCACGCTCGTCACGATCCTCGCGGGGTTGTCGGTGGCGCGGGACCAGCCGATCATCGACCCGGACGCGCTCGCCGGTACCTTCGGGGATCGGCTGACCGAGAACACCGCCACCGGCCCCTGGGCCGCCCCGCTGTTCATCGGCCAGGGCGAGGCGGACGAGGTGATCCCGTTCCACATCAACACCGCCTATGTCGAGCAGCTCTGCGGGATGGATGTCGACGTCGAGTTCCACGGCTATCCCGACGGGTCGCACATGAGCGTGCTCGCACCCAGGGCGCAGCTGAACGAGGACGTTGTGCGTTGGACCCAGGACCGGCTCGCGGGGCTGGCGTCCGAGCCGAACTGTCCGTGAGCCGGCCCGTCGGCCATCGGAGCGCCCGGTAGCCTCTGGCGCATGGCTGCTGATGAGACCCTCGCCGCTGACATCGATGCCGTCTGCCGCCTGAGCGGCGAGTTCACGCTCCGGTCCGGTCTGGTGTCGAACGAGTACTTCGACAAGTACCTCTTCGAGGCCGACCCGCGGCTGCTGGACCGGGTCGCCGACCAGCTGGTCGACCTGCTGCCTGAGGGCACCGAGCTCCTCGGCGGACTCGAGCTCGGCGGCGTGCCGATCGCGACCATGGTGTCGGCGAAGACGGGCATTCCGGCGCTCTTCGTCCGCAAGGAGGCCAAGGACTACGGCACCTGCAAACTGGCCGAAGGTCCGGACGTGGCCGGCCGACGGGTGACACTGATCGAGGACGTGATCACCACCGGTGGCGCGGTCCGTGCCGCGACGACGGCCCTGCGAGAACGCGGCGCGGTCGTCGCCGTGGTGGTCTGCGCGATCGACCGGTCGCCCGTCGGCCTGAACCCGCTGGCCGACGTCGGGCTTGAGGTGCGCCCCGTGCTGACCAAGGCGCAGCTGGACGCCCGCGCCAGGTAGGAGGTCAGCGGATCCGGAGGAACTCCCTCACCTGCTCGATCTCGAGGTGCTTTCCGTTCTGCGTGGGCTCACCCTCGGCGGACACATCTCACGCATGGTCGCCGAGGATTGCGATCGGCGATCACTTCGCCTTCACCATCGCACGCCATGCCGCGGAGCCACTCGCGGAGCGCGCTGCCCGGGATCGTTCAGCCCGCTCCGACCTCGCCGAACACCTCGTCGTAGATCGCGAGCGCCTGGGCCACCTCGTCATCCGTCACGATGCACGGCGGCACCACGTGGATCCGGTTCTCGGCGGCGAACACGAGCAGGCCGCGGTCCGCGCACGCCGCCTTGATCGCCCCGACCGTTGCCGCCGGCACCGGGGTGCGCGCCTGCGGATCGGTGACCAGGTCGAGCGCCCAGAACACGCCCATCCCTCGCACCTCGCCGATGATCGGGTGCTTCGCGGCGAGCGCGCGCAGGCCCGGACCGAGCACGTCGGTCCCGATCCGATTCGCGTTGACCACGATGCCCTCGGACTCCATGGCCTGCAGAGCCGCGAGGATGGACGCCGCGGCGAGCGGGTGCCCCGAGTAGGTGAGCCCACCGGGGAACACCGTGTCGTCGAAGGTCTTGGTGATCGGCTCGGAGATCATCACCCCGCCGACGGGCACGTAGCCGGAGTTGACCCCCTTGGCGAAGGTGACCAGGTCCGGGACCACCGTGCCGCCGTCGACCCCGTCCAGGGCGAGCCAGTGCCCGGTGCGGCCGAACCCGGCCATGACCTCATCCAGGATGAGCATGATGCCGTGCCGAGTGGCCAGTTCCCGGACCCCGGAGAGGTACCCGGGCGGTGGCACGAGCACTCCGGCGGTGCCGGGCACGGTCTCGAGCAGGATCGCCGCGATCGAGTCCGGGCCCTCGCTGAGGATGACCCGCTCGAGGTGGTGCAGGGCACGCTCGGTCTCCTGCTCGGGTGAGTCCGACCAGAACTCCGAGCGGTACGGGAACGGCCCGAAGAAGTGCACGTGCCCGCGGGCGTACTCGTTGGGGATCCGGCGCCAGTCCCCGGTGGCGACGACGGCGGCGCCCGTGTTCCCGTGGTAGCTGCGGTAGGTGGACAGCACCTTGTCCCGGCCGGTGTGCAGGCGGGCCATCCGGATCGCATTCTCGACGGCGTCCGCCCCACCGTTGGTGAGGAACACCTTCGTGAAGCCCTCGGGTGCGTGCCGCAGGATCTCGGCGACGGCGCGGCCCCGCACCAGGTTCGCCGTCGGCGGCGCGATGGTGGCCAGTTCGGCGGCCTGCTCGGCGATCGCGGCGACCACCTTCGGGTGACTGTGCCCGATGTTGACGTTGACCATCTGGGAGGAGAAGTCCAGGTACTCGCGGCCGGCGTGGTCCCAGAGCCGCGAGCCCAGGCCGCGGGCGATCGCGATCGGGTTCAGGTGCGCCTGCGCGGACCAGGAGTGGAAGACCTGCTTGTCCAGCGCCAGTGCCTCGGCGCCGAGATCGGATTCAGTCATCGATGACCTTCTGTTCTGGAGTGGGTCGTACCCGGCGAGGCTATCGCCGGGTACGACCCGCGTGGGAGAGGTTGGCCCGTGACCGGCCCGATGGCCGCTAGTTGCCGCCCTCGACCAGTTCCACCTCGATCGGCTGGAAGTCGGCGCCCGTCACGTCCAAGCCCTCCGCCTCCACGTCCTCGAGCGCCTGCTCGATGTATTGCATGTCCAGCGCGGTCTCCGGCGGCGCGGCGGTGATCAGCGTGGAGCCGGTCTCGTTCTGGGTCTGCAGGGCCATGTCCACGGTGTTGTCCCAGGTGGCCTGGTCAACGAGCCCGATGCCGTTCGTGGACGGCCAGATGAGCCGGTTCGTCTCGTTCGTCATCCAGAGCTGGTGGCTCTCACCGAGGGTGGACCCGGCATTCGTGACGATCGTGGCGGTCTCGGCAGGGTTGTCCCGGGCGTAGACCCACCCGCGGATGACCGCACGTAGGAACGCGACGGTGGTCTCGGCGAAGCCATCCTCGTCCGCGAGCCGCTCGGTGTCCGCCCAGATGGCGTCCTGCAGCATCGCGGACCCGACCTCGTTGTAGTCGATGACGTTCAGGTCCTCCGGCTGGTACAGCTCACCGGTGTCCGGGTTGAGCGTCTCGAGCACCTGCGCGTACTCGTTGTAGGTCATCGCCTGCGCGGCCTCGATGTCACCGGAGAGGAACCCGAGCATGTCGAAGCCCTGGGTGACGAGCTCGATGTCGTCGACGCTCAAGCCCTCCTGGGAGAGCGCGGCGAAGATCTCCCACTCGTTCCCGAAGCCCCAGGACCCGATCCGGCGGCCCTCGAAGTCGGCGATCGTCTCGATCCCGGAGTCGGCCATGGACACCTGCAGCGTGCCGGACCTCTCGAAGATCTGGGCGATGTTCGTGATGTTCGCGCCCTGCTCGATGGAACCGAGCACCTTCGGCACCCAGGCGATCGCATAGTCGACGTCCCCGTTGACCAGGGCGTCCTGTGGCACGATGTCGCCGCCGCTCTCGACGATCTCGACCTCGAGGCCCTCGTCGGCGAAGTAGCCCTGGTCCTGGGCAGCGAAGTAGCCCGCGAACTGCCCCTGGGTGAGCCACTGCAGCTGCAGCCGGACCTCGGTCAGCTCACCGTCGTCTCCCCCGCCGGTCGCACCCGAACCGGTGCCGTCGTCACCGCCGTCGTCGACGGTACAGGCGGCCAGTAGTAGCGCCGCCGCGATCGCGCTGGCGCCGATGGCCAGTCGTCTGGAGTGCCTCATCGTGGTTCCTTCCGGTTGGTGGTGCGGGTGTGCCTCGGGAGTTCGTATCGGGTGTGGCTCCTGGTAGCGGTCGACGGCGGTGGTCGCCTCAGGCGGGGCGGTGCCGCACGGCGAGGTTCTCGACGGCGAGCGCGGCCAGGTAGAACAGGAGGCCGAGCACGATCGAGGCGAGCACGTAGGACCAGGCTCTCGCGTAGTCGCTGCCCGCCACGGATGCCGTGATGAAGGTGCCGAGGCCACCGCGGGGCCCGCCGAAGTACTCGGCCACGAGGGCTGCGATCACGGACAGGGAGGACGCGATCCGCAGACCGGTGAAGATGAACGGACGAGCGGTGGGCAGGGTCACCGTTCGCATCGCCTGCCAGCGGGTGGCTGCGTAGGCGCGCATCAGGTCGCGGTGCACGGGCCGGGTCTGGCGCAGCCCGCGCAGCGTGTTCAGGAACACCGGTACGAAGACGCTGATTCCGGCCACGACCTGCCGGGCGGACTGCACATCCGCGCCGTACATCGTGTAGAGCACCGGCGCGAGGGCCACGATCGGGATCACCGCGAGCGCGGCGACCAGCGGCGTCGTCAGCTCGTCGAAGACCCGCACGCTCGCCGCCACCAGAGCGAGCCCGATCCCGAGCAGGCTGCCCACCACGAGGCCGACGAGCGCGTTCCAGCCGGTCACCAGGGCCGCCGAGAAGAGCACCGGGATGTAGGCGAGGGTCTCGGCGAGGATGGCCGCCGGGCTCGGCAGCACGATCTGCGGGATCGCGAGCACCGTGACCAGGATCTGCCACGCCGCGAGCACCGCGACGCCGAGGAGCACCGGTGGCAGCACCCGGCGGGCCACGACGTTCATGTCGCCGGCCTGGTGCTGTCGGACCGGCCGTCCGTCCCGGCGTCGGGGGCCGGCGTGCCGGCGCTGCCCGCGTGCAGACCCTCGCGGACCGCGGTGACCGCCTCGAAGAAGCGCGGATCCTCGCGCAGGGCGTCGGTGCGCTGCCCCACGGGCCCGAGACCGGTCGTCACCGTGGTGGTGATCCGGCCGGGCCGAGGTGACATCACGACGACCCGGTCGGAGAGGAAGGCGGCCTCCGAGATGGAGTGGGTCACGAACACGACGGCGGCGCCGGTCTCGGCGCTGATCCGCGCCAGCTCGGTCTGCATCCGTTCCCGGGTCATCTCGTCGAGGGCACCGAACGGTTCGTCCATGAGCAGCAGCCGGGGTCGCTCCGCCAAGGCTCGGGCGATCGCCACCCGCTGCTGCATGCCGCCGGAGAGTTGGTCGGGGAACCGGGCCGCGAAGTCGCTCAGTCCGACCAGTTCGAGCAGTTCGGTGGACCGGACCCGCCGCGCGGCCCTACCCACACCGTGCAGCTCGAGTGGCAGTTCGACGTTCGCGGCGACCGTGCGCCAGCCGAGCAGCCCGGCCTGTTGGAACGCGATGCCGTAGGCCTTGTCCAAGCGGGCCTGCGGCGCGGAGGTCCCGAACACCCTCACCTCGCCCGTGGTTGGCCGTTCGAGGTCGGCGATGATCCGAAGCAGGGTGCTCTTGCCGCATCCGGACGGCCCGATCAGGGACACGAACTCCCCTGCCGCGACCTGCAGGTCGATGCCCGTGAGGGCCTGGGTCCGGCCCTCCTTCGTGGTGAACGTCTTGTGCAGGCCGGCGACGGTGACCGCTGGGGCGCTCGCGCCGGCACGCTCGGGCGGAGCCGTCGTCTCGGTGGTGCTCATGCTGGTTCCTCTCCTCGTCGGTAGCGGCGCAGCGCCAGGCCGAGCAGCGCGACCGCACCGGCGGCGAGCAGGCCGAGGCAGATGGCGCCGAAGATCGGCGCCCACGACTTCGGTGGGTCCCCGGCCGCGGACTGCGCGAACTCGAGGATCATCCGGCCGATGCCGCCACGCAGACCGATGGACACCTCCGCCACCACGGTGCCGATGACGGCGTTCGCGGCGGCCAGGCGCAGCGCCGGCAGCAGGTACGGCACGCTCGCCGGCAGCCGCAGCTTGATCAGGGTCTGCCACCAGGACGCGGCGTAGGAGCGCAGCAGGTCCGCGTGGATCGCGTCGGGGGACTTCAGGCCGCGCAGGGCACCGACCGCCACGGGGAAGAAGGCCAGGTAGGACGCGATGACCGCCACCGACATCCAGTTCTCCCAGGAAATCGGGCCGAGGGACAGCTTGGAGCCCCAGTTCCGCACCAGCGGTGCGAGCGCGATCAGCGGCACCGTCTGGGACAGCACCACCCAGGGCAGGATCGCGGACTCGGCGGTGCGCAGCCGCTGCATGAGCAGGGCCAGCGCCAGGCCGACTGTGACCCCGATGACCCAGCTCAGCGCGGCGACCCCGAGGCTGAAGGCCGCGGCCTTGGCGGTGGCCACCCAGAGCAGGTCCGCGCCGTCGGCGCGGGTCACCGGTTCGGTCATCCGGATGGCCATGTCCCACAGGTGCGGCATCGCGATGTCCGTGGTCCGCGGCAGGATCCGCACCCCTGCCACGACGACCCCGTCGTCCGGGCCGAGGAACTTGTATGCCTCCCACAGCACGCCAACGGCCAGGATCCCGAGCAGACCCATCAGCAGGCGCCGCGCCCGGCCGGAAGCCTCCCGGGTGGGCGTGGTCAGCGCCGCCGCGGGGTCGGCGGTGCGCTCGGCGATCGCGGTCGCCGCGGTGTGCTCGCTCATCGGCGACCCCGTCCGATCGCGACCGGTGCCGTCATACTGTGGCGAAGGCGTCGATCACGTGCTCGCCGTAGGCGGCCAGCGTGGCGTCGATGGCGTCGTGCTGGAGGTAGGCGCTGAACTGGTCCACCCCGAGATCGGCCAGCACCTCAAGTTTGGCGATGTGCTCGTCCGGGGTGCCGATGATGCAGAACCGCTCCACGATCTCGTCCGGCACGAACTGCGTGTGCGTGTTCCCGGCCCGGCCGTGCTCGGCGTAGTCGTAGCCCTCCCGGCCCTTGATGTAGTCCGTGAGCGCCTGCGGCACCACGCCCGCACCGCCGTCACCAGCGGGCCCGGTGCCATAGCGAGCGACGATGTCGGCGACGTGGTTGCCGACCATCCCACCGAACCACCGGCACTGCTCCAGCGCGTGCGCCCGAGCCTGCGGGCCGCCGTCGGGCACCACGTACGCGGGTGCAGCGACGCAGAACTTGATGTCGCCCGGATCCCGGCCCACCGCCTCGGCGGCGCCTCGGACCGCCGCGATCATCCACGACGCGATCTCCGGGTCGGCCAGCTGCAGGATGAACCCGTCCCCGACCTCCCCGGCCAGGGCGAGCGCCTTCGGCCCGTACGCGGCCACCCACACCTCGAGCTCGGAGGAGGTGATCCACGGGATCCGCAGCGTCTTCTCGCCCACGGTCGCCTCGCGGCCGTTCGCGAGCTCGCGGATCACCCGGACCGACTCCCGCAGGCTGGCCAGGGTGGTCGGCCTGCCGCCCTGCACCCGCACGGCCGAGTCGCCGCGCCCGATCCCGCAGATGGTGCGGTTGCCGTACATCTCGTTCAGGGTCGCGAACATCGACGCCAGGACGCTCCAGTCCCGGGTGGCCGGGTTCGTCACCATCGGGCCGACGATCACCCGCTGCGTGCGGGCGAGCATCGCGGAGTAGATGACGAACGGTTCCTCCCAGAGCACGTGCGAGTCGAACGTCCACACGTGGGAGAAGCCGGCCTCCTCCGCGGCCACGGTCAGCTCGACCACGCGCGAGGCGGGCGGGTTGGTCTGCAGGACGATGCCGAGATCCATGTGCGCTCCTTCTCGGGTCAGACGAGGTACTGGGACAGGCCGCGCTTGATGTACTGGCCGTGTCCCGCGCGCCCGCGATACTCGCCGTCGTCGACCACCACGGTGCCCCGGGAGATCACCGTGTCCACGTGCCCGTCGATCTCGAACCCCTCCCACGCGGAGTAGTCCATGTTCATGTGGTGGGTCTTGCCGAGCCCGATGGATGTGTGCCCGTTCGGGTCGTAGACCACCACGTCCGCATCCGCGCCCGGTTCGATGACGCCCTTGCGCCCGTACATGCCGAACATCCGCGCCGGGGTGGTGGACGTGATCTCGACCCACCGCTCCAGGCTGAGCCGGCCCTCGACGACACCCTGGTAGAGCAGGTCCATCCGGTGCTCCACGGAGCCGATGCCGTTCGGGATCTTGGAGAAGTCCCCGATGCCCATGTCCTTCTGGTCCTTCATGCAGAACGGGCAGTGGTCGGTGGAGACCATCTGGATGTCGTTCGTGCGCAGGCTGCGCCACATATGGTCCTGGTGGCCCTCGGCCCGGGACCGCAGCGGTGTGGAGCAGACCCACTTGGCGCCCTCGAAGCCGGGCGCCCCCAACTGCTCCTCGAGGGAGAGGTACAGGTACTGCGGGCAGGTCTCGCCGAAGACGTTCATGCCACGGTCCCGGGCTGCGGTGATCTGCTCCACAGCCTGCTTCGCGGACACGTGCACCACGTACAGGGGGGCCCCGGTGAGGTCGGCGATCATGATCGCGCGGTGGGTGGCCTCCTCCTCCGCCTGCCACGGGCGGGAGACCCCGTGGTAGTACGGGTCGGTCTTGCCCTCGGCGATGAGTTGCTGCACGAGCACGTCGATCATGGCGCCGTTCTCGGCGTGCATCATCATCATGGCGCCGTTGCTGGCGCCCTTCTGGAACGCGCGCAGGATCTGGCCGTCGTCGGAGAGGAACACCCCCTTGTAGGCCATGAACAGCTTGAAGCTGGTGACGCCCTCGTTGACGAGTTCGTCCATGGCGCTCAGCGAGGAGTCCTGGACGTCGGAGAGGATCTGGTGGAAGCCGTAGTCGATGGCGCAGTTGCCGGCGGCCTTCTCATGCCAGGCGTGGTACTGGTCCAGGACGCCCTGGTCCGGGTACTGCACCACGAAGTCGACGATCGAGGTGGTGCCGCCCCAGGCCGCGGCGCGGGTACCGGTCTCGAACGTGTCCGACGCGAACGTGCCGCCGAACGGCATCTCCATGTGGGTGTGGGCGTCGATGCCGCCGGGGATGACGTACTTCCCGGACGCGTCGATGACCGTGTCCACGGTGGACCGCAGGTCGGAGCCGAGCACGGTGGAACCCGGCTCGAGGAGGGCGACGATCCGTTCGCCGTCGATGAGGACGTCGACCTCGCGGCGGCCGGTGCTGGAGACGACTGTGCCTGCGCTGATCAGGGTGGTGGCCATGGTGTGCTCCTCTCGGATCCGGGTCAGGGCTTGGGAATCGAGGTGTAGGAGTCCGGACGGCGATCCCGGTAGAACTGCCACTCGTTGCGCACCTGCCGGATCAGGTCCAGGTCGAGGTCGCGGATCACGATCTCCTCGTGCTCGGACGAGCCCAGGTCGCCGATGTGGTTGCCACGGGGGTCCACGAACTGGCTGGAGCCGTAGAACGTGACGGCCAGGTCCCCGTACTCGTTGTCCTCGGTGCCGACCCGGTTCGGCGCGGCCACGAAGTAGCCGTTCGCGGCCGCCGCCGCGGGCTGCTCGATCTCCCAGAGCCGGTTGGACAGGCCCGGCTTGGTGGCGTTCGGGTTGAACACGATCTGCGCACCGTTCAGGCCGAGCTCGCGCCAGCCCTCGGGGAAGTGCCGGTCGTAGCAGATGTACACCCCGACGGGGCCCACCGCGGTCTTGAAAACCGGGTAGCCGAGGTTGCCGGGACGGAAGTAGAACTTCTCCCAGAACTTGTCCAGGTTCGGGATGTGGTGCTTGCGGTAGGAGCCGAGGATGGCGCCGTCGGCGTCGACCACGACGGCAGTGTTGTAGTAGACGCCGGGCTGGTCCTCCTCGTAGATGGGCAGGATCGTCACCAGGCCGAGCTCCTTCGCGAGGGCGGCGAAGCGCTGCACGACCGGCCCGTCCGCGGGCTCGGCGTAGTCGTAGTACTTCGGGTCCTCGGTGATGCCGAAGTACGGGCCGTAGAACAGTTCCTGGAAGCAGATGATCTGCGCCCCCTGCTCCTTCGCGTCCCGGGCGAACTGCTCGTGCTTGTCGAGCATCGACTCCTTGTCCCCGGTCCAGGTCGTCTGCGTGATCGCGGCGCGTACAACGGTCATGCTGTGGCTCCCGTCTAGGAGACGGATGTGTGCCCGATCGACCCACACCCGGCTCGTGGTTGGTCATTCTTCGGCCTGCGTGTTACGACGACGTTTCACTCGGTGTCACACGGTGACACGTCCTCGTGCCCGTCCCAACGTAATCGAACGGCGGGCACTCTGGCACGATCTTCAACGACTCGTGCCTACGTTGGGGGACGTGGGTCAGAGTCCGACGCCGCGGGCCACCTGGGTGTTCGAGGCCTGGGCGACCGGCCGGATGGTGAGTGAGTCGATGTTCACGTGCCGCGGCCGGGTCAGGGTCCAGGTGATGGCGTCGGCGACGTCTTCGGCGAGCAGCGGGTTCGTGACGCCGTCGTAGACCGCTGCGGCCCGCGCCGGGTCGCCGAGCCGGTTCAGGGCGAACTCCTCGGTGCGCACCATGCCGGGGGCGATCTCGATCACCCGGATCGGTTCACCGTTCAGCTCGAGGCGCAGCGTGTTGCCGATGACCCGTTCGGCGTGCTTGGCCGCGACATACCCGGCTCCGCCGGGGTAGGTACCGTGGGCCGCCGTGGACGTGAGCAGCAGGATGTCCCCGCCGCCGTCGGCGCGAAGGTGCGGGAGCAGCGCCTGGGTGACGCGTAGCGTCGAGGAGACGTTGATCCGAAACATCTCCTCCCAGTCCGCCACGGAGGCGGACTCGACCCGGTCGGCGCCGCGGGCGCCGCCGGCGTTGTTCACGAGGGCGTCGAGCCGGCCACCCGCCGCGACGGCGTCCACGAGCGCGGCGACGTCCGCTTCCTCGGTGAGGTCGGCGACGACGTACTCGGCGCCGGTCTCCGTGGCCAGTCGGGCCAGGCGGTCCTCACGTCGGGCGGTGGCGACGACGGCGTAGCCGGCCACCCGTAGCGCGCGCACCGTTGCAGCTCCGATGCCGGTGGAGGCGCCGGTGACGACGGCGCGCGGCGCGGTCGGTGCATCGGGCCGGGTGGTCGGTGGCTGGCTCATGCCGTCATCGTGCCCGTCGCCGCGGCCGCCGGGATAGCACCGTCCACGGGGCGGGACGCACTCCGGCCGGTGGACGTCACTCGACGCCCACCGGCGACGTCCGCTGTCACAGGTAGCCGCAGGCGGTGCCCCAGTTCGTGTAGTGACCCAGGCCGACGTGCCGCCAGAACCGGGCGCTGTAGTTCGAGGCAGCCGCCGAGTACACGCTGACGCTGCGCTGCGTCCCGTAGCTGTAGCTCGCGGCACCGCTGCTGACGAGCCGCGGGGAAGTCCCGCAGCTCTTGTAGATGCTGATGTAGCCGGAGATGTTGCCGCTGCCGTAGTAGGCGAAGCTGCTCACCACATAGTTGCCGCTGCGACTCACGCAGATCGAACCGGGTCCGCTCGTGGTGGTGCAGTCGGCGGCGGTCGCGCCGAACTGCTTGGTGTGCGCCTCGGCGCTGGCGAGCCCCTGGGTGGCGGAACCGCCGAAGGTTGTCCTCGTCGCGGCGGCGCAGGTCTCCTGACGGTCGACCACCGGCAGCAACACGTCCGTCGGTGCGCCGAGCTGGGCGGCGACGTCTGGCATGGTGGTGTCGGTGATCTCGACCGAGAGCAGCGTGCAGCCGCGCTGGGCCGCATCCGCTGCCCAATCGGTGGCGCGCGCAGCATCGCGCTCCGCCTCTGCCCACGCATACCACTGCGCGTCGGTCGCATCGGCGGCCGGCTGGCCGCCGACCTCAGGCTCCAGAACCTGGACGTCGGCCGAGGCCGGCGCCACCATGACCGCGCCGGCCAACAGGGCTGCCGCAGCAGCGACCGCGGTCACGGCCGCCCTTATTCGTGAGGTACTCACGTACTCCCCCTTCGCCGGTCGCTCGACCGGGGTCAGTTCGACTAAAGCCTTACCCGCACGATCGTGACACACATCACGTATGTAATCACCCCAGGGGTGCCGGACATATCAGGGTGTAGGGGACGGGGAGAGGGTGGATGAAGGCCACGCCGGAGGAACGGTTCGAGTCCTTGTACTGGACTCACCACCAGGAGCTGTTGGCCTTCATCCGCCGTCGCACCTCGCCGAACGTCGCGGAGGACATTCTGGCCGAGACGTTCGTGGTCACGTGGCGACGGATCGAGGAGGTGCCGATGGAAGCACGACCATGGCTGTTCGGCGTCGCCCGGAATTCGATCCGGAACTACGTGCGGGCGGACAGCAGACAACAGGCACTCCGGATCCGGCTCGAGCAGGAGCCGCCCGAGGCACAGCACGACCTTTCGGTGTCGATCGCCAGCCGCGCGGACCTGGTGCGGGCATGGAATCTGCTGACCGACTCCGAGCAGGAGGTCATCGCGCTCACCGCATGGGATGACCTCAGCAACAACGAGGCCGCCACGGTGCTGGGGTGCACCAAGAGCGCGTTCGCCGTCCGACTGTTCCGGGCCCGCCGTCGTCTCCTGCATCTATTGGAACGCACCGGGACCGGATCCTCAGGGTCGGGCCCGCGACGCCAGGCACAGGGGAGCCGGTCATGACCGATCGCAACTCGACACTGCTGCGGGCGGTGCAACAGTTGGACCCGCAGGCCGATCCGGATCCGGTGGACAGCGAGGCGCTGTTGGCGCGGGTGCGGCTGGCCATCGCGGACGCGCCGGAGGAGATGCCGGACCTCGCGCCGCGACCGGTCCCCCGCACCACCCGACGGGTCGTGGCCGGAGCAGCAGCGGCGATCCTCCTCGGCGCCGTCGTGTACACGGTTGCGAATCCGGGCCAGTCACCGGCCTACGCCTCCTGGACACCGACTCCCACGGAGCTCACGGCCCCGGTCGCGGCCGAGCGCGCAGCTGAGTGTCCCGCCGTGGAGGTCATGCAGGGCCCGCCCGAGGACCCGACCGACATGACCGACATCCCGCTGACCATGCACCTGGCCGAGCAGCGTGGCGACTACACGTTCGCTGTCTCGTCCGGAGTGAGCGAGGGCGGCGATCACGCATACAGCGTGTGCCTCATCGATGCCGACAGGGGCACCACCGTGGCGAACGGCGGCGTCCTCGCACCCGGATCCACCGTGGCCCCGTCCTCGGCCGACGGAGTGGAGGTCTTCAACGACAGCGTCGACTGGAGCGTGACCTCCGAGGAGGACGCGATCACCTACGTGTTCGGTACGGCGGGGGCGGACGTCACTGCCGTCGACGTGCACACCGACTCGGGCAGTTTCGCGCATGCCTCCCTCGCCGACGGCTGGTGGGCAGTCTGGTTCCCGGGCGACGTGGACCTGACCACCGACCTCACGGTGACCACGAGCGACGGCACCACCCGGGAAGTGGCCGCGGTGCCGAGCACCTCGGACGCGACTGCCGACCCGCAGGACAGCGACTGAGGCGGAGCACAGAACCGAACAGGTCTTGGACGGCCCGGTCCTCACGGGATCGAGCAGGTCCGGGCACCGGAGTGGGGAGGGCCATCCGGCGCCACAGGGAGCCGGCCGCGCGGGGGCGCGGTCGGCTCCCGTTGTAGGGTGGGAGATGACGGACACCGGGGCTGACTGTGCCCCGTGCCAGCTCGGCCCGATCTGGCCGGCGGGTCCAATGCGCAATCCCGAACGCCCACTCTGCGCTGGAGCCTGCCCATGTCCCCTGCTCGACCCTCCGCCGTGCGCCTCGTTGCGGCGGTTCCGCTCGTCCTCGCGCTGGTCGCCTGCTCGGCCGGCGCCGGCGGCGCGCCCGCCGACGACTCCTCGCCGGCCACCGCGCCGGCCGTGGCCGGGTACCCGATCACGGTGGACAACTGCGGCACCGAGGTGACCCTCGACGCTCCCCCGCAGCGGATCGTGACCATCAAGTCGGCAGCCACGGAGATGGTGCTGGCGCTCGGCCTCGGCGACCGGCTCGTCGGGACCGCCTTCGCCGACGGCCCGCTTCCGGACGACCTGGCCGACGCCGGGGCGGGCGTGCCGGTGCTCGCCGAGCAGGCGCCGTCGTCCGAGGTGGTGCTCAGTACCGAACCGGACCTCGTCTACGCCGGGTGGGAGTCGAACCTGAGCGCCGAGACCGCCGGGGACCGGGCCGCCCTGGCCGACCTCGGCGTGGCCACCTACGTGAACCCGGCCGCGTGCCTGGAGGAGGGCTACCAGCCCGATCCACTCACGTTCGAGGGCGTGTTCGCCGACATCACCGAGGCCGGCGAGCTGCTCGGCGCCCCGGACGCAGCCGCTGACCTGGTGGCCGCCCAGCAGGCGGAACTGGCGCAGGTGGCGCCGTCCGAAGCCGGGCTGAGCGCGCTCTGGTACTCCTCGGGCTCGGACACCCCGTACGTCGGCGCCGGCATCGGTGCGCCGCAGATGCTGATGGACGCGATCGGGGTGGAGAACATCGCCGCGGACGTCCACGACTCGTGGTCCTCGCTGTCCTGGGAGGCGATCGCCGACGCCGAGCCTGAGGTCATCATCCTGGTCGACTCCGCCTGGAACACGGCCGAGTACAAGATCGGTCAGCTCGAGGCGAACCCGACGACGGCGCTGCTTCCCGCGGTACAGGAGGGCCGGTACCTGATCGTTGACTTCCCGGCCACCGAGGCCGGGGTGCGCAGCGTGCCTGCGGCGACGGACCTCGCCGCGCAGCTGGTGCAGCTGGAGCAGCAGGGCTCGGGGTCATGACCCGCACCGACCTCGGCGGTGGCCCGGCGCCCCGCGCCGCGGACCCCGGCCCGGCCCCCGTCGGAGCTCGCGGCGATCGGGCACCCGCACCGAGCAGCCCCGGTCGCACCGGCGCTCCGATGTCCAGGTCGGTGCTCCTCTGGCTGCCGGTCGCGATCGGGATCCTGGTCGCGTCTCTGCTGGTGTCGCTCACGATCGGTCCAGCGCAGATCACCGTCGCGGAGATCGCGGGGTCCGCGTGGCACCACGTCCTGTCCTGGCTGCACGGGCTCGGACTGGGCGTCGAGGTTCCCCCGAACCCGCTCACCCAGATCCGGGACGGGATCGTCTGGGCCGGGCGTGCACCACGGTTGGCGACGGGCGCGTTCGTGGGTGCCGGGCTGGCCCTGTGCGGCGGGGTCATGCAGGCGATCACGCGCAACCCGCTCGCGGACCCGTACCTGCTGGGGGTGTCCTCGGGCGCGGCCCTCGGCGCGGTCGCGGTCCTGCTCCTCGGTCTCGGCGTGGCGCTGCCCGTCGCCGCCTTCGGTGGGGCGCTGCTCGCGCTCGGCGCCACCCTCGCCCTGGCCGGGATCGGAGGCGCACTCACGCCGAACCGGACCATCCTGGCCGGGATCGCGGTGGCGCAGGCCTGCTCCGCGCTGGTGTCCTTCACGATCTTCGCGAGCGCGCGCGGGGACGCCTACCGGGAGATCATCAACTGGCTGATGGGTTCGCTCGCGGGCCGCACGTGGGCGTCGGTCGCGATCGCGGGCATCGCGACGGTGCTGATCGGATCCATCGTGCTCGGGTTCGGACGCACGCTCGACGCGTTCGCGTTCGGGGACGCCGCGGCGGCCTCCCTCGGTGTCCACGTGCCTCGCACCCGATGGATGCTGCTGACGCTGACGGCGTTGCTCACCGGGGCGCTCGTCAGCGTCAGCGGGGCGATCGGCTTCGTCGGCCTCGTGCTCCCACACGTGGTGCGGCTCCTGATCGGTGGGCGGCACCTGCGCCTGCTCCCGGTCGCGGCGTTCGGCGGCGCCACGTTCCTCATCTGGGCCGACACCGCCGCACGGACCGTGTTCGCGCCGCAGGAGGTCCCGGTGGGCATCCTCACCGCCGCGATCGGCGCCCCGGTGTTCGCCTGGCTGCTGGTGCGCTCGAGGAGGGCCGCATGAGCTGGGCACCGGAGCCGGCCGTGACGGTCGCGGACCTGTGGACGAGCGAGCTGCGGTACCGGATCAACGCGACGCAGATCCTCGGTGGCGTCGACGTGAGTGTCCGGTCCGGGCGGGTGACCGGCGTGCTCGGCCCGAACGGATCCGGGAAGTCGACCCTGCTGCGGCTCATCGTGGGCGCCCTGCCGCCCTCGAGCGGTCACGTGCATCTGATGGGCCGGAACGTGGCGCGGGTGAGCCGGCGTGAGCGGGCCCGGCGGGTGGCCTTCGTGGAGCAGGAGGCGCGCGCCGAGGTGGACCTGCGGGTCCGGGACGTGGTGCTCCTCGGACGAACTCCGCACCGCCCTGCCTTCTCCGGGGACAGCGCCGCAGATCTCGACCTGGTCGAGACCTCACTCCGGCGGACCGGCGCGCTGGACCTGGCGGACCGGGAGTTCACGACCCTCTCGGGCGGGGAGAAGCAGCGCGTGCAGATGGCCCGTGCCCTGGCCCAGACCCCTCGGGTGCTGCTCCTGGACGAGCCCACGAACCATCTCGACGTCGCCGCCCAGCTGCAGGTGCTCGCACTGGTGCGGGAGGTCGCGGCGGCCGGCACCGGCGTGCTGATGGCCATCCACGATCTCGCCCACGCCGCCACGGTGTGCGACGACGTGCTCGTCCTGGACGCCGGCGTCGTGGCTGCCGCCGGGCCACCGCGGGAGGTCCTCACCCCGGACCTGATCGCCGCCGTCTACGGCGTGCGGGCCGAATGGGTCGACGGCGAGCACGCGTCCGCGCTGGTGTTCTCGCCACTGCGCGTCGCCGGCCCTGCTCACACGGACCGGGCGATACTGGCGGAGCCCTTCCGACTGTAGGTTGGGGCGCATGCCTGTGAGCGAGGATGGACGACGCTGGCGCCTGGACATCCCCCGGCCGAGCCTGAAGACCTTCATCAGCGCGGCGCGCTGGTGGATCGCGGCCACCGTGACCGTGCACCTCGGCGCAGCCGTGACCGTGATGACCGTGGACCACATGCGCAAGCGGCGCACCCCGTTGACCGGGGAGTTCCCGCGCACCGCCCCGCGCACCATGCCGGTGGCGGACTCGGAGGTGACGACGTTCACCTACGGGGCCGACGTTTTCGACGCGATGCTCGATTCGATCAACAACGCCAAGCACACCATCCTGTTCGAGACCTACATCTGGAAGGCCGACGAGGTCGGGCACCAGTTCAAGGAGGCCTTGATCGCCGCCGCGCGCCGGGGGGTGAACGTCTACCTGATCTGGGATACGTTCGGGAACCTGGTGGTCGACCCCCGTTTCTACCGGATGCCCGATCTGCCCACGCTGCACGCGCTCCGTTTCCCGCTGTTCCGGGGCGGCATGCTCACCATGAACGTACGCAAGACCGGGCTCGATCACCGCAAGGTACTCGTCGTGGACGGCAACGTCGGCTACGTCGGCGGGTACAACATCGGATCCTTGTACCGGACCCAATGGCGCGACACCCACGTGCGCGTCGAGGGCCCGTCGGTGTGGGAGCTGGAGAACGCGTTCGTCGACTTCTGGAACGACCACCGGAAGGCGGACTTCCCCGAACTCCCGGACACCGGTGCGCATGGTTGGGAGCCTCGGATCCGTGCGGCACAGAATGCGCCGAGCCGGCTGCTGTTCCCCGTGCGCGGCCTGTACCTGGAGGCGATCGACCGGGCCGAGTCCCACGTGTACATCACGCAGGCGTACTTCATCCCGGACCGGGAGATCCTTGCCACCCTCATCGCGGCCGCTCGCCGCGGCGTGGACGTCCGGGTCCTCATCCCCGAGGTCTCCAACCACGTGCTGGCGGACTGGGCCGCGCGGTCCTACTACACCCGCCTCCTCGAGGCGGGTGTGACCCTCTGGCTGTTCAAGGGCGCCATGGTGCACGCCAAGACCATGACCGTCGACGGCCGCTGGTCCACCATCGGCACCACCAACATCGACCGGATGTCGATGACCGGGAACTTCGAGGTGAACCTCGAGTTCTACGACGACGAGCTCGCGGCGCAGATGGAGCACGTGTTCAAGACCGACCTGACGAACGCGCGCCAGCTGACGCCGCAGGAGTGGAACGACCGTGGCCGGGTGACGCGGCTGCTCGAGTACCTGACCAGGCCGTTCGGTCCACTGCTCTAGCCGGACCCTGCGGCTCGAGCGGCCAGGTAGGCCCGGCCGCGGGGCGAGAGCTCGTACCCGACCGGCAGGCTCAGGGTGAGGCCGAGGTTCTTGAGCTTGCGCACATCCAGCTTGAACGGGTCCCGCTCCCGGCCGACCATTCCGGCCAGATCCGGGGCACGGCGGGCCGGGTGGTCGCGGATCAGGTCCAGGGTCTGCGCCGTCCACGGGCCGTGGCTGCTGGCCCGGTCCAGTCGGTCCAGCCGCGCGGCGATGACGGCCACGTCGTCGGGTCCGAGCCCGTCGGAGGCGGCCAGGTCGGCGCGCTCGTCCGGGCCGTCGTCCAGGTGGAACCGGACCCGATAGGTGGGCAGGTCCGGCGTGCCACGCAGATCCGCGACCAGGGTGGCCGCATCCGGGTAGCCGGCCCGGACTGCCTCGGAGTCGGTGATCTGCGCGGAATCCACCACGGACACCTCGTCGACGGCGAGGCGTCCGACGACGGTCCGGTATCTGTTTCCGGCGAGGACCTGGTGGCGCTTCCACCGGCGGAACGTGAGCGTCACCGTGCCCGACTGCACCCCATCGCGGAACCGTGCCTCGAACAGCATGACCTCAACCTAGACGCCAGTGAGGGCGAAGTGGGGCGCCGGTGGCAGTTCGACGGCGATCGCCTCCCCGGGACGGACCGTGCCGCTGCGCGCCACGACACCCATGACCCCTGCGAGCTTGTGCACCTGCCCGGAGTCGTCCTTGTGGAGCACCTTCTTGAGCAGTCCGGGCTGGAAGTCGTTGATCTGCTGGCACGGATTGCGCAGGCCGGTCACGATGACGACCGCGTCGGCGATGTGCAGCCGGGTACCGACGGGCAGTTCGAGCAGTTCGATACCCGCTGTGGTGATGTTCTCGCCCAGCTCCCCGGGCGCGACCTGATGGCCCGCCCCGCCGAGGTCCTCGAGGAGTTCGGCGTGGATCAGGTGCACCTGGCGCAGGTTCGGCTGGCTGGGGTTGGCAGCGACCCGGCTCCGGTGCTTCACCGTGGCACCCGCATGGGCGTCCCCCCGGACGCCGACGCCCTCGACGAGTTCGATCGCCGGCGTCGAGGACTTGCTGAAGGTATGGGTCGGGCTGACGTGGACCGAAACGACTGTGGCGCTCATATGGTGATGATCCTAGGCGGTCGGACTGCCTCAGCTCCCGGTGCGGAACATGTCCTCCTCGGGTGGGCGGATCGCGACGGCCGCGCCGTCGCCGTCCTCATGGGTGACCAAGTGGCCCAGCCCTCGGACGATGGCGAACGGGCGGCCCTTCGCCTTGCCGCGCACGAGGTCCGCGGCGCCCGCGATCTCGTCCGCGACAGCGATCACGCTGGCGCGTAGATCCCGGCCCTGCATGTCCTGTTGGCCGCGCAGGTCTTCCAGCACGTCGAGGCCGGCCGCGCCGATGGAGATGTCGGCGATGCCGCGGCGCCACGGGCGTCCGACGGTGTCGGTGATCAGCACGCCGGGGCGCAGGCCGAGCCGGGCGTTCAGACCGCGGCGGATCCGCCGGGCGGAGGCGTCCGGGTCCTCCGGGAGCAGCAGCACGGTGCCGGGCAGCACGTTGGAGGCGTCCACGCCGGCGGCGGCCATCACCAGCCCCTGCTTGTTCTCCACGATCCGCAGCGTGGAGCCGTCCGGGTAGTCGCGGGTGGCGACCACGCGCACCGTCTCGGCGGTGATCGCGGCCTCGCGGTCCTTGCCGGCCACGAGCCGGCCCTCGGACTTGGCCACGATCTTGGAGGCGATCACCACGATGTCCCCCTCGGCCGGCCCGACCGAGCCGTCCGGCCAGGTCAGGGTGGCCAGGAACGGGGTGAGCAGCGCGGCGAGGTCGGTTCCGGACGTGACCT
Source organism: Occultella aeris (assembly GCF_902703175.1). Classification (GTDB taxonomy): domain Bacteria; phylum Actinomycetota; class Actinomycetes; order Actinomycetales; family Beutenbergiaceae; genus Occultella; species Occultella aeris. Next base: position 59,877 of record NZ_CACRYJ010000055.1, on the reverse strand, counting down.
CACCCACGCCGTCGGGCGCTTGGACGAGCAACATTCAGTGGACCACCTTCGGGAGGACGTCGCGGCCGAAGGTCTCGATCCATTCGGTCTGGTTACGGCCGACGTTGTGCAGATAGATACGGTCGAATCCTAGGTCCGCGTAGGCCTGGATCGCGCGCAGGTGCACGTCCGGGTCGGCGGAGATGACGAGTCTGCCGTCGAAGTCCTCCGGGCGGACCATCTTCGCCACCTGGGCGAACTCGAACGGCGACCGGATGTCCGCCTTCGGGAACCGCATCGCCCCGTTCGGCCACTGGGTCATCGCGTTCGTGAGCGCCTCGGCATCGGTCGGCGCCCAGGACAGGTGCAGCCGTACCACCTTCGTCATCGAGTCCGGTGCCCGGCCTGCCTCCCTCGCACCGGCTGCGAACCTCTCGAGCAGGGTGGCCACCTTGTCCACCGGAGCGCCGATGGTGATCAGACCGTCGGCGTGCTTGCCCGCGCGGCGCGCTGTCACCGGTCCGGCGGTCGCGATCAGGATCTCCGGGGCGACCTCCGGCATCGTCCACAACCGGGTCGACTCGAGCTTGAAGTACTCACCGCTGTGCTTGTAGTCCCGGCCGGCGAGGGAGTTCGAGAACAGCCGGCCGATGATGTCCACGGCCTCGAACATCCGGTTGATCCGCTCCGGCGCCTCCGGCCAGTACCCACCGACGATGTGCTCGTTGATCGCCTCACCCGAGCCGATCCCGAGCCAGTGCCGGCCCGGGTACATCGCCGCCAGGGTCGCGCTCGCCTGCGCCACCATGGCCGGGTGCCACCGAAACGTCGGGGTACTCACACCCGGACCGATATCGCCGTTGGTGCGCTCCCCGAGCGCGGCCAGCACGTTCCACACGAAGGACGCCTGACCCTGCGCCGGCACCCACGGCTGATAGTGGTCTGCCGCCATCACCCCGGAGAACCCGTGCGCCTCCGCGTGGGTCGCGTGGGCGAGCACTTCGGTCGGGTGGAACTGCTCGAGCATCGCCGCGTAGCCGATGGTCAACGTCATGGGTTCGAGCCTAGGTCACGGCGGCCCACGATCTCGAAGTCACGCGAGCAGATCGGGGCGGAAGCGCAGTCCCTCCCGCGGCAGCCGGAGCAGGTCATCGAGCACCCGGGTGATGACCTCCAGGTCGGCGGCTGAATAGCGGCCCATGAAGGCGGCCAGCCCGTTGCCCATCTCCTCGTGGAGGCTGCGGTGCGCACGTCGGATCTCCTCCCCCGGCTCAGTCAGCCGCAGGTGGACCTCCTTCCGGTTGTCCGGGATCTGATGCCGGGCCACGGCACCGCTCGTCACCAGCCGTTGCACTGTCTTGGACACGGTTCCCTTGGGCATCCCGGTCGCCCGGGACAGGCCGACGATGTTGACCGACGCACCGGTGCCGTCATCGGCAGGGATCGCGTCGAGCAGGTGCAGCGCCGAGACACCGATCTCGGCCAGGATCCGCTGCGCCGCAGGAGAGCACTGGTCCCGCATCCAGGCCTGCTCGTCCGGATCCTCGTCGGCGAAGCGGGCCGTGACGGCGGCGACGAGCTCACCGATCCGCTCGATCGCCATCATCTTCGTATCCATGGAAACCATCTTGCCAGAACGGGCAGCCAGGCATATCGTTTCCCGGGAAACGATAACTGGAGGATGACGTGATGAGAGCAGCAGTGATCGAGGCCACGGGCCAGGTGCCCCAGTGTCGCGAGGTGGCGGAGCCGGAACTCCCCGATGGCTGGGCCATGGCCCGCGTGCGGGCTGCGGCGATCAAGAACATCGAGCGGATGCTGGTCGCGGGAACCCACTACGGAAGCGGCCGGATGGCGTTCCCCGCGCAGGTGGGACTGGACGCGGTCGCCGACCTGCCGGACGGTCGCCGGGTGTACGCCGGAGCGACCCCGCCGGCCGGGGCCATGGCCGAGTATCTCGCGGTCGACCCGAGCCGAGCCTTCGAGATCCCGGCAGGAGTCACCGATGCCGCCGCCGCCGCGATGCCGAACGCGGCGGTCTCGGCGTGGTTGGCCCTGGAGTACGCCGGGCAGATCCGGCCCGGCCAATCGGTGCTCGTCCTTGGTGGGACGGGCGTGACCGGCGCCCTCGCGGTGCAACTGGCCAAACACCGGTTCGGAGCCGGGCACGTGGTCGCCGTCGGTCGCGACGAGGCCCGCCTGCAGCGGTTGCGCGTACTGGGCGCCGATGCCGTCATCCGGCTCGAGGGTCGTCAGGAGCTGGCAGCAGCCGTGCGCGCCGTCCATGCGGAACACCCCCTCGACCTCATCCTGGACTACCTGTGGGGCGCGCCGGCCGAGACGACCCTGCGCGCCCTCGCGAACGACGCCCTCACCGCAGGGTTCCACCGGACCAGGTTCGTGCAGATCGGCGAGAGCGCGGGGCCCACGCTGGAGCTGCCCGCAGCAGTCCTGCGCAGCGCCGGCGTCGAACTGGTCGGGCAGGGTGCGGGCAGCGTGCCGAGGGAGGCCTTCGCCCGCGTCGGGACCGAGATCGTCCCGGTGCTGTTCGGCATGCTCGCCGCGGGCACGCTTGCCATCGAGACCCTCACCCGACCGCTGCGCGAGGTCAACATCGCGTGGACCGAACAGGTGGGTTCGGGGGTGCGTTCGGTGCTGGTTCCGTAGCAATTATCGGGAATGATTCTCACCCACGTTCCGTTCAAGCAGGTGTCCGGTGCAGCGCCGGAATGGAAGCGCGGGCAGTACTGCGCAGAAGGAGAAGCGTCGATGGCCTCGACCAGCAAGACCCTGCGACCGAAGATCACCCTGCGGTCCACCGCGGGCACCGGCTACGAGTACGTGTCCACCAAGAGCCGCCGCAACGATCCCGACCGGATCGTGCTGAGCAAGTACGACCCACGGGTGCGCCGGCACGTGGAGTTCCGCGAAGCGCGCTGACCGCACGACCGCGCCGGTGGTGGGCGTCGTCGCCCGCCGCCGGTAGTGCTGACGGCCTGCCTCAGTCGGCGGCTGGCGCCGGCGACCACTCGCCCGGGCGCTCATGGGCCGGGTTCGCGACCCGCACGTGCGGCCAGAGCTCGGCCCAGCCGTCCTCGTCGAAGGTTCCGTCCGGGCACACGAACCGCAGTTCGGTGGTGTCCAGGTAGGCGGTGCCCCAGTAGTCGAGCATCACCTCGGTGCGGGCGGCGCCGCGCACCACGGCACCTTCGGCGTTCGTCCAGTCGGACGCGAGCAGGTTGGTCCGGTCCTGCGGGTCGGCGTCGGCAGCGGCGCCGTTGTAGAGGGCGAGGTCGGTCGCTGCCGTGGCACCGGCGCCGCCGTCCGCGGCCTGGTGCCCGGTGAGGGTGGTCGCGGACAGCTCACGGGCGTCGCCGGCCTCGCGCGGGTTCACCGGGTCCTCCCCCGCACTGGCGCGAGTCAGGTAGGTGCACCGGCCGACGAGGACCTCGGTCCAGCCGTCCGCGGTCACGGCGCCGTCGCCACGGGCGTAACCCGGCGGCGGCCGCAGCAGCGTGGGCGGTGTCGGCACCGGTGTGGCTCCCGGGTCGGTGGGTGGGTCGGTCGGCTCCGGCGAGGGCGACGTCGTCGGATCGGACGTGGTCGGGCCCGACGTGGGCGTCTCGGCGCCCGGCTCCGAGGTGGTCGGGTCCGGCGTGGTCGTCGTGGCCGGGTCGCTCGGGTCCGCCGTGTCCGGGTCGGTGGAGGTCGGTCCCGGCGCCGGGGTGTCGCTGCCGCCGGGCGCGGTGGACGACGGCAGGTCGCCCGGTCTTCCACCCTGGCCCTCCTCGGGCGTGGGTTCGGTCTGCTGGGGTGCTGCGGGCGTGATCGGTTCCTCCGGTGGGAGGGTCTGTTCGGCGGCACAGCCCGCGAGCGCCACGGCGCTCGCAAGGGTCAGCCCGACGATGGCACGGCGCATCCGCAACACTCCCGCCATAGACTTCCCCTCGTTCTCGGATCCTCCCCTTGCGCCCCGCGGCGCCGCCCCCCGGCGAAATGAGTGTGCCACGCCGGATCGCGAATGGCACCCGTCTGTGGGATGACTCACTCGGTGTGCAGGACCGCCGCGATCTGAGGGCTGGCGGCGACGTAGCCGTCCACGAGGCGCCGGGCCAGGTCCACCGAGTCCACCAGCGGGTGCACCGCGAACGCACGCCAGGCGAGCTCACGCGAACCGGTCCGGGCGGCCTCGATGAGCAGCCGGTCCGCGGCCTTGACCGCGGTGACCAGACCCAGTTCGTCCAGGCCCAACGGCGACGGCGGCACCAGTGGTGCCACTCCCGAGGAGTCCACCCGGCAGGGCACCTCGATGACCGCGTCGTCCGGCAGCGTCGGGATGATGCCGTTGTTCGCGATGTCCAGGATCATCGACGCGCGCTCGCCCGCGAGCAGTGCCGCCATCAGGTCGACGGCCACCTCGTGGTAGCCGCCCCCCTCGACATCGGCCTGTTCCCGCTCGCCCTCGCGTGCCTCGGCCATGTAGGTGGCCTCCCGCTCGTGCAGCGTCTCGTCCCAGGCGGTGCGGGCCGCCACGGCTTCGGTGCCGGTGCCCGCGCGCGCGTAGAACGCCGACTGCTGGGCGTCGAGGAACTCACCACGGGTCTGCTCGGCACCGGTGATCCGGGCCGCTGCCTCACGGGCGTAGTAGTAGTAGTAGAGGTACTCGTTCGGGATGGCCCCCAGCGCCCGGACCCAGTCCAGCCCCAGGGTGCGGGCCTCCTCGATCGAGCCGAGCAGCCCATCGTCGGCGAGCAGCTCGGGAAGGCGATCGACGCCGTCGACCGTCAACGCGTGCAGCCAGCCGAGGTGGTTCAGCCCGACGTAGTCGACGACGGCGTCGGCGTGGTCCACGCCGAGGGTCCGAGCGACCCGCCGGACCAGCCCGATCGGGGTGTCGCAGATGCCGACCACCCGGTCCCCCAGGTGGGTCCGCATCACCTCGGTGATGATGCCGGCGGGGTTGGTGAAGTTGATGGTCCAGGCCTGCGGTGCGAGCGCCGCGATGCGGGCGGCGACGTGGTCCATGACGGGCACCGTGCGCAGCGCGTAAGCCAGGCCGCCCGCGCCGATCGTCTCCTGACCGAGCAGGCCGAGGCCAAGGGCCACCCGTTCGTCGACGGTGCGCCCGTGCGTGCCGCCCACCCTGATCGCGCTGAACACGACGTCGATGCCGGCGACGGCGGAGTCCAGATCGGCGGCGACGGTCACCGAGGGGGGGTGCGGCAGGTCGGCGGCCATGCCGTCGAGGACGGCCGCCATGGTCCGCAGCCGGGCCGGGTCGGTGTCCTGCAGCACGACCTCAGTGGTGCCCACGCGGTCGTGGGCGCGGGCCAGCGCCGAGTAGACCAGCGGCACCCGGAACCCCCCGCCGCCGAGGATGGCAATTCTCATGTCCGCAACGTAGCCCACCATGGCAGACTCCCTACTCACCATGATCTACCCCGCCAGGCCGCCCGCCGCCGCTCCTGCCCCACCGACGCTCGACGTGCTGCTGGCCGGTACCGTCTTCTTCGACCTGGTCTTCACCGGGTTCCCGGTTCCGCCGGCACCGGGCACGGAGGTCTGGACCGAGGGCATGGGCTCCTGCCCCGGCGGCATCGCGAACCTTGCCGTGGCGACCGCCCGCCTCGGCCTGCGCACGGGCCTCGCGGCCGGCTTCGGTGATGATCTCTACGGCGACTGGATGTGGTCGGTGCTGCGCGACCAGGAGCACGTGGACCTGAGCAGGTCCCGGCGCTTCCACGACTGGCACACCCCGGTCACGGTCTCGCTGGCGCTGGACGACGACCGGTCGATGGTGACGCACGGGCATCCCGCGCCCGAGCCGATCACCGACCTGCTCTCGCCACCGCCGCGCACCCGCGCGGTGCTCGCGGACCTGGGCGACCCCGAGGTGCGGGAGGCCTCCTGGTGGCGCGAGGCCGCCCGCGACGGCGCGCTCGTGTTCGCCGACGCCGGCTGGGACCCCGAGCAGCAGTGGGACCGGCGGATCCTGACCGACCTCGAGGACTGCCACGCGTTCACCCCGAACGCCGACGAGGCGATGGGTTATACCCGCACCACAAGTCCCGAGGCGGCCCTGGTGGCGCTCGCCGAACACGTGCCGCTCGCGGTGGTCACCCGCGGGCACAAGGGCGTCATCGCGATCGACTCCTCCACCGGGGAGCGGGCGGCGGCGCCGTCGCTGCGGGTCGACGCGATAGACCCGACCGGTGCAGGCGACGTGTTCGCCGCAGCGCTGGTGCTGGGCACCCTGCGCGGCTGGCCGCTGCAGAAGCGGCTCCGGTTCGGCGTGCTCTGCTCGGCGCTGGCCGTGCAGCAGTTCGGCGGCTCGCTGGCCGCGCCCGGGTGGGGCGACCTCGCCGACTGGTGGCGCGTGACGAAGGAGCACGCGGCCGAAGGAAGGGCCGACGCCCGTGAGACCGTGACCCACTACGGCTTCATGGAGGAGTGCCTGAAGGGTGTGGACACCCGCCGGGTACGCCGGGCCGAGGCCACGATCGCCCGGTTGTCGGACGCGGACGTCGCCACCGACGAGCCCGTCGCCCAGCCTGCGCTGCGCTATCCGCCGCCGCCCCCGCGACCCGACGTGCCGCCGTCGACCCCCTGACCCATCCCCCGAAACGCAAGGACGATCATGAACCGCAATGCTCTGAAGATCTCGACGGCGGTGCTCGCCGCCGGCGTGCTGCTCGCCGCCTGCGCCCCCGGCTCGGGCTCGGAGGATCCCCCGACGTCCGAGGACCGGGAGATCTCGACGGATCTCGCCGCCCTCGGGGACATCACGCTGACCGTATGGGACCAGGAGACCCGTGGCGGCCAGGACGAGCAGATGACGCAGTTGAACGAGGCGTTCATGGACGCCTACCCGAACATCACCATCGACCGGCTCTCGCAGTCCTTCGACGACCTCGAGACGACTCTGCGCGGCGCCCTCACCGGGGACGACGCCCCGGACGTGGTGCAGGCCAACAACTCCCGCGGAACCATGGGGGCGTTCGTCGGCGCCGACCTGCTGCTGGACCTGACCCCGTACGCGGACGCGTACGGCTGGACCGACCGGTACTCGGAGTCCGTGCTGGCGGCCTCGACCTACTCCGCGGACGGCGTGACGTTCGGCGAGGGCAACATCTACGGGCTGCCGCAGGTCGGCGAGATCGTCGGTATCTTCTACTCCCGGGCCGCGCTGAGCGCCGCGGGCATCGACGAGGCGGCGCTGACGGGCGGCACCTGGGCGGACTTCACCGCCGCGCTGGCGAGCGCGCAGGCCGCCGGTCAGGTGCCGATCCAGCTCGGCAACCTGGACGGCTGGCCGGCCGTGCACGTGTTCGGCCCGATCCAGGGTCAGCACGTGCCCGCGGATCAGATCGCCGCGCTCGGGCAGGGCAACGCGGGCGCCTCCTGGCTCACCCCCGAGAATGAGGCGGCGGCCGCCGAGCTGCAGGGCTGGGTGGAGTCCGGGTACTTCAACGAGGGTCCGAACGGCACCGACTACGACGCCGCCTGGGCCTCCTTCGGCGAGGGCACCGGCACGTTCCTGATCGGTGGTTCCTGGCTCGCCGCGGACCTCGAGGCGGCCATGGGCGAGGACGTCGGCTTCATGGCACCGCCGCCCGCGGAGGCCGGCGGGGCGCGCGCCACCACCGGTGCGACGGGGCTCCCGTTCGCCGTCACGGCGCAGAGCCCGAACGCGGACGCCGCGGCCGGGTACATCGACTTCATCACCAGCGACGACGCCATGGCGGTCCTCGCCGAGACCGGCAACATGCCCGTGAACCGGACCGCCGAGCTCGCCCCGGAGTCCGGGGTGAACGCGGACATCTTCGCGGCGTTCGGGGACGTCAGCGAGAACGGGCATCTGCTGCCGTACCTGGACTGGGCGACCCCGACCATGGGTGACACGATCGGCGCGGCACTGCAGGACCTGATCGCCACCCAGACGGATCCGGCACAGTTCACGCAGGTCCTGGAGGACGACTACAGCGCATTCGTCGCCGAAGGCTGAGCGAGGGTGCACGACGCGACGGGCCGGGCATCGACCGCGGGCGCACGATGAGGCACCAGCGCCGGTACCTGCCGTACCTGTACCTGGCTCCAGCCCTGATGCTGTTCGGCGGGTTCTTGATCTACCCGCTGATCCGGTCCGTCCAGTTCTCGCTGTTCGAATGGGACGGGCTAGGCGCGTCGGAGTTCGTCGGGTTCGACAACTACGTGGAACTGTTCACCGACGAGGTGCTCCGGGCCGCGTTCGGGCACGCCCTCGTGCTGATCTTCTTCTTCAGCGTGTTGCCGCTGGTTCTCGGTCTGGTGGTCGCGGCGATCCTGAACCGGGCGCAGGTGCGTGGTCTCGGCCTGTTCCGGACGGTGGTGTTCCTGCCGCAGGTCCTGGCCATGGTGGTCGTGGCGGTCGCGTGGCGGCAGATCTACGCCCCCGACGGCGGCCTGAACACCGCGTTGCGCGCCGTCGGGCTCGATGCGCTGACCCGGACCTGGCTGGGTGACTACACGTGGACCCTGCCGGCGGTGGGGATCGTCGGCACCTGGGTGCAGACCGGGCTCGTGACCGTACTGCTGCTGGCCGGGATGGGGCGGGTGCCGCGGGAACTGTTCGAGGCGGCCCGCCTCGACGGTGCCGGGGCGATCCGGGAGTTCTTCGCGATCACGCTGCCGAGCGTGCGCGGGGAGATCGCGGTGGCCCTGACCCTGACGATCGTGGCCGCGCTGAAGACGTTCGACCTCGTCTACGTGACCACCGGCGGCGGCCCCGGCAACTCCACCACGGTGCCCGCGTACGAGGTCTTCCAACGAGCCTTCCGGGAGGGCGCGGTGGGCTCGGCGGCCGCGATCGCCGTCGCCCTGACCGCGATCATCTTCGTGCTGAACGTGATCGTGAACCGGATCGCCGAGGGGCGCCAGGCATGATCACCTCCGGCACCGAACGCGCCCTGAACTACGTGATCCTGATCGTGTTCGCGGCGTTCGCGCTCGCCCCGATCGTCACCGTGCTGGCCGCGGCGCTCTCGCCGCAGTCCGCCACCTCACCCGGGATCCTCGGACTGCACCCGGAGAACTTCGTCGACGCGTGGACCGAGGGCGAGTTCTCGCGGTACCTGCGCACGTCGCTGCTGGTGTCGGTGACCGTGGTGTCGGTGGCCGTGATCGCATCCATCCTGTCCGGGTTCGCGTTCGGCACGATGAGGTTCGCCGGCTCGCGGGCACTGTTCTACCTGTTCCTGCTGGGCATCATGGTGCCGACGGAGGCGATCGTGGTGCCACTGTTCTACGACCTGCGCGAGGTCGGCCTGACGAACACGCTGTGGGCCGTGGCGCTCCCGCAGATCGCCCAGTCCATCGCGTTCGGCACCTACTGGATGCGCGCGTACTTCCGGACGAGTCCGCCGTCGCTGATCGAGGCGGCCACCCTCGACGGCGCGAGCCCACGTCGCGTGCTGTGGTCGATCCTCGTGCCGATCGGCCGGCCCGCGGTCATGACGCTGACCGTGCTGGCGTTCATGTGGACCTGGAACGAGTTCCTGATCCCGCTGGTGATGAGTCCGAACGGGGAGTTCCGCACGGCCCCGCTGGCGTTGGCGATCTTCAAGGGGCAGCACGTCCAGGCGACCGCGCTGCTGGCCGCCGCCGCGGTGCTGGTGGCCCTGCCGGTGGTGATCCTGTACCTGTTCGCGCAGCGGTCCTTCATCCGGGGCATGCTCGAGGGTGCCGTGCGGGAGTAGCGGACGTAGCCTGGGACTCGCGGCCGCGAGCGGCGCGGCCTCGACGTGGAGGCGATCATCATGACCGGACGAGTGGTGCACTTCGAGGTCCCGTTCGACGACGGCGACCGGGCCCGCAGTTTCTACCGTGACATCTTCGGCTGGCAGATCGACTCGATGCCAGGCTTCGACTACTCGTTCGTCAGCACCGGCCCGAGCGCGCCCGAGCAGGGCCCCACGGAGCCCGGCTACATCGGCGGCGGCATGATGCAGCGCCAGGCCCCGATCGACAAACCGGTGATCACGATCGACACCGCGGACATCGACGCCACGCTGGCGAAGGTGACTGCTGCGGGCGGTGCCGTCGTGGTCGGCAAGAACGAGATCGGCGAGGGCATGGGCTTCACCGCCTACGTGACCGACTCCGAAGGCAACCTGATCGGGTTGTACCAGAGCGCCAGGCCGGCCGGGTAGGCCGGCGGGGGCTGACACCGCGCATATCGGTTCGGCCACACGCCGGCGATCTGGGATGATCTGGAACCATGACTTCCAGCGCATCCTCCACCCGTCCCGCACCCGCTCCGACCGAGGCCATCCGCCCGGTCGCGCAGGTACCGGACAAGCCCTCCCTGGAGGGTCTGGAGGAGCGCTGGGGCGCGACCTGGGCGCAGGATCGGACCTACGCCTTCGACCGCAGCGCCACCCGCGAGCAGGTGTACTCCATCGACACCCCGCCGCCCACGGTGTCCGGCTCGCTGCACGTCGGGCACGTGTTCTCCTACACGCACACGGACGTGGTGGCCCGGTTCCAGCGGATGCGCGGGCGCGAGGTGTTCTATCCGATGGGCTGGGACGACAACGGCCTGCCCACCGAGCGCCGGGTGCAGAACTACTACGGCGTGCGCTGCGACCCGTCGCTGCCGTACGTCGAGGACTTCACTCCCCCGCATGACGGCGGTGACGGAAAGTCCGTGAAGGCTGCGGACCAGCAGCCGATCTCCCGGCGCAACTTCGTGGAACTGTGCCAGCGCCTCACCGCCGAGGACGAACAACAGTTCGAGCACCTGTGGCGCTACCTCGGCCTCAGCGTGGACTGGTCCCAGCACTACCAGACCATCGGCGACCGCGCCCAGCAGGTGGCGCAGACCGCGTTCCTGCGCAACCTGGCCCGCGGCGAGGCCTATCAGGCCGAGGCCCCCGGGCTGTGGGACGTGACGTTCCAGACGGCTGTCGCGCAGGCCGAGCTCGAGGCCCGTGACTATCCCGGCCACTTCCACAAGATCACCTTCCACCTCACCGGCGGAGACGGTAAAGACACTGTGGTCATCGAGACCACCCGCCCGGAACTGCTCCCGGCCTGTGTGGCGCTGATCGCGCACCCGGACGACGAGCGGTACGCCCACTTGTTCGGCACCACAGTCACGTCCCCGCTGTTCGGGGTGGAACTGCCGGTGCTCGCGCACCCGCTGGCGGAGCCGGACAAGGGCGCCGGCATCGCGATGTGCTGCACGTTCGGAGACCTCACCGACGTCACCTGGTGGCGCGAGCTCCAGCTGCCCACCCGTTCGGTGATCGCCCGGGACGGGCGGCTGCTGCGGGAGACCCCGGAGTGGCTGACCACCGAATCCGGGCGCACGACGTACGCCGAGATCGCCGGCAAGACGACGTTCTCGGCCCGCACCGCCGTCGTCGACGCGTTGCGCGAGAGCGGCGACCTGCTCGGCGAGCCGGTGGCCACCCAGCGCAAGGCGAACTTCTACGAGAAGGGTGACAAGCCCCTCGAGATCGTCACGTCCCGGCAGTGGTACATCCGCAACGGCGGCCGCCAGACCCCGGGCCGCGACCTGCGCGCCGAGCTGCTCGCCCGCGGCGCCGAGCTCGACTTCCACCCCGAGTTCATGGCCGTCCGGTACGCGAACTGGGTCGGCGGGCTGAACGGCGACTGGTTGATCTCCCGTCAGCGGTTCTTCGGCGTGGCGATCCCGCTCTGGTACCCGGTGACGGCGGACGGCGAGATCGACCACGCCCACCCGATCGTCCCGGACGAGACCAGCCTGCCGATCGACCCGTCCTCGCACGTCCCCCACGGGTTCACCGAGGACCAGCGCGGCGTCCCGGGCGGATTCGTGGCCGACCCGGACATCATGGACACCTGGGCGACGTCCTCGCTGACCCCGCAGATCGCCGGCGGCTGGCTGGTGGACCCTGATCTGTTCGCCCGGGTGTTCCCGATGGATCTGCGCGCGCAGGGGCAGGACATCATCCGCACCTGGCTGTTCTCCACGATCGTGCGCTCACACCTGGAGCACGGCGCCCTGCCGTGGGCGCACGCCGCGATCTCCGGGTGGATCCTGGACCCGGACCGCAAGAAGATGTCCAAGTCCAAGGGCAACGTGGTGACCCCGCTCGCAATGCTCGAGGAGCACGGTTCGGACGCGGTCCGGTACTGGGCGGCCTCCGCCCGCCTTGGCACGGACGCCTCGTTCGACCCGCAGCGGCCGACTCAGATCAAGATCGGGCGCCGGCTCGCCATCAAGGTGCTGAACGCCTCGAAGTTCGCGCTGTCGTTCGCCGGGGACGCCCCCGTCCGGCTCGATCCGGACGCCGTGACCGAACCGATCGACCGAGCCATCCTGCGCGGCCTCGCAGACGTCGTGGACACTGCCACTGCGGCTCTGGACGCCTACGACCACACCCAGGCGCTCGAAGTGGCGGAGACGTTCTTCTGGACGTTCTGCGACGACTACCTCGAGCTCGTCAAGGACCGCGCCTACGGTCGTGAGGACGCCGGACTCGACCCGACGGCGGTTGCCTCGGCCCGGGCCGCGCTCTCGCTCGCCCTCGACACGATCCTGCGCCTGTTCGCCCCGGTGCTGCCGTACGCCACCGAGGAGGTCTGGTCCTGGTGGCGGGAGGGATCGGTGCACCGCGCCGCCTGGCCCACCTCCGATGTGCTGCGCAAGGCGGCGGGTGACGGCGACCCCGAGTTGGTCGCGGTGGCCGGCACCGCCCTGGCTGCGCTGCGCAAGGTGAAGTCCGAGGCCAAGGTCTCGCAGCGGACGAAGTTCGCATCGGCCGAGCTGACCCTTGACCCGGCGAACCACGACCGGGTGCTCGCCGTGCTGGCGGACCTGCGCGCCGCGGGCGGCGTGGCCGGGGACCTCACCCTCGCGGCCGCCGGCGAGGGCACGGCCGGCGTCACGGTCGCCGGCGAGCTCTTGCCCGCCGAGCCGAAGCAGTAATCCAGCTCGCGAGGGTGCCATCCTGCGGCCCATCGGGCCGTTGCGCCGCACGATCGCGCCCTCGGCGGGCGCCGGCCGCAGCGAGAGTGTCATCCTGCGGCCCATCGGGCCGTTGCGCCGCACGATCGCACCCTCGCGGCAGTTGGCTACCGGGTCGCGAGGGCCTCCGCGAGGTCGGTGCCGAGATCGCTGATCGCCTGGTCGGTGCCACCCACGCTGAGAACGGCAACGGCGATCCGTCGCGCCGGGACCCGGACGGTCTTCGCCAGCCACGCACCCCAGGAACCGCCGTGGGTCACGATGGGGCCGTACGGTCGAGCGCTCACGCGAACACCCCAGGCGTACCCGGAGGGGCTCGCGGCGTCGAGCCCACCCGGCGTCTCGGCCACGCGCTGGGCTCGATCCCCGAAGCAGTCCCGGTTGCAGGCATCCAGCCAATTGGTCAGATCCGTGACCGAGGTCCACAGGCCGCCGTCTCCGATCGTGCCCGGTGGGTCCGGCACGCCGGCGATCCGGACGGCGGGGCCGCCGAGCCTGCTCTCCCGCAGCGCGAGTGGCCGGAACAGCTCGGCCGCCGCCAGTTCGTCGACCGGCCGGCCCGACATCCGGCCCACCGCCTCGGCGAGGAGGACGTATCCGGCGTTGTTGTAGGCGTAGCGGGCGCCGGGTTCGAGCGGCTGCACCGGCGTCCACCGCTGGAGGCGCTCGATGACCTCGGCATTGTCGGCCGGCACCGAACGGGTCGGGTCGGTGACGTCCGGGAGGTCCGACGTGTGATGGACGAGATGACGTAGCCGGACCGGCTCGACCCAGTCGGGCAGCTCCGGTAGCCAGCGGCGCACGGGATCGTCGACGCCGGCGGCCCCTGCCACGGTCAGCCGCGCGAGTAGCAGACCGATGACCTGCTTCGTCACCGAGGCAGCGTAGAAGGAGGTGCGCACCGTGACGGCCCGGCCGTCGACGCTGCCTCGGCAGGTGACCTGCCTCGCGTCAGCTGCGACGACGCCGACCGCCAGCGCCTGTGTTCGCCCGGCAGACAGCACGTGGTCCATCCGGTCGACGACCCCCTCGATGTCCATGCCCCATCCTCCCAGGACCTCGAGCGGGTGATCCTGCGGTCGATCGGACCGGTGCGCCGCACGACCACCCTCGCCCCGGGCCAACCCGGGCCGGACAACCGCCACCTTCGCGAGAGGGTCATCATGCGGCGCAACCAGGTCTTACGCCGCAAGACCGCGCCTTCGTAGCGCCGAGTGCGCGGGATCGGGTTGAATGGCGCCCGTGAATCCTGCGCACGCGTGGCTGACCCACGCCCGTCTCGGCATGTTCGTCCACTGGGGCCTGTACTCCCTGGCCGCCCGGCACGAGTGGGTGATGAGCCGCGAGTTCACCCCTCTTGCCGACTACGAGCGGTACGCGACCCACTTCGAGGCGGACCGCTACGACCCGCGCGCCTGGGCGAAGGCGGCGAAGGCGGCGGGCATGGAGTACGTCGTGCTCACCACGAAGCACCACGAGGGCTTCTGCCTGTGGGACTCCGCCCTCACGGACTACAAGGCGACGAACACGCCGTTCGGGCGGGACGCCGTCGCCGAGTTCGTCGAGGCGGTCCGGGCCGAAGGGCTGCGGGTCGGTTTCTACCACTCCCTGATCGACTGGCACCACCCGGACTTCACCATCGACGCCCTGCACCCCCGCCGCGACGACGCGGACCTCGTCGAGCAGAACGCCGGCCGGGACATGGCGCGCTACCGCGAGTACCTGCACGGCCAGGTCCGTGAACTGCTCACCGGCTACGGTCAGATCGACTACCTGTTCTTCGACTTCTCCTACCCCGACGGTCGCGACCACCACGCAGACCTCGCCGGCAAGGGCGCCGCGGACTGGGACTCCGCGAACCTGCTCGCCATGGTGCGTGAGCTGCAGCCCGGCATCATCGTCAACGACCGGCTCGGCATCCCCGGTGACCTCATCACCCCCGAGCAGTACCAGCCGGACGGCCCGATGGAACGCGACGGCGTACCCGTGGTCTGGGAGGCGTGCCAGACCCTGAACGGCTCCTGGGGGTACGACCGTGACAACGACGACTACAAGTCGCCGGATCTGCTCGTCCGGATGCTCATCGACGGCGTCGCCAAGGACGGCAACCTGCTCCTGAACGTCGGGCCGACCGGCCGCGGCGACCTGGACCCGCGCGCCATCGAGTCGCTCGCCGGGATCGGCGCCTGGATGGACACCCACGCCCGTTCGATCCGCGGGGCCGGGGCCACCGACCTCACGCCTCCGCCGGACGCCCGCTACACCCGCGCCGGGGACCGGCTCTATCTCCACCTGTTCACGTGGCCGTTCGGGCACGTGCAGCTGCCCGGGCTTGCCGGGAAGGTGACCTACGCCCAGTTCCTGCACGACGCCTCCGAGGTCGCCTACTCCGAGATCGACCCGGACCAGGCCGGCTGGAACACCACCCCGGACGGGCCGGCGCCCGGCACCCTGACGCTCACGCTGCCGGTCCGGCGGCCTGACGTGGCGGTTCCTGTCGTGGAACTCTTCCTGGGCCCGACGGCGTAGGGCTGAGTGCGTTTCGCGGCGGCGACTGCTCAGGTGGTCGCCGCCGGGGGCGATGCCGCGGCGACTCCGGTCGCCCATCGCGCCCGAATCATGTCCACGAGCAGACGCATCTGAGCGGTCATGTCGACCGGTCCAACTCCGTGCGTGGGTGTCGTCGCGTCCTCGGTGGGGTGCTCGGTCCCGGAGTCCGAACGGGCGCACAGCCACTGGACCTGGATCCCGTCGGAGAGCGCGAGGACCGTGCGGGCAAGCTCGATCGACGGTGCGTCATCGGCCACCACGCCCGCTGCCTTCCCGCGGTCGAACCGTTCGGACAGCGCTTCCACACCGTCCACCAGGTGCCGGTGCAGCCAGGGGTGAGCGGGGTGGGCAGCGTCGACACTGCCGGCAGACATCGCGGTGTAGAGCCCCACCAGGCCGGGCCGGGCAGCGTTGCCCGTCATCAGGCGCACCCACCGATCCAGGAGCGACCAGACGTCGTCGGCTGCGTCCTCCAGATGCGCCCTGTCCCCGGCATCGCGCTGCTCGAGCACCGCTGAGAACAGGGCCTCCTTGGAACCGAAGTGGTGCAGCAGCCCGGGCTTGGATATCTCGGCCGCGCGCGCGATCTCGGTCAGCGAGGTCGCCGAGTAGCCGCGCCGAGCGAAGAGGTCGAAGGCCTCCCGCAGGATCCGGGCGCGCTTGTCCTCGCTGCCGAGTCGAGGGCGCCCGGCGCGACCGGAGCTTTGCAGTGGCACAAGCACATCCTACGACCATCAATCTACCGCGCGGTAGATTAATCTGGCATCATCGGGCCTGGAGGAACACCGAGGTCTCCTCCACCCGCCCGACCCCGACTACGCGGCGACGACCTCGGCGCCACCAGAAAGGTCTGCTGACGTGGCCATCACCACCTCCGACATTCCCCGGCTCCTCGCCGAGCTCACCCTCGAGGAGAAGGCCTCGCTGTTGTCCGGCTCGGACTTCTGGCACACCCAGGCCGTCGAGCGGCTGAACGTCCCGGCCGTGATGCTCACGGACGGTCCGCACGGGCTGCGCAAGCAGGCGGGGGCGACGGACCATCTCGGGCTGAACGACTCGGTGCCGGCCACGTGCTTCCCATCCGCCGCGGGGCTCGGCTCCTCCTGGGACCCCGACCTGCTCCGGCGGGTCGGGGAGGCGCTCGGTGAGGAGACCCGCGCGAACGGGGTGGCCGTGCTCCTCGGTCCCGGCATCAACATGAAGCGCAGCCCGCTGTGTGGGCGCAACTTCGAGTACTTCGCCGAGGACCCCCACCTCGCCGGCGAGCTCGCGACGCCGCTGGTGCAGGGCATCCAGTCCAAGGGGGTTGGCACCTCGCTGAAGCACTTCGCCGTGAACAACCAGGAGACCGACCGGATGCGGGTCTCGGCGGAGGTCGACGAGCGCACGCTGCGGGAGATCTACCTGACCGCGTTCGAGACGGTCGTCACCCGGGCCGCGCCCTGGACCGTGATGTGCTCCTACAACAGGATCAACGGCAGCTACGCCTCGCAGGACCCGTGGCTGCTCACCGACGTGCTGCGCACCGAGTGGGGCTTCGACGGCCTCGTCGTCTCCGACTGGGGCGCCGTCGACGACCGGGTCGCCGGGGTGGCCGCGGGCCTGGACCTGGAGATGCCCGCCTCCGACGGGATCAACGACGCCCGGGTGGTCGAGGCGGTGCGCTCCGGAGCACTCGCCGAAGCAGACCTCGACCGCGCCGTCACGCGGGTGCTCGCGCTGATCGCACGGTCCCAGGCCGCCCTCGCCGAGCCGGGCGCCACGGACCTCGAGGCCAACCACGCGCTCGCCCGCGAGGCCGCGACCCGGGCCGCGGTGCTCCTGAAGAACGACGGCGGCGTGCTGCCGCTCGAGCGCGAGACCCTCGCTTCGACCGTGGTCGTGATCGGTGAGATGGCCCGCACGCCGCGCTACCAGGGCGCGGGCTCCTCGCAGGTGAACCCGACCCGGCTGGTGAGCATGCTCGACGCCCTGAGTGAGCAGGGTCTCGCGGTGCCCTTCGCCCCGGGTTACCCGCTCGCGGAGGCCGCGGGCGCCGTCGGGCAGGAGCGAAGCGAGAGCGAGCTGCGCCGCGAGGCGGTCGAGCTGGCCACCGGTAGGACCGCGGTGCTGTTCCTCGGCCTGCCCGCGATCGACGAGTCCGAGGGCTACGACCGCGAGCACCTGGACCTGCCCACCAGCCACACGACCCTGCTGGCAGAGGTGGCGGCCGTGGCCGCGCGGACGGTCGTGCTGCTGGCGAACGGGTCGGCCGTGACGGTCGTCGACTGGCAGGAGCAGGCCGACGCGATCCTCGAGCTCTGGCTCGGCGGTCAGGCGGGCGGGAGCGCCGCCGTCGACCTCCTCATCGGCGATGCCGCGCCGTCGGGCCGCCTGGCCGAGTCGATCCCGGAGCAGCTGGCGGACGTGCCCGCACAACTCAACTTCCCCGGTGAGAACGGCGTCGTGCGCTACGGCGAGGGCATCTTCATCGGCTACCGCGGCCTGGACGCCACGGCCGCGCCCGTGTCCTACCCGTTCGGGCACGGCCTGACCTACACCACGTTCGCCTACTCCGACCTGACCGTCGACGCCACCCCGGTCACGGAGCACACCAGCGCGGGCGACGGCGTGGTCGCAGTCACTGCGGTCGTCACGAACACCGGTGGGCGGGCCGGGGTGGCCGTGCCGCAGCTCTACGTCGGCCGGCCGGACTCGCAGCTCGCGCGGGCACCCCGGGAACTGCGCGGCTTCACGCGGATCGAACTCGCGCCCGGTGCGTCCCGGACGGTGGAGTTCGCCCTGACCCGGCGCGACCTCAGCCACTGGGACACCGTGACCGGGGGCTGGTCCGTGGAGCCCGGCACCGTCGAGGTCAGCGTCGGCGCTTCCTCGCGGGACCTGCCGCTGAGCACGAGCGTGCCGCTCGAAGCGCCCGCCCCCCGAGTACCTCTGACCGGGTACTCGACGATCGGCGAATGGGTTGCCGACCCGGTAGCCGGGCCTGCTCTCCTGGAGGCGTTCGGCGAGTTCGGAGCGATGTTCGGCGCGGACAGCCCGGAACCGGCGACCGCCGCGTTCCTGACCGCGATGCCGCTGGTGAAGGTGCCGCTGATGGGGATGGGCGGCACCTTCACGGTCGACGACCTCGACGCCCTGCTTGAGCGGTTCGGGGCCCTCGCTCAGCCGCAGGTCACCGCCTCGTAGGGCACCGTGAAGCGCTCGTACACGGGCTGACCGTCGTTCCAGGCGTACGCGGCGACGGTCACCGATCCGGCGTCGACCGCCCCGGCTCCGCTCGTGAAGCCGTGGTAGCCCGACGCGCCGGGCGCGGTGGCGGTCAGCTTGTGGCTGCCGTAGTCCGTCGTCATGCGGATGTCGAGCGGGACCTCCGAGGTGTTGACGACGTGGACGGCGATGACCGCTTCGGCTCCCCAGCACTGCGCCCGGACGGAGATGCGCAGCGTGACCGGTGGCAGCGGTTCATCGGTCACTGCGAGGACGAGGGCGTTGAACAACGAGACGTTCTTGGTCTCGGCGAGCCCGAGTCCCCAACTCAGCCAGCCCTCCCGCCCGGAGCCGTCGTTCTCATTCAGGACCACCGTGCTCGCCAGCAGTCGCCCGGCCGGGTCGATGCCGATCTCCGCCCAGCTGATCGCGACCTCGTAGGTCGTGGTCGCGGCGCCCTCGTCGCGGATGACGGCGGCGCTCACCCCCGCGGGCGTGCCGGCGACGTCGGCGGGCGCCCACCTGTGCACGACCACCTCGCCGGCATCGGTGAGGGCGACTCCGATCTCCTGCGGGACGGGGTCCTCGCCGGGCGCTCCGGCGACGAGTCCGATCTGAACGCTGTCGCCCTGCCAGATGTCACCGCCGGTGCTGGGCTGGGCATGGACGTCATCCTGGGCACGAAGCGTCAGGTAGAGGTTCTCATCGTCGTGGGTCAGCCAGATCGACGCCGAGGAGTCCGCCGGGCCCTCCCAGCCGGGGAGCGCGGGAGCCTCCTCGACGCCGACGTCCTGCGCGGCCAGCTCCAGCACCGCCGGGTCGGCGACGCCGTCGACGTCGACCCCGACTGCGGGCACCGCTACCGGTTCGCCCAACGGCGTCAGCGTGCCCGACGCCGTGGCGGGAGTGCCGGTGGTGGTCAGGACCGTCGCGGTCCACCCGGTCGGCTCGGTCGGCGCGATCGGGACGCTCAGCACGAGCGTGCCCGACGCCGGCACCGAATCGCCCTCACCCACCCGCGTGCGCTCGTCCCCGACGGCCACGTCGACGCCATCGAGCGTCATCGCCGTCGGTGTCGCGTTCGTCACCTGCAGCCGCAGGACCTGACCGTCGGCGTCGACGCCGTGCACACCGGTGATCGACAGTGCCGGCGTGGGCGATCCCGTGGTGCGCAGCAGCGTGACCGCGACGCCGTCGACCCGCGCGAGCACCGAGTAGGTGCGCTCGGCACCGGAGCTCTGGGGCAGGTAGGCGACGTCGACCGACGCGCTCTGGCCGGCACCGACGCTCACGCTCGCCGATTCGCCTCCGACCGGCTCGAGCTCGAGCTCGATGCCCGACCGACCGGTCCGGTCGACGACGACGTGGCCGGCCGCGGGCGTTCCCGCGACCTCAGGCTCGATGTCGAACCGATACGCATCCGAGACCGAGACGTCGGTGACGGCACCCTCGACGTAGATGGGCTCCTCGTCGAGGCTCACGTGCACCAGCCCGTCGCTGTCCGGGGCGAGCTCGACTGCGCCGCCGTAGGCGTCGGTGACGGTGACCGGACCTGTCGCAGCGAACGCTGCCGTCGTCGGGTCGGTGGCCCACGCTGCGTGGACCGTGCGGTTTCCGTCCGAGAACACGACATCCCACGCATCGTCACCGAGGTCGCCGGAGCTCTCATACGGCAGGCCGGCGAGCATCCGGTTCATGACGGCGCTGGTCACGTACGCGGGCTTGGGCACCCAGGCACCGCGGGGGTCGTCGGTGTTGCGCACGATCCCGAACCGGTGCTCGACCTCGCCGGCGTCGGTGCCGTCGTCCATGAAGTCGTAGATGGTGAAGTTCTGCGCGCCGTCTGCGAAGGCGGTGAGCTGCCCGCGCACCATCAGGCGCGCCTGGGTCGCCTCGTCGACGCCGACCGCGGTCTCGGCCGTCGGCCAGCCGACCTCCGAGAGCAGGAGCGGCATATCGCCGTGTCCGTTCTCATCCATGATCGTGCGCAGAGCACCGTACTGGCCCTGGAACCGGGAGGATCCCTCGGGCGCGTTCGGGTGTGTGTAGGGGTGGGTCGAGACCGCGTCGACCAGGTCGAGACCGCCGAGGTCGACGAACTCTGCGAACCAGGCCTGCCAGTCGTCCATAGGCGCGAGCGCGGGACCGACGAGCACCGCGTCCGGGTACTCGGCCTTGACCGCGTCATGCACCACCTGCAGGAGGGCGACGTATTGTGCGGCGCTGCCGGCTGCCGGCCCGTCGAGGTCGCGCCAGTTCCACTCGTTCCAGACCTCGAAGTAGTTGCCCTCGACGCCGAGCTCGGCCACGGTGGCGACGGCGTACCGTGCGAACGCCTCCCGACCCTCGGGCGTCGTCGGTGCCTCGTCCGGGAAGTACAGCGGGTTCCCGTAGCTGAGCACGCGGAAGTGGCCGAGGCCGAGATCCTCGAACTCGTCCTGGTAGGCCACGACCTTGTCCTGCCAGACGATCTGACCGGGAGTCGTCTCCTGGCCGGCCCAGTAGGCCTCGTCCCGGGCGAGCCCGAATCCCGCATCGGCGACGAGGGCGGCGGTCTCCAAGGGCCAGGACTGGCCATAGTGGGTGGCGACGCCGAAGCGCGGGTCCCGCACGAAGTCCGAAGGCAGCGGGTCGAGCACGGCGAGGTCGGTGCCGACGACGTACCGGGTGCCGTCCGCCGTCGTACCGATGACGTCTGCGGTGTACCAGCCGGGGCCGTCGGCATCGATGGGGAGCGTTCCCGCGAGATCGGCGGCGGGTGCCGTGCCCTGGTCGACGACGGTGCCATGGGCGTCGCGGACGGTCCAGGACAGCTCGACGACGTCCTCGCCCGTGAAGGCGACGGCGACGTCGTCGCCGGTGTGGAAGACGTTTCCGCGCGCGATCGTCTGCAGGGTCAGCGGCGCGGTCGCGACGTCGACCTCGGCGACGACCGCATCGATGTCGAGAGTGCCCGCCGTGCTGCCCTCGCGGAACGACCAGGTGTCCAGGATGACTGAGAACGCTCGAAGCGGGCCATGCCAGACGCCGTCGTCGGCGCCACCGAAGTGGAGGTAGCTCTCACCCGAGGTGAAGTCCTCCAGGCGCAGGGTCTGCCAGCCCTCGACGTCCGGATCGACCGCGACGCGCTGCTGGTGTGCCTGGCCGGTCGAGTCCTGCAGCCGGAGGGTGACGAGGTCGACGTCCGCGGTGCGCACCTGCAGCTGGAGCGCGGTGGCCTCGATCTGACCTGGCCAGCGGGCGAGCTCGAAGGTGCCGGTGGGCACCGAGGCCTCGATCCGGCCATGCCCGGCTCCGCTCGCCGGGGCCTCGGTGGCGAGGGTGATCGCGCCACTGGCCTCCCCGGTCGTGTACACGTCCCAGTCCGGCGAGCCCGGTTCGAAGTCGCCGATGACGACCTGTCCGGTCGCCGCGGGCACGGGTTCGGTGGGCAGCGGCGCCGCGGTGGCGCCGAGGGCGGTGACGGCGCTGGCCGCCAGGGCGAGGATGGCGGTGACTGCCGTCGCTCGGTGTCGCATCATTGCCTGGCCTCGATCTCGTCGGTGAGCGTCGGGCGACCGGTGTCGCTGTCGTCGGTGCGAAAGCAGTTTCGCACACGTGGACCCGAACGTCTAGGATCCCTGCAGATCTAACCGACGTTGGGTGCGCTTGCGCTTTCGCCGCAGCGACCCGACCAGGGCAGCACCGACCGAATGTCCCGACATCGTGGAGCGGCGCCCCCGGCTGCGATCAGGGGCGACCTACCGCCAGCCTGGCCTGCTCGTCTGAGGTCCACAGCCCGATCAGCCCTCTGAAGTGCGCAAGGAACTGCTCGTGCTCGTGCGGCGGGTACGTGGCGCGCACGGTGTCGACCAGCATGCGGTCGAAGTCGGGTGAGGTGACCCAGTCCAGGACCCGCGCGGGCAGGTCCGCCAGGTGCTTCGCGCACCAGTCCCAGTAGCGGTCGGTCTCGAAGTGGTCGTCCGCGAGCCGGCGGTAGGCGGCGAGCCTGCCCGTGTAGTCCAGCTCGGGGTCGTCGGCGATCGCGTAGTAGGCCGCGGTGTCGGTATCCACCGAGACCCGGCGTCCGGTCACCAGGGCGTACGTGCTCCAGCGCACCAGCGCTGTGATCGCCCACGGGAAGTAGTAGTGCAGCGACGTCACGGCCACGTCCGGGCACGCGTTCGCATAGTCGATCGGGTACACCTCGTCCCCGGTCACAAGCATCTCCGCGGAGTTGAACTCCCACCGGAAGAACGCGTTCACGAGCCGGGAGATGGTCACCGCCTGGTCCCCCGCCGACGGCGACAGGAAGTCGTGCGTGACGGCGTACCGGTTGTGCATGGGCTGATCCGGGCGGAAGTCCATAACCATGGTCTCCGGCCCGATCGACAGGGCGCGGGCGAAGTGCTCGTAGTCGACGGTCGCCTGCAGGTGCATGAGCATCTGCCCGGAGGAGTCGTACGCGCTGCGCAGGTCCTCGGGGTTGTCGATGCGGGACACGCCCCGCCAGCCACCGCCGTCGAACGGCTTCATGTACAGCGGGTAGCCCAGGCCCGCGGCGATCGCCTCGAGGTCGAAGGCCTCGTTGTACTTCGCGGACGTGTAGGCCCATCGAGCGTTGTCCACCGGGTTCTTGTACGGCACCAGCACGGTGCGCGGGATGTTCAGCCCGAGCCGCAGCATCGCGCAGTAGGCGCTGTGCTTCTCCATCGACTGGAACGTGAACGGCGAGTTCAGCAGGTACGTGTCATCCATCAGGGCCGCCTTCTTCAGCCACTCCCGGGGGACGTAGTACCAGTACGCGAGCCGGTCGATGACGAGGTCGGAGGCCACCGGGTCGGTGAGTTCGAACGGGGCCACGGTGAGCCTCTTCGTGGTGATCTCGTGGGTGCGGCCGGCACTATCGGTGACCGGCCCGAGCCGGGACACGATCGCCTCGAACGCACGCGGCCAGTCCTCCTCCTGTCCGAGCAGCAGGCCGATCAGGTACCGGGAGATGTCGCTCATGTGCCCTCCGAGGATCGCGTTCGCGGCAAACGTATCGGCTCAGCAGAACCGCGGCAGATGATGGGCGATCTGCTCGCGCCACCATGGCCACTGATGGGACACATCGTGGCCCCACACGTCCAACTCATGGCCGATGCCCTTCTCCGTGAGCAGCCGGTCCATCGCGAGGGTGGCGGGCAGTGCTCCGGTCGGGTCCACCTCGAACTCGCCCTGTCCCACCACCAACACCGGGTACACCCGCGAACGCAGCCAGTCGAGATGGTCTCCGTCCGCACCACGCAGGTAGTCCATCGGGTTCGTGAAGTACGCGTCGTCACCGCGCTCGCCCCACGTGCGCCAGAACGACGGGTCGTAGTTGCCGGACTGGCAGATCGCCACCGTGAACAGGTCCGCCCGCGCGAGCATCAGGTGCAGGGCGTGGTAGGCGCCGAGGCTCGCGCCGGTGGTGATCAGATCACCCGCGCCCGGCGTGTCGTCGCGGATCACCGGCACGACGGCGTCGGTCACCCAACGCTCGTAGTCCCGGTACCGCCGGGCCCGCTCCTCGTGGGAGACCGAGGTGTCCGACCAGGTCATATGGTCGAAGGAGTCCACGCAGTAGAGCTTGATCCGACCGTCGTCGATCAGCGACGCGAGCGCGCCGACCATGCCGTTCTCCTCGTACTCCCAGGCCCGTCCCAGTTCCGTGGGGAACACCACGACCGGGCGGCCCCAGTGCCCGTACCGGATCAGCGTGCCGGGCCGGTCCAGGCCAGGTGCGTCCAGCTCCAACTGGTCACGTCGCATCGTGGCCTCCGGCCACGGGGTGCCCGACGGCGGAGATCAGCAGCCGTTCCAGGTGCGGTTCCAGGGCGTCGCGCCAGGAGACGAAGTTGTGCAGGTCGGCCGTCTCCGCGTAGCGCACGTCCCAGCCGAGCCGGCTCAGGTGGGCGGCCATCAGCCGGTTGTTCACGACGTTCTCCTCCGTCGCGCCGCAGGTGAGCGTCACGGAGGGTATGGACTGTGCCGTCTGTGCCGTCGGTGCGCCGGCGACCTCGGCCACGAACGAGGTGATGTCGCCGAACCCGCTGAACCACGACTCCTGCGCGTCGGTGCCGGGCGTGAAGAACGAACCGGACTGCAGGAACAGACCGTCGAACGTGCCGGGGTGGCGCCACTGGGCGTGCAGCGCGGCGAGCGCGCCGAGGCTGACCCCGGCGGCGATGGCGGCGGTCGAGGGCCACTGGTCGCGCGCAGCGTCCAGGACGTGCAGCACGAGGGCGTCGGCGTAGTCGTCGTTCGCGACGTACCAGGACATCCGGTCGGGTGCGCCGAGCAGCAGCACCCGCAGTGGCGCGAGGCGTCCGGCGCCGATCTGGGCCCCGATGAAATCGGTCAGGTGCCCCATCGCGTTGTAGTCGGGCCCGTCGTGGGCGATCAGCAGCGGCGCGGGCTCGTCCGGGTCGAGCCGCTCCGGAACCCAGAGGGTGGCGTCGATGTCTCCGACGGGGGTGTCGGTGAAGGAGACGTCCGCGAGCCGGCTCGCGATGGGTTCGGCGGCGAGCCAGTCGGGCTCGACGTAGCCGGGCAGTTCGAGCACGGACCGGTCGCCGAAGCCGCCCGGCGCGGTGCGCGGGTTGGTCGGGTCCAGGAGCGTGGTGGTGACCTCGAACTGGTACTCCACCCGGCCGAGCGGTGGGCGCGGGATGCGCAGCTCCCAGACGCCGTCGATCCGGGTCAGGTCCCGGGGTGCGTCGGTGGTGCCGAGGTCGGCGTCCACCCGGACGCGCCGGTAGCGGGCGTCGGGGTCGGCGAGGCGGAAGCACAACTCGTCCCCGACGGCCTCGGTGATGGAGTCGTCGCGCACAGGGCGAGACTATCCGCCCGCCGCCCCTGGTTCCTCCGGTACATCCTGGCTCGGTGGGCGGGGTGTCCGTATGCTCCGCTGGTGGCTCCCTTCCCCCTCGGCGCGACGGGCCTGACCGTCCTGGTTCCGGAGGCGGAACCGCTAGTCGCGGGTCCACGCTCCTAGTACGACATCGCGGCGCAGTTCGGGATGCCCGCGCACGTGACGGTGCTCTACCCGTGGCTGCCGCGCGAGGAGCTCGGACCTGACGACCTCGACGGCGTCCGCTCGCTCGCGCGCTCGAGCTCCCCGTTCGAGGCGGTACTGGCCGGCACGGCGCGGTTCCCACGCACGCTCTGGCTGGACCCGAGACCGGCGGATCCGTTCCGGGCGCTGACCGAGGCGGTCGCGCTCCGGTGGCCGCAGGCGCAGCCCTACGGTGGCGCGTTCGAGACGGTGGTCCCCCACCTGACGGTCGCCCACGAGCAGCCGGAGGAGGTGCTCGCCTCCGTGGCCGCTGAGGTAGCGGCAGCGCTGCCGGTCACGTTCTCGGCCACCGCCCTCGCCCTGCACGAGTTCGACGGCGTCCGCTGGGTCGAGCGCGACCGTTTCGCCTTCGGAGCGGCCCGGCCGGAATAGCCGCGCCCGAGACCGGGTTCGACGCAGCATGACCGACACCACGTTCGATCCCCGCACCGTACTCGCCACCGCCAAGATCGGCGTCCTCGCCACGATCAAGTCGAACGGCCTGCCCCAGCTCTCGCCGGTGACCCCGTTCTACGATCGCGACACCGAGCAGTTGCTCGTCTCGATGACCGAGGGCCGCGCCAAGACGGTGAACCTGCGCCGCGATCCCCGGGCCGCGCTCGAGGTGACCAGTGAGAACGGCTGGGAGTGGGCGACCGCCGAGGGCCCGGTGACCCTGACCGGACCCGGTACCGACCAGAACGGTCCCGAGGTCGAGGCGCTCGTGGACTACTACCGGCGCGCCGCCGGCGAGCACCCGGACTGGGCGGAGTACCGCGCGGTCATGGTCTCCGACCGCCGGGTGCTGATGACGATGACCGTTGAGCGGGTCTACGGGGCCAAGATCCGCTGACGCGGTGGCCCGTCAGCAGGCCAGGTACCGGTCCAGTACCAGATCCACCAGTTCGGCCGGTGGCTGCTCGCCGTCGACGAGCAGCGGCGCGGTGACCACGTCGGCGCCGCAGCCCGCGGCGAGGTCGGCGAAGTAGCCCGGAGCGAGCAGGTACGTCGCGACGACGACGCGACCTGCGCCGTCGCCCCGGGACCGCAGGCCGGCCCGCGCGGTCGCCACGGCGTCCCCCAGGCGCGGCCCGGCCGCGGAGATGAAGCCGGTGATGACGTCGCGGCGCAACGCCGCGGCGAGCATCTCGCCGGTCTGTTCGCAGTGGGCGACGGCGTTCGCGTCCGAGGAGCCGGCGGCCGCCAGGACCACCGCATCGCCGGGCGCCAGACCAGCCTCGGTGAGCCGGCGCTGGAGCTGGCGGACGAGCCGTGGATCCGGACCGAGCGCGCGCATCACGCGAGTGTCGGGGTTCGTGGCTGCGGCCTCGGTGAGGTCCACGTGCACGTGGTAGCCGGCCGAGAGCAGGAGCGGCACGATCCGCACGGCGCCGTGGCCGAGCCCGGTCAGGGACGTCGGCACGTCGGGCTGCTGCACGTCCACGAACGAGCCGGCCACGGCCACGTCCGGGCGACGGTCCGCGACCGCCTGCACGAGCCCGGCGACGGCCCGCTGGCCGGCGGGCGAGGAGGTGCCGTGCGAGCACGCGAGCAGGGCCGGCATCGTCCGGGTGGCGGGCGCCAGCGGTGCTCGGCCGTGGCGGGTGTGAGGGGCACCGGCGAGGATCGCTGTCATGCCCCGACGCTAGGAGGGCGCTGTTACGCCCAGCCGCGCCGGTACGTTTCGGGACGGTTAAGACTTCGGCACGCCACGCGGTCGGGCCAGTGGCTCTTGCCCGAGATGGCGCGCGCGGTGCCTACCTAATCCTCCGGCGGGCACAGCAGAGCAACGCCCGGGAAGTACGTCCGGTATCGGCGCGCGTCGCGGGTGAGCAGCCGGTAGCCGACGACTGCCGCGTGTGCCCCAATGTAGAAGTCCGGCAGCGGTGGTGTCCTCGTGCCGCCGTGTCGGCGGTATCGCAGGAAGGCCTTCCCGGCGAGGAAACCTGACGGATACGGGAGTGGTTCGCGCCGGAACGCGGTCGTCGGTAGCACTGCGTCAAGATCCTCGATCCGGTCGAAGCCGACGGACACCTCGGCATAGACAAGAGGATTCAGGACCGCTTCGCCCTCATCGAGAACATGTGCGAGGGCTTGGCTCGACCACCCTGACCACGCTGGATCATCGGTGACGATGTCGAGGAGCACGTTGGAGTCGACCAGCGTGATCATCGGCTCCCTGTCACTCGCCACGCAGCAACGTCATCAGCTCGTCGGTTGTCTGAGTCGTGGTCGCCTGGCTGCGCATCCTGCTGACGACCCGCTCACCCCTGGTCTGACCGGGCGTGCGGTGCACGATGCGTAGCGTGTTGCCGTCTTCGACAACGTCCACCTCGTCGCCCTCGTCGAAGCCGTGCCGGTGACGCAACTCGGCCGGGATGGTCACTTGGCCCTTGCTGTTGAGCTTCACTGCGCCCTCCTGACACGTTGCTGATGTGTTACATGATACGCCGTGTCCGCCCAGACACCCCGGTCAGCCGTGCGCGCGCAGCCGCGGCGCGAGGTCCCGTTCGAACAGGTCCAGGAACCGGCGCTGGTCGTGGCCGGGCGCGTGGAAGACGAGGTGGTTGAACCCGGCCCGGCGGTACTCGAGCACCTTCTCGGCGGCCTCGTCCGGGTCGGAGGCGACGATCCACCGGCCGGCGATGGTCTCGATCGGCAGGGCGTCCGCGGCCCGCTCCATCTCGATGGGGTCGTGGATCGAGTGCTTCTGCTCCGCGCTCAGCGACAGCGGGGACCAGAACCGGGTGTTCTCCAGCGCCGCCTCGGGGTCGGTGTCGTAGGAGATCTTGATCTCGATCATCCGGTCGATCGTCTCCGGGTCCCGCTCGGCCTTCGCCGCGCCCTCGGCGACCGCCGGGATGAGTTTCTCGGTGTACAGGTCCCAGCCTTTTCCGGAGGTGCAGATGAACCCGTCCCCGGCGCGCCCGGCGTACCGGGCCACCATCGGGCCGCCCGCCGCGATGTAGACGGGGATGCCGCCGTCCGGCCGGTCGTAGATGCTCGCCCCGTGCGTGGAGTAGTACTCGCCCTCGAAGTCGACCCGGTCGGAGGTCCACAGCTCGCGCATCAGGCGGACCGCCTCGCGCAGCCGGGCGAACCGCTCCTTGAACTCGGGCCAGTCCTGGTCGCCGGCGCCGCGGAAGCCTGTGGCGATCTCGTTCAGCGCCTCACCGGAGCCGACGCCGAGCATGATCCGGCCCGGGTAGAGCACGCCCAAGGTCGCGAACGCCTGGGCGATCACGGCGGGGTTGTACCGGAACGTCGGGGTGAGCACGGACGTGCCGATCTGCACGGTGGAGGTCCGCTCACCGACGGCCGCCATCCACGCAAGCGAGAACGGGGCATGCCCACCGTCGTGGCGCCACGGCTGGAAGTGGTCGCTGACTGCGACGCTCTCCATCCCGTGCGCCTCCGCGGCGACCGCGAGTTCGACCAGCTCCCGCGGGGCGAACTGTTCGGCCGAGGCCTTGTAACCGAGCTTCAGGGGCAGCATGAGACGTTCCTCCGTGGTGCGATGCGGTTCTCCAAACGTAGTCGACAATGTTGTCCACCAAGCGATGAGGGAGCACGCCGGATGCTGATCGAGACCCAGGTCGACGGCCTGCCCGTGCTCGTGCTGGGCGCGGGCGAGCAGGCCGCGCGTCTCGAGCGCCGCTACGCCGCTGCGGGCGCGCTGGTGCGCACCGCGTCGATGCCCGACGGCGTCACGCCCGCCGCGCTCGACGGTGTCGCTCTCGTGGTGGTCGGCCTTGAGGAGGCCGAGCTCTCGTCGGACTGGGGGCAGGCGCTCGGCGTGATCGCCCGCACGCACCTGATCAGCCGCGAGCCCGGTCCCCCGGCCGGGCAGGTGACCCTCGTCGGAGGCGGTCCGGGTGCCGACGACCTGCTCACCCTCGCTGCCGTGCGCGCCCTGGCGGCTGCGGATGTGATCCTCTACGACCGGCTCGCCCCCACCGATCACCTGACCGACCTCGCTCCCGGCGCGGAGCTGATCGACGTCGGCAAGCGGCCCGGCCATCACCCATTGGGGCAGGCCGAGATCGAGGAGCTGATGCTGGCCCGAGCCGCCGCCGGGCAGCGGGTGGTCCGGCTCAAGGGCGGGGACCCGTTCGTGTTCGGCCGCGGCGCCGAGGAGCTCGCGGCGGCGCGGGCCGCCGGGGTCGCGGCGCGGCTGGTCCCCGGGATCAGCGCGGCGATCGCCGTGCCGGCCGCGGCGGGGATCCCGGTGACCTACCGTGACCTCTCGCACCACTTCACCGTGATCTCCGGCCACCACCCCCTCTCCGACGACGAGCACACCCACCTGACCCGAGCGCTCACCCTCGGCGGGACCGTCGTGGTCCTGATGGGCGTCGGCACCCTGCCGCACCTGCTCGCCGGGCTGCTCCGGGCCGGCCTCGGCCCCGAGACCCCGGTCGCGGCGATCGAGCGCGGGTACACCCCGGACCAGGCGAGCACCGTGAGCAGCGTCGGGGACGCCGTCGCCCAGGCGACCCTCGCCGGGATCTCCTCACCCGCCGTCATCGTGCTCGGGAACGTGGTCCGGATCGGCGGCTGAGCCGACCTCCCAGGTCTTGACCTCAACCATTGTTGATGTCGTTGGGTGGAGTCCTGACCCACCGACCACAGGGAGACCATCGATGGACGCCATCCGCCTGCACGCCTTCGGGCCACCCGAGAACCTCGTCCTGGACGAGGTCCCCGACCCCGAGCCGGGCCTGGGCCAGGTGTTGATCGCCGGGCGGGCGCACGGCGTGCACCTGCTCGACACGACGCTGCGCCGCGGCGAGCCCGGCCCGCTGCCGCTGCCGGCCCTGCCGACGATCCCGGGCCGTGAGGTCGCCGGCTCCGTCGCCGCCGTCGGGCCTGGGGTGGACCCCGCCTGGATCGGTCGCCGGGTCGCTGCGCACCTGGGGGCGGTGCCCGACGGCGGTGGCTACGCCAGGCTCGTCGTGGCACCACTCGAGGTGCTGCACCCGATCCCCGACGGGCTCACGGAGGCAGCGGCCGTCGCCATGATCGGCACCGGCCGGATGGCCACGATCGTGCTCGACGCCGCCCAGGTCGGGCCCGGGGACAGGGTGGTCATCACCGCGGCGGCGGGTGGGTTGGGCAACCTGTTCGTGCAGGCCGCGCTCCGGGCCGGCGCCCGGGTGGTCGCCCTCGTCGGTGGCCGGGCGAAGGCGGACCGACTGGCCGGGCTGCTCCCCGGCACTGACGCGGCCGCCCTCACCATCATCGACTACCGTGCCGAAGGCTGGCTGGAGCGGGCCTGCACGGCGCTCGGCGACGGCGGCGCGACCGTGGCGCTCGACGGCGTCGGCGGCGGATCGGGCACCGCGGCGGCGTCCCTGCTCGGCTCCGGTGGCCGCCTGGTCAGCTACGGCTGGGCTTCCGGCGCCGCGACCGCCATCCCGGCCGACGCCCCCTACACCGTGGTGCCGATCGTCGGACCCGGCGCCAAGCCGATCACGGACATCTACGAGCGCCAGCAGCGCGCCCTGGCCCTCGCGGCCGCCGGAACGTGGCGTCCGCTGATCCACGAGGTCCCGTTCGCCGAGGTCGCCCGCGCCCACCGCGACCTCGAGTCCCGCGCCACCACCGGCAAGGTGGTCCTGGTCTGACGTCACCGAACGTGCGCTCATGCGGCGCAACGGCGCCATCAGCCGCACAACGGCACCCTCGGTGCTGTCGGAACGACGGTCAGGCGAGTTCGAGCCGGTATCCCCGCTTGACCACCGTCTTGATCAGACCCCGCCCGGCCGCCTCCCGCAGGCGGGCGATGGCCACCTCGGCGGCGTGCGGGTCCGTCGAATCGCCCGGCAGCACGGCCAGCACCGCCTCGCGGGACACCACACCACCGCCTGCGAGCAGGCGCAGCACCTCCACCCCGCTCGGTGAGAGCGGCAGCACCTGGCCGTCGAGCACGGCGACCCGGGAGCGGATCTGCAGCATCCCGACGGCGGTGCACAGCGCGAGGGTCTCGGCCTGCTCGTAGTGGCTCACCAGGGCCCGCACGAGCGCGCCGAGGCGGCCGCGTTCGGGCTGCAAGGTGGTGACCCCGCGGTGCTCCAGCGGCTTGGCCGTGATCGGCCCGACGGCCGCCGCGATCATCGACCCCGAGACGAACCGCGTCACGATCTGCGGGCCGACCCCGTCCGCCTCGGCGGCGGACAGCCAGGCCTCGGCGCCGGGGGCGGAGGTGAACACGACCGCATCGATCTCCCCGGCCGCTGCGGCACGGGCGGAGGCTCGGACCGCGTCGGGATCCGGGGCGGGACCCCAGCGGTAGACGATCAGGCTCTGCACGTCCGCGCCGGCCTCCGCGAACACGGCGTCCAGCCCGTCGGCGCCGGCGCCGTGGTGCTGCACGGCCACCCGGAGCCCGGCCACACCCTCGCCGAGGAGCACGTCGGCGATCTCCCCGGAGGTCTCGGACTCGGCGACCCAGTCGGCCTGCAGCCCGGCCGCTTGGATGGCGCCGCGGGCCTTCGGGCCACGGGCCACGATCCGTGAACCGGCGAGCACGGCCAGCAGGTCATCGGCGATGCCGTGCGCGTCCGCGGCCTCGATCCAGCCGCGGAACCCGATCCCGGTGGTGACGACCACGACGTCCGGGGCGTGTTCGACCAGTTCCCGGGTGTCCGCGATCAGCTGCTCGTCGTCGACGTTGGACAGGATGCTCAGCGCGGGCGCGTGCCGCACCTGCGCGCCACGCCGGGTCAGTGCCGCGGCGAGCTCGGCGGAGCGGCGGTCCGCGGTGATCAGCACGGTGCACCCGGCCATCACCTGACCGAGGGCGGGCCTGCCCGACGGCAGGTCCTCGCGGTTCACGCGAGGAGCACCCGGGCGCCGGACGCCACGTCGTGACCCGCATGCTCGGGGACGAAGCCGGCACGCACCCGCGTCGGGCGACCCGCCACCGCCTGGTCCCCGACGGAGGCCGGCGTGAGCAGGCCCGGCGCGGCGACGTCGCCGAGCACGATCACGGCAGGATTGCGCACCCCGACCTGCTCGGCGCGGGCGACCAGCTCCCCCAGCGGCGCGCGGGTGACCCGCTGGGCCGGCGTGGACCCGTTCTCCACGATGGCCGCGGGCAGCGCGGGGTCGGACCCGGCGGCCAGCGCCTGGTCCACGATCCGCTCCAGCATCGCGACACCCATCAGGATGACGACGGTAGCGCTGCGGTGTTTCAGGCAGGTGACGGCCGCCTCGTCGAGCCCGTCATGGCCGCTGAGCACGTGGAACGCGGCCACGGTGCCGCGATGCGTGAGGGGAATGTCCGCGAGCGCGGGCACGGACAGGGCGCTGCTCACCCCGGGGATGATCTCGACGACGATGCCCCCCTCCCGGCACGCGATCGCCTCCTCGCCACCGCGACCGAACACGAACGGGTCGCCACCCTTGAGGCGCACCACCACGCGGCCCAGCCGGGCCTGCTCGAGGAGGATCTCGTTGATCTCCTCCTGCGGCACCCGGTGGTGGCCGGGCACCTTGCCGACGTCGATGACCTCCACATGAGGCGGTAGGTCGTCGAGCACCTCGGTCGGGGCCAACCGGTCCACCACCACCACGTCCGCCGTCTGCAGCGCCCGCCACGCCCGCAGCGTGAGCAGGTCCAGCGCGCCCGGGCCGCCGCCGACGAGGATCACCCGGCCGGAGGCGGTGCCGACATCCGCGGCGCCACGGGCGCGGAGCGCGCTCACGCGGCCGACTCCGCTGCGCCGTCGGGCAGTCCCACCAGCACCACGCCGTCGGTGACCCGCACGGAGTAGGTGACCAGGTGCGCGTGCGCCGGATCCAGCGGGGTGTAGCCGACCGGGTCGAGACACGCGCCGGTCTCGAGGCTGAACACCTGCTTGTACATCGGCGCCGCGACCGTGGGCCGGCCCTGCCGGGTTCCGACGATGCCACGGGACATGACGTTCGCGCCGCTGTAGGGGTCGCGCTGCTGCACGGCCAGGACGGAGTCGTCCGGAAGCCGGAACAGGGCGACCTGGGTGCCATCCACGAGGGCGGCGGCCCCGCGCTCGACGGCGAGGTCGTGCAGGAGGCAGACGCGCACCCAACGCCCGACGGCGGCGCTCGCCTCGTCCGCTGCCGTGGCCGTTGTGGCGGTGGTTGCGGCGCTCATGAGCGGACCGCCAGGGTGGCGCCGGCGATCAGGACCGGGGCGCCGGTCTCGGCGGCCGCCTCGCGTTCGGCCTCGGTGGCCGGGCGGATCTGACCCCGCTCGGGCACGTACGCCAGGTCGGGGTCGGGGGTGGCCGGGGCGTTGACGAAGGAGCCGAACCGGCGCAGCTTCTCCGGGTCCTCCAGCACCGCTCGCCACTCGTCCTCGTAGTTGCCGACGTGAGCAGCCATTGCGGCGTCGAGGTCAGCGGCGATGCCGAGGGAGTCGTTCATGATGACCTCGCGGACGCCGTCGAGACCGCCCTCGACGTCCTCGATCCAGGGCGCGGTGCGCTGCAACCGATCCGCGGTGCGGATGTAGTACATGAGGAACCGGTCGATGGTGCGGATCAGCTCCTCGGAGTCGAGGTCCTCGGCGAGCAGCTGCGCGTGCCGCGGGGTGAACCCGCCGTTGCCGCCGACGTAGACGTTCCAGCCCTTGTCCGTGGCGATCACGCCGACGTCCTTGCCGCGGGCCTCGGCGCACTCGCGGGCGCACCCGGAGACCCCGAGCTTGAGCTTGTGCGGGGAGCGCAGGCCCCGGTAGCGCAGCTCGAGTTCGACGGCCATGCCGACCGAGTCCTGCACGCCGTACCGGCACCAGGTGGAGCCGACGCAGGACTTCACGGTCCGCAGCGACTTGCCGTAGGCGTGCCCGGACTCGAACCCGTGCTCCACGAGCCGGCGCCAGATCTGCGGCAGCTGCTCGATCCGGGCGCCGAACATGTCGATCCGCTGCCCGCCGGTGATCTTCGTGTAGAGACCGAAGTCCTTGGCCACCTGCCCGATCACAAGCAGCCCGTCCGGCGTGATCTCGCCGCCGGGGATCCGCGGCACCACCGAGTAGGTACCGTCCTTCTGCAGGTTCGCCATCACGTGGTCGTTCGTGTCCTGCAGGGTGGCCTGCTCCCCGTCGAGGATGTGGCCGTTGCCGAGGGAGGCCAGGATCGAGGCGACCACCGGCTTGCAGATGTCGCAGCCGCGACCCGGCCCCACGCCGTCGGGCGCTTCCGCGGAAACGGCCGTCGCGCTGCCGAACCGGCCGATGATCTCGCTGAACGTGTGCAGGTCCGCGACCCGGACGGCGTCGAAGAGTTGCGCCCGGGACAGGTCGAAGTGCTCGCAGAGGGCGTTGGAGACCTCCACACCGGCCCGTTCGAGCTCGGTGGTGGTGAGTTTCTTCACCAGCGGCAGGCAGGACCCGCAGGAGGTGCCGGCCTTGGTGCAGGCCTTCACGCCGGCGACGTCGGTGCACTCGTGCTCGGTGACCGCGGCGCGGATCGTCCCGGCCGTCACATTGTTGCAGGAGCACACGGTGGCGGCGTCGGGCAGTTCCAGGCTCGCCGCGCCGCCACTGGTGGACTCCGGGAGCAGGAACGCACCGGGATCCCCCGGTAGCTCGCTGCCGACCATGGGACGCAGCGACGCGTACGGGGTGGCGTCACCGACGAACACGCCGCCGAGCAGGGTACGGGCGTCGTCGGAGAGCACCAGCTTCTTGTAGACCCCGGCCACCGGGTCCGCCCAGACGAGTTCCATGGCGCCCTCGGTGCGGGCGAACGCGTCCCCGAAGCTGGCCACGTCCACGCCCTGCAGCTTCAGTTTGGTGGCGGTGTCCGCGCCGGGGAACGTGGCCTCGCCACCGAGGAGGCGGTCCGCGACCACCTCGGCCATCGCGTACCCGGGGGCGACGAGCCCGATGCAGCGGCCCTCGATGCACGCGACCTCACCGACCGCCCAGACGTGCGGGTCCTGGGTGCGGCAGCCGAGATCCACCACCGCGCCGCCGCGGTCCCCGATGTCCAGCCCGGCAGCGCGGGCCAGCTCGTCGCGGGGACGGACGCCGGTGGCGACGACCACGACGTCGACGTCCAGCCGGCCGCCGTCGACGAAGTCCAGCCGCCCGACGTGCCCGGTGCGGCGGGACGGGCGCATCTGCGCGGTGGCGGTGTCCGTGCGCACGGCGATGCCCATGTCATTGATGAGGCGCTTGAGGGCCTGCCCGCCGCCGAGGTCGATCTGGGCGTCCATCATGTGCGTGCCGAACTGGATCACGGTGGCCTGCGCGCCGAGCGCCCTGAGCGCGCCGGCGGCCTCGAGGCCGAGCAGACCACCACCGATGACGGCGCCGCGGACGGGGCGCTCGAAGTCGGTGGACCTCCCCTTGCCGGCGGCGGCGCGCTTGTCCTCGACCCAGCCGCGCAGGGCAGCGACGTCGTCGATGGTGCGGTAGACGAACACGCCGGGCAGGTCGTTGCCGGGGATCGGCGGCATCGCCGCGCTGGAACCGGTCGCGAGCACGAGCTCGTCGTAGTGGTGGGTGCGCCCGAGCCGGTCGGTGACCTGGTGGACGTCCCGGTCGATCGTGGTGATCGCGCAGTCCCGGTGCAGCGTGACGAGCGGGTCCTCCCACAACGCCGGGTCGCCGAGCGTGAGTTCCTCGGGGTCACGGGCGGAGAAGTAGGACGTGAGGGCGACCCGGTCGTAGGGCTTCGCGGCCTCCTCGGCGAACACGCTGAGCCGCCAGGCGCCGGCGCCGTCCCGGGCGCGCAGGGCCTCGACCAGGCGCTGGGCCACCATGCCGCCGCCGACGACGACCAGGTGCTTGGGCTGGTTCTCGGTCTGGCTCATCAGGACTCCTCCGGTGATCGTCGACCGGCTGCCGATCGGCAGTGGTGGGGCGATGTCGCCGACGATATGTGGCGGCGGTTTCACGTCAGTGCCCCGCCCGTTGCCCGGTCGTAACGTTGTTCTCACTCGTGGTCAGGGTCGAGTGAGAGGTCGGGTCGTTCATGCCATCGCAGTGTGAACTACAGTTCACATGTGGCCGACCCGAATCGGGCTATCGGGAGTACGACCGGAGGGAGCACCCGGAGGAGTGCCACCGATGCATTCTCTGCGTTCGACCCCGCGGACTACCTCAACACGTTTGACGACGTCGTGGCCTACCTGGAAGCAGTGATCGAGGATGCCGAGGGCGACCCCGTGGTGATCACCGGGGTGCTCGGCACGATCGCGCGCTCCCGCAACCTCAGTGAGATCGCACGTCGTGCAGGCATGAGCCGAGAAGGCCTGTACAAAGCGCTGTCGGCCAAGGGCAATCCCAGCTTCGCAACGGTGGTCAAGGTGTCGCGCGCTCTCGGCCTTCGGGTCCACTTCGAATCAATCGCCTGAGAAGCGCTCACGATCCCGACCCATGCCACCGGACCGCTCAGCATCGATCCAACGATGCGAGACGGACTTTCGATAGATCACTTCTTCCTGGGCAAGAGAGACATCCTCACGTACCGCCACCGCAGCACGGAGCTCATCGGTGGCCCAGCTCAAACACGTCAGAAGCCCGACATCTCAGAGTCTCAGGGGCGGAGGTACAGAAACCCCAGGCGAACGGCGCTTTCCGCATCATCCGTTACGCACTCTGTCCGGCGTGTCCCGCGAGAGACTCAAGTAGGGTCGGAAGAGTCGAACAATTTCGCAAGACGCTCAGCCCCCGAGTACCCCGCGATACTGAAAAAGAACTGTTGTTGACCGAGATCGATCTGGGCCTGCAATCGGAGCAGCGTCCGCTCTGCGATTTCGATCACATGCGTATCACTCCAAGATTGGAGCATCTCGCGTGCACGGGCTACGCCCGCAGCAGCGTCCTGCACGTAGACGTACTCAGGCCCAGACGGCATCGTCTGAGAGCGCAGATCGATCCCTCCGCGGAACGAGACGTCTCTCAAGCGCGAGCCTGAAAAATCGTTTCCGTGGAACTCGTTACTGCTCCGTTGGTACGTGCGGAACTCTTTGGGCGGCACACCCCAGAAGAGTGCCTTTTGGATTCGACCCGTGAAGATGCAGTCGATAAACTCCATCGCGGAGGCGTCGAGATCAACGATAGAAGCATTCGTGAAGGTGCACCTCACAAAGCGGGCATTACCCACCCAAACGTGGAGCATTCGGACTCCGTCGAACGTACAGTCGATGTATTCGGAGATGGGGTCCCCGGCCCCGAGGTTCGCGTGCGAAATAACCGTTCGATCAAAATTGCAATGCTCGAACCGGGAGTCAACCACAACGAAATGCTTAAAGTTACGAGCACTCAAGTCGAGACGATCGAGCTGTTGGTGTTCGACATACAGACTGTCGTCACTTATCCCAGGCGAAAGACCGCCAGTTGTCATCTTCTTAGCACCCCGGCACCGTGTAGATAGATCGACCGACGCCAGAGTAACCCCGACTGCGGTCGCACGCCAGGAGACTTCCAAGAGTGGTGAGCCCGTAGCGCTGGCCGGTCGGCAGGTCCGTGATGTCCGGGCCCACCGTGAGGTACCGGAACAGGCCGGGATCGGCGGTTTGGATCGATCGACGAGTCGCCCCGCGGACCACGGGACCGTAACCGGCTTGGTGGGGGGTCCACAAGCACAAAGAACGTCGGATACATCCAGCCTCCGCGCCCCACAGACGCTGTTATCACGTCGGGCCCGTTCCAGCAGCCGACACCAAGCTCATCGACGGGTTGGGGCTACACCAGACGTGCACCAGCCTGCTCAGGGTCCGGGATTCGTGGCCCCACCGCGCCGAGCCAGTCCAGCAGTCCGCAGACGGTCTCCTTGCAGCCGCCGCACCCGGTGGTGGCGCGGGTGGCGCGCGCGATGTCCGCGGCAGTGTGGGCGCCGGCGCGACAGGCCGTCACGATGTCCCCCTTGGTGACCCCGTTGCACAGGCACACGGTGGCCGAGTCCGGCATCCGCTCCGGGGTGGCCGCGGGGGCCGCGGC
Source organism: Occultella aeris (assembly GCF_902703175.1). Lineage (GTDB taxonomy): Bacteria > Actinomycetota > Actinomycetes > Actinomycetales > Beutenbergiaceae > Occultella > Occultella aeris. The sequence goes on along the minus strand of NZ_CACRYJ010000055.1, from coordinate 21,150 downwards.
GGTCGTGAGGGGCCGGATCAGCAACTGCGCCGGGTCGGCGGGGACCGGGGTGCGGCGCGTGTACGCGGCGCTCAGGTCCGCGGCCACCTCGGGCGCTCCCACGCAGGTGGCGCCGACGAGCAGCCCGTCGGCGACGACCACCTCGACGTGCCGTCCCGCGGCCGGATCGGACAGCCGCACCGAGCGGTGGGCGGAGTCCCGACCGCGGCGGGCGCCACTGACGCCCATGGTGACCACCTCGAGGCCGGCCGCCTTGAGCCGGACCACGTCGGTCCCGGCGGCGAGGGCCGGCGCGGCCGCGGGTCTGGCCGGGCGGGACACCACCCCGGTGATCAGGCTGAGTCGCAGCGCCATGCTCGGCCGTTCCGGCCGTGCCGCCGTGGGCGGCCCCTGTCCCGGGCGGGTGAGCAGGCCGGCGAGCCGGCGGGCCTGGTCCCACCCCTGGGCGATCAGGCCGGCCCCACCCTCGCGCGGCTGGGCGCAGTCCCCGATCGCGAAGATCCTGGGGTCGTCGGGGCTGGCCAGGTCCGCGCCGACGAGTACCCCGCGGTCGACGGCGAGGCCTGCGGAGCGGGCCAGCGCGACCTCCGGGGTGGTGCCGCAGGCGAGGACCACCAGGTCGGCGGCCAGGGTGACCGGGTCCTCCCCCGCGTCGACCTCGATCCCGGTGACCCGGCCGTCCTCGACTACCACCCGCCGGGTCGCGGCCCGGGTCCAGGTGGCGATGCCGAGACCAGCAAGGGACGCTTGCGCCACCCGGCCGGCGTCGGCGTCGAGCTGGCGATCCATGACCGTGTCGGCGGCGTGGATCACGGCCACCTCGAGCCCGCGTCGGGCCAGCCCGCACGCGGCTTCCAGGCCGAGCACCCCGGCGCCGATGACGACGGCGCGGCGCGCGTTCGCGGTCGCCGCGACGATCTCGCGGGCATCGTCGAGGGTACGCAGCGCGTGCACGCCGGCGGGCAGGTCACCCTCAAGGCCGGGAAGGTCCGGGATCCGGGCGACCGAGCCGGTGGCGAGCACCACCCGGTCGTAGTGGTGCGACCCGGAGCTGGTGAGCACGGTCCGCGAGGCGCGGTCGATCGCGATGACCGGGGCGCCGCGCTCGACGCGCACCCGGTCGCCGTCGGGCTCGGGCAGTGCCAGGGCGGAGAGGTCCACCTTTCCAGCCACTACCTCCGAGAGCAGCACCCGGTTGTAGGAGTGGTACTCCTCCTCACCGAGCAGGGTCACGTCGAACTCCGCGTCGGCGTCGGCGGCGGTCAGGTCGGCGACGAACCGGGAGCCGACCATGCCGTTACCGACCACGACGATGCGCGTGCGTGCGGTCACGAGGCGACTCCCTGCGCGGCCAGCGGCTCGGCGGCGGCCGGGATCAGCGGGGTCACCGAGACGGCGCAGACCTTGAACTCGGGCATGTGCGAGATCGGGTCGGTCGCGTCGGTGGTGATCCGGTTGACGCTGCCCGCGCCGCTCCAGTGGAACGGCATGAAGACGGTGTCCGGGCGGATCCGGTCGGTCCAGCGGGCGGGCGCCTGGATGCTGCCGCGTACGGAGGTGAGCCGGACCAGATCGCCGTCGGCGATGCCGAGCCGGAAGCCGAGGATGGGATGCAGCTCCACGAACGGTTCGCTGCTGAGGCGCTCGAGTTCGGGCACCCGGTGCGTCTGCGCGCCGGACTGGTAATGCTGCAGGACCCGGCCGGTGACGAGGTAGATCGGCGCGTCGGGCCGGACGTCGTCGCTGGGGCCGACGTGGTCGACCGCGATCATCCGGGCCCGCCCGTCCGGGGTGGGGAAGTCGTCCAGGAACAGCCGCGGCGTGCCCGGGTGGTCCGGGCCGGGGACCGGCCAGAACAGGCCGGGGCCGCCGTCGGCCTCGTCGGCGTCGAGGCGGGCGTGGCTCAGGCCCGCGTAGTCGGCGATCCCGCCGCCGGAGGCCGCGGCGAGCTCGTCGAAGACGGCGGCCGGGTCGGTCCCGAAGTGGACGCCGGAGCCGAGCCTGCGGGCCAGTTCGGCGAAGATCCACAGCTCCGAGCGGGCCTGCCCGGGGGGCGCCAGGGCGCGGCGGCGCCGGATCACGCGACCCTCGAGGGACGTCATGGTGCCCTCCTCCTCCGCCCACTGGGTGACGGGCAGCACCACGTCCGCGCGCAGCGCGGTCTCCGAGGGGACGAAGTCGCACACCACGAGCAGGTCCAGGGCACGCAGCCGGTCCGCGACCCGGTCGGCGTTCGGGGCGCTGACGAGCACGTTCGAGCCGTGCACGAACAGCGCCCGAGGACCGCCGGGGGTGCCCAGCGAGGTCAGCAGCTGCACGGCGGGCTTGCCGGGGCCGGGGATCGTGGGCGGGTCCACGCCCCAGACCCGTGCGACGTGGGCGCGGGCGGCCGGATCGTCGATCTTGCGGTAGCCGGGCAGCTGGTCGGACTTCTGGCCGTGCTCGCGTCCACCCTGCCCGTTGCCCTGCCCGGTGATGGCGCCGTAGCCGGACCCGACCCGGCCGGGCAGCCCGAGCGTCAGGGCGAGGTTGATGGCGGCGGTGACCGTGGCGGTGCCCTGGGTGGACTGCTCCACGCCGCGGCCGGTAAGGATGTAGGCGCCGGGTCCCCCGTGCACCGGTGCGGCGGCCGCGAGGAGCCGGGCCGTGGCCCGCAACTGCGCCGCCGGCACCCCGCACACGCCCTCCGCCCGTTCGGGCCACCACGCCGCCACGGAGCGCTGGACCTCGGTCGCGCCGGTGGTGCGGTCGGCGAGGTAGGCCTGGTCGGCGAGCCCTTCGGTGAGCACCACGTGCGTGAGCGCGAGCAGGACCACGAGGTCCGTGCCGGGCACCGGCTGCAGATGCACCCCACTCTCGCCGTCGGCACCGGTGAGGGCCGCCGTCGTACTCCGACGCGGGTCCACCACCACGAGACCGCCGCGGTCACGCACATCGGCCAGATGCTGCACGGACGGCGGCATCGTCTCGGCGAGGTTCGACCCGAGCAGCATGACCGCGCCGGCCCCGGCGAGGTCGGCGAGCGGGAACGGCAGCCCGCGGTCCGCGCCGAGGCTTCGGTTCGCCCCGGCCGCGGCGCTGGCCATGCAGAACCGGCCGTTGTAGTCGATGTTCGGGGTGCGCAGGACGGTCCGGGCGAACTTGCCGAGCGCGTACGCCTTCTCGTTCGTGAGCCCGCCGCCGCCGAACACCGCGATCGCCTCCGGGCCGTGCTCGGCCTGGATGGCGCGGACCCGGGTCGCGATCACCGTGAGCGCCTCGTCCCAGCCGGCCGGGTGCAGCGCTCCGTCCGCGCCGCGCAGCAGCGGGGTGGTGATCCGGTCCGTGGCGGTCAGCACCTCGGCGCTCGTCCAGCCCTTCTGGCACAGGCCGCCGAGGTTGGTCGGGAACTGCCGGGGCGTGATCGTGACCGGCGTCGGCCCGGTCCCGGCCTCGGGAGGGGTCAGGGTCATCGCGCACTGGAGCGCGCAGTACGGGCAGTGGGACTGCGTGCCGACGCCCATGCGCTGCTCAGATCCCGGCCGCAGCCATGGCGGAGCCGCGCCGCGCGTAGACGGCCCAGGTCACCACGGCCATCACCGCATAGACCCCGATGAAGATCCACAGCGCCGGCGCGAGCGAGCCCGCGATCGAGCTCGACGCGGCGAACCCGCGCGGGATGAGGAACCCGCCGAACGCGCCGATCGCACCCGCGATGCCGATGCAACCGGCGGCCGCCTTCACCGCAGCCGGCCCACCGCCACCGACCCGGAACACGGCCGGGATCATCCGGTACGTCGACCCGTTGCCGACACCGGTCGCCACGAACAGGACGAGGAACGAGGCGAAGAAGAGGCCGAAGCTGCCCCGGTCCAGGGCCGCGATCGCACCGGCCGCGCCGAGTCCCATCACCACGAACGAGGCGATGGTGACCCGCGCGCCGCCGACCCGGTCGGCGATGATGCCGCCGAGCGGCCGCGACACGGAGCCGACGAGCGCCCCGAGGAACGCGATGGACAGCGTCACGGTCGGGAACTCCCCGCGCAGCAGGGTGGGGAACACCCCGGAGTAGCCGATGAAGGACCCGAACGTGCCGATGTACAGGAACGAGATGATCCAGGTGTGCCGGTTGCGGGTCGCGGCCGCGAACGAACGCAGGTCCGCCTTCGCGGTGGACAGGTTGTCCATCCGGCGCCAGGCGAGGAACCCGGCCAGCAGGATGAACGGGATCAGCATCAGCCCGGCCCGCTCCAAGGCGATGCCCGCGCCGGTGACGATCACGAGCGGCACCGCGAACTGCACGGCCGCGGTGCCGAGGTTCCCGCCGGCGGCGTTCAGCCCGAGGGCCCGGCCCTTCTCCCGCTCAGGGAAGAAGAACGAGATGTTCGCCATCGAGGAGGCGAAGTTGCCGCCGCCGACTCCCGCGAGCGCTGCGATCGCCAGCAGCGCCCCGAACGGGATCTGCGGGTTCTGCACCGCGATGGCCAGGGCGGTCGTGGGCAGCAGGAGCAGCAGCGCGCTCACCACGGTCCAGTTCCGGCCGCCGAAGATCGGCACCGCGAACGTGTAGGGGATCCGAAGCGTCGCCCCCACCAGCGACGGCACCGCGATCAGCCAGAACTGCTGGTCCACGGTGAGCGCGAACCCGGCCGCACCCAGCTGCGGCACCACGATCGACCACAGCGCCCACACGGAGAAGCCGAGGAACTCGGCGAAGATCGAGATCCGCAGGTTCCGGGCGGCGACCTTCGCGCCGCCGTCACGCCAGAACGTCGGGTCCTCGGGATCCCAGCGGTCGATCCACCGCCCACTGCGGTGGGTGACGTGCCCGACGGCGGTGGTCGCCGCCGCGGGCGCGGCGCCTCGATCCGTGGTCTCCTCGGTGGTGCTCGACGGTGTCGCAGGCGCAGACATGGCGGCTCCTCACGCGCTCGGTGTCAGTACCGAGGACGGTAGGAAGCGCGTGTTTCACCGGCCCGCGCGGGCGGTTACCCGCCCGTAATCATTTCCGCACAGGCCGGCCGGGGTGGTTGTGAGAGGAACGCTCCCGGGCTTGCTCCAGCGGTCAACTGGCGGGCGATCAGCCCTGCGCGCCGGCGATGTCCTCGTGGTGCCGGATCACCTCGGCGACGATGAAGTTGAGGAACTTCTCCGCGAACACCGGGTCCAGCCCGGCTTCCTCCGCGAGCGCGCGCAGGCGCTTGATCTGCCGTTCCTCGCGTGCCGGGTCCGACGGCGGCAGTCCGGTGCGTGCCTTCAGCCGGCCCACCGTCTGGGTGTACTTGAACCGCTCCGCCAGCATGTGCACGAGCGCGGCGTCGATGTTGTCGATACTGCCGCGGATCCGGACCAGCTCGGCCGGAAGGTCCACGTCTGTTCCCTCGCTCATGGACGCCCATCCTAGGCAGACGTCCGCGCCATGGGAGTGCAGTCCCACGGACCGAACGGCGCCGCCGCGCGCTAGGTTTGCTCACATGGCGACGCTGCTGGAGCTGCACCACCGGACCCTGACCGTTGGCCGTGACCTGGTGAGCCGGGTGGAGCCGGAGGCGCTCGGGGCACCCACACCGTGCGCGGACTGGGACCTGGGTGCGCTGCTCGCGCACATGACCGGCCAGAACCACGGGTTCGCCGCCGCGGCGGACGGACCGAGCACCACCACCGAGGACTTCCTGCCGCGGGACGTGGCCGCGGACCCGGCGGGCAACTACTCGAGTTCGGTGGACCGGGTGCTGGCCGCCGTCGCCGCCGAGGGCGCGACCGAGCGGACGTGGCACCTGGCGGAGTTCTCACCGCGCCAGGACTTCCCCGGGCAGAGCGGGCTCGGCTTCCACCTGATCGACTACGTGGCCCACGGCTGGGACGTGGCCCGTGCACTCGGGACGGAGGTGGAGTTCGACGACGAGGTGCTCATGACGGCCGTGCGGATCGCCGAGCAGGTGCCCGACGGTCCCGCTCGGCTCGTCCCGGGCGCCGCGTTCGCGCCGCGGCTCCCGATCGCGGACCCGGACTCGGACCTACTGGCCACGTTCCTGCTGCTGCTCGGCCGCGACCCCGCCTGGCGCGCCTGACCCGGCCGGGCGCGTCAAACGCCGAGCCGAGCGAACGGCCTCAGGCGCGGCTGCGGTCCGTGCTGCGTGTGTACGCGGTCTCCCCAGGTGTGGACGCGTCGTTCCAGCGCAGGATCGCACCCACACCGTCGACGAGAGTGACCGATTCGGCGTCCGCGACCGTGATGCCCGCGCCCTGTTCCAGTGCCGCCCGCCCGATCGCGAGGTCCGCGCGCAACTCGGTCGGCTCGGTGACCCCCAGGTCGGTGAGGTCGGAGCGGGTCAGGGCAAGTTCGAGCGCGCCGGGCCCCACCCAGAGCAGCCGCTGCGCGATCGCCGACGGCGGCCCGGCCACCTCCTCGGTGATCACGAGTTCGGCGACCTGTCCTCGGCGCAGCACCTCCACCACGTCCTCGACCCCGGACACGGCAGCACCGTCCCGCCCCTGCTCCTGGCGGAGGTGATCGAGGGCGGCCTCGCGCCGTCGGTCCCGGAACTCGTCGAGAGCCGCGCCGACGGCGGCATCGAGCGCACGGTTGTTGACACCCTCGGTCCGGGCGCCACCCTCCACCTCCGAGAGGATCTCCCGCGCGGACTGACCCAGGTCCGCCCGCACCAGGGAGACTGCGCGCAGATCCCCGGTGAGCAGCAGCAGCTCAGGACGCCGCTCGGCCACGACGCGGTCGATCTCGGTGGCCACCACCTCGGCGTTACGCTCCCAGGAGTCCTCGGCGCGGTTCTCGATGCGCTTGTGCGCGAGCGGCCCGAGCTGCGGCTTGGCGAGCTCGTCGTGATCGCCCTCGACGCTGTGCTGCTCGCGGGTGGCCTGCAGGTCGGTGGTGTCATGCAGGCTCAGGTCCGCCCCCGCCCGGTCCACCGTGACCATCAGGTAGCGCACCCCGCAGTCCGCCACGCGAGCGAGCGCGAAGGCATGCGGGGCGTCCCCGACGACGGCCCTGTCGACACCGGGTGGCGCGGCCAGGGACCGGTCCAGGTACACCCGACTCCCCGCGGCGACCACCACCCTTCCGTGCGGGCCACTGAGCCAGGTGGGCCGGGACACCGTGTCGTCGATGGCCGCGAGCAGCGCGCCGTCGATGCCCTGCTTGTGCAGCTGACGGCGAAGATCGGCCCACCGGCCGAGCACCGTCTGGTCGCCGCTCTCACTGGTTCGCGTGGCGTCCAGGATCACGGTCACCACCGGCTCACCGGCCGGCAGTTCGGGGACATTCAGGCGCATTTGCTCCTCCGCAACGTTGCTCGGATCCCGCTGGTGAGACTGTCCCCCAACCTTGCATCAACGGCACTGTGAGCGCCACTGCTTACGCCGGCCCGGACCGAACCGGGTCAGCTCCGGTGACGTCGGCGTCGGCAGCGGGCGGGGCCGACGCGGGGCGCGGCGTCGGCTACAGTCAAGCCATGGTCCTGTGCACCCGCCTGTGTTGTTGTTGAGCCGAGCTCCGACCCACGCCGCGCGGCGCGTTCGTACCCTGACCGCCGCTGCACCCCGCACGACCTCATGGCCCGACGACGGGCCCGCCTCAGCCGATCAAGCGCTCGGCGCTCACGAACCGTTCCCGGCCCACCACCTCTCCTAGCCCCACGCAAGGACACTGAGATGAAGTACGCAGAAACCATCGTCGACCTCGTCGGGAACACCCCGCTGGTCAAGCTCAACCACGTCACCTCCGGCGTCGCCGCCACCGTGCTGGTCAAGGTCGAGTACTTCAATCCGGGCGGGTCGAGCAAGGACCGGATCGCGACCAAGATCATCGAGGCCGCCGAGGCCGAGGGGAAGCTCGGCCCAGGCGGCACGATCGTGGAGCCGACCTCCGGCAACACCGGCGTCGGGCTGGCCCTGGTGGCCCAGCAGCGAGGGTACCGATGCGTGTTCGTGGTGCCGGACAAGGTCGGGGAGGACAAGCGTGCCGTGTTGCGCGCCTACGGGGCCGAGGTGGTCGTCACGCCCACGTCCGTGGCGCCGGACAGCCCGGAGTCCTACTACTCCGTCTCCGACCGGCTCACCGCGGAGATCCCCGGGGCGTTCAAGCCGAACCAGTACGAGAACCAGAACGGCCCCCTCTCCCACTACGAGAGCACCGGGCCGGAGATCTGGCGGGACACCGACTCCCGCATCACACACTTCGTGGCCGGGGTCGGCACCGGCGGCACGATCAGCGGCACCGGCCGCTACCTCAAGGAGGTCTCCGAGGGCGCCGTCGCCGTCATCGGTGCCGACCCGGAGGGTTCGGTCTACTCCGGTGGGACCGGCCGCCCGTACCTGGTGGAGGGCGTCGGCGAGGACTTCTGGCCGGGCGCCTACGACCCGTCCGTGGTGGACGAGATCATCGCGGTGTCCGACGCGGACTCGTTCGAGATGACCCGGCGGCTCGCGCAGGAGGAAGGCATCCTCGTGGGTGGCTCCAGCGGCATGGCTGTGGTTGCCGCGCTGCGGGCAGCGAAGGATCTCGGGCCGGACGCCGTCATGGTCGTTCTCCTGCCCGACGGCGGCCGCGGCTACCTCGGCAAGATCTTCAACGACGGCTGGATGCGCTCGTACGGCTTCGCACCCGACTCCGAGGAGCGCACCGTCGCCGACGTGATCAGCGCCAAGACCGGGCACCTGCCGGACCTCGTGCACGTGCACCCGGCCGACACCGTGCGCGAAGCCATCGACATCCTCAACGAGTACGGCGTCTCGCAGGTGCCGATCCTGTCCGCGGAGCCCCCGGTGGTGATGGGCGAGGTGGCCGGCTCGATCAGCGAGCGCACGCTCGTCGACCTCGTGTTCTCGCGTGAGGTCGAGCTGACCGACCCGGTCTCGAAGGCGATCGGCCCGCCGCTGCCGCTGATCGGTGCCACCGAGTCCGTCCGGGCCGCCCGTTCCGCCCTGGCCGACGCGGACGCCCTGTTGGTCACCGACGCGGGCAAGCCCGTCGGTGTCCTGACCCGGCACGACCTGCTCGCCTACGCGGGCGTCTGAGGAGAGGAACCCACCATGAACGCGAGCAACACGGACGGCGCCGACGGTGCCTCCGGTGCCTTCGATACTCGGGCCATCCACGCCGGTCAGGCGTTCGACCCGACCACTGGCGCCGTCATCCCCCCGATCTACCAGACCTCCACGTTCGTGCAGGACGGCATCGGTGGCCTGCGCGGCGGCTACGAGTACAACCGGAGCGCCAACCCGACCCGGAGTGCGCTGCAGGCCCAGCTCGCCTCGCTCGAGGGCGCGGCGCACGGGTTCTCGTTCGCGTCCGGACTCGCCGCCGAGGACGCCCTGCTGCGTGCCGCGATGCGCCCCGGCGACCACATCGTGCTCGGCAACGACGTCTACGGCGGCACCCACCGACTGATCTCGAAGATTCTCGGCGAGTGGGGCATCGAGATCACCACCGTGGAGATGGGCGACCTCGACGCGGTCGGCGCCGCGATCCGGCCCAGCACGAAGGTCCTCTGGGTGGAGACGCCGTCCAACCCGCTGATGAAGATCACGAACATCGCCAGCCTGGCACAGCTCGGTCACGACCGGGGTCTGCTCGTGGTCGTGGACAACACGTTCGCCACCCCGGCGCTGCAGACCCCGCTCGCCCTGGGCGCGGACGTGGTGGTGCACTCGACGACGAAGTATCTCGGCGGCCACTCCGACGTCCTCGGTGGCGCCGTACTGCTGCGCGACGACGAACTGGCCGAGAAGGTCGGTTTCATCCAGTTCGCGGCCGGCGCGGTCTCTGCCCCGCTGGACGCCTGGCTCACCACCCGCGGCATCAAGACCCTCTCGGTACGGATGCAGCGGCACAGCGAGAACGCCCAGGCGATCGCCGAGCACCTCGCCGGCCACCCGGCCATCGAGCGGGTCTACTACCCGGGCCTGCCGGACCATCCCGGGCACGACATCGCCTCGACCCAGATGTCCCGGTTCGGGGGCATGGTCTCGCTCGCCCTGGCGGCGGGCCCGACGGCGGCCCGTACCCTCGCGGAGAGCACGCACCTGTTCCAGCTGGCCGAGTCGCTCGGTGGTGTCGAGTCGCTGATCGGGTACCCGCCGGAGATGACGCACGCCTCGGTGCGGGGCACCGAGCTGGCGGTGCCGGAGAATGTGGTGCGCCTGTCCGTGGGCATCGAGGACGTGGCCGACCTGATCGCAGATCTCGACGACGCCCTGGACGGGCTCGGCTGACGCGTCGCACGGTCCCGAGCGTCACCACGATTGTGACCACCCGGTGCCGCGCGGACACTACTGGGTGTGACCGACGATTCCGATGAGTCCGTGTGGCAGCGAGTGCGCTCCGGCGACGCCTCGGCCTACGGCACGATCTGGCGCCGCCACCGGGATCGCGTCTTCCGTCATCACCTGACCTGTGGCACCCCGGCGTCGGACGCGGAGGACCTGACCGCCGCGACCTTCCTGGAGTTGTGGCGGCGCCGCGACGCGGTGCGCTTCGTGGATGGCTCGCTGCTGCCATGGCTGATCGTCACGGCGCACAACGTGTCCCGCAACGCCGCGCGCGCCCGTCGCCGCTATCACCGCTTCCTGGCGACCCTGCCGCCACCTGCCCAGATCCGCGATCATGCCGACGAGGTGGTCGACGAACACGACGAACGGCACGCCGCGGTTCGTGAGGCAATGGCTGCCGCGCGTCCCACCGACGCACGGCTGCTCGCGATGACCGCAGTGGAGGGCTTCACCGTCCGGGAGGCGGCCGCGGCGCTCGGGCTCTCGGAGTCCGCGGCCAAGATGCGCCTGTCTCGCCTACGCAGTTCGCTCCGGGCCGTGATCGGCGACCAACCACTCACCGAAGGACGGTCATGATGGCTGCTGACTTCACACCCGAGCGCTCCGAGGCGATCGAGCAGGCACTCATCGAGCACGTGTCGCGTCATCCCGGCCGAGGGCGCCACGCGTCCCGAACGATCGCGCTCCTGGTAACCGGTGCCCTCGTCGGGGCGGGCGCCACCGCCAGTGCCTTCGCTGCCACCGACACGATGCCGCCCGCCGTCACCGAGGCCACGGACGCACCGGACGGTGAGCCCACGCCCGATCTGCCGGACGCCTTCGTGGCCCCGGCCGGAGTGACACCCGGCACGCCGCTGGTCTCCGCAATCGCCGATCCCGTGGCGGTCATCGTCGCCGGCGACACCGTGGTGCCGCTGACCGAGCGGCCCGACGAGGCAACGCACGCGCGGGTCATCGTGTCCCCGACCGGCGCCGGGTCGCTGTCCTTCGGCACCGACCCCGGTGGCAACAACCCGTCCGCCGCCTGGTCGCCGTCGGAGATCGGCCGGAACCTCGCTCCCGCGGCGTCCTACGACTTCCCACTCGACACCTCGGTCGAGGCGCTCTACCTGGCGCCGTCCGGCTTCGCCGGGACCGTCACCGTGCAGTTCGTCACGCACGTCCCCACGCGGCTGGGCGTCAACTCCAGCGGGCAGACGTTCGGCACGTCCGGAGGGCCGCAGGGTGAACCCGACCTGATCGCCGTGATCGCGACCAACGGACGGACCGGCTACGTGTCCCAGGAGTCGCTCGACGAAGCCTCGGGCGCCCACGTCGCCAACCCGGAGGAGGTGCTCGCCTGGCAGGAGGAGAACGCCGGCACCATCATCGTGCTACCCGTCTACGAGTCGGACGGGACCACACAGATCGGGGAGTTCCAGCTCGACGGCCCGTGAGCCTCGTTCCCATCTGGTGAGACGAATCGGGTGCACCCGATGGACGCACCGGCGGATTCCTAGACTCGCGGCATGCAGGCCACCCTCGACATCACCCCGCTGCGCAGCCTGGTCGCGGTCGCCGACCACGGCGGCTTCGCACGGGCTGCCGAGGCGCTGCACCTGACCCAGCCCGCGGTGAGTCAGCACATCCGCAAGCTCGAGAAGGCCGTCGGCCGGGACCTGGTCACCAAGCGCGGCCGGGTCAGCGTGTTCACCGAGGCCGGCACCCAGCTGCTCGACGAGGCCCGCCTGATCCTGAGCGCCCATGACGGTGCGCTCGGCCGACTGCAGGCCCTGCCGACCACGATCGTGGTCGGCTCGACCGAGCACGGCGCCGAGGATCTGCTGCCCGTCGTCGCCGACGCCCTGCGCACCGCGAACCCCGGTGCCACCGTGCGGTTCCGCGTAGACCGCGGCGCCCGGCTCGCGGAGGAGGTCGAACACGGCACCGTGGACGTGGCCCTGCTGCTCGGCACGGACGACGCGGCGCCCGGCGATCTGCCCGCCGCTCCCCTGCCGGTGAGCTGGTTCGCGGCGCCCGGTTGGCGCGCCCCGGAGCACGGCGCGATCCCGGTGGTCGCCTTCGACGCCCCCTGCCGGATCCGGGACCGGGCCCTGCGTGGCCTCGCCGAGGACGGCCGCCCGGGCGAGGTGACGGTCGACTGCACCTCACTGTCCGGTGTCCTGGTCGCGGTCCGGTCCGGCCTGGGCGTCACCGCGCTGCCGCTGCAGGACGCCGTCCCCGGCCTCGTGCTCCGCCCGGACCTGCCGGATCTGGAGCCGATCCCGTTGCGCGTCCGCGCCCGGGTCGGCGCGATCGACCTCGGCCGGGTGGCCGCGCAGGCAATCCGCGACCACCTTCGTTCGGAGTCGGACACCTCCGTCCGCACGTTCGCCGCGGCGACCTGACCCGAAGCCCTCCGCTGCTGCCCCGAGTCTGACCGGGACGCCGTCCCTGCCCCGCTGGCGCGCGCGTTCACGCCGTGACCGAGCGCGTTCCAGGTGAGCCAGCGTGGCCTGCCACGCTGGCTCACCCAGTACCCTCTGGCTCAGTCAGGCGCGCCGCTCAGGTCGCGGCGACCCCGGCGAGGCTGGACCTCGCGCCGGCGCCCGTGCCGAGCCGGTGCCCCACCAGCGGGAACACCTGCTCGGCGATCCGCTCCAGCTCCTCGTGCAGCGGCGAGGACTGGATCAGGACGAGGTCGAGGCCGGCGTCGGCGTAGGCGAGCAGCTTCTCCGCGACCTGCTCCGGGGTGCCCACGAGGTTCGGGCGCAGCCCACGGGTGCCGACCGAGTAGTCGCGCAGGCTGACCTGCTGCTCCAGCTGGGAGTGCGAGATGAACTCCTGGTAGGACGCGAAGCTCGGGCTGTCCGCGGACGGCGCGGCGGTGATCCGCTCCAGCTCCGCCTGCGCCTCGGCTTCGGTGTCCCGCACGATCACGTACGCGGCCATGCCGAACTCGCCAAAGCCCTCCTTGCCGAGCTCCTCACGGCGCCGGCGCATCTCGGTGACCTTCGTGCCGATCTCTTCGACCGTACCGCCGTGCATCACGTAGGAGTCGGCGAACCTCGCGATCGACGCCTTGCCGCCCTCGCTCTCGCCGCCGGCCCAGATCGGCGGGATCCGCTGTGGCTTGGGCTCCAGGATCGTGCCCTCCGCGGTGTAGAACTGGCCGGCGAAGTTGAACGGCGTCTCCCGCCAGAGCCCGGACACCACGTCCATCCACTCCTCGGTGCGCACGTACCGCTCGTCGTGCTCGCCGAACACCCCGCCGTACTGCTTGGCCTCCTCGGCCCACCACGCCGAGACCACGTTCAGGGCGAGCCGGCCGCCGCTGATGTCGTCCAGTGTCGCGGCCCGCTTGGCGAGCACCTGCGGCGTGTGGAACCCCGGCCGCACGGCGACCATGATCTCGACCTGCTCGGTGACCGCGGCGACCGCCGCCGCGAGCTCCCAGGCCTCCAGGCTCGGTGCCGACGGACCCTTGCGGTCGTTCAGGTACAGCTCCGGGATCAGCGTGATGTCATAGCCGAGCCGGTCGGCGATCTCGGACACGCGGCGCACGTAGGCGAACGTGGCCGGCATCTGCTCGTCGTCGATGTTGCGGAGGAATCCGCCGTAGATCGGGGTCCAATAGCCCAGTCGCATCGCTGGTCTCCTTCAGGGTGTGGGGGTGGTGGTCGGGCGCGTGGGCCGGTTCAGGCCGGGCGGCCGCCGTGGTTGAGGATCTGGCCGCCGGCGCGCAGCTGCTCGAGGAACTGCACGATGACACCGGCGACGCTGCGGTGGTTGGCGTCGTTGAGCACGTCGTGGACGCCGCCGCGCACGGTGACCAGTTCCACGCCGGGCCAGTGCCCGACGGCGTCGCGCACGCGGTCCCAGGGCGCGAGCTGGTCCGCCTCGCCGTGCAGGACGAGCGTGGGTACGGCGACCTGCCAGGCCTCGCCGCCCTCGATGGCGGCGCCGTCGAGCGCTGCGCGCCACTGCCCGACGGCGGGGGTGCTGTCCGCGAGCGCGGTCACCGTGGTCTCGTCCGCGGCGAGCAGCCCGCGGTGCAGCGGGCAGGCGGTGCGGGCGGCGAGCGCCTCCTCGACGTCGGTCGGCGCGTCTGCCACCTCGAGGGTGGTGCCGGCCAGCACGAGCGCGTTCGCGTCGATGGTGGCCGGTGAGAGCGCCTGCACGGCAGCCGCGGCGGACACATCGGTGGCGACGAGCACACGCGGTGCGTCCCCGAGCCGCCCGGCCAGGGCCAGGGCGTCCCAGGCGTGCGCGAGCTCGTCCCCGTCGGAGGCCAGGTGCGGCAGGACCTCGACGGCGTACCCGTCGGCGCTGATCCGGCGCCCGAACCGCTCGTAGTGCCCGGGGCGCTCACCGCGGCCGGGCACGAGCACGATCGTGCCGCGGACGGCCGCCGGCGGGTCCCAGCGAACGGCGTCGACCGCGTTCTCGGTCAGGGTGCTCATGCCGTCCCGCCTGCGCCGACGAGGGCCGGCTCGCCGGAGACGTCGGACGCGGCGGCGTCGCGCGCGGCGGCGCCGGAGCGCAGCAGGGGGACGAGTTCCTCGCCCCACCGGCGCACGTCGTTCAGCGGGTCGAAACCGCGGATCAGCACCCGGGTGACGCCGAGGTCGTAGTACTTCAGGATGGCCTCGGCCACCTGCGCCGGGGTGCCCACGGGCGCCGTCGAGTTACCGGCCGGGCCGACCAGCTTGGTGATGCCGGTCCAGAGCCGCTCGTCGTGGACCTCGGACTCGGCGGCGGCGTCCTGCAGGCGCTGCGCGGAGGTGGAGGTCTGGTCACCCTGCCGCTTGCCGAAACGCCACCCGGCCTGGTGGTTGCCGAGGCGCTCCGCGGCAGCGTCGTAGATGGCTGCGGCCTTCTCCCACGCGGCGTCCTCCGTGTCCGCGACGATCGGGCGCAGCGACACGGAGAACTCGACGTTGCGGCCATGCTTGGCAGCCTCGGCCCGGATCAGCGCGATCCGCTCGGCCGTGGGCGCCAGCGGCTCGCCGAACAGCATGAACGTGTCCGTGTGCTCGGCGCCGATCGCGACGGCGTCGCCGGACTGGCCGCCGAAGAAGATCGGGATCCGGCCGTTGGGCTTGACCGCGCTGAACGCGCCAACGTACTTGTAGAACTCGCCTTCGTGGTCGAACGGCTCGGCACTGGTGAGGGTGCGACGCAGGACGTCGATGAACTCCGCGGTGCGGCGGTAGCGGGCGGGTTTGTCGGAGAAGTCGCCCTCGCGCTGCTGGTCGGTGTCGCTGCCGCCGGAGATGTGGTGGATCGCGACGCGGCCCTCACCGTAGAGGTTCTCGAGGGTGGCGAGCTTGCGGGCCACGAGCACCGGCTCGGTGAAACCCGGACGGTGCGCGATCAGCACGCCGAGCCGCTCGGTGGTGGCGAGGATGTCCGAGGCGATCGCGAAGCCGTCCGGGGAGGCGGCGCTGTAGCCGATCAGGGTGCGGTCGAAGCCGGCGGCGTCGTGGGCGCGGGCGAACGCACGCAGGAAGGCGGGGTCGACGACCTTGCTGTTGGCCCAGCCGAGGGACTCTGAGCCGTTCTGGGTGGCGACCATGCCGAGGATCTGGATGCTCATTGGGAACTCCTTGGGTGACGATGAGGTCGGGTCAAGTCGGGTGGTTCTGACGGGTGGGTGGGGCAGGCGGTCCGGCACTGCTCAGATGCCGGCGAGCACCTCCCGGCGCAGCGCCTGGCGTTGCGCGGCCCCGGCGTCACCGGCGTGCAGCGATGCCGCGGACGCGAGCAGCATCCGCGTGTACGGGTGCTCCGGGTGGGCCAGCACCTGCGCCGTCGGCCCCTCCTCCACGATCGAGCCGCGGTACAGCACGGCAACCCGGTCGCTGACCGCGGCCACCGAGCCGAGGTCGTGGGAGATGAGCAGCAGGCCGAGGTCCCGATCCCGGCGCAGCCCGTTCAGCAGCTGCAGCACGTGGTTGCGGTGCGCGGCATCGAGCGCGCTGACCGGCTCGTCGCAGATGAGCACCTGCGGCGAGACCGCGAGCGCGCGGGCGATCGCGACCCGCTGGCGCTGGCCGCCGGAGAGCTGGCCCGGGGTGCGGCCAGTCAGATCGGGCTCGAGTCCGACGGCGTGCAGTGCCTCGGACACGCCCGTCTCGATCTGCGCGGCGCCGAGTCCGCCGCGCAGCACCAGCCCCTGGGCGACCGAGCGGCCAACGGTCAGGTCCGGGTCGAGTGAGCGCAGCGGGTCCTGGAAGACGTACTGCACGGCGCCGGTGCGGCGGAATGCTCGTAACCGGGAGCCGTGCAGGCCGGTCACCTGGGTGGCCTCCCGGCCGACCGTGATCGACCCGTCCGTGGTCGGGACCAGACCGAGCGCCGCCCGGGCGAAGGTGGTCTTGCCGGATCCGGTCTCCCCGATCAGGCCGACGATCTCACCGGAGCGCACCGACAGGTCCACACCGTGCAGGATCTCCCGGCGTCCGAGGCGCACCCTGACCCCGGCTGCGGTCAGCAGGACCGGCCCGGGCCTGACCCGGTCCGCAGAGCCGGCCGCGGTATCTGGCCGGGATTCGGTCACGACGGACTCAGACATCGGCGGTCTCCTTCTCCAGGTACCCGGCCAGCGAGTACGCGTCGTGGTGCTCCACCAACAGTTGGGTGTAAGGGTGCTGGGGGTTGGCTAGGACCTGCGTCGTCGGCCCGGACTCGACGACCTCGCCGTTGCGCATCACGAGCAGGTTCTCCGTGCTCCGGGCCACCACGGCGAGGTCGTGCGAGACCAGCACGAGGGCCAGTCCCTCCCGGGTCCGGACCGTGTCGAACAGGTCGAGCACGTCCGCCTGGACGGTCACGTCGAGAGCCGTGGTGGCCTCGTCCGCGATGAGCAGCTCGGGACCGAGGCAGATCGCGATCGCGAGCAGGACCCGTTGCAGCATCCCGCCGGAGAGCTCGTGCGGGTACTGGGTCAGGACCAGGTCCACCCGGTGCAGGCCCAGGGACTCGAGCAGCTCGGCGGCCCGCTCCCTGGCTGCGGACCGGGACAGCCCGCCGCGTACACGAAGCACCTCGGTGAGCTGTTTGCCGACCGCGATCGAGGGGTTCAGGTAGGAGGCCGGGTCCTGGAACACGGCGCCGATACGCGAGCCCCGCACCTGCTCCCAATCCTTGCGTCGCAGGGTGCGCAGGTCGAGACCGTCGAAGCCGACGCGGCCGCTGGTCACGGAGATCCCGTGGGGCAGCAGCCCGAGCAGCGCCCGGGTGGTGAGGGTCTTGCCGGAGCCGGACTCCCCCACGATCCCGAGGGAGCCGCCCCTGGCCAGGCGCAGCGACACCCCCGCGACCAGGTCGCGGCCGTCCGGGGCGGCGATCCACAGGTCCTCGACCTGGACCAGGTCGGTGTTCGCCGTCGCGGGGACGGTCGAACCGGTGTTGGCGTCAGCGGACATCGGCCACCTCCCGCTTGAGTGGGTTACGCAGGGCCTCGGCCGCGCGGCCGGCATCTCCGCTGGCGTCGCGGATCGCGTCGGCGAGCAGGTTCAGGGCAGCGACCGTGCCCATGATCGCCAGTGCCGGAGCCACCGGACCGAACGGACGCTGGGTGAGGTAGCCGAGGTCGCTGGCGAGCATGCCACCCCAGGTGGGCTCCGGCGGCTGGATCCCGATGCCGAGGAACGTCAGCGACGAGACCACGAGCAGGCCGCCTGCCGCGAGGTTCGCCGTGGTGACCACGACGGCGGGCAGCACCTTGGGCCAGATGTGCACCGCCAGCACGTGCCACCAGGGCGCGCCCAGCAGAGTCGCCGCCTCGACGTACTGCGCCCCGGCGTGGCTGAGGGCCGCGGCCCGGATGATCCGGAAGTAGACCGGGGCGATGAGTACCCCGACTGCCACCATCGCCTGGAACAGTCCGTTGCCGAACAGGCCGGCGACGGCGATCGCGAAGATGATGAACGGCAGTGCCATGAACGCGTCCGCGACCCGCAGGCTCGTCCAGGTCGCCACCTTGCCGCTGAACGCGCTGAGCATGCCCGGCACGATCCCGAGCACGGCGCCGATCACGACGGCGGTCAGTGCGGCGAGCACGGAGACCCGGGTGCCCGCGATGAGCCGGGAGAGCACGTCCCGACCCAGGTAGTCGGTGCCGAGCCAGTGCGCGGCACTGGAACCCTGCAGGATGGCGCTGGTGTCCTGGGCCAGCGGGTCCTGCGGGGCGAACAGGTCACCGGTGACGACGAGCAGGAGGACCAGGCCGAGGAAGGCCACGGCCACCTGGGCGGTTCGTGCCCGCAGTGCCCGGCGGATCATGCCGCACGTCCCGACGCGGGCAGCAACCGGGCCAGCACCACGTTCACCACGAGCGAGGAGACCAGCACGAGCAGCACAGCCACCAGGAGCGCACCTTGGATCACCGGCACGTCCCCACGCAGGGCCGCGTCCCGGGTGAGCTGCCCGATACCGGGCATCTGGAAGACGGCCTCGGTGATGACGGCGCCGCCGACCAGCCGTGGGATGTGCAGGCCGACGACCGCGATCGCCGGGGCCGCACCGTTGCGCAGGGCGTGCACGAGCACCACCCGCCGCCACGGCAGGCCGCGCACCTGGGCGCCGAGCACGTAGTTCTCGTCGAGCGAGCCGACCAGGCCGGTGCGCAGCTGCCTGGCCAGATCCGCGGAGGCATCCAGTCCGAGCGCGAACGCCGGCAGCACCAGGAACGACGCCCAGAGGCCGATGCCGGCGGAGACCGGCACATAGCCGCCGGTCGGGAACACCGGGATGAGCACCGCGAACACGATGATCAGGCCGATGCCGGCCACGAACGCCGGCACCGTGGTGATGGCCGCGGACACGGCGGTGATCGCACGGTCGACGAACCGGCCCCGGTTCAGCGCCGCGACGATGCCCCCGCTCGCGCCGAGGACCAGCGCGATCGCCAGGGCGAGCCCGGCAACGGACAGGCTGACCGGGAGTCGCTCGACGATCGAGTCGGCGACGGGGATGTTCGTGAACCACGAGGAGCCCAGATCGCCGTGCAACGCGTTCCAGACCCAGCTGCCGTACTGCTCGTAGAACGGCCGGTCGAGCCCGAACTCGTGGCGCATCCGCTCGACGTCGGCTGGGGTGGCGACCTCGCCGAGTACCGCCGCCGCCGGGTCCTGGTCGCTGAACGCGCCGAGCGCGAACGTGATCAGGGTGGTCAGGAACAGCACCGGGACCGCGATGGCCAGGCCCTTGCCGAGCGCGATCAGGACACCGCGCGCCGGCGAGTGCGGGGCGAGGTCTGCGACCTCGTCGAGCGGGGCGAGCACCTCCCCGGCCTGGGCCTGCACCGCGGGGGTCGCGACCGCCGTCATTCGACCCACACGCCCTCGAACCGGACCGTGCCGATCTGGTGCTGCCAGTCGTGCACGTTGTCGCCGTGGACGTACAGCCGAGGCCAGGTGAAAAGGAACGTGTTCGGCATCGTGGTCACGGCCGTGTGCACGGCCGTCTGCAACGTCTCGGCGTAGGCGGGGTCGTCCAGCGGGACCTGGCGGGCCGCGTCGATCGCGGCGTCGAGCTCGGGCGGGCTGTTGCGGCCGAGGTTCATCAGGCCCTCCGGGCCGAACAGCACCTCTAGGGCCTGCAGCGGGGACTCCCGGCCGGAGAAGCTGTCCAGGAAGAGCGGGTACTGGCGGGAGATGTAGTTGCTCACGCCGGGCGTGGCCACCTCGATGGTGATCGTGATGCCTGCCTCGGCGACCTGCGCCTGGATCTGCTCGGCGAGCGCCTGGTCCGCAGCGCTACCGATGGTCAGCGTCAGGTCGATGCCGTCCGGGTGTCCGGCCTCGGTCAGCAGGTCGGCGGCCGTGTCGGGGTCGTAGGCGTACAGGTCGTCCAGGGACTCGTCGTAGGCGAGGTAGCCCTCCGGGAACGGCTGCCAGTTGGGCTCGCCGTGGCCGAAGTACGCGACGTCCACGAGGGCCTGGCGGTCGATCGCGTGACTCAGCGCCTGGAGCACCAGCGGGTTGTCGTAGGGTGCGACCGTGTTGTTCACGTCCAGGGTTCGCACGGTGAACACGCGCTGCTCCTCGACGGTCAGTTGCGCCGCCTCGGCGGCCGCTACCTGCGCGGGCGGCACCACGGCGATGTCGAACTGACCGGAGGTGAGCCCCGCGACGGCGACCGTCGGGTCGGGCGGCGGCTTGAGCTCCACCCCACCGAGCAGGATGTTCTCCGCGTTCCAGTAGTCGGCGTTGCGCTCGAACACGGCGCGCGAGTCCGGCACGTACTCGGTGAGGACGAACGGGCCCGAGCCGACCGGGGCGATCGCAAGACCGTCGACGTCGGCGGCGAACGCCGTCGGGCTCACGAGCATGCCGGTCTTGCCGGCCATCAGCAGCGGGATCTGGTAGTCGGGCTGGTCCAGCTGGAAGGTGACGTTCAGCTCGTCGACCACGGTGACTCCCGTGATCACGGCGAGCTGCGCGGCGATCGTGGAGTTCGACTGGGTCTGCCCGCGCTCGATGTTCGCCCTGACCGCCTCGGCATCCACCGGGGTGCCGTCGCTGAACGTCAGGTCCGGCCGAAGGGTGAAGGTGATCTGGTCACCGGTGTCGTTGTAGGACCAGGACTCGGCGAGTCCGGGCCGGGCGTCGCCGTCGTTCTCCTGCTGGACTAGCGCGTCGTAGGCGAGCGCGAGGGCGTGCACGTCCTGGCCGGCGGTCGAGGCGACCGGGTCCCAGGAGGTCGGCAGGTGCCAGCCCCAGATGAGCGTGCCGTCCGGGTCCGGGGTGCCGTCGGAGGAGCTGTTCCCGCCGGCGCCGCCGGAGCAGGCCGCCAGGAGGGCGAGCAGGAACAGGGGGATGAGCGCGCGGACGGGGCGTCGGCGTGAAGTCATGGGGGCGTCCTGTGTGGTGCGGAGGGAGGTGTGCGGGGGTACGG
>NZ_CACRYJ010000054.1 GCF_902703175.1 Occultella aeris | reverse complement strand
GCCCTGGGCACACCGGCGGAGGAGTCCTCGTCGGCGTCGGTCACCTCGGACGACGCAGCCCCGACCAGCGACGACCCGACGGCCGGCGCTGCCATCGCCGACGCCGACGAGGACTCCTCCGCCGGTGTGCCCAGGGCGGGTGCGCCGTCAGCCGAGTCCGCTGCGACGACCGGCGAGTTCGGCGCGGTGTCACGGCGGTCGTTGCGCGCCAAGCAGGCCAGCGCGGACGCTGAGCCGACCACCCCGGAATCCCCCAGCGAGCGGACGAGCACAGGGCGCCGTCCCGTGGTGCGCCCGCCCGCGGCGGCGCGGGCCACCCGTGGCCTGGACGAGACCGGGGGACTGACCCCGATCCAGCGTGCCGTGCGCGACATCAACGCCGCACCTGACGCGGCGCCGGAGCCGCTCCGCGCCGAGATCGTGGCCGAGCGGTCGCCTGCGGCGACCCCCGGGCCACTGCCCACCACGGACGCGGCGTCCGTCTGGGGATCCGACGCGCCGGACGAGACAGCGGTGCTGCCGGTGCAGTCCGACGAACCGGCAGAAGCCGAGGCCGACCTGTTGTACGACGGCGGACCGTTGCCCTCCACCCGTCGCTCCCAGCGGAACTACGAGGCCGCCGCGGCACCTGCCGACGTGCCTGCCGCGAATCAGGGCGCTCCCGCCCCGACGGCGTCGACGGACCCCGAGGATCCCGAGGACGAGGACGACGCGTTCGACATGCGGCCGAGGTGGGCGAGCGTCATCTCCGGCGAACCCGAGCCCGCGGCGGACGAACAGCCCGAGGCTGCCGCGACCGCCGGCGCCCGGGAGGAGTTCTTCGACGAGCTCGATGATTACGAGGACGAGGACGAGGACGAGGACGAGGACGATGACGAGGAGCGCACACCCGCATGGCTGCGAGCGCTCCAGATCATCGTCCTGATCCTCGTCGGTCTCGTACTCGGACTGCTCGTCTGGCAGGTCGCCAGCGGCAATGTGTTCGGTGGCGACGGACTCGCTGCCCTGACCACGGGAGTCGCGTCTTCTCCGGGGTCTGGAGCCGGTGGCACGCCTGCCGCATAGACTGGCCGAGGACGCGACCTGCCCATAGTCGGGTGGTGCGCCCTTGTCGACCCACTGCCTGACCGATACCGAGGAGCACCGTGCCCGCTGATGACCGCGCCATCCACCTGGCGATCGCCGCCGCCCGCGCCGCCGCCGACCTGTTGGCCCGCGAGATCATCGCGCTCGACGTCTCCGAGCGACTCGTTCTGACCGACGTCTTCGTCGTGGCGTCCGGCTCCAGCGAACGCCAGGTGAAGGCGATCGTCGACGCCGTGGAGGATGCTCTCGAGAAGGAGGGCGCCAAGGCCGTCCGAAAGGAGGGCGTCGCCGAAGGACGCTGGGTGCTGCTGGACTTCGGGGACATCGTCGTTCACGTCCAGCACGACGAGGACCGGGAGTTCTACGCCCTGGAACGGCTCTGGAAGGACTGCCCAGTGGTCGAGCTGCCGGCGGACGTCCACGGTCACAGTGCGGACGAGGTGCAGGCAGGTCCAGCCGGCGAGCAGGCATGAGCGCCGGCACCATCCTGCTCTGGCGGCACGGCCAGACGGACTACAACGCGACCGGACGGCTGCAGGGGCAGGTTGACATCGCCCTCAACGAACGCGGGCAGGCGCAGGCCGCCGCCGCGGCACCCGTGCTCGCCCAGCTGCGGCCCGCTCGGATCGTCGCCTCCGACCTCGTGCGAGCCCACGAGACCGCACGCACCCTCGCCGAGATCGTCGAGGTCGAGGTAGCCATCGACGTCAGGCTGCGCGAGCGCAGCTTCGGTGACTGGGAAGGTCTGACCCACCCGGACATCGAGGCCGGCTGGCCCGACGCGTTCGCCGCCTGGAACGCCGGCGACCACCCCGCGGGCATCAACGCCGAAACGCGACGTGAGGTCGGTCACAGGTTCGCCGAGGCCGTGCTCGCGGCCGCCGAGCCGCTCGGCGAGCACGAGATCCTCGTGATCGTCTCCCACGGCGCGGCCATCAGTGCCGGGATCACGTCCCTGATCGGCCAGGATCCCGAGGTCTGGCGGGGCATCACCGGCATCGGCAACTGCCACTGGTCGGTGCTGCGCACGAACGACGGCCAGCGACCGAGCTGGCGGTTGTCCGCCCACAACGTCGGGGTGCGCGAAGCCGATTTCGCAGTTGCGGCCCGCATCGTCTAAACTAGCAACGCCCTCCGGGGCTCCCACACGGGGCTATGGCGCAGTTGGTAGCGCGCTTCCATGGCATGGAAGAGGTCAGGGGTTCGAATCCCCTTAGCTCCACAACACAGAAGAAGCAACGCCGAGGTCTTGCGGCAAGTATCCGCCGACACCTGGCTTCAGGTTGATACGCAGGCGTGAGCAGCGGTAGGTCCGCAGTGGCAGTAGAACTGACACATGGTTGACATGCCCGTCGGGCGCCGTCAGACCGGTGGACGGTCGGTGCCACGCTCGACGTCGGGCTCGTCTACCGGCCGCGCCGCGCCCACAGACGGTTCGACCTCCTCACGGGCGGTTGAACGATCGGTAACGGCGGGGCGGTGATGCACTCCCGGGCGGGTCGCATCGGCGTCCGTCGGTGTCGCGCGGGCCGTGCCTGTCTCCACCGCCGGGTCCTCGGCAGCCTCGGGAGTCCTGCCCACTGTCTGCAGCGGGGCTTCCTGGCCTTCGGGCACATCCGGGTCGGCCCGATCGGCCTCGCGCAGGCGTTCCTCGGCCTCAGCACGCGCCACCTGAGCGTCGGCCTCACGGGCCTGCGACTCGCGCCGGCGGTTCTCCGCGTCGACGCGGGCACGCTCAGCTTCCGCAGCCGCGCTGGCGGCGTCCGCCTCCGCGACTGCCGCGTTCGCGTCCTGCTGCTTCGCGTCGGCGGCGGCCCGGGAGACCTCCGCCTCCCGACGCTGCGCGTCGAGCGCGGCCGCCTCCCCCTCACGCCGGAGATCTGCGGCCCTCGCGCGCTGGTGCTCCAGCGCCCGTTCCTTGCGGCTACGGCCGGTGACGCCCCACACGATCGCGACGATCAGGAACACACCAGCCACGGCAACCACGATCCAGAGAATCGTCGAGGCATCCATGTCGATCTCCCTTCACACGCATCTAATCGCGGTTCGGACGGCGCCGCACGACGAGGCATCATGGGTGCGGCGGCACTCAGGAGGCAGATGGGCGGATTCCGACGCGGACCCGGGAGGCTGTACAGCGCTGCGAATCACGGGTCCCGCGGTTCTGCGTCAGTCCCAGGGCTTCACCCTCGAGGCGCACCACTGCTTACCGCCTCGCGATGGCTTGGTGCGGGGCGGGTGGGCGTCAGTCCTCCTGGCGGGACTGGATTCCTGGGTTGGATCGGGTGCCTCGATCTGCAGGGCGCGGCGGTTGGGTGACGTTGTCCGCGAGTTCGCCGCCCTCACGACCACCGAAGGGTCGCCCGTGGTCGGCGTACTCCGCTCGTTGAAAGGTCATCTCCCATGGTCCGGCCGCGACTCTGGCGCCGGTTCGCAGCACGCGGTCCGCTGGTTCGGCGACGGAGCCGCCCTCGATGTGGCCGGACGGCCGCACGCGGTACTCATCACGTTGGTCGTGATAGATCGTCAGGTGATGGGTCTCCAGACCTTCGAGCCGGATATCCTGGTCGGCACCGGAGCCGACTGTGATCTCCTCAGCGTCCAGCGGAAACGTCAGCGGTGTCTCGCCGGGACCTGCCCGATCGGCGCGCGAGACGACGAGTGCGGGGTTTCCGGAGCCAGGCGTGGCATGCGTCGTGCCGCCGTTGGGCTGCTCATCAACAATGTCGTCCGGTGGATCTTCGTTGACCATTCCGAGCGCCTCCTGATCGAGATCGTCCGACTTTCGGTCGAGTCTAGGGCCGACTGATCCTGGTGGCACGGCGGCACGGCCGCCTCGGATCGCTGGTGCTGTCGCGCAGACGACGGGAATCGCGCGTCGCACGAGCCGGTTGGAAGACCGTGCGCGTGACGGCCGACTCGCTGCGATGATGCAGGGATTCATGATGTCACTTGGGACAACAAAGCAGGGCGAGACGAGTCGGAGGCGGAGCGGGCGGACCGTAACCGGGACGAGCTTCTTCAGCGTTGCGAGTCACCCAGACCGGGACGCAGATCCTGACAGGCTTCCTTCTTACGCTTCCTCTCAGGAGAGATTTGCCGACCTGAACAGTGAACAGGTGGTGATCTATCTGACTCTCGTCGGGCTTGCCGGACGTCCTGGCGTTGTGCTCGGCACGCCCTTCACCGGGCCTGGTCCGGACACACCGGGCGACCGTCAATCGGGCAGTTCGCAGCCAGTGGCACCGCGGGATCGGCCACAGATCGTGTCAGGGAGTGGGTTGACCGCCGTTGACATGGAGGGTTGCACCGACCACGTAACTCGACTCCGGTGAGGCGAGGAAGACGTAGGCCGGAGCGAGTTCGGTGGGTTGGCCGGCCCGGCCGAGTCCGGTGCTCTTGCCGAAGCTGGGCAGGTCCTCCGTTGGTTGTCCTTCGCTAGGTTGCAGGACTGTCCAGATCGGACCAGGCGCGACGGCGTTGACGCGGATGCCCTTGGGCGCGAGTTCCTCGGCGAGCCCCTTGGAGAAGTTGTTGATCGCTGCCTTAGTCGAGGCATAGTCGAGCAACGTGGGTGAGGGCTGGTAGGCCTGGATCGAGGTGGTGTTGATGATCGTGGAGCCAGCCTGCAGATGCGGTAGAGCCGCCCTCGTCACGCGGAACATGGCGAAGATGTTCGCCTCGAAGGTCTGCATCATCTGCTCGTCTGGGATGTCTGCAAGCCCCTCGCGAGCAAGTTGCTTACCGGCATTGTTGACCAGGATGTCGAGGCCGCCGAGCTCTGCGACGGCAAGCCCGACCAGTTGGCTGCAGAACGTGGGATCGACCAGGTCGCCGGGAATTGTCACGGCACGTCGTCCGCTCTCGCTGATGATCCGGGCGACTTCCTGGGCATCGCTCTCCTCGGCGGGCAGGTAGGTGATCGCGACGTCGGCGCCTTCACGGGCGAACGCGATGGCTGTCGCCGCACCGATACCGGAGTCACCACCGGTGACGAGAGCCTTGCGTCCGATCAGCCTGCCCGTGCCGCGATAACTGAACTCGCCGATGTCAGGTTGGGGCACCATCTCCGACTCAATGCCCGGCTCTTCCTGATGCTGCTCCGGAGGGGAGATCGACGGGTAGCGGTCCACCGGACTGACGAACGTGAGTTGATCAGCTTGGTTGGAGCTGTCGGCAGTCATGGCGCATCCTCCGCTGTCTGTGGTGGTGATCTTCAAGCCTGTGTCACCCAAGCTGGGGACGCATCTCGAAGACCCCAGACGAGTGCCACCCGCTGCTCAAGAGGGATCAGAGCGGTTTGGCCACGTCACGGACGCGGGTCTCGGGTCGTTCACTGGGAGCCGATCATCATCGGGCTCGTCGTGGTCAGGGATGCAACCGCCACGATCTCCCAGTGCCATTCGCCACCGGTGCCCAAAGGAAGGTCTCATCATCAGTCCAGCAGCCGCACGGCCCGGCCCTGTCACAGATCCGCTGGGCTGTGCGACTGCCATGGCTCGTAGGTATCGCACAGCGACCGCACCGAGATTGCTCGCGCGACCGCTGCGACCAACCGTGGAGTGCCCTCGTGGTCATTTGCGTCGAACTGTGGGCGATCCATCGGACGCCGACGCCCGCGACCGGGCGTGGGCAGAGCATCGACCGGCGCCGCGGTGTATTCTGTGCACAACCCTGGAGCGCTGCACGGACGCAGCAGTCCCAAGGTCCGAAAGCCTCTAGTTGCTCCTGCCCCCGGCAACTCCACAAGTTCGGGGAGTTCTCGTGGGCAACTTGCAACCAGCGCTCGGCGCGGATCTGACGTGGCCGGCCACCAACTCTGACCAGAGCGGACGAATCGCCGCCGATTGCTCGCATGGGGTGATCTGCATCGGCCTCCGACTTCGGGAAGAGGTCGAGGGTGATCGTTGCACGGCACTACGGGCCGTCGCGACGGATGTCGCCACGTTCCTCACTGAGTATTTTCCCGAGCTGAGCGTCGAAGTTGGCCATCGCTCGGTCACCTTGGCCTGCCCCGGTCCGGTCCTCCATCTGATGAATATCGCCGATGCCGTGATCTGGCATCTCGGATGCCTAGCTCGATGGGAGGGATCGTTCCCCTTCGACTCCCAAGTCAGTGTCGCCATCGCCACAGGCGAGGAGTCTCCAGTCGATCTGGTCAGCCGCGCCGAAGCAGCGGCCGAAGGTCCGGTTCACCACAGACAGACGCAGTCAGCGCGAAGGGCTCGGCGCGGAGGGTCGTCGAATGCTCTTCGATAACGACGAACCTTCCGCCTACGTGCTTGTCAAGGATGGCGACACCGGCCCTGGCTTGGACGTCCATGGACCGTTGTCGATGCCGGTCGCCGAATTGCTGATCGAGATCGTCGAGCACGAGGACCCACAGGCTGACCTCACGATCGATCTGAGCCAGACCACGTTCCCGGACGCCCGGGCGGTGCGCTACCTCATCGGAGAACTGGGATGCCGTCTCGGTGGGCCACGCATCCGGGTCCAAGGCTCGTGTGTAAGGCTCCTGCGCCTACATCCGCGAGTCCAACTGGTCCCTGCCACCCAAACGGCGCGGCGCGATCGGGCCCGAATCGCGGACGTATCTCTCGACGCCTAGCGTGGGGGAATCCGACGAACGAAGGAGGCATTATGGCTGATCTCACCGGAAAGAAGGTCGCCTTCCTGGCGACGAACGGCTTCGAGGACAGCGAGTTGACAGGCCCATGGGGGGCGGTCACCGACGCAGGCGCGCAGGCGATCCTCATTTCACCCGAGTCGGGGTCGATCAAGGGCAAGAACGGACACGAGGTGACGGTGGACATCACCTCGGGGGCGGCCTCGTCGTCAGATTTCGATGGACTCGTGCTACCAGGCGGCGTCGTAAACGGGGACCATCTCCGAATGGATACCGCGTCGGTGGCGTTCGTCAGGGATATCTTCGGCCAACACAAGCCGGTGGGCGTGATCTGCCACGGGGGGTGGATCCTCACCGAGGCCGACGTGCTGAAGGGCCGCACAATCACGTCCTACCCGAGCTTGCGCACCGATCTCACGAATGCCGGAGCCACATGGGTCGACGAAGAGGTCGTCGTGGATGCCGGCCTGGTGAGCAGCCGCACCCCGAACGACCTACCCGCCTTCAACAGCAAGGTGGTCGAGGAACTGGCCGAGGGTGAACACCGCGGCCAGCAGGCGTGATGCGCCCGATCGGTGCGGCAGGCGCCGCGACGGCGCTGGTGATTTCAAGTTGGCATCCCGGCTCAAGAGCAGTCGTGGCCCGGTCCACCGAACGGTTGCGGCCCATCCCGATCACGGCGAGGAGGGCTAATTCGGACCTGATCGGTTGCGGGGCAAGCGTGCACTGATCACAGGAGGAGACTCGGGAATCGGCCGGACCATCGCGATTGCGTTCGCCAAGGAGGGCGCCGACGTCGCTATCGCCTACCTTTCGGCGGAGCAGGACGACGCAGAACCGACCCGTCGACATGTTGAGAAGAAGGCAGGCCGGCAACGCGTGCTGCTCGTCTGCGACCAGCGCGAAAAGCGGGCCAATATTGATCTCGCCGAAGATGTGCTCGAGGGCCTCGGGGGCATCAACACCTACTCGATCCAGGCTTTCGAACCGTCCCAGCCCAACTGGACGATGGCGCCACGAAGGCCGCGTTGAAAAACTTCACCGTCAACCTCGCAGTCGAACTGGGGCTGCGCGGCATTCGGGTGGATGCCGTGGCGCCTGGCCCGATCTGGACGCCGATCCAGCCGGTGGAGGTTGCCACCGCGTTCGTGCATCTGGCCAGCGACGAGGCGAGTTACATCTCGGGAACAGTGCTGGGCGTCACCGGCGGCCTGCCAGTGTTCTGAATCGCGTCAGGCCCGGTCGGCAAGGGCGTCCTCACCGGCCGTTCTGGCGCAATTGGCGCAGCAGTAGATGGCCCGCTCGCTCTCGACGCCGTGGCCGAGGATCCGGCAGCCGCAGTGCGCGCAAGCTGGTGCGAGAGCGTGTGCTGCGCACTCGAAGCTGTCGAACGTGCCGCTCACGTCGCCGCGGGTGACGATCAGTGGCTTGTCGTAGTCGTTGCCGCAGGTGTCACAGATTGCCATGGGATATTTCCTTTCGACCAGCAACGCACGCGATGCACGGCGAACGCATCGTGATCGACCTGCGTGGCCCATTGGCCCGCACGTCACTCACCCCGCGTCTTCGCGGGATCGTCCTCGCCTTCGGCCTGATCTGGCTGTTGCGCGATCTGACGCGACGTCAATTGTTCCGGATCGGAGTCCGGGTCCTGGTCGGCGTCGTAGCCGTCGTCGGACGGACGCTCCCGTTCCTTGTCCATGCCACCCACGATCCCACCGCCGCTCACTCGTCGCCACCGCTGCGGCGGCGGATCTCACTTCTCTGTGAGGACGGGCATCGGGTCTACCAGATGCGCACGAGCGCGAACCGGAACACGATGAGTGTATGAGTCCCGATGCGAAGCCCAGGAAGGTACCCGCTCAGGAGCAGCCATGGCCCGGCGCCACCTCGGAGATGGATCCGCCGCCCGACCACGGCGAGGAGAGTTACGTCGGGCGTGAGCGCTTGGTCGGCAAGAAGGCGCTGATCACGGGTGGCGACTCCGGGATCGGGCGGGCTACCGCGATCGCCTTCGCGAAGGAGGGTGCCGATGTCGCGATCACCTATCTGCCGCAGGAGCAGGTGGACGCCGAGGCCACTCGGGCGGCCGTGCACGCGGTCGGCCGAGAATGCGTGCTGTTTGCGACCGATCAACGGACCGAGGATGCCAACAGTGAGTTGGCAGTCGCGGCCGTGGAGGCACTGGGCGAGATCCATATCTTGGTCAACAATGCTGGTTTCCAGATGGCGCATCCCGGTGGCATCACAGAGTTCCCGAGTGGCCAGTTGGAGCAGGTGTTCGAGACCAACGTATTTGCGAGCTTCTGGTTGACGAAGGCTATGGTGCCGTATCTGGGCCACGGCTCGAGCGTGATATTCACGACCTCGATCCAGGCCTACAACCCGTCCGAGCCGTTGCTCGACTACGCGGCCACGAAGGCGGCGCTGAACAATCTGATGGTCAACCTGGCTGCGGATCTCGGGCCGCAGGGAATCCGGGTGAACGCGGTGGCGCCGGGCCCGATCTGGACGCCGTTGATCCCGAGCACGTTCGATGCGCAGAAGGTGGAGGGCTTCGGGGCCGACACGCCGTTGGGCCGGCCGGGGCAGCCCGTTGAGGTCGCTTCGGCGTTCGTGTTCCTGGCGTCGGATGAGGCAAGTTACGTCAGTGGCACGGTGCTCGGCGTGACCGGCGGCAAGGCCGTCTTCTGATGCGAGCCGTGACGTGGCAGGGCACCGAGGACATCCAGGTGCAGGACGTGCCAGATCCTGCCATCCACGAGCCCACCGACGCCATCATCAAGGTGACGTCGACCGCGATCTGTGGATCGGACCTGCACCTCTACAGCGTCCTGGGGGCGTTTCTGGACCCCGGCGACGTGCTCGGTCACGAGGCCATGGGCATCGTGGAGGAGGTCGGAGCAGAGGTGACCCGCATCGTGCCAGGGGACCGTGTGGTGATCCCGTTCCCGATCGCATGCGGCTCCTGCTGGATGTGTCAGCGCGGCTTGCACACTCAGTGCGAGACCACGCAGGTGCGTTCCCAGGACAAGGGTGCGGCACTGTTCGGCTACACGAAGTTGTATGGGCAGATCCCAGGCGGCCAAGCGCAGTACTTGCGGGTGCCGCAGGCACAGGCCGGTGCGATCCCGGTGCCGGACGACGCCAGCGTCGACGAGCGCTACCTCTATCTTTCGGACGTGCTGCCCACGGCGTGGCAGGCCGTGGAGTACGCCGGCGTGTCCGCCAACTCCAGCGTGCTGGTGCTCGGCCTTGGGCCAATTGGCCAGATGAGTGCCCGGATCGCGCGGCACCGCGGCGCCGGCGAGGTGTTCGCCGCCGATCTCGTGCCGGAGCGGCTGGCCATGGCGGTCCGACACGGGATACACACCTTGGACCTTCGTCAGATCGACGACCTGCCGGAGAACCTGCGCGCACTCACCGGCGGACGGGGCCCTGATGCTGTGATCGACGCCGTCGGGATGGAGGCGCACGGCTCGCCGTTCGCGGCGGGTGCCCAGAAGGTCGCAGGTGCGTTGCCCGGCGTCCTCGGCCGTCCGTTGATGGAGCGTGCCGGGATCGACCGGCTGGCGGCGCTACGCACTGCCATCAGCGCGGTGCGACGCGGAGGAACGCTCTCGCTCGCCGGCGTCTACGGTGGCGCTGCCGATCCGTTGCCGATGATGGAGATGTTCGACAAGCAGCTCACGGTGCGGATGGGGCAGGCGAACGTACACCGCTGGGTCGACGCGCTGTTGCCGCTCGTCACGGACGAGAACGATCCGTTGGGGGTGTTGGACCTTCGGACTCACCGCCTGCCGCTGGAGGAAGCGCCTGGGGCATACCGGATGTTTCAGAAGAAACTCGACGGCTGTGTCAAGGTCGTCCTGGATCCGCAGGCGTAAACCGTGGAGACCTACTGGCGCTCCCGCGACCCGTTGACCCACGCACCGGCCGAGCCGGTCCAGGGAGACTATGACGTTGTGGTGGTAGGGGCTGGGATCACCGGGCTGAGTACGGCTGTGATGCTCGCCGCGCGGGGCAGCCGCGTCGCGGTGCTGGAGGCGCGACACGTCGGTGCAGGAACGACTGGCGCATCGACGGCGAAGGTCTCGGTTCTTCAAGGGCGTCGGCAGTCCGAGATCGCGACCACGCAGTCCCTGGAACTGCTCGCGCACTACGTGGCGGGCGGCCGGGCCGGACAGGATTGGCTGCTTGCATACTGCGCACAGCACGGCGTGGCCGTGCAACGTCCTGACGCGGTGACCTACGCGGCGAGCCCCGAAGAGTTGGCTGCAGTCGAAGACGAGCAGCGGGTCTGCGAGAGCGTCGGCCTTGCGGTGACCTGGCGCAGCCGAACCGATGGACCGTTCCCGTTCGCTGGCGGCGTGGTGTTGGCCGAGCAGGCCCAGCTCAACCCACTCGAGTTGCTCACCGCACTCGCCGCGGACGCCACCGCACTCGGGGTCACGGTCTTCACCGATGCGCGGGTCACTGACGTCGACGACGGGCCCGATCACCTGGTGACCACACGCCGCGGCTCCGTGCGCGCTCAGCGCGTGGTCCTTGCCACGGGGATCCCGGTCGCCGATCGTGGTGGCTTCTTCGCGAGGGTCTCACCCGAGCGGTCCTACGCGTTGGCGCTGCGGGTACCGGATTTGAAGCAGTCGGACATGTACCTGTCCGCGGGCGCACCCCTCCGTTCGATCCGGACCACCCCGGGTGCGACGGGCGAGACTTTGCTGGTCGGAGGCAACTCCCACCCGGTCGGCCGCGGTGGGTCCGAACTGGCGGCCAGCCGTGCGCTGGCGGACTGGGCGCTGCGGCACTACCCGGACGGGGAGATCACGCACCGGTGGTCCGCCCAGGACTATCACCCGGTCGACGCGCTTCCCTACGTCGGCAGGCTGACGCCGTCCAGCGACCGGGTCCTGATCGCGACCGGTTTCGCGAAATGGGGCCTGACCACTGGAGTGGCGGCCGCCGAGGTCCTCACCGGCTTGATCGACGCCGGAGCGCCCGCGTGGGCAGACGCCTTCGCCAGTTGGAGCAGCCACGAGGTCGCGGGCACCGGCGCCGCGATGAAGCAGAACGCGACCGTCGCCGCCGCGCTGGTCGGCGACCGGGTGAGTGCTCTGCGATCGCTTCCTGACGCGGCGCCGCTCGAGGGCGTCGGCTGCGTGGGGCGGGCGGCGGGATTGCACCCGGCCGCGGTCTCGACCGTCGACGGCGTGACCCGGACCGTCTCGGCTACCTGTACCCATCTCGGCGGCGTCGTGCACTGGAACGACGCCGAAGAGACTTGGGACTGCCCACTCCACGGATCGAGGTTCACCCCGGCGGGCGTGGTGCTGGAGGGTCCGGCGACGGCGGACCTGTCGCGACCGGACTGAGGCGCCGCTCAGCGGCCCCGCAAGGCGACTGGGGGTCAAGGTGACCGACAAACGCGATGGCCACGAGA
This sequence comes from Occultella aeris, assembly GCF_902703175.1. Taxonomy (GTDB): domain Bacteria; phylum Actinomycetota; class Actinomycetes; order Actinomycetales; family Beutenbergiaceae; genus Occultella; species Occultella aeris. Next base: position 5,163 of record NZ_CACRYJ010000054.1, on the reverse strand, counting down.
TCCTGACAGCTCGGAACCGGATCAACTTTGGACACCGACGTCCACGGCAAGGAGATGTTCGAGATGATTGAACCGGCGTCCTGCAGAACGCCTACTTCGAGAATCCGGACCTCGCCGCTGCGCGTGCTGATCGAGCGAACGAATCGACGCATCCGCGTCGCCCGCGGCGCGGGGCGCCCGGTGATTCTGGTCCGAACTGTGCACGCCGAGACAGGTCGACCTGGACTCTGAACATTCTTGAGGACGGCGAGGGCTTCGCGTTCGCAGGCACGGAGCAGGCTGCGTACCTGGACGGCCTGAACACTGATGGGACGATCGACGTCGCGAAGACCCGGGACAACGCGTTCCAGCACCGGGCTGCGTGACATCCTGACCGGACTCGGTGTGGACCGGCTGGTGATCAGCGGGGTGTCGACGCGTAGTCGTGTGGCCGAGACAGCGATGGTGTTGACCTTCCTCACCGAGGAGATGTGCCAACGCCTCCTCGACCACGACGCAAGCCTGGCCGTGTTGCGGGGGTTGAAACTCGTTTGGTCAGCGGCGATCGGGCGTTCGGGCCTCCGAGTCCGGGTCCGACACCTCTTCTGGCTCGGCGGCGAAGGTATCGGGGCGCAGGTGTGCGTGCAGGTTGGACAAGACCGTCTGTTGCTTCCGGGCGTCCGCAGCCAGGTCAGCGAACACTGATGGGCGCATCTTGAGGTCTAGGGCGAGGCTTTCGAGTGTCTGCCAGACCCCCTCCTTGCCGATCACCGCGCTGCGCATCAGTTCGACCTCCAGGAGCGGCGTCATCGGTGAGGGACTGACGATGCGCTCGTTCAACTTGAGGCGTCCGACGCGCTCGGCAACCCACGCACCTGCTTGCCGGTACGGCCGCCGTCGCAGGCCGAGGAGTTGGATGAGCTCGCTCAGGAGTTCGCGCTCCCGGGTGATCTGGTCACTGATGTCGGCCAGGTCGGGGCCCATCGGCGTCTCGGCGAATGCGTGCGCCATCCGCTGGATCCGTGCCCTGCCTGCGGTCGCACCCGTGAGATGGTCCGACAGGTAAAGGCCGAGCAGTTCGGCATCGACGTGATCAGGCACGCGTGCGGCGAGACCGTCGGGCGGGAGCATGAGGAACCCACGGTCGGCGGCGCGGTCCGTCGGCCGGGGCGTGAGGGACTCGATCGGCCCGCCGAAGCGGGTGTCATACGGCCGCAGGCTGGGGCTGGGCATGCCCCGGGCCCCCCGCATCCCTACCAACACCTCACGCAGCGTGTCCTCGGCGCTGTGCTGCTCTGTCCAGCCGAGCCCGCGGATCCGGGAGGTGTCCATCACCGGCGCACCCATCGCCATGTCGAGCCAACCGGCGTCCGCGGCGATCATTCGCGCCCGCCAGCCGTAGTGGATGAGCGGGCGAATGACCTCGGGTGGGAGCTCGACGTGGCGTCCATGGTCCAAGATCCTGGCCAGGTCACGCGGCCACAGCGTGTCCGCGGCAGCGACGTTGAAGGCCCCGGCAGCCCGTTGCACCACCACGGTGGCGTAGGCGCGGCCGATGTCGTCGGCATGCACCACCTGCACGCGCAGACCTTTCGGCAGGGGCACGGTCGGTAGTGCGCCCGGGCGCAGAAGCGCCATCGGGAAGTTCGGGCCGAGGAAGTAGCGCACGATCTGGGCGCCCGCATCGCCCTGGAAGATCAGGGCTGGCCGTATCCGAGTGATGCTGAGGTTGGCAGCCGCCTCGAACTCGTCGAGCAACCGCTCCTGCGCCACCTTGTCGACGCTGTAGTGCGACGACCGGATGCCACCGTGGGCGGCCGACTCATCGCGTGGCACGTCGTCCTCGACCGGCGAATAGACCGCCAGGGATGAGGCGACCACCAGGTGTGCCACACCTGCCCGCACCGCGGCCCTTGCCACCCGCTCGGTGCCGTCGACGTTGACCCGGCGCAGGTAGTCACGATCGGTGTTGGGCTGGATCGCCCACACCAGGTGGATCACGGCGTCCGCACCTTCGAACGCCTCGGTGAGTGCGTCCACAACTCCCGAACGCACGGCGAGGTCCACACTTCGCCACTCGATGCCGCGGTACGGTTCCCGGGTCGGCTCTGGTGGCCGTCGGGCGATGCCGACCACCGAGGTCACCGCGTCCTCCTCCGCGAGGGCTCGCAACACCGCGGTGCCCACGTTGCCGCTCGCCCCGACCACGGCGACCCTCACGTCATCTCCGCCTCGAACATGGTTGCCTCCCATCGAATCTCACCACTATCACCCGCGAAGCAGCCGCCCGCATCCGCGGCCCGAGCCGACGGCGGCCGGTCCAATGGGTACCGGTCGAGGCGATCTGCGTGCGACGTTATCGCCACAGTTGCCCGTGCCCGGAGACGCGCTACGACGGTGAGGGACGGGGACAGCACGGCATGGCCCACGCTTGAGAGTTCTCGAGATCCCGTTCGTGTCCGAAACCGGGTGGGCAGCTTGGGGCCCACACCGGCGCGGCCACGTGTACGGGGGTCAGGTCGCGAGCGGATGCCCGAGGGGCATCGTGCGCCCCGCGGGCCCTGCGGGCCGGGACTTCTACTTGAAGGCGTCCTTGACGTCCTCGCCGGCCTTCTTGACATTGGCTTTGGCCTGGTCCGTCTTGCCCTCGGCCTGCAGACGCTCGTTGTCGGTTGCGTCGCCGGCGGCCTCCTTGACCTTGCCCTTGGCCTCTTCGGCAGCGTTGCTGATCTTGTCGCCGACACCCATGACAGCCCTCCATCTCGTGGCGTACCCGCTGTGGGTCCGCGTTTCTCCACGCTAAGTCCGCCTGGCGAAGGGCGCACGTGGAGCGTTCACGGGGAGTCCTCATCCGATTCGAGCACCTTCAGCACGGCCGCTTCGATCCGCGGCGGTGCCGGCGTGGCTGGCGGCGCATCTGGCACCGGTAGGCTCGCGAGCACGGTGTCCTCCTCGTACGCCTCGAGGACCCTGGGGTCGATGTATGCGGATCGGCTTACCGCCGGGGTGTTGCCGAGTCGCTCGGCCACCTCGGACACTGCCTCGCGCACGCTCCGGTCGCGTTCTGATGCGGACCCGGACCCACTATGCCGGGCGAGTGTGATGGCGGCCAGGACGGTGCCGTGCCAGGTGCGGAAGTCCTTCGCGGTGGCATCCGGCCCGAGGCGACGCTTGACGTACGCGCCGATATCCACGCTGGTCAGATCGCGCCAGGGGCCCCGTCGGGCCGATCCCTCGCGGTAGGCGAGCAGCTCGGGACCGCCGCCGCGTCGGCGGCGAAGCACCCGGACGGCATCGATCACCTCGGGGTCATCGATCTCGACGTGCCGGTGCTGGCTGGACTTGGCGACGTAGTCGAACACGGCGATTCCCGCGTTCGTGATCCGGACGTGTCGCTTGAGGAGGGTCGCCAGGCCGAAGCTGCCGTTGTCGGCGGTGTAGGCCTCGCTGCCGATTCGGAACAGGCCCTGATCCAGGAGCAGGAATGCGACGGCGAGTGCGCGCTCGCGAGGCATGCCGGGTCGGCGCAGGTCGCGTCGCGCGTTGCGACGGGCGGCCGGCAGCCGGTCGGCGATCTCACGCACGCGTTCGTGCTTGGCGGCGTCCTGCTCCGCTCGCCACACGGGGTGGTAGAGGTACTGTCGGCGGCCGGCCTCGTCCGTACCGACGGCCTGGATGTGACCGAGCTCGTCGGGGCAGATCCACACATCCCGCCACGCGGGCGGGATCACCAGGTCTCGGCACCGGGTCAGGAATGCGTCGCGTGTGATGCGCTTTCCCTGGGTATCGAGGTAGACCCAGCCGCGCCCGCATCGCCGACGACTCCACCCGGGCCCGGCCACATCGGCCTCGTGGAGCGCGCTCACTCATGCCCCGCCGTCCGCCGAGCCGCCGCGGCGACCACCTCGGCCAGGTTTCCGGTCCGCTCGAGGGTTCGGCGCTGTAGGCGTGCACCATTGCCCCCTTCGCGCAGTTGTGTGAGCGAGTCGTGGACGAGGTCCGAATCGCCGCTGTCCAGGAGTGCCGGTCGTACATGGCCCAGCAACGTGTCGATCACGGCAGCGGCCGGCGCCGGCCGGTAGGTGGCCGGGTCAAGGAGGTTGCCCTCGAGTCCGTGACGCGCGGCCTGCCAGGTCGCGAGCCGCAACATTCGGGTGGGCACGGCCGGGGCGGGGCGACCGTCCGCCGAGTCCCGGGCCGCCGTCTCCACCAAGGCACGACTAAGGGCGGCCACCAGCACGGCGTCGGTGGCGTCCTGGCAGACGTCCGCAACGCGTACCTCGACGGTCGGGTACCGGCGAGAGGCGCGGGCATCGAAGTAGAGCATGCCGTCATCGAGGAGCACCTCTGTGGCCAGCGCTTCCGAGATCATCCGTTCGTAGGCCTCGGCCGAGCCGTACACATCGGTCGGCCCGGACAACGGCCACCTGGTCATCGCCTGGCTGCGGTAGCTCGCGTAGGAGGTGTCTCGGCCCTGCGCGAACGGGGAGTTCGCGCTGATGGCCAGGAGAGCGGGCAACCACACCCGGATCCGGTCCAGAACCGCGACGGCCTCCTCCGGCGAGTGGATCTGCACGTGCACGTGGCAGCCGCAGACGAGTAGGTCGGAGGCGGTCAAGCCGAAGCGCTCCACCATCTCCTCATACCTACGTTTCGGTGCGGTCGAGGGCTGGACCGGGAGGGGGGAGGTGGCGAGCGCGGCGACCCGTGCGCCTGCTGCGCGCGCGGCCAGGTCTGCCGTGTGCCGCCACGACCGCAGGTCAGCGAGCAGATCGTTCATGCTCTCGCGCGGAGGTGTGTCCGTCTCGAGCTGTTCGCGCTGGAGCTCGCCGACGAGGGATCCACCGCCCTGGTCGTTGCCGGCGGCGCCGCCGAACGGCCGGAGCACCGCGGGCGACATTGACATGGCCACCCCCGTCTCGCCGTCGACAAGCAGCAGTTCTTCCTCCACACCAACGGTACGCATGTGCACAGTCTGAGGGCGTCTCGCCGGTTTCGCTCGGGCACCCGCGCGGCAACCCTGGCCATGGTCGACTGGATGTCCAGGTGGCACGGCCGGACTTGCTGATGACTCGGACTCTTGGTGCCTTAGCCTCGATCCACCGATGGGCTGGGTGTCGGGGCCTGGATCGGCTCCGAGGTGATGGTGGCGTTTGTGGGCGTGTCGTAACGGCCGGTCTGCCC
>NZ_CACRYJ010000053.1 GCF_902703175.1 Occultella aeris | reverse complement strand
GCCCCGCCCGTGCCACCGATGCCCGAGGCCGACGAGGACGGGTCGACGACCCGCATCTCGCTGCGGCTGCCCGAGGGCCTGAAGACACGCGTCGACGACGCCGCCTCGACCGAGGGCCTGAGCGTCAACTCCTGGTTGGTCCGCACCATCCAGAAGGTCCTCGCCGCACCGGCGCAGGACCAGCCCACCCAGAACTTCACCCAGACCGGTCGCCGCATGACCGGCTGGGTCCGTTGAGAGGCCCCGACATGTTCGACAACGCCTACGCCGCCATCGCCGCCACCCGGATGGGTGGACCCATCCAGGAGGACTTCGCCCGGCTGAACCGCCGCCGTCGTCCGCGCACGGGGACCCGCAACAGCACGACCCGGCCGCGACCGACCGACAACCTGTAACCCGACCACCCCTCGTCCAGAGAAGCCAAGAGAGCAGGATCGGCGATGACCGACTACGAGTTCCCCGTGACCGGCCCCGTCCGGGTGCACGCCAAGATGCGGGCCAGCGATCTGATCCTGGCCGCCGCGGACCCCGCAGACGTCCCGAGCGTGGCCCGCGTGCGGCTGATCGTCCGGGGATCCGACGGCGCAGCGATCGCCGAGGCCACGCGCGTCACCTTCGAGGGTGGTGACCTCCGCATCGAGGTGCCCTCGACGCGCACCCGGCTGTTCGGCGGATCCGCGCGGCTGCGCATCGAGGTCGACGTGCCCGCAGGATCCGACCTGGACGTCGAGACCGGATCCGGTGACGTGCTCGCCAGCGGGCAGCTCGGGGGCGCCCGGGTCAAGTCCGGCTCCGGCGACGTCGAGATCCGCGGTGCTGAGGACCTCGACGGTACGTCCGGCTCCGGAGACGTCAGCATCGGCAGCGTCGGCACGGGCCACGTCGTCAGTGGCTCCGGTGACGTGCACGTCGGGACCGCCGGCAGCCTCGAGGTCCGCACCGGGTCCGGTGACGTCGGGGTCGACTCCGGTCGGGACGTCGACGCCGCGACCGGTTCCGGCGACATCGTGATCAAGGAGGTCGCCGGTCGGGTCGGGCTGCGCACCGGCTCGGGCGACCTCATCGTCCGCCGTGCCGCCGATGGCGAGGTCACCGCGAAGACGGCGTCCGGCGACATCGTCGTGGGGATCCCGCTCGGCACCGCCGCGATGCTCGACTGCAGCTCGATCTCCGGCAGCGTCCGCAGCGAACTCACGCCGGGCGACGGGCCCGACGGCGAGGGTGGCGGCGCCGTGGTGCTGCGGCTACGGACCGTCAGTGGGGACGTGCTGGTCCGCCGCGCCTGAACACTCCCGAGCGGTGCCGTCCGTACCCGGTCCGCAGACATGGATGCGGGCCCGCACCCGAGGGGATAGGTGCGGACCCGCAGTGCGGGGGAGCCGAAGGGCTCCGTATTCAGTTGTGGGCAATTCCCCTCAGGTCCGGATCGGCCGGTGTCAGCGCAGCCAGGTGTGCTTGCCGATCTTGGTCGACCACCACTTGCCGAGGCCCCAGGTGTCGCCGGCCAGTGTCACGGCGGCGATGATCAGCAGCAGTGCCTCGTGCCAGTGCGAGTCGACGATCGGGTTGGTTGCTCCGCGGATGACCTCGCCGTCGACGATCGTGGTGGCGGTCGGGAACTCGGCCAGGAACATGAACAGCATGAGGAGCGTGCCACCCACCGCAGCGATCCGCAGGCCTGCACCGCCGATCATGGCGATCCCGATGCCGAGCAGAGCGAACATGAACAGGAAGTCGCCGAACGGGTTCGCGAAGAGGCCGAAGAATCCGGCGAACGGGCCCTCGATGCCGTTGATGAAGCCCTGGGCGGGGGTGCCGCCGTTGAGCCAGGAGTTCTCCGCCGGGGTGGAGTAGTTCAGCCCGAAGAGCTTGTCGAGGAAGGCCCACAGGAACGTGAACCCGATGACGATACGGCTGACGGCGAGGACCTTCCGCACACCCGGCCGGGTGACGATGTCCTCCTCGGTGCGGACCTCGTGGACCGGGGCCGCGGGTGCGATGGTCTTGCTCATGATTTCGTTCCCCTCTATGGGACGTGGTCCTCATCTGGTGGACCCTTCACAAGCAATTCTTCCGGCCGCGGACCGGGTGCGCGTGGGGCCTATGTCCCCACTTCTCCCGCAGGAAACCGCGGTAGGTGGGGCTTAGGTCCCGACCGTCAGGAGATCGCTGAGCCACTGCCCGACGGCGGCCCGCAGGCCGGGTAGGTCGCCCTTCAGCGAATGGTCGCCGGGCTGCGTCACGATCGTCCGGCCGGGGCCGGCCGGCGGCATCCCGAACGGGTCGCGCTCGCCCTGGACGATCAGCACGGGCACACTGACCGCCTCCAGCTCGGGCAGCCGGGACTTGCTCGGGTCCGCGGCACGGCCCGGCGGATGCAGCGGGAAGGCGAGGCACAGGACGCCCCGGGCTCCGCCGTCGGCCGCCGTTCGGCACGCGACCCGGGCACCGGAGGACCGGCCGCCGACCACCAGCGGGACGTCGGCGACAAGGTCGGCGCGCAGGTGCTCGAGCACCTCGAGCCACGCCGTGTCGAGCTGTCGGGCGGGGGCGGGCGCGCGGCGCCCCGCGACCCGGTACGGCTGCTCGACCAGGTAGACGTCCAGGCCGGCGGTCCGGGCCGCGGAGGTGGCGGCCATCAGGTCCGGGGCGCCGACCCCGCCGCCGGCGCCATGGCCGAGCAGCAGGGCACCGATCCGGGCTGTGCCGTCGGCCGGTCGCGGGTGGACCCGGGCCGGGCCGTGGCTGGTCACGATCTCGATCGGATCGGGGTTGGCTGCCACGAGGGAGATCGTAGCCAGCACACGCAACGGGCGCCGCGCGACCTCGCGCGGCGCCCGTGTTGGGTCGTGACTCAGGCGGTGGCGCCGAGCTTGCGGAACGCGACACCGGCGAACCCGAGCAGCACGCCCAGGCCGACGACCAGCGCAGCGACACCATAGGCGACCACCGAGGTGAACAGAGAGGCACGCAGGAACGAGGCGTTCATGACGGTGGTGCGCTGGGCCGCGAGTTCCTCGTACTCGGCGCTGCCCTCCTCGACCTGGGCCATGTCGGCGCCGAGTTCGGCGTAGGTGCGACCGTCCGTAGCGTGCAGGGCGTGGGTGTTGATGATGTCGGCCTGCGAGTACGCGGTGAACGGACCACCCACCTGCTGACCGGCGAACCAACGGGCGTCGTCGGAGATCGTGATCTCCTCGGCCTGCAGCTGGGAGGTCACGACGACCCAGGTGGTGCCTCCGGCGAGGACGAACACGATGCCCGCGATGAGCAGGATCAATCCGGTGAGTCTGGCGAACTTCGCGGCCCCACCGGTGGCGGCGGACGGGCTGGTGGTTCCAGTGGTGGTGCTGTCGGTGCTCATGTGAGTTCCCCTCGTTGTGAGCTGCTGTTGGATCGGATGCCCTGATCGTTTCGCACCGGTGTGGGCCGGACCCGGGCCGGAAGTCCCGGCGGCGGCACCGGCGCATTGTGAGCCTCCCCACATCATGGCCGAGAACTGCTCCGAGCGTCAGTGCTGCGGTCCGCGAGGTGACCAGCGGCGCCGGCATCGCCGTCGGAGTCCTATGATCCGAAGCATGACTGCTCCCACCACCGCAGGGCCCGGGGGTAGCACCCCCAGTACTCCGGACATCAAGCCGCGCAGCCGGCAGGTCACCGACGGCATCGAGGCCACGGCGTCGCGCGGGATGCTGCGCGCCGTCGGCATGGGTGACGGCGACTGGGTCAAACCCCAGATCGGCATCGCCAGCTCCTGGAACGAGATCACGCCGTGCAACCTGTCCCTGGACCGGCTCGCCCAGGGTGCGAAGGAGGGGGTGCACTCCGGTGGCGGCTACCCGCTGCAGTTCGGCACCATCTCCGTCTCCGACGGCATCTCGATGGGCCACGAGGGGATGCACTTCTCACTGGTGTCCCGCGACATCATCGCGGACTCGGTCGAGGCCGTCATGATGGCGGAGCGGCTGGACGGGTCGGTGCTGCTGGCCGGCTGCGACAAGTCGCTGCCGGGCATGCTCATGGCCGCCGCCCGCCTGGACCTGGCCAGCGTGTTCCTCTACGCCGGCTCGATCATGCCGGGCTGGGTCAAGCTCGAGGACGGCACCGAGAAGGACGTCACCCTGATCGACGCCTTCGAGGCGGTCGGCGCATGCTCCCGCGGCCTGATGAGCAAGGGAGACCTGGACCGGATCGAGCGGGCCATCTGCCCCGGTGAAGGTGCCTGCGGCGGTATGTACACCGCGAACACGATGGCCTCCGTGGCCGAGGCGATGGGCATGTCCCTGCCGGGATCGGCCGCGCCGCCGTCGGCCGACCGGCGCCGAGACAACTTCGCCCACCTCTCCGGCGAGGCGGTCGTCGAGATGCTCCGCAAGGGCATCACCGCACGCGACATCATGACCAAGAAGGCGTTCGAGAACGCGATCGCCGTGGTGATGGCGTTCGGTGGGTCCACGAACGCGGTGCTGCACCTGCTCGCCATCGCGAACGAGGCGGAGGTGGATCTGACGCTCGCGGACTTCGACCGGATCGCTGCGAAGGTTCCGCACCTGGGTGACCTCAAGCCGTTCGGCCGCTACGTGATGTACGACGTGGACCGCATCGGCGGTGTGCCCGTGATCATGAAGGCGCTTCTGGACGCCGGCCTGATCCACGGCGACGCGCTCACCGTGACCGGCAAGACCGTCGCGGAGAACCTCGCGGACATCAACCCGCCGGACCCGGACGGCAAGATCCTGCGCGCCCTGGACAACCCGATCCACCACACCGGCGGCATCACGATCCTCGGCGGCTCGCTCGCCCCGGACGGCGCCGTGGTCAAGTCCGCGGGCTTCGACGACGACGTGTTCGAGGGCACCGCCCGCGTGTTCGAGCGGGAGCGCGCCGCGCTCGATGCGCTCGAGGACGGCACGATCACCGACGGCGACGTCGTGGTGATCCGGTACGAGGGCCCCAAGGGTGGTCCTGGGATGCGCGAGATGCTGGCGATCACCGGTGCCATCAAGGGCGCCGGGCTCGGCAAGACCGTGCTGCTGCTCACCGACGGCCGATTCTCCGGCGGCACCACCGGGCTGTGCGTCGGGCACGTGGCTCCCGAGGCGGTCGACGGCGGCCCGATCGCGTTCGTACGGGACGGCGACCCGATCCGTCTGGACGTGGCCAACAAGACGCTCGACCTGCTCGTCGACCCCGCCGAGCTCGAGGCCCGCAAGCAGGGCTGGGCGCCGCTCGACCACGCCTTCAAGCGGGGCGTCCTGGCCAAGTACGCCAAGCTCGTCGGCTCGGCATCGCAGGGGGCCGTGCTTTCCTGAGCCGGCTCCGCCTCGAATGTGAGCCCGGTCGGACGGCGCGCATCGCCGTCCGACCGGACCGCCAGGTGAGCAGGACGCGCCTGCCCTCGCCGGTGGCCGGTTGCGGTGGCAGCCTAGAGGCATGGACACCCTGACGGCTGAGGAAGTTTCCGAACTCGACGGCCTCGAGGACTGGCGGGTGCTGATCCGCTCGTTGCACGCGACCTTCCGGACCGGGTCGCTGGCCGAGGGCATCGCGTTCGCGACCCGGGTGGGCGCGGCGGCGGACGCGGCCGACCACCACCCGGACCTGGATCTGCGGTACTTCCGGACCTCGGTCGTGCTCACCACCCACTCGGCGGACGGGCTCACCGAGCTGGACGTCGACCTGGCCCGTACGATCAGCGCGATCGCCGCTGAGCTCGGCCTGACCCCGGAGCCGGCGCTGGTCTCCGTACAGGAGATCGCGATCGACGCGCTCGACATCCCCGCCGTGCTGCCGTTCTGGCGGGCCGTCCTCGGCTACGACGACGACATGCCGCCCGAGTTCGAGGGCGACGCGGACGCGCTGGGGGACCCGGTGAACGGCAATCCCGCCGTCTGGTTCCAGCAGATGGACGCCCCGCGCCCACAGCGCAACCGGATCCACATCGACGTGTGGGTGCCACTCGACGCCGCCGAGGCCCGGGTGCAGGCCGCCCTGGACGCCGGCGGAGCGCTGGTCAGTGCGCACTCGGCGCCGTCGTTCTGGGTGCTCGCCGACCCCGAGGGCAACGAGGCCTGCGTGTGCACCGCGTTCGGGCGGCCCCGGGACTGACCGGGTCGGCCTCCGGGCGCCGAGCCCTGGACCGTCCAAGATGTGGCCGCGTGGCCCAATATGTGAGACGTGACCTGGATGGATGTGACGGATCGCGTGAGCCGGGGCTACTATCTGGAACATGTTCAGTTCGGCGATCGTCGTAGTACTTACCGGGCGCGCTCACGCGACCGTCTGATCGACGATCCTGCACTGAGCGCGCACCCCTCGACCGCCCCCTGGGCACGAGGGGTTTTTGTTTGCCCACACCCATGCAAGAGAGAGCACAGGAGGAGCGATGGCACACGTGCCGCATCCCACGCCGCCTCGTTCGCAGCCGCCCAAGCCGGCGCTGGCCGCAGCCGCACCGAATGCCGCGCCCGCGGTCGTCGGTGAGGTGATGACCGGGGCCGCCTCGGTGGTCCGGTCCCTGGAGTCCGTCGGTGCCGACGTCATCTTCGGGATCCCGGGCGGCGCCATCCTCCCGGTCTACGACCCGCTCTTCGACTCCTCGATCCGCCACGTCCTGGTCCGCCACGAGCAGGGCGCCGGCCACGCCGCCGCGGGCTATGCGGCGGCCACCGGAAGGGTCGGGGTCTGCATGGCGACCTCCGGACCCGGCGCCACCAACCTCGTCACGCCCATCGCCGACGCGCACATGGACTCGGTGCCGATGGTGGCGATCACCGGGCAGGTCGGCGCCTCCCTGATCGGGACGGACGCCTTCCAGGAGGCGGACATCGTCGGCATCACGATGCCGATCACGAAGCACTCCTTCCTGGTCACCGACCCCAGCGAGATCCCGGCCCGGATCGCGGAGGCGTTCCACATCGCCTCCACCGGCCGCCCCGGCCCTGTGCTGGTCGACATCGCCAAGAGCGCCATGCAGTCGGAGACGTCCTTCACCTGGCCGCCCGCCGAGCTGGACATCCCCGGCTACCACCCGATCACCAAGCCGCACATCAAGCAGATCAAGGAAGCGGCCCGGCTGCTGGCGACCGCCCGCCGTCCGGTGCTGTACGTCGGCGGCGGTGTGATCCGCGCGAACGCCTCGGCCGAACTGATCGAGCTGACCAACCTCTCCGGCGCGGCCGTCGTCACCACGCTGATGGCGCGTGGTGCGCTGCCCGACTCGCACCCGCAGAACGTCGGGATGCCCGGGATGCACGGCACCGTCCCCGCGGTGGCCGCACTCCAGAAGGCGGACCTCGTGGTCGCCCTCGGGGCCCGGTTCGACGACCGCGTCACCGGCCGGCTGGACAGTTTCGCGCCGGGTGCCACGGTCGTGCACGCGGACATCGACCCCGCCGAGATCTCCAAGAACCGGTTCGCGGACGTGCCGATCGTCGGGGACCTCAAGGACGTGCTCGCGGACCTGACCGTCGAGCTCGCCCAGGAGCAGACCCAGCACGGGAAGCCGGACCTGGAGGGGTGGTGGCACACGATCGACGAGCTGCGCGCCACCTACCCGCTCGGCTGGTCGCCCACCGAGGACGGCCTGCTCGCCCCGCAGTACGTGATCTCCCGGCTCGGCGAGATCTCCGGCCCGGAGACCATCTTCGCGGCCGGTGTCGGCCAGCACCAGATGTGGGCGGCGCAGTTCATCCGCTACGAGCACCCACGCACGTGGCTGAACTCCGGCGGGCTGGGCACCATGGGCTACGCGGTGCCGGCGGCGATGGGCGCGAAGGTCGGCGCCCCGGACAAGACAGTGTGGGCGGTCGACGGCGACGGCTGCTTCCAGATGACCAACCAGGAACTGGCCACCTGCGCCCTCGACGACATCCCGATCAAGGTCGCGATCATCAACAACTCCTCGCTCGGGATGGTCCGCCAGTGGCAGACGCTGTTCTACGACCAGCGGTACTCCAACACGGACCTGAACACCGGCCACGAGACGGCCCGCATCCCGGACTTCGTCAAGCTCGCCGAGGCGTACGGGTGCGTCGGCCTGCGGTGCGACAACGCGAAGGATGTCGACGCGACGATCCGCAAGGCGCAGGAGATCGACGACCGCCCCGTGGTCGTGGACTTCGTGGTCAGCCGCGACGCCATGGTGTGGCCGATGGTGCCCTCCGGCGTGAGCAACGACGACATCCAGTACGCGCAGGGCATCGGCCCGGCGTTCGATCGTGACGAGTGAGGCCACAGACGATGACCCGACACACGCTCTCCGTCCTGGTCGAGAACAAGCCCGGCGTGCTCACCCGCGTCTCGGCCCTGTTCGCCAGGCGAGCCTTCAACATCCACTCCCTCGCCGTCGGCCCCACCGAGCACCCGGACATCTCCCGGATCACGGTCGTGGTCGACGTCGAGTCCAACCCGCTCGAGCAGGTCACCAAGCAGCTCAACAAGCTGGTGAACGTCCTCAAGATCGTGGAACTGGCCCCGAACGCCTCGGTCCAGCGCGAACTGCTGCTGGTCAAGGTCAAGGCCGACGACGCCTCCCGCACCGCGGTGCTGCAGGTCGTCGAGCTGTTCCGGGCCCACGTGGTCGACGTCAGCCCCGAGGCCGTCACGATCGAGGCCACCGGCGGCGAGGACAAGCTCAAGGCGCTGCTCGCGGCGCTCGAACCGCACGGGATCCGTGAGATCGTCCAGTCGGGCACGGTGGCCATCGGCCGCGGCGGCCGTTCGATGACGGACCGCGCCCTGGAGCGGATCGCTCGCTCCGCCTGAGCGTCCCCGCCCACCCCAGATCACCCCGAACCGAACAATCAGCAATTCAACGAAGGAGACCCACTGTGGCCGAGCTGTTCTACGACGACGACGCCGACCTGTCCCTGATCGCTGCGAAGAAGGTCGCCGTCATCGGCTACGGCAGCCAGGGTCACGCCCACGCGCTGAACCTGCGCGACTCCGGCGTGGACGTGCGCGTCGGTCTGCGCGAGGGTTCGCCCTCGCGTGAGAAGGCAGAGAACGAGGGCCTGAAGGTCCGAGGCGTCGCCGACGCCGTCAAGGAGGCGGACGTCGTCGTCGTGCTCGCACCGGACCAGGTGCAGCGGCACGTGTACGCGGACGAGATCGCTCCGAACCTGGCCGACGGCGCGACGCTCGTCTTCGGGCACGGCTTCAACATCCGCTACGGCTACATCAAGCCGAAGGACACCGTCGACGTCATCATGGTCGCCCCCAAGGGCCCGGGTCACCTGGTCCGCCGCGAGTACGCGGACGGTCGCGGGGTGCCGGTGATCGTCGCCGTCGAGCAGGACGTGACCGGCAACGCGTGGCCGCTCGCCCTGTCCTACGCCAAGGCGATCGGTGGCCTGCGCGCCGCCGGCATCAAGACCACCTTCACCGAGGAGACCGAGACCGACCTGTTCGGTGAGCAGGCCGTCCTCTGCGGTGGTGCGTCCCAGCTGGTGCAGTACGGTTTCGAGACCCTGACCGAGGCCGGCTACCAGCCCGAGGTCGCCTACTTCGAGGTGCTCCACGAGCTGAAGCTGATCGTCGACCTCATGTACGAGGGTGGCATCGCCAAGCAGCGTTGGAGCGTCTCCGACACCGCCGAGTACGGGGACTACGTCTCCGGCCCGCGCGTGATCGACCCGCACGTGAAGGAGAACATGAAGGCCGTCCTCGGCGACATCCAGAACGGTGCCTTCGCGGAGCGATTCATCAACGACCAGGACGCCGGCGCCCCGGAGTTCAAGGCCGCCCGCGCCAAGGGCGAGGCGCACCCGATCGAGGCCACCGGCCGCGAGCTGCGCAAGCTGTTCGCGTGGGTGAAGCCCTCCGACGCGGACTACACCGAGGGAAGCGCCGGACGCTGACGGAGCTGACCCGAGGCACGAGCGGTCGGCGTGGTCAGCGGGAGGTGTCTTCCCGAGTGATATGTACCGAGGGAAGCGCCGGACGCTGACGCTCCCTCTTCGCCACTGAGACCGGACACCTTCCCCGGGACGGCCCATTCCATTGGGGCCGTCCAGGGGGAGGTGTCCGGTCTCAAGCGTGTCGGGCGGGCTGGCTAGGATTCGGCCCATGACTGAGTCTGTGTCGGAGCGCGATCCGGAGCGGACGGCCGCCTACGAGGCGGCCGCGCAGGTGTCCGGGCCATTGACCGTGGCGCTCCGGATCCTGCGGATCCCGGCCGTCCTCTACGGCCTGGTACCGGTCGTGCCGCTGATCGGGATCGCCTGGATCGCCGTCGGTGCCGACGGCTGGACCCGACTGATCCTGCTCGCGCTGGCGCTCGCGGGTGCCGTGTTCTCGGTCCTGTTCCTGCACCGGGTCCGGCAGTACTGGCGGGCCGCCGACGACAGGGCCGAACTGGCGACGCAGTTCACCGGGCTCTTCGACCTCATGGACGTCTCGCTCGAGATCCTGGCGCGGATAGCCGACCTCGCCGAGCGCGGCGGCCTGCGGCTGATTCGCCGCCTGCGCGCGCTGTGGGGGGTGATCACGATCCCGGACCACGTGAACAACCACATCGAGTCCTTCGACCGGGCGCGGTGGTTCGTGCCGCCCGCGATAGGCGAGACCGTTGGCATGCTGACCGTGAACCTCTGGCTCAGCATCGGGAGCTGGGCCGCCTTCCTGATCCTGCTCCCGCTACGGGCGACCGGCACCCTCTGAGCCGGCCGCCCGGCGCTCATTTCAGGATCGGCACCTGGAACGGGTAGCGGTACACCTCGCCGTTGCTGGCGCGCATCGCGCCGATGATCGAGAGCACGATCTGGGCGATCCAGACGACCGCCCAGAGAACGATCGCGAGCGGGATCAGGACGATCGTGATGAAGCAGATCCACCCGACGATCGTCACCACCCACACCGTGATGTTGAAGTTGAACGCGCTCGCGGCGGCGTTGCGGACCAGCGGGCCGCGGTCCTTCCAGATCAGCCACACCAGCAGCGGCCCCAGGAAACTGATGAGTCCGGCGGACAGGACCATGGCGATGATGGGGGACAGGTGCGCCAGGATCGCGATCGTCTTGTTGCTGCTGTCGTTGGCCGGCGGCTGGTACGGGGCGCCGGGCGGCGGGGTGTATGGCGGGTTCTGGCTCACGGGCACTCCTTCAACGATGGTGAACCCAGCGTTCCGCATCCGCGCCACCCTGTCGATACGCCGCAGGGCGGAGTGCGTCTCGTCCGCGGGTGTGACCCGGGCACCGACGCGTACGGCAGACTGGCCGGATGGACACCGAGCAGGACGACGCGATCGACCGGTTCTGGCGCGTCGCCCGGCTCAAGGGCAAGGTGACCCGGCTCGAGCTGTTCGTCGGGCAGGCGCCGCGGGACACGATCCCGCCGCCCGCATGGTCCTTCTCCGACGACCGCGCCACCGCGGACGAGTTCGTGGCCGAGGTCCTCGCCGGCACCCGGACCACGATCGTGGTGACGGTGGCCGACCTGGGTGACGAGCCCGCGCCGGAGATCGGGGACCTCTCCATCCTGCTCGACGGCGGAGGCGAACCCCGCGTACTCATCCGCACCACCGCGGTGGCGCGGCAGGCGGTCGGGGACGGAGCAGGCGTCGGTGCGGCGGCCGGGCTGACGCCCGGCGGCGACCCCCTGCCCAACGGGACCGAGGTCCTCGTCGAACGCTTCGAGGCCGTCTACCCCAAGCCGCCGAAGCGGCGCACGCCGCCCGCCTGACCGACCCCGCGCCGTCGGGGGCGTTCACGACGCGACGCGGCCCCCGCCGTCGGGCCGTGAACACGCGACGCACCCCCCACGCTCCGGTCAACATGCGAGACGGCATGTCCATACCGTGGGACCGATGGGTAGGCTGGGAACCATGGCACGAACCATCAAGCTCGCAGTCGTTGCAGGTGACGGAATCGGACCCGAGGTGGTCGCCGAGGGCCTGAAGGTCCTCGACGTCGTCCTGGCTGGCAGCGACGTCACCGTGGAGCGCACGGAGTTCGAGCTCGGCGCGAAGCGCTGGCACGAGACCGGCGAGACGCTCACCGAGGACGACCTGGCCGCGATCAGCACGCACGACGCGATCCTCCTCGGCGCCGTCGGGGACCCGACCGTGCCCAGCGGCGTGCTCGAGCGCGGCCTGCTGCTCAAGCTCCGGTTCGCCCTGGACCACTACGTGAACCTGCGCCCCTCGCGCCTGTACCCCGGGGTGCCGACGCCGCTCGCGAACCCGGGCGACGTGGACTTCGTGGTGGTGCGGGAAGGCACCGAAGGCCCCTACACCGGCAACGGCGGGGCGCTGCGGGTGGGCACGCCGCACGAGATCGCGACCGAGGTCAGCGTGAACACCGCGTTCGGCGTCGAGCGGGTGGTACGGGACGCGTTCGCGCGCGCCCAGGCCCGGCCCCGCAAGAAGCTCACCCTCGTGCACAAGCACAACGTGCTCGTCAACGCCGGCCACCTGTGGCGGCGCACCGTGGACGCCGTCGCCGCGGAGTTCCCGGAGATCGCCGTCGACTACGCGCACGTGGACGCGGCGACCATCTACATGGTCACCGACCCGGCCCGGTTCGACGTGATCGTGACCGACAACCTGTTCGGCGACATCATCACCGACCTCGCTGCGGCGATCACCGGTGGCATCGGGCTCGCGGCCTCAGGCAACGTCAACCCCAGCGGCGCGTTCCCGTCCATGTTCGAGCCCGTGCACGGCTCCGCGCCGGACATCGCCGGCCAGTCCAAGGCAGACCCGACGGCGGCCGTGCTGTCCGTCGCGCTGCTGCTGGAGCACCTCGGTCTGCCCGAGCAGGCCACGCGCATCTCCGACGCCGTCACCGCGGACATCGCCGCGCGCGACGGGTCGCCGCGCACCACCGTTGAGATCGGCGACGCGCTCGCCGCCCGAGTAGCCGGCTGAGCGAGGCGGACCCGCCCCTGCCGGGGCGCGCCTCGCTCACCCTACTGACGCCGGAATCGGCCCAGTAGGGCTACCGTCATACTCGCAACCCACGGTGGAGAGGCACGATGAGCAACGACACGCAACAGGAGACGACGTTCGAGGTGCGGCCGACGTCGCACCCCCGCACCCGCGAGCAGCGCGCCGCCGCGCTGATCGAGCTGGGGTTCGGAACCGTCTTCTCCGATCACATGGCCCACGCGACGTGGACCACAGATCAGGGCTGGCACGACCGACGCATCGAGGCGTACGGCCCGCTCAGCCTGGACCCGGCCGCGGCGGTGCTGCACTACGCGCAGGAGATCTTCGAAGGGCTGAAGGCCTACCGGCACGAGGACGGCACCGTCTGGGCGTTCCGGCCCGAGGCGAACGCGGCCCGGTTCGCGCAGAGCGCGCGGCGGCTGGCACTGCCGGAACTGAGCGAGGCGGACTTCCTCGACTCGATCAGGCAGTTGGTCCGTACGGACATGGAGTGGGTGCCGAACGCGCCAGGATCCTCGCTGTACCTGCGGCCGTACATGTTCGCCTCCGAAGCATTCCTCGGCGTCCGCGCGGCGCGCCGGGTCGAGTACCTGGTGATCGCGTCGCCGTCGGGGCCGTACTTCACGTCCGGCTTCACGCCGGTCTCGATCTGGGTGGCCGAGGAGTACCACCGCGCGGGGCCGGGCGGCACCGGCGCGGCCAAGTGCGGCGGGAACTACGCGGCCAGTCTGCTCCCGCAGCAGCAGGCGTACGAGCACGGCTGCCAGCAGGTCTGCTTCCTCGATGCGGCCACGAACACCTACCTCGAGGAGCTCGGCGGGATGAACATGTTCATCGTCACCGCCGACGGTGCCGTGCACACGCCGGCGCTGACCGGGACGATCCTCGAGGGCGTTACCCGCCAGTCGATCCTGCAGCTGGTCACCGACGCCGGGCACGACGTGCACGAGCGCGCGATCACGCTGGAGGAGGTCAAGGCCGGGGTGGCGTCGGGAGAGATCACCGAGATCTTCGCGTGCGGAACGGCCGCCGTGATCACGCCCATCGGTGTGCTCAAGGGCACCGGGTTCGACCTCACCGTCGGCGACGGGGCGGCCGGGACGGTCACGAACGAGCTGTACGGGCTGCTCACCGACCTGCAGTACGGGCGGCACGATGACACCTACGGCTGGATGACGCGGCTCGTCTGAGTCCTCGTCCGGCGGTCAAGTGTGGTGCTGGACGATGTTGAGGACCGTGCCGTCGGGCGTGCGGACGAAGAACCGGACGACGCCCCACGGCTCGGTCGTGAGCGGGTGGACGATCTCGTAGCCGGCCTGGCGTAGCGATGCGTACGTTGCGTGGACGTCGTCGACCTTGACCGACGCCGCGGGGTCCTCGGGCGCGGTCGCGTCGCGGGTCAGCACCTGCACGGCGGCGCCGGTGCCGGGGTCGACGAAGCGGGTGACCCAGTCAAGGCCGAGGGGTTGTTCGGTCAGGCCGAGCCCGTCGACGTAGAAGCGCCGGGCCTCGTCGAGATCGTCGACCCTGAGGTCGGCGATGATCTGGGTGACGGTCATGGGTGAACTCCGCTCGGCTCGGGTCGTCCGACGATACGCCGCACCGGTGGGCTGGCTGCGGGCGCTTCCGCGGAAGCGCTGCGCTCGGGTTATCCACAGGGACTTCCGAATCCGGGGTCCATTCACTACGGTCGGTCCATGACGCGGGGGTCGTGGCGGGGGAGACGGCGCCAGTGGTACGTCCCGACGGCGGCCCTCGCCCTGGTCATGCTGGTCGCCGGGTGCGACGGCGGGGACCCCGTCGAGCCGCCGACGTCGGTGACCGAGTCGAGCGAAGAGCCGACGACGGAGGAGCCGACGACCGAGGAGCCGACGACGGCGGAACCGACGGAGTTTCCGTCGCCGGAGCGGCCGGCTGCCATGGACGAGTCGGGTCCGGACGGGGCGATCGCAGCGGCACGGTACTTCTTCGAGTTGGTCACTTACTCGCAGAACACTGCGGATACGTCGCAACTTCAGGAGGTCAGCGACCCCGAGTGCGATTTCTGCCTGGGCGTTTTGAGGGTCGTCTCACTGATGGTTGAGGACGAAGCGGAGTTCTCCGGCGGAGAATATGACCTCGACGAGGAGAGCGTCCAGGTCGACAATATCGACGACACGTATACGGTTACTTTCGATCTGAACCAGGGCGGGGGCGTGGCGCGATACCCTGACGGCCGGGAAGAGGAGTTGCCGCCTGGAGAGTACTCGGGCGTCGTCCTTACAGCACTCTTCAATGAGAGCTCCTGGCTAGTTCTCGATGTGGTAATTCCGGGGGCGACGTCTTGAAGCGCCTGATTCCATTGGTCGTCGCAGTGTTCATGTTTCCTGCTGCAGCCGTGTACGCAGAGCCTGGACCGCTTGACTGTTCCCAGTCCTTTAGCGTTGAGTGCCTTAGCGCGACTGGTGCTGCGCAGGCAGGCAGCATTGTCGTGCTTGCGGAGCAGGGCATGCAGAACTCTGGCGAAACCGGCTCGACGGGTCAGAATGGTCGTCGACTTAGTGTGGCAGAGATATTCGCACTTTATCCGGACTGTCCGCCAGCAGGTAGCGAATTCAGTGCGATACCGATCGGCTGTCCTCTATTGACTGATTCCGGCAGCGTGGCGATGAAGTTCAAGGCCGGCAACGGCGAGGACGAACTCGTGCCGGCAACCGAGGCGCTCACGCTCACAGTCACGGATTTCCAGCGCCTGCTCCTGGTCGGCTCGGAGATCAACCTTCAGCCCCAGGGTGAGTGGACGCTGGTGAACATGGACACGATCGTCTTCACGGACGGCACCATCCAGGAGTTCTCGACGACCGTTCTCGGCCTACCGGTCGCGGTGCGCGCGACGCCCGTTGAGTTCACCTGGGACTTCGGCGACGGCTCCGCCCCTCTGGTCACAACGGAGGCGGGCGCCGGTTACCCGGACCACACCCTCACCCACGTCTACACGACGGTCGAGACGGTCGAGATCACTCTCACCACGAGTTGGTCGGGCGAGTTTCAGATCAACGGCACCGGCCCGTGGCTGGCGGTGAACGGTACGGCGACGACGGTCACGGTCTCGGACCCGCTGCGAGTGGAGACGGCCGAGACGAACCTGGTGCCCTGAGCGAGGCCGAGCGTTCAGCGCTTCCGCGGAAGCGCTGAAGCGCGGGATCCGCCTCCGTGAGTCGGCGCGAGTCTGTGACGCGGCTCGCCGGTGGTGCTTCCGCGGAAGCGCCCGGCCACGTCGCGCTTCCGCGGAAGCACCGAGCTCACCTGCAGGTTGCTGGCCTCTGCCCAGACGAGCACGGCGGCGCGGAGTTATCCACAGGCCTCGCACACGGCTGCAACGCCGTCACTACCGTCCGAGCATGCCATCGAACCCGAGTGCTCGGATCCACCGTTCGGTCGCCTCCGTGGTGGCCCTTGCCGCGCTTGTCCTGGTCCCGGGATGCGACGGCTCCCCGTCCGGAAGCCAGGCGTCGACCGAACCCGAGGCCGGCGGCGCCACCATCGTCGCCCAGGCCGACGAGCGGCAGAAGAACACCCTCGAGGGCGTTGCGCCGCCGGTCCGCCCGGCCGCGATGGACGACCCTGGACCGGAGGGTGCCGTCGCGGCGGCGGCCTACTTCATCAGCCTCTTTCCGTACCTGTTCACCTCGGGCGACCTGCACGAGTGGGAGGCACTGGCGACCGCCGATTGTGCTGTCTGCACGCAGATCGCCGACGGTGCCGCCGCGCTGCACACAGAAGGTGGCAGGAACTCCGGCGGCGACTTCGAGGTGCTGCACGCGCTCACCAGCGGCCAGGACGGCGCGGACGGGCGCTACATCGTGCAGCTGGATGTCGTGGAGGGGCCGAGCATCCGGATCGCGGGTGACGGGAGTCAGGTCGAGCAAGCCAACGGCCGCTACCCCGAGCTCTGGGTCTCGGTTGTGCGGGATGCCGGGAGCTGGCGGGTCGACGGCGTGAGTTTCGGGTCAGGGCCGTTCGCGACGCCGATGGCCGAGCCACCGGCCGACCTGGACGATGCCGGCCGGGCCGGCGCGGTGGCGGCAGCGGCCAACTTCTTCCTGACCTACTCCGACGCCCACCTGACCCGCGAGGTGGCCGCGCTCGAGGCGATCAGCGGACCGGACTGTGCGTTCTGCACCGGCGCGATCGCGAGCGTGAACGACCTGCTCGCACAGGAATCAACGCTCGCCGGTGGTACCGCCAGCGTCGAGACCGCGGGCGCGGATGTGGAGCAGGTCGACGGCACCTACCGGGTCACCATCGACGTGGTGGAGGGCGGGCGCACGATCACCCACGCCGACGGCACCGCGGCGTCCGCGCCGAGTTCGGTCCATGCCGGCATCGTCGTGACGACCCAGTTCCTCGACGGGACCTGGGTGATCCTGGAGGTCGAGCTGCCGTGACCGGCTCACTCGGCCTCGCCGTAGTGCTCCACGATCGCCACGTCGAGCGGGAACTCCACGCCGAACCCGGTGAACAGGAGCCGGCCCGCTTCCGCGGAAGCGTCTCGGATCGCCGTTGCGACGTCGTCGACCAGGTCGGCAGGGGAGTGGACGATCACCTCGTCGTGCAGGAAGTAGACCAGGTGCGGGCGGTCCGCGCCGTTCGTCATCGCCGTCAGCCGGCGCCGGATCTCCGCCATCCAGACCAGGGCCCACTCGGCCGCGGTGCCCTGCACCACGAAGTTGCGGGTGAACCGGCCCCAGTCGCGTGCCTGCTGGCGGGCGCGCCGCTCGGCGGACTCCCCGGCGTCCGGCTGCGTGGCCAGGCCCTGGACCTCGCGCCACGTCGCCGACGGTGGCGGTGACGTCCGGCCGAGCCAGGTGCGGACCACCCCGCCCCGTTCACCCGTGCGGGCGGCGTCCTCGACGAGACCTGTCGCACGCGGATAGGCGCGCAGCAGCCGCGGCATCAGGTGCCCCGCCTCACCGGTGGTGGCCCCGTAAAGGGCGCCGAGCATCGCGACCTTCGCGTGGGCGCGGGTGTCCACGATCCCGGCGTCGACCAGGCCCTGGTACAGGTCCGTGCCACGGCTGGCCGCGGCCAGGGCCTCGTCCCGGGACATCGCCGCGAGCACCCGTGGCTCGATCTGGGCGACATCTGCGACGACGAGTTTCCAGCCGGGATCGGCACGGACCGCCGCCCGGATCTGCTTCGGGAGCTGCAGGGCACCGCCACCGCTCGTGGCCCAGCGGCCGGTGACCACCCCGCCGGGGACGTAGTCGGGGAAGAACCGGCCGCGCCGATCCTGCGTGCCCGGGCGCACCCAGGAGTCCATCCAGGTCCAGCCGTTCGCGCTGAGGAGTCGGGCCAGGCGCTTGTACTCCAGGAGCGGCTCCACCACGGGATGGTCGAGTTCCTGCAGTTCCCATTTGCTGGTGCTCTTCACGTCGAGACCGGCCCGGCGCAGCGTGCGCAGCAGGTCCACCGGCGAATCCGGGTTCAACCGGGGCGCGGACAGGCGCTCCTGGATGATCCCGGCCAGTTCCTCGAGCCGCTTCGGCCGCATCCCGGGCCGGGGTCGTGGCCCGAGCACGTCGGTCAGGATCCGATCGTGGGCCTCAAGATCCCAGGGCAGCCCGTCGTGCGCGATCTCAGCGGCGATCAGGGCGCCGGCGGACTCGGCGGCCAGGAGGAAGCGCACCCGGCCCGGGTCGGCCACGGCCCCGAGGGCGTCCCGCTGGCGGATCCGTTCGGCGAGCAGTTCCTCGGGGCCGACGTCGCCGAGCCGGGCCATGTCCTCGAGGTCGTCGAGCAGCGACGGCGTCGGGTCCGCCTCGGCCAGTACCGGCGAGTCCCAGAGGTCGTCGCCCTCGAACGAACCCGGTGCCGCATGGCGCAGGATCACGTGGCACAGGCGAAGGTCCAGGCACCGTTGCACCCGGACGTCGTCGCGGAGCAGCTCGGGATACAGGGCCGCCGTGTCCGCCCAGACCCACCGGGGCTGCTCGGGCTCGACCGACGCGGCGAAGGCGGCGAACTCCGACCGGTCCAGTCGCTGCGTGCGGGTCGGCGCGAGATCGTCGTCCAGGGCGAGCGCGTGCAGCGTCCCCGCCTCGGACGCGACCAGGATCTCCACCCCCTGAGGTTAGGACCTCACCCGGACATCCTCGTCCGACGCGGGGGCCCGGGTGCGCTCTCGCCCCGCGGATGTGACATCATGAGCGAATGATGCCCACCAGCGTCCTGATTATCGACTAGCGCGTTCGTCGCCTCGGCGAACGCGCAGACCTCCCGCACCCCGGGGGGTCTTTTTGTTGCCGGGGCCAACCATCCCGGTGACGCCGATGGCAGCACAGACATCCGATCCGCGCGGGCACCACCCCGTTCCGGGCGAGGAGGATGAGGAGAACAGCAGGACCCGTACCACCCGGAAGCTGACGACATGAGTACCGCATCGAAGCCCGACGTCGCCGATGTGCACGTCTATGACACCACCCTGCGCGATGGCGCCCAGCAGGAGGGGATGAACCTCTCCGTCGCGGACAAGCTAGCCATCGCCCCACTCCTGGACGAGCTCGGGGTGACGTTCATCGAGGGTGGCTGGCCCGGTGCGATCCCGAAGGACACGGAGTTCTTCGCCCGCGCGGAGAAGGACCTGACGTTGGCCAACGCAGAGCTCGCGGCGTTCGGCTCGACCCGCAAGGCCGGCGGCCGGGCACACACCGACACCCAGGTGCGCGCGTTGCTCGACTCCGCCGCACCGACGATCACGCTCGTCGCGAAGAGCGACATCCGGCACGTCGAGCGCGCCCTGCGCACCGACGGCGACGAGAACCTCGCCATGATCGCCGACACCGTCGCCTACCTGACCGACGCCGGCCGCCGCGTGATCGTCGACGCCGAGCACTTCTTCGACGGGTACCGGTTCGATCCCGACTACGCACTACGCGCGGTGACGACGGCGTTCGAGGCCGGCGCGGACGTCGTCGCCCTCTGCGACACGAACGGTGGCATGCTGCCGGACTGGGTGTTCGACATCGTCTCCTCGGTGCGCGAGCGCACCGACGGCCGCCTCGGCATCCACGCCCACAACGACTCCGGCTGCGCCGTCGCGAACTCGATGGCCGCCGTCATCGCCGGTGCCCACCACGTGCAGGGCACCGTGAACGGCTACGGCGAACGCACCGGGAACGCCGACCTGCTCGCCGTCGTCGCGAACCTCGAGCTGAAGCTGGAGATCCCGGTCCTCGGCGGCGCCGGCCTGGCCGAGGTCACCCGGATCGCGCACGCGGTCAGCGAGATCACCAACATCGCCCCGTTCGCCCGGCAGCCCTACATCGGGGCGAGCGCGTTCGCGCACAAGGCAGGTCTGCACGCGAGCGCCATCCGTGTGGACCCGGACCTGTACCAGCACATCGACCCGCGCAAGGTCGGCAACGACATGCGCATGCTCGTCTCGGACATGGCCGGCCGGGCCAGCATCGAGCTGAAGGGCCGCGAGCTCGGGTTCGACCTCAGTGGCCAGAGCGACCTGCTCGGCCGGGTCACCGAGCGGGTCAAGGACGCAGAGGCGAACGGGTACACGTTCGACGCCGCGGACGCCTCGTTCGAGCTCCTGCTGCGCGAGGAGATCGCGGGGACCCGGCCCGCGTACTTCCGCACCGAGTCCTGGCGCGCGATCGTCGAGCACACCCAGCAGACCGGCGAGGTCAACGCCGAGGCCACTGTGAAACTGCACACCGGGGACGTCCGGGTGGTGTCCACCGGTGAGGGCAACGGCCCCGTGAACGCCCTGGACGCGGCCCTGCGGCAGTCCCTGGTGACGGCCTACCCGGCGATCGAGGACTTCGAGCTGATCGACTACAAGGTGCGGCTGCTGGACTCCTCCCACGGCACCGACGCCGTCACCAGGGTGTTGCTGGAGATGACCGACGGCCAGGACTCCTGGAGCACGGTCGGGGTCGGCCCGAACATCCTCGAGGCGTCCTGGGAGGCGTTGGTCGACTCCCTCGTCTACGGGCTGGTCCGCCACGAGGTGGTCCCGCTCTGAGCGCACCGGGCGCCGTCGCTGCAGGCCCGACGGCGGGGCGTGCGACCTGCACGGAATCGTCACGTCCGTAGTCGTTTCCCCAGGTGCACGCCCGGTGCCCCGGTGCTAGACCGGTAGGGACCGAACAATCGCTGATCGGGGGCGGCGGCCGGTGGCAGTGGCCCCTGCGGGAGGACACATGCGAAGCACCAGGACCGCGATCCTGTCTCGTGCCACGGCTCTGGCCGCCGGCCTCACCCTGCTGATCGCGGGCTGCGGCTCGTCCGGAGACGACGGCGCCACCTCGCCGCCGAGCAGCGACGGCTCGGCCGGGAGCACGACGGAGCCGGCGCCGTCGGGCGACGGGACGTCGGCCGGCGACGGCACCACCGACGGTGGTGACGCCACCGGGGAAGGGTGTCCCGCCGTCGGGGCCGACGCGAGCGAGGTACCGCCGGACGCGACCCCCGTACCCACCGTGGATCTTGACGGCGACGGGCAGGACGACGAACTCTGGCTCTCCGACGCCGAGGGCCGCACGCTTGGCGTCACCACCGCTGCAGGCGGGGTGTTCGCGACGACCTTCGAGGCCGGAGCACCGCAGGCGGCGACCGCGATCGCCGGGCGGCTGGGCGACGGTTCGGCGATCGTGCTGTTGAACACGGGGCGCTCGGTGTCGCTGTACGCCGTCCAGGACTGCGCCCTCGTCCCCACCCAGAACGACGAGGGCGAGCAGTACACCTTCGACCTCGGCTTCACCGGGTTCGGCACCGGAGTGGGCTGCGTGGACCTCGGCGACGGGCTCGCCCTGGTGGGCCTGAACGCCGTCAGCGACGATGACGGAGCGACGTTCGAGGTGACCCGCACCGAGATCCTGCTCGAGGCGATGGGCACGTCCGCGTCCAACGGCGAGTCCGAGGTCGTCGCCGAGGGGGCGACGGCGGACGATCCGGCGGTCACGAGCGCTCAGTCGGTCAGTTGTGGCGAGCCGCAGGAGGAGGCCGTGGAGCCGGGCGGCGCCTAGGGTGAGTACGTGACCAGAGGTGAGTACAAGGTTCCGCAGGGCAAGCTGGTGGCGGCCGAGGTCGAGGTCGCCGAGGGCAGGCTGAGCAGGGTCGAGATCAGCGGGGACTTCTTCCTCGAACCCGACGAGGCTCTCGAGGCCATCGACGCCGCACTGACGGGCCTGACCCAGGACACGACCGTCACGCAGATGACCGAGCTGGTCGAGGCAGCGGCTGCGGACGCGCACATGATCGGGTTCACGCCGCAGTCAGTGGCGATCGCCGTCCGGCGGGCTCTCGGGCGCGCGTCCGGGTGGAGCGACCACACCTTCGAGGTCGTGCACCCGCGGGCGCTCCCGCCGATCATGAACCTTGCCCTGGACCAGGTGCTCCTGGAGGAGGTGGCCGCCAGTCGGCGCGGTCCCACCCTGCGCCTGTGGGAGTGGGACTCGTCCTGTGTGGTGATCGGCTCGTTCCAGTCCCTGCGCAACGAGGTGGACATGGAGGCGGCCGACGAGCTCGGCGTCCAGGTGGTGCGCCGGATCTCCGGCGGCGGCGCCATGTTCATGGAGCCCGGCAACGCGATCTCGTACTCGTTGTACGTGCCCGGCAGCCTCGTGGACGGGCTCAGCTTCGAGCAGTCCTACGCATTCCTGGACGACTGGGTCCTCGGCGCCCTGACCGAGATGGGCGTGGACGCCCACTACGTCCCGCTGAACGACATCGCCTCACCGACCGGCAAGATCGGCGGCGCGGCCCAGAAGCGGCTCGCGAACGGCACCGTCCTGCACCACGCCACGTTGTCCTACGACATCGACGCGGACAAGATGCTCCAGGTGCTGCGGATCGGACGGGAGAAGCTCTCCGACAAGGGCACCAAGTCCGCCAACAAGCGGGTCGACCCGATGCGCCGGCAGACCGGGATGAGCCGGGCCGCGATCATCGAGTCGATGAAGAACCACTTCCGCGCCCGGTACGACACGGTCGACGGCCTGCTCAAGCCCGAGGAGCTCGCCCGAGCCGAGCAGCTGGTGACGGAGAAGTTCGCGACCGCTCAGTGGCTCGAACGCGTGCCCTGACGGACCGGTACGGATCCGCGGTGTGCCTCACGCGGTGCCGGGTGCCTGGACGCGGGATGCCGTCAACTGTTGTGCGGACGGGCGCGGGCGTAGCCTGGGCGCATGTGGACGCTGATCGTGATCCTGCTCGTTGCGTGGGCGATCCTGTCCGTCGTGGGCTTCTTCTTCGAAGGCCTCCTCTGGCTGGCCATCATCGGGATCATCCTGTTCCTAGGCACGCTGTTGGTGGGCATCATTCGTCGTCGGTCCGGTGCGGCGACTCGGCCTCCCCGCTGAGCAAGGGCCGTGAGCCGGCCGCAGGCTCGACCCGCGCAGGCGTCCGTGGCGACTGAGCACGAGGGCTCGCCGGCAGTCGGGCACAGGGCCGTCGTGATCGTCAACCCGACGAACGTCGATCTGCCACGGCTGCGGACCGCGGTGGCGCAAGCGCAGGAGCAGCACGGGTGGCTGCCGACGGTCTGGCTCGAGACGACCATCGACGATGCCGGGCAACGGGCGGCGGTCAGGGCGCTCAAACATGACCCAACGGTCGTGATCGTCGCGGGCGGTGACGGCACGATCCGGGCCGTCACCGAAGGGCTGCACTCGAGCGGTACCCCGATCGCCGTGGTACCCGCGGGCACGGGCAACCTGCTCGCGCGCAACCTGGGCCTGATGCGTGACATCGAGACCGCCGTGCGCACCGCGTTCACCGGAGCGACCCGCGCCATCGACGTCGGCCTGGTCTCACTCGAGCACGATGACGGGTCCACGACCTCGCACGCGTTCCTCGTGATGACCGGGGTCGGGCTGGACGCACGCATGGCGACCGACACCAGCAGCGCGCTGAAGCGGAGGATCGGTTGGCTCGCATACGTGGACCCGATCAGCAGGTCGGTCCTGGGCAACCAGCGCTTCCTGATGCACTACGGGGTGGACGGCCGGCGAGAACAGTCGATCCGGGCGCACACCGTGATCGTCGGCAACTGTGGCACCCTCACCGGCGGCATGGTCCTGCTGCCCGACGCCAGGGCCGACGACGGGCTTCTCGACGTGGTGCTGTTCCGTCCCACCGGGTTCTGGCAGTGGCTGCGCGTGGCCACCCGCCTCGGTGTCGGAGGCATCCTGCATCGCTCGAGGAACGGCCGGGCCGTGCTGCGCGCAACCCCGGACCTGCGCGTCCTGCCCTACGTCCGGGCCCGCACGCTCACGGCGCGGTTCGACCCGCCGCAGAGCATCCAAATCGACGGCGACGGATTCGGCCGGGTGGTCGCCGTCACGGTGACCCTTCGCCCGCGCGCCATCGGCATCCAGGTCCCGAGCGCCTGAGGCGCCCGGGACGGGGACGTCAGTTGCTCGGTACGGCGGTGGGGTCCGCGGATCCGACCTCGGTCTCGCCGGCCTGCTGCTTGGCGACCTCGGCCCGGACCGCGTCCATGTCCAGGCCCTTGACGCCCTCGATGAGCTGCTCGAGGGACGGACCCGGCAGGGCACCGGCCTGGTTGAAGACGAGGATCCCGTCGCGGAACGCCATCAGCGTGGGAATCGCCTGGATCCCGGCCTGCGCGGCGAGTGCCTGCTCGGCCTCGGTGTCCACCTTGGCGAATGTGACGTCGCCGTGCTTCTCGGAGGACTTCTCGTAGACCGGCGCGAACTGGCGGCACGGGCCGCACCAGGACGCCCAGAAATCGACCAGCACGATGTCGTTGTCGCTGATGGTCTTCTCGAACTCGTCGGTGGTGACGTTGATGGTGGGCATTGCTCTCCTTGATCGGCTGTCCACAAGTTTCAACGACGGCGGAGCCTGGGTATTCCCCCGACGGTACGGTCAGCCCGGGAAGGGTGGTCGGTCATGGTGACCTGGGTGGATGTGGTCGGAACTGTCGTGCTCCCTGGCGCCGCGTTGCTGTTCGCCGTCGTCGGCGTGTGGACGGCGTGGTCCAGTTTCAAACAGCGCAAGGAGGCTGACGCGCGCGGCCATTGGTGGCATCGTGCGCGTTGGGCGACCGAACGTGCCCAGGACCCGAGAGGGAGCGTGGCCCTGTTGGGCGTCAACATTCTCCGGGAGTTGCAGACATCCGAACTCGCCGGCGACGAAGAAGGGCGTCTCGCCGGAGTGCTCTGGGGGGCGATCACCGGCTTTCCGGCCGAGCCATCCGGGCTGCCCTCAACCACCTTGGCGTACGATATTTTTGAAGCAGGAGGCGATCGCGATGAGTAGCGTGGAAGACCTCGACATGAAGCTGGCCGACCGGATCCGCTACGCCCGCGACGGCCGGGTCGCAGTCACCCGCCTTGAGGTTGCAGCAGCGCAGCTCAAGGTCGAGGCCGACAAGAACCTCGGGCAGACGACGCCCCAGTGGATCCTTGACCTTGCTCGTGTGCCACTCGACAGCGCGACGACGAGGCCGCGTCGTCCTGCTCAGCCCATCGACGGTGATTCTGAGCACGAAGCATTCGGAACGAGTCGCGTCAACGAGTCCGAGGACGTGACCCGGATCCGCGCGTGGGCACGAGAGCACGGCTACGAACTCCGCAAGCGTGAGGCCGGCGAACCGAGTCGCGAGCCCGAACGCGCGTAGGCGCGCTCACTGCTCAGCCCCCTGCTCAGCCCCGGGCGCCGAACACCCCGGCACCGACGCGCACCATGGTCGCCCCCGCGGCGATCGCGACCTCGAGGTCGCCGCTCATGCCCATCGACAGTTCCCGCGCGTCGGCGGTGCCGGGCTGCCCCGAGGAGACGACATCGTCACGCACCCGTGCGAGGGCGTCGTAGGACGCGCGGACCCGCGCCGTCTCGGGGGAGTTGGCCCCGATCGTCATGAAGCCGCGCAGCCGCAGGTGCTCAAGGCCGCCGACCACGGCGGCCAGGTCCCTCGCGTCGTCCGGGCGCACCCCGTCCTTCGTGGCCTCACCCGAGGTGTTCACCTGCACGAACACGTCCAGGTTCCGGCCGCGCGCGGCAGCGGCCCGGTCCAGGCGCTCGGCGAGCCTGGTCGAGTCCACGCTCTGCACGCAGTCCACCCAGCGCAGCACCGCGTTCACCTTGTTCGACTGCAGGTGCCCGATGAAGTGCGAGGAGTGCGCCACCCGGACCAGGTCGGGCTCGGTCGTGGCGAGCTCCTGCGCGCGGTTCTGCCCGATCAGGGTGGTGCCGCTCGCCTCCAGCAGCGCCCGGATCCGGGCCGCGTCGATCGTCTTGACGGCCAGCAGCAACTGCACGTCGACGGCGGCGCGACCGCTGGCGAGGGCCGCTGCGTCGATCCGCTCCCGCACCCGGGCGAGACTGGCGGCGTCGTCGCTCATCGGCGCGGGCTCGAGCCGTCGGGGTCCTCCGTCAACCGGATGCCCAGGTGCTCGGCCAGGGACGGCAGCACCGAGGTCGCATCCGACCACGCCAGGGTCGAGCCGCGCAGCGAGTCGACGCCGGTGGCACCCGCGAGGTCGCACCCGGTGAAGGAGACCCGATCGGCACGCAGCCCGGCGAAGCGGGCCTCGGTCAGGTCGCACTCGACGAACCGGACCCGCAGCATGGTCGCGTCCGAGAAGTCCGCCTGGCGCAGTCGTGCTCCGGTCAGCGTCACGTCGGTCCAGGTGGCCGAGTGCGCGGAGAGCAGGTCCGCCTGGACACCCTCGGCGGTGACCTCGCGCCAGCGCGAGCGCAGCCACGACGATCCGGTCAGCCGGGCGTCGTTCATGGAGGTCCGCACCAGCCCGCAGTCCCGGGTGGTGAGCCCGGCGAGGTCGGCGCCGTCGAGGTCCACGCCGGTGAACTGGCACCGTTCCCACGTGCCGCCACCGGCCCGGGCGCGACGAAGGGTGACCGAGTCGAGGTCCAGTTCGTCGATCTCGGCGCCGATCCACACGGCGCCGTCCAGGTCGGTGTGGGACAGCGTCGCGCCGCACAGTTCCTCGGGGGTCATCGCAGCATCGTCCACGTGCGGAGCCTACCCAGGCCCGCGCCCGGCAAGCGGGTCGGTCTCACCCTGCCCCGGTTGTTCCCATACCGCCCGGTCGGGGAATGAGACAATGGCCAGGTGCGCACGATTCTGAACATCATCTGGCTTGTCTTCGCCGGGTTCTGGCTGGCCGTCGGCTATGCCGTGGCCGGCGTGATCTGCTGCATCCTGATCATCACGATCCCGTTCGGGATCGCGTCCTTCCGGATCGCGAACTACGTGCTGTGGCCGTTCGGCCGGGAGGTCGTCAAGCGCCCGACGGCGGGAGTGATCTCCGGGATCGGGAACGTCATCTGGTTCATCGTGGCCGGGTGGTGGCTCGCGATCGGGCACATCATCACCTCGATCCCGCTGTTCATCTCGATCATCGGGATCCCGATGGGGTGGGCCAACCTGAAGCTCATCCCGATCTCGATGACCCCGCTCGGCCGGGAGATCGTCACCACGCACGAGCCGTTCGCGTCCTGACCCGGGCGCGGCCTGCCCCGCGCGTCGGGTTCAGGACGGAGCGGACTCAGTCCCGCTCGCGGACCCCGAGTTCGAGCGAGTACTCCTCGCGCCCGTTGATGAACACCCGCTGCGCGCGCGAGAAGACGTCGAGCGGATCCCCGGACCAGATCACCACGTCGCCGTCCAGCCCTTCCCGCAGTGCCCCGACCCGGTCGTCGAGCCCGAGGAACTGGGCGGGGTTGGTAGTCAGCGCCTGCAGCGCGAGGTCCCGGTCGAGGCCCTCCTTCACCGCCAGGGAGGCCTGGTGGACCAGGAAGTTGATCGGGACCACGGGGTGGTCGGTGGTGATCGCGATTCGCACGCCGGCCTCGGCGAGGCGGGCCAGGTTCGCTATGTCCCGGGTGCGCAGCTCGACCTTCGACCGGGACGTGAGCATCGGGCCGAAGATGACCGGGATGTCCTTCTCGGCCAGCACGCCGGCGATCCGGGCGCCGTCGGTGCCATGGTTGACGACCAGCCGGTAGCCGAACTCCTCGGCGAGCCGGATCGCCGTGGCGATGTCGTCGTGGCGGTGGGTGTGTTGGTCCCAGATGAGCTCGCCGTCGAGAACGGCGACGAGGGTCTCCAGGCCGAGGTCCCGTGCGAACGGCTTGCCGTCGGTTGCGGCGCGGGCACGCTCGGCCGCGTAGTTCTGTGCGGCCACGAACGCCTCGCGGATCACCTTCGCGACCCCGAGCCGGGTGGCCGGGGTCTGCTTGCGCTCGCCGTAGACCCGCTTCGGGTTCTCCCCGAGCGCGGACTTCACGGACACCGCGGTGCGGAACGCCTGCTCGTCCACGGTCCGCGCACCCCAGGTCTTGATGGCCACGGACTGCCCGCCGATCGGGTTTCCCGAGCCCGGCTTGATGACCGCGGCGGTCACCCCGCCCACGAGCGCGTCCCGGAACCCGAGGTCATCGATGTTGATGGCGTCGATCGCCCGCAGCGCCGCACCGTTCGGGTTCGTCATCTCGTTCGTGTCGTCACCGGCCGGTCCCTCGGCCTCCTCGTGCACGCCCAGGTGCGCGTGCGGCTCCACGAAGCCGGGCAGCACCCAGCTGCCGGCCGCGTCCACGATCTCGGCGCCCTCGGGGATGTCCACGTCCGCGCCCACGGCGCGGATCACGCCGTCGACGATCAGGACGGTGCCGGACTCGATCGGGTCGCCGTCGATCGGGACGACGTATCCACCGGTGATGGCAACGGTGCTGCTGGTGACGAAGGATGTCTGCATGACCACAAGTCGTATCACCTGGGGCGGACCGGGCGCGATTCGCTGACGTGCCTCAGCGCGCGATCGGCGCGAACGTACCCCCGGTGACCACGACCAGATCCGCGGGGGCGAGCCCGATGTCGAAGCCTCGCCGACCGCCGGAGACGTACATCGTCGCCAGTGTCTGCGCGGAGGAGTCCACCACGGTGGGCAGCGCCGTGCGCTGCCCGATCGGCGCGATCCCACCCATGACGTAACCGGAACTACGCTCGGCCGCTGCGCCGTCGGCCATCGTCGCCTTCTTGTGCCCAAGGGCCGCGGCGATCGCCTTCAGGTCGAGGGAGGTGCTGACCGGCACCACCCCGACCGCGAGGCCGGAGCCGTGCAATCCGTCCACGTGCACCACGAGGGTCTTGAAGACGACCTCGGGCGGCACCCCGAGCGCCGCCGCAGCCTCCAGCCCGTAGCCGACGTCGCTGCCCGGGTCATGTGTGTACGGATGCGTGGTGAAGGTCAGCCCGGCACGGGTCAGCGCGGTGGTGGCGGGTGTCCGGGGACCGGCCGCCACCTTCTTCCTGGCCACGTCAGGGTCCGGTGACGGTGATGTCGACCGATGTCGCGTTGCCGAAGTACTCGGTCACGATGACCACGAGCGGCCCGGCGGCGAAGGACTCCTCGAGCAGCGGGTCGTAGTCGCTGGCGTCGTAGTCCCGGTCGTCGTTGACGAGGAACCGGCCGTCGGCGTCGAACGTGTACAGGCTCGGGTCCTCGCCCTCGGTGTCGGCGACGTCGACGGTGTAGGTGCCGGCCTCGGGCAGGTCCACCACGGCGTAGTACGCGCCTCCGGACGGGACGTCCGCGGATGTCGTCACGCCCAGCTCGAGCCGGTCGGAGATCTGGGTGGTGGTGAGCTGGAAGCCGGCGTCGGCACCGTTGTGCTCGGACACCACCACCTCGTACTCGCCGGCAGTCAGCGTCACGAACGCGAGCGGGTCGAGGGAGACCCCGCCGAGCTCGGACAGGTCACGGCCGCGGTCGTCGTTGCCGCCGAGGGACGCGCCGCCCGCGTCACGCACGTCCAGCTCGAGGTCGAGGGTGCCGTCGTTGGCGCGAGCGTCCAGCAGGTAGGTGGTGTTCTGCGTGATCGTCAGGGTGCCCACCCAGGTGCCGCCGCCCGGGACCTCGCCGGAGGTGTTCCCGTCGACGACCACGCTGCCGGTGTTCGTCTGGCCACCGCTCTGCGGTCCCGAGGTCGTCGGTCCGGCGGTGGGGTCCGGGTCGGAGGGGTTGCGCCCGTTCACGAGCCACCACCCGACGCCGACCACCAGCATGATCACGAGCAGGGATACGGCGACCACGGCGGCCATCCCACCGGGCGTGCCGCGCACCCCGGAGGTGAACACCTTCGTCTCGTCCGCGCCGCCCTGGGGCTGCGCAGCCGGCCCCCAGGTGGAGGACGTCGGCCAGGAGCTCGGTGTGGTGCCGGGGGCGACCATGACGTCCGGGTGGTTGGCCTGGGCCAGGTAGGGATAGTCGGCGGCCGCGGTGGCGGAGCCGTGCACCTCGGGAACCTTGGGCGCGAGCGGCGTGTAGTACTCCGTCCAGGCGTCCCCGTCCCAGTACCGCTGACGGTTCTGGCCGTCCGGGTCCGGGTAGAAGCCCGCTACCTTGTCGCTCACCCCGCCATGGTAGGCGAGGCTCCTGACCGGACCCGCCGCCTCATGGGGCAGAACTGACCATCCCGACGTCGACCATCCGCAGCACCGCACGGCCCAGCTCGGCGCTCGCGGCCAGGTCCACGCTCGCCCGGAACCGCCAGTCCCGGTCGCCCTCGGGGTCGTCGAGGACCTGGGTGACCTCCCAGTGCTCCGCCCCGGGGGAGATGCTGGTCATCGACGCCGACCTGGCCGCCGCACCGATGCCGAGCTCGCCGTACTCGGCCCAGTACTCCTCCATCGCGTCGGCCCAGTCGTCGGCGCTCCAGCGCTGGTCCTCGGGCAGGGCGGCGTCGAGCTGCGCGAGCCGGTGGTAGTCCTCCCGGGCGGCCAGCTCCACGCGGCGGAACATCGCGTTGCGCACCAGGATGCGGAACGACCGCTCGTTCGCGGTGATCGGCCGGTCGGCGTCGTCGCCGCCGAAGCGGGCTTCGTCCGCGTCGGTGCCGTCGATGCCCGACGGCGTCTGCTCGCTGAGCGCGACCGCTGCGTTCTGCAGGCCGCTCTGCAGGGCCTCCCACTCGGCGAGCAGGGAGGAATCCACCTGCCGCACGGCGTCGCCGAGCCACTCGATGATCTCGGTGAGCTCTTCGGTCCGAGCGGCCGCCGGCACCATCTGGCGCAGCGCCTTGTACGCGTCGGTCAGGTACCGCAGCACCACGCCCTCGCTGCGGGCAAGGCCGTACCGGGAGATCACCTCGGAGAACGTCATCGCGTTCTCCACCATGTCCCGCACCACGGACTTGGGCTTGAGCTCGTAGTCGTCCACCCAAGGGTTCGCGGTCCGGTACTCGGCCAGCGCCGCGGTCAGCAGCTCGGCCAAGGGCCGCGGGTAGGTGATCTCCTCGAGGGCGGCCATCCGCTCCTCGTACTCCAGGCCGTCCGCCTTCATGGCACCGATCGCCTCGCCGCGAGCGGCCTTCTCCTGGGCGATCAGCAACGGGCGCGGGTTCTCCAGGGTGGCCTCGACCACCGAGACCACGTCGACGGCGTAGTCCGGGTCCTCCGGGTCGAGGAGTTCCAGGGCCGCAAGGGCGAACGGCGACAGCGGGGCGTTCAGGGCGAAGTCGGCCGGCACGTCCCGGGTGAGCCGGATCCGGCGCCCGAACGCGTCCGGCTCGGGCAGCTTCTCCACCAGACCGGCGGCGCGCAGGGACCGGTAGATACCGATCGCGCGGCGCACGTGCAGGTTCCGGTCGGTGGGCTCGTCGTGATTGTCCGTGAGGAGGCGGGTCAAGGTGGCGATCGCGTCGTCGTCACGACCCAGCACCCCCAGCACCATCGCGTGCGAGACCTGGAACTGGGACGTGAGCTTCTCCGGCTCGGCGTCGCGCAGGCGCTCGAACGTCTTGTCCGTCCAGTTCACCACGCCGGTGGGGGCCTTCTTGCGCACGATCTTGCGGCGCTTGCGCTCGTCGTCGCCGGCCTTCGCGAGCGACTTCGCGTTCTCGATGACGTGCTCGGGCGCCTGCACGATCACCTCGCCCACGGTGTCATAGCCGGCGCGGCCGGCCCGCCCGGCGATCTGATGCAGTTCGCGAGCCGACAGATGCCGCGAGCGGACGCCGTCGTACTTCGTCAGGCCGGTGAGCACCACCGTTCGGATCGGCACGTTGATGCCGACGCCGAGGGTGTCGGTGCCGCAGATGACGCCGAGCAGCCCGGCCTGGGCGAGGCGCTCGACGAGCCGCCGGTAGCGCGGCAGCATGCCGGCGTGGTGCACGCCGATGCCGTGCCGCAGCAGCCGGGACAGGGTGGCCCCGAACCCGCGGGCGAAACTGAAGTCGCCGATGGCCTCCGCGATCTGTGCCTTGCGCTCCTTGTTGGCGACCTGGATGGACGTCAGCGACTGCGCCTGCTCGACGGCGGCGGCCTGGGTGAAGTGCACCACGTACACCGGGGCGCGGTGGGTGCCGAGCAGTTCCAGGACGAGCTCGTGCAGCTGTTCGGTGGAGTAGGTGAAGGTCAGCGGCACCGGGCGCTCGGTGTTCGCGATCACGGCGACGGGCCTCTTCGTGCGCCGGACGAGGTCCTCGGCGAAGAAGGACACGTCACCCAGGGTGGCGCTCATCAGCACGAACTGGGTCCGCGGCAGCTCCAGCAGCGGCACCTGCCAGGCCCAGCCGCGCTGGGGGTCGGCGTAGAAGTGGAACTCGTCCATGATCACCTGCGCGGCGTCGGTGTCCGCGCCGTCCCGCAGGGCCTGGTTCGCGAGCACCTCGGCGGTGCAGCAGATGATCGGGGCGTCGGTGTTGATGGCCGAGTCGCCGGTCATCATGCCGACGGCATCCGCACCGAACACCTCCACGAGGTCGAAGAACTTCTCGCTCACGAGCGCCTTCAGCGGTGCGGTGTAGTAGCTGCGCTGCCCACGGGACATCGCCACGTAGTGCGCCGCGACCGCGACCAGGGACTTGCCGGATCCGGTGGGCGTGGACAGGATCACGTGCGCGCCGGTCACGATCTCCAGCAGCGCCTCCTCCTGGTGCTCGTACAGCGTGAGGCCACGTGAGCTCGCCCAGTCGGTGAAGGACTCGACCAGGGCGTCGTCGTCGGTCGGGTCGGCGGGCGGGGAGAGTGTCATCTCCTCCAGTGTCTCGCGGATCCACCCGGGTGCGCGCCGCCACCGGATGCGCGATCGCCATCGGCACCGCGAGCACTGTGAGCGGTCCGGGCACAGGAGTAGGTTCGGTCCCCGTGACAACCGCGGAGCACACGGAAGCCGACCGGCACGCATCCTGGCTGGAACTGTTCTTCGACCTGGTCGTGGTCGCCGGCATCGGCACCCTGGCGCACCTGTTGCACGCCGACCACGGGCCGGGGGGCCTGGCGCTGTACGCGATCGCGTTCGTGGCGTTCTGGCTGGTCTGGGCGTGCTTCACGACGTACGGCAACATCGCCGGTGAGGCGACGCGGGCCCGGCCGATGCTGCTCGGCATGGCCGCCCTGGCCGTGATGATGGCGGCCGTGCCCGAGATCAACGGCGAGCACGCGACCGCGTTCTCGATCGCGTACGTGATCGGCCGGATCCTCGCGTCGCGGCCGTTCCAACGAGGGACCGTGGTGCTGGACCTTCCCGTCGTCCAGGCACTCGGGGGCGTCGTGCCCTGGATGGTGTCCTGGTGGTTCGACGGATCGGTCGTCTACATCCTGTGGGCGATCGGCCTCGCGATCGACGTGGGCGTCCTGCTGCTGATCTCCGGGCCAAGGCTCGCCCAGAACGCCCAGGAACACCTGGACGGACTGCGGGACCGGATCGACGGCGGCGAACGACGCGGACGCGCCGGGCGCCGCGACGCGGCTCGGTCCGGTCGGCGGGGCCGCGCGGGTCGCGGCCCTGGGGAGGGTGCCGACCTGCTCGGATCGGGCCGCGGGCGGGACCCGCGACGCGGCGACCGGGACCTGCCGGAGACGGTCAGAACCCTAGCCGGGGACGAGGCGCACCTGGGTGAGCGGCTCGGGCTGTTCGTCATCATCGTGCTCGGCGAAGGCATGATCCAGGCCGTCGCGGCCGCCGGTGAGGCCACCTGGGACGTCGACCTCCTGCTGGCCGGAGCGGGCACGTTCGCGCTTCTGGTCACCCTGTGGGCCCTCGCGGTCCGCGGCGGCTACGCCGGGGTCGCCCTGCTCGCCACGGGCGCCGTGTCCCCGCGGGCGGCGTGGCCGCTGCACCTGGTCACGACCGGTGCGCTGGCCACCCTGGTCGCGGTCCTCGGCGGTGTCCTCGTCGAACCCGGCGAATCCCTGACGGCGGACGTGCGGTGGCTGCTGCTCGTCGCGTTCGGCCTCTACGGGCTGCTCGGCGCCGTGGTGCATCTGGTGCTCGGGATCCGCCGGGCCGACCCGCGCGGCCGGCAGACCGCATTGCTGCTCGCCGTGCCGACCCTCGTGGCCGGCGCCGTGATCGTCATCGCCGGGGATCGGCTCGCGGCCGTCGGGCAGGTCTGGGTGCTCGCGGCGGCCCTGCTGGTGAGCTACGCAGGCTCCGTGCGGGTGTCGCCGCGACCTGCGGACACCGGCGCTCCGCACCTGGCATGATGACCCACATGCTGACGACATTCCGCTCCATGCAGTGGTGGCCCGCCTGACCGGCGGACCACGTTCGAAGCATTCAACGAAACGGCCGCCCATGGGCGGCCGTCACGCGTTTCACTGAGAGATCGACAGCACCCGTGGGCTCGCATCGAAGGAGTCCCGAT
This sequence comes from Occultella aeris, assembly GCF_902703175.1. Lineage (GTDB taxonomy): Bacteria > Actinomycetota > Actinomycetes > Actinomycetales > Beutenbergiaceae > Occultella > Occultella aeris. The sequence continues at coordinate 152,947 of NZ_CACRYJ010000053.1, read as the reverse complement.
GATCAACCTGTCCATGCTCAAGCCCACCGGTCACCTCACGCTGGGGAACCTGCTCGGCGCACTGCGTCCGATGGCGGCCGCGCAGGTCTCCCCTGCGCGGAGCACCTGCTACTACGGCATTGCCGACCTCCATGCCCTGACGGTCGGCCACGACCCGGCCCGGTTGCGGGAGGTCCCGGCTGAGATGGCGCGCCTGCTGCTTGCCGTCGGGCTCGACCGGAGCACTCTGTTCATCCAGAGCCATGTGCCCGCGCACTCCGAACTGTCCTACCTGTTGGAGTGCACCGCCCACGTCGGCGAGCTGAACCGGATGATCCAGTTCAAGGAGAAGGGTCGCAACCGGCCCTCGACGCGGGTCTCACTGTTCACCTACCCGGCACTGATGGCTGCCGACATCCTGCTCTACCGGCCGACCGATGTGCCGGTCGGCGACGACCAGCGCCAACATGTCGAACTCACGAGGGACCTGGCCCTGCGGTTCAACCGCAGCTACGGCGAGGTGTTCACGGTCCCCGAGATCGTCACGGCGCCGGCAGGTGCGCGCGTGATGGACCTGCAGGACCCGACCTCGAAGATGGACAAGTCCCGCGACGACGGCGGCGGGACCATCTACCTGCTCGACCCGCCCGACGTGGTACGCCGGAAGGTCGGTCGCGCCGTGACGGACTCGGAGGTGGGCGTGGGCTCGGTGCGACCCGATCGCGAGGCCAAGCCCGGAGTGACGAACCTGCTCGACATCCTCGCGGCCTGCGGCGGCTCGACGGAGGGCATCACGACCTACGGCGCCCTGAAGGCTGCGGTGACCGACGCCGTGATAGCCGAGCTCGAGCCGATCCAGAAGCTGTACGCCGACCTCGATCCCGGCGACGTGTCCTCGGTGTTCGCGTCCGGCGCCGAGGTCTGTCGTCGAGCCACCGCCCCGGTACTCGCCGCGGCCCGGACGGCGATGGGGTTGGCGTAGGTCGCCCCGCAAGTCACCGGCCCGGCTGGGGGCCGGTGACCACGGACTGAGACGGAACTCGGCCCCGCCAGGGCGAGGGGTCGCCGTCGGGAAGACTTGCCGCATGCGCCCCTTCCTCCTGCTCGCCTCCCGTGCGGAGGACGCGGCGGCGGATGAGGAGTACCGCAGCCTGCTCCGCCACGGCGGCCTGCACCCGGACGAGCTGGTGCGGGTGCGTCTGGAGGCCGGGTCCGTGGCCGACCTCGACCCAGCCGACTACGCCGGCGTGATCATCGGCGGCAGCCCGTTCACCGTCTCCGACCGGCACAAGTCGTCCGTGCAGCGCCGGGTGGAGGCCGACCTCGGTGTGATCGTCGACGAGATCCTCCGCCGGGACCTGCCGATGCTCGCGCTCTGCTACGGCGTCGGGATCGTCGGCGCACGCACCGGCGGCGTGGTGGACGCGACCTACGGCGAGGAGACCTCCGCCGCCGAGATCCGGCTCACCCCCGAGGGCGCCGTGGACCCGTTGCTCGCCGGCCTGCCGGCCGGGTTCCAGGCCTATGTCGGGCACAAGGAAGCCGTCACGGTGCTGCCGCCGCGCGCCACCGTGCTCGCCACCTCGCCGACCTGCCCTGTGCAGATGTACCGGCTCGGCCGGCACGGATACGTCACCCAGTTCCACCCTGAGATGGACCTGGCCTCGGTGATCACCCGGATCGAGGTCTACCGCGACTCCGGCTACTTCGACGCCGCCGAGATGGCCGCCGTCATCGACCGGGTCACGCGGGCGGACGTGAGCGCCGCTCACCACCTGGTGCGAGCATTCGTGCTGCGTTACCGTGGCGCCGCGGTGCAGCGCGTGGACGCGGAGCTGCTCGCCGGTTGACCGCGGGTGCCGTCCACCCCGATCGAGGGGAGCCACGCGAGAGCATGGCCAAGGACAGCGCCACGATCTGGCCCACCGTCCACGCCGAGCGTGCCGCGCTGATCGAGGACCTGCGGGACCTGCCCGCCGAGCGGTGGTCGACGCCGTCGCTGTGCCCGGGCTGGAGCGTGCATGACGTGCTCGCGCACCTCGTCGACGACGCCCGCACCACCACGCTCTCGTTCGCAGGCGCGTTCGTGCGGGCCGGCTTCGATTTCGACAGGTTCAACGACCGCGGTGTGGCCCGGGAGCGCGCGGCGGACCCGGCGCAGACGTTGGCCGCGTTCGAGTCCGTCAGCCGACGCAGCACCGGGGCCCCGGCGCCGCTCCCGACCCGGCTCGTCGAGGCGATCGTGCACGGCGAGGACATCCGGCGCCCGCTCGGGATCGAACACGACTACCCTCCCGCGGCGGCCGTGACGGCGATCCGGCACCAGCTCGCCACCTCCACGAGGATGGGCGGCGGCAGGGAGCGGGCCGCCGGGCTGCGACTCACCGCGACCGACGCGGAGCTGACCGTCGGCGACGGCGAGCACGTGCGGGGGAGCGCCGTGGCGCTGCTGCTCGCCCTCTCCGGGCGACCGGTGCGCCCGGGGGAGTTGACCGGACCCGGCGCACAGTCGTTGACGGGCCAGTAGCCTGACGTCTGTCCCGGCGCGGATGCCGGCCTGACGCTCGACGGAGGTCGTCCCATGGCGAATCACAGGCGCCGGTACTGGTGCGTCGGACTCCTCGTGCTCGTGGCGAGCGCGTGTTCCGCAGGCGGCGCCGGGGGCGGGCCGCCGCCGCCGCCGACCGGTGGAGCGATCGAGCTGGCGGTGGCGCAGTCCTGCACTCCCGGCTCCAGCGCGGACTGTGTTCAGGTCAACGGCGAGCACGTCGAGGTCGGCGCCGCGCAGTTCTCGCGCGCCGGCGTCGCGGACGCCGTGGCGGTGCCCGATGCGGGCGACCACGACTCTGTGGACCTGACGTTAGATCCGGACGGTACGGCCGTCCTTCAGGACCTGTCCGCGCAGGCCGCCGGGGCCGGGGAGACGGCCCGCCTCGTCATCAGGGTCGGCGAGACGCTGGTGTCCGCCGCCGCCGTGCCCGAACCGCTCGAGGAGCCGACCGGCACCGTGCGGATCGCGCTGCCCGAGGGCACGAGCGCCGACGATGTGGTCGAGCTGATCCTGGCCGGCTGACGCAGCGGTCCCCGGCGTCAGGCCCGGTGCGCGGCGAGGATCTCGTCGTTCAGCAACGGCCACAGTTCGCCGTGCACCTCGGATCGGAACGACTCGGCGCCGAGGAACGCGGCGACCAGGCCCGCGTCCGGGTCCACCCAGACGAAGCTGCCGGACTGGCCGAAGTGCCCGAACGTGGCGGGGGAGTTCGAGGCCCCGGTCCAGTGCGGGGACTTGTGGTCGCGGATCTCGTAGCCGAGACCCCAGTCGTTGTGGTCCTGCCGTCCGAACCCGGGCAGCACTCCGGACAGGCCGGGAAAGGCGACCGTGCGGGCCGTCTCGCCGAGTTCCGCGGAGATCAGCGTCGGCGTGAGCATCTCGAGGCCGAGCGCGAGCACGTCGTGGGCGGAGCCGCTCGCCGCATGCGCGGGGCTGCCGTCCAGGGTGACGCTGGTCAGCTCCAAGGGCTCGAGCACCGCCGCACGGGTCCACTCGGGGAACGGCTCGCCCACGGCCGCCGCGACGTGGTCGCCGAGGACCTCGAAGCCCTGGTTCGAGTACACCCGGCGCAGCCCCGGCCGCTGCAGCACCGCGCCGGCCTCGAACGGCAGCCCGGAGGCATGCGCGAGCAGATGCCGCACGGTGGACCCCTCCGGGCCGGCTGGATCGTCGAGGCCGACCCGCCCCTGATCCACTGCCACGAGCACCGCGAGCGCAGCCAGTGGCTTCGTCACGGACTTCCACGGATGGACCGCCTCGACGTCGCCGTCGAACGAGAGCACCTCGCTCGCCGAGGAGACCGCCAGCGCCACCGGGAAGTCGAACCGGGCCAGGGTGGGGTAGGAACTCATGCGCCCAGCCTGCCACGCCACGATCGTGCCAGGCGCACGCCTCAGCCCGCGGCGCTCGGCCGTGTGCTCGGGTCCGCCCCGGGTGCGATTGACTGGACACATGCCTCTCGACTCGAGCCCTGAACCCCTGAGCTACCCGCCCGCCCGCCGGTCCGACGTCGTCGACGTCCTGCACGGGGTCAGTGTCGCCGACCCGTACCGCTGGCTCGAGGACCCTGATTCGGCGCAGACGCAGGCGTTCGTCGCCGCGCAGAACACGCTCAGCGAACCGATCCTCGCGGCGCTGCCGGAGCGCCCCGCGTTCGACGACCTCGTCTCGCGGATCCTGCACGCACCGAGCGTGGGCCTCCCGCACGAGCGGCACGGTCGCACGTTCGCGTGGGTGAACGACGGGACCGCGAACCAGGACCGGCTCGTCGTCTCCGACGACGGCGGCGTGCCGTCCCTTGAGGACCGTGTGCTGCTCGATCCGAACGAACTCGACGCCGCCGGCACGACGGCGGTGACCAGCTGGTCGGTGAGCCCGGACGGGGAGTTGCTCGCCTATGCCCTCGCCGAGGCAGGCTCGGACTGGCGCACGATCCGCGTGCTCGACGTCGCGACCGGAGCCGTCCTACCCGACCAGCTCACCTGGACGAAGTGGGTCGAGCCCACCTGGCTGCCCGACTCGAGCGGCTTCCTGTACTGGGTGCACGACGCCCCGACCGGCGCGACCTTCGCCGATGTCACCGAGGCCGGCTACCTGCGGCTGCACCGGCTCGGCGAGGCACCGGCGGACGACGTCACCGTGTGGCACCGGCCGGATGCTCCGAAGCTGTTCGCCTATCCGGACGTCGCGGGGGACTGGCTCGTCATCAGATACGCGGCGGGCTCCTCGGGGCCGAGCGACCTCGCGGTACGGCGGCTCGTGCCAGGACCAGGTGGCATCGACATCGATGCCGATGAGGTCGCGCTGACCTCCGATGCCCGCGCCCGGTGGGCGGTCCTCGGCGCGCGAGGCGGCCGGCTCGTGCTGCACACGGATGACGGCGCGCCACGCCGCCGGATCGTCACGATCGATCCCGACGGCGTCGGTGCGGGTTCGGAGCCCGAGTTCCGCGAGCTCGTGGGGGAGTCCGCGGACGGTGTGCTGCGTCCGGAGTCCGCGCTCACGGTGGACGGTCTCGTGCTGGTCTACTCCCGCGACGCCACGCACCGCGTGGTGCTCGCCGGTTTCGACCAGGCGGACGGCGATGACGTCCCGGTGGGCATCACCGAGGCGCGCCGCGCCGTCGACCTCGGCGAGGCCGTGACCGTGGCGGGCCTCGACGTTGAGGAGGGCTCCGCCGTCGTCCATGTCCGCACCGTCTCGTTCACCGATGCCGGGACGAACCACCGGGTCGTCACCGCACCGGCGCCGAAGCACAAGGTGCTGGCCGGGCCACCCGGCGCGTTCGACGTCGGCGAGGTCTCCGTCACCCGACCTCGCGCGACGTCCACGGAGGGCACCGAGGTACCGATGTTCCTCGTCCAGCGCGCGGACCTCGCCGACGATGCGCCCCGGCCGACGCTCCTGTACGGCTATGGCGGGTTCCGGATCGAGGTGAACCCGGAGTTCCGGGCGATCTTCGTCGCGTGGGTCGCGGCCGGTGGCACGCTCGCGGTCGCGACGCTGCGCGGCGGCGGGGAGTACGGCGAGCAGTGGCACGACGCAGGCACGAAGGATCGCAAGCAGAATGTGTTCGACGACCTGTATGCCTGCGCCGAGTGGCTCCGCTCGTCCGGCACGGCGTCCGCGATCGCGGTCCACGGGCGATCGAACGGTGGGCTGCTCGTCGGTGCCGCGATGACCCAGCGGCCCGAGCTGTGGGCGGCGGCGCTGCCGACCGTCGGCGTGCTCGACATGCTGCGGTTCCACCGGTTCACAGTCGGTTGGGCCTGGTGCAGCGACTACGGCGACCCGGACGACGCGGCGGAGTTCCCCGCGCTGTACGCCTACTCACCGCTGCACCGGGTGCGCGACGACGTCGCCTACCCGCCCACGCTCATCTGCACCGGCGACCACGACGACCGCGTGGTGCCCGCGCATTCCCTGAAGTTCGGAGCCGAGCTGCAGCACGCCCTGTCCGCCGGCTCCGAAGGGGCCGGGCCGGCCCTGCTGCGCGTGGATACCCGAGCCGGGCATGGAATGGGCAAGCCCAAGGACGCCCAGGCGGCGGAGTTCGCCGACCAGCTCGCGTTCGCGGCCCACCACACCGGGCTCGATCCCATACCTGACGCATGACCGGCCGCACATCCGAGGGCGTGCGGTCGACCCATCTCGGCGGTGGGTCGCCGTCGGCCTACTCGAACAGGTGGCGGTTGGCCCGGGACCAGGCGACCCGGGCGGCCAGTACGTCGAGGTAGCCCTCGTTCACCCACCTCGCCTGGGGTAGCACGCCTTCGTTCGCGAGCGCCCGGACCTGGTCGGCCGTAGTCTCCTGCCGCGCGATGACGGCGTCCAGAAGCCCTGCGCTCGAGCCGAGGCCGTAGGCCGCCGCGAACACCTCGGTGCGCCGACGTCGGTCAGGTGGCAACGTGAACCCGTGCCAGCGCACCGCCTCGGCGTCATCCCGGAACGGCGCGAAGTACTCGAGCGCGTATGCGACGTCGTCGAGCGCCGGGCCGGGGTAGGCGTGATCCCAGTCGAAGAGGCCGGTCGCCACGCCACCGGTCCAGGCCATGTTCCACGGGCCGGGGTCGCCATGACAGATCACGGACGTTTCGGCGGCCGCGTCGGATCTGGGCGGGTGGGCCCACCGAGCACTCGGGGGCGGACGCCAGCCACGGGTCGCGTCGTGCACCGCCCGCAGGAGTCGGGCAGCCGAGGCCAGCCCTGGTTCGGTCGCCTGGTACGGCCAGCTGGCCGGCCCGGCATCGCCCGGCACCAGGCGGTCGGTCTCGACGTCCCCCACGATGCCGAGTGGCTCAGGGACCACGTCGGCCAGCCCGTTCGCGGCCAGGTGGCGTAGCAGGGCATGCACGGTGGTCGTCCAGGCCTGCGCGGGGCGGTGCACGACGTCGCCGACGATGGCAACCCGCAGCTCCTCCGGTTCGCTCACCCGATCAGTACACCAGGGACTACGGCTGGTCGGCCCGCGGCACCCTGCCGTCGTCGGCGGCCGCACGGAGCGCGTCGAAGTCCTGACGGGACTGGTCCGCGTAGGCGTATGCCCACTCCGTGATGGCATCGGTGAGTGCGGCCCCGTTGCCGATGTAGCCGACGATCTTGCTAGCGGTCGGGCTCTGCGAGTGGGCCCGCGCCAGGATGGACGCGCAGGCGGCGACATACTGACGGAACGCGGCCGCGTCGAGCGAGTCGAGGTCGATCGAACCCTTCATGTCGTGGAACTGACGCAGGTAGTAGTCCCGCCCAGCCACCTGCACGTGGCCGAGGTAGGGATCGGAGACCCCCTGGAGGACGCGCTGCAGCGCCACCACGCGTAGACCGTTGCCGGCCGCCGCGATCCCTCGGGCGATGTCCGGTGGTTGCTCGACGCGCCCGTACCGGACCAGGACGGACTCGCCTGCCTCCTTCACCTGCAGGAGCATCACGTCATCATCCGCGCCGCCCATCAGGTGCAGATAGCACCGCGTACCGACGCTTCCCACACCGACCACGCGCCGAACGAGATCCAGTGGTTCGTACTGGCGCAGGACGACGGCGATGTCGACGCTCATGCTCGAAAGGACGCGCTCGACGATGTCCGTCATGGCCTCGACGACGGCGCCGCTCGGGTGCGTCATCGTCGGCGGGGTCTCGACGAAGCGCAGCCGTCCGTCCGGGCCGCGTTCGGTGGTGCGCCGGACCGCCCGCTCGGCGGTCCGCTTGCGCGCCGACTCGACCGCGCCCTTCATCGCCGTGCGCGAGGTCTTGTCGAGCCACCCCCGCGCCTTGGCCTTGCCGGTGTGCATGAAGTAGCGGGCCGCCGGAGACAGCGCGGCGAGTTCCTTGAGGCCGGCGGCATAGACCGCCACGGCTTCGCGAGCGGCCCGCTCGGTCTCGGCAGCGGCGTACCCCGCGTGTCTGCCGCCGATGACGGCGCTCGTGACGAGGCGCTTGAGATCCCACTCCCATGGTGCGGCGGCCGCCTCGTCGAAGTCGTTCAGATCGAAGGTGAGGCGCCGCTCGGGGGTCGCGTAGATGCCGAAGTTGCTGAGGTGGGCGTCACCGCAGGCGATGACCGGCAGCCCGGAGCTCGGGGAGTCGGCGAGGTCGAGAGCCATCAGGCCCGCGGTGCCGCGATAGAAGGCGAACGGGTCCTGGAGCATCCGTGCCATCCGGAGCGGGACGAGTTCGGGCAATCGGTCGGCGTTCTGCTCCCTGAGGTGGGCGACGGGGTCCCGGTCGGACGTCGCCAACGTGCCGAGGGTGCGGCGCGGCGCCACCTTGCGTGTCTGCCGGCCCGCCGCGTGCGCGGCCCGTCGCGTCGGGTACCGCTCGATCCTGTTGTGGCCGGTCACGGTCACATCATTCACCCTGCGCGGGACCGCACGCCCGCTCCGGTGGACGGGCGGCGGTGGCGGGGGTCAGCCGATCCGGCGGTAGGTCACGCCGAGCGTGTTCTCGTCGTGCGGCGGGACGTGCAGTCCGTACAGTGTCCCGAGCGCGTCCGTGAGCTCCGGCAGCCGGCCCTGCGCGGCGAGGTCCCGGGCCCGGGCGGTGGGGGAGTGCACGAGGACGCCGGCGAAGTGGCGCAGGGCCCGCTCGACGTCCTCGGAATGCTCGCCGCGCTCGCGGGCGCGGGCGATCTCGGCATCGAGCAGTTCCTCGATGTGGCCGCGGTAGGCCACGATCGCGGGGCCGGCGGTCTCGGCGGCCGTACGGGTCTCGTACTCGCGGGCCGCCGCAGCCACCAGGTCATGGGCCTGCGCGCTCGCGTTCAGTTCCGCCACCGGGGCGTGCCGGCTGATCGTCTCCAGGTCCAGCAGGTCCACGCCGGGCACGGTCGTGACGTCCTTGGCGACGTTGCTGGGCAGACCCAGGTCGATGACCAGCAGCGCCCGCGCGTCCGTGCCGCGGGCGGGCGCGAGTCGCTCGGCATCCAGGGCCGGCACGTTCGTTGAGGTGATGATCAGATCCGCGCGCCCGAGCGCGGCCGGCAACTCGGCCGCGCCGACGGGCCGGACGCCCTCCCGGCTCGCGAACATCTGCTCGCGCCCGGACGGTGAGGACACATCCACGGCGGCGACCCCGCGCTCGCGCAGCGCCGCCAGGGTGGTCCGCGCGTACGCACCGGTGCCGATGATCAGCACCCGGGCGCGGGCCCACTCCGGGATCCGACTCTCGGCGAGGTCCAGCGCCAAGCGCACCATGGACCGGCCGGCCGCGTTGATCCCGGTCGTGTTCTTCACGCCGCGGGAGGTGGTCGAGGCCATCTGGAACAGGCGCTCCAGGGCACCGGTCGTGGCGCCGGCCTCGCGGGCGTCGCTGAGCGCGCGGCGTACCTGGCCCGCGATCTCGTCCTCGCCCACCACCACGGAGTCGAGGCCGCTGGCCACCGCGAACAGGTGCGCCGCCACCCGGCTGGAGGTCATCACGCGGGCCTTGGCCCGCAGGTCGTGCGTGGTCAGCCCCGCCGGCCCGGCGAGGCGCCCGAGCGCGGTCTCGACGGCCGCCTCGACGTCCGCCTCGGACTCGGCGTCCACGTCGAGGTAGGACTCGTGCCTGTTGCACGTCGCGACCACGACGGCGCCGCGCACGCCGGCGTCGGCGAGATGCGCCGTCGGGTCCGGATGCGCTGCGGAGAGTCGCTCGAGGACCGCGAAGCTCGCGGTCCGATGGTTCGCACTCACACACACCAGCACGCCCGCCATCGTACGTCCGCGGCCCGCTGATCGTTATGACGCGGTGTCCGAACCCTCGCCCACGATGCGCGCGAGGGTGGCGGCGAGCGGTCCGGGGTGGGAGATCATGCCCATGTGGCCACCGGGTACCAGACCCAACTCGAGACCCAGCCGCTCCGCGGCGATCCGCCGCTGGAACGTCGGCGGGAAGAGCCGGTCGTCGGCGAACGCGAGCACCGTGGTCGGCAGGTCCGGCCACGCCGGCAGCGGCCAGGGCGCGACGAACGGCGTGCCCGATTGTGGCCGATCCCACCACCTGGCCTGCTCGATCTGCGCCGGGGTCAACCCGTTGTAGAACAGGGCCTCGAGGGAGTCGTCGGGTTCCCGGTTCGCGGCGAGGTCGGCGTCGCGGCGCGCGGCGGCTTGACCGGTCGCCTCCCACCAGTCGCCGGGTGCCTCCCCGGGGCGCGGCACCATCGCCGAGAGCAGGACCAGCCGCGCCGAGGTCAGGCGCTCGGCGGCGAGCGGCGCGGTGAAGGCGCCGAACGAGTGGGCCACCAGCACGACGTCCCCGGGATGGTCCGCGGTGACGGCAAGGACGGCGTCCGTGTATGCCCGCAGGTCGGCGGTGTCGTCGGCGCAGGGGAGATCGACCGCCACCGAGTCGAGCCCGACGGCCTCGAGGGCGGCCCGGAGTGGTTGCCAGTAGCCGGGGTCCGACCCGGCGCCCGGAATGAGAGCGAGAAGCGGGCGGCCGTCGGTGGCCCGGTCGTGCGGCGACGTGGTCATGGTGGCTCCCGATGGGTCGTGCGGCTCAGCGTATCCCCCGATGGAACCCGCATTGCCGGGGGCCTCGAGCTCGGTCAGGACGGTCCTCGGTCGGTCCCAGCGCGACGGAGCCGCTCACGGGCCTCGCTCTCGCGCAGTGAGGTGATGGGCTGTCCGACCGTGTGCTGATACTTGGCGTCGTATGCCCTGGTCCAGACGCCGGCCGCCCACGACCGCTCGAGTTCGTCGGCGCTGAAGTCCCGGCCACGCGCATCGCAATACGCAACGAGGAACTGCTCGGTCTCCTCCACGGTGGCAAGGTCGTCCACGTCGACGGTCGAGTACAGGGCGGCTGCCAACCCGACGAGGACGGCCTCGCTGTCGACGGTCATGCTGTCCCAGTCGTGCACCACCAGCAGCGCGTCGCCGCTCCACCGCAGGTTGCCGGCAAGCCAGTCGCAGTGGCCGATCACCGCGTCCGACTCGCCGGCTCGAAGCCTGTCCCGGGCCCGGCGCCCGGCGTCGTCGATCCAGTCCGCGCCGGCCACCTCGTTGAGGTTGACGTCAGGGCCCTCCGGGCGCGGCCACAGTCCGCCCTCGGCGTGGTTCCACGCCGCCCACGACGGTGCCGGTTCGAGGGTCGACACCTCAGCCGGCCGGGGTGCGAGCCGAATCAGCCGCGCGAAGGCCTCCGCAGAGGATCGGACGGCCTGGTCCGTGCTCGGGAGCAAGGCGCCGTCAGGGACGTAGGCTTCCGCGGTTGCGATGTCGCGGCCGAGAGGCACGGCGTCGGTGAGCGGCTCAGGGCACGGATAGCCGGCCTGGAACATGCGGCGCTGGATTTCGACACAGGCCGCGATCCGCGGCGAGTCCGGACGAACCTTGACCACCACCTCGCGGCCGTCGGCGAGCCGCAGCCCGATGACGACAGACAGGTGCCCGGATCTGAAGATCTCCTCCGCAGGCGGGCTGCCCAGGCGCTCCGTGCACCACTGGGTCAAGAGGGCAGGATCGATCGCATCCGCGCGAGAAGACACGTGGACATCCTGACATGAGCGGGGTGACACCTCGGAGCCGAGTGATGTCGCGTCAACCTCACCATGGTCACGACGCCCGCGCCCGAGATGTCAGAATCGAGCGCGTGACCCTCCTGCCCGCCGACCACCCGCTCACGGGTGCAACGGCTTCCTCGCCCCTCGTCCGCGCCTACTCCGGGGAGCGTTCGCCGACCACGCCGGTGTGGTTCATGCGGCAGGCGGGACGATCGCTACCCGAGTACCGGGCACTGCGCACCGGGATCCGGATGCTCGAGGCCTGCCTGGACCCGGACCTGGTCACCGAGATCACCTTGCAGCCAGTCCGCCGGCACGGGGTGGACGCCGCGATCTTCTTCAGCGACATCGTCGTCCCGCTGCGCCTGATCGGTGTGGATGTGGACATCGTGCCCGGCAAGGGTCCGGTGCTGGCGCACCCGGTGCGGACCGCGGCAGACGTCGCCGCACTGCGCGCTCTCACGCCCGACGGCGTCCCCGCGGGCCTGTTCGAGCCCGTCACCACCGCGGTGGGCCGGTTGGTCGGCGAGCTCGGCAGCACGCCCCTGATCGGGTTCGCGGGTGCCCCGTTCACGCTCGCCGCATACCTCGTCGAGGGTGGCCCGTCGAAGGACCAGCTCGCTGCGCGGACGCTGATGCATAGCGAGCCCGAGGTGTGGGCGGACCTGATGTCCTGGCTCGCCGAGCTGACCGGGGCGTTCCTGCTCGCGCAGATCAGCGCGGGTGCCTCCGCGGCCCAGCTGTTCGACTCCTGGGCCGGCGGGCTGTCCCTGGCCGACTACACCGCGCTGGTCGCGCCGCATTCGTCGGCCGCGCTCGCGCCGGTCCGCGACCTGCGGGTGCCCGGGGCGAGCACCGGGGTGGCCGCGAACGGCGGACGCGTGCCGACGGTGCACTTCGGCGTCGGCACCGGCCACCTGCTCGGTGCGATGCACGACGTCGGGGTAGACGTCGTCGGCGTCGACTACCGCACCCCGCTGGACGCCGCCGCCGCGGTCGTGCCCGGCGTGCCGCTGCAGGGAAACGTGGACCCCGCGCTGCTGGCCGCGCCGTGGCCGGTGCTCAAGGCGCACGTCCACGACGTGCTCGCTCGCGGCGCTGCGGCTCCCGCGCACGTGCTCAACCTCGGCCACGGTGTGCCGCCGGACACCGACCCTGAGGTCCTGACCCGGATCGTGGAGACGGTGCACGCGGCCGCGGACCGATGAGCACGCCGCCCGCCGAACCTGACGACGGCGCTTCCGCGCGAGCGCAGAACCCGACCTCGACCGTAGGCGTCGTCGTCATCGGCGGCGGCGTCGCCGGACTGGTCGCCGCGTGGGAGGCGGCCCGCGCCGGCAGCTCGGTCACGGTCCTGGAGGCCGCGGATTCCTTCGGCGGGCTGGTCGGCTCGAACCCGGTGGCGGGCGTGGCTCTGGACTCCGGTGCCGAGAGTTTCGCCACGCGCGGCGGCACCGTCGCCGCCCTCATCGACGACCTCGGGCTCGCCTCCGAGATCGTCACCCCGAGCCGGGTCCCGGCGCGGGTCCACCACGACGGCTTCTCCCGCGCCATGCCCGCCACCGGTGTGCTCGGCATCCCGACCGACCTCGACGCCCCCGGTCTGGCCGAGGTTCTGGGGGCGGACGGCCTGGCGCGCGCCCGGCTGGATCTGGACCTGCCCGTCGACGTCACCGGCGCCCGACCCGCCGCCGGACCGGGCGCCGTCGCCCGTGGCGTCGGTCCCTCGCCCGCCCCGGGCCCGACGCTGGCCGCCCTGGTCACCGCCCGGATGGGCGAGGCCGTCACCGATCGGCTGCTGCGTCCGGTGGTCCGCGGCGTGCACTCGGTCGAACCCGAGGAACTCGCCGCGACGGATCTGCTCCCCGGGGTGCTTGACCGGCTGGCCCGGACCGGGTCGCTTGCCGCCTCGCTCGCCGAGATCCGCGCCGCCGCCCCCGCGGGCAGCGCGGTGCAGGGTGTGCGGGGTGGCATCCACCGGCTCGTCGAGGCGCTCGTCGCGGACCTGACCCGCGCCGGCGCCGACCTGCGCCCGGGCACCCCGGTCGATTCCCTCACGCCCGACGGCGGTGGCTGGCTCGTGCACGCGGGCTCGATCCGCATCCGCGCGGGCAAGGTGCTGCTCGCCAGCCCGCCGCACACCTGGGGCTTCCTGGGTGCGCCGCCGCAACCCGGTGCCACGACCGGCGACCCGGCGCGTACCGACGGCCGCGACGGCATTCGCAGTACGCCCGAGGCGACCAACGCCCTGGCGCGCCTCGCCGCGGACTGGCCCGCGCCGTCGGGCGTTGACCTGGTGACCCTCGTCCTCGACGACACCGCCCTGCCCGAGCACCCCCGCGCCGGCGTGCTCGTCGCCGTCCCCGGCCGCGGTGCCAAGGCACTCACCTACGCCAGCGCCAAGTGGGACTGGGTGGCGCAGGCGGCCGGCCCGGACCGAGCCGTCATCCGGCTCTCCTACGCGGCCGGGATCGTGCCGGGGGACGCTGCCGAACGTGCCACGCTCGCGCTCTCGGACGCGGGCCGGCTGCTCGGGATCACGATCGGAGCCGACGCGCTCATCGACCATATCCGGGTGTCTCTCACGCTGCCCCGCCCGACCCGGGCGTGGGGAATGTCACAGCACGTCGAGGCCGCCCGTTCCACGGTCACTGCGATGGGCTCGCTCGACGTGGCCGGCACGTGGATCGCGGGCACCGGGCTGGCCTCCGTGATCGCCGATGCGAGGGACGCCGGACGGCGGATCTCCGGGTTCTGACGGACCGTCGTCATCGGCATTCTGGTGCGGGTTTATGGTGATCGGGTGACCACCGAGAGCAACGCGTCGAACCCCCAGCAGACGGCCGCCGAGGAGAACCCCGAGGGCTACACACTCTGGTCGGTCCTGCGCCGTGACCCCCACCGCGCCGCGGACGTCTCCGATGCCGCCGTCGCCGAGGTCGAGGCCACCATCGAGCGCTTGGCCGCAGCCGGCGTCACCACGCGCGGGCTCTACGACGTCTCCAGCATCAAGGCCGACGCGGACGCGCTGATCTGGATCCACGGCGACCGCGCCGAGGACCTCCAGGCGGGCCTGCGGGACCTGCGTCGCACCGCCCTGCTGAGCAGCCTCCTACCGACCTGGAACACGCTCGGCATGCACCGTGAGGCGGAGTTCAACGCCCGGCATGTGCCCGCGTTCCTGCGCGGCAAGGAGCCGGCCGCGTGGCTGACCGTCTATCCGTTCGTGCGCTCCCACGAGTGGTACCTGCTGCCCGAGGACGAGCGCCGGCAGATGCTCGCCGACCACGGCCGCCGCGGTTCACAGTTCCGGTCGGTGCTCTCCAACACCGTCGCCGCGTTCGCGCTCGGCGACTACGAGTGGATCCTCGCCCTCGAGGACGACGACCTCGCGAACCTGGTGGACCTGATGCGGGACCTGCGCTACACCGACGCCCGCCGCCACGTGCGCGAGGAGACCCCGTTCTACACCGGCCGCCGGGTCAGCGTCGCCGAGCTCGCGCAGGTGCTGGCGTGAGCACGGTGGACACCACGGAGCAATCGAGCAGCGCCCCCCGACGGGGCCGCAAGCCCGCCCCCGCCACCACCGTGGCGATGGCTCCCGGCGCCGTCGTCCCCGCGGCCCCGCCGGCCGCCCAGGCCGGACCCGAGCACGTGACCGAGCCGGTCGCCTACGACGCGATCGTGCTGGCCGGCTTCGGCGGCCCCGAGGGACAGGACGACGTCCTACCGTTCCTGCGCAACGTCACCGCCGGCCGCGGTATCCCGGACGAGCGCCTGGAGGAGGTGGCCCACCACTACCGAGCGTTCGGTGGGGTGAGCCCCATCAACTCCCACAACCGCCAGCTCAAGGCGGCGCTCGAGACCGAGCTGGCCGGCCGTGGCATCGAGCTGCCGATCTACTGGGGCAACCGCAACTGGGACCCCTACCTCAACGACGCGCTCCGGGAGGCCGACGCCGCGGGGCACCGCCGCCTGCTCGCCATCCCGACCAGCGCGTACTCCTCCTACTCCAGCTGCCGGCAGTACCGCGAGGACCTCGCCGACGCGCTCGAGGACACCGGCCTCGGGGGCGTCCTCGAGGTGGACAAGGTGCGCCAGTACTTCGACCACCCGGGCTTCGTGGCCCCGTTCGTCGACGGTGTCGCGGCCGGGCTGGCCACGCTGCGCGAGCACGGCGCGAGCACCATCGAGGTGCTCTTCGCGACCCACTCCATCCCGATGGGCGACGCGCAGCGCTCCGGCCCCGCCGAGCTCGGCCTCGGCGACGGCGGCGCGTACGCCGCGCAGCACCGTGCGGTCGCCGAGGTGGTCATGGAGGCGATCGGCGAGCCCGAGACGCCCTGGCAGCTCGTCTACCAGTCCCGCTCCGGCCCGCCCAGCCAGCCCTGGCTGGAGCCGGACGTCAACGACGCCATCGCCGAGCTCCCGGCCAAGGGCGTCGACGGCGTGGTGATCGTGCCGCTCGGGTTCCTCTCCGACCACATGGAGGTGGCCTGGGACCTCGACACCGAGGCCATGGAGACCGCCGCCGAGCACCAGATCGCGGCCGCGCGGGTGCCCACGCCAGGCATCCACCCGAAGTTCGTGGCGGGCCTGGTGGATCTCGTCGTCGAACGGCTCGAGGGCACTCCGGTCGCGGCCCGGCCCGCGCTGACCTCCCTCGGGCCCTGGTACGACGTCTGCCGCCCCGGGTGCTGCGAGAACGCCCGCCGGGGCTTCCGACCCGCGGTGGCCGGGCTGGCACCGTGACCGCCGTCGCCCTCACCCGCATCGGCACCCGTGCATCACGGCTCGCACGGACCCAGACGCAGACCGTCGCCGACGCGCTGACCGCCGCGGGGCTGCGCACCGAACTGGTGCCGATGACCAGTGAGGGGGACCGGAGCCGGGCCTCGCTGGCCTCCCTCGGTGGCACCGGGGTGTTCGCCGCGGTGTTGCGGACCGCTCTGCTGGCGGGGGAGTGTGATGCCGTGGTGCACTCCCTCAAGGACCTGCCGACGACCCCGCACCCCGGCCTGGTCGTGGCCGCCACCCCACCGCGTGAGGACGCCCGCGACGCCCTGTGCGCTCGGGACGGACTGACCCTGGCCACCCTGCCTGCCGGCGCCCGGGTCGGAACCGGGTCCCCACGCCGCGCGGCCCAGTTGCGCACCGCGCGCCCGGACCTGGAGGTCGTGGACATCCGCGGCAACGTCGACACCCGCCTCGGCTTCGTCAGCGACGGCGAGCTCGACGCCGTGATCCTCGCCGCGGCCGGGCTGCGCCGCATCGGCCGGGCCGACGCGATCACCGTCGAGCTCGGCCTCGACACGTGGCCGGGCGCACCCGGGCAGGGGGTGCTCGCCGTCGAGATCCGCGAGGGTGACGCGACCGGCACGCCCCTGGCTGCGGCCCTGGCAGGGATCCACGACGTGGACGCCTGGGCCGCCGCGACGGCCGAGCGGTCCCTGCTCGCCACCCTCGAGGCCGGCTGCGCCGCCCCCGTGGGTGCCACGGCAACGGTGTCCGACGGCGTCCTGACGGTCTCCGGGTCGGCGTACCGTCCGGGCGGTGGCGAGTCACGAACCGCCACCGCGAGCGGCCGGCCGGATGAGGCGGCGGCAATCGGGAGCGCGGTCGCGGCCGACCTGATCGCCGCGGGCGCCGGTGCATGGATCACGGGCTGAGGCGTCGATGACGCTCGCCGGTCGCACGGTGCTGGTCCCTCGGGGCGGTAGCTGGGGTGAGCGGGTCTGTGACCTGCTCGCCGAGCGCGGCGCGACCGGCTGGGTGGTGCCGCTGGTGGACACCCGCCCGCTGCACACCGCGCAGGTCCGTGGCGCACTGGACCGGCTCGCCGCGGGCGGTTACGACTGGCTGGTGGTGACGTCGGCGGCCACCGTCGGAGTCCTCGATGCCTCCACGGACGTGCTGGCCAAGGTCGCCGCCGTCGGCCCGGCCACGGCCGCCGCCCTCGAGGGTGCCGGATTCGCGGTGGACCTGGTCCCGGAGTCGGACTTCAGCGCCGAGGGCCTGTTGCAGGCCTGGGAACTCGCGGGCATCGAGGCCGTGTCACGTAGGGCATCGGCGATCCCCAGCCCGTCCCGGGTCCTGGTGCTGCACTCCGAGCTCGCCCGGGACACCCTGGCCGACGGGCTGAGCGAGCGTGGGCACTGGGTGGACAGCGTGGTGGGCTACCGCGTCGAGGAGCTGGCCGTCGAGGGGGCCACTGCCGCGGACCTGGCCGCCGGCCGGGCGGACGCCGCGCTCGTCACCAGTGGTTCCGTGGCAAAGTCGCTGGCCCGGTTCGACCTGCCCGCCGCCATGACCATCGCCTGCCTCGGCCCGGTGACCGCGCAGGACGCGGCCGCCGTCGGCCTCCGCGCGGACGTCGTCGCACCCGAACGCACGATCGAGGCCCTGATCAGGGCACTGGAGGACGTCAGTTGAGGATCCGACCCCGCCGTCTGCGAGCCACCCCGGCCATGCGCCGACTCGTCGCGCAGACCCGCCTGCACCCGAGCGACCTGGTGCTGCCGATGTTCGTCATCGAGGCCGCCGAGTCCCGGCCGATCGCCTCGATGCCGGGGGTGCTCCAGCACTCCCTCGACTCCCTGCGCCGGGCCGCGACCGAGGCCGCCGAGGCCGGGGTCGGTGGGCTGATGCTGTTCGGCGTGCCCGAGGTCAGGGATGCGACCGGCACCGGCGCCACCGACCCGAACGGCATCCTGAACGTGGCCACCGCCGCCGTCGCCGCGGAGGTGGGGGACGCCGTCGTCGTCCAGACGGACCTGTGCCTGGACGAGTTCACCGACCACGGCCACTGCGGGGTCCTGGACGCCGCCGGCCGGGTCGACAACGACGCCACCCTCGAGCGGTACGCAGAGATGGGCCTGGCGCAGGCCCGCGCCGGGTCCGCGCTGCTCGGACTGAGCGGCATGA
This sequence comes from Occultella aeris, assembly GCF_902703175.1. Lineage (GTDB taxonomy): Bacteria > Actinomycetota > Actinomycetes > Actinomycetales > Beutenbergiaceae > Occultella > Occultella aeris. Next base: position 134,516 of record NZ_CACRYJ010000053.1, on the reverse strand, counting down.
TGGACGGCCAGGTCGCCGCCGTCCGGGACGCCCTCGATGCGCAGGGCCACACCGACGTCGCGATCCTGGCTTACGCAGCCAAGTACGCCTCCGCGTTCTACGGGCCGTTCCGCGAGGCCGTCGACTCCCAGCTGACCGGGGACCGGCGCAGCTACCAGCTGGACCCGGCGAACCGCCGCGAGGGTGCCCGGGAGGCGGACCTGGACGTCGCCGAGGGCGCGGACGTGGTCATGGTCAAGCCCGCGCTCAGCTACCTCGACGTGCTGGCCGACGTCGCCGCCACCTCCCCGGTCCCGGTCTGGGCCTACCAGGTCTCCGGCGAGTACGCGATGGTCGAGGCCGCCGCCGCGAACGGCTGGCTGGACCGGGACCGCACGATCGCCGAGACGGTGCTGTCCATCAAGAGGGCCGGCGCGGACGCCGTGCTGACCTACTGGGCCGTGGAACTGGCCGACCGACTCACTCGTGGGCAGCTGCCCGGAACGGACCCCCGATGACCCTGTTCGACCGCGCCGCCGCCGTGATCCCCGGCGGGGTGAACTCGCCCGTGCGCGCCTTCAACGGCGTGGGCGGGGACCCGCTGTTCCTCGTCTCCGCGAGCGGCCCGCGGGTCACCGACTCGGCCGGGCGGGAGTATGTGGACCTGGTCGGCTCGTGGGGGCCGGCGCTGCTCGGGCATGCGCACCCGGAGGTCGTCGCCGCGGTGCAGGAGGCCGCGGCCCGTGGGCTCTCGTTCGGGGCGCCCACCCCGGGGGAGATCGAGCTGGCCGAGCTGATCCGGGAGCGGGTGGGCGTCGCCGAGCTGGTCCGGCTCGTCTCCACCGGCACCGAGGCCACCATGACGGCCCTGCGGGTGGCCCGCGGGTTCACCGGCCGGGACCTGATCATCAAGTTCGCCGGGCACTACCACGGCCACTCCGACGGCCTGCTCGCCGAGGCCGGGTCCGGGGTCGCCACCCTGTCCCTGCCCGGCTCGGCCGGGGTGCCCGCCGCGTTCGCCGCGCAGACCATCGTGATCGGCTACAACGACCTGGATGCCGTGCGAGCCGCGTTCGCCGCCCACCCCGGCAGGATCGCCGCCGTCATCACCGAGGCCGCCGCCGCGAACATGGGCGTGGTGGCGCCCAACCCTGGATTCAACGCCGCAGTCGCCGAGATCGCCCACGCCGAGGGTGCCCTGTTCATCGCCGACGAGGTGCTCACCGGGTTCCGGGTGGGCCCGGCCGGCTGGTGGGGCCTCGAGGGCGGCTGGACCCCGGACCTGCTCACGTTCGGCAAGGTCATCGGCGGCGGCCTGCCCGTCGCGGCGCTCGCCGGCCGGGCGGACGTGATGCGGATGCTCGCACCGGCAGGGCCGGTCTACCAGGCCGGCACCCTGTCCGGGAACCCGGTGGCGGTCGCCGCCGGCGCGGCGACCCTGCGCCTGGCCGACGGCGGCGTGTACGCCCGGGTGGACGCCGCCGCCGACACGATCGCGGAAGCCGTGCGGGCCGCCCTGGCAGCCGAGGGAGTCCCGGTCGCGGTGCAGCGGGCGGGCAACCTGTTCTCGTTCGCGTTCGGCAGCCCGGGCGAGTGCGGCTGGTCCGGGCCCGGGCCGCGCACCTACGACGAGGTCAAGGCCGCGCAGGCGTGGCGTTACCCGCCGTTCTTCCACGCGATGCTCGACGCCGGGGTGAACCTGCCGCCCTCGGCGTTCGAGGCCTGGTTCGTCTCGGCCGCACACGACGACGCAGCAGTCGAGCAGATCCTCGCGGCCCTGCCCGCGGCCGCGCGGGCGGCCGCCGCGGCCACGCCGGGCTGACCGGAGCCGGCCGATGACCGACGTGAGGTGGTGACCGAACCCACGTGGACGCCGTCGACCTGTTTGGCTACCCTGGTCGATGAGGCCCGAGGAGGGTCTGCGGACGAGGGAGCAGTACCCGCATCGCGACAAGACTGACTCAGAAGGCCTCATCATGGCTTGGTTGATTCTTGTCCTGTCCGGAATGCTCGAGGCGGTCTGGGCCTCGGCTCTGTCCGCCTCAGACGGCTTCAAGCGGGTTCGCCCGTCGGTGCTGTTCGTCGTCGCCATGCTCGCCAGCATGGCCGGTCTCGCGTACGCGATGACGACCCTGCCGACCGGCACGGCCTACGCCGTCTGGGTCGGCATCGGTGCGTCACTGACCGTCGTCTGGGCGATGATCACGCGCAAGGAACCCGCGTCGATCGCGCGGATCGCGCTGCTGGTCCTGCTCGTCGGCAGCGTCGTCGGCCTCAAGGTGGTGAGTTGAGATGCCGTGGCTCATCCTGCTCCTCAGCGCCGTCCTCGAGGCCGTCTGGGCGACCGCGCTCGGGCAGTCGGACGGCTTCAGCGAGTTGGTCCCGACGATCGTGTTCGTCGTCGCCCTCACGCTCAGCATGCTCGGGCTCGGGCGAGCCATGAGGTCCATCCCGATCGGGACCGCCTACGCGGTCTGGACGGGGATCGGCGCAGCCCTCACGGTGACCTACGCGATCGCCACCGGTGCCGAATCGGTCTCGGTGTGGAAGGTCGTGTTCATCCTCGGCATCATCGGCGCGGTCGTCGGCCTCAAGCTGGTGCCGACCCGATCCGAGGCGTCCGCCGCGGGCACTGACGCTGCGGTGGAGTCGGTGCCGACGGAGTCGGATCGGGACTGACGCAATCCTGCACCATCCGTCCACGGCGCGCGCCCGCGAGTGTGCGGATATCGGCGCGCAGTGATCCTAAAATCGGGGCGATGCCATCCGCCCGCCACGCCAGGTCTTCGGTCCCGATCCGACGGTCCGGCCGCCCCACGACCGAACGCGCCCGGAACTCCACACCCACGGATCGAGGGTTGCCCACACGTCGGCCTCGGCATGCCCGGAGGATCCGGCGCGGCCCGCTGAGAACCGCAGCGGTCGGCGTGGTGGGCGCGCTCGCCTTCGCCCTCACCTTCGGCGGCACGGTGTTCGCCCAGTTGCAGTCCGAGGTGGAGGTCATCGATCCGGGCGCTCTGGTCGTGCAGCCCACCGGTGATGATGGCGAGACCGTCGCCCCGGCGCCGCCGGCCGACCCGAACGCGGGCACGGCGCTGAACATCCTCATCATCGGTTCGGACAGTCGCGCCGATGGTGCCGTCGCCGACGGAACCGACTCGGTGCTGGCGGACACGCACATCATCGCCCACATCTCCGCGGACCGGTCCCGCGTCGAACTCGTCTCGATCCCGCGCGACACCATGATCCAGATCCCGGACTGCCCGACGACGTCCGGCGAGACGATCCGCGGCTGGTACGGGCAGTACAACGCGGCCTACGCGACCGGGTGGCAGGTGGGCGGCGACAAGGAGTCCGCGGTCGCCTGCGATATCAACCTCGCCCAGTCGGCCACCGGGCTCATCATCGACGGGTTCGTCCTGGTCGAGATGGGCGGCTTCGTCGAGATGGTCAACGCGCTCGGCGGCATCGACATCTGCATCCCGGAGGAGATCTCCGCACCCAAGGCGAACCTCTACCTCGATGCCGGGCAGCAGACCCTCACCGGGGAGCAGGCCCTCGGCTACGCCCGCGCCCGCACGGGCGCCGGTCTCGGCGACGGTTCCGACACGAGCCGGATCCAACGCCAGCAGCACTTGATGTCCGCCATGGTGGCGGAGGTCCTCTCCCGGAACATCCTCACGGACGGCCCGGCGCTGTACGGGATGGTCAACGCGGCACTCGGCTCGCTGACGATGAGTGCGAATCTCTCGTCCCTGACCGGCATGGCCGGTCTGGCCCTGAGCCTGCGGTCCCTCTCCGCTGATGACGTGGTGTTCCTCACCACCCCCTACGCCGCGTACCCGCAGGACCCGAACCGGGTCGTCTGGACCAACGCGGTCGATGACATCTGGGAAGCGATGGCCGCGGACGAGCCGATCCTCGGCGCCGAGGACTCCGACGGTGCCACCACGCCGGGCGCCTCGGCGACCACCACACCGGGCGACGTCGACGCCCCAACGGGCGCGCCGCCGTCGGACAGCACGGAATCGGAGGGAGCAGCCTCGCAGGCGCCGTCCGAGGCCGGGACGACCGGTGCCAGCGCGGGTGATCTCACCGGCGCCTGCTGACGCCGGTAGTGGGACACTCGAGGCATGAGCTCCGTCGCCGACACTGAGTCCACACCGACGCGCGCCCCGTACCGGACCACCGCGCGGGTGTGGCAGTTCGTCGCGTTCGGCCTCGCCTGCGCGGCATTCGTGCTGCTGCTGGTGATGCCGCTCTATACGGGAACCACGACCACCCCCGAGGGCACCGAGGACTTCACGGCGACGCTGGTGGAGGTGAACGGACCCGGGGTGCTGGTTCCGCTGCTCGTACCGGTGCTGCTGACCGTGGTGCCACTGCTGATCCCGAGCGGGCGGCTGCCCGGGGTGACCATCGCGTGTGCGGCGCTGCTCGTGTTCCTGATGGCGCTCGGTGGTGCGTCGATCGGGCTGTTCTACGCGCCTGCCGCCATCGCGGCCGTGGTCGCCCTGCTGGTCCGGCGGCGCTCAGGGCAGGAGTGAGGCCCGGTTGTAGTTCAGGGCGTGGTCGCACCTGCCCCAGGGCGGCGCACGGATGACAGACTCGTGCCCATGACTGCACCTACCCTGACGTTGACCTCCGGAACCACCATCCCCGCCCTGGGTCTCGGCACCTGGCCGATGGACGACGCGGATGTCGCCACGGCCGTCGAGACCGCGATCGGCGCGGGCTACCGGCTCATCGACACCGCCGAGAACTACGGCAACGAGGCAGGCGTGGGCGAGGGCGTGCGCCGCTCCGGGATCGACCGTGGCGAGGTGTTCCTGACCACGAAGTTCAACGAGAAGTGGCACTCCTACGACGGCGTCCGGCAGGCGTTCGAGGCCAGCGCGGCCCGGCTCGGTGTGGACTACATCGACCTGTTCCTGGCGCACTGGCCCCGGCCCGCGTTCGGCGGGTTCGTCGAGGCCGTACGAGGCCTCGTCGCACTGCGTGAGGAGGGGCTGATCCGCGCCGTCGGGGTCTCGAACTTCAAGCCCGCGCACCTGCAGGCGGTCCTCGATGCCGGCCTGGTGCCGGACGTGAACCAGATCAAGCGCGACCCTCGCAACCCGCGTCGCGCCGAGCTGGCCTTCCACGCCGAGCACGGCATCCTCACCGAGGCCTACACGCCCCTCGGCAAGGCCGGTGACCTGCTCGCCGAGCCCGCGATCACGCAGGCCGCGCAGGCGCACGGGCGCACCCCGGCCCAGGTGGTGCTGCGCTGGCACACCCAGACCGGGGCGGTGCCGATCCCTAAGTCCGCGAACCCGGGGCGGATCGCTGAGAACATCGCGATCTTCGACTTCGAGCTGACTGCCGACGAGATCGCCGGGATCGACGCCCTCGACACCGGCGACGCGGACGTGGCCGACTCGGACGTCGTCGGCCACTGACCCGGGTTCGGGCCGCGTGGTCAGCCGCGGTGCAGGGCCTCCGCGACATCCTTGAGCCGGGACAGCCGGGCGTCCCAACCGCGGCCGATCGTCTCGAGGTGCCGGGCGAGCTGACCGAGCCGGGCACCGAGGGCGCGGTAGCGGATCGCCCGGCCCACCCGGACCGGCTCCACGAGCCCGACGGCCGCGAGCTGCTGCAGGTGCTTGGCGATCGCCTGCCGTGAGATCGGCAACTCCTCGGCGAGATCGCTGGCCGAGGCGTCCCGGTCGCCGAGCACCGCGAGAATCTCCCACCTGGTCGCGTCCGCGAGGGCCGCGCACAGCGGCACCGGGTCGAGCACGGCGGTGCCCGACGGCGCACCTCGCCTCGCGAGGGCGGGCGCCGCTCGGTCGGTGGTCGGCGGGGGCGTCATCGCACGGCCTGGAGGTCGGCGGGAGTGGCCCGGCCCGCGGTGTAGTCGCGGAGGGCGTCCAGGACGGTGTTCCAGCCGCCGGTGTTCTCGTCCATCGCGGCGCGCCGGGCGGCCGCGTCGAGGCGGTCGAAGCCCGTCTCGAGGACGGTGACCGTGGTGGTGTCGCCGTCAGCGGCGAGGGTGAACCGAACCTGTGTGGCGGCCGCGGACTGCTCCAACGCGGTGGTGTCCAGATCGCCCCAGGTGAGGGCGAACGCGGACTGCGGTTCGAGTTCGTCGATGCGGACCGGGAACGTGTGGTCCTCCCAGACGAAGTGGCCAAGGGAGCCGGCCCGCCAGCCGTCCGGGAACTCCGAGGGGTGGCCCCACCAGGTGGCGATGTGTTCGGCAGAGGTGAGGGCGGTCCAGACGGTTCGGATCGGTGCCTCGATCCGGATCGTGCGGGTGATGGTGCCTGCGTCGAGGTCGGCGACGGCGTGGTCGATGCTCATGGGAGATTCTCCTGGTCAGTAGCTGCTGTGTGGTTGATCGAGGCGTGGCCGATTCAGCGAGTGCCGAATCGAGTCTGCTGCAATCGTTCGGTTGCAGTTAAACCATAGATCACGGATGACAATGGCGCAACGTTTCGGTTGCAGTCCCGGAGGGACGGTCGATCGATAGGGTCAAGTCATGTCCGACACCCCGGCCGTCGGCGGCAAGCGTGACCCCGACCGCCACCGCAGACCACCGCTGACCCGGCGGTTCGCCCACCGGGTCGCGCTCGTGCTGGCCGCGGTGGCGTTCGTGGTCCTGGTGTTCGTGCCGATCTTCCTGGTCCCGGGTCAGGCCGCTACGGAGTCCCCGGCGGACATCGAGCGGATCAGCCTGATCGCGCTGAGTGGTCCGGCCGTGCTGGGTGTTCTCGCGGTCCCGGTGCTGCTGGCCGGGCTCCCATTGTTCGTGAAGGGCCGGATCACCGCGGTGCTGACCGCTGTGCTGCTGATCGCGTTCGCCCTCTTCACGCTCCTGGGCATCGGCGTCTTCTACATTCCCGCGGCCCTGACCGCGGTCGTCGCACTGTTCCTGCCCAGCGACGACTGAGCGGACCGGTCGCCCCCCACCGCCGTCAGCTCATGGCAGGTCAGGGCTCAACTCGCGGCGGAAGAACTCGACGGTGCGACGCCAGGCCTCCGCCCGCCCGGCGGTGTTGGCATGAGGCGACCCGCCCATCTCGAAGGTCACGCCAGGGCCGGGCGAGAGGGTGCTCGTGAACGGGGGCCCGGAAGGCCCGGCGATGGGGTGCCCCACGCCGGTCAGCACCACGTGCTCGATGTCACCGGCTCGGTCGTGGGCGGCCAGCCGGTTCACGGCTACTCGGGTGTAGGCGTCGCTGGGCCACATCCGGTCCTCGTCGCCGCAGATGGAGAGTACCTTCCCGGAGATGCGCTCGACCGGGATGCTCACGCGTTCGAGCTCGTCTGGGTCGGTCGGCACCGGCGGGAACGCGACGCCGAGCGGCACCGGCTCGGTCGCGGCCACGAGCCGGTCGATCTCGTCGAGGTTCCCGTACGGCAGGTAGGGGAGTCGCTCGCCGCCGAGCGTCCAGGACGCGACCTCGCGTCGCAGGATCTGGGGCAGGAGCCCGGCGCCGTAGTCGATGCCCTGCGTGACCACACCGCTGCCGGCGATGCTCGCCACCGCGCCGACCCGGTGGTCGTGCGCGGCGACCAGCAGGGCGGCCTCGCCGCCCCGGGAGCCGCCGGTCATACCGAGGGTCCGGCCCTCGCTGACCGACTCGAGCAGGTCGAGGCCTCGTGAGAAGAGTTCGAGCGGGATGTCCACGAGGACCCGCGTGAGCCCGCGGTCGGCGAAGTAGGAGAGGGCGAGCACGGTGAACCCCTCAGCGGCGAGGACCATCGCATCCTGGTCGTGCCGTCCGCCCTCGGACCCGCCCACGAGGAGGACGCCCGGCGCCGGCGCGTCGGTGCGCGGCGTGCAGAGCAGCCCGACGAGGCCATGCTTGCGGATGGGGGTCTTGTCGACGTCCATGAACCATGGATCCTAGTGCGGCGATGCGGAAGGCGTCCGTCCGCGGTCCTCCGTGCTCTCTGCTTGTTCCCAACCGGACGTGGAGGTGGGAGACGATCGTCCGCTCGCCCTCAGCAGCTCGAACAGGCTCGAAAAACCCTGATCGCCGTGGCCGTCGGCGATCCGCCGATCCATCAGGATCTTGACCTCCCGCATCCGCACCGCATCGATGCCGAGAGACTCCCGGTGGCTGATCAGGTCGTCCATCAGGGCGGCCTGAACATCCAGGGAGCCGAGATCGGGCGCGTACTCGCCGTCCGCGACGGCGGTGCCGAAGGCGTTCACCAGCGGCACATACCCGCCGATCGAGGCGGCGACACGCTGCGCGAACTTCGCGACGTCGACCCCCTCCGCCCTCACGAGCCTGAAGGTGTGCAGCAGTCCGATGAGGAACTCGTAACCCACCGCCACCTGCGCCAGGAACTCCACAGCCGCCAGACCGGCGTCCTCGCCGTAGTACGCGATTGCACCCAGCGCCTGCAGCGTCGACTCATGGGCTTCGAAAGCACCACGGTCGCCGCTGAAGGAGAACATGACACTCGGGGTGCCCACGTACGTCGGATCTCCCATGATGCCGCCGTCGAGGTACTGCGCACCGCGCTCGCGCGCCCAGTCCGCGTTCGCTCTCGCCTGGACAGGAGAACCACTGGTCACATTCACCAGGACTTTGCCCGATACGGACGACTCGATCCTGGGGAGGACTGCGTCCACCGCCGCGCTGTCGAGGAGGCAGACGATGACGAGCGGGCTCGCTGCCACGGCTTCCACCGCCGTGGCGGCGACGCCTGCACCGGTCGCGGCCAGTGGCGCGGCCTTGGTCGCGGTGCGGTTCCAGACTGTCGTGCGATATCCGCGGTCTACGAGGGTTCTCGCGAGCGCCGACCCCATCTCACCGAGACCGAGCACGGTGACCTGGCTGTTCGTGGTCATGATCTTCCTTTCGTTCAGTTTGCGGCAGCTCGACGGCCGACGCCCGAAGCGGCTCTGCCTGCGGCGATCACGCCGAGAACGGAGATGCCCGCGAAGACGAGCATCAGCAGTTGCGCTGAGCGGACGAGGTCAGGTGCGGCGACGTTCACCACCACTCCGGCGAGCGCGGCGCTGAAGGCGCTCGCGATGATGAAGACCGTGTTGACCGCGGCGGCCGCCTTCGCTCCCTCTTCCTCGCCGTCGGTGCTGCCGAGGGCTGCGACGGTCAGGTGCGGGAATCCGAGCCCGATCCCGGCTCCCGCTGCGAACAGGGTGAGGAACCACGCGGCGATGACCGTGCCCGATGGGCCATCCTGCTGAAGCAGTCCGTATGCCGTGAGGCCCGCTGCCACCACCAGCGGTCCCGCCACGATGAGCCTGCGACGGGCCCTGTCTCCCGTCACATTCGCAGCGAACATCTGAGTGACGGACCATCCCAGCGACAATGCTGCTCCGAGCAGTCCGGCCACGAACGGGCTCAGCGCTCCGATCTCCTGACCGAACAGCGGGATGAATGCCTCGGTGCCGATTCCGAAGGCCAGAACCGCGACCGTCAGGTAGACCCAGCGAAGCGAGGACGCCCGCGCGAACGTGACCTTCGGCAGGATGCCCCTGCCGCTGCGCCGCTCATGGCGGATGAACCGCGCACCGAGCCCGACGCCGACGAGCAGTGCCACCGCGGTGGCGAGACCCGTCGGGACGACACTCGCCACGCTCACCGCGGCGACGCCACCCGTCAGCAGGAGCAAGGACGCCCACGGCACCGGCTCGGTTGGGCGACCTCGAGAGGTTCGCGGCATCGATCGAACGACGAGCACGCAGATGACAACGGCCACGACCGCCAGCACGACGAATGCGGCGCGCCAGGCGTCGAGCTGTCCGAACACGCCTCCCACGACGGGCCCGACGATGTTGCCGACCCCCCACATCGCCGACACCAGCGCAGCGGCACGTGCCCAGAGCCGTTCGGGCAGCGCTCGCTGGATGAGCGCATAGCCGAGGCCCGCGAGCAGACCGCCGCCGAGCCCCTGCACGGCACGCCCAGCAAGCAGTGCCGACATCCACGGGCTGCCCGCGCACAGTAGGGATCCGAGCGCGAAGAGGCCGAGGGCGAGGAGGTACGCCCGCACGGCCCCTTGCTGAGTGAGGATCCTGCTCACCAGCATCGAGCTGACCACGGAAGCCAGCAGGAATACCGTCATCGTCCACGCGTAGAACTCCGCGCCGCCGATCTCACCGACGATCGTAGGGAGGAGGCTCGTGGTGAGGTAGACGTTGCTCGCCTCCAGCAGCACACCGCCGGCGAGAACGGCTGCGATGGGTGCGTACTGCCGGCCGAGTAGCTCGCGCCATGTACCGGTGGGATCCGTGACCTGCTGGTCCTGCGTCATTCAGCGATGTCCTTCGCGCGTGGGTGGAGTCGGGCGGACGAAGTGTGTCTCGGACGCCTCTGCGAGCGTCCTGATGGCACGCTAATACCTCAGGTGAACTTGAGGTCAAGGAGAGAAACGATGGCGCTGGAACCCGACGATCTCCTCGCCATCGGCGAGGTCTCGCATCGCACCGGCGTCCCAGTGTCGGCGCTGCACTTCTACGAGCAGCTTGGCCTGATCGCCTCTACGCGCACCGCGGGCAACCAGCGCCGGTATCGACGCCACATGCTGCGACGGATCTCACTGATCGTCGTCGCGAAGCGGCTCGGCATTCCGCTGAGTGACGTGCAAGAGGTCTTCACGAGCCTCCCGCTGGATCATTCCCCGTCCCTGCGTGACTGGCGGCGGGTGGCGAAGCTGTGGCACACCGAGCTCGAGCTGCGACGGACCCAGCTCGACCACTTGCAACGCGAACTGACCGGATGCATCGGATGCGGCTGCGTCTCCCTCAAGGCGTGCCGCCTCCTCAACCCCGAGGACGCGCTCGGAGAGGATGGCCCCGGACCTCGACGAATCTGACGTCAGGAGGTGGGGCGCACTAGCCCGTGGCGAGAAATGAGCGGACGGTGTCGATGGTGTCCGCCTCGCCGGCCGTCTTGTCGTCGCGGTACCTGAGCACGCGCGCGAATCGGAGGGCGACGCCGCCCGGATAGCGCGACGACGTCTGGATGCCGTCGAACGCGATCTCGACCACCTGCTCCGGGCGCACGCGCACCACCCAGTCGTCGCGTTCGGTCGCCAGTTCCTCGAACCGGGCGGTCTGCCAGGCGAGCATCTCGTCGGTCATCCCCTTGAACGTCTTGCCGAGCATGACAAAACTGCCGGTCTCGGGATCACGGGCGCCGAGGTGGATGTTCGAGAGCCAGCCACGGCGTCGTCCACTGCCGCGCTCGACGGCGAGTACCACGAGGTCGAGGGTGTGTACCGGCTTCACCTTCACCCATGCCGAGCCGCGCCGGCCTGCGGCATACGGGGCGTCGGTGGACTTCACGACGACGCCCTCCTGCCCTGCCGCGATGGCGCCGGCGAGGAAGTCCCGGGCGGCGTCGGCGTCGTCGGTCAGCAGCCGCGGCACCCGCTGTGCGGCCGGCACCAGCTCCTCCAGGTGGCGCCACCGCTCGGAGGCGGGCGCGTCGAGGAGATCGGTGTCGTCGCGCAGGAGGAGGTCGAAGAAGTAGGGCGTGATCGCACCAGCGCGGGCTACCGCGGCCGCGCCGGCGGTGCCCGTCGAGGTGAGCGACGCCGTCTCCTGGAACGGCCGGGGCCGGCCGTCCGGGCCCAGGGCGAGGGCCTCGCCGTCGAGCACGACGCGCTCGGCCGGCAGCGCCCGGACCACCGCGACCACGTCCGGCAGCCGGTCGGTGATGTCCTCGAGGGAGCGGGTCACGAGCAGCACCCGGTCGCCGTCCTTGTGCGCCTGGATCCGTATCCCGTCGAGCTTGTGGTCCACCGCGAGCGGGGCCGCATCGCCGCCGAGCTTCTGCCACGCCCCGTCGAGGTCCGGTGCGCTGGAGGCGAGCATCGGCAGCACCGGCCGGCCCACCTGGAGCCGGAACTCCGCGAGCGCTGCCGTCCCGCCGGTCAGAGCCGCGACGGCAACCGGCAGCGTGGCCCCTGCGAACATCGCCGCCCGGCGTACCTGCGCCACCGGCACCCCGGCCGCGGCCGCCACGGCGTCCTGTACGAGTGCGTCGGAGGCGCCCTGGCGCAACTCGCCCGTGATGGCGCCACGCAGCCACGACTGTTCCTCCGCCGTCGCCTGCCCGAACAACTCGGCGACGGCCGCGGACCGCGCCGCCTGGGACCCGGCCCCAGCGAAGCGGGAGATCGCATCGAGGCCCTCGTGCACCTCGGAGACGCCGAGCGACGGAGACCCGGCCGGCGCCGGCAGTTCCGTCAGGGAGCGCCACCCGACGCCGACGCGTCGCTGCCGCAGAGCTCCGGACAGGTACGCCGTCACCGTCTCGATCTCCTCCGGCTCGGCGCGCTCCAGGGCCTGCGCCAGGGCGGCCACCTTTGCCTTCCGGGACCGGGTCGAGGCCACCACGGCCGACGTGGCCACCACCTCCGCGAGTCGCATCAACCCATTGTGGCGCGTGACACCGACAACCGTGGGGGAGCGGGAGCAAGGCGTGCACCTACGCTCGTGTCCATGCTCGACGAACCTGCGTCCGCCGCTGCGCCGGTACCGCTGCGGATCATGACCTTCAACATCAAGTTCGACGACGTGGCCGATCCGCGGGCCGCATGGGCGGGGCGTCGCGCCGCCGTCGCCGGGGTGATCAGGGACTCGGGCGCCGGTGTGGTCGCCCTGCAGGAGGTACTCGCCGGGCAGCGCGACGACCTGGCCGCGGATCTGCCCGACTACAGCGTGCTCGGCGTCGGCCGCGACGACGGCGCACGGGCCGGTGAGGCCGCCCCGCTACTGGTCCGTTCGGACCTGACCGTCCTGGACGCGGGCACGTTCTGGCTCTCGGCCACGCCCGAGGTGCCGAGCAGATACACCGACGGTGCGCTACCCCGGATCTGCACCTGGGCGCACGTGCGGCCGCCCGACGCGCCGGCGTCCGGCCGCGGACTGCACGTCTGGAACGTCCACCTCGACCACCTGGACGAGACGCTCCGCAGGCGCCAGCTCGCCGTCGTGCACGATCGGGCCAAGACCGCGGCCCGAGCACCTGGCCAGGCCCAGGTCCTGCTCGGCGACTTCAATGCCGGTCCCGGGTCCACGACGCTGACCGACACCCGGCGGGCGGGCTGGGAGGAGGCCCACGCCACCTCGCGGACCCGGCCTGCCGGTCCGGCGGGCACGTTCCACGACTGGACCCCCGGTACGGCGCTGGCGGACGCGAACGCCCGGATCGACCATGTGTTCGTCCGGGGCGGCATCACCGTGCACGCCCACGAGACCCTCCGGCCCGCTGCCGCGGTGATCCCGAGCGACCACTTCCCCGTGGTCGTGGACCTGACCGTGCCGGCCTGACCGGCGCCGGGGCGGCCCGGCCTCGGTCCGGCCGATGGGACGTAGATGACCGGTCGTGGTCGCGCCGTACATAATCGTGACGTCCCATCCGGCTCGTCGTGAACGGGAGCCCTACATGCAGGCGTGGCGCACGGACTCCGAACTGGCTGCGGCGCGCCGCGATCTCGCCGCCACCATCCCGGGGTACGTGGCTCCGGCGTCCTACGGGATCGCGCGCGTGGACTCCGGAACGCTGACGTTCGGCGCCGTGAACGCCGTGGGGAGCTCGCACCGGCTGCCCGCGGTCGTGCTGGCCTCGGTGTGCGGCTACACCGACCGCACCGGCACCTACCCGCTGACCCGGGAGCAGTTGGCCGCCGCGGCCGTGCTGCTCGCCCCTGCGGAGGCGGCCACGCACGTGGACCACCCGAACCTGTGGTCCTGGCGCGAGCTGCTCACCGACGCCGAGCCGTCGAGCACGTTCCTGGCGTTCTTCGTCGCGACCGGCGACGATGCTGAGCCCGTGGACGCCCACGACGCCGAGTTCCGGGCGCTGCTGCGCCGATCAGCGGGTGCGTAGCGCGGGCAGCACGTGCCGGGCCAGCAGCGGGGCCAGGTCCGCGGGCGAGGTTCCGATCGGCGTCCATCGCAGTTCCGCGATCTCGCGGGCGGCGTCGGGTGTCCCGGACAGCTCGGCCGTGTAGACGGTGGCATCCACGTGGGTGTCCGGCTCGTTCGCGGCCTCCTCGCGGAACGTCCCGAGTGGGACCAGGTCCGCCTCGTCGAGCTCGATGCCCAGCTCCTCGGCGACCTCCCGCACGGCTGCCTGCGCGGGTGATTCGCCGTCGTCGAGTTTGCCACCCGGGAGCATGAAGCGGGAGGTGCCGCGCTTGCGGACGGTGAGCAGGTGGTCGTCGGTGGTGAAGCACACCGCGGAGATGGTCAGGGTGGTGGGCACCCGAACACGGTACGCCGGGGCTGCGTCAATCGGCCGCAGCGTCCGAGGCGTGCCGCCCGTGCCGGCGCAGGGCGCCGTCGTGCAGCTCGACCGCCCGGTCCGCCCGCGCCATCAGTAGCGGGTCGTGCGTGGAGACCACGGCCGCCACGCCGCGAGCGTGGGTGAGTTCGGAGAGGAGCTCCATGATGGTCGCGGCGGTGCCGGAGTCGAGCTGACCGGTCGGCTCGTCGGCGATCAGGATCTTCGGCTCCGTCACCAACGCCCGGGCGATGCCGACGCGCTGCTGCTGCCCACCGGAGAGCTCGTAGGGGCGCTGGTTCGCGTGCGCCCCGAGCCCCACGAGCTCCAGCGTGGCGGCGACCCGCTCGTCCCGCTCGGCCGGTTCGGTCTCGAGCAGCCGCAGCGGCACCTCGACGTTCTCCGCTGCGGAGAGCACCGGGATCAGCCCGAACGACTGGAAGATGTAGGACAGTTCCCGGCGGCGCACGTCGAGGGCCTGCGTCTCCGGCATGGCGGTAAGTTCCCGCGTCCCGAGGTGCACGGTGCCCGACGTCGGGGCGTCCAGGCCACCGAGGATGTTCAGCAGGGTCGTCTTGCCCGAGCCCGAGGGCCCGCGGACCACGAGCAGTTCACCGGAGTGCAGGTCGAGGCTGACGTCCTCCAGCGCCTGGACGTCCCCGGACGGGCTCGGGTAGACGCGGCTGATCCCGGTCGCCGTCAGCGCAGCGGTCGAGGTGCTCATCGGGTCTCCTCAGCAGCGGGCGGCTGGGTCGGTCCGGTGTCGTCCACGCCGCTCGGGCCGGCTTGGTCGAACGAAGCGCCCGACGGCGGGGCGTCGCCTTCCGGCGCGGGCTTCGGGTCGTTCGTGGCGTCGCGCCAGACGCCGACGTGGTCCGGTTCCAGGGCCAGGCGCACCCTGTCCTTCAGTTCGAGGGCGCCGACGAAGTCGTGTGGCAGCTGCATCCGGCCGACCTTGTCCAGCACCGCGAACTCCTCGGCGATGTGCTGTTCCTGACCGTGCTCGTCGGTCTCCCGGCGGCGCAGCACCTCGGTGGAGGTGCGCCCGTCCCGGATCTGTACCGTGCGGCGCACGTGCTCGGAGACCGTCGGGTCGTGCGTCACGATCAGGACGGTCACGCCGAGCTTGGCGTTCACCGCCCGCATCATCTCGAGCACCTCGACGCTGGTCGCCTCGTCGAGCTCACCGGTCGGCTCGTCGGCAAGTAGCACCTTCGGTGAGTTCGCCACGGCGACGGCGATCGCAACACGTTGCTGTTCGCCGCCGGACATCTCGGTCGGCCTCCGGTCGCGGCAGTGCTCCACGCCGAGCAGCCGGAGGAGCTGTTCGGCGTGGGGGACCGACGCCTTGCCGGCCAGTGACATCGGCAGGCACACGTTCTCGAGCGCGGTGAGGTAGGGCAGCAGGTTGCGTGAGGTCTGCTGCCAGACGAACCCGACGGTGTGTCGCTGGTAGTCGACCCGGGCACGGCGGCGCATGGTGAGCAGGTCGGTGCCGGCCACGCTCGCCTTCCCCGCCGTTGGCGTGTCCAGGCCGGACAGGATGGTCAGCAGCGTGGACTTCCCGGACCCGGAGGCGCCCACGATCGCGACCAGGTCCCCGGCCGCGACGTGCAGGTTGAGGCCCTGCAGCGCCTGCACCTCGATGCCGTCGGCGGAGAAGATCCGCACCACGTCCTCGCAGAGGATCTCCCCGCCGCGCGGTGGCGCATCGGCGGCGGGCGTCGTCGTGTCGGTGGTGGTCATTGGGCATCTCCGATCCGCAGGACGGACAAGGACAGCCGGCGGGCGATCCCGCTGGCGAGGACGACGCAACCGGCCAGGATCGCCACGACGCCGGCGATCACCCCGACCAGGAGCAGGGGGTCATAGATGATCGGAGGCTGGGCGTCGTCACCCGTGAAGGGTCGCAGATCGACCGTGGCTCCCACGAGCTGGGGCAGGACCAGCCCGAGGGCGGTGCCGACCACGATTGCCACCACTGTCAGCGGCGCCGTCTCCCAGGCGACCAGGCTCCGGGTCAGCCCGGGGCCCACCCCGAGGGTGCGCAGCACGGCCATCAGCCGGCCCCGCGCCGGTGCCGCGAGCACGAGGGTCATCACGAGAGCGACGATGCTCAGCAGCACCGAGACCACCAGCGCGATCACGAAGCCCCGGATCATCGAACCGGCGCTGGGCGAGGCGAAGACGTCGGCCGCATTCTGCGCCGGCGAGGTGACCTGGCCCTCGCCGCCGACGACGTCATGCAGCGTCTCGGCGATGAGCGCGGGGTCCGCGTCGTCGGCGACGTCCACAAGCAGCAGCCGGGGGGACAGGTTCTGACCGGTGGCCCCGCGGAGCAGGCCGAGGTCCACCACTGCCCAGGACCGGCCTTCCGCCACCCCCGATGCGGCTTCCGCCTGCCCCACGACGCTCACCGGGACCGCGTCCGAGAAGACCAGTTCGAGTGGTACCTCGGTCTCCACCTCGTGCCCGGTGGACACCACGATCGGCAGCGAGTCGCCGTCGGGCGTGGCGAGCTCGGAGACGTCCAGCGCGCCAGGCACGTCCTCCTGGACCCGGGCCAGGGCGTCGGAGTCGACGGCGTACAGGTCGAGTCGACGGATGGTGCCATCCTCGCTGAGCGGCGTGTTCGGGATCGCGGTCACCGCCGCGACGTCCGTCACGCCGTCGGTCGCTGCGATCTGTGCGATCAGCTCCTCGGAGTAGACGGGGCCGGACATCCTGATGTCCGCGCCCGCGTCCGCCAGGGCGCCGCTGTCCGTGCCCGAACGCAGCGTCGTGATCATCGTGGTGGAGAACACCGCGATCGAGATCCCCACGATCAGGGCGAGCATCGGCACCACACCGGCGGAACCCTCGCGGATCGCGCGGGCGGACCCGAGGAAGCCGCCGAGGCGCCGCCGGGACCGGGTCAGGGCATGGACCATCCTGAGTGGGACCGGGTACAGCCGCAGCGCGATCACACAGGCGGCCAGGGCCAGCAACAGCGGGGTGGCCGTGGCGACCGGGTCCGCCTCCGCCGTCGCGTCCCCGATCCCGCGCTGGAGCATCAGGTAGACCGCTGCCGCCGCAAGGGCGAGCACCACCACCTCCACGACCCACCGCCACCGGCTCGTCGACCGGGCGCTCAGGTCCGGCCGGGACGCCCGCAGGCTCGGTACCGGGGAGGCCGCGAGGAAGACCGCTGGCGCGAGTCCGGCGGCGGCAGGTAGCAGGTAGTCGGTCCAGCCCGGCTGCGGACTCGGCACGAGGGCGGTCGCGAGCACAGCCCCGAGCGCTGCGGCGGGTAGGCCGAGTACCAGGCCCTCGAGGGCGAGCATCCCGCGGACCTGGCCACCGGAGCCACCGCGGGCACTGAGCAGGGCCAGTGTGGTCCTGCGCCGGGACACGGCGAGCCGGGCTCCGAGCGCGAGGATCGCGAAGACGACCCCGGCCGGTCCGGCCGCGACCATCGTCAGTACCGCCGCCGTGCCCTGCCAGCGAGCCGTCGCACCCGAGAGCACGTCGGTCAGGCCGCTGTCGAACCGCACCTCGACGGGCGGGCTGTGGCTGGAGTAGTCGAGACTCTGCGGCGTGCCGGTGAAGGAACGCAGGTCGGCGATCAGTGCGAGGGTGTCCGTCGTGGTCGGTTCGATGGGGATCCAGAACTCGGCACTCATCGCCGCCAGGCCGGTATTGGTCAGCCACGCCACGGTCTCCGGACTCACGTACCCGGTCGCGGTGAGATGCAGGCCGGTGTTGGGGTCGTCGATGATCAGCGGGCGCACCGTGTTCAGCTGGAACTGCCACTGCGGGTCTGCCGGATCGGCCGGCTCGAAGACCCCGCTCAACCGCAGCGGGATCTCCGCGCCACCACCGAAGCGCGGCAGGACCAGGACGTCCCCGACAGCCAGTCCGAGCCGCTCCGCCGTCTCGACCGAGAGGATGATGTCCGTGGCCGGGAAGGTACCCGTCAGGAGCGCGTCCCACTCCTCCTGGTTCTGCGCCTCGTTGATGAGGTCGTCCACCGGCGACGGGGCGGGGAGATCCCCTTCGACCATCCGGAGGTGGTCGGCGATGCCGGGATCGATCCGCAGCAGCAGACCCGCCTCAACCAGGTCCGAGGGCAACCCATTGGGCAGGGTCGGCAGGAACGGTTCGTCCGAGGTGACCGAGTAGCGCGGGGTGCCCGCGCTCGCGGCGAGCGCGGGACCGCCGTCCGCCACGGCGTCGGCGAGGGACGCGTCGAGCCGGGACCACGCGTCGGGATCCTGATCGAGGAACCAGCCGCTGTAGCCGCCGGTCAGAGCCCGCACCGGTGCCGGGGTCTGATCGATCTGGTAGTTGATCTCGTCGTTGAACGTGGACTGCTGCAGCCGCGGCCACGCGGTGAACAGGCCGGCCGCGACCAGGACGATCAGCGCGAGCGCGATCGACGCACCGGGAGAACTCGCGGCCTGGCGGCGCATCAGAGAGAACCTCATCGGATCTCCTCCCGCCACGTCGTGTCGAGGGCCTGGGCACGCACCCGGCGGCCGTACCAGAACGCGACGCCGGCCACGGTCGCGACGATCACGCCGAGCAGGGCCAGGCCGACCGGCAGGTCGAAACGCAGCCCGAGCGGCACGGCCTCGGAGATCTGCGGGGTGGTCGAGCGGACCAGGTCCACCATGACGAGCCACGACACACCGGCCCCCGCCACGATCCCCGCCAGGACCGCGCCGAGCTCGAGGCCCAGCAGTTCCTGACGCCGGGACCTGGCCTGCTGCGCGGAGCCCACCCCGACGGCGCGCAGCACCACCACCTCACCCCGCCGGGCCGCGGCCTGGGTCAGCGCGACCGCGGCAACCGCTGGGATCGCCAGCAGCAGCGCGCAGACCGCAGCCACCCAGTACACGGTGCGCGCGGGCGCTGCGATCGGGTCCGCGGAGCCGTCGGCGCCCAGCTGCACCTCGGCGCGCGGGTCGGCGATCGCGCGGGCCGCCGTCGCGACCTCGCCGGCGGCACCGGGCTCGGCGTCGATCCACGTCTCGGTGATCGCTGGGACGTTCACGGTGGACCGCAGCATCACGTCCGCGAAGGTCGGCAGGTCCGCGAGCGCGGCCGCCGGGTTCGGGTTGCCCGGCACCACGGCCACTTCTCCGGCCGCCTCCATCCGCACGGTCACGCCGTTCACCAGCACGTCGGTGCCACCGGGCAGGATCAGGCCGTCCCAGGCGCCAGTGGTGACGACCGGCAGGGTGGGTCGATCGGTGGACGCCGGCATGAACCGGACCGGCTCGGCGCGGTTCGTCCGCCCGGCGAAGCCGATCTCCGGCCCGATGCTCAGCACCGACGCGGACAGGACGCCGTCGTCGCCGGGGCTGATCGTCGATGTCGGATCGGCGAGGGGGAGGATGTCCGGCGTCCAGTCCGCGCCGACGTCCGCGAGCACGTCTGCCCCGTCCGCGGTGAGCGAGTCCACGGAGAGGTCGTAGTCGGTCACTGCCCATCCGGACTCGATGACGGCGTCGACGGCAACCATGCGCCAGGTGCCCGGTGACACATCCAGGGTCGTGGTCGTGGTCACCGGTTCACCCTGTCCGGGTGCCTCGACGATCTGCGCGCTCTGGGTGGCCTCGTCGAAGGTGAACGTCCCCTCGGCGCGCGCGATCGTGGTGTCGGACTGCAGGCGCACGAGCTCGACGCCGTTGAACAGCCAGAGGGCGAACACCACCTGCCGGTCGGGTCCGCCGCCGATGTCGCTGGAGTGGGCCGCCACCGTGGTGGTCAGGGACAGCTCGGTGGTGCCCGCGGGTAGCTCCGGCCCGCTCAGCACGTCCGGGTCTGCGCCGAGGAGGTCCGCCACGGCGGCCGGGTCCAGGACGGTGCTGGGTGCTGATCCGACGCCCAGGTCCGTGGCCGGCATGACGGTCAGCTGGCCGTCGAGCTCCTCCTGGCGCATCGAGGTCTGCAGCACCCCGGTGACTCCGGCCGCCCCGGGCACGTCGAGGTAGTCGGTCACGCCGCGCGGCGTCTCGCCGGATACCCGCGAGCCGTACACCACCCGGACGTCCGCGCCGCTGCTCACCTGGGCGGACATCGTGCGCAGTTGCGTCCAGGTGCCCGCGTACCCGGCCGCGAGGGTGGTGATCGCGGTGGCGAGCACCACGAGGATCACCGGTACCGCGTTCAGCGAGATCCGCCGCGCCGTCTGACGCAGGGGCATCGTGGGGGAGTAGGACCGGCCGCGCTCGGCCCGGCCGGCGAGCCACGCCGTCACCGGGCCGGCCAGCGCCACGGCGACGAGCGCGACCGCCAGCAGACCGAGCGCGGGGCCGACCACGGCGAGTGGATCCGGCACAGCCGTGCCCGGCACGAGCGGGGAACCGTTCAATGTGAAGCGCCAGAGCGTGAACGCCGCGGCAAGGACCACCAGCACCAGGGCACCGCCGGCCATGATGGTGGAGGACCGGCCACTCTCCGAGGTCGGCCGGAGGCCCCGCAGAGTCGCGACGGCGCCCACACCGGTCAGGATCACCGCCGTGATCACGGCCACGGCCGCGGCGATGGCCGCGATCGCGAGCGGGCGCGCCCCGGCACGGGTGCCGAGGGCGACGAACACGATCACGGCGCCGAGCACCGCGCCGGGCACGGCCAGGAGCACCGCCTCGGCCGCACCCATGCGGATCAGCTGGGCGTTGGCCGTGCCACGGGAGAGCAGCACCGTGGTCTCGCGTTCGCGCAGGGCAGCGAGGAGCCGGGCGATCTGCCAGACGGCCACGAGCGAGACGAGGGCGACGATCACCAGCGGGATCGTGGTCGCCGCGTCCACCGCGGCGAGCCCGGACGCGGCATCGTCGAGCGTGTCCGCCAGGCCGGCGGCGACCGTCAGCCCGCGGACGTCCACACCGGCGTCGTTCATGGCCTGCTCGAGCCCGGCCAGGCCAGAGCGCCACTCCGGCAGGTCCGCATCCGTCACGGTCGCTGGCGGCGTGATGGTCCACCGGACGTACGGCACGGAGCCGAGCTGATCTAGGGCCGGCTCCGTGACGATCAGGGGACCGAACTCACCGGTGATCGGGTCGGTGCCGCCCGCCACGAGTGCCTCGCCGGCCCAGTGCGGGTGCTCCGGATCGGCGGCCCGCCACGTGCCCGCGAGCGTCAGGGGGACCTCGGCCTCCTCGACGCCGAGGGCGATCACGTCACCGACCTCGAGGCCGAGGGTCTCGGCGGCGTCGGCCTGCAGCGCCGCCTCGGTGGGTCCGGTCGGCCACGCACCCCCGGTCAGCTCCGCGAACTCCATGATCGAGTCGTCGACGCCGAGCACGAGGGTCGCGTCGGACCCGCCGGCAGGGTCGCCGTCGGAGTCCTCACCGGAACCGTCGGAACCGTCGTCCTCGACGCCCGAGGCGACCGGCACTCCGACCGTACGCAGCGTTCGCCAGAGGACGGCATCGTCGGGCAGTTCCGCCGCGATCACCGCTCGGGCGGCCTCGTCCTGATCCAGCCCGTCGCCGTCGAGCCGCGTCTGCACCGTGGTGGTGGACCGGGCACCGCCGGCGTCGGCGAGCACGGTCCGGACCGCCGCGGCGGACGCGGTGTCGAGGTAGGTGACCGTTCCGGCCAGCGCCGCCGTGACCAGCGCGGCCATCAGGAGCAGGACCGTCACGATCGCCGACCGGGCACGGGTGCGCTGCAGCGCGTAGGTGTAACGCTGCATCTGCCGCCCCTCGTGGCCCCATAGTCACCGAAGGTGGCATCGTAGCGGTCCCGGCCGGGCTGCTACGCCGTCATCGGGCCGGGCGTGGCATGCGGGCGCAGGTCAGGCGCCCTTGCGCCGCCGTCCGGCGGTCGGGTCCAGCGGTGGCAGCGGCTTGCTCCAGAGCCAGGACGTGAAGAACTCCTCCAGGTCCACCCCGGTGCGCTCCTGGGCGAGCTCCGTGAACATCTGCGTGGTTACGCCGCCGTGCCGGTAGGTGGTGGCCCAGGCGTGCAGCAGGCCGAAGAACGGTTCGTCGCCGATCCGCAGCCGTAGCGCATGCAGGGCGAGCGCACCGCGCTTGTAGATCCGGTCGTCGAACATCAGGTCCGGGCCCGGGTCGGCGAGCACGAGGTCCTGGTCCAGGGCGGCCAGCCGCTTGGCCTGCCGGGCTGCGTGTTCGGCGGCGCTCGGGCCGCCACCGGCCTCCGACCACAGCCACTCGCTGTAGCAGGCGAAGCCCTCGTGCAGCCAGATGTCGCGCCAGTGCCGCAGCGTGAGGCTGTTCCCGAACCACTGGTGCGACATCTCGTGGGCGACGAGCCGCTGGGTCTCCCAGTCGGTGCTCAGGTGGTTCGCGCCGAAGATAGACAGGCCCTGCGCTTCGAGCGGGATCTCCAGGTCGTCCGGGGTGACCACCACCGTGTAGCCGCTTGCGAACGGGTACGGGCCGTAGAGCCGCTCGAACAGCGTCATCATCTCGCGCTGGCGACCGAAGGTCGCCCTGACCTTGCCGTTCGACCCGGCGGTCTGCGCGACCCGCAGCGCCGGGGACCCGCCGTCGTCGGCGATCGTGTACCGCCCGATCTGCACGGTCGCGAGATACGTCGCCATGGGTTCGGGCTGGTCGAACGTCCAGGTGGTGCGGCTGGACCGGCGCCGGCTGCCGGTGAAGGTGCCGTTGGCGACCACGAGATACTCGTTCGGAACGGTCACCGCGATCGCATAGCTCGCCTTGTCAGAGGGCCGGTCGTTGCAGGGGAACCACGACGGCGCCCCGTGCGGCTGGGAGGCGACGATCGCCCCGTCCTCGAGCTCCTCGAAGCCGGCCTCGCCGTCGATGCCGGGTACGGTCTCCGGTGGGCCGTCGTAGTGCACGGTCACCGTGAAGGTGGCGCCCGCCGTGATCTGCTCCCGCGGCTTGATGACGAGCCGGCCGGACCGGTGTGAGTACTTCGCGTTCGCCCCGTCCAGGCGGACCTTCGTGACCCGCAGGGCGTGCAGGTCGAGCGCGAACCTGGCCAGGTCCGTCTCGGCGACGGCACTGATGACCGCTGTACCGGTGAGTTGGTGAACGCCCGGTCGGTAGTCGATCTCCACCTCGTACCGGCGCACCGAGTAGGAGGTGTCGCCGTGGCCCGGGACATAGCGGTCGGCCCCTGCCGGCGCGCTCATCGGGCTGACAGCACGGGGTCGTCCGCGTCGTCGTCGACCCACGGTCCGATCGGGTTGCCGATCCAGCGGGTCTTGTCCGGCACCGACTCGCCGCGCATCACCAAAGACATCGGTCCCACGGTAGCGTGCCGGCCGAGCGTCGCCGACGGCAGGATCACGCTGTGGGTGCCGAGCGTTGCGCCCACCCTGAGCGTGACCTGTTCGAGGGAGAGCACCCGGTCGTGGAACAGGTGGGTCTGCACCACGCAGCCGGGGTTCACGGTGACCCCGTCACGGAGGTCGACCAGGTCCATCTCGGGCAGCCAGTAGCTCTCACACCAGACGCCGCGGCCCACCTTCGCCCCGAGCAGGCGCAGCCACACGTTCAGCACCGGGGTGCCGAGCGTCGCACGGGCGAACCAGGGCGCCGCGACCACCTCGGTGAACGTGTCGGCGAGCTCGTTGCGCCACACGAACGTGCTCCACAGCGGGTGGTCGCCGACCCGCACCTTTCCGATCAGGAGCCACTTGGCGCCCACGGTGACGCCGGCCGCCACGGCGCCACCGACGATCAGCACCAGCCCGGTGCCGAGCACCGGCAGCCACCACGCGAGGATCGCGAGGGCCTGCACGGCGACCACCACACCGAGCCCGATCGCGGATGCCACCATCACCGGGATCACCCGGCACGCCTCAACCAGGGCACGGGCCACACGGAGCCGGGTCGGCGGAGCGTAGGTGCGTTCCTCGCCACCCTCGGCCGCGGAGCGACGCAACTTGGTCGGCGGGCTGCCCAGCCAGGACGTGCCGGACTTCGCCTTGGTGCGCCGTGGCGCGGCGGACAGCACCGCGACCAGACCGCGCTTGGGAACCTTCCGGCCGGGCGCCGTCATCCCGGAGTTCCCGACGAACGCGCGCTTGCCGATCTTCACGTGTTCCGCGCGCAGCCAGCCGCCGCCGAGCTCGTAACCGCCGAGCAGCGTGTCGTCGGCGAGGAACGCGCCGTCGGCCACGGTGGTCAGCGACGGGACCAGCAGCACCGTGGAGGCCTCGACGTCCTTGCCGATCCGCGCCCCGAGCAGCCGCAGCCAGGTGGGCGTGAGCCAGCTCGCGTACAGCGGGAACAGCCAGGTGCGAGCCTCGTCCAACACCCGCAACGTGCTCCAGACCTGCCAGGCGATCCGGCCGTGGACCGGGTGCGGCCCCGGCTGCAGCCGGATCGAGAACGCCCGGACGGTGACCAGGACCAGCAGCGCCAGGGCGAACCCCCCGACGACGGTGGCCAGCGGCAGCCACGCGAGCGCCGCGAGCGCGGTCTCGCCGAGGGACTGCGAACCCCGCACGGCCGGTGCGATGACCGCGATCGCGGCGCCGACGGCGAGCACGGGCATGGCGGAGAGCAGGAACGCGGTGAGCCCGTACGCGAACTGCCAGCCGCGGCGCCGAGGGGGCTGCTGGTCCTGCCACGGGCCGCGAGCCTTGCGGCGGCGGGTGGCGGGTGAGCCGGACCACTCCTCGCCGGCGGGGACCTCGCCGGAGACGAGCGAACCCGCGCCGATCTCCGCGCCGGCACCGACCACGGACCCGGGCAGGACCATGCTGCGCGCACCGATCCTGGCCCTCGGCCCGACCTCGATCCGGCCGACGTACAGGGTGTGCCCGTCCAGCCAGTACCCGTTCAGGTCCACCTCGGCCTCGACCGAGGCCTCCGTGCGGAGCGTGAGCATCCCGGTGATCGGGGGGATGGTGTGCAGGTCGACACCGCGTTCGACCGTGGCGCCGAGGGTCCGGGCGTACCAGGTCATCAGCGGGGCACCGGAGAGGTTGAGCACGCCGATCTCCTCGGCCACCCGTTCGGCGAGCCAGAGCCGCAGGTGCACCTTGCCGCCCCGGGGATGGGTGCCCGGCGTCACCCCACGCAGGATGATCCGGGCGAGCGCCGCGGTGAGCAGGACCCGTCCGGGCGGGGTGAGGAACAGCAGCCATCCGGCAAGTACCCACCACCAGGACAGCGTCGGCAGCCATCCCAGGTCCAGGGCTGCCACGGCGACGTTGTTCGCGGCAGCGATCCAGGTGAGCCAGCGCATCCCGCCGAGGGTGCGCAGGGCGAACGTGGCGAGCACCTGACCGACCTGGGTCTTCAGCGGGACCGGGTGCACCGGCTCGTTCGTGCGCCCGGTGGGGGCGGCGAGAGCGTCCAGGTACGCGGCCAGCGAGGCGATCGTTGGCTGCTCGTAGACGTCCGCGACGGTCGCCTCGGGGTACCGCTCGCGCAGCCGCGCGACGAGTTGCGCGGCGGTGAGGCTGGCGCCGCCGAGGTCGAAGAAGTCGTCGGCCGGCCCGGCGCCGTCGACGGCGAGGATCTCCGCCCACAGCTCGGCGACCCACGCGGCGGTGCCGGTCAGGGTGGACGGTCGGGCCGACGTCGACTTCGCGGTGGGCACCGGCCACGGCAGGGCGTCCCGGTCGATCTTGCCGGACGTGCGGGTCGGCAGGGTGTCCACCGGGGCGAGCCGCGGCACGAGGGCCGCGGGCATGCTCTCGCGGAGCCGGGCCAGGGCAGCCGGGGCATCGAACCCGGGGTCGACGGTGAGGTAGCCGACGAGCAGCTGGTTCCCGGAGGACGTCGTGCGCACGGCGGCCGCAGCCCCGTTCACCCCGGGCAGGTCCATCAGCGCGGAGTCGATCTCACCGAGCTCGATGCGCCGACCGCCCAGTTTGATCTGGTCGTCGATGCGGCCCGCGAACAGCAGGCCCTCCTCCTCGTAGCGGACCAGGTCGCCGCTGCGGTAGGCCCGGTCCCAACCGAGGGAGGGCATCGGGGCGTACTTCTCCGCATCCTTGGCCGGGTCCAGGTAGCGGGCCAGGCCCACACCACCGATGATCAATTCCCCGGTGCCGCCCGGTGGCACCGGCATCCCCTGGTCGTCGACCACGGCGAGGTCCCAGCCCGCGAGCGGCAGCCCGATCCGGACCGGCGGCTCGCCGGTGAGCCGCGCAGCACAGGAGACCACGGTCGCCTCCGTGGGGCCATAGGTGTTCCACACCTCGCGGGTGGCGCTCGCGTACCGGGCCCCGAGCTCCGGCGGGCAAGCCTCGCCGCCGACGATGAGCAGCCGGACGTCGTCGAGGGCCTGCGGCGGCCACAGCGAGACCAGGGTGGGCACGGTGGACACGACCGTGATCCGGTTCGCCACCAGCCACGGGCCGAGGTCCATCCCGCTGCGGACCAGGGACCGGGGCGCGGGCACCAGGCAGGCGCCGTACCGCCAGGCGAGCCACATCTCCTCGCACGAGGCGTCGAAGGCGACGGACAGCCCGGCCATGACCCGGTCGCCCGGGCGGAGCGGGTCGGACTGCAGGAAGAGCTCCGCCTCGGCGTCCACGAAGGCCGCGGCGCTGCGGTGTGAGACGGCCACGCCCTTCGGGGTGCCGGTGGATCCGGACGTGAAGATGATCCAGGCGTCGTCGGTCAGGCCCGGGCCGCCGGGATCGCTGGTGCCGGCAGCCCCGGCGTCACCGGCGCTGTCGCTCTGCCGGTGCGACGTGACGACCAGGTCGTCGCCGAGCGCGGCCGCCACGGCAGCCTCGCCGAACACGGTCCGGGCGCGCTCCTCGGGATCATCCACGTCCACCGGCACGTAGGCGGCCCCGGCGAACAGGATCCCGAGGATCGCCGTGTACAGGTCGGTGGTGCCGGACGTGATCCGCACGCCCACGCGGTCCCCGCGCGTCACCCCGGCGTCCGCGAGGACCGCGGCGAGCGTCTCGGCGGCCTCGTTGAGGTCGGCGTAGGTGAGCATCTCGACGCCGTTGTCGATCGCGGGGGCCTCCGGGTACCTGGCCACGACGTCTGTGAAAATGTCCACCAACGTCCGCGGTGCAGGCGCCAGATCGGCGGCGAGCAGGCTCAAGGCAGGGTCCAGGACGACATGCCCGGATTATCGGTCATCGAGGTGAACGACGGGTGAACCCGCGCCGGTCACGTGCGGCTCAGCGTGCGCTGATGCACCCCTCGAGGTGGTCGTCGACGTACCCGAGTGCCTGCATCGCGGCGTACGCGGTGGTGGGCCCGACGAACCGGAAGCCGCGCCGCTTGAGCTCCTTCGCCAGCGCCTTCGACTCCGGGGTGCTCGACGGTACCTGCTCGAACCCCGGCACCCGCCGCTCCCGGGCGGGCGGCCGATGCGCCTCGAACACGTCCGCCAGCCGCTCGCCGCGCTCGTGCAGGTCGAGCAGCGCGCGGGCGTTCGCGATCGTCGAGGCGATCTTCGCCCGGTTCCGCACGATGCCGACATCGGCCATGAGACGAGCGACGTCGCCCTCGTCGAACGCCGCGACGGCGGCGGGATCGAACCCCGCGAATGCGGCCCGGAACCCCTCCCGCTTGCGCAGGATCGTGATCCAGGCGAGCCCGGACTGGAACGCCTCGAGGCTCATCCGCTCGAACAGCTCGCTCTCATCGGGGCTGCTCGACGGCGGCACGCCCCACTCGGTGTCGTGGTAGGCCTCGTAGAGGGGATCGCCAGTCCCGAAGCAGCGGAACGTCTCCATGGCCGAGATGGTAGACGTGGACGGGGACATCGCCGCCTACCTGGGCGCAGGATGGTGTCGTGAGCACCTACGAGACCCAGTCGCCCGAAGCCGCCCTTGCCGCCCTGCGAAGCCTGCGCCAGTCCCGCCGGTTCCGCCCGGACCCGATCGCCCGCGATGACCTCGAACAGCTTCTCGAGGTCGCCCGCTGGACCGGCAGCGCGAAGAACACGCAACCCTGGCATCTGGTCGTGGTGACCGACCCCGAGGTCAACGTCGCCCTCGCCGGGGCCGGCGCGTTCACCGCCTTCCTCTCCGGCGTCGCCGCCTCGATCGTGGTCGCGCTCAAGGGCGAGGGCCGGTCGGTCGCCTACGACGACGGCCGCCTCGCCGAGCGTGTCATGCTCGCCGCCGGAGCCCTCGGGATCGGCAGCGGGACCGCCTGGTTCGGTACCCCGGAGAGCCGGCAGCAGGTCCGTGACCTCCTCCGCATCCCGGATGACTTCGAGCCCTGGTCCGCGATCGGGCTCGGCTACACCGACACCACGCAGGCGCAGGCCTCGCCCAGCCTGTCCGGCCGAAAGCCGCTCTCGGAGATCGTCAGCTGGGAGCGCTACGGCGCCTGACCGACGATGAGGTAGCCGAGCCGCGTTCCCCTGACCCGAGATGCGGGTGGCGGGTGGGTCGATCGACGTTTCGGGTCAGCGGAATGGCGGGGGTGCGTGTTCCACTGACCCGAGATGCGGGTCGGGTGCGGTCGGATCGACGTTTCGGGTCAGCGGAACGGCGGGGGAGTCCCTGCGGCGCGTGCCTCACGCGCCGAGCAGCACGGTTCCGGTCACCTCGAGCAGGCGCACCCGCAGCGCGTCCGACCGCTCCGCGAACGCCCGCTGTGCCGCCACGTACGTAGCCTTGCCCGCCGCCGTCTCGATCGGCACCGGTTCGTAGCCCCAGCCGGTCAGGTCGTACGGCGAGGCGCGCATGTCCAGTTCGCGGATGTCCCGTGCCAGCCCGAACGCGTCCAGCAGCAACTCACCGGGCACCACAGGGCCGAGTTTCGTGGCCCACTTGAACACGTCCATCCCGGCGTGGAGGCAGCCTGGTTGCTCGCGCGCGGGCTGGTCGGCGCGCGAGAGTGGCTCGGCGTTGCGGCCGAGCGCCTCCGGCGTGAAGAACCGGTAGGCGTCGAAGTGCGTGCACCGCAGCTGGTGGGACTCGACCACCTCGTCCGTGCCCTCGGCTCCCAGTCGCAGCGGGGTACTGCGGTGGCGCACCTGGGCAGGGTCCTGGCGGTACACCATGGCCCACTCGTGGAGTCCGAAGCAGCCGAACTGGCCGGGCCGGGACCGCGTCGCGCCGAGCAGGTCGTGGACGTAGACCACGGTGTCGCGGCGCTGTTCGAGGTAGGCCGCGACGTCGACGACGGCGGAACCAGGCACCCGCCCGCGGGTGTACCAGCGAGCGCCCGCCCGCTCCGGCGCGTCCAGCAGCGTCACCCCGACGCCGGGGTGCCAGCGCCGCAGCTGCGCCGGCTTGGTCGGGTAGTACGTGAACAGGAAGTCCTGCACCGGGTGCGCTTCGTGACGGGACCGGCGACGGCGGTGGTCGGCCGTGTAGTCGTCGGCCCGGCGGGCGTGACTCGCCTCGAGCGCGCGCCACCGCAGCGGCGCAAGGGTGGTCGTCGCCGGGTTCGTCGCCGGCGCCGGTGTGGTCACGCTCGGGGCGGTCATCGCGGCGGAGGAGCGGGCGGGTAGGTCGGCACCGGCGGTGGACCTGACGGCCACTGCTGGCTCGACGGCGGCTGCTGGCCCGACGGCGAAGGTCCGGTCGGTCCTGCCGGTGCGGCAGGTGCCGGCCGGGACTGATCTCCGTACTGCGGCCGGGCGGCTTGGCCGTACTGCGGTGGGGCGGCCTGGCCGGATCGCGGCTGGACCGGAAACCCGTACTGCGGTTGGGCAGGCTGCCCCGGCAGGGGCGGCGCGCCGTATTGCGGTGTCTGGTGCTGCGGTGTCTGGTGCTGCGGAGCCTGACCGTACGGACCAGCGGCGGCCGGACCGTTCGTGCCGGGCGGACCGTACGGACCACCGGCCGGAACCGGGGCATGGGCGGGCTGCGCTCCCGGGCCACGCGGACCGGTCGGGGCGCCGGACCACGCCGGGCCACCCGGCCCTGCCGGCGGCCACTGCTGGGGCGGCTGGGGCTGTCTCGGCCGGATCATCCGGTTGATGAGTCGTTCCAGCGGTCCGCGCCCGAGGGTCAACTGCCAGACCGTGGCGAACACGAAGGTGCCGAGGATCAGAGCGATCAGCGGCCAGTTCGACTGCGGGTACCAGACGGCGTCGTCGCCGAGGATCCGGATGTAGACGATGTGCAGGCTGTAGACGGTCAGGGACATCGCGCCGGTCGCCGAGATGGGCGTGAGCAGCACCCGCAGCGCCTTCACCTGGGTCGTCACGAGCAGGCACAGGCCCAGCACGACCAGGCCGACACCGATGTTGCCGGCCATCTCGAACGTGGTGCCCGAGTGCGCCTCGACGCTGGTCAGGCTCCCGGCCAGTCCGTTCTGGTCGTCCAGGCCGGACCACAGGACGTACCCGGCACCGTAGCCGACCGCGGCCGCCGACACACCAGCGCAGATGAGCGCGACCTGGACCTTGATCCGCTGCATCGGCAGCCGGCCCACGCCCAGGCCCACCAGCAGGTACGCGGTCCAGCTCAGCGCCGGGTAGTACCCGGTGAGCAACTCACCGATCGGCGGGACGTCGAAGCGCGGCTCGGTGCTGGAGAACAGCGCCCACCGGGTCAGCAGCACGACCTGCGGCATGACCAGCACGGCGGCGCCGGCCCAGGCGAACACCGCCGTCGGGCGTAGCCGCAGGAACGGCAGCGCGAGCAGGAACAGGAACGCATAGGAGGGCAGGATCACCGCAACCGGGGTGAGCAGGAACGTCAGGAACCAGCCGAACACGAACAGGATCGCGGAGCGCTTGATGATGCGGGTGCGCTGCACCCGCAGTTCCACGAGGTCGTCGGGGTAACCGCGGCGGGTCATGAACGCCAGCCCGACGCCCGCCAGCAGCGCGAACAGAGCCGAGGGACGGCCGTCCGCGACGAAGAACCAACCCGTCGGGGTGAAGAAGCCGACGTGCCGCTCCATGCCCAGGTGCGCGACGAACATGCCGAGCACGGCCAGGCCACGCGCGGTGTCCACTCCCACGATTCGGTTCACCCGCTCAGGCTAACGAACGTGCCGTCCCCACTGGCTGGGCCGGACGGGCAGATCGCCCCTAAACTCGGTCCATGGAGCGCGTCGACACCTACACCCACGGGCATCACGAGAGCGTGTTGCGGTCACACCGGTGGCGCACGGCGGAGAACTCCGCCGGATACCTCCTCCCGTACCTCGAGGAGGGCAACGACGTGCTCGACGTCGGCTGCGGCCCCGGGACCATCACGGTCGGGCTGGCCAAGCACGTCCGCCCGGGCCGGGTGCTCGGCGTCGACCGCGCCACCGACGTCCTCATGAAGGCTTCGGAGCTCGCCGAGGCCAGCGACGTTGACAACGTCCTCTTCGAGCAGGCAGACGTGTACAACCTGCCGTACGCACGCGGGGCGTTCGACGTTGTGCACGCCCACCAGGTGCTGCAACACCTGAGCGACCCGATCGCCGCCCTGAAGGAGATGGCACGGGTGACGCGCCACGGCGGCCTGATCGCGGTCCGTGACGCCGACTACGCCGCGATGTCCTGGTACCCCGCGAACGCCGGGCTGGACCGGTGGCAGGAGCTCTACCACCAGGTCACCGAGAAGAACAACGCCGAGGCCGATGCCGGAAGGCGGCTGCTCGCCTGGGCGCGCGAGGCCGGGTTCGAGGACATCACCGCCACGTCCGGGACGTGGACCTACGCCGACGACGACTCGCGCTCCTGGTGGTCGAACCTGTGGGCGGACCGGCTCGAGCAGTCCTCGCTCGGTCGGCAGATCCTCACCGGCGGGTTCGGCACCGAGACCGAGATCACCGAGGTGGCGCAGGCCTGGCGGGACTGGGGCCAGGACGAGGACGGCTGGTTCGTGGTGGTGCACGGGGAACTCATCATCCGCATGTGAGGGAGCCCGCGGTGGGCGCGGCGATCAAACCTGCTCACCCGGCACTAGATTTGCGAGCATGCAGATCGCGCGCTTCACCACTGGAGACGACCCGCACTACGCCATCGTGGAGGGCTCGGAGCTCGTGGTCCTCACCGGTGACCCCCTCTACACCCCGCTCACCCCGACCGGGCAACGGGTTCCGATCGAGACCACCCGGCTGCTCGCGCCGGTGATCCCACGCTCGAAGGTGGTGGCGTTCGGGCGCAACTACGCCGAACACGCCGCCGAGCTCGGCAACGAGGTCCCCGAACTGCCGCTCGTCTTCATCAAGCCGAACACCACCGTGGTGGGGCCGGACGACCCGATCGTGCTGCCCTCCTACTCCCAGGACGTGCACCACGAGGCCGAGCTGGCCGTGGTGATCTCCCGGATCTGCAAGGACCTGCCGGCCGAGCGCGCGAACGAGGTCATCCTCGGCTACACCGCCGCCAACGACGTCACCGCCCGGGACGTGCAACGGACCGACAAGACCTGGACCCGCGGCAAGATGTTCGACACCTCCTGCCCGCTCGGGCCGGTCCTGGTCACCGACCTCGACGTCTCCGACCTGCGGATCCAGGCCAGGGTGGATGGCGAGATCCGCCAGGACGGATCCACCGCGCAGATGATCCACTCCGTGCCGGACCTGATCGCCTACGCCTCCACCCTGTTCACGCTGTTGCCGGGTGACGTCATCCTCACCGGCACTCCGGCCGGGGTCGGCCCGATCCGCGAGGGTCAGCGCGTCGAGGTGGAGATCGAGGGGATCGGCGTGCTCGGCAACCCCGTGGTGCGCCGCTAGGCCCCGCTACGCTCGCCACCATGGGCGTCATGATCATGGTCCACCGGGTCCCCGAGGGGATCGAGGACCCGTACACGCAGATGCTGTACGACGAAGCCGGCGAGTACCTGCCGATGGGGGAGCCGGGCGCGCTCGCGGGCGCGCTCAACGAGGCGCTCGCGGCCACCGGAGCCGAGGGCCTCATCGACGAGAGCACCGGCGTGCTCGTGCCGCACGGCGTCGACAGCGTGAGTTTCACGGTCCACGAGAGTCAGGTCCGGATGATCTTCGTCAACGGGCCGACGGGCGAGGTCTTCGACGCCCTGGCCGCCGTCGGCGGGCCGGACTGGGCCGTCCTCGATGCCGGAACGGGCGAGCGTTACAACTGACGGCGCGGGTGGGCGCTGTCGAGGGCGTGCTCGTTCGCGCGGCTAGGCTGGGCGTCATCATGACTACCGCCGCCACGCCCTCGGGTTCCGACATCCGCGTCCGCTTCTGCCCCTCGCCCACCGGCACCCCGCACGTCGGGCTGATCCGCACGGCACTGTTCAACTGGGCCTACGCGCGCCACACCGGCGGCACGTTCGTGTTCCGCATCGAGGACACCGACGCCGCGCGGGACAGCGAGGAGTCCTACCTGCAGCTGCTCGACGCGCTGCGTTGGCTCGGGCTGGACTGGGACGAGGGCGTGGAGGTCGGTGGGCCGCACGAGCCGTACCGGCAGTCGCAGCGGATGGACCTCTACGCCGACGTCGCCCGGCGTCTGCTCGAGGCCGGCCACGCCTACGAGTCCTTCTCCACGCCGGAGGAGGTCGAGGCCCGCCACCGCGCCGCCGGGCGGGACCCGAAACTCGGCTACGACGGCTTCGACCGTGACCTCACCGCCGAGCAGGTCGCCGCGTTCCGGGCTCAGGGCCGCGAGCCGGTGTTGCGGATCCGGATGCCGGAGGACGAGGTGGGCTTCACGGACCTGGTCCGCGGGGACGTCACGTTCAAGGCCGGCTCGGTGCCGGACTTCGTGATCGTGCGCGGCAACGGCCAGCCCCTCTACACGTTGGTGAACCCGGTCGACGACGCGCTGATGGGCATCACCCATGTGTTGCGCGGCGAGGACCTGCTCTCGTCCACGCCCCGCCAGGTGGTGCTCTACCGTGCGCTGCTCGACATCGGCGTGGCCACCGTGATGCCGGCCTTCGGGCACCTGCCGTACGTGATGGGCGAGGGCAACAAGAAGCTCTCCAAGCGCGACCCCGAGTCGAACCTGTTCCTGCACCGCGAGCGAGGCTTCACCCCGGAGGGCCTGCTGAACTACCTGGCCCTGCTCGGCTGGGGCATCTCAGCCGACAACGACATCTTCTCCAGCGAGGAGATGGTCGCCGCGTTCGACATCGCGGACGTCAACCCGAACCCGGCCCGGTTCGACCTCAAGAAGGCCGAGGCGATCAACGCCGCACACCTGCGCCTGCTCCCTCCCGAGGACTTCCGGGGCCGGCTGGTGCCGTACCTCCACGCCGCCGGCCTGGTGCCCGCCGACTCCTACGCCGACCTGTCGCCCGAGCACCGGGCGCTGCTCGACGCGGCCGCGCCGCTGGTCCAGGAGCGGATGACCCTCCTGGGAGAGGCGCCTGGCATGCTCGGCTTCCTGTTCACCTCCGACGAGGCCGTGGTGATCGAGGAGGACGCGCGCGGTGCGCTGCGCGAGGAGGCCCCGGCCGTGCTGGACGCAGCGATCGAGGTCCTGGCGAACCTGGCCGACTTCACACCGGAGTCCCAGCAGGAGGCGCTCAAGGCGGCGCTCGTGGAAGGCATGGGCATCAAGGCGCGCTTCGCGTTCGCGCCGCTGCGCGTGGGCATCACCGGTCGGCGGGTGTCCCCGCCGCTGTTCGAGTCCATGGAGATCCTCGGCCGCGACGCCTCGCTCGTGCGGCTGCGGGCGCTGCGCGCCACGCTCTGATGCCCGACGGCGGAGCCGACGTTCCGAGGAGAGTCATCCGGGGCGTCCTGTTCGATATCGACGACACCCTCGTGGACACCCGCTCGGCGTTCGCCGCCGCGCTGGGGGAGGTCGCCGCGGAGTTCCTGCCGGGCGTGCCCCCCGAGGACTACCCGCGACTGCTCGCCACCTGGCGGGCGGACACGGGGCGCTACTACCAGGCGTTCACCCGGGGGGAGATCGGCCACCTCGACCAGCGGCGGGCCCGGGTGGACCAGCTCCACGAGGTCTACGACGGGCCCCCTCTCGACGATGCGACGTTCCTGCGCTGGAACGAGCGCTACGACGAGGCGTTCGAACGTGCCTGGACCGCGTTCGACGATGCCGTCCCCACGGTCACCGCCGCTCGGCGGGCCGGACTGCGCACGGGCAGCCTCTCGAACGCGCTGGCCGCCATGCAGCGGGTCAAGCTCGCGGTGACCGGCCTCGACGGCCTCGCCCCGCTACTGGTGTCCCTGGATACGTTCGGGGTGGGCAAGCCCGACTCCCGGGTCTTCCTCGAGGCCTGCCGAATGCTCGGCACGGCGCCCGAGGAGACCATCTACGTCGGTGACGAACTGGACACTGACGGTCGCGGCGCACAGCGCGCCGGTCTGCGCGGCGTGTGGCTGGACCGACCGGGCGGCCGCCGTGGTGGCCCGCACGACGAGGACCCCGACGGCGCCGCGGCCGGGGGCATCGCGGTGATCAGCGGCCTCGGGGACCTCCCGGCGCTCTGGTCCTAGGACGGCCCCCGCCGCGTCCGCGACGGAGAGAGTTCCTCACCCGGCCGTGGTGTACAGGTCCTGTTCGCAAGCGGCCTCGGCGCCGTGCTCGGCCGCGGGAGTGGCGCTCCTCAAGGCGCCGGGCAACCGGCGCCGAAGCGCTGCCGTGATCCGGCGCACGGCTACGAGCCACGGGGCGGGAACCACACGGTCCGGGTTCTCGGCGAGCAACTGACGGCGCGCGACGTCGGCGAGCAACTCGTCGTGGCGGCTCGCGGCGATCGGGGCGAAGGGATGCATGTCTCGGCGACCTCTCTTGGTCCTATCGGTGTTCGCGGTGCGGCGTCCTCAGAGCGGTGGGATGCCGGAAGCCTTCAGCGCGGCAAGCGTGGTGGTGCGTTCCTCGGCTGCCTCGAGGTAGAGCCGGCGCTGGGCCTGGCCGCGTCGGCGCGCGCCGAAGGCCATCAGCGCCCGGCCGATCCGGACCATCGAGGTGTTACGAGGACCGCGCGCGACGGCGCCGGCCCGGTTCGACTCGACCCGTGAGGGCAGGAACGCCTGTGCTTGGAAGCCTGTGTACTGCGTCATCTCGGTCATCTTCTTCCTGCCCGTCCCGTGGATCCTGCTGCCCTGCAAGTGTCTCTTCGAACGCGGACAGTTCCCGTCCTAGACGTCGGGCTACGATGACGGCGTGATGTCCTCCACTGCACGCCTGCTGCAGCTGCTCTCGCTGCTGCAGATCCGGCGCGAGTGGACCGGCGCCGCGCTCGCCGAACGCATGGGCGTCACGGATCGC
Organism: Occultella aeris; assembly: GCF_902703175.1. GTDB lineage: Bacteria > Actinomycetota > Actinomycetes > Actinomycetales > Beutenbergiaceae > Occultella > Occultella aeris. The sequence goes on along the minus strand of NZ_CACRYJ010000053.1, from coordinate 98,244 downwards.
ACCGTGCGTCGCGACATCGACAAGTTGCGCGAGCTCGGCTACCCGATCCGAGCCACCGCCGGGGTGGCCGGGGGCTACCAGCTGGGACCCGGGGCGCAGCTGCCGCCGCTGTTACTGGACAACGATGAGGCGCTCGCTGTGGCGCTCGGGCTGGCCGCGGTGGCCGCCAGTCCGGTGGCCGGAGTGGCGGAGGGTTCCGTGCGCGCGCTGACCAAGCTCGAACAGGTACTGCCGGCCCGGCTACGCACCCGGTTCACCTCGCTCAAGGCCGCGGTGACCCGGCTCGGCGGCGCGGCCGACGCCGTCGACCCGTCCTACCTGACCGAGATCTCGGCGGCCATCTCCTCCAAGCGGCAACTCTCGTTCGAGTACGAGCGGGCGGACGGCCAGCGGATCCGGCGTCTCGTCGAGCCCTACCAGCTCGTCGACGCCGGGCAGCGCTGGTACCTGGTCGCGTGGGATACCGCCCGCTCGGACTGGCGCACGTTCCGGGTGGACCGGATCCGAACCAAGCCGAGTGAGCGCACCCGGTACACGCCGCGGACGCTCCCAGCCGCCGACGCCGCGGCCTACGTGCAGGAGGCGATCACCCGCTCGCCCTACCGCTACGACGTGACCGTCCGGCTGCGGGCGAGTCCGGCCACGCTCGCCGGCCGGGTCGGGCCGACCGCCGGGCAGCTCGAGGTCGACCCCGAGCCGCCCGACGGGGCGCAGGGGGACTGGAGCATCCTGCGCGCCGGCTGGGACGACGTGGACGACTTCCTCGGTTGGCTGCTCGGCCTGGACACCGAGTTCCACGTCCTCGGGCCGCCCGAGTTCCTGGAGCGGTGCCGCGCGATCATCGGCAGGCTCGAGACCGCCGTCGGGCAGCGACCCGCCGCGGACTGATCGCCCGGGTCGGCAACGCCGTCTCCGCGCAGGCGCGCTGGCGTCTCCGATGGAAGCTGGCGCGGTCAGGACGATTCGGCCCGGCTTCGGTGGACATGCATAGGCTAACTATGTACTCTGAGACGAGTGACTGCGAACCTCGGAGCGGACCTGCTCGCCGCGGTGGCCCTGCTGAACCGCTGGGCCACGGCCCGGGCCGACTTCGACGTCCCGGCGGCACAGGCCCGGCTGCTCGCGCTCGTGGAGCGTGCCGGACCGGCCCGGATCAGCGACCTGGCCAGGGCCGATCGCACCAGCCAGCCCACCATGACGGCTCAGGTGCAGCGGTTGGAGGACCTCGGCTGGATCAGTCGCGAGCCGGACCCGACCGACGGCCGGGCGGCGCTCGTCGGGCTGACCGACGCGGGGCGGACCGCCCTGCGCGGAGTGCGTGCGGCTCGCGAGCGTGCGCTTGAGCCTTCGCTCGCGCAGTTGAGCGACGCCGAGCGCGCTGACCTCGAGGCCGGCATCGCCGTGATGCGCCGGCTCGTCGAACTGCCGGCGGTCGCGCCGGTCGCTGCACCCACCGACCCCGTCTGAGGCCGGCACGATCCCGCGGCAGCCGCGGGCGAGCAAGGAGAACAATGCTGCGTCAACCCAGATCCGTCCTCGCGATCGCCTTCGCGAGCGTGATCGCATTCATGGGCATCGGGCTCGTGGACCCGATCCTGAAGCCGATCGCCGACGAGCTCGGCGCGACCGCGTCCGAAGTGTCCCTGCTGTTCACCAGCTACATGGCGGTGATGGGCCTGGCGATGCTGGTGACCGGCGCCGTGTCGAGCCGGCTCGGAGCCAAGACCACGATGCTGATCGGCCTTGCGATCATCATCGTCGGCGCCGGGATGGCCGGCTCCCAGGACTCCGTGACGGGCATCATCGCGTGGCGCGCCGTCTGGGGCCTGGGCAATGCCCTGTTCGTGGCCACCGCGCTCGCGGCCATCGTGAAGTCCGCCAAGGGCTCGGTCGGTCAGGCGATCATCCTCTACGAGGCCGCGCTCGGCGTGGGCATCGCGATCGGGCCGCTCGTCGGTGGCCTGCTCGGACACATCTCCTGGCGCGGTCCGTTCTACGGCGTCTCCGTCCTGATGGCCATCGCGCTGATCGCCACCTTCTTCCTCGTGCCCGCCACCCCGAAGGCGGAGCGGGCCACGTCCGTGCTTGAGCCGCTCAAGGCGCTGCGTCACCGCGGGTTGCTGATCACCGGGCTGACGGCGCTGCTGTACAACTTCGGATTCTTCACGCTGCTCGCGTTCACGCCGTTCCCGCTGGATCTCGGTGCCTTCCAGATCGGCCTGATCTTCTTCGGCTGGGGTGCGCTGCTGGCGATCACCTCGGTGTTCGTCGCACCACGGCTGCAGGCCCGCTTCGGAACGCTGCGCCCGATCACCTGGGCGCGCGGCGCGTTCGCGGTGATCCTCGCCCTGATGGCGATCTTCACGGACTCCAAGCCGGCGCTCGCGGTCGGGGTGATCCTGGCCGGTGCCTGCCTCGGCATCAACAACACCCTCATCACCGAGACCGTGATGAAGGCGGCGCCGGTGGAGAGGGGTGTCGCCTCGGCCGCATACAGCTTCGTCCGGTTCGCAGGGGGAGCCGTGGCGCCGTGGCTCGCCGGCTACCTCGGCGAGCACGTCAGCGTGCACCTGCCGTTCTGGGTGGGCGCCGCGGCGGTCACCGCCGCCGCCGTGCTGATCACCCTCGGACGCCGCACGCTCGCGCACGTCGACACCGAAACCGAACAGCCACACAGCGTTGCCGAGGCCACCGAACTCACCGCTGCGGATGCCTGAGCATCGGTCGGCGTGCGGACCCGCCCACGCGGCTCCGACACCGAGGGAGGCACTGGCTCAACTCGCGAGAACCTAGGCCAGGCTGACCCGCGCACCGGCCCAGAGGTGTGGCGGCCCGCACTGCTAGCATCGCCGAAATGACGTGGTCGCTGCGGACTCTGTTGCTGCGGCGACCGCCACGGGGCCTCGTTGCCGAACGGCTGCGACTGCTGCGGGTGTTGCGGATGGGAGGGGGTGCCACCGCTCTTCTGATCGCAACTCTGGCGATCAGTTCCCTCGCACCCGCTGCCCTCGCATTGGCGACCGGTCAACTCGTCGCCGGCGCGGAGGTGTCGCTCGCCGGGGGCTCCGCCTCGGCTGCGTTTCCCGGGCTGATCGCACTGGCAGTGACCCTCCTGGTCAGCCAGCTCGCGCAGGCCTCACGTGAGGGACTCTCGACCGAGGTCCGGCTCCGGGTCGACGGTTGGGTCCGGGGCGAGGTGCGGGCGGCTGTGGCCGCCCGAGTCAGCCTCGTGGATCTCGCCGATCCGGACTTCCAGAACGACGTGAATCGGGCCTCCGACCTCGGCCAGAACTGGAGGGTTCGCTCGGTCGGTGCCGCGGCCGTCGGCCAAGTGGCTCTGGCGGCAAGAATGGCGGGTGGGCTGGCTGTCGCGGTCGTGCTCGCTGAGTTCTCGGTGCTGATCGCCGTCGCCGTGTTGGTGCTCTCCTTGCTGAACCGAGCCGTGCTGCGTCGGCAGTGGATGCACCTGGCGGGCTTCGACGACGGGCGGGCGTCGCTGCGCCGTCGTACGGCCTACTGGGGAGACCTGGCGACCGATCCGCGTGCTGCCGGCGAGGTCCGACTCTTCGGGCTCGGACCGTGGATCGCGATGCGGCATCGGCGGGCGATGGTGGTCGAGCAGGAGCCGGTCCAGCGAGAGCGCACGGCCGTCATGCGACAACAGGGCATCATCCTCGTGCTGACCTTTACGGCGGCCGCACTGGGGATCCTGCCGCCCGCCCTGGCGGCGGCGCAGGGGGACATCACCACTGCCGCGCTCGTCACCTACCTCATGGCCACGATCGGCACACTCGGCCTGTCTTCGATGGGCCACGAGGCGTTCGACATCGAGTACGGACGGTTCACCCTCCGGGCCCTTGATCGGATGCGCGCCTCTCGGCCGCCTGCGACAGGCGGCCGCATCGATAGGCAGGTCAGTGACCGGGGGTCACTGATCGAGCTGCGCGACGTCGGCTTCAGGTATCCCGGCCAGCGGGTGCCGGTCCTGCGCGAGGTGAACCTGACCCTGCGGGTCGGTGAAGTCGTCGGGATCGTCGGTCCGAACGGCGCCGGGAAGACGACACTGGTCAAGTTGCTCGCCGGACTGTTCGAACCCACATCCGGGGCGGTGGCCCATCCAAGCTCCGGGCCGCCGCGGGCAGCCGCAGTCTTCCAGGAACTCGTGCACTATCCGCTGAGTCTGCGTGACAACATCGCGCTGTCCGCACCAGAGGCGCCGGCCACCGACCACGACGTTCTGGCAGCCCTGCACCTCGCCGGCGGACACGACTTCCTCGAGAAGCTGCCGGCGGGATTGGACACCGTGCTCCAACGCGACGTCACCGGCGGTGCCGACCTCTCCGGTGGGCAGTGGCAGCGAGTCGCGATCGCTCGTGCCGTTTTCGCCGTCCGTGCTGGCAGAACACTGGTGATCCTGGACGAGCCGACCGCCAATCTGGACGTGCGCGCCGAGACTGCCTTCTACGAGAAGGTCGTCCGTGCACTGCCAACGGCAACGATCGTCCTGATCTCGCACCGGCTCTCCACCGTTCGCCATGCGGACCGGATCATGCTGCTGACCGATGGGGCGATCTCCGAAGAAGGCAGTCACGACGACCTCGTGCGACGCGACGGGACCTACGCCCGCCTGTTCGCGCTGCAGGCCGCCCGATTCCGGGGAGACGGCCAGTGAGACCAATGCGTCTCGCGGCCGACATGATGGCCCGGTGCTGGCGTGCTTCACCGGGCCGGACGGCCATCATCCTGATCGCGATCATCGTTCAGTTCAGCTCGAGCATCGTCCTCGCGGTCCTGCAGCGGACGATCGTGAACAGTGCCGGTTCCCAGATGATCACGCTCGTCGCGGTGGCGGGTGTGGGACTCGCCCTCGCCATGACTGCCGACCATGCTGCGAACCGGATCCAGACGAACCTGCGAGCAACGGTCGACACCCGTGTTGCCTATGCGCTCGCCCATGACCTTGCCATCTGGGCGACCACGAACCCGCAACTCGACCTCTACGACCGCCCGGACGTGCTGGATCGCATGCATCGCGTGCGCGCCCAGCACCGGTCGCTCGTCGGTCTCGGCTGGAGCGTGATCCTGACGGCTGCGGTCTCGGTCAATCTCGTGGCGAGCCTGGTCCTGTTGGCTCAGATCAGTCCGTGGCTGATCGGGGTCGCGGTTCTTGCTGTCCCCCCGCTGATCCTCAGCCAGCGCAGCCGACGCCACCTCCAGGGCGCCATCGAGCGGTCCGCGCCGGCTGAGCGTCAGGAGGCTCGCCTGCACGCGCTGACCTCGAACCCGGAACAGGCCGCCGAACTGCGGATCAGTCGGAACGAGTCGACGATCGACGATCGTTGCAGGAGCTTGTGGCAGGACGCGCAGGGCATGCTGCGGCGGGGACACCTGCGTGCCGGCGTGACCTCGTATGCCGGATCGCTGATCTTCACGGTCGGCTACCTCGGCTCGATCACGCTCACGGTGGCGCTGGTGATCGGCGGCGACGCCACCCTCGGTGACCTCGCGTTGGTCCTCGGCATCGGTGAGACCTTGCGCTGGAGGGTCTTCGGCGTGGTCGCGAATATGTCGGCGGTCACGGACGGAGGCCGGGTCGCACGCGAGTACCTGCTGCTTCGCGAAGAGTACGAGCAGGCTCTTCGGCCCGATCGTGCAGTGGGTCCACCGGATCGGTTGGCTGCCGGAATCGGTCTGCGCGGGGTGACCTACCGCTATCCCGATCACCAACGACCAGCAGTCGGTTCGGTGACCGTCGACCTCCCTGCCGGCAGCGTCATCGCGCTGCTCGGCGAGAACGGGGCCGGGAAGACCACGCTCGTCAAGTTGCTGCTCGGTCAGTACACGCCGCAGTCCGGAAGGATCACCATCGATGGCACAGACCTGCAGACGATGGATCCGCGCGCCTGGGCCACACGGTGCAGCGGACTCGTCCAGGACTTCGCGAAGCTCCAGGGGCCCGTCCGGGAGTCCGTCTCGGCCGCGGCGCTGAGACCCCTGAACCGGACCGAGATCCGAACTGCGATCGATCACGCCCACGCCGGGCCGATCATCGATGGCCTGCCCGATGGTCTGGACACCAGGCTGGGCCTCGCATATGGCACCGCCAGCCTCTCCCACGGCCAATGGCAGCGGCTGGCCCTGGCACGCGGGCTCACCCGGACCACACCCTTGCTGCTGGTTCTCGATGAACCGACCTCCGCGCTCGACCCGGAGGTCGAACACCAGCTGTTCGACTCGTTCTTCCGGCGCGCCCGTCAGGTTGCGACCACCCATGGCGCGATCGCGCTCGTGGTCTCCCACCGCCTCTCGACGACGCAGGACGCTGACCTCATCATCGTGATGGACCACGGCCACATCGTCGAGGTCGGCGACCATGCCGCCTTGATCGACGCGGACGGCCGGTACGCCGAGCTCTTTCGATTGCAGAGCAACGCCTACCGATGAGGTCGTGGATCGGTCCTGTTCAGACGTTGATGATCGCCAGGGCCCGCTGGATCATGCGGTGCCCTGCTCCTCGAACTGCTCGTCGTCGACCTGGTAGGCCGAGGCGGCGGTGCCTCAAGGTCTGGCCACCCCTCCCATTCCGGTCGGGCAAGCCTGGCGATAGGCGTCCGGGTCTCCCGCAGTCGGAGTGCCCTGGACCAGGGTGCCGCGGATGTAACCGGTGATAGGCCATGCAGCCGACCTACGATGAGTTCCGGCCCTCGACCCGGTCCACCATCGGCGGATGGGTACGAGAGGAGTGGACCGACGATGGCCGAACTCGAGGACGTTCGTCCGCTGGGCGGGGAACTGGAGCGCTCGTACGAGGTGTACGTGCATGGCCGGCTGAAGTTCCGGGTCAAGCAGATCGTCTACGTGGCGTTCTCGCTCGACGAGGCGGTGATGGGCTTCGCCTTTCCGAGGGAGGAGCGCGCGGCGCTCGTCGGGGGCGAGCCGCACAAGTTCCAGTTGCCGTCGGCGTCGGACATGCGCTTCAACTGGGTCCACGCTGCGCTAGCGGAACTGGACCCGACCGAGGCACGTGAGTTCGTCGTCGAGGCCTGGCGCATGGTCGTCCCACAGAAGGTCTCGCGCGCATACGACCTCGCCCATCCCGACGGCCCGGGCTGAAGCGGGGCCCTGCACCGGTCATCGGACCGTGAAGTCGCGGTGGCCGGCGGGCGCGACCTCGCCGACCTCGACGGAGTCCACGCGCGCGTGCTCCGGACCGGTGCGGGCCCAGGTGAGAACCTGCTCGACGGCGTCGGGCGAGCCCTCGACATGCGCCTCGACCGACCCGTCGGTGCGGTTGCGGACCCAGCCGGTCACGCCCGCGGTCGTGGCCGCGCGCACACACCGGTACCGGAACCCGACGCCCTGGACCCGGCCGCGGACCACGAACCGTCGCGCGATGGTGGAGGGCATGCGCCCATTCTCGCCCCGGCGCGGGACCCGGTGCCCGGTGGGGGAGTAACACCGGTGCCTGTTTCCTTCCGGCCGGCGGGGCTACCGTCGCGAACGGAATGACCCAGCACCTGCTCCGCAGGGCCTACATCAGGAGATCACTCATGACACAACCTCGCAGCCGCGCCCAAGAACTCGTCGGTGACATCACTCCGAAGCTGGCGGAGCTGACCGACGACGTACTGTTCGGTGACGTCTGGGCACGGCCCGAGCTGTCCCGGCGGGACCGCAGCCTGATCACGGTCGCCGCGCTGATCGCCCTGGGACGCCCCGATCAGCTCCGGTCCCACCTCGGCCTGGCGTTGGAGAACGGCTTGACCGAGGCGGAACTGGCAGAGGTCGCCACCCACCTGGCGTTCTATGCCGGTTGGCCGGCCGGGATGAGCGCAGCCACGATCCTCAAGGACGTTCTCGCGTCGCGCTGATCTCTCACACGAAGGAAGGAGTCGACCATGACCACCTGGTTCATCACGGGTGCTTCGAGCGGCCTGGGCGCTGCACTGGCCGCGGCCGTCCTCGACCGGGGGCACGACGCCGTGGTCACGGCTCGCAACGCGGACGACGTGCGGGCTCTGGTCGACAGATACCCCGAACGCGCCCTGGCGGCGCCGCTGGACGTCACCGACCACGACCAGATCGTCGCCGCGGTCGCCGCGGCGACCGCGCGGTTCGGGGCCGTCGACGTGCTGGTCAACAACGCCGGGCACGGCTACCGCGCCGCCGTCGAGGAGGCCGCACCGGACGAGGTGGCCGAACTGTTCGCCACGAACCTCTTCGGTCCGATCGACGTCATCAAGGCGGTGCTCCCGCAGATGCGGGCTCGGCGCTCCGGCACCATCGTGAACGTCTCCTCGATCGGCGCGCCCCGGTCGAACCCGGCCTCGGGCTACTACACCGCCACGAAGGCCGCGCTGGAGGGAGTCTCCGACGCCCTGAACCGCGAGGTCGGACCCTTGGGCATCCGGGTGGTCGTCGTCGAGCCGGGCGCCTTCCGCACCGACTTCGCGGGCCGCTCCCTCATGCAGTCCCGTGACGTGATCGCCGACTACGCGGACACCGCCGGCAAGCGTCGCAAGGAGAACGACCAGGTTCATGGCACCCAGCCCGGTGACCCCGACCGAGCGGCGCAGGCACTCATCGTCGCGCTCGAGGGCGCCGAGGTGCCGTTCCGGCTCCTGCTCGGCAGCGACGCCGTCCGGATCGTTCGTGAGGAGTACCAGAGCCGGATCGAGGAGATCGACGCCTGGGCGCACATCAGCACCACCACCGACTACGACGCGAAGGAAGCCTGATCATGACCGAGTCCGAGCACACCCCACGCGTCGCCGTCATCACCGGCGCCTCCTCCGGGATCGGTGCCGCGACCGCCCGCGCGCTGCACGCCGACGGCTACCGGGTCGCGCTGCTCGCGCGCCGCCTCGACCGGATCGAGGCCCTCGCTGGCGAGCTCGGCGACGGCGCCATCGCCATCGGAGCCGACGTCACCGACAGGGACGCGATCGTCGCCGCGGCCGCGCGTGTGGCCGACGAGCTGGGCGGGGCCGACGTGCTGGTCAACAACGCCGGCACGATGCTCCTCGGCCCGTTCTCCTCCGCCCAGCGCGAGGACTATCGCGCCATGGTCGAGGTCAACCTGCTGGGCGCCATCACCGCGACCGAGGTCTTCCTCGACCAGCTCAAGGACGGCGGCGGCGACCTGATCAACATCTCTTCCGTCGCCGGGCGCACCGCTCGCGCCACCAACGGTGTCTACGCCGCCACGAAGTGGGGCCTGAACGGCTGGTCGGAGTCGCTGCGGCAGGAACTGCTGCCCGACGTCCGGGTCACGCTGATCGAGCCCGGCGTGGTCGATACCGAACTGCCCACCCACATCACCCATGAGGCCACCAGGCAGGCCGTCCAGCAGGGCTACGACGCCGCCACGGTCAAACCCGAGGAGATCGCCGAGGTGATCGCGTTCGCGTTGTCCCGGCCTCGGCACCTGGCCATCAACGAGATCCTGGTCCGGCCGGCCGGCCAGCTCGGCTGACGCCAGGCCTACGACCGGCCCGGTGTCAGCCGGGTCAGCCCCGGGCCGTGACCGCCTCCCGGCGGGCCGCGATCAGGGCGGCCGCCCCGAGCACCACGGCGCTGCCGAGCACCCAGATCACATGCACCCAGGCCGGGCTGGGCGGTGCACCGGTCCAGAACACGACGTCCTCGGTGGGCATCACCACCGAGTAGGCGAGCTGGCCGTAGTGGAACGTGGGCAGGAACCGGGCGATGTCACCGAGGACCGCGGGCAATTCACCGAGCGGCATGAAGAAGCCGGACGCGAACGCCAGCGGCAGGAAGATGAGGTTCGCGATCACGGCCGCGGCTCGCGGGCGCACCAGGAATGCGATCGCGAACCCGAGCGGGGCGAACAGCAGCACACCTGCGATCATCAGGGCGCCGATGGCGATCCAGGTGCCCGGATCGAGCCGCACCCCGCCCGCCGTGGCGGCGAGCACGCCGATGGCGACAACGATCAGGGCGGCCAGGACGACCGCGCTGGCCACCTTGCCCGTCAGGTAGGTCCAGACCGGCACCGGAGTGGCCCGTAACGTGCGCAGCCAGCCCTGCCCGCGGTCCTTGGCGACGTCCTCGCCGAACGTGAAGATCGCGAGCGACACGACGCCGTACGCCATCATCGACACCACGAAGGCGGTCGCCACGGGTGTGCCGCCCGGCAGCACGGACGCGTTCGGCAGCCCGAACATGGCGTAGAGGAGGACCGGGATCGCCACCGCGCCGATCGCGAACTCGGGCGTGCGTAGCTTCGATCGCACCTCCGTGGTCGCGGTCAGCGCGACCAGCCCGAGGGGGCCGCCGTTGCGGACCTGCCCGACGGCGGAGGTCGGCTTGGTCGGTCGGGTGGTGGTCATCGGTCGTCTCCTTCGTCGGCTGCGGTGGAACTCTCGTTGGTCAGGGCGAGGAAGACCTCCTCGAGGTCGTCGTCGCCGTGGTGGGTGAGCGCGTCCGGCGTGGTGTCGGCGACCACCCGGCCGCCGGCGACCACCACGACCCGGTCGGCGACGGCGGCTGCCTCGGTCAGGTCGTGCGTCGCGAACAGGATCGTGGCGCCGTCGGCCACGCTGGCCCGGGCCTGCTCCCAGAAGGTGCGGCGGGAGGCCACGTCCATGGCCGCCGTCGGCTCGTCGAGCAGCAGCAGCTCAGGGGTGCCGACCAGGGCGAGCGCGAGGAGCAGGCGCTGCCGCTCGCCGCCGGAGAGCGACTTCACGGTCCTCGTGGCCCGCTTCGTCAGGGAGGTCCGGGCGAGCACCTCGTCCACCTGCACTGCGGTCGGGTACCCCCGCCCGATCAGCCGCACGAGCTCGCGCACCTGAAGCTGGTCCGGCAGGCCGGCGGCCTGCAGCATGGCGCCGATCCGGGTCCGCACCCGCCCGCCCGGCTCCTCACCGAATACCCGCACGTCGCCGGACGTGGGCCGGATCAACCCGAGCAGGAGTTCGAACGTCGTGGTCTTGCCGGCCCCGTTCGGGCCGAGCAGGGCGACGATCTCGCCCCGGGCGACGCTCACGTCGAGCCCGGCCAGGGCGTCCACCCCGGGGTAGGTCTTGCGCACGTCACGCAGTTCCAGCACGGTCATCTCAGTCTCCTTCCGACTGGTGACCACGCTAGGAAGACGGCGCCCGTGGCGGATGTGCCGGACGGCACCGATCCGACCCATGACCAATGGCACATCGCGCGCGGATGCGTCCTGGCTAGAGTTCGGAGCATGGTCCCTGGCACGTCGGAACGGATGAGCGCCGGCGCGGGGCTGCTCGCGACTCTCGCGGTCGGGGTCACGACGTTCGCGGCCGGTTCGCTCGAGGGCCAGTCGGCTGTGCTCTGGTGGGTCGCGTACGCCGTGTTCGCGCTCACGTTCGCGCTGGACACCGAGATGTTCTTCCGCGCACTGCTGCCCGAGACGCTGGTCGTGGCGATCCTGGTGGTCAGCGGGATGACGGTCTGGCTCGCCGAACCACAGCTCGGTTGGAGCTCGGTGCTGCTCGTGGTCACGGCCGCCACCGCGGCCTACGGGCTCGAGCCCCGGTGGGTCGCGGCGGTGGTGGTGGCGCAGACCATCGCTGTGTCCATCGGCAGCGCGCTGAGCGGTGCGTCCGTCCCGAACGTCGCCCTCACCACGATCACGTACTTCGCGTTCCAGGCGTTCGCGGCGCTGGTGATCGGATCGGCACGCAAGGAGGCGCGAGCCCGCGAGGAGCTCGCCGTCGCCCACGCCGAGCTGCGCGCCTCGGCCGCGGTGCTCGAGACGACCAGCAGGTCCGCCGAGCGGCTCCGGATCGCCCGGGAGCTGCACGACGTGCTCGGCCACCAGTTGACCGCGCTGGCCCTCGAGCTCGAGGTGGCCGCGCACCGGACCACGGGCGACGGACTCGAACACGTCACGCGGGCCCGCGGCATCGCGAAGGGGCTGCTCACCGACGTGCGCGCGACCGTCGGGGAGTTGCGGGATGCACCGGTCGGACTCGAGCCGACCCTGCGGACGATCGTCTCCGACGTCCCAGGGCTTGCCGTCAGCCTGTCCGTCGCGGAGGTGCGCCCACTCGACGAGGAGCGCACCCTGGTCGCGGTGCGCTGCGTCCAGGAGGCCCTCACGAACACGCTCCGGCACGCGCGGGCCACCCGGCTGCGGATCGAGGTGCGCTCCGACGCCGGCGGGCTGACCGTGCGGGCCGAGGACGACGGCCGGGGCACCGCCGCGATCGAACGGGGCAACGGGCTGCGTGGGATGGCCGAACGCGTGGAGGCGGTCGGGGGCACGCTCACTCTGGCTTCCGAGCCCGGCCGTGGGTTCCGCCTGTTACTGACGGTGAGCCCGTCGTGACGGGCCGGACCGACGGCGTCGGCTCCGACGGCGCTGCACCGGCCGGCGGTGCGCCGATCCGGGTCGCCGTCGTCGACGACCAGACCCTCGTCCGCCAGGGCATCCTGAGCCTGCTCTCGCTCAGCGACGAGGTCGCCGTGGTCGGCGAAGCGTCCGACGGCGACGAGGCGCTGGAGCTGCTCGAGGCCACCGGCGTGGACGTACTGCTGCTAGACCTGCGGATGCCCCGCCGGGACGGCATCGCCACCCTGGAGGCGCTCGCCGCACGAGGCTCGGCCGTCCCCGTGCTCGTCCTGACCACGTTCGACGACGACGAACTCGTGCTGCGCGCCCTGCGCGCGGGCGCGAAGGGCTACCTCCTCAAGGACGTCACGCTGGCCCAGCTCGTCGGTGCCATCGGGACCCTCGCCGGCGGCGGCACCCTGCTCCAGCCGGGCCTGACCGACCGGCTGTTCCGCGCCGTCGCCGCACGCGAGGAGCAGGTGAAGGGCATCGAGCGGCCTGAGCCCCTGACCGCCCGGGAGCTGGACGTGCTGCGGCTCACCGCGGCCGGCTACTCGAACGCCGAGATCGGCGCCGCTCTGCACCTGGCCGCCGGCACCGTGAAGAACCACCTGTCCAACGTGTTCGCGAAACTCGGCGTCCGGGACCGGACCCGCGCCGTCCTGCGCGCGCTCGACCTTGGCCTGCTCGAGGCCGACCGGTGAGCGGCCCGCCGGCAATCGGCGACCTGATGCTGGGCCGCTCCGACGCGGACATGATCGCGCGGCGCTACCGCCTCGGTCCGGTGGCAGCACTGACCGGCCCCACCGCGACCGGGATGCAGGGTGCCGTATGGCGCCTGAGCACCACCGAGGGCGACTGCGCGGTCAAGGTGCCGCTGCGCCGCCAGGACGAGCACGAGATGCGCGCCAACGCCACGTTCGCCGACGCCGCTATCGCGGCGGGCGTGTTCGCGCCGGCCGCCGTCCGCACCACCGAGGGTGCCCTGCTCACCGACCTGGCCGAGGGTCGCCCCGCGGGCGCGCCGACCCAGGTCCGGGTCTACCGCTGGGTGGACCTGGACGACGCCGACTTCGGCATCGATCCGGGCGCCGTCGGGCACCTCCTCGGGGTGCTGCACCGGGTCGGCGAGCCGACCACGGCTCCGGTCGACCCCTGGTACACCGAGATCGTGGGGGAGCGGGCCTGGGTGGAGCTCGCCCGGGCGGCCGTCGACGGCGCGGCGCCGTTCGCCGCCGGCCTCGCCGCCGCGACGGCGTCGGTGAGCGACCTCGAGAAGGTGGTGCGGCCGCCGTCGGGCCTGCGGATCTGCCACCGCGACCTGTGGGCGGACAACGTACGGACCACCTCGGGCGGGCGCGTGTGCGTGATCGACTGGGACAACGCGGGCCCGGCCGACCCCGCCGGCGAGCTCGCGATGGTGCTGACCGAGTTCGCGACCGACGGCGTCGGGAGGGTCGACGCGGGCCGGGCCCGGCGTCTACTCGACGGCTATGTGACGGCGGGCGGACCTGCCCGGCTGCGCGCACCGGCAGATTTCTCGATGGTGCTCTGTGTGCTTGACCACATCCTCGAGCTCCATGTACGGGCTTGGCTGCGCGGCGAGCACCTGGCCCGCAGCGTCGCCGGGGTGGCCGAGTTCCTGGACCGGCGCGCGACGGTGCGCACCATCGACGGGTTGCTCGAGGTCGCCGCGTCCACATCCTGACCGGGCTGGATCGGCACCGCCGGACGGACCCGCCCCGGCATGTGATTTCGGCCACGGCCCCGGGTTTTGGTCAACGGGCCCCGCTCGGGTAGAGTTCCTCGCCGGTACGACGTTCACGTTTCGGGTGCGATTCAGTTGCATCCGGGCCGGACGTTATACCCCCATGGGGTATGGTGTAATTGGCAGCACGACTGGTTCTGGTCCAGTTAGTCTAGGTTCGAGTCCTGGTACCCCAGCGGTAGGCATGGCAGGCGCTCCTCGGAGCTTCCGCTATGATCTTCCAGTGCACGGCCCCGTCGTCTAGTGGCCTAGGACGCCGCCCTCTCACGGCGGTAGCGCCGGTTCGAATCCGGTCGGGGCTACAAACCGAAGGCCCCCGCTCACCGAGCGGGGGCCTTCGTCGTGTGTCCCAACGTCCGCCTCCCGCGACCCGGGTTAGGCTCGTGCCGGCCCACGACGAGGAGAGCGACATGGCGGCAGGTTCGGTGCGGTTCGACCGAAAGATCGGGATCGGGCTGAGCCTCGCGCTACTCGCCGGCGGGCTCGCCGCCTGTACCGACACCGACCCCGACGGCGGGGACGACTCCCTCCCGCCGCAGGAGGCCGCCGCGCTGGCCGTGGCGCAGGCGCTGACCGCCGGGAGCTACGACGATGCGCCGCTGAGTACCGAGGACCGTGCCGTGGCCATCGCGGACACCGAGGCCGTGCTCGGCGCGCTCGCGGAGATCCCAAGGACAGTCGAGGTGTCCTGGGTGAGCAGCGTCTACGACGAGGGCGATGGCCGGGCCGCCGACGCCGCGCTCGGTTGGACGTGGGACATCGAGGGGACCGAGACCGACTGGTCCTTCCCCGTCTCGGTCCACCTGGTCGAGACCGACGACACCTGGACCGCCACCTGGCAGCGCGACCTGCTCGGTGCCGACCTCGGCGAGACCGGCGTCTACGACGTCACCCGCAGCCAGCCCGCCCGGGGTGACGTGCTCGGCGCCGGGGACGCCGTGATCGTGACGAACCGGAACGTCTTCCGGATCGGGATCGACAAGACATTCATCGGTGCCGAGCAGTGGGGGCCCGCCGCGCTCGCCCTCGCCGAGGCGGTCGGGCTGTCCGACCCACAGGCCTACGCGGACCGGGTCCTCGCGGCCGGGCCGCGGGCGTACCTGGAGGCGGCGGTCGTGGCCCAGGAGAACCCGGGCAGCATCGACCTGGAGGCCGTACGAGCGCTGCCCGGGGTGAACATGCTCTCCGGGGAACGCCAGCTCGGCCCGACATCGGGGTTCGCTGGTCCGATCCTCGGCCGGGTGGGGGAGGCCACCGCCGAGATCATCGCGGACTCCGACGGCGTGATCGTCGAGGGGGACATGGTCGGCAGGTCCGGCCTGCAGCGCGACTATGACGAGCAGCTACGCGGCGTCCGCGGCACACTCATCTCGATCGTCGACGGTGAGGCGGTCACGGAGGTGTACGCCACCGACGCGGTCCAGGGCACCGCCCTGTCCACCACGTTCGACCCGGATCTGCAGATCCTGGCCGAGTCGATCCTCGCCCCGGTCACCAGCGCCAGCGCGCTCGTCGCGATCCGGCCATCCACCGGCGAGATCCTCGCCGCCGCCAGTGGTCCCGGCGGGGAGGGACTTTCGACGGCGACCGTCGGCCAGTACGCCCCGGGGTCGACCTTCAAGATCGTCACCCTGCTCGCGCTGCTGCGCTCGGGGCTGAACCTCGACGACACGGTGCACTGCACCGAGACCGTCACCGTGGACGGCCGCGAGTTCTCCAACTATCCGGGCTACCCGGCCGACGCGCTCGGCGACATCAGCTTGGAGACGGCGATCGCACAGTCCTGCAACACCGCCCTGATCGCCGAGCACCAGCGGATCAGTGCCGCCGACCTGGCCTCTGCGGCCGCTTCCCTGGGCCTGACCGCGACGCCCGAACTGGGCTTTCCGTACTTCCTTGGCTCGGTGCCCACCGACGCGGCCGGCACGCTGCACGCGGCCGATCTGATCGGCCAGGGTCAGGTGCTCGCCTCACCGCTGGCGATGGCGACCGTCGCAGCCTCCGTGGCTGCCGGCGCGCGAGTCGAGCCGTACCTGCTGAACCTGCCCGAGGGTGACCCGCCGGCCGAGGGCGCCGACGGGGCCACCGACGATGCGGCAGCGACCGACGACGCGAGCGATGAGGCAGGTGCCACTGACGACGCGAGCGACGAGGCAGGTGCCACTGACGACGCGAGCGACGAGGCAGGCGCGACCGACGATGACGATGCCTCGGATGACGCTCCCGAGAGCGAGATCGTGCCCCTCACGAACGAGGAGGCGGCGCAGCTACGCGTGGCCATGCGCGCCGTCGTCACCTACGGCACGGCGACCATGCTCGCGACCCTGCCCGGCGAGGTCGGCGCCAAGAGTGGCACTGCCGAGTTCGGCGATGCCGACCAGACGCACGCCTGGATGATCGCCTACCAGGGTGATCTCGCCGTCGCCGCGTTCGTCGAGGTCGGCGACTATGGCGCGGCCACGTCCGGGCCGCTCGTCCACTCGTTCCTCGAGGGCGCTCAGGCCTGACGCCCCTGCCCACACACCCGGGCGTCTTCCTCCCGTCCCCGGCCGGGTGCTCGAGCGCGCGGTTGTCACGTTCCAACGCGGCGCACACCGTGGGCCAGCGCGCGGTCGGCGGCGACCGGTGAGGGGTCGTGAGGGAGGGGTGGGCCAGGGGTTGCTCAGCTCTCCTCGGTGGCGCGCAGCACGTCGGTGAGCCGGTTCGCGGCGGCCATCACGGCGTTCGCGTGCACGCGGCCGGGCTGACGGGTCATCCGCTCGATCGGTCCGGAGACCGAGACGGCGGCGATCACCCGGCCGGACGGGCCGCGCACCGGTGCGGAGACCGACGCGACGCCGACCTCGCGCTCGCTGACGCTCTGCGCCCAGCCACGCCGGCGCACGCCGGACAGGATCGTCGCGGTGAACTTCGCGCCGTGCAGGCCGCGGTGCAGGCGGTCCGGCTCCTCCCAGGCGAGCAGGACCTGCGCAGCCGAACCGGCCATCATCGACAGGGTCGCGCCGACCGGGATCGAGTCACGCAGACCCATCTGCTTCTCCGCCGCGGCGACGCAGATGCGCTGGTCGCCCTGGCGGCGGAACAACTGGGCGCTCTCACCGGTGTGGTCACGCAGGGCGAGCAGCACGGAGCCCGCGGCGGCGAGCAGCCGGTCCTCACCGGCCGCCGAGGCGAGCTCGGCCAGCCGCGGCCCGAGCACGAACCGGCCCTGCATGTCACGGGAGACGAGGCGGTGGTGTTCGAGCGCCACCGCGAGGCGGTGCGCCGTGGGGCGGGCGAGATGGGTCGCCGCCACCAACTGGGCCAGGGTCGCGGGGCCTGCCTCGAGAGCACCCAGGACGATGGCCGCCTTGTCAAGAACGCCGACTCCGCTAGAGTTGTCCATAGGTCGATATTGCCGTCTCGCACCGTGAGACGCAAGTCCGGATGGCAACACAGCCCCAAACCCACGGGGTTGCAGAACGAAGAAGGTGACGTGACATGGCCGGAACTCTGGCTGAAAAGGTGTGGCAGGACCACGTGGTCCGCAAGGGCGCGGACGGCGTTCCGGACCTGCTCTACATCGATCTGCACCTGGTCCACGAGGTGACCAGTCCGCAGGCTTTCGAGGGACTCCGCCTCGCCGGCCGGACGGTCCGCCGCCCGGATCTGACGCTCGCCACCGAGGATCACAACACCCCCACGCTGGACATCGACCTGCCGATCGCGGATCTGACCAGCCGCACCCAGATCGACACCCTGCGCAACAACGCCAAGGAGTTCGGCATCCGGCTGCACTCACTCGGCGACGCGGACCAGGGCATCGTGCACCAGGTCGGCCCGCAGCTCGGCCTGACGATGCCGGGCCTGACGGTCGTCTGTGGGGACTCCCACACCTCCACGCACGGCGCGTTCGGCGCGCTCGCGTTCGGGATCGGCACCAGCGAGGTCGAGCACGTGCTGGCCACCCAGACGCTCCCGCTGGCTCCGTTCAAGACGATGGCGATCACGGTCGACGGCGACCTGCCGCCCGGTGCGACGTCGAAGGACATCATCCTGGCGATCATCGCCAAGATCGGCACCGGTGGCGGACAGGGCTATGTGCTCGAGTACCGCGGCGACGCGATCCGCAGGCTCTCCATGGAGGCGCGGATGACGATCTGCAACATGTCGATCGAGGCGGGTGCGCGGGCCGGCATGATCGCGCCGGACCAGACCACGTTCGACTACCTCGAGGGTCGCCCGCACGCGCCCGAGGGCGCGGACTGGGACACCGCCGTCGAGTACTGGAAGACGCTGCGCTCCGACGACGACGCGACCTTCGACGCCGAGGTGGTGCTCAAGGCGTCCGACCTCGAGCCGTTCATCACCTGGGGCACGAACCCGGGCCAGGGCCTGCCGCTGTCCGCGAACGTGCCGGTCCCCGAGGAGATCGGCGACGACAACGAGCGCACCACCGCCGAGCGGGCCATCGAGTACATGGGCCTGGTGCCGGGCACGCCGCTGCGCGACATCCACGTGGACACCGTGTTCATCGGTTCCTGCACGAACGGGCGGATCGAGGACCTGCGCTCGGTGGCGAAGGTCGTCAAGGGCCGCAAGAAGGCCGACGACGTCCGAGTCCTGGTGGTGCCCGCCTCCGCGCGGGTTCGCCTGCAGGCCGAGGCCGAGGGCCTGGACCGGATCTTCCTCGACTTCGGCGCCGAGTGGCGCAATGCCGGCTGCTCGATGTGCCTGGGCATGAACCCGGACCAGCTCAAGCCGGGGGAGCGGGCCGCGTCCACCTCGAACCGGAACTTCGAAGGTCGCCAGGGCAAGGGCGGGCGCACCCACCTGGTGTCCCCGCTGGTGGCCGCCGCGACCGCGATCCGCGGCACGCTGTCCTCGCTCGCGGACCTCGACCTGGGTGAGGAGACCGACCTGACGTCCTTCGACGGCACGCCGCTCGCCCCGCTCGACCCGCGCCTGCAGGTCCAGGTCTGAGCCACCCCGACGAGACGAAGGAACCAGCCATGGAGAAGTTCACCACTCACACCGGCGTCGGGGTGCCGCTGCGCCGCAACAACGTCGACACCGACCAGATCATCCCGGCCGTCTACCTCAAGCGGGTCACCCGCACCGGGTTCGAGGACGCGCTGTTCGCCGCCTGGCGAGGCGATGAGTCGTTCGTGCTGAACCAGGAGGCCTACTCCTCCGGTTCCGTGCTCGTCGCCGGCGCGGACTTCGGCACCGGGTCTTCGCGGGAGCACGCCGTCTGGGCCCTCAAGGACTACGGCTTCAAGGCCGTGCTGGCGCCCCGGTTCGCGGACATCTTCCGTGGGAACTCCGGCAAGCAGGGTCTGCTCGCGGCGCAGGTCGCCCAGGAGGACATCGAGCTCATCTGGAAGATCCTGGAGTCCGAGCCGGGCACCGAGGTGACCGTCGACCTCGAGGCGCGCACCGTGATCTGCGGGGACGTCATCGCCCAGTTCCAGATCGACGACTACACCCGCTGGCGCCTGATGGAGGGCCTGGACGACATCGGGCTCACCCTCGAGCACGAGTCCGAGATCTCCGATTTCGAGGCGCAGCGCCAGCCGTGGCGGCCGAAGACGCTCCCGGCCAAGCACCTGCCGGCCGTCGAGATCGAGGCCGCCCGGCCCATCGGCTGACTCACCGGGTGTGGAAGGTCCCGCTCATATCGCATGACGTGAGCGGGACCTTCCGCGTCGGCGTGCCCGAGCGCGTTCAGATGTCGCGGTAGCGCAGGGCCAGGTAGCCGACGCCGAGACCCGCGCCGGCCCACCCGGCCAGCACCGCCAGGGCAGTCGCCCAGCCATACGGGTCGGCGGCGTTCGTCACCAGGACTCCGGCCGCCGTGCCGGGCAGGTACTTCACCAGGTCGGTGAGCCAGTCCTGGCCGAAGATCGGCAGCACGCTGCTGAGGGCGTACAGGACCACGAACATGGTCAGGATGGTGCCGGCCGTGCTCCGCAGCGCCGCGGCTATACCGAGCACGAACACGCTCGTCAGGGCCAGCGAGGCTGCGGTGCCGAGCACGGCGTGCCCGAGCTGCGGACCCGTGAAGGTGCCGTACTCGGCCGCGGCCGCAGCGGCGGTGAGCGTGCCGAGGAGGACCAGTGCGGAACCGATGACCACCGACATCGCCGCGAGCACGACGGACTTCGCGATCAGCACGCGGCCGCGGCCCGGGACGCTCAGCAGCGTGGTCCGGATCGAGCCGCTCGAGTACTCGGCGGTGAAGGCGAACACGGCCACGAGCAGCACCGCGACCTGGGTGAACGAGATCGTCTGCACGGCGAACAGCGGAGCCGGCGCCGCCGTCTCGAATCCGTTCTCTCCGCTCGCTCGTGCGGAGGCGCCGATCAGGAGCGTGCCGCCCAGGGTCAGCAGTGTGCCGGTCACGACCAACCACAGGGTCGAGCGGACACCGGTCAGCTTGGTCCACTCGAACGCGATCGCCGAACCCCAGCGATGCGCCCGTCCCCGCTCGGAGGGCGGTCCGAGCAGCCGGTTCGGGGTCGTCGTGGTGTGCGTGCTGCTCATGTGGGCTCCTTCGGCGACCCGACGGGTCTGCTCGTGTACTCCAGGTCCGCGCCGGTCAGGTCGAGGTAGGCCTCCTCGAGGGAGGGACGGCGGAACGAGAGTTCGTCCAACTGGTGACCGTGCTCGAAGGCAAGGGCGCCGATCTCCTCGAGGCCCTCGCCGGTCACGTGCAGGGCGGGATCCGCGCCGGTCGTGACCGACATCCCCGCTCGCTCGAGCACTGCCGCGAATGCCGGTGCCTGTGGTGTGCGGATGGTGGCGGCGCGGGCGCTTCGCTTCGCGAGGAGGGTGGTCATCGGCTCGTCCGCCACCAACCGGCCCCTGGTGATGATCACGAGGTGATCGGCGGTGTCCTGCATCTCCGAGAGCAGGTGGCTGGACACGAGCACGGTGCGGCCCTGCGCCGCGAGCGAGCGCATCAGCCCACGGATCCAGAGCACCCCGTCCGGGTCGAGGCCGTTCACCGGTTCGTCCAGGAGCAGGACCGCGGGATCGCCGAGGAGCGCGGCGGCGATCCCGAGGCGTTGCGTCATGCCGAGCGAGAAGGTGCCCAGCCGCTTGTTCCCGACCGCGCCGAGGCCGACGGTCTCGAGGACGGCGGGGACCCGGCCACGGGCCAGCCCGTTGCTCCGGGCGATGCCGAGGAGGTGGCTGCGGGCGGACTGCCCGGGGTGGCCTGCCCGGCCGTCGAGAACGGCTCCGACCGTTCGCAACGGGTCGACCAGGTCGACATACCGTCGACCCGTGATCCGCGCGCGGCCGGCGGTCGTCCGGTCGAGGCCCAGAACCATGCGCATGGTCGTCGATTTCCCGGCGCCATTCGGCCCCAGGAATCCCGTCACCTTTCCGGGCTGTATATTCACGGTCAGATTGTCGACCGCCTTCTTCGGTCCATAGGCCTTCGTGAGGCCATCCAATTCGATCATCTGAGTGTTCCGGTCATCATGGATCGAGATTAAGGAACACGCGACAGGCGTCGCCACGGCCGAACGTCAGCACCCCCACCTGACGAAGGTCAGGGGCGGCGGACCCGGGCCTCCGCCCAGCGACGGATGTCGGCCGCGGCGTTGCGGCTGTTAGCCTTTCCGGATGAGCGGCCAGCCAAGTGAGCGCCTCCTGGGCGTGGCGTTGGTGGTCGCGGCGGTGCTGCTTCCCCTCGGTACCGGCAATGCCGGCCTGCTCGTCGTTCCGGTCCTGATTGCGCTCGCCTTCTTCGTGGGTCGCAGAATGCACTCCCTGAGAATGGCGCTGATCGCATTCGGGATAGGCGCGCTCATCAATCTGTTCGCGACGTGGCTGCGGAGCCCCGACGCCTTTCTGTCCGAGTGGCTCGTGTCCGTCATCGCCCAGTTCGCCGGGCTCATCCTGCCGTGGTGGATCGGACGGTACTTGCGCCTGCGCGAGGAGCAGCGGCTGCGGCTGCGGGAGATCGTCTCGGACCAGGCCCGGCTGCGCGAGCGAGCACGGATCGCGCAGGAGGTGCATGACACGATCGGGCACGACCTCGCGATGATCGCCCTCGGCAGCGGCGCACTCGAACTGGCCCCGGACGCCCCGCCCCGCGTGCGGGAGGCGGCTGCCGAGGTGCGCTCCCGGGCCGTGGCCGCCACGGACCGGCTGCACACGGTCGTCGAGTTGCTGCGTGAGGACGGGACCGGCGCCTCGTACGTGCCGGGGCACGAGAGCGTCGACGACCTGGTCGCGCGTGCCGAGCGTGCCGGCGCACCGGTGCGGTTGCGACGGGTCGGCGAATTGCCGCCGTCCCTCGAGCGGGTCGCGCACCGAGTGGTGCAGGAGGCGCTCACGAACGCGGCCCGGCACGCGCCCGGCGCGGCCGTCAGGGTGACCATCGACGCGACCGAGGACCCGGTCTCGGTGTCGGTCGTCAACGAGCCCAGCACCGCACATCCGGTGGGTGAACCACCGTCGTCACGCGCAGGCCAGGGGCTGATCGGCCTGAGCGAGCGGGTCCGGCTCGCCGGGGGCCACCTCGACGCCGGCCCGCGCGCGGCAGGGTTCGAGGTGATCGCCCACGTTCCCCGGTCCACGCCACAGGGGACGCCGGCTCCGGAAGATGATCGGGCGACGGACCGGATCGTGGCACACGCCCGCCGCCAGGAACGGCGCCGCCAGTGGCAGACCGCGATGATCCCGCTGGCGCTCGCTTGCCTCCTGGCCGCGGCGCTACTGGTGCTGCAGGTACTCACCGTGCGCACCACCGGCCTCGCGCCGGCAGCGTTCAACCAGATCGAGACCGGTGATGAGCGCACGGAGATCGCCGACCTGCTCCCACCCCGCAGCATTCCGCTCGAGGGTGTGCCGGTGCCGATCCCACCGGCGCCCGAGCCGAGCGAGTGCGAGTTCTACCTCGCTCGCAGCCACGCCCTCGACCTCGGCTCGGACATCTTCCGGATCTGCTTCGACGAGGGTGTCGTGGTGGCCACCGACAGGCTCACCCCGGACGGCCCTCGATGACGGGCACCGACCCGGGTGGGATCGCCGCCGACCGAGCGGTCCGGGTGCTGATCGTCGATGACGAGGCCATGATCCGCGCGGGCATACGGGCGGTGCTGGCCTCGGATCCCACGATCGAGGTCGTCGACGAGGCCGCCGACGGGCGCGCCGCCGTCGACCTCACGCGTCGCAAGCGACCGGACGTGGTCCTGATGGACATCCGGATGCCGATGCTCGACGGGCTCATGGCCTGTCGCGAGATCGTCGGTCTCGGTCAGGACGCCCGGGTGGTGATGCTGACCACGTTCGGCGAGGACTCCTATATCGCCGACGCCCTTGAGGGCGGCGCGTCCGGCTTCCTGCTCAAGGCCTCCGACCCGCGCGAACTGGTGACGGCGGTGCACGCTGTCGCAGACGGCGCCGCGTACCTCTCGCCGCGCGTGGCCCGCCGGGTGATCGACCGATTCCGGATCGCAGGGGCACCGGCCGCGGCTGACGACCGGGCCCGGGTGGCGGTGCTCACCGAGCGCGAGAGGGACGTGCTGGCGCTCCTCGCGGCCGGCTCCTCGAACGCCCAGGTGGGTCGCGAGCTGCACCTGACGGAGGGGACCGTCAAGGGGTACGTCAGCGCGATCCTGGTGAAGCTCGGTGTGGAGAACCGGGTGCAGGCCGCGGTTCTCGCGCACCGCGCGGGTCTGGTAGCACCCACCTGATCCCGGCCCGGATGACACCGCCGCCGTGAGTTCCGATCGAGGGCGCTCACGCGCGGTTGCCGGGCGCATCCGGGCACACGTCGTACCCTTGATCGGTCGCCCGCCGCACGGTGGGAGTGAGGTCGGGGTTCCGACGTGAGGATGAGTGGATGAATCAGCTTCGGGTGCATGGCGGGTCGCCGCTGTCTGGCGAGATCACGGTCCGTGGGGCGAAGAACTTCGTCTCCAAGGCGATGGTCGCGGCGCTGCTGGGTGAAGAACCGAGTGAGCTGCGCAACATCCCGGACATCAGTGACGTCAACGTCGTCAGTGGCCTGCTCAAGCTGCACGGGGTGATTGTCGAGCGCGACGTCCAGGGCGGCGTGATCCGCCTCGACCCGCGCAATGTCGAGTCTGCGCACAAGGCGGACATCGACACCCACGCCGGTTCCAGCCGGATCCCGATCCTGCTCTGCGGTCCGCTCGTGCACCGTCTCGGTGAGGCGTTCATCCCCGACCTCGGCGGCTGCCGGATCGGGGACCGGCCGATCGACTACCACCTTGGCATCCTGCGCCAGTTCGGCGCCCAGGTGGACAAGCTGGACACCGGCATCCTGATCACCGCCCCGCGCGGGCTGCACGGCACCAAGGTCGAGCTCCCGTACCCGAGTGTCGGTGCCACCGAGCAACTGTTGCTCACGGCGGTCCGGGCCCAAGGTCTGACCGAGCTCCGCAACGCTGCCATCGAGCCCGAGATCATGGACCTGATCGCCGTGCTGCAGCGGATGGGCGCCATCATCTCCGTGGACACCGACCGGACCATCCGCGTGGAGGGGGTGGACCGCCTCGGCGGGTTCACCCACACCGCGCTGCCGGACCGGATCGAGGCGGCCTCGTGGGCCTCGGCTGCCCTCGCCACCCGCGGTGACGTGTACGTGCGCGGCGCCCGGCAGGCAGACATGATGACGTTCCTGAACACGTTCCGCAAGGTCGGCGGCGCGTTCGACATCGACGACGGCGGGATCCGGTTCCGCCACCCCGGCACCGACCTGAACTCGATCGTCCTGGAGACGGACGTGCACCCCGGGTTCATGACCGACTGGCAGCAGCCCCTCGTCGTCGCCCTGACCCAGGCGGCCGGCCTGTCGATCGTGCACGAGACGGTCTACGAGAAGCGGTTCGGGTTCACCGACGCCCTGGTCCGGATGGGTGCGACCATCCAGGTCTACCGGGAGTGCCTGGGCGGCCTGCAGTGCCGCTTCGGCCAGCGCAACTTCCTGCACTCCGCGGTGGTCTCCGGTCCGACCCCGCTGAGGGCCGCCGACATCGAGGTGCCGGACCTGCGCGGCGGCTTCTCCCACCTGATCGCGGCGCTTGCCGCCGAGGGCACCTCGCGAGTCCGGGGGATCGGGCTGATCAACCGCGGCTACGAGAACTTCACCGCCAAGCTCGAGGCACTCGGCGCGAAGGTCGAGACGGACTAGCAGCCGGAGTTCGCGTCCCCATCACGTACGGCGCCCACACCCGACGCGGCGCGAGCGCGACTCTGCGCCGGACAGCCCGTATGCGCCGCAGAACCACACCTTCGGACGCGACGGGGACCGGGCCTGGACACGAGCGTGCCGATGTGCGGCAGATGGGCCGGCTGCGCCGCGGAATGGCACTCTCGACGAGGGCCGGCTGTTTGGACCAGGAGCGGTTCAGCCTCATGCGGGCGCTGGACGTGCCAGACCGCGTGCCCAACCGGACTGGCAGGTGGATGCCAGCGGTTTCCCAGGGATCTCCCAGCCGGGTCGCGCACGGTAGGTCATGAGGCACCCACGGGTGCCGCGGGGTCGCCTGGACAACGACCTCGAGAGACCGTCACCCGGGACGTGATGCCCGGGTGGCCTGCGCGGCGCGACTTTCCCCCCGTGCCCGCGCGGGGCGCCGGTTCCCCTCCCCCGGGAGCCGGTGCCCCACTCATGACATTTCTCATGGTCCGGCGGTGCGTCCGGGCGCTCGGGTCGTGACGGCACGCACTGGGCCGGCGCCGGATCCGGCGGGAGTCTGGACCCATGGACTCCAACATCATCACGATCGACGGGCTGCGGCGCAGGTACCGCCCCTCCACCCCCGGCGCCCCGGCGTTCGAGGCCGTCCGGGGCGTGGACCTGCGGGTGCGGCGCGGCGAGCTGTTCGCCCTGCTCGGCACGAACGGCGCCGGCAAGACCTCACTGATGGAGGTCGTGGAGGGCATCGCGCCCGCCACCGACGGCCACGTGCGCGTGCTCGGGCACGACCCTTACGCAGCCCGGGCCAAGGTGCGCCCGCACATCGGGATCATGCTCCAGGAGGCGGGCTTCCCGTCCGACCTGCGGGTCGTCGAGATGGCCCGCACCTGGGCGGCCACCCTCCCGGCGCCGATGCCGCCGGAGGACGTGCTCGCCGCCGTCGGCCTCGCCCACCGTGCCGGCGTGGCGGTCAAGAGCCTGTCCGGCGGCGAGCGCCGCCGGCTCGACCTGGCGCTGGCCATCATGGGCAGACCACAGGTGCTGTTCCTGGACGAACCCACCACCGGGCTGGATCCGGAGAGCCGCCGGGACGCGTGGGACCTCGTGCGGTCCATGCTGGCCGACGGCGTGACGGTGGTCCTGACCACGCACTACCTCGAGGAGGCGGAGGACCTCGCCGACCGGATCGCCATCATGCACGAGGGTGTCGTGGTCGCCGAGGGCACGCCCGCCGAGATCGGCGCGGACGCCCCGGCCACCATCTCCTTCACCCTCGCCACCGGCCAACCGTTGCCGCCCCTGCACGGACGCGACTCCGCCAGCGAGTCTGCCCGGGGCGTCCGGCACCTGATCCGCACCCAGCGCCTGGAGGCGGATCTACGGATCCTGCTCGACTGGTCGCAGGCCCAGGACGTCACCCTGGACGGCTTGGACGCTCGGGCCGCATCGCTCGAGCAGGCCTTCCTGACGATCGCCGCCGGCGGCCGTCCCACCCACGATCTCTCGGAGGTCCCCGCATGAGTACCGCGACCACGGCCACCACCGCAGCCCGCCTCACCCCCGGCACGCTCGCCCGGACCCGGGCCCTGACCAGGATGGAGATCACGCTCCTCGGGCGCAACAAGACCACGCTCTTCAACGCGATCGCGCTCGCACCCCTGATGGTGCTGCTGCTGATGGGCGTCATCGGTGACCGCACCGATGGGGCCGGGGCCGGCGTGTTCAGCGGCACCCTGCTCACGACTCTGGTCGCGTTCGGCCTTCTGTTCGTGGCCTACTACAACCTCACCACCACCGCGGTCGCTCGCCGCGAGGAACTCACCCTGAAGCGGCTCACCTCCGGCACGTCCAGCCGCCTCGAGGTCCTCGTCGCGATGAGCATGCCGGCCCTCATCATCGTCCTGGCCCAGGCGGTGCTCGGCCTGGCCGCCGCTGTCGGCGTCATCGAGGTGCCGCCGCTGACCAACCCGATCCTCGTGGTGCTCGCCCTCGGCCTCGGCTTCGCCATGTTCGCCGGGCTGGGCTACGCCAGTTCCGGCCTCACCAAGACCGTCGAGGCGGCCCAGCTCACGACGTTGCCGGTGCTGATGGTGACCATGCTCTTCAGCGGGCTGACCCTCCCGCTCTCGCTGCTCCCGGAGCCGGCGCAGGTGATCGCCGAGGCGACCCCGCTGTTCCCGGTGGTCACCCTGCTGAACCTGGGCCTGACCGGCGTCACGCCCGACGGCGACCAGGT
Source organism: Occultella aeris (assembly GCF_902703175.1). Lineage (GTDB taxonomy): Bacteria > Actinomycetota > Actinomycetes > Actinomycetales > Beutenbergiaceae > Occultella > Occultella aeris. The sequence continues at coordinate 70,754 of NZ_CACRYJ010000053.1, read as the reverse complement.
CGCCTTCGCGGGTTCGTTCGCCGAGGCCGTGGTGCCGTTGATCGTCCTGATCGCCTGGACCGCGCTCGGTGTCCTCGCGACCCGCCGGTGGATGCGCTGGGAACCGCGCCGGTGACTCGTGCCGGCCACCCGGTCGTCATGACCGCCGGTAGCGTGGGGACCGTGAACCGAGCCCCCAGGACGACCGGCGCCACCGGGCTGGCCGGCTGGTCCCGGGCCAGCGACCCACAGCGGTTCGAGACCTACAACCGCTGGACGCTGTACGTCATCCTCGCCTTCGAACCGTTCCTTGCGCTCGGTCTCCTGACCGGCGCCACCGAGTACACCAGCGCCGGCGCCCTGGCCTTCGCGCTGGTGTCGGTGGTGCACTGCGCCACCGCGATCGTGGCCACCCGTGCCACCCTGGAGGTCTACCTCGGCCGTGCCATGAGCGCCCGGCGGGAGCTGTGGTTCCTGACCGTGGCCACGATCGTCGCGGTCGTCGTCGCCTTCGCGTGGGCGGCCGGAGCGCGTGACCCCGACCCCATCGTGATAGGGAACGTGGCGGCCGTCGCACCGGTGGTGGCGATCCTCGCGCTCTCGCCGCTGCTGACCACCGGAAAGCTCATGCTGGCCACGCTGGCGGCGCCCGTGATCGCGGGCCTGGCCGCCCTGGTCGGCGGGGGCAACCCGGTTCAGGCGACCGTGCCGGTCATCACCACGGCGCTCATCGCCGCCGGAGCGGCTCTCTCGTTCCGGATCTCGGTCTGGATGATCGGGGTGGTCTGGGAGCAGGAGCAGCGCCGGGCGGTGGACGCCCGGCTCGCCGTCGCCGAGGAGCGATTGCGGTTCTCCCGCGACCTGCACGACGTGTTCGGGCGCACCCTGTCCACGGTCGCGGTGAAGAGCGAGCTCGCCGCCGAACTGGCCCGCCGCGGCGACGACCGGGCGCCTGACCAGATGCTCGAGGTCCGCCAGCTGGCCCAGGACGCGCTCCGGGAGGTCCGCGCCGTCGTGGAGGGCTACCGGGCCGCGGACCTGTCCACCGAGCTGGCCGGTGCGCGGGAGATCCTGCGCTCGGCCGGGGTGGACGTGCTCGTCGCCGGGGAGGACGCGGACCTCCCGGCGCAGGCGCAGGAGGCGCTCGCGTGGGTGGTCCGGGAGGCGGTCACGAACGTGGTCCGGCACGCGGACGCGAACCGGTGCGTGATCGAGCTGCGCGCCGGCGCCGGCGCCGCCACCCTGAGCATAGGCAACGACGGCGCCCGCACGGCCGCTGCCGCCCGGACCGGCTCCGGGCTGAACGGTCTGCGCGAACGGCTCGCGACCGTCGGCGGCACACTCGACGTACATCGGGACGGGGCCGAGTTCACGCTGACGGCCGCGGTGCCCCTCGATCCCGGAACCCCCGCGCCGGCCCTCACCACCGAACCGCCCCCTGGAGCCACCCCGTGACGATCCGGCTGCTGCTCGCCGACGACGAGAACCTCATCCGCGACGCCCTGGCCATGATGCTGGGCATGGAGGAGGACCTCGAGGTGATCGCGCAGGCAGCCTCGGGACCCGAGGCCGTGGCCGCCGCCACCCGGTTCACCCCGGACGTGGCCGTACTGGACCTGCAGATGCCCGGACTCGACGGCATCGAGGTCGCGCAGCGTCTCGCCGCCGACGTGCCCGGGTGCCGGTGCATCATCGTCACCAGTCACGGGCGGCCCGGGTACCTGAAGAAGGCGCTCGAGGCGGGCGTGCGCGGCTTCCTGCCGAAGACCGCGTCCGCGAAGGTGCTCGCGGACGTGATCCGGCAGGTGCACGACGGCGGCCGGTACGTCGATCCGGAGCTGGCCGCCGACGCCATCGCGGCGGGTGCGAGCCCACTGACGGCCCGCGAGGCCGACGTGCTCGAGCTCGCCGCCGACGGCGCCCCGGTGGAGGAGATCGCCGCCCGCGCGTCGCTCTCCCCGGGCACGGTGCGCAACTACCTGTCCGCAGCCGCGACCAAGCTGGGTGTCGGGAACCGGCACGAGGCCGCCCGACTGGCGCGCGCCCGGGGCTGGATCTAACCCGGTGGACCGGGCTGCGGGACCTGCTCGGCCAGCCGGGCCGGTGCTTGGATCCGGTAGGAGTCGGTGAGCATCTCGGCGAGCTCGTCCCAGTCGGTGCCCTCGTCGAGGAGCATGCCGACGACGTTGAGTCCCCAGTCCGTGCGGAAGTACGGCGGCCCCATGTGCTCCAGTGCGTACACCTCCTCCGGCTCGGCGCGGAACGTGATCCGGAACAGCCCGTCCTCGCCGCCGAACACGTGCGCGATGGTCGCCCCACCGACCCGCCACCGCATGCCCACCCAGGCCGACTCCAGGTGCGCGCGGGGAAGCCCCGCCATGATTCGGTCCAGTCGGTCGAGCCACTCGGCGGGCACGTCGGGTCGGTCTGCGGTCGCCACCGGACCAGCCTGGCACCGACCGCCGACATTCGCGCCCGGCCCGGCCACGGGACGCGGCGAGGCGGCCCACGGGACCGGGCTCCGCCGTCGGGCAGGCCATCGGCCCAGCCCCTACGATCGGTGCGTGACCCGACCCGCTGCGCCGACGTCCTACCGGGTCGCGGTCGTCATCGCGCGCCCGTTGGTGCGGGTGCTGACGAAGCCGACCCACCGCGGCACCGAACACCTGCCCGACGGCGGGTTCATCGCCGCCGCGAACCACGTCACGAACTTCGACCCACTGACCCTCCTGGACTTCCTCACGAAGGCCGGCTGCTACCCGAAGGTGCTCTCGAAGGCGTCCCTGTTCCGGGTGCCGCTGCTCGGCCCGCTGCTGCGCTCGGTCGGGTACATCCCGGTCCACCGCGGCACCGGTTCGGCCGCCGCGTCCCTGACCGCGGCCGCCTCGGCGCTCGCCGCGGGGGAGTGCGTGTCGGTGTTCCCCGAGGGCACCCTCACCCGGGACCCGGACCTGTGGCCGATGCGCGCGAAGACCGGGGTGGCCCGGATGGCCCTGACCACCGGCGTGCCCGTGGTGCCGATCGCGCAGTGGGGCGCGCACGAGGTGATGGCCCGGCACGCGTCGATGATCCGGCCGGTGCTGCGCCGCCCGGTACAGGTGGTCGCCGGGCCACCCGTCGACCTCCGCGACCTGGCCGGGCGCGCCGAGGACCCCGCGGCCGTGCGCGAGGCCACCGATCGCATCATGGCCGCGATCACCGCGCTGCTGGCCACCATTCGCGACGAGACCCCGCCCGCGGAGCCGTTCGTCTGGCGACCGGACCCGCAGGCGGGATTCGCGCAGTAGCCGCGCCGGCGCCGGATGTAAGCGGGACGTAAGCGAGGTCGGCGACGGTGGCGTCATGCCTCGATCACACCTGCCACTGACCAGCACCGTCGCCGTCGTGGCCGCTGCTGTGCTGGTGGCCGCAGCCGCCGAACCAGCCCGCGCCGACCAATGGCGGGCCGCCCAGTGGTACCTCGATCAGTTCGACATCACCGCCATGCATGAACTCACCACCGGTGAGGGGGTCACCATCGGGCTCATCGACTCCGGCACCGACGTGACCCACCCGGACCTGCAGGGTGTGCACATCACGGCGGGAATCGGGTTCGGCAACACCGCCGACCCGTTCATCGACACGCGCGACCACGGCACCTCGATGGCGGCTCTCGCGGTCGGTCAGGGGCATGGTCCCGACGGCACCGACGGCGTCCTCGGCATCGCCCCCGGCGCGGACCTGATCGTGATGAGTTTCGACTACGACGACGAGAACAAGCACGAGGTCGGCGAGTGGGAGGAGGAGGCGATCTACGCCCTCTTGGAACTGGGTGCGGACGTCATCACCACCTCGATCGGTGGCGTGTCCGGCAACAGCAGGGGTGTTCAGGACGCGATCGATGCCGCAATGGCTGCCGGGGTTCCGTTCATCGCCTCCGCCGGGAACAGCGAGACCTATGTGCTGCCGGGCTGCACCTCGGGTGACTGCGGTTTTGAGGACGCACCGACGGAGGACACCACGGTGGTCGTGGACGGGCTGACGTTCCCGGCCTGGTACGAGCACGTGATCCAAGCCTTCGGGTACACCGCCGAGCGCACCCGCTGGGAGAACTCGCCGAGTACCGAGGTCGGTGACCTGGCCATCTCCGCACCGGCGCACGACCTGGTCGCGGCCATGTCCGGCGGCGGATACAGCATCCAGAGTGGTACTTCGGGGGCGGCCCCGATCATCGCCGGCGTGTTCGCGCTGGTGCGGTCGCTGCACCCCGACGCCAACTGGGATCAGCTCGTGAACCTGGTGCTGAGCACCACGGACGACACCGGCGCGCCGGGCTATGACGAGGAGTTCGGTTGGGGTCAGATCAATCCGATGGCAGCCCTCACGTCGCCGCTGCCGGCCGCGGTCGACGGACCTGAGGAGCCGGGCCGACCCTCACCCACCGCGGCGCCGGTGGCCCTCGCACCGCCGGGTCCGCCGGCCGCGGTGCAGAACACGCTCAGCGTCGTCGTCCTCGCGATCCCGCTGGCTGCGCTCGCGGGCGCTGCCTGGTTGCTGCGACGTCGGCGCGCCCGCCAGGCCGCCGTCGCCAGGTAGGCGTCAGTCCGCGACGTGCTGGACGTCGATGACCACGCGGACCGGGTCGGTGAGCGCGAACACCCGGAACGGCGCGCCGACGCTGTCGATGCCGAGGACCGCCTGGGTCTCGCCCTCGAACGTGCCCGGCACGTTCACCTCCTCGACCTCCTCGCCCTCGGTCTCGAACTGGCTGGGGCCCTCCCAGAAGCCGGTCTCGCCCTCGTCCGGGTAGCGGGTGTTGGAGACGAAGATCTGCAGGTCGGCGTCGCCCTCGAGGTCGATCGGGTTGCCACTGCCCTCCTGGGCCGGGGCGTCGGTGTAGCTCGCGCGCCACCCTGGGGTGCCGGTGCCGACGAACTCCAGGACCACGCGGTCGAAGCCGTCGTGTTCGGCTGCGCGGACGTCGGTGAGCAGCAGGTCCGGCTCACCGGCGGGCTCGCCGGTGTCCTCGGTGGCGTCGGCCGGGAACGGCGGCGGGTCGTCGATGTCGTCGTCGGTGTGTCCGGTCTCGGGCGATCCGGTCTCGCTCGGGCTCGGTTCGGTGGCCGTCTCCGTGGCCGACGGCGTCTCTTCCGTGGTCGTGGCGGTGGGGGTCGGGTCGTCGTCGCCCGGGCCCGAGCTGCACCCGGCCAGGAGCGCGAGGGCCGCGCCGGCGGCCGCGAGGGTCAACAGGTGGCGGTTTCTCGTCATCGTGGCCTCCGGGGTCCGGTTCGTGATCTCACCCAGCGTACGTGGCGGCGACCGCCAGGGCCTGCTCCAGGTCAGCGAACAGGTCGTCGGCGTGTTCGATGCCGACGGAGAGCCGGAGCAGGTCCTCGGGCACGGTCGGTGCCTCGGCGCCGAGTCGACGGCGGCGCTCCAGTGAGGACTCGACCCCGCCGAGGCTCGTGGCCGGCACCCAGAGCCGAACCGCACGGGTGAGCGCATCCGCGCCCGCGGCCCCGCCGACCGGCCGCAGTGTCAGGATCGAGCCGAAGCCGCTCATCTGGATCGCAGCTCGCTCGTGCTGGGGGTGCGTGGTCAGGCCGGGGTAGGAGACCGCGACGACGTGCGGATGCCCGGACAGGCGCTCGGCGAGGTCCGCGGCCGTGGCCTGTGAGCGTTCGACGCGCAGGGCCAGGGTGCGCAGGCCGCGCAGCGCCAGCCACGCCTCGAACGGTCCCGCGATCGCACCGCCGAGGCTGCGCCGGTCGAGCAGGGCCGCGCGCAGCGCAGGGTCGTCGGTGACGGCAGCGCCGAGGACCACGTCGGAGTGGCCGGAGAGGTACTTCGTCACCGAGTGCACCACGACGTCCGCACCGTGGCTCAGCGGCTGCTGCCCGAGCGGGGTGGCGAACGTGTTGTCCACGAGCACCAAGCCGCCCACGTCGTGCGTGGCGGCCACCAGAGCGGGCAGGTCCGCGACCTCGAGCATCGGGTTCGTCGGGGTCTCGAGCCAGAGCACCGGGCCCGGCCGGCCGGCTGCGCCGGTGGGCAGCGCAGCGTCGGTGCCCTCGCCGGACAGGCGCCGGGCGGCGGCCCGCACGGCGGCGACCGCGGCGCCGGTTTCCTCGATGGCTACCTCGGTGACCCGCACCCCGGAGCGCGCGGTCAGGTCACGTGCGGCCACCAGGGAGGCGTGGTAGCCGTGCCGGGGGACGATCAGCTCGCCGCCGACCGGCACCAGGCTCAGCGCCGCGGTGACCGCCGCCATCCCGGATCCGAACAACAGCCCCGGCAGTTCGGCGCCCTCGAGCTTCGCGATGGCCTCCTCGAACGGCAGCCAGGTCTCGGTGCCGGAGCGGGCATAGATCAGGTCGCCCGGGCCGGGCTCCCCGGTGCTGATGTAGGTCGACGAGAGCACGACGGGCTGGTTGACCGGCGCCTGCTCGGTGCGCGGCGGCCGGCCCGCTGAGACGACCACCGTCTCGGGGTGCAGGCCCTCGGGGTGGGCGGTGGGCTCGGACGGGGTGGCGGATGCGTCGGTCACGCATTCAGCGTAGAACCATCACGGCCGCTCGCCGGTTCCGGGTCCGTCGCTGTTCGGTACCCGGACCGACCGACCCGGCCCGGACCAAACCCACCCGACCACCGACCGGCCCGGCGCCGCGGACCACGGCGCGCTCCGCCGTCGGGCCCTCGGTCCGCCTGTACCCTCGACGATGATGAACGAGCCCAACCCCCGCGTCCGCGTCGCCCTCGTGTTCGGCGGCCGCAGCGACGAACACGCCATCAGTTGCGCCACCGCGGCGGGCGTCCTCGCCGCGATCGATCGGGAGCGTTTCGACGTGGTCCCGATCGGGATCACCCGGGCCGGACAGTGGGTGATCGCCGCCGACGACCCGCAGCGGTGGGCGATCACCGAGGGGGTGGTGCCGGAGGTCGGCGCACTGGAGGCCGCCGGCGTCTCGATCCCGCTCGGCGACGAGCCACGCGACCTGGTGGTCTCGAACGCCGGGGAGGTCCCGGTCGCACTGAACGCCGTCGACGTGGTGCTGCCGCTGCTGCACGGACCGTTCGGTGAGGACGGCACGGTCCAGGGTCTGTTCGAGCTGGCCGGGCTGCCCTACGTGGGCTCCGGGGTCTTCGCCTCCGCCGCCGGCATGGACAAGCACTACATGAAGGTGGTGCTCGCCGCCGCCGGCCTCCCGGTGGGCCCCTACGAGGTGATCACGCCCCGGCAGTGGCGGGTCGACCGCGCCGATGCCCTCGAGCGTGTGGCCGGCCTCGGCTGGCCGGTCTTCGTGAAGCCGACCCGGGCCGGTTCCAGCATCGGGATCACCCGCGTCGACGGCCCCGAGGGGCTCGAGGCCGCGATCGCAGAGGCGCAGCGGCACGACCCGAAGGTGATCGTGGAGGCCGCGATCGACGGCCGGGAACTCGAGTGCGCGGTCCTCGAGGGCCGCGGCGACGATCCGCCCCGGACCACCCAGCCGGGGGAGATCGTGGTCACCGGTACCTCGCACGGCTTCTACGACTACGAGGCTAAGTACTTCGACGCCGACGGCGTGACGCTGGCGTGGCCCGCGGACGTGCCGACCGAGGTCGGCGAGCAGGTCCGCGAACTGGCCGCCACGACGTTCGAGGCGCTCGGGTGCGAGGGCCTGGGCCGGGTGGACTTCTTCTACACCCCGGCCGGGGACCTGATCGTCAACGAGATCAACACCATGCCCGGGTTCACGCCGTTCTCGATGTACCCGATGATGTGGCAGCGCTCCGGCGTCGAGTACCCGGACCTGATCACCGAGCTGATCGAGCTGGCCCTGGAGCGCCCCACCGGCCTGCGTTGAGAGGCGTCAGCGCTCGGGATCGAACAGGTCCTCGATCGCGACGCCGAACTCGTCGGCGAGCCGGAACGCCAGCGGGAGGCTGGGGTCGAAGCGCCCCTTCTCGATCGAGATGATCGTCTGCCGCGAGACGCCGAGGCGCTCCGCGAGCTCGGCCTGGGACCAGCCGCGTTCGGCACGGCGGTCGGGCAGGGAGTTGCGCACGGCTCAGCGCTCCCGGCGGGCGGTGAGGACGTACCGGATCGCGACGTCGCCCATGGCGAGCACCACGGCACCGAGGAGGAGGATCTCGGCGTCCGGGGAGCGGCCGGTGACCGAGACCACGGTCAGCGCGATCGCGAGCACGATGAGCAGATCCGTGAACGCGCCGGCGGCGGCCTTCTGCAGCCAGGTGTTCTCGACGTTGTCCTCGGCGTTGGGGTCCGGCGTCACGGTCTTCGGGCTCACGAACAGGAACCAGCCGAGTGCACCGGCCGGGCCGAGGGTGGCCGCGGTGAAGACCAGCCCGGTGACCAGCGGCGCCTCCGGGTTGAACACCGACGCCACCGCCCCGATGGCGGCCGCGACGACGAGCGCGAAGGCGATGGTGAGGGTCCAGCGAGCGAACATGGGGTCTCCCGACAGTGCGACGTGTGAAGCGTGCATGACGTCAAGTGTGCTTCACGCCGAGAGAGTGTGTCAAGCGACCTTTACAGGAGGTCCTCGGATCCGATGCAGGCGCGCGTCTGCGGGATCACCGAGACCGCGCCGTTGAGCGAGATGAGCACCGAGGTGGCGTCCTCTCCGGCGTACTCGACGGGCACCACGACCTCGACCGCCGGGGTCCGCCCGTAGGTGGTGAACGTCCACGAGCCCGAGTCCGAGCCGGTGTCGTCCTCGGCGAGCTCGGCGACCACCCAGTCGACGGTGGAGCCGTCCGCGGCCTCGGCCGTGATGCACCGATCGGTGGTCGGGCCCGGCGGGGTGACGCCGCACCGCAGGGTGATGGCCGGGTCGCCCCACGCGCGGGAGGCCTGCGACGTGGTGGATCGGCGGTCGGCGCCGGCCAGGGTGTCCGGGAGGGCGATCAGCACGTCCGCGCAGACCGGCTCGCTCGCGCTCGGAGCAGGCTCGACGGTCGCCGGGGTGGCGCACCCCGCGAGCAGCGCGGCACCGACCAGCGCCAGGGCCGCCGTCGCACCGGCATGGCGAGCAATGCGAGCGCCGCGACGGATACGGCGCGGTCCCGAACCGCTGCGTGGGAGGAAGGTCGAACTCACCCCCTCACGGTAGCCGCGTTCGAGCGGCCCACCCGCACCCGGCCGCGTCGCCTCCGATGCGGCCCGAGTGGCGCCGCCGGGCTAGCCTCGCCTTCATGCGCGTGGGTGAGTTGTCCGAGGAACAGTTGCTCGCCCGGATCATTCCCCGGCTGCCGGCCGGCACCGACACCCTGCTCGGCCCCGGCGACGACGCGGCCGTGATCCGCGCCGCCGACGGTCGCTTCGTGGTCAGCACCGATGTGCTCGTCGAGGAGCGCCACTTCGTCCGCGCCTGGAGCACCGGCGCCGACGTCGGCTGGCGGGCCGCCATGCAGAACCTCGCCGACGTGGCCGCCATGGGTGCCCGGCCGACGTCCCTCGTCCTCTCGCTGGTGCTGCCCGACGACGTCGAGGTGGACTGGGTCCTCGACCTCACCGACGGCCTCGCGCAGGCGTGCGGCCCACACGGTGTGGGCGTCGTCGGCGGTGACCTGTCCGGCGGGCCGGCGATCGTCGCGGCCGTCACCGTCCATGGCGACCTGGCCGGCCGCGCCCCGGTGCTGCGCTCGGGCGCCCGGCCCGGGGACGTCGTGGTGCATTCCGGGGTGCTCGGTCACTCCGCCGCCGGTCTCGAGCTGCTCCGCGCGCAGGGCCCGACGGCGGGCGGCGGCTCGGCCGACGAGGCCGCGTTCGTGCGTGCCTATCGTCGCCCCGACCCGCCGCTGACGGACGGCCCGGCCGCGGCGGGCGCCGGGGCGACGGCGATGATGGACGTCAGCGACGGACTCCTGAAGGACCTCGGCCGGATCGCCCGGGCCGCCGGCGTGTCCATCGACCTGCGCACCCGCGACCTCGGCCCGGCCCTGGACGAGCTCGACGTGGTGGCGCAGGCCTGCGACGCGAGCGCCCTCGGTTGGGTGCTCACCGGCGGGGAGGACCACGGCCTGGTCGCGACGTTCCCGGCCGGGGCGGCCTATCCGGCGGGATTCCGCCGGATCGGCGTCGTCGGTCCCGCCGTCGGCGGTGGCGGCGAGGAGGGCTCCGAGGAAGCGCCCGACGGCGGACCCCGGGTCACGCTCGACGGCGCGGCTGCGCCCGTGGGAGGTTCCGGCTGGGACCATTTCGGGTCGTCCTGACGCCCGATCGCACGCCTTCGCCGGGCGACTTCGTTGCTCGACCGTGTGAGCAACGTCACAACGGGCTATCGTGGAGTATGCGTATCTCAGAGGTGATTCGACGCAAGGGCGCGGCCGTGGTCACGATCAGGCCGGACGCCACCGTGGCTGACCTTCTCGCGCAGCTGGACGAGCACCACATCGGTGCTCTGGTGGTCTCCGAGGACGGTGGGCACTCGGTGTCCGGCATCGTCACCGAGCGTGACGTGGTCCGCGAGCTGCACCACCGCGGCCCGGCCGTGCTGCAGGTGCAGGTCGCCGAGGTCATGACGGTCGAGGTGCAGACCTGCCTGCCCGAGGACCACCTGGAGGACCTCGCTCGCCGGATGACCGACCTGCGGATCCGGCACCTGCCCGTCGTCGTCGACGGCGAGCTCAAGGCCATCGTCTCCATCGGTGACATCGTGAAGAACCGCATCGACGAGCTCCAGGCCGAGCGGGACCATCTGGCCGACTACGTGCGCCGTTGACCCCAGGCGGGGCACACCGGGACGTCGACGCCCGATAGCCTGACCGGCGTGCGAGCGGATGGTGGGGGAGTGCGGGACACCCTGTCGCGATCGCCTAGTCCCGGCGGTGTCCAGCCGATCCGGCCCGCGACCATGGCCCGGGTCTACCTCGCCGGCCAGGCGGTCGCGGGAGCACTGTGGTGGGTCGCCGTGTTCGCCTCCGACACCGTGCGGGTGTGGACGCTCGGCGCGTGGGATCCGCGGCTGCTCGTCGGGCCGGACCTGCTCCTGTTCGTCGGCGGCTCCGCGCTCGCCGCGGCCCGCGGCAGCTGGCGGGTCGCGGCCGTCACCGCGGTCTGGTCGACGTTGCTCACGATCGCACTGCTCGGCCAGGGCCTGCTCGACCGCGCCGCCGGGTGGGGCGTGCTCCTCATGCTGGCCGCGACGTTCGGGTCCGTGGCCACGGCGGCGACCCTGCGGTTCGGCCGGATCCCGACGGGCTGGTACTTCATCGGGCCGTTCCGATTCCGGGCGGCCCGGGCCCGATCCCGCCGGTGCCACGTGGCCGCGAGCCTGACGCAGCTGGTCGTGTTCTGGGTCGGGTTCTTCGTCGTGGTCCCGTTGCTGCTCGTGGCGTTCGAGCGCCGACTACGGGTGGACTGGTCCGCGTTGGCGGCCGACCCGTGGCCCACGGTGGGCGCGGCGCTGTTCCTCGTGGCCAGCCCGCTCGGCCTCGCTTCCTGCCTGACGATGGCGATCGCCGGCGAGGGCACACCGCTGCCGGCGCAGACCGCCCGGCGCCTCGTCGTGGCCGGTCCCTACCGCTGGCTCCGCAACCCGATGGCCACCGCCGGCGTGGTCCAGTCCATCGGGGCGGGCCTCTGGTTCGGCTCGTGGACGATGATCGTCGCGGCCGTGCTGGGTGGGCTGGCGTGGCACCACGGCATCCGGGGCGCCGAGGAGGCGGACCTGCTGGCCCGCTTCGGTGACCCGTACGAGCGGTACCGGGCGTCGGTGCGCGTGTGGGTGCCGAGGTTGCCCGGCCGTCACGGCGACCGGTCGCCCGGCGCCGGTCAGGTGACCGGGTCGCACCGGTAACGGACCTCGAGGATCTCGGCGCCGGCGACCTCGAACACGCTCGTTGCGCCGTCGGGCGTGAACCCCATCCGCTCGTAGAACCGGCGAGCGTTCGCGTTCGCCTCGAGGACCCAGAGTGCGACGGTCCGGTCGGCGTCGAGGGTCGCGAGCGCCGCGTCGAACAGGGCCCGGCCGACGCCGCGGGACCAGTGGTCGGGGTGCACGTAGATCGCGTAGATCTCACCCCAGCCGGGCCCGTCGGCCGGTACGTCGTCCTCGCGGTACGGGCCGGCGTTCACGAACCCCAGCACTGTGCCGTCGTCGCCGGCTTCGTCGGATTCGGTCGCCACGAGTGTCGGCACCGTCCCGGACACGGCGTCGGAGCCGAACCGGCGGCTGAGCTGCTGGGCGCGCACGGACACGTCCAGGGAGTCGAGGTGATCCGCCGGCACGATGCCCGCGTAGGCGCGCTGCCAGGCCCGCACGTGCACCTCGGCGATCCCGGGCACGTCGGCGGCGGTGGCGAGGCGGACGGACGGCGGTCCTGAGGTCGGCACGAACGCCATGCTAGACAGTCCAATATCTCTTAGTGCTAAGATATATCAATGGAGATTGCAGTGATCACAGGAGCCGGAAGTGGGATCGGCGCCGCGACGGCCGCCCGGCTGGCCGGCGACGGTTACACGGTGGCCCTGTGCGGACGCCGACCGGACCGGCTCGAACGCACCCGTGCGGGACTGCCGGGCAAGGGCCACTCGGTCCATCCGGGCGACCTGACCGACGTCGCGCAGGTGCGGCGCGCGGCGGCCGAGATCACCGAGCGGCACGACGGCGTCGACGTCCTCGTGCACGCCGCCGGCGGCCTCGTGGATGCTGAGCCGGTCGTCGACGGCGACGGGCTGGGCGCGGTGGCGGCGGACCTGAGCTCCTCGTTCGCCGCGAACGTGCTCTCGACGGCGTTGCTCACCCACGCCCTCGGCCCGGCCCTTCGCGGCAGGCGCGGCCGCGTGGTCGCCGTCGGCTCGATCGCCGGGCAACGTGGCGGCGGGCTCGGCTACGCGAGCGCCAAGGCGGCGCTGCACGGGTGGGCCTACGACCGGGCCCGCGCCCTCGGGTCGCGGGGCATCACCGTGAACGTGGTCGCCCCGGGCTACACCTCCGGCACCGAGTTCTTCGGGGACGCGATGACCGATGCGCGCCATGCCCGGCTCATCGGCGAGACCCTCACGAAGCGGGCCGGCGAACCGGGCGACATCGCCGCGACGATCGCGTTCCTGGCCTCCGCCGACGCCGGACACCTGACCGCCCAGGTGATCGGTGTCAACGGCGGGGCACTGCCCGGATGAGCGAGCGATGACCGAGCCCAACGACTCGCCGACCGACCCCGTGGACGCCATCGAGCGGGACTGGCACCGCGAACGCCCCGATCTGGACGTCTCCTCGATCGCCGTCATCACGCGGATCCGACGGACTGCGAAGCTGTTGCGGCTGCGCCGGTCCCGGCTGCTGCGGGGGCTCGGCACCGACGACGCCACCCTGGACCTGCTCAGCACGATCCGACGGTCCGGGCCGCCGTACGAACTGACGCCGGGGCAGCTCGCCGAGCGGACCCTGGTCACCAGCGGCGCCGTGTCGCAGCGTCTCACCCGCGCCGAGGCCGCCGCGCTGGTGACCCGCCGGACCTCCACCCGGGACTCGCGCTCCGTCGTGGTCGCACTCACCCCGGCCGGACAGGATCTGCTCGAGGCGACCGTCACCGCCCTGTTCGCGGACGAGGAGGCAACCCTGGCCGGCTTCGCCGCGGCGGACCGGTCGGCGTTCGTCGATCTGCTGCGCCGCTACCTCGACACGCTCGGCTCGCTCGAGGAGTAGACGCCAGGGTTTCGAGCCCGGTGTCACTACGCTGAGCCCGTGGAGGCTGCCGACGTCGCGCTCGTGGTCATCCCGTTGCTCGCCGTCGTCGCGCCGCTGCTGGCGCGAGGACTCGGGCGGTGGGTGCGTATCCCCGTCGTCGTGTTCGAGCTGATGCTCGGCATCGTGGCGGGCCCGAGCCTGCTCGGGTGGGTGCATCCGAACGAGTTCAGCGACCGACTCGCCGACCTCGGTCTCGCGATGCTGTTCTTCGTGGCCGGCACCGAGATCCAGACGTCGGCCCTGCGCGGCCGGACGGGCCGAAACGCAACGCTCGGTTGGCTCGTGAGCCTCGTCGTCGGGGTGGGCCTCGGGTGGCTCATCGCGCCCGGGGAGGCCGCCGTGATCCTCGGTGTCGCCATGGCCTCGACGGCGCTCGGGACCCTGCTGCCCATCCTGCGGGACGCCCGCGAACTCGACACGCCGTTCGGTCACAGCGTGAGCGCACTCGGCGCGGTCGGCGAGTTCGGCCCACTCATCGCGATCTCGGTCTTCCTCGGGACCCGGTCGCCCGGCGCCGCGTCGGCCGTACTGGCCGTGTTCGCCGTCGTCGCGGGGCTGGCGATCTGGTACGGGATCCGCGGTCCGCACGGCGCTCTGCACAAGTTCGTCAACGCGACGCTGCACACCTCCGGTCAGTTCGCGATCCGCGTCGTGTTCCTCCTGCTCGCCGCGCTCCTGGCGCTCAGTCTCGCCCTTGAGGTCGACTTCCTGCTCGGCGCCTTCGTCGCCGGCCTCGTCTGGCGCCTGCTGATCCGGGACGCCAAGCGCGAGGACCAGGAGGCGGTCGAGAGCAAGGTCGAGGCCATCGCGTTCGGTTTCCTGGTGCCTGTCTTCTTCATCAACACCGGAGTCTCCTTCGATCTCGCCGCGCTGCTGGCGGACCCGAGGCTGCTTGCGGTGCTCGGCGTCGGCTTCGCCGCGCTGTTCGTCGTGCGTGGCGTCCCGTCGATGCTCGCGGCACCCGTCGGCGCGTCGCGGCGAGACCGGATCTCCATCGGTCTCATGGGCGCGACGGGCTTGCCGATCATCGTCGCCGTGACGGCGATCGGCGTCGCCGAGGGCTATCTGACGACCGGACTGGCGGCGGCGCTCGTCGGCGCCGGCATGCTGTCGGTGCTCGTCTTCCCGCTCGTGGCGATGTCTTTGCGCGGAGGCGTTCCGGTGGCGACCGCCCTGGCGGACGACGACGCGTGAACCGTGCGAGCGAACGGCGCCGCAGGACCGCGGGTCTAGCGTGGGTGTTCGCCCGGTCTCGACGATCCCGCGGCGCCGGCCGACGCGTCTCCCTGCGCCATCAGGGCCGCGAGGTCCCGACCTGCCCCAGGTGCGCGAGCTTGTCCGGGTTGATCTGATTCTGCAGGCCCAGCACCCGGCCGCCGGCCACCTGCACGGCCATCACGGCCAGCCACGCGCCATCGGCTCCGCGCGCCCGCAGGGCCGGCCCGCCGTTCGCCTCGATCACGTCGAGCTGGAGCCCGAACCGAGCGCCCCGCCGGGCCAGCCCCAGCAGGAACCGCGCCACCGCTTCCGCCCCCTCGAGCGGGTGGGCGATCGCCGGTGCCCGGCCACCGCCGTCGGCGTGGAAACGAACGTCCGCGGCGAGCAACGCCTCCACCCGTGCGACGTCCGCGCGGTGTAGCGCGTCCACCAGCGCCTCGGCGACGGACGTGCGGTCCGCACCGGCGCCGTCGGGCGGGCCGGCCGCGGCCAGGTGGCGGCGCGCCCGCGAGTACACCTGGCGGCAGGACTGCGGGGACCGTTCCACGATCTCGCCGATCCGCGGGTAGTCGAGGCACGGACAACCTGCTGGAGGCGGCTCGGGCGGTGGGTGCGAAGCGGTTCATTGCCGCCAGCTACACCGGGTGGCCGAACGCGCGCACCGGGGCGTCGGTGCATGACGAGTCGGCACCGCTCGACGCCGATCCCGCGCCGGAGTCCCGTCGGACACTCGCGGGCATCAAGCACACCGAGGCGGCGGTCACCGCCGCGACCGGCATCGACGCGCTCGCGCTGCGATACGGCACGTTCTACGGACCGGGCACCGGGATCGGTCCCGGCGGCGACCAGCTCGCCATGGTCCGGGCCCGCAAACTTCCGGTGGTCGGTGGTGGAGGCGGGGTGTGGTCGTTCGTGCACATCGCCGACGCCGCCCGCGCCACGGCGCTCGCGGTGGGGCGGGGCCGGCCGGGGATCTACAACATCACCGACTCCGACCCGGCGCCGGTCAGTGTGTGGCTGCCGTATCTGTCCGAGGTGCTCGGCGTGCGCCCGCCGCGCGGGGTCCCGGCCTGGCTGGCGCGGCCCCTGCTCGGCCGGCACGGGCTGAACCTGATGACGGCCGTGCGGGGTTCGGACAACGCCCGGGCGCGCACCGAGCTCGGGTGGGAGCCGGACCACCCGAGCTGGCGGGACGGCTTCCGCACCCTGACCACCTGACCCCGGGGCTGTGAAACACGAGAGCCGCCCACCTCGACGGTGGACGGCTCCCGGAGTCTGCGGGTATCAGCTGGCGCGGCGGACGACCTTGCCCGCCTTGAGGCAGGAGGTGCACACGTTCACGCGCTTGGGCGTGCCGTCCACGATGGTGCGAACCTTCTGGATGTTCGGGTTCCAGCGACGCTTGGTGCGACGGTGGGAGTGCGAGATGCTGTGGCCGAAGCTCGGGGCCTTGGCGCAGACGTCACACGTAGCAGCCACGGTGTGTCTCCTCTTAGGTCAGTGCTCGCCACAGGGTGAAGCGGCAAAGTTCGTTGGGGTCGGCCGTGGCGCAACGCCTGCCGTACCGTGCCCATGGTTGGGCAACCGGTCCAGAGTACTCCACACGGGCCCTCCGGCCCAAACCCTACGGCCCGACGGCGGTGCGTGGGCTTGGCCACATCTTCCCACCGCCGGCCGTGGCCGGGTGGGCCCGACGGGGCGTGTGCCGGGCGCGGCGCTGTCGGCGCCGGGCGATAGCATCGCGGGGGAGGGATGCAGATGGCCGAGAAGCCCACGCCGACCAAGGAGTTCAGCCGCCTGGTCGGTCCGGGTGCTGCCAAGGCACTGGTCACCATCGGCATCACCGACCAGCGTGGTCTGCTCTTCCACTTCCCGCGCCGGTACCTCAAACGCGGCGAGTACACCACGCTGTCCGAGCTGCGGGTGGGTGAGAACGTCACGGTTGCAGCCGAGGTGGTGGACTTCTCCTCGCGTCGAGCCCGCAACGGGTCGATGACGCTGGTGGACGTCACGGTCAGCGACGGACGCACCCGGCTCCCGATGCGCTTCTTCGCGCGGCACCAGGGCACCGTCCACGGGCTGAAGCACGCCTTGACGATCGGCACCTCGGCGATCTTCTCCGGGGAGGTGGAGAACTTCAACGGCACCATCCAGCTCAAGCACCCCGAGTTCGAGCCGTTCGACACCGGGGACGTCCTCGACGATCTGCGCGCCGCCCACGAGGCCGAGCGACCGGTCCCGGTCTACCCGGCGACGGCGAAGGTCAGTTCGCTCCTGATCAGGCGGGCGATGCGCATGGTGGTGGACCCGCTGCACGACGGCGAGGTCAACGACCCGGTGCCGGCCGAGATCGTGGAGCGCCGGGGCATGCTGGACGCGACCCAGGCGATGCGGATGATCCACCGGCCGCACGCCGAGGCCGACTATCGCCGCGCCCAGCACCGGTTCCGCTACACCGAGGCGTTCCTGCTACAGACCGCCCTGGCCCGCCGGCGCGCGGACATCGCCGCCTACGAGGCCACGCCACGCCCACCGCGGCCCGGCGCCCTGCTGGACGCACTCGACGCGCAGCTTCCGTTCGCCCTGACCGGCGGTCAGCTAGAGGTGTCCGCGGAGATCTCCGCGGACCTGGCCGCGCCCAGCCCGATGCAACGGCTCCTGCAGGGCGAGGTCGGGTCCGGCAAGACCGTGGTGGCGCTCCGGGCGATGATGCAGGTCATCGACGCCGGCGGGCAGGCGGCGCTGCTCGCACCGACGGAGGTGCTCGCCCAGCAGCATGCCCGGTCCATCCGGAACCTGCTCGGCCCGCTCGGCGAGGCCGGCATGCTCGGCGGCGCCGCCGACGGCACCCGGGTGGCGCTGCTGACCGGTTCACTGAGCGCGGCTCAGCGGCGCCAGGCGCTCGCGGACGCGGCCTCCGGGGCGGCCGGCATCGTCATCGGCACGCACTCGCTGTTGAACGAGAAGGTCCAGTTCGCCGACCTCGCCCTCACCGTGATCGACGAGCAGCACCGGTTCGGGGTGGAGCAGCGGGACGCGCTTCGGGCCAAGGGGCGCACGGTGCCGCACCAGCTCTACATGACCGCCACCCCGATCCCGCGCTCGGTCGCGATGACGTTCTTCGGGGACGTCGAGGTATCCACCCTGCGGGAGGTGCCGGCCGGGCGCTCGCCGATCACCACGCACCTGGTGCCGGTGGACAGGCCGAAGTGGGTCGCGCGCACCTGGCAGCTGGTCGCCGAGGCGGTCGAGCGGGGCGAGCGGGCCTATGTGGTGGCGCCCCGGATCACCGCCAACGGCGGCGACGACGGTGCGGATCTGCTCGATGCGCCCGACGACAAGCGCCCACTGGCCACCGTCGAGGAGGTCGCCGAGCTGCTCGAGGCCGAACCGGTGCTCTCCGGGATCGCCGTCGGCGTGATGCACGGCCGCCTTCCGAGTGATGAGAAGGACGCCGTCATGGAGGCGTTCTCCGCCGGCTGCACCCCCGTGCTGGTCACCACCACCGTCATCGAGGTCGGCGTGGACGTACCCGAGGCGTCCGTCATGGTCGTCATGGACGCCGACCGGTTCGGGTTGTCCCAGCTGCACCAGCTCCGCGGCCGGGTGGGCCGGGGCAGCGCACCGGGCACCTGCCTGCTCGTCACCGGCGCCGGCGAGGACACGCCGGCGCTGCAGCGGCTCAAGGTCCTGACCGAGACGACCGACGGGTTCGTGCTCGCCGAGAAGGACCTCGAGCAGCGCCGCGAGGGGGACGTGCTCGGCGCGGCGCAGTCCGGCCGCGGCAACTCCCTCAAGCTCCTCCGGGTGTTCACCGACCGGGGCGTGATCGAGGAGGCCCGCGAGGACGCGCGTAGGCTCATCGCCGAGGATCCCAACCTGGTCCACCACCCGGACCTGTTGGTCGCCATCACCCAGCTCGTCGACCCGGACCACGAGGAGTTCCTCGATCGTGCCTGACCGGCCCTACCCCCTGGAGTTACCCGACCGTGGCTAAGAAGCAGACGTCCGCCCCCATGATCCGCGCGGACAAGGTCAGCGTCGGCTACGGCTCGGACATCGCCAGCGCCGTCTGCCCACCGATCTCCGTGAGCATGAAGGCGGGCGAGGGCCTGGCCGTCGTGGGCGCGAACGGCACGGGCAAGTCGACCTTCCTCCGCGCCGTCGCAGGCCTCCTTGACGTCCTCGGCGGGCAGATCGACGTGTTCGGTCGGCCCGTCGACGAGCGCACCCGCCGGTTCCGCGCCGACGTCGCGATCGTGCTGGACGAGGACTCCTATCTGCCGGCCCTCACCGTCCGCGAGCACCTCCTGCTGACCGCCCGCGGGCACGGCATGGAGCGCGTCTCGGAACTGGTCACGGGGATCATCGAGGAGTTCGGGCTCACGGCCCGCCAGCAGGCCGCGCCAACGGCGTTGTCCTCCGGGCAGCGTCGCCGGTTGTTGCTCGCCTCGGCGTTCGTCCGGCCCCGCCGGCTGATGGTCCTCGACGAACCCGAGCAACGCCTCGACTCCGGCATGCGCGACCGCCTCGCGGAACGGCTCGCCGCCGAGCGCAAGACCGGTGGCGGTGTGGTCATGGCCACCCATGACCCGGTCCTGGTCCGAGTGGTCGCCACGCGTGCGGTCCTGCTCGGCGAGGAGGAGGTCCGGGTCGTCAGCCCCGAGGTCGCAGCCCAGGCGATCGAGGCGATGTGAGCACCACGGACACCGGCGACGACCGACCGACCGACGGTGACGTCGTCCCCGACGACGCCTGGCCCACCGGCCGGCAGCTGCGCTCGCTGACCAGGGACGCAACCGAGGCGCACACCGGCGGCAGCTTCTTCGAGGTGATCTCCGAGGTCTACTCGGTGGTGTTCAGCGCGGCCATCGCGCTGGCGATCGCACTCGGTGCCGTGCAGGGGCTGAACGCCACGATCACCTCCGGGCCGGAGGTGCACACCCTCGACCCGACCTGGCTCGCCGTCGTCGCAGCGCTCATCGTGGCCGGCGCGGTCGTGGGGCTGGCTGGGCGGATCGGACCGATCGGGATGGGCGGCGGTCAGGCCGTCTGGTGGCTGACGACGCCGGCGGACCGCCGCGGACTGCTGCGCCCCAGGTCGGTGCTGGTGCCGATCATGGGCGCCGTGGTCGGCGCGGCCGGTGGTCTCCTGATCGCGTTCCTGGCGCTGGGGGAGCCCGGCCCCGCGCTCGGGTCCATCGTCGCCCTGTGCACCCTCGCGGGCGCGGCGCTCGCGCTCGCCGTGGCCGCCGGCCAGGTGCAGCTCGGCAACAAGCGAGCAGCACGGGTGCGTCCCGCCGCCCTGATCGGGGACATCCTGATGGCCGCGGGCCCGCTGCTCGGGCTGATCCTGGTGTTCGTGCGACCCCAACCCCTGAACCTGCCCAGTGGGGCCGTTGCCGTGGTCGCGATCGGTGCGCTCGCCGTCCTCGTGGTGGCCCTGGTGGTCCGGGTGGACACCGGCCTGAACGCCATCTCAGGGCGAGAACTGCGAGCCCGCGGCGCTGTCTCGGCGTACGCCGCCGGGGCGGTCACCTCGGTGGACACCCGCGAGCTCGGCCGTGCCCTGAGCGTGAGCACCGCCCCGGACCAGCGTCGCCGCTCGGCGCGGCTGCCCTGGGTCCGCGGTCCGGTCAGTGCCATCGTCACCGGGGATGCACTGGTGCTGGCCCGTTCTCCGCGGCACCTGATCCAGATCGCGGTGGCGGCGTCCGTGGCTCTGATGGCACTGCTCGCCGGCTGGCCCACCGGCGTGAACGTGGCGATGCTGCTGATCGGCGGCTACCTGGCTGCCATGGCCACGGCCGAGGGCGCCCGACGCGCCGAGATGGCGCCGGTGCTGGACCGCTTCTTCCCGATCTCCGCATTCGACGTACGCCGGGTCCGGATCATCCTGCCGGGCGTGATCATGGTGCTCTGGTCCGCAGGGGTGTTCGCGGTCTGGGGCGCCACCCATGGCAGCCTGCCCGGCTGGATCCTGCTCGGCGTGATCGCGGCTCCCACCTTCGCCGCGGGTGTGGTCCGAGCCGCTTACCGGAAGCCGCCGGACTGGACCAAGCCGTTGGTGACGGGCCCGATGGGACCGGTGCCGCCCGGTGTGCTGCTGGCGTTCGCCCGCGGGCCGGACCTGGTGGTGCTCTGCCTGATCCCGACGCTCATCGCGCTCATCGCGTTCGGGCCGACATTCGTGCTCGTCTGGCTGCAGGCCGCCACCTCGGCGATCGCGTTCGCCATCGCGACCCACGTGAAGGACGAGAAGAAGCCGTCGATGATGGAGCGGGCCAACCAGGCGCAGAAGGCGGCCGGGGCGCGATGACGCGGATCGTGGCCGGCGCCGCCGGTGGCCGTGCGCTCAAGGTGCCGCCCACCGGGACCCGGCCCACCAGCGAGCGGGTCCGGGAGGCGCTGTTCTCGCGACTCGATCATCTCGGCGTCGTTCGCGGCGCCCGCGTGCTGGACCTTTACGCCGGCTCCGGCGCGCTCGGGCTGGAGGCCGCCAGCCGCGGCGCCGCCGAGGTGGTCGCGGTCGAGGCAGCGAAAGTAGCCGCGGCGCTCTGCCGGTCCAACGCGGCGCAGGTGGGCCTGGCGGACCGGGTCCGGGTGGTCGCGACGCGGGTGGAGCGCTACCTCGACGGCGGCCCACCCGGCAGCCCGTTCGACCTCGTGCTGCTGGACCCGCCCTACGACCTCGGCGGACTCGACGAGGTGCTGGCCGCGCTCGCCGCCCCAGGATGGCTCGCTCCGGGCGCCGTGGTCGTGGTGGAGCAGGCCCGGCGATCCGGCGAACCGAGCTGGCCCGAAGGCCTGACCCCGGACGGTGAGAAGACCTACGGCGACACGACGCTGTGGTTCGCGACCACCACCGAACTCACCGGCTGAGATCGCACGTGCGTGCCTGACCTCGGCCCTGCGCGTGGGCGAGATCAGCGCGTCGGGTATTAGGTGCGGGGCAGGGGAGCGCTCGAGCCCCCGCCGCGCTGAGCGATCAGCGACCGGACGAGGTCCGGAGGGAGCCCGTGGGTCTGGTGCAGGTACTCGAAGTCACCCCGGTCGAGGGGCTTCCGGAAGCGGTCGCTGCCGAGGATCCGCCGGCCCCGCTCGAGCAGGTCGGTGAACCGGACCTCCTCGTCGACCAGGACCTGCTGCACCGGCGTGACGTCCTCTTCCTGGTGGAAGCGTCGCAGCGTGTGCTCGACCACCTCCAGCGGCAGATCGACGAGCGTCCTGGACCGATCGACCTGCCACAGCAGGGTCAGCACCCGCCGGATCAGCCGGCGCAGCACGTAGCCGCGACCGGTGTTCGACGGTCGGACGCCGTCGCCGATGATGACGATGCTCGAGCGCAGGTGGTCGATCACGATCCGCTCGGACTCCTCGTCCAGCTTCCACAACTCGGGCAGGAGCCGCATCCATGGCTCGAACAGTTCGGTCTCGTACACGGAACTCTTGCCCTCGAGCAACATGCTCAGCCGCTCGAGGCCGAGGCCGGTGTCGATGTTGCGCTGCTCCAGTGGTTCCAGCGACCCGTCCTCGTGCCGGCGGAAGCGCATCATCACGTGGTTCCACACCTCCACCCAACGGTCGTCGGTGGTCGGCGTGCCCTCCGGTGGGCCATCGCCGGTCCACAGGAAGATCTCCGAGTCCGGTCCGCACAGCCCGGTCCCGGTCCGGTTCGGCCACCAGTTGTCATCGGTGGTCAGCTCGACCGGCACCCCGAGCGCGCGCCAGGTCCGCAGCGACGCCTCGTCGGGCTCGACCTGCTGGTCGCCACCGAACACGGTGACGTGCAGCCGGCCAGGGTCGATGCCGAGGGTGTCACGGAGCAGCTCGTACCCCCACTGCAGGCTCTGCTCAGCGTCGTAGTCACCCAGTGACCAGGAGCCGAGCATCTCGAAGACGGTCAGGTGGTTCGGGTCGCCGACCTCGTCCAGATCGGTGGTGCGCAGGCATCGTTGAACCCCGACGAGCCGGTGGCCGAGCGGATGTGGCTCACCCTCCAGGTAGGGCGTGAGCGCATGCATGCCCGAGGTGGTGAACAGGACGGGATCGCCGGGCCGCGGGATCAGTGTGGATCCCATGATCGGGCTGTGACCGCGCTCGACGAAGAAGTCGATGAAGGTGGTCTCGAGGCTCATGGTTCTGGTCCTTTCGGGAAGGGACCGGAAGCGGGCCGTTGGCCGGGGCTGGGACAGCAGAACACCGGCGGACCGTTTCCGGTCGCCGGTGTGGGAGAGGTGGATGTCAGGCAGCGGCAGCCGGCGAGCGAGGAGCTCGGGCGGCCGCGGCGAGGCGAGACAGTTGGTGCATGTCGTCAACGGTACCGGAACGAACCCGGGGTGGGCTCGCCCATTTTTCTGGGGAGCGGCGTGCTCGCTATCGTGAGGGCCGTGGCTCACGAGATCTCGTTCCGTTCCGATGTGTCCGTCGAACTCGTCCGCTCCAGCGCGTCGGACTCCGACGTCCTCTTCGCCGCCAGGGTGTCGACGCAGGGCGAGAAGACCCTCGGGGCCGCCCAGGACGAGAGCCTCGACGCCTCTCGCTCGAAGGGCCTGATCAACTACCTCATGCGCGACCGTCACGGATCGCCGTTCGAGCACAACTCGATGACGTTCTACGTGCAGGCGCCGATCTTCGTCTTCCGCGAGTTCATGCGTCACCGCATCGCCTCCTACAACGAGGAGAGCGGTCGGTACCGGGAGCTGAACCCGGTCTTCTACGTGCCCGGCCCCGAGCGCAACCTCGTGCAGGTGGGCAAGGCCGGTGCCTACGACTTTCTGCCCGGGACACCCGAGCAGACGGACCTGGTCTCCGCCGAGGTTCGCGCCGTCTGCACGGAGGCCTTCGGCTCCTACCAGCGGATGCTGGACGCCGGTGTCGCCCGCGAGGTCGCTCGCATCGTCCTGCCGCTCACGATCTACTCCTCGATGTACGTGACGATGAACGCCCGCGCGCTCATGAACTTCGTCTCCCTGCGCACGAAGAACGAGGGCAGCCGATTCCCGTCGTTCCCACAGCGTGAGATCGAGATGGTGGCGGAGAAGATGGAAGCCTTCTGGGCCGGCCTCATGCCGCTCACCCACGAGGCCTTCAACGAGAACGGCCGGGTCGCTCCCTGACCGAACTTGTCAGATGGGATCGGTGAACGAGATCGGCTTGCCGGTGGCGTGCGCGTAGGCGATCTCCCTGCTCGTGGACTCGCCGATGTACCCGCCCGGGTTGACGACCAGCACCCGGTCAGCCAGGTCGATCTTGCGCAGGTGGAGGGCGTCCAGCACGGTCTTCTGCTCCTCGGTGATCAGCTCGTCTGCTTCGTGACCCTCGGTGCGCAGGAAGACGCCTGGCGCGACGACGATGACGCCTGCGAAGGTCAGCTCACGGTTCGCCGCACTCATCTCGGCCACGAACCGGGTAGAGCCGCAGATGCAGACGATCTCAGGTCGGTCGGGCACGGCTGCGTCCTTCGGTCGAACGGGAAACCGTCGGTGTGCACGTAGGCATCACGGGCGGGCACACGAGCCAGGATTCTACGCAGCCGGACAAGACACCACGCGCCCTAACCCTGTCTACGCCTTGGGGCAGCCCGTACGTGGATCCGTTCCCCCTGCGGTCCGAAGATGCTCAGCAACTCGGTCGGTCCGGGCCCCGGGTTGCCGAACCAGTGCGGGGTGGTGCGGCAGTTGAACTCGGCCACCTCACCCTCGGCCAGCACCACGTCGTGCTCGCCGAGGATCAGCCGCAGCCGCCCGCTCAGCACGTACAGCCACTCGTAGCCCTCGTGGGTCTGCAGGTCCGGCGGCGTGACGACGTCGACCGGCGGCAGGATCACCTTCGCCGCGAGCTGACCGCCGACCCGCCGGGTGAGCGGCACGTGCGCCACACCGTGGTGGACGACGGGCCGGATGTGGACGCGCGGGTCCGCGGTCTCGGGCGCGCCGACGAGGTCGTCGAGGGTCACCTGGTAGGCGCGGGCGAGCGGCAGCAGGAGTTCCAGCGCCGGGCGCCGCTGTCCGGTCTCCAGACGGGACAGTGTGCTCACCGAGATCCCGGTGGTCTGCGACAGCTCGGTCAGGCTGGTGCCCCGGCGGGTGCGCAGGGAGCGCAACCGTGGGCCGACGGCGTCCAGCACGTCGCCGAGTTCGCTCGCTTGGTCTGTGGTCGTCATGGGACGAGTTTGCCAGACCGGCAAAGATCGTTGGTGCTCGCGGCGGTGTGGTGTGAACTACTAACGAGATCAGTTCTCAACAGTGCCGGCTGTTCCGGCCCACCGACGCCAGGAGCCTTCATGCAGACGAACCCGAACCCGATGCCCGGCCCGAGCCCCGACGTGCCCGGACTACGCAGGGGCTACGACGTGGTGGTGATCGGCGGCGCGGCCGCGGGTCTCAGCGCCGCCCTCACCCTGTCCCGCGCTCGTCGCAGCGTCCTCGTCGTGGACGCGGGCCAGCCGCGCAACACTCCTGCGGACGGCGTCCACAACTACCTCGGCCGGGAGGGCACACCGCCGGGTGACCTGCTGGCCATCGGCCGCGCCGAGGTGAGCGGCTACGGCGGCGAGATCACCGCCGGGGTCGTCACCGCCGTCGGGCAGGCCGAGACGGACGGCTTCGAGATCACCCTCGCCGACGGCCGCCGCACCGGGGCCCGGCACGTGCTGCTCGCGTCCGGTGCCCGCGACGAACTGCCCGACGTCCCGGGCCTGGCGGAGCGCTTCGGGCGGGACGTGCTGCACTGCCCGTACTGCCACGGCTGGGAGGTCCGGGATCTCCCGATCGGGGTACTCGCGTCCTCGCCGATGGCGATGCACCAGGTGCTGCTGCTGCGACAGTGGAGTGCGGACGTGACGCTGTTCCTCAATGACGTGCTCGAGCCGAGCGAGACCGAGTGGGAGCAGCTGACCGCGCGGGGGATCGCGGTCGTCGACGGCGCGGTCGCAGCGGTGGAGAGCGCCGACGACCGGCTCACCGGCGTCCGGCTGGCCTCCGGCGCGTTCGTGCCCAGGTCGGCGCTCGCCGTGCAGACGCGGGTGTTCGCGCCGGTCGGTCCCCTCGAAGGCTTGGGCCTGAAAGCGGAGGAGTTCCGGATGGGCGAAACCCTGTTCGGGACCTACCTGCTCACCGACGGCAAGGGCGAGACGTCGGTGCCGGGGATCTGGGCGGCCGGCAATGTCGCCGACGTGAGCACGCAGGTGATCACGGCGGCCGCGGCCGGGATGCGGGCCGGTGCGCAGATCAACGCCGCCCTGGTGGCGCAGGACACCGCCGCCGCGGTCGAGTCGGCGCGGCTGGCGCCGGCCTGAGTCAGCGGCGCGGCGATCCTCGAACCTGCGGGCGAGCGGTGCGGACGGTCAGGTCGAGGGCTGCCCGGAACCGGTCGGTGGGCTGCTCGCGGCCCACGGCGCTCCGAGCTCGGCGAACGTCGCATACTCGCTCGCGACGCGCTCGCACCACGCCTCCACGTCGGCGACCTCCGGGTGGCGGCCGTGCTCGTCGTCACGCCACTGCACGAACTCGGCGGCGATCGGTGCGGGATCCGGTGCGGTCCGGACCGCCTCGAGGACCCGGATGAACGCGCCGGTGTCCCGGGCGTCGGCAACCAGGGGTGCGCCGGTCGTGATGTGGTCGACGAGGTTGCGCTGCAGGCTGGTCCGCTCGAACGTCTCGGTGCGCTCGCCGTCGGGGGTGCGGACGGTCAGGACGTCGTCGGTGTAGCGCAGCTCCGCGGTGCCGCGGGTGCCGCGCACGATCAGCCTCGGGGCGCTCTGCGTCGCGGACGTCAGGGAGAGTCCGAGCGCGACCGGAATGCCACTCGTGGTGCGCAGGCGCACGGCCGAGGTGTCGTCTGCCTCGATGTCGTGTGCGTGGTACAGGTCCACGACCACCTCGGCGACGTCCGTCGTGGTGGTCGCGCCCGCGATCCGCAGCGCCGTAGCCACGGCGTGCGCGAGCGGGTTCGTGACGGCGCCATCGACCACCGCGACACCGTCCAGGGTGCGCCGCCCGGCCCAGCGGGAGCGGGCGTAGTACCGGGTGTCCCGCAGCCACGTGCCGACGCCACCGACGCCGACGAGCTCGCCGATCTCTCCGCCTGCGATGAGCGCGTCGATGGCCGGCAGTGCGTGCGACCCGAAGCTCTGGAAGCCGACCTGCACCGACCGGCCGGTCTCGGCCGAGACCGCGATCAGCTCGTCGAGCTCGGCGAGGGACGCCGTCGTCGGCTTCTCCAGGAGCACGTGGGAGCCGGCCCGCAGCGACTCGACCGCGAGCGGCAGATGCGTGTGGATCGGCGTCGCGATGATCACGACGTTCGGGCTCTCGGCGGCGAGGAGCGCGGTCAGGTCCGGGTACGCACGGGCCGTCGGGGGCACGTTCTCGGCACCCTCGGCGCCGCGCGGGTCGGCTACGGCGATGACCTCCGCGAGGCCGTCCGCGGTCAGCTCGACGAGCTCGCGCAGGTGGTGGCCGCCGAACCCGTGGATCCCGACGACGGCGAACGTGGTGGTCATGGCAGTTGCTCCAGCCGGTCGTAGTGGGCCTGGGCGGTCTCGGGCGACAGGTCGCCGTCCACGAGTAGCGCCCAGAGGTGCAGATCGACGCTCGTTCCGGCGGCGATCGTGCGGGGCGCGTCCCAGGCGACGGCCGGTCCGGCGCCGACGTACCCCTGCGTGCGCACGAACCACGGCAGCACCCGCTCGCGCGGCTGCGCGAGCAGCAGGGAGACCGGTCCCCTCTCGCGCGCCTGGGTGAGCAGGAGCCAGGGCGACGTCGACCCCAGGGCAGGGCCGCCGTCGGCCGTGGTTGCCGTGGTGGCGACCGATGCGGCGGAGAGTCGCCAGAACAGACCGCCGTACCCGGCACCTGCGCGGCCGCGGGTGGCCGGCGAGCCGACCTCGAGGTCGCCGGCGTCGGCGTGCAGCGTGCTGCGCCAGCGCAGTGCCCAGGCCGGGTGCTCCGGGATCAGGTCGGCGGTGATCTCGCGGTCCTCGGTGAGGACGTGCGCGCCGTCGCTGCCGAGCCACTCCAGGGTCTGGGTGATGCGGTGATCGGTGGTGTCGCTGCTGCGTGGGACCTGCCGCCCGTGGTTCTCGAGCAGTTCGTAGCCGGTCGGGTGTACGTAGGAGGCGCCGCCCCAGAACATGTGCCCGTTCACCTCGACGACGGCGTTGCTCACCCCGTAGTGGTGGCGGTGGTCCGCCGGTTCGACCTCGGTGAGCACGGTGCCCTCAAGCGTGGTCACCGGGTGCAGGTAGGGCCGGGGGGAGAGGTGCTCGGCGAGGTTCTGGCCGTCGTGGTAGGTGGCGACGGCGCGCGCACCGATGTGCAGTGCGGTCACGGAACTCCTTCGGTTGCTTCGGGTCCGCGTCCTGACGGTGCGGGCACAGCTGATGCGGACATGCTAGCGGAAACCGCTTACCGGATCGGTGTGTGGCCACGGGGTGGTCATGACGTGGGTCCCGGGGCGCCCGACGCACCGATAGGTTCGGGCGAGAATCGGCAATCGTCCGTCGAACTCGACGAGACCACCTGGCAGGACCCGAAGGGCGACCAAATGAGCACCGACCAGCAACCACCCACCGCCGTCGTGCTCACGGGGGTGGGGCGCTACGCCGACCCGTGGCACGACTTCGCGGGCACGTCGGCTCAGATCGTGGAGCGGCTCGGGGAACTTGGCGTCTCCGCCCGGGTCAGCGGCACGGACGAGGCCACCTTCGCGTTCGACGACGTGTCCCTGCTGGTGGTCGATGCCGGTGGCGGCAGCACGCCGGCACCGGCGCTGGCGCAGGGGCACGCACGTGCGGCGGTGCTCGCGTTCGCCCGCGCCGGCCGGCCGGTTCTGGCCACGCACGCGGCGTCCAACACGTTCTTCGAGACGCCCGAGTGGGCCGAGGTCCTCGGTGGCCGATGGGTGCCGGGCATCTCGATGCACCCGCCACTGGACACCACCGTGGTGCGGGTGGTCGGCGCAGACCACCCGATCACGGCGGGGCTCGGCGACTTCGAGGCCACCGACGAGCGGTACTCCTACCTCGAGACGGCGCGGGACGTGACCGTGCTCGTCACTCACGCGCACGACGAGCGGGACCACCCGCTCGTCTGGGCGCGCGAGCGGGCCGGTGCCCGCGTGGTCTACGACGCGTTCGGCCATGACCCACGCGCCTACAGCCGGCCCGGGCGGATCGAACTCCTGCGGCGCGAGGTGGACTGGCTGCTGCGCCGCACCGGATGACGCGGTGCCACGTGCCGGTCAGGTGACGGCACCGACGTGCCAGGGGATGAACTCCTCCTGGCCGATGTCCAGATCCTCGCTGACGGTCTGCTCGCCGGAGGCCACCGCGATGATCTTCTCGAAGATCTCCCGGCCCACGTCAGGCAAGGAAGCCGTGCCGTCCACGATCCGCCCCGCATTGATGTCCATGTCCTCGGACATCCGGTCGTACATCTCGGTGTTCGTGGCGACCTTGATCGAGGGAGTCGGCTTGCACCCGAACACCGAGCCACGGCCGGTGGTGAAGCAGACCACGGTCGCGCCACCGGCCACCAGCCCGGTCACCGAGACCGGGTCGTAGCCGGGGGTGTCCATGAACGTGAAGCCCTTGTCCGTGATGGGCTCGGCGTACTCGTAGACCGCCGTCATCTCGGCCGTGCCGCCCTTGGCGACCGCGCCGAGGGACTTCTCCAGGATGGTGGTGAGCCCGCCGGCCTTGTTGCCGGGGGAGGGATTGTTGTCGAGGGTGCCCTCGCCGGCCTCGGTGTAGGCCTTCCACCACTCGATCCGGTCCAGCAGCTTGCGACCCACCTCGGGGGTCGTGGCCCGACGGGTGAGCAGGTGCTCGGCGCCGTAGACCTCGGGGGTCTCGGCGAGCACGGACGTCGCACCGGCCGCCACGAGCATGTCCGAGGCCACGCCGAGGGCCGGGTTCGCGGTGATCCCGGAGTAGCCGTCGGAGCCGCCGCAGTTCAGGCCGAGGACCAGGTGGGAGATGTCCGCGGGGGTGCGGGTCGCCTCGTTGACCCGGGGCAGCATCTCCCTGATCTTCTCGGCGCCGGCCCGCACCGTGGCGCGCACGCCGCCGCTGTCCTGGATGGTCATCGTCTCCACGAGGAGCCCTTCGGGCAGGTCCAGACCCTCCGCGAGGGAGGAGACCGGGATCATTTCGCAGCCGAGGCCGAGGACCAGCAGTCCGCCGAAGTTCGGGTGCTGGGCGTATCCGCGCAGGGTCCGCAGCAGCATCTGCCCACCCTCGGAGTCCGGCACCAGGCCGCAGCCGCTCTGGTGGGTGATCGCCATGACGCCGTCGACGTTCGGGTAGGCATCCATCGCCATGCCACGGAACTGGTCCGCGATCATCTTCGCCGCGCTTGCCGAGCAGTTCACGGACGTGATCACGCCGATGAAGTTGCGGGTGGCCACCCGGCCGTCCGCGCGGTGGTAGCCGAGGAACGTCCGGGGCAGGTCCGCCGGTGCCTCCGGCGTGACGCGGGCCGTACCGAACTCGTGTTCGCGCTCGGTGGCATCCATGCCCAGGTTGTGGGAGTGGATGTGCTCGCCAGCCGCGATCGGCGCGGTCGCGCGGCCGATGGACTGCCCGTACTTGAGTACCTGTCCACCCTTTGCGACGTCGAGGACGGCGAGCTTGTGGCCGCGGGGCACGTCCACCAGGACGGTCAGCGGGGCGCCGTCGGCCAACGTCAGCGACGTGCCGGCGGCGAGGTCGCGGGTAGCGACGGCCACGGAGTCGTCGGGGCGCAGCAGCAGGGCGACGGCGTGCAGGGGCAGGGGCAGGTCGGTCATCGATTAGCCTTCGCAGACGGGGGACGGCAAACGTGCCGCAACCGTTCCCACCATAGCCGAGAAACCGCTTCCCGCTGACGGGGCGGGCATCCGGCCGCACGCGAACCGGGCCCGGCAGAAGTGGCCTGGGCCCACGGTGGCGGTACGTTAACGGGGTGACGTCTCGAATCGCCGTGTGCCCGGGTTCCTTCGACCCGGTGACCCTGGGACACCTCGACATCGTGCGCCGGGCGCTCACCCTCTTCGACGAGGTGGTGGTGGTCATCGGCATCAACGCCGCCAAGGCCACCCTGCTCACCGTGGACCAGCGCCGGGATCTGTTCGCCGCGGCCGTCGCGGAGTTGCCCGGCGCGCGGGTGCTGACCGCGCCCGGTCTGATCGCGGACGTGTGCCGGGAGATTGGCGCGTCGGCCATCGTCAAGGGTCTCCGCGGTGGCGCCGACTTCGACTCCGAGCAACCGATGTCCCTGATGAACCGGCACCTGGCCGGCGTCGAGACCGTCTACCTGAGCAGCGAGGCGACGCTCTCGCACATCTCCTCCTCCATGGTGAAGGAGGTGGCCCGTTACGGCGGGGAGATCACCGACCTCGTCCCACCCGGCGTGGCCGACGCCGTGTACGACGCGCTGGGCACCGCCCCGAGCGCACGCCTGACCGAGAGCAAGGAAGACCACAGATGAGTACTGCAGCCGAGCACGGGGAATCGCTGGTCGCGATCCTCGACGAGCTCTCCGACCTGGTCGCCTCGGCGCGGTCGATGCCGATGTCCGCGTCCGCGCTGGTCAACCGGGCCGAGGTCCTGGAGCTGGTCGAGTCCGCCAAGGCGGTCCTGCCGAGCCAGATCTCCCAGGCCGATACCGTCGTCGCGGACGCCGACGCCGTCCTGGAGCGGGCCCGCTCCGAGGCAGGCCGGATCGTCGAGAAGGCCAAGGAGCGTGCCGCTGACCTCGTCTCCAAGGAGAGTGTGGTGAAGGAGGCGAACGCCAAGGCGGAACAGATCATCGCCGACGCGAAGGCGTCGGCGGAGAAGCTGTCCCGCGAGGCCGACGACTACTGCGACCGTCAGCTCGCCCAGTTCGAGATCGACCTGAACGCGATCAATACCCAGGTCGCGGCCGGCCGGGCCAGACTGGTGGAACGCAACCGCAGCCGCGCGGCGCGTGAGGACGCGGCCGACGATCAGGGACCCACCCGCGTCGGCCCCGCGAACCCGCCCCGCCGGCTCGCGACGAAGGACCGCGCGGGCAACCACCAGGGCCCGCGCGGCGGTCAGGAGAAGTCATGAGCCACACCCCGCAGAGCCCGTTCGTGATCAGCACGCACGACCTCGGTCGGCGCCCCGGATCGATGCGCGAACTGAACCTGACCGTTCCGGCCGCGGAGCTGATGGGCACCGAGGTCATCGGGGTCCAGGCCGGCAACCCCATTGAGCTCGACCTGCGTCTCGAGGCCGTGATGGAGGGCGTGCTGGTCACCGGCACCGCCGCGACCGAGGCGACCGGTGAGTGCGTGCGCTGCCTGCGCGACATCATCCACGACGTCGAGGTGGACCTGACGGAGCTGTTCGCCTACGCCGGTGGACGTCACCCGAAGATCGAGGAGGAGGACGAGGAGGCCGAGCCGCTCAAGGAGATGAACGGCGAACTGCTCGACCTCGAGGAGACGGTGACGGACGCCGTCGTGCTCTCCCTGCCGTTCCAGCCGCTGTGCCGCCCGGACTGCCCGGGACTGTGTCCCGAGTGCGGGATCCGGCTCGAGGACGCCGAGCCCGGGCACTCCCACGAGATCCTGGACCCACGCTGGGCCGCGCTGAGCGGGTTGACCGACTCCGCAGAACCCGCGGCTAGCGACCTCCCAAAGCCCGGCCCCGGCCCCCAGGCGCGCGGATGAACGCCGCCGACGACCAGGCCGTCGACGTCCGCGCCCCGAGCGCGACCAGGCTGTTGGCCTCGCTCGGCATCGAGATCGATCCCGAACTCCTCGTGCTCGCCCTGACCCACCGCTCGTTCGCCCACGAGGCCGGCGGGATCCCGACGAACGAACGGCTGGAGTTCCTCGGCGACGCGGTCCTCGGCGTCGTGGTGACCGAGCACCTCTACCGCGCCCACCCGGACCTGTCCGAGGGGGACCTGGCCAAGATGCGCGCCGCGACGGTCTCCCAGCGGGCGCTCGCGGCGACGGCCCGGGGCATCGACCTGGGCGAGTACCTGCTCCTCGGCAAGGGTGAGACCGGCACCGGTGGCCGGGACAAGGACTCGATCCTGTCCGACACCCTGGAGGCCGTGATCGGTGCCGTCTACCTGTGCCACGGGCTCGAACTCACCAGAGCCATGGTGCAGCGCCTCGTCGGACCCACCCTGCAGGCCGCCGCCGACCTCGGCGCAGGCCTTGACTGGAAGACCAGCGTTCAGGAGCTCGCGGCCAACCGTGGCCTCGGCGCACCCGTGTACGACGTGTCCGGCACCGGCCCGGACCATGAGCGCTCGTTCACCGCACGGCTCCTCCTCGGCGACGTCGCCTGGGGCGAGGGCGAGGGATCCTCGAAGAAGATCGCCGAGCAGAACGCGGCCGAGCAGGCGTACCGCGCATTGGCCGCCGAGCGGGACTGAGGTGCCCGAACTCCCCGAGGTCGAGACCGTCCGGGGCGGCCTCGCCGACCATGTCCTCGGCCGCCGCATCACCGCCGTCGAGGTGCTCCGGGACCGCGCCGTGCGGCATCAGGAGGGCGGCGCCGACGAGCTCACCGCGCTGCTGACCGACCGGACGCTCAGTGCCGCCGTGCGCCGTGGCAAGTTCCTCTGGCTCACCCTGGACGGCCCCGACGGCGTCGCCGAGGACCACGCGCTCCTTGCCCACCTGGGCATGAGCGGCCAGTTGCTGGTCACCGGCGCGACCGCGCCCGGCGCCGAACGCAACCCGCACCTGCGCGTGCGCGCCGCCTTCGCCGACGGCACCGAACTGCATTTCATGGACCAGCGCACGTTCGGCTACCTCACCGTGGTGCCGCTCGTGCCCACGCCCGACGGCGGCCCCGGCGGTTTCGCAGGCACCTCGCCCGATCGTGCGTACCTGCCGGCGCCCGTGGCGCACATCGCGAGGGACCTGCTCGACCCGTTGCTGGCCGCCCCGGACGCGCCCGCCCGGCGGGCGCTGAACCGGCGGATCCGCTCCGGTTCCCGCGGCATCAAGCGCGTGCTGCTGGATCAGGAGACGGTCTCGGGCGTCGGCAACATCTACGCCGACGAGGCGCTCTGGCGGGCGCGGCTCCATTACGCCCGGCCCACGGACAGACTCCGTGCCGGCCAGGTGGCGCACGTCCTGGACGCTGCCACCGAGGTGATGACCGAGGCGTTGGTGGCCGGCGGCACCAGCTTCGACGCGCTGTACGTCAACGTGAACGGCGCGAGCGGCTACTTCGACCGGTCCCTGAACGTCTACGGACGGGAGGGCGAGCCGTGCCGGCGATGCGGCACCGCCATCGCGCGGGAGGCCTTCATGAACCGGTCCTCGTACTTCTGCCCACGTTGCCAGCGGCCGCCCCGGGAACGCCCGGCCGGCCACTGAGCGAGCGGCTCAGGCCACCCGAGAAGCCAGCAGCGCGGCGACCCTGTCGAGCTGGCTCGGGTCCTCCAGCGCCGAACCGAGAGAGACCACGCGGGCGCCGGCGTCCAGGTACGCGGCCGCGTTCGCCGCGTTGATGCCGCCCGTGGCCACCATCTTGACGCCCGGGAACGGGGCCAGGACCGCCTTGATCCAGGCCGGTCCGAGCACGGACGCGGGGAACGCCTTGACCCAGGTCAGGCCGAGCCTGACGGACTGCTGGATCTCCGACGGTGTCGACACCCCCGGCACGTGCGGCACCCCGAGCTCCACGCTGCGCGCGATGACCTCCGGGTCGAAGCCCGGCGCCACCGTGAACACCGCGCCGACCTGGTGCGCGAGGTCCACCTGCTCGGGCGTGGTGACGGTGCCGGCGCCGACCTCGGCGCCGCGCTCGCGCGCCGCCGCCACGGCCGCCTCGAGCGAGGGCACGGCCTCGGGGGTCTGGATCGGGACCTCCACCTGGGTCAGGCCGAGGTCCCAGGCGCGGGTGCACAGCTCGACGGTGCGCTCCGGGGAGTAGCCACGCAGGATCGCCATCACCGGCACCGCGGCGTAGGCGGCGTCGAAGTAGGCGGTGAACGGGTGCACGGCGGACGTGGTCACGTCAGGCTCCTGGGGTCGGTTCGAACGACGGCGGACGACGGCGGATGGCCGGTTCCGTGGTCGGTTGGGGGCAGGACCGTGGCCGAGTGCGCGAGGCCGCAGGGGAGGTGGTCACCGCGCCACGTCCTCGGCCGCGGCGAACGCGGCCAGTTCGTGCCGGTAGGGCAGGTGCTCGCAGTCGCCGGGCACGGTGACTGCGTACGCGCCGGTGCGGCCCGCCGTGGTCAGGCACTGGGCCGGGTCGGCGCCGGCGAGCAGGTCGGCGAGGTAGCCGCCGACGAACGCGTCGCCCGCCCCGACCGGGTCCACCGCGTGCACCGGCACCGGGGGAGCGACGTGTTCGACGCCGTCGACGATCGCGACGGCGCCGCGGGGGCCGTCCTTGATGACCACGGCGTTCGGCCCGAGGGCGGCCACGGCGCGGGCCAGGGTCAGGTTGTCCGCGGCGTCGTTCGGTGCTTCGAGCACCAGGCGGGCCTCCTCCGGTCCGGCGAACACGAGGTCCGCGCGGGCGACGAGGTCGCGCAGCACCGGCGCCGCCTCCTGCGCCGACCAGAGTTTCGCACGGTGGTTGACGTCCACCGACACCAGCACACCGGCGGCGCGGGCGACGTCGACGGCGTAGAACGTCGCCTCCCGTGCGCCCGTGCTCAGGGCCGGGGTGATGCCGGTGACGTGCAGCACGCCGGCCCCGGCGATCAGGTCCTGGGGCAGGTCGGACGGGCGCAGTCGGGACCCGGCGCTGCCGGCCCGGTGGTAGTCCACCCGAACCCCCGCACTGGTGCGCCGCGAGGAGATCATGAGACCGGTGAACGCGTCGTCGCGCAGCGCCCGCGTCACCACCCCCTCGGCACGTAGCCGTCGCTCGATGAGGTCACCGACGCCGTCGGGCCCCACCCGACCGACCCAGGTGACGTCGGCGCCGAGGCGGGCGGCCGCGATGGCGACGTTGCTCTCGGCTCCGGCGAGCTTCAGGGAGAGCGGACGGACGCCGTCGAGCAGGCCGATGCCTTCGGCGTCGAGGCGGCCCATCGTCTCGCCGAACGTGAGCAGGGTGCGGCTGTGCATGGATCCTGAGCGTACTTGTGGATCCGCTGCGGGCCGCACCCTGGTCACCTGATGGAACGCGTCAGCGGTCGACGCGGGCGCTCCCGCCGCCGGCGAGCTTGAGCACCTCGGCCTTGGTGACCATGGTGGTGTCGCCCGGGGTGGTCATCGCGAGCGCCCCGTGCGCGGCGCCGTACTCGACGGCGGTGCTCAGCGGCTCGCCCTCGAGCAGACCGAAGATCAGGCCGGAGGCGAAGGAGTCCCCACCGCCGACGCGGTCCAGGATCTCCAGGTGCGGCCGGTGCGTGGCCTGGGCGAAGCCCTCCTCCTTGCTCCACGCGATCGCGCCCCAGTCGTTGTCCGAGGCGGAGTGCACGGTGCGCAGCGTGTTCCCGATGACCTGGAAGTTCGGGTACGCGGCGGACGCGGTCGCGATCATCGACTGGAACTTCGAGATGTCCAGGTCGGAGAGGTTCTCGTCCACCCCTTCGACCTCGAAGCCGAGGGACGCGGTGAAGTCCTCCTCGTTGCCGATCATGACGTCGATGTGCCCCGCGATCGCCTTGTTGACCTCCTGCGCCTTGGCCTGCCCGCCGATCGACTTCCACAGGCTCGGCCGGTAGTTGAGGTCGTAGGAGACCACGGTGCCGTGCTTCTTGGCGGCGGTCACGGCCTCCACGACCACCTCGGCGGTGGA
Organism: Occultella aeris; assembly: GCF_902703175.1. Classification (GTDB taxonomy): domain Bacteria; phylum Actinomycetota; class Actinomycetes; order Actinomycetales; family Beutenbergiaceae; genus Occultella; species Occultella aeris. Next base: position 34,139 of record NZ_CACRYJ010000053.1, on the reverse strand, counting down.
CTCGCTCAGCGCGGCGAAGATCCCGCCGGTGTGCAGCCAGCGCACCCCGAGCCCACCGAACAGGTGGTCCCAATCGATGTCGCCGGGCTTCAGCTGGCTCGTGGCAGTGTTGCCGCGGTCGGAGACCCCGACGGCGCCACGCACACCGAAGCCGCGCTCGGTGAAGTTCAGCCCGTTGCGGACCTCGCGGCCGATGCCGTCGTAGGGCACCCACTTGATGAACTGGGTGTCGACGCCGCCCTGGAGGATGAAGTCCTCGACCAGGCGGCCCACCTCGTTATCGGCGAGCGCGGTGACGACGGCGGCGCGCTGCCCGAACGCGCGGCGCAGGCCGCGGGCGACGTTGTACTCGCCGCCGCCCTCCCAGGCGCGGAACTGGCGGGTGGTGCGGATGCGGCCCTCGCCCGGGTCGAGGCGCAGCATCACCTCACCGAGGGAGACGACGTCGTAGCGGCACTCGGCGGCGGGGCGGATGGTCAGGCTCATGGCTGGGGGTCCTGTCTTGTGCGGGTACGTGGGGAACGGGCGCGGCTCAGCCGCGGACGAGGGCGACGGCCTCGGCGGTGAGGGCGGTGATCTCGTCGAAGGCGCCGGCCGCGACCTTGTCCCGGGGGACCATCCAGCTGCCGCCGATGGCCAGCACCGCGGAGACGGCCGTGTACTCGGCCACGTTCTTCGGGCCGATGCCGCCGGTCGGGACGAACTTCAGGCCGGCGAACGGGGCGGACAGCGCCTTGATCGCGGCGGCGCCGCCGGAGGTCTCGGCCGGGAAGAACTTCACGGCGGTCAGGCCCTCGGCGAGGGCGGCCTGCACCTCGGTGGCGGTGACGGCACCGGGCAGGGCGAGCACGCCTCGCTCCTTGGCGCGGCGCACGACGGCGGTGGACAGCCCGGGGGAGACGATGTAGCTGGCCCCGGCGTCAACGGCGGCGTCGACCTGCTCGGCGGTCAGGACCGTGCCGGCGCCGACGAGCATCCCGTCGATCGCGGACATCGCCTTGATGGACGCCACGGCGGCGTCGGTTCGGAACGTCACCTCGGCCACGGGCAGGCCACCGGCGATCAGTGCGTGCGCCAGCGGAGCGGCGTCCTTGGCGTCGTCGAGGACGACGACCGGCACGAGCCGGGCGGCGGCGATCTGGTCGAGCAGTTCGGTCATGGGAGAGTGCCTTCCGCGAATCAAAACGTTTTCAGAATGGTCTTGACCCGCGACGCTAGCACGGTAAGGATGGGCCGACAAGGTCGATGTAAACGTTTGTGACGATCTGGCTGAGGAGGGGAACGCATGGCGGAGGGTGTGGTCACGATCCACGACGTCGCGCGGGAGGCCGGCGTCTCCATCGCGACGGTGTCCCGGGCCCTCGCCGGGTCCACGACCGTGGCCGCGGCCACCGCGGACCGGGTCCGCCGGGCGGCCGCCGCGCTCGGCTACGAACCGAACCGCGCGGCCCGCGCGCTCGTCACCGGCCGTGGCCAGTCCGTGGGCCTGGTCATCCCCGACCTGGAGAACCCGTTCTACTCCTCGGTGGCCAAGGGCATGCAGAACCGGGTGCGGGCCGCCGGGCTGACCGCGATCATCGCGGACACCGACGAGGACGTCGACCGGGAGCGAGAGGTCCTCGGGCAGCTCGCCGCAGACGTGGACCGGATGATCCTGGCCTCGCCGCGCGCTGCCGACGCCGACCTGCTCGCGCTCGCCGCGCGCAGCCGGGTCGTACTGATCAACCGGTCGCTTCCCGGGGTCCCGGCCGTCACCGGTGACAACGCCGACGGCATCCGGCAGGCCGTGGGGCATCTGCTCGCCCTCGGTCACGCGCGGATCGGCTACGCCGGCGGTCCGGCGACGTCGTGGTCGGACGCGGAGCGGCGCGCCGGCCTGACGGTCGCGGTGGAGGCCTGGCGCGCACAGGGCCGGGACGTGACGATCGTGGACCTCGGCGCGTTCCGACCGGGGCCGGCCGGCGGCGTGGCGGCCGCGGACCTGGCCATGGCCGAGGGGGTCACGGCGGTCCTGGCGTTCAACGACCAGCTCGCCCTCGGGCTGCTCGGGCGCCTCGGTGAACGTGGCGTGGGCGTGCCGGAGGCGATGAGCGTCGTCGGCTTCGACGACGTGCCGGTCGCCCGCCTGCTCGCCCCCGCCCTGACCACGGTGGCGGTCCCGGCTCAGCGGATGGGTGCCGCGGCGGTGGACCTGCTCCTCACGGAGCCATCGAGGGGCGCGGCCGGTGCCCTGAACGTGCTGCCCGTGGAACTGCAGGTGCGGCGCTCCACGGCGCAGGCCCCGCGAGGCTGACTCGTCGCCGCGCTGCTCGCCGGGAGGGCTGCTGCTCGTCGATAGTGCTTTCGAGCGTGCCGTTCCGCTCGCCCGGACCGCGCTCTCCGGGCGTCGCCGGGCCGATAGGCTCGGAGCCATGACGGATCCGGTGCGCGTGATGATTGTCGATGATCACGAGGTGGTGCGGCGGGGCATCGCCGAGGTGATCGAGCGTTCGGACGGGCTGACCGTGGTCGGCGAGGCGTCCTCGGTCGCCGAGGCGCATCGCCGGGTGCCGCTGGTCCGCCCGGACGTGCTGCTCGTGGACCTGCAACTTCCGGACGGCACCGGGCTGGACATCATCACCGAGGCCGCGCGGGTGCTGCCCGAGGCGCGGGCGGTGGTGCTGACCTCCTTCGACGACGACGACGCGGTCGCCGCGGCACTGGCCGCGGGAGCGAAGGCGTTCGTCCTCAAGTCCGTGCGTGGCGCCGAGATCGCGGACGTGGTCCGCGCCGTCGCAGCCGGACGGACCCTGCTCGACGACCGGACCGTGACCCGCCGCCAGGACGCCCACCCGGACCCGACGGCGGACCTGACCCCGAGCGAGCTGAAGGTGCTCGACCTGATCGGGGAGGGCCTGTCGAACCGCGAGATCGCGGACCGGCTCGGGGTGGCCGAGAAGACCGTCAAGAATCACATCACGTCGCTGCTGGCGAAGATGGGCCTGCAGCGACGCACCCAGGTGGCCGCCTGGGTTGCCGCCCACCGCGGTGGCCGGTGGCGGGCACCGAGCGAGGGGCAGCACTCATGACCACCGACGGGACTGCGACCGCGAGCAAGGCCTCGGCGGATGCCGACCTGCGCGCGCGGGTCGCCGGCCTGATGCCCCAGGCGCTGTCCGACCTCGCCGAGCTGGTGGCGTACAGATCGGTCGCCGACCCCGCCGTCGAGGACCCCGAGCAGTGCCGGCTGGCCGCACAGTGGGTCGCTGAGGCGTTCGCGGAGCTAGGCCTGGCCGACGCCGCCCTGGTACGCACCCCGGACGGCACGGACGCCGTGATCGCGCACCACGAGGGACCGGCCGGTGCGCCCCGGGTGCTCCTCTACGCCCACTACGACGTCCAGCCTGCGTCCAACACGCGAGCCTGGGCCACAGACCCGTTCACCCTGACCGAGCGGGACGGCCGGTTCTACGGCCGGGGCGCCGCGGACTGCAAGGGCAGCATCATCGCCCACCTGACCGCGCTGCGCGCGCTCCGGCCCGACGGCGCGTACCCGGTCTCCCTGACCGTGGTCATCGAGGGCTCGGAGGAGCAGGGCACGGGCGGCCTCGAGCAGTATGTGCAGGCGCACCCCGAGGAGTTCGCCGCCGATGTGATCCTGATCCAGGACACCGGCAACGTGACGGTCGGGCAACCTACCCTGACCGTCTCGCTGCGCGGCGTGGTGGACGTCATCGTCCGGGTCGAGGCGGTCGCCGGCGAGCTGCACTCCGGTGCCTTCGGTGGCGCCGCGCCGGACGCGCTCGCGGCTCTCATCGCGATCCTGGCGACCCTGCGTGACGCGGATGGCAACACCACTGTGCGCGGGCTGGCCGGCGACGGGGTCTGGGACGGTGTCCCGTACTCCGAGGACGCCTTCCGCGCCGAGGCCGGCATCCTGCCCGGCGGACGCCGGCTCGGCTCGGGCACGGTGGCCGATCAGGTCTGGTCCCGCCCCGCCCTCACCGTGATCGGCCTGGACGCACCCGCCGTCGTCGGGTCCGTCGCCGCGATCCAGCCCCGCGCCGCCGCGCGCCTGAACCTGCGGGTTCCGCCCGGTGTGGACCCCGACGAGGCGGAACGGTTGCTGCGGGCGCACCTGGCCGACGTCGCCCCGTGGGGCGTGCAGGTGAGCACCGAGTCCGGCGGCAACGGGCGTCCGTACCGTGCGGACACCAGCACGCCCTCGTTCGCGGCGCTGCACGAGGCGCTCGGTGACGCCTTCGGCAAGCCCACCGTGACCTCCGGCCAGGGCGGCTCGATCCCGCTGACCGCGGCGCTTGCCGCCGCCCAGCCGGAGGCGTCCATCGTGATGCTCGGCCTGGCCGATCCCGCGAGTCTGATGCATGCACCGAACGAGAGCGTGCATCCGGCCGAGATCGAGCACACCGCCCTCGGCGTGGCCATGTTCCTGCGCCGCCTGGGTCTCGTTGGGGCCGGTGAGGCCCACCCCGGGTCCATCGAGGGCCTCGACCCCACCGGGTGATCCCTGCCGAACGGCGGCGGCCAGGCATCCTGGCCACCGCCGCGGCGACGGTCGCGCGCAATCGGAGGCTCTATCTGCGCACGACCGTGGCGCTCCAGGCCGCGACGGTGCTCGTCGTGGTGCCGATCGTCGCGCTGCTCCTTCGCGCGGCGCTCAGGGCAGCCGGGCTGACGGCCTTGACGGAGGCCTCGGCCGTCCGCCTGCTCACCCACCCGGTCTCGTTCCTGTTGTTGCTCCTGCTCGCGGCCGTGGCGAGTGTCGCCGTCCTCATCGGCCAGGGCGTCCTGATCCTCATCGGCACCCGGTTGCGCGACGACACCATCCTGCATCCACGTGCCATCGGCGCCGAACTGGCGGCCGTGGGCCGGCGCCTCCTCGGCCCACAGCTCCTGGTGTTCGTCGCGTACGCGTTCCTGCTCGTGCCGCTGGGTGGTCTCGAGGTCGGTGCCTTCCTGACCCGCGGCGTCGAGCTGCCGCCGTTCATCGCCGGTGAACTGCGCAAGACGGTCGCCGGCACGCTGGTCTGGATACTCGGCGCCGCGGCCGTCCTCTACGTCAATGTGCGCCTGGTCCTGGTCCCGGTGGTACTGCTCACGAGCCGGGCGTCCGTGCTCGCGGCCCTCGCGAGCAGCTGGCGGATGACCCGCGGGCAGAGCGCCCGGGTGGTCGGTCTGTTCGCCGCGGCCTGGACCGTCTCCGCCGTCGTCCTCGCTGGCCTGGTGGTGCTGATCCTGTACGCGGTGCGTCTGGCCGACGCCGTCTGGCCGCCTGCCTCACCGCTCGTCGCCGGACTGACCGTCACCATCGTGCAGGTGGCCGTGCTGGCCGTGAGCGGTCTCATCGTCGCGGTACTCACCCAGGCGCTCGTCGTTCTGGCGGACCGACGCCGCGAGCCTGGCGGCGACATCGGCTGGTTGACGACCGCCCCGCTCGACGCGCCGTACACCCAGCCACCGCCCGAGGCTTCCCGTGCCGCGGGATGGGTCCCCCGATGGCCCGGGATGCCCGGTGGCCGAGCCGTCGGCGTGGCGGTCCTCGGCGCCGTCCTGGCCGTGGCCGTCACCGTCAACACCACGGTCATGATCGCGGTCCGCGACGAGGTGACGACAGCGGTCATCGCGCACCGCGGCGTGACGGACGACGCGGTCGAGAACACCATCGACGCGCTCGACGCGGCGGCGGCCGTCGGCGCGGACTACGTGGAGCTCGACGTCCAGCAGGCCGCCGACGGTGGCCTGGTGGTCGTGCACGACACCAACCTGCGTCGTATCGCGGGCATCAACAGGTCCGTGTTCGAGATGACGACGGCGGAGCTGACCGGGACCACGGTCAGGCAGGGCGGACACACAGCGACCATCCCCACCTTCGAGGAGTTCGCGGCCCGAGCCGCCGAACTGGACATCGCGCTGCTGGTGGAACTGAAGACCCACGGTCGCGAGCAGGGGGACTACGTCGGCGACGTCGTGGCCGTGCTGGTGGCCCATGGCCTGGTCGCGACCGCCCGCGTCCAGTCCTTCGACATCGCACTGGTGAACGAGATCGAGGACCGGTTCGCCGAGGTCACGACCGGCTGGGTCGTGGCCTTCCACCGGGGCCGCCTCGACCCCGGTCGGGCGGACTTCGTCGCTCTCGAGGAGTCCTCCTACACGCCGCGGATCCTGAGCGAGGCCCACGCCGCCGGTGCCCAACTGCTGCTGTGGACCGTCAACGACCCGGCCGCGATGCGCCGATTCGTGCGCGACGGTGTCGACGGGCTGATCACCAGCGATCCCGCCGGCGCCCTGGACCAGCGGGCCGCCGTCGCCGGGGACACCTCGCTCGCCCGCCGCCTCGAGGACGAGCTGCACAAACTCGTCGGCTGGTGGTGAGAGGCAGGGTCGGCCGCGGTCGGGCCGGCCGCGTCAGCCCGACCGGGCCGTCCAGACCAACGACGTCCCGCCGTCGGGCCCCGGCCCCAACCGGAACTCGCCGCCGTGCCGGCGGGCCCGAGTGGCGAGGTTGTCGAGCCCGGACGAGCGGGTGCGCTCGGGATCGAGCCCGACGCCGTCGTCGGTGACCACCACCTCGATGTCCTCCGGCCCGACCGCCAGCCGCACATGCACCGACGACGCCCGGGCGTGCCGGGCCGCGTTCGCGAGCCCTTCCCGGACCACCGCGACCACGTCGTCGGCGAGGTCGGCGTCCACGCGCGCGTCGAGGTCGTCGCCAGCCTGGTCCGACGGCTGCGGCACCCCGGTCACGGGGTCGGTGGCCTCCAGCACCAGGGACGGGGCGAAGCCGAGGCCGGTGCGGGCCAGTGAGGTCTCCCGGCGCAGCCGCTCCAGGAGCGGCGCGTTCTCGTTCGGGGAGCGCAGGTTCTGAACGATCGCACGGATCTGGCGCACCGAGTCGTCGACCCCGTCGAGCGCCGTGGCGAGCACCTGACGCAGTTCGTCCCGCTCGGGCGGTACCTGGTCGCGCGCATGGGCCAGCTGGAGCCCGGTGGCGAACAACTGCTGGATCGCCATGTCGTGCAGGTCCCGGGCGATCCGGGCGCGCTCCTCGACGAGCCCGGCCAGGTCCTGGGCCTGGCGCGCCTCGGCGAGTTTGAGCGCCAGCGCGGCCTGCCGGGCGATCGACTCGGCCACGTTCAGGTCGCTCTCGGTGAACTCGGGGGCGTGCTTGTTCCGGAGCAGGATGAGCACGCCGATGCTCTGCCCCTCGGCGACGAGCGGCGCGTACAGCGACGGCCCGTACCGGCCGAACTCGGGGATCCGCAGGTTGCGGGCACGAGCGAAGGAATCGACGATGATCCCCTCCTTCTCGGCCAGCACCGTCATCGCCCGCCCGTCCGGCGGCATCACGATCCCGACCAGGTCGCCGACCGGGTCCCCGTCCGCGAACTCGATCAGCCAGGAGTCGTCGAGGCCGGGCAGCACCACCACGGCGGTGTCCGCGTCCGCCACCTTGCGCACCTTCCGGGCGATGAGGGCGAGGGCATCCTCGACGTCGAGCCCGGACAGCAGCGCCGTGGTGATCTCCTGCCCGACGGCGAGCCACCGTTCCCGGGTCCGCGCCGCCTTGTACAGGCGTGAGTTCTGCACCGCGATCGCGGCCGCCGCGGCTAGCATCCGAATGTTCTCGGCGTCGGTGTCGGTGAAGTCGCCGCCCGCCTTCTCGGACAGGTAGAGCCGGCCGTAGACCTGGTCGGCCACCCGCACCGGCACTCCCAGGAAGGAGCGCATCATCGGGTGTCCCTCGGGGAACCCCTGGAACCGGGGGTGGGCGGTCAGGTCGGACAGCATCAGCACCCCGTCGGTGGGGATCTCGGCGAGGATCCCGCGCCCGTGCGGGTGCTCCAGGACCGCCTCGGTGACCGGGTCCACCCCGTGCTGGACGAACGTCTCCGTCTCGCCGGCCGCGTCGAGGACGCCGATCGCGGCGTACTTCGCGCCGGTCAGGTCCGCGGCGGCCTGCACGAAGTTGGCGAGCATGTCATCCAGGTGCAGGTGCGAGGTGACCGACAGGACGGCATCGAGGAACTTCGTCATGGCCGGCGGCCGGCTTCGAGCGTCTCCATGTCCCCAGTGTGGCCGTTGACCGGGGCCTTCGGCGAGGGACCGATGTCCCGAGCACCGAGGTCGATCACCTGGTCTGCTCGGTCCAGCCCGGCCAGGCGGTGGGTCACCACGAGGACACCACGCTCGCGGCCGACGCTGAGGATGTCGGCGATGAGAGCGTCCGCGGTGGCCGGGTCGAGGTGTTCGCCGGGCTCGTCCAGGAGCATCAGGGGGGCCGGGTGCAGCAGGGCCCGGGCGAGCAGCAGCCGACGGCGTTCCCCGCCCGAGAGCGTCGTGGCGTCCGGTCCGAGCATGGTGTCCAGGCCGTCCGGCAGCCGGTCCAGCAGGTCGCCGAGCCCGGCCCGGGTGAGTGCCTCGGTGGCCTGGCCCGGCGTGACGTCGCCGCGGGCGACCCGCAGGTTCTCGAGCACCGTGGTGGCGAACACGTGGGCGTCCTCGGCTGTCACCGCGACGGTCGCCGACGCGTGCTCACCGCCGACCGTGCCGCCGATGCGTACCTCGCCCGCGACGGGTTCGAGGAGGCCGGCGAGGGTGAGCAGGAGGGTGGTCTTGCCGATCCCGCTCGGCCCGACCACGACGACGGCGTGGCCCGGCTCGAGGCGCAGGTCGAGGCCGGTCAGCACGGGCGGGTGGCCGGGGTAGCCGCAGGCGAGGCCGGTCGCGACGACCGTCGGGTCGACGGCGGAGGCCGGCCGGGCCGTGGCGCTCGCCCGGGGGGCACTCGCCGGGGTGGGCGTCGCGCCGGCGTCCGCGCTCGCCCGGGTGGTCGTCCGGTCCCCGGCGACGCTCGCCCGGGCTGGCGTCGCCGCCACGACCGAAGCGTCGTCGCCGCCGGTCGGCCAGGCGCCGGCCCGGTCCAGCAGATCAACGAGCCGGCGCGCGGCGCCGCCGGACCGGATCACCTGCAGCGCGGCCGCGGGCAGCGCAGCGGCGGCCTCGAACGCGGCCAGCGGAGTGAGCACCACGACGGCCAGTTCCACCGGTGCCAGGGTCCCGGCGGTGGTCGCCGGGATCCCGACCAGCATGGCCCCGACCACGGCCAGGCCGGTCGCGAGGACACCGAGCCCCTGGGCGAGCGCCGCGGGCCGGGCGGCGGCGTCCTGGGTGGCGGCCACCCGCACCTGCGCGCGGCGCAGGTCCGCGACCGCGGCGGCAAGGCGACCCGACACACGCAGCTCCGTGGCGCCGTCGAGGATCAACATGGACGCGGCCGCCACGTCCGCTCGGGCCTGCACGCCAGCCAGTTCGCTACGTCTCGCCGCGGCTGCGGCGAGGGCCGGTGCGCCGATCCCGGCGAGCAGCAGGGCGAGGGTCAGGATGCCCGCGGCGGCGGGGGAGAACGCTGCCACGAGGCCGACTGTGCCGGCCGAGACCACGACCGCGACCGCCGTCGGGACCAGTGCCCGGACCACCACGTCGCCGACTGCGTCCACGTCGGCGCCAACCCGGGCGAGGACGTCGCCGCGGCGCATCCCCGCGGTCGCCTCGGGGTGCCCGAGGGCGAGGATCCGGTACACGTTCGTGCGCAGGTCCACCACGCCGCGCAACGCCACCTCGTGCGAGGAGAGCCGCTCCAGGTAGCGGAACACGCCGCGCGAGATGCCGAGCGCGCGCACTGCCACCACGGCCACGCCGAGGTGCATGACCGGCGGCATCTCGGACGCCCGCGCGATGAGCCACGCCGACGCCGCCGCGAGCCCGACGGCGCTACCCAGGGCGATCGTGCCGCACACGACCGCGACCAGCACGCGGCTCGCGTCGACGCGCAGGAGCGGGAGGATCCGGCGCAGCGCGGTCAGGTCCCGGCGGTCGCGGCGGGCCGGGAAGCGGCTGGCGGAGGTGCCCGCGGGGGAGGTGATCCCGGGTGCCGGGGTGGTGTCGGCTGTGGAGGTGGAGGACGTCATCGGGTCACCGCCGCCCGATCGGGCCGATCGATGAACTCGGCGCCATGGTGGTCGGCAGCACCGCCGGCCTCGGGCGGCACACCCGCACGTACCTCGAGGAGCTGATCCGCGGCCGCGATGAGCTCGGGCCGGTGCGCGATCACCAGCACCGCCTTCCCGGCGTCGGCCGCGGCGCGCAGGGCGGTGAGCACCCGCGCCTCGCTCGCCGCATCCAGGTGCGCGGTCGGCTCGTCCAGCACCAGGATCCGGCCCGGGTGCAGCAGAGCCCGGGTCAGGGCGAGGCGCTGCCGCTGCCCGAGGGACAGGCCCACCCCGCCTCGCCCGATCGGGGTGTCCCAGCCATGTGGCAGCCCGGCCAGCACGTCGTCGAACCCGGTGGCCGTGGCGGCCGCCGATAGTGCTGGAGTGGCTGCCACATCGGCACTCTCGCCGACGCCGGTCGTGGCGAGTGAGGCCCCCGTGACGTACTCGCGCAGCGTGCCCGGTTCGATCACCGGCCGCTGGGGCACCCAGGTGACCTGCGCCCACCACGAGGCGAGCGCCACGTCGGCGAGCGGCACCACGCCGTCCGCGGTGTGCAGCAGCACCCGCCCTTCGTCGGGGGACTGCACACCGAGCGCGACCATCACTGCGGTGCTCTTGCCGGCGCCGCTGGGGCCCACGAGTGCCGTGATCGCCCCCGGGCGGACCACGCCGCTCAGACCCGCCGGTGCCGCGTAGCCGCGGTCGCCGGCGCGCACGCCAACACCGTCCCACTCGAGCGCCGTCACGGCGCCGACCGGACGCGTGCCCGCGGCAGCCCTCTGGGCGGGGTCGGTCAGGGGCGTGTCCAGGATCGTGTGCACCTGGTCGGCCGCAGCCACGCCGTCGGCGGCCGCGTGGAAGTGCACGCCCACCTGTCGCAGCGGCAGCAGCACCTCCGGGGCCAGGATCAGGACGGCAAGCCCCGTGGTCAGGTCGAGCTCGCCGTAGACGAGCCGCAGCCCGACCCCGACGGCGACCATCGCCACCGAGAGCGAGGCGAGCAGTTCCAGCACGGCGCCGGACAGGAACGCGACCCGCAGCGTCGCCATCGTGGTGCGACGGGTCGCGTCGGCCAGTTCCCGGACCCGGCGTACCGGGCCGAGTGCCCGCCCGAACGCCTGCAGCGTGGGCAGCCCGGCGATCAGGTCCAGGAGCTGGCTGCCCAGGCGGGACAGCGCCGCCAACCGGTCCGCCGCGTACTTCTGGGTGGCGACCCCGACGAGCCACATGAACAACGGGATCAGCGGGATCGTGATCCCGATCGTGATCGCGGAGACGACGTCCAGCCCGGCGATGACGGCCAACACCGCAGGAGTGAGCACCGCCGTCAGCAGCAGTTGTGGCAGGTACCGGACGAAATAGGGCTCGAGGGCCTCGATGCCGCGGGTCGCCAGAGTGGCGGTATCGGCGCCGTTCGTGGCAAGCCAACGTGGCCCGAGCTCCGCCGCGCGGACCAGTACCTGTTCGCGTAGCTCGGTGATCACTCGCACGGCGCTGCGGTGTGCGATCGACTCCGAGACCGCGGAGAGCCCGGCGCGGACCACGAACAGCGCACCGACCCAGGCGATCTGGGGCAGGACCTGTCCGAGCGTCGCCGCCCCGGTGACCACCGGGGCCACCGCGCGGGCGAGCAGGATCGCGCCGGCCACCACACACGCCGTCATCGCCACCGTGAGCACGGCCGTGGCCAGCATGTAGGTGCGGGCGGCGTGGGCGCGGCGGAGCAGGCGCGGGTCGAGGGGCTTGCTCACGAGCGGGCCGGGTCCTTCGTCGGGTCCTTGCGTGGCAGTCCGATGTGGGCCGGGATGGCGGCCGTGGTCAGGCGCTTGCGGAACACCCAGTACGTCCAGCCCTGGTACGCGATGATCAGCGGGGTCAGGCACGCCGCCACCCACGTCATGATGGTCAGCGTGTAGTCCGTGGACGAGGCGTTGGAGATCGTCAGCGAGTTCGCCGGGTCGTTGATCGCGGGCAGCACGTTCGGGTACAACGAGCCGAAGATGAACACGACCACGGCGGCGATCGTGAGCGCGCTGAGCGTGAACGCCCAGCCCTCCCTGCGGGCCCGGGTCGCGAACACGACCGCGACGAGCGCCGCCGCGGCGACGCCCACCGGCACCCACGTCCAGGTGTGCGCCGAGTGCGCCACCTGCGCCCAGATCGCGAACGCCGCGGCCACCACGAGGGTCGGCACGGCCAGCACGGCCGCCGTACGTCCGGCGCGCTCGCGCATGTCGCCGTCGGTCTTGAGGCTGATGAAGATCGCGCCGTGCAGGGCGAACAGCAGCGCGGTGGTGGCGCCGCCGAGCAGCGCGAACGGGGAGAGCAGCTCGAAGAATCCGGAGACCATCTGGTGGTCGGCGTCCAGGCGCACCCCGCGCACGAAGTTCGCGAACGCGACGCCCCAGAGGATCGCCGGCACCCAGGACCCGATCGTGATGGCCCAGTCCCACCGCGCCCGCCAGGCGTCGTCGTTGATCTTGCCGCGGTACTCGAACGCGACGCCGCGGATGATCAGGGCCGCCAGGATCGCCAGCAGGGGTAGGTAGAACCCGGAGAACATCGTGGCGTACCACTCCGGGAACGCTGCGAACGTGGCGGCACCGGCCACGATCAGCCACACCTCGTTGCCGTCCCAGACCGGGCCGATGGTGTTGATGATCAGGCGCCGGTCGGTGTCGCTGCGCGAGAGCGGGCGCATCAGCATCCCGACGCCGAAGTCGAAGCCCTCCAGGACGAGGTAGCCCATCCAGAAGAAGGCGATGATCAGGAACCAGAGCAGGGGCAGATCCATGACTTCCTCGACTCAGTACGCGAACGAGAGGGGCTGGGACTCGGGATCCTCGGCGCTTCCGGTGCCGTCGGGATCATCGGACCCGTCGGAGTCGGGAGCGTCGGGAGCGGCCGCAGTGTCGCCGGTGGCCGGTGCCACCCCGGTCGCGGCGTACCGGCGCATCAGCGTGAACCAGACCACCGCGAGCACCGTGTAGAGCACGGTGAACGTGATCAGGGAGGCGAGCACCTCGCCGACCGGCACCGTCGTGGACAGACCGTCCGCGGTGAGCATCCAGACCAGATCCACGCCGGTCGGGTTCGGGGCCACCACCCAGGGCTGGCGCCCGGTCTCGGTGAAGATCCACCCGAACGAGGCGGCGATGAACGGCATCGGGATGGCCACGAGGCACAGTCGCCCGAACCACTTCGAGTCCGTGATCCGGCCACGCCGCAGCAGCCACAGCCCCACCAGGGCCAGCGCCGCCGACCCGGCCGCGAAACCGATCATGAGCCGGAAGGACCAGTACGTCAGGGCCAGGTTCGGGCGGTAGTCGACATCCTCGCCGTACTGCTCGGCATACTGCTCCTGGAGGTCCTCCACGCCCGGCAGGTAGCCGTCGAAGTCGCCGGTGCCGAGGTAGCTGGTCACGCCGGGGATGGTGAGGATGTGCTGCACGCCCTCACAGCTGTTGGACAGGTCCCCGATGGTCAGCAGGGAGAAGTCCGCGCCGTTCTCGCCCTCACACAGGGCCTCCGCCGAGGACATCTTCATCGGTTGCTGCTCATACATGAGCTTGCCCTGGTAGTCGCCGCTCACGACCACCCCGGCGCCGGCGATCACGATGGTGGCCAGCCCGAGCAGGGCGGCAGGCCGGTAAACGCTCCGGGCGAGGTCCTTCTGGGAGTTCCGGGCGGCGCGTACCAGCAGCCATCCGGCCACGCCTGCGACGAACGTCCCGGCCACCAGCAGCGACGTCGCGACGGTGTGGGAGTACGCGGCGACCAGGGTGTTGTTGGTCAGCACCGCGCCGAAGTCGACCATCTCGGCGCGCCCGGTCTCCTCATTGAAGATCGCCCCGACGGGGTGCTGCATCCACGAGTTGGCGGCGAGGATGAAGAACGCGGAGGCGTTCGTCGCGATCGCGACCGCCCAGATGCAGGCCAGGTGGATCTTCTTGGGCAGCCGGTCCCAGCCGAAGATCCACAGGCCGAGGAACGTGGACTCCACGAAGAACGCGGCCAGGCCCTCGATGGCCAGTGGCGCCCCGAACACGTCGCCGACGAACCGGGAGTACTCGCTCCAGTTCATCCCGAACTGGAACTCCTGGACGATCCCGGTGACCACGCCGATCGCGAAGTTGATCAGCAGGAGCTTGCCGAAGAACTTCGTGAGCCGGTACCAGTTCTCCTTGCCGGTGAAGGTCCAGATCGTCTGCATGATCGCCACCAGCGGCGCCAGACCGATCGTCAGTGGCACGAAGATGAAGTGGTAGACGGTCACGATGCCGAACTGCCAACGGGCTACGTCGAGTGCTTCCACCGGTGGGGCCATCCTTCTGGGGAGCGAGGTGCGCGGTAGACAAGACGCTAGGCGCGGCCCTGCCGCCGACCTGGGACCAAGGTCCCGTGTCATGACGGCGTGTCACCTCCCCCCGCGGAGGGCCTGTGCGATACTTGCCGCGGCGAGCCGGTCAGTCCCATACCTGCCGGTGAGCCCGAGGACATCGGCAAAGGTAGTTGGGGTTGTGGAACACGCGCCGCCACCAGGCAAGGCGCGGGCCAGGACCGACCACCCGGAGAACGTGCCCACATGGTGCGTGATGGAATCGGCGGACGGTCGACGCGAGAACTCGCGAGGCCTGAGGCACACACGACTTTCTGACGGCCACCCCGCGGGGTGACGCCGACGAACCGCCCTAGGGCGCCAGGCGGGTATGGCTGGGGCACCGGGGCACCGGGAGCACGACCCGTGACCGAGAACGACAGCTTCAGCAACGAACAGACCACGGCAACGGAGCCGACCGAGGTCGCCACCACCGAGCAGCCGCGCCGGCGCCGCTCGCGCCGCGCGACCCGGCCGGTGATGACCCCCGAGGAGCACGCAGCGGCCGCGGCGGCGGAGGCCGCACAGACGGCCGACGGCGGCGCGCAGGTCGCGCAGGCATCCTCCGGCGGCGCCGGGTCACCCGGGCCGGAGACCGCCGACGGCGCAGGCTCGCTCCCGAACGACGGCGCCGAGCGCAGCGGGGGCACCGAAAGCACTGCCGGCACCGAGGGTACCGCCGGCCCCGTAGCCGAGGCGGACGCCCCGGCCAAGCCGGTTCGCAAGCGCAGCCCGCGCAAGAAGAAGGTCGCCGAGGAAACTCAAGCCGCGGAGACGGCGACCGAGGTGACCGAGGCCCAGGGTGACGCAGCCGCGGACGCCGGGACGCCGTCGGACGCCGAGCCGGCACCGAAGAAGCGCAGGTCGGCCGGCTCCCGGTCGCGGAAGAAGGCCGACCCCGGCTCCGACTCCACCGAGGCGACGGGCGGTTCCGAGCAGGCCGACACCGGTGCAGCGCAGGCCGCCGAGGTCGAGGCCGCCGACGCCGTCCAGGCGGCGGCACCTGCCGGCGAGGCCACTCGGACCCAGGCCGAGGCGCCCAAGCGGGCCCGACGCTCACGCCGGGCCGGGGCCGCGGCCGGTGCTCCCGCCCCCGCGCCCACCCTCGACGTGTTCGCTGCCTTCGGCGTGGACCGCGAGGACGTCGACGCCGACGAGGAGGCGCCCGCGGAGTTGGCCACGGTCGACATCGACGTGCCCGAGCGGGACCGTCACGCCGGCCCGGGCATCGAGGACACCGACGACGAGGACGAGACGGACGTCGACGGCACGCTGGCCGACGACGAACTGGGCGACGACGAGTCGGACGACGAGTCCCCGCGTCTGCCCGCCACCGCCCTGCTGTTCCAGGCGCCGGACGTCGCCCGCCGCAGCCGCCGTGCCGCCGCCCCGGCAGGCCCGCCGGAGCCCCGCGAGGAGCGGCCCGCGCGCACCCGTCGGGTCGCGGACGAACCGGCTGCACCGGTCGAGGACGCGTCCGACGACACCGAGGAGACGGACGGCGCCACGGACGCCTCCGGTGACGACGGCGGCGCGCCGAACCGCCGCCGTCGCCGCCGCGGGGGGCGGGGCCGCCGCCGACCGGCGAACTCCGACTCCGACGCCGGCGACGACGGTACCGAGGACGACGACGCAGCCACCGGCGAGGAGCCCCAGGACGACGGCGCGAAGGACGAGGCGGCCAAGGACATCGAGTCCGATACCGACGCCAAGCAGGACGCCGACCCGGGCGATGAGGACGGCGACGGTGGCGACGGCTCCGAGGGCGGTTCACGCCGACGTCGTCGTCGCCGCAGCCGAGGCGGCAGCGGTAGCAGCGGTGGCTCCCGCTCGGATGACGGCGCCCGCGCCGCCCGCGACGAGGTCACCGCACTGAAGGGTTCCACCCGGCTGGAGGCGAAGCGCCAGCGGCGCCGCGACGGTCGCGACTCGAACCGCCGTCGCTCGATCATCACCGAGGCGGAGTTCCTGACCCGCCGGGAGTCGGTCGAGCGTGCCATGGTGGTGCGTGAGCGGGACGGCCGCACCCAGATCGCGGTGCTCGAGGACAACGTCCTGGTGGAGCACTACGTGGCCCGCAAGACCCAGACCTCGATGGTCGGCAACGTCTACCTCGGCCGCGTGCAGAACGTGCTGCCGTCGATGGAGGCGGCCTTCATCGACCTCGGCAAGGGCCGCAACGCCGTGCTGTACGCCGGTGAGGTGAACTGGGACGCTGCCGGGCTCGAGGGACAGCCGCGCCGGATCGAGCAGGCACTGTCCTCCGGCGACTCCGTCCTGGTGCAGGTCACCAAGGACCCGATCGGGCACAAGGGCGCCCGGCTGACGTCACAGATCACCCTCGCGGGCCGGTACCTGGTGCTCGTGCCGTCGGGGGCGATGACGGGGATCTCCCGCAAACTTCCGGACACCGAGCGGGCTCGGCTGAAGAAGCTCCTCAAGGAGATCGTCCCCGACGGCCAGGGCGTGATCGTACGCACCGCGGCGGAGGGCGCCAGCGAGGAGGAACTGCGCAACGACGTGGAGCGGCTCACCAAGCAGTGGGCGGACATCGAGACCAAGACCTCGCGCAAGTCGGTCACGGCGCCGGTGCTGCTCAAGGGTGAGCCCGAGCTGGCCACCCGCGTGGTCCGGGACGTGTTCAACGAGGACTTCGCCTCGCTGACGGTCTCCGGTGACGAGGCGTGGTCGACCATCTCGGAGTACGTCTCCTCGGTGGCCCCGGACCTGGCACCCCGCCTGCACCACTGGGTCGAGAACAAGGACGTGTTCGCGGCGCACCGGATCGACGAACAGCTCGCCAAGGGCATGGACCGCAAGGTCTACCTGCCCTCCGGCGGATCCCTGGTGATCGACCGGACCGAGGCCATGACAGTCGTGGACGTCAACACCGGGAAGTTCACCGGATCCGGCGGCACCCTCGAGGAGACCGTCACCCGGAACAACCTCGAGGCGGCCGAGGAGGTCGTGCGTCAGCTCCGGCTGCGCGACATCGGCGGCATCATCGTCATCGACTTCATCGACATGGTCCTCGAGGCGAACCGGGACCTTGTGCTGCGCCGTCTGACCGAGTGCCTCGGCCGTGACCGCACCCGTCACCAGGTTGCCGAGGTGACGTCGCTCGGCCTGGTCCAGATGACCCGTAAGCGGGTCGGCCAGGGCCTGGTCGAGGCGTTCAGCGAGACCTGCGAGCACTGCAACGGCCGCGGGTTCATCGTCCACGCCGAACCGGTCGAGAACGACGGGCCGAGCGAGCCGGAACCCGAGGAGAGCCGCGGCGGTCGCCGTCGGGGCAACCGCCGCAGCGGCAGCGCCGGTGGCAACGGTGGAGACAACCGCCAGCCGGCACCCGCAGCCGCTCCGGAGCCGGAGGTCGACCCGGAGCAGCGCGCCGCGGTGCGCGCCACCCTGGCTACCATCGCGGCCGCGGCGGCCCACGCCCACGACCAGGAGCACGGGCACCCGCAGGACCACGACGGCGACGGGCCGCACGCGCCCGCGCTCGACGGCGAACCCGCGGTCGACTCCCACACCGAGGCCGACGCGGCGCCGGCGGAGACCACGGGCGCGAGCCTCGGCCTGCTCCCGCGTCTGCCGATCCCGGACCGCACGGTCGGGGAGCGGCTCGACGCCCTGGCACGTGGGATCGGCAGGGACTCCTCGAGCTCGGCCCAGTTCGAGGCAGCTGCCGCCGAGGTGGCCTCCGTGGACGGCGCCCTGCTCGGCAACGGCAGCGACGAGCCGGTCCAGGTGCGGTTGGTCGAGGGCAGCTACGACGCCCTCGCGGCACCGGCGACCCACGCTCGGCAGGAGCAGGCACCAGCGCCCGAGACCGAGGTCTCCGCGACGGACGGTCCCGACGCCGGCTGAGCACGAACGGCTGAAGACGACCGTGGGGCCCCGCATCGGGGCCCCACGGTCGTCTGGCGGCCGGGCGCGCGTGCCGACGCGGAGGGCAGGGCCGTCAGACCCCGGTGTTCGCGGTACCCATCCGCGCCGGCTCGGCGGTCCGCGGGTCCGCATGGGCACCCTTGGGTGCGGGGCGCCGGTCCAGCCACCGGTTCCAGACATAGCGCAGGAACGTGGGCGTAAGCGCGATCGCGGCCACCAGGAACAGCATGAACGTGGCGGTGCGGGCGCCGAGCAGGGTCAGCGGGGCCACGGAGAGCGCGTAGATCCCTAGCATCACCATGCCCCGGGTGCGCGGTCCCGTCGACCGGATCGCTGCGAACCCCGACGACTCGTCCAGCGGGTCGTTCGTCACCGGGAACGGCGCGGCGGTCGTGTCCCCGAGCTCGAGGCCGGCGGTCTGGGCGAAGCCCGCCAGGCCGCTGAGGTCGCCCCCGGGTGCCCAGTCCTGCGCCGGCAGCACGGCGCGCCAGTGTCCCCAGCGGTCGGTCAGCGCGAACGCCCAGGCCTGCCCCTCGTGCATCAGCCGCTGCAGGGAGACCAACCCGAGGTCGGAGTCGGACGACGCGGCGAGCCAGGCCTCGTGGCCGGTGGCGCTGCGGATGCCGACGTTCGCGCCGTCGTAGAGCAGGGCCGCCCGCCGCGCGAACCGCAAGGTCCTGCCCGGTGCGGACCCAGGCCGGTACACGGCCTTCATCCGGCGGAAGTCATGGTCACGGAACCAGGCCCAGAGCCACCAGAGCCAGGGTTCGAGCACGGCCGCGAACATCAGGACGACGCAGGTGCGCACCCACCAGGTGTTCGCGAGCAGGTACGCCGATCCGAGGCCGCCGATGATGATCGCGGTCAGGGCCGGCCACCGGAGGACCCCGTTCAGCGGCGACGCCGGGCCGGTGTCCTTGTTCAGGGTGTTGCCACGCTTGGCGCGGCGGCGGTAGGCATCGGCCGGCCGGGCTCCGGTACCGCGGTAGGGGAGCAGATGCGGCGCCGGGCGGATCAGGTCCGCCACCACGTCGATCGGGGTGGCGGCCGGGTTGGTCGGCGTCGCCAGTCCGGTGGTGCCGGTCTTCGTCTTGGGCCGAACCCGGTCCGGCTCCGCCATCGGTGGGTGCGCCACGCCGCGTCTGATCGGCACGCGCAGGGTGGCCGCCCCGGCGGTGACGCCGGTCGCCTGCAAAGCCCAGACCAGGCGGGCGTGGGCCCGAAGGTACTCGGCGCCGGGGGCCATCGACCAGGACTGGGCCACAGTGGCCTCGGGTTGCACGAGCCAGTCCGCGACGGCGATCGCCCCCATGCTGAGGCCCGCCTCGTTGCAGAAGTGCACCGCGCCGAGGGCGTCGTAGAGCGGCACCCGGGCGTACCGCTCAGCCGGGTCGTAGGGGGCCAGCACATCCACCGGGGACGGCGGTGCGACGTGCAGCAGGTACGCGATCGGAGTGTCCGTGCCGATCACCCGCCGACCCTGCGCGGTGGTGAACTCGACCCGGTCCGCCACGAACATCACGCGGGCGTACCGGGCCCACCTGGTCTGCGGCCGCGCCCGGGGCGACGCGCGCAGCTCGATGCGCCCGGATCGGGCCGGCAACGTCGGCATGGCCGGTCGCTCGTAGTCCCACATCGCCGCGGTGAACATGGCGGCTAGATGCTCGACACCGGCCGCTGCGGTGGCCACGTTGCCCGCGAGCAGGAACCGGCGGGAGGAACCGATCTGCCCGCCGAACTGTGCGAGCGCGTCGGTGGCCGACTTCAGCGCCCCGCCGACGTGCCCGAGCACCGCGTTGAAGCCGTAAACCGGTTCGGCCCGGGCGTCCGGGTCGACCGGTGTCCGGCCGGCCGGTGCGCCCGCAAGCGTCGCGTACTCACCCCAGGTGGGTGGCGTCACGGAACCGAGGATCTGCTGTTCGGTCAGCATCAGTCGCCAGTCGGCGAGCATCCGGCGGTCCGCCTCGAGCATCGAGGCGATCGTGGTGAACCGCTGCCGGAGCTGCTCCTGCTCCTGCGGCAGGAAGCCAAGGAGTTCGCGGGCTGCGCCGAGCGCCGAGTCCACCGTCGCGCGGGCGTGCTCGAACGGGTCGCCGCCGGCGGCCAGCAGCAGCTGGCTCGGGGTGCGGGGAGCCGCGGGCTGCACACGCCGCTTCGGGGGCACCGGCGCGGTCGGGGACTGGAGGGTCATTGCGTCCAAGGTTAGTCGCCCGCCACCGGCCACCGGCCGGGGCCGATGGGCAGGTCTGTCCCCGCGGGCGCCACCGGCCCCGCGGGCGGCTCAGCCGGCCAGCAGCCGCGGTTCGATGCGATCCTCGCGCACGCGGCCGTCGGCCTCGCGCCGCACCACGTACGCACCCTTGCCGGGCGCCTCGGTGACCGCCTCGACGAGGCGGGTCCCCGAATAGACCAGGCCGACGCCGTCGTCCGTGCAGTGGGTCTCGCCGAGCGTGCCGTCCGCCACGAGTGCGTGCACGAGGGGACGACGGCGGGACTCGCCGTCGTAGTGCACGCCGCTGCCGTAGGGGAGCAGTCCGAGACCGTCGGTCACCGCGCGCAGCTCGGGGCCGAAGGAGTCCGTGGTGCCGCCGGCGTACCAGCAGATCGAGCCGGCGCTCACCCCGGCGAGCACCACCCCGGCCGCCCAGGCCCTGCGCATGATCTCGTCGAGGCCGTGCACCCGCCAGACCGCGAGCAGGTTCGCGACCGACCCGCCGTCCACCCAGACCACGTCGGCCTCGAGCAGGTGACCTTCGACGTCGTCCAGGTTCGGCATGGTGAACAGCCGCACGACGGTGAGGTCGAAGCCGGCCACCCGCGCCGCGTCGTGCATGCTCGCGGCCCGCCAGTCCTGGTCGCCCCCGGCCGTGCCGAGGTAGCTGACCCGGGGTGCGCGGCCGGATGCGCCGGAGAGGTCGACGGCGTGGTGCACCAGGGCGCCGAACTCCAAGCGGACCCGGTGCCCCGGACGGTAGCCACCGGACGTGGCCAGGATCGTGGGAGAATCGGCGGGCATGGTGGCTCCGGTTTCGGATCGGCGGTTCGGGCGCGGTGTCATCCTGCCGCATCCGGGTCATGGCGAAACTCACACGCCGGTGGTTTGCTCCCAGGGCCCCTCTCGCGTAATCTTGAGCGTCGGTGCTTGTGCACCGTGTCCCGTGGTGCGCGCCTCTCGCGGCGCGAGCAAGCGAGCAGCGGACATCTTCGCTGGCCAGTTGGCCCGAGATGGCTGCCCGGCGCGGGAACCCAGACATGTTGTGACGACAGAGATGAGCAGGAAACGTGGTGTACGCGATCGTCAAGGCCGGCGGCCGACAGGAGAAGGTGTCCGTCGGTGACGTCGTCGTCGTGGACCGTCTCAAGGGGGCCGAGGGCGACTCGGTCGAACTCGAGCCCATCCTGCTCGTCGACGGGGACAAGGTGACCTCCGAGGCCGCCGACCTGAAGAAGATCACAGTGACGGCGGAGATCGTTCGGGACGAGAAGGGTCCGAAGATCACCATCCTCAAGTTCAAGAACAAGACCGGCTACCGCCGTCGCCTGGGGCACCGTCAGCGGTTGACGCGCCTCAAGGTCACCGGCATCAAGTAACCCCTCCCACCCGTAGAGCTTCAAGAGAGCAGGTTCGTCATGGCACACAAGAAGGGCGCAAGCTCCTCCCGCAACGGGCGCGACTCCAACGCTCAGCGTCTGGGCGTCAAGCGCTTCGGTGGCGAGGTCGTCAAGGCCGGCGAGATCATCGTCCGCCAGCGTGGCACCCACTTCCACCCGGGCAACAACGTCGGCCGCGGCAAGGACGACACCCTGTTCGCCCTTGAGCCGGGTTCGGTGCTGTTCGGTAGCCGCCGGGGCCGCAAGGTCATCGACGTCGTCGCCGCCGAGGCCTGAGCGGGCCACGCACTCCTAAGTACGTCCGGCGGGGGCGGAGCGGCATAAACCCGCCCCGCCCCCGCCGTCGGTGTTTCAGCCAGTCCGTTCCACCCCAAGCAATGAGGAGGTAGCCAGTCATGGCGAACTTCGTGGACCGTGTGGTCCTGCACACGCGCGGCGGTGACGGCGGCAACGGTTGCGCTTCCGTGCACCGGGAGAAGTTCAAGCCTCTTGGCGGGCCCGACGGCGCCAACGGCGGCTCCGGCGGGGACGTGATCCTCGAGGTGGACCCGCAGACCACCACCCTGCTCGACTACCACCACTCCCCGCACCGGCGGGCCGAGAACGGCACCCAGGGCGCCGGTGACATGCGCACCGGCAAGCGCGGCGAGGACCTGGTGCTGTACGTGCCGGACGGCACCGTCGTGAAGAACCCCAACGGTGTCCTGCTCGCCGATCTGGTCGGCGCCGGCACCCGGTACGTGGCCGCCCGGGGCGGCCAGGGCGGGCTCGGCAACGCCGCACTCTCCTCGCAGAAGCGCAAGGCCCCCGGCTTCGCGCTGCTCGGCGAGCCGGGCTGGGAGGAGGACCTCGTCCTCGAGGTCAAGACCGTCGCGGACGTGGCCCTGGTCGGGTTCCCGAGCGCCGGCAAATCCTCCCTGGTGGCCGCGATGTCCGCCGCCCGGCCGAAGATCGCCGACTACCCGTTCACCACCCTCGTCCCGAACCTCGGGGTGGTGCAGGCCGGGCAGGCCCGCTACACCATGGCCGACGTGCCCGGGCTGATCCCCGGCGCCAGCCAGGGCAAGGGCCTCGGCCTGGAGTTCCTGCGACACATCGAACGCTGCGCCGTCATCGTGCATGTCCTCGACTGCGCCACCCTCGACCCGGGCCGCGACCCGATCACCGACCTCGACGTGATCGAGGCGGAACTGGCCACCTACGCCGGCGACGTCGGCATCGAGGGCGGCCGGACCCCGCTGACCGAGCGACCCCGGCTGGTGGTCCTGAACAAGATCGACGTCCCCGAGGCGCGGGACCTGGCCGAGCTGGTCCGCCCCGAGCTCGAGGCTCGCGGACTGCGCGTGTTCGAGATCTCGACGGCCTCCCACGAGGGCTTGCGGGCGCTCTCGTTCGCGCTCGCGGAGATCGTGCAGCAGGCACGTGACGCCGCTCCCGCCCCGGAGCCCACCCGCACGGTGCTGCGCCCCCGCGCCGTCAACGAGTCCGGCTTCACGGTCACCCGTCGGCAGAGCGACCACGTCTACTACCTCGTCCGCGGCGACAAGCCCGAGCGGTGGGTGCGTCAGACCGACTTCGCGAACGACGAGGCCGTCGGGTACCTCGCCGACCGGCTCGCCCGGCTCGGCGTCGAGGACGGCCTGTTCAAGGCCGGTGCCGTGGCCGGCGACGAGGTCGTGATCGGCGACGGCCCGCGCGGCGTCGTGTTCGACTGGGAGCCGACTCTGCTCACCGGACCCGAACTGCTCGCCTCCCCGCGGGGCACAGACCTCCGCCTCGAGGATCGCAGCAGGCCCACGCGCGCCGAGAAGCGGGAGGAGTTCCACGGCCGGATGGACGCCAAGGCCGCGGCCCGCGCCGAACTGTGGACCGATCGCGACGACGACGAATGACGGCGGAGCTCACCGACCGGGCGGCCTTCGCCGACCCTGCCCGGGCCCGGCGGCTCGTGGTGAAGGTCGGGTCATCGTCGCTCACCGATGAGGCCGGGCGACTCGACGTCGAGCGCCTACGGGCGCTCACCGACGTGCTTGCCGCCCGGGTGGCGGCCGGCGGACAGGTGATCCTGGTCTCCTCCGGAGCGATCGCGTCCGCGCTCACCGTGCTCGGGCTGAGTTCCCGCCCGAAGGACCTCGCGACCGCACAGGCGGCGGCGAGCGTGGGCCAGGGCCTGTTGATGGCGCACTACACCCGGGCCTTCGCGGCGCACCAGCGCACCGTGGGGCAGGTCCTGCTGACCGTCGAGGACGTGATCCGGCGCAGCCACTACCGAAACGCCCAGCGGGCCCTGGTGCGTCTGCTCGCGCTCGGCGTGATCCCGATCGTGAACGAGAACGATGCCGTCGCCACCCACGAGATCCGGTTCGGCGACAACGACCGCCTCGCGGCCCTGGTCACGCACCTGGTCCGCGCCGACGGACTGCTGCTGCTCTCGGACGTCGACGCGCTCTACGACGGCCCGCCGAGCCGGCCCGGCTCGAGCCGGGTCGCCCGCGTGGACTCGTCCGCGGATCTCGTGGGCATCGAGCTGACCGCCAAGGGGTCGCACGTGGGCACCGGCGGCATGGTGACGAAGGTCGAGGCGGCCCAGATCGCCGTCGGCTCCGGGGTGCCGGTCATCCTGACCAGTGCCGCGAACGCCGCCGCCGCGCTCGCCGGCGAGGATGTCGGCACCTGGTTCTCGGCCACCGGACGCCGGATCCAGACGCGGCGCCTGTGGCTGGCGCACGCCGCCCACACCAGCGGCCGGCTGATCATCGACGACGGCGCGGTCCGCGCGCTCACCGTCGGCAAGAAGTCCCTGCTCGCCGCCGGCCTCATCGGCGTCCAGGGCGCCTTCGAGGCCGGGGACCCGGTGGAGATCGCCGCCACGGACGGCACCGTGGTTGCCCGCGGACTGGTCGCCTACTCCGCAGAGGAGCTGCCCGAGCGGATGGGCGCCACGTCGGCGCAGCTGCGGGAACGGTTCGGGGACGGCAACGCCCGCGAGGTGGTCCACCGCGACGACCTCGTGCAGGTGCGCCCGTACCGCGGAACCTGACACCGTCGCCACCCGCGGCCATTAGGCTGAGCCCTCGATGGATCGCCGGAGGGGTGCATGAGCCAGAGGTCGGAGCCGAGCGTGCGCCCGCCGGGCATCCTGCGTGACGAGGACCTCTCGGGGGTGGTCGCCGCGGCCGACGAGGTGGCCGTCAGGTCACAGACCACGTTCGTGCGCGGCATGCGGGTGCATTACACGCTGCTGGTCCTGGCCGCCCTCTGCGGAACGTTCTCCATCCCGCTGCCGGGCTCGGGTGCCGACATCGTCGCCGTTCTCGGTGCCGTCTGCTTCGGCGCCAGCCTGCTGCTGCGCGTGTACCTGAACACCAAGGACTCAGAGTCCCACTGGCTGCGGGCCCGCTCCGTGGCGGAGTCGGCGAAGGCGGACAGCTGGCGTTACGCCGTGCAGGGCGCTCCGTTCGGTCCGGAGCTCGACGGCCCCCGGGCGCGGCGGATGTTCCTGGCGGCGCAGAACGACGAGATCGCCGACCTGGGCGTGACGCTGGCCACCCACGGCCAGAACCTCGAGTACGTCACCCGGGCCATGTCGGACCTGCGCGAGGCCGACTTCACCACGCGCCGGGACGCGTACATCACGGGGCGCATCGTCGACCAGATGACCTGGTACGCCCGCAAGAGCCGCCGGCACGGCGTGCTCGCGGACCGCTGGTTCCTCGCGATGCTGCTCGCCGAGGCCGCGGGCCTGGCCGCCGCCGTGCTCAAGGCCGCCAACATCATCGACCTCGACCTGCTCGGCGTGTTCGGTGCTCTTGCCGCAGTGTTCGGGGCCTGGAACCAGATGCGCCAGCACCGCAAGACGCACGAGATCTACGGCCGCACCGCCAGCCACCTGGCCACCCTGGTCGCCTGGACCCGCGAGGGGATCGCCGAGGCGGACTGGACCACCTTCGTGGCGCGCGCCGAGGCGGTGCTCGCCGACGAGCTGACCACCTGGCAGTCGCTGCGCACCGCCGAGCCGGGCCGAACCCCGGACGAGTCGGTCGGATGAGCGCCAGGATCGCCGTCACGGGCCACCGGAGTTACGACGACGCCGCCCGGCACGTGATCGCGGCGGGCGTGCGCGCCGTGCTCGTCCCGTACGCCGTCGACGAGGTCGACGGTACCGACGGCGGCCACGCCGTCGGCCACGCCGATGGCCGGGTGGGCCGCCCGGCTGGGCCGGCCCACCTGGTCAGCAGCCTGGCCGAGGGGGCGGACCAGCTGGCGGCCGAGATCGCGCTGTCGCTCGGCCTGCGGCTCGACGTGGTGCTGCCCGCCGACGGCTATGTCGAGACCCTCCCGGCCGACTGTCGGGCGCCGTTCGAGGCCCTCGTCGCGCAGGCCGCCTCGGTCCGCGTACTCGACCATCCCGAGCCGTCCCCGGAGGCCTACCTGGCGGCCGGGCTGGCCGTCCTCGAGGGGGCCGACCTGCTGATCGCCGTCTGGGACGGGCAGCGCGAGCGCGGCATCGGCGGTACGGCGCAGATCGTCGACGCCGCCCGCGCCGGCGGCATCGAGGTCGCCGTCGTGTGGCCGGACGGTTACGCGAGGCCGGCGTGACGTCGCTCGCCCCGGCGCGCCCGACCCGGCGCGTCCTGCTCGGCCTCGCCGCCACCGTGGTGGCGGTGCTCCTCGGAACGTTCGGTGCGCCGTCGGCCTCCGCGGCGCCGGCCGGGGACCCACCGTGGTCACCCGGAGACGACTGGTTCCTGCTCACCTCCGCCGTCGACGAGAGCGTCGAGGACGCGCCCGGCTGCGGCACCGCGCAGCAGTGGCGCTGGCAGGGCCCCGGCGCGGGCGAGGAGCTGACCCTCTGGTACGTCGTCTGTGACGATGACGACGAGGCCATCGGCCTGGCCGAGTGGCGGGGGATCCCGGGCCGGCCGGTCACCGGGGTCCAGGTGCTCGACGACGAGGAGCGGGTCCGGTGGAACGGGGGCGACGCCGAGCTCCGGTCGCAGTGGATCACCAGCGCGGAGGACTCGACCGCGCTCGTCGAACTGAGGATGCCGTGCGAGGCCGACCCCCGAGCGTGCGCCGGTCAGATCGGGCGGTTCGCCCTGGACCTGCAGGACACCCTGGCCGCGGACGGGTACAACCGGGTCAACACCCCCGGCTACAACCTCAGCGACGTGCTCGTGCAGACGATCGTCTTCGTGGTGTTCATCTGGGTGATCTTCGTCGGACCCTTCCGGCTGATCGCCTTCGCACGCCGCCCCCGGTACCGGTCCGGCTCGACGTCACCGCGGTACCACGACCTGACCCGGGTGGTGCTGGGCGCCCGGTGGAAGCGGCGGATCCGGATGGCCGTCTGGTTCTTCGCCGGCTTCCTGGCCCTCGTCGAACTGAACTCGATCGTCGCCGGGGATACCTCGGCGGCGCTCGCCGTGCTGGTCGCGCTCGCGGTCCTGGTCGGGCTCATCGCCCTGATGTACCGCCTCATCCCGCCGCACCCGGTGGAGGATGTGCGGCCCGCCCGGCTCGGCAGCCTCAGTATGCGTGGCGGCGTCGGCATGGCCCTGACCACCATCGCCTACGGCCTACTCCCGGTGCTCCTGGTCATCTACGTGCTCCTGAACTGGTACGCGGGCGCCAGCGGTGGCTGGCCGGTCGACACCGCGGCCGGGCTCTCCGGGCGGTGGGAGCCGCTCGTGGGGCCGCTCTACCCGATCGCTCGGGCCTTCGCCGGCGACCAGCGGATCTGGCTGGTGCCCGTGCTACTCGTCGCCATCGCCCTGCTCGTCGCCCTCGACGAGTTCGGGCGCCGGATCCGCGCGGCCTCGGTGGCGGATGCCCTCGCCCAGGACACCCGCCCGCATTACCTGTACCTGCGCAGCTTCGACGAGGACTCGCTGAAGCTGCCGGGCCTGCTGCGCCGACGCGGCCTGTTCGGGGCGCTCAGCCTGTTCCGCCAGGTGCGGTTCGAGGAGGTGCTCGTCCAGCAGCTCTCGATGTCCGGGCCGGTGATCGCGATCGCGCCGCCCGGCGCACGGATCGCCCCGATCGGCGCGGCCCGGGCCAGCTTCAGCAACGACGAGTGGCAGCAGCACGTGGCCCGGTACGCGCAGACGGCTCGGGCGGTGGTGCTCAGTGCCACCCCGCTCGAGGTCCGTCAGGGCTTCGCGTGGGAGATCGAGCTGGTGGCGAACTACCTGCAGCACCGCCGGGTGATGGTGGTCCTCGGCCCGTGGAAACGCAGCCAGATCGCCCGGCGCTGGGCGACCTTCATCGGCGCGGTCGGAGCGATCCCGTTCTTCGCGCCGATCGCGGGGCCCTGGGTGCCGGACGGTGTCACCGTGCTCGCGCACAGCGACCGGCAGGGCTGGCAGGCGTGGGGCTCCACCCGGCGCACCGACTGGACGTACTCGATCGCGATCGATGCCGCAACGAAGGCGTTCCTGCCGGACTGGTCCTGACCGTCCGGGTCTCCGGCCCCGGTGGACCGGTTCGGCCGTGATCAGGCCAGCCGGCTGTGCCCGCCGATCTGGTGGTAGCTGCGGTCGTGGTAGACCAGCGGCGAGCCGGTCCTGGGGATCTGGGCGCTGAGTGCCCGCAGGGTGACCAGGTAGCTGTCACCGGCCGGGATCCGCTGCACCACGCGGCCCCGGACCCGGGCGCACGCCTCGGTCAGGGTGGGTTCACCGGTGCTCAGCCGGTGCCACGGGGCATCGGCGAACCGGTCGATGCCACTCGTCGCGAAGGTGGTCGACAGGTGCGCGGACGGTCCGTCGAGGAAGTTCACGACCACGGTGCCGGTCTGGCTCAGTGCCGGCCAGGACGAGGACGTCGACGCGATCGAGAACGCGAGCAGCGGGGGAGCAGCGGACACCGAGATGACGGACGTCGCGGTGAAGCCGACCGGCACCGGGGCAACAGCCTCGGCGCCCGGACCGTTGAACGTCACGACAGCGACTCCGGCGGGGTGCTGACGGAAGACCTGCTTGTACTCTTCGGCGTTCAGCTGGGGCTCGTCCTGCTCGGCGAGCAGGCGCTCCAGGTCGCTCAGCGTCTCGGCGCTCATGCCGCGGCCTCCGCGCCCGCCCGGGCGGTGACCGCGCCACGCAGGAGGGCGCCGTGGTCGGCGAACCAGGCGTCCAGGACGTCGTCGATCGTGCCCAGTTGCGACTCGACCACCCCGAGCCCGCGGGTCGGGACGCTCGCGCCGAGCTCCACCAACAGCGACCGCAGGTGGATGTCGGTGGAGAGCAGGTGGGCCGGGTTGCCGCTGACCACGACCGGCAGGGCGACGACCCCGCGCAACCCGTTCGCGCCGTAGAGGTCGAGGAAGGACTTGAGCAGTCCGGTGTAACTGGCCTTGTAGACCGGCGTCGCCACGACGAGGACGTCGGAACCGGCCACCCGGGCCAGCGCCGCGTCCGCCTCGGGGTGCTCCGGTGCGAACAGCTGCCCGGCGAGGTCGGCGAGTTCGATCACGCGGTCGTCGACCGGGGCTGACCCACCCACCAGACCGACGATCCGGGTGGCGGCGGCCTCGGCCACGGCGAGAGTGCGAGAGCCCCGACGCGGGTTCCCGCTCAGGGTGGTGAGAGTGGTGGTCATCGTTCCCGTCCGAACTCGGCGATCTGACTGGTCGGGTGCCTAGGGCGTGCTCCCTTGGCCTGACGCTACCGCCGGGCCGCCACCCGGTTCCGGGACGTCCGGGGAATCCCGAATGGCGAGATGGCATGTCCGTCGATGGCGTCGCGGGGCCGGTCGCGGGGTGCACCAGACCGGTTCCGTGGCACCTCGGCCACCTGCACGGCGCCGATCGCACCCCGACATGTTGAGCCCGTACGCATCGCGCGGTTTTGTTGACACGTCATCAAAGGCTCTCCTAGACTCGTCCCCAAGGTCTTGAGTGTCAGCGCACAGCCCCGGCTTGCTGACCGGCAACCCTCCAACTGCGGTGGGGTGCCCCGGGTGACGACCTGGTTCCGGTCATTCGATGCGGAGCAAGCGCACGGCGCCGCAGGCGCTCGAGAAGAGGGAAACACCGCACATGGGCACCATCACCAGGGAACGAGCGACCACGCCGCTGCAGATCTCTCTCGCCATGTGCTGTTGTTCGATGTCGGTCCAGGCCTGAGCCGACCCTCACCCGATGCCCCGGGCGTTCCGCCCCTCGGCATCACCCCTCATCCGAGGCGGCCCGCAGGCCGGCACGAGTGACACGTGCCGCGCGGGCGAACCGGACGGGGCTCCCCCTCGAACATGAAGGCGTGAACACCCATGTCGCAGTCCCCGCGTACCCGTAACTCCACCCTCATCGCCCTCGACCTCTCCGGCGCCGGTGCACCCCGCGAGTGGCGGCGCACCGATGACACCGAGGCCGAGTCCTTCATCATGGGCCGGCTCGCAGGCCTCGCGTCCCTGGCGGACAAGGGCGGCGTCGACCTGCTCAGCCTCGACGAGACGTTCCGCGTCGGCGGCCCCCGCCGCCGGGACGCCTGGCTCGACGGCGCCGTGGCCGCCTCCCGCCTGGCCCGGCACACCCGCACCGCAACGCTGGTGGCCACCGTGCCGCTCGGTGTGGCCCGCCCCGAGCACGTGGCCGGCGCGGTATCCAGCGTTCACCGCGCCAGCGCGGAGCGCGCCGGCTGGCAGCTCGAGGCCGCCCCGGTCAACGGGACGAGCGCCCGTGCCGTGGACGCCGTCATCAACTCCTGGGCCACGCCGGAGCGCCGCGCCCGCAGCAAGGCGGCCACCGGATCCTCCGCCCCGGCCGAGTCCGAGCGCCGTGCCCCGATCGTGGTGATCGGAGTCCGCAACGCCGTCGACCTCGAACTGGCGGCAGCCCGCGCGGACGTGGCGCGCCTGTCCGTGGCCACCCTGGAGGAGGCCCGCACGGCCCGGACCGCGATCCGGCGCGCCGCCGCCGAGTGGGGCCGCAACCCGGACGACATCACGGTGCTCGTCGACATCCACGTCGTGATCTCCGCGGACCGACCCAGCGCCCAGGCCCGCTGGGACCTGCTCAACTCCCTCGAGACGGCCCCTCGGACCGCCCCGCTGCGCTCGATCGGCACCGCCGCGGACCTGGTGGACCTGTGGGCCGAATGGGTGCACGCCGGAGCGGCCGACGGATTCACGGTGATTCCGGCGTCGGTGCCCACCGACGTCCTCGCCCTGGTGCAGGACGTCGTGCCCGCCCTGACCGCCAGGGGTCTGCGGACCGAGGCCGCCGCCCAGGCCCGGACCGCCGCGACCGGGTCCGCCGAGGCCGCGCGCCCCGCGACGGCCCGCACCGTGCGACGCCGGGCCGCCGCCGACGCCTGACCGACGCTCCGTCCGCCCCCGTGCTCCGGGTCGGGCTCACCCAGTGGACCCGACCTGGTGACCGAGTGAACCCGGCCTATCCTTGATCCCATGAGTGTCCAGACCGAACCCGGCGTTGCCGCCACGCCCAGCGCGGCGTCCGAGGCGACCGACGGCGGACCGCAGGCAGCCACCGAGGCGCGCACCGCCGTCGTCCAGGCGGCCCAACGGGCGAAGGTCGCGGCGCGCGCGCTCGCGGGTGCGACCCGCGGCACCAAGGACGAGGCCCTGCACGTGCTCGCCGACGCGCTGGTCGCCGCGCAGGCGGAGATCATCGCCGCCAACGCCGATGACGTCGAACGGGAGCAGGCGAACGGGATGAGCCCGGGCCTGGTCGACCGGCTCCGCCTCGACCCCGGCCGGATCGCGGCCATCGCCGGCGCGCTGCGCGACCTCGCCGCGCTGCCCGACCCGGTCGGCGAGGTGGTCCGCGGGTCCACCCTGCCGAACGGCCTGACCGTACGTCAGGTGCGGGTGCCGATGGGCGTGGTCGGGATGATCTACGAGGCCCGCCCGAACGTGACCGTGGACGCCGCGGGGCTCGCCCTCAAGAGTGGCAACGCGGTGATCCTGCGCGGCGGTTCGGCGGCGGCCCGGAGCAACGAGGTGATCGTCCGGGTGCTCTCGCAGGCGCTCACAGGGGTGGGACTGCCCGCGGATGCCATCCAGTCCATCGACGCGCACGGCCGGGAGGGTGCCCGCGAGCTCATGCGGGCTCGCGGCCTGGTCGACGTGCTCGTGCCCCGCGGCGGCGCCAGCCTGATCCAGACCGTCGTGACCGAGTCCACCGTCCCCGTCATCGAGACAGGCGTCGGCAACTGCCACCTGTTCGTCGACGCGGGAGCGGACGTGGCGAAGGCCACCGCGATCCTGCTGAATTCCAAGACCCAGCGCGTGGGCGTCTGCAACGCCCTGGAGACTCTGCTCGTGCACGAGGCGATCGCCGCCGAGTTCCTGCCCGGCGCTCTGAGCGCACTCGGCGCGGCCGGGGTGCGGATCCACGGGGACGAGGCCACCGCCGCCCACGTCGGCGAGGGTGTCGAGTTCGAACCGGCCACCGAGCAGGACTGGGCCACCGAGTACCTCAGCCTGGACCTGGCGGTGCGCGTGGTGCCGGACCTGGACTCCGCCATCGAGCACATCCGCACCTGGACGTCCGGCCACACGGAGGCGATCTGCACGGCGGACGTGACATCGGTGCAGCGGTTCACCACCGAGCTCGACTCCGCGGCGATCATGGTGAACGCCTCCACCAGGTTCACCGACGGAGGACAGCTCGGCCTGGGTGCCGAGATCGGCATCTCCACCCAGAAGCTGCATGCGCGTGGGCCGATGGGACTTGCCGAACTGACCACGACCACGTGGATCGTGCAGGGCGACGGACACGTGCGGTCATGATCACTACCGTGGCGTCTCGGAGTTGGCTGCCGGACGTGCGAGACTTGTCCCTTGAGCGTTGCGGAACCGAGGAGGACCCCAGTCGATGAGTAACTCACTGCTGACATTCGCCGTCGAGCACGGCGAGGAGGCCGGCTCGGGCCTGCCGCCGATCGGGTTCGGCCTGGTTGCGTTCGTCATCTTCGTGTTCCTGCTGTTGGTGGTTCTCGCATTCCGCAGCGTGGGCACGCGCCACCGCTGATCGTGGGTCTTGCCGGCTTCCGGGCCACGCCCCGGCGGAACGGATCGTGATCGCAGCAAGCCCGGTGCCACTGCGGGTGGGCATCATGGGCGGCACGTTCGACCCCATCCACCACGGCCACCTCGTCGCGGCCAGTGAGGTCGCCGACGAGTTCGGCCTCGACGAGGTCGTGTTCGTCCCGACCGGTGCGCAGCCGTTCAAGTTGGACCGTGACGTCACGGTCGCGGAACACCGCTACCTGATGGCGGTGGTCGCGACCGCGTCGAACCCTCGGTTCACCGTGTCCCGGGTGGACATCGACCGACCCGGGGTCACCTACACGATCGACACCCTGCGCGACCTGCATGCGGCGTATCCGGGCGCGGAGCTCTTCTTCATCACCGGCGCGGACGCGCTCAGCCAGATCATGCAGTGGAAGGACGTCTCGGAGCTGTTGAAGCTGGCTCACTTCGTGGGTGTCACCCGGCCCGGACACGACCTGAGCGCCGAGGAACTGCCCCCCGGTGAGTACTCGCTCCATGAGATCCCGGCCATGGCGATCTCCTCCACGGACTGCCGGCAGCGGGTGATCGCCGACAAACCGGTCTGGTACCTGGTGCCGGACGGCGTGGTGCAGTACATCGGCAAGCACCGGCTCTACAAGGACGTGTCGACGATCACCGAGAGGCTGGCACCAGCCGTGGGGGAGGAGGAACTGTGAGCGAGGAGGAGGACACCTCGACCGCCGGCCTCGGCGAACGTCGGCGGCGCCGGGAGGCCGAGCGCGCCCGCGCGCGTGCCGCCGGGCTCGAGCGACCCTTGAGCCGCCGCGAGTTGCGGGCGCGTGACGAGGCGCTCGCCAGCGGCGCCCTGCAACTCGGCCCCGACGGCCCGGTGCCGACCCCGATGTCCGCGACGAGCGCCCTGAGCGCGCACACTGCGCCGTCTGCGGCCACACCCGCCGGCGGCGTAGCGCGACGTCGAGCCGCCGGTGCGGACGCCGCCTCCTCGACCACGGACACCGCGACCGACGGCGCGGCCGGCGCCGACACCGCGACCACGGGCGCGGAGAGTGACGCTGCGGCGACCGCGGACCCGGCGACCACGGACACCGCCACCGGCGGCGCGGCCACCGCCGGGCCACGGACCGGTACGTCGGACACATCCTCGACCGCCTTCGTGACCGACGGTGCGTCGACCGCCGGGCCACCGGCCGACTCCTCGGACCCGTCCCCGGCGGAGCGAGCCCAGGCGGCTCCGGTTCCGGCCGACCCTTCCCCGGTGCCCCCCACCC
>NZ_CACRYJ010000052.1 GCF_902703175.1 Occultella aeris | reverse complement strand
ACGGGCGGCCCGCCGCCGGGGCGGTGGACCGGGCCGGAGGGCCGGGCGGGCCGGAGGCCCACGGCATTGCGCCCGGGCCGTTCGGGGAGCCGAAGGCAACGGTGGAATCGGTCTCGGCGCCGCGGGGGCGCTGCTCGACGACGATCTCCGGGGCGCCGCCGCGGAGGCGGACCTCGACGACATCGCCGTCGAGCCGGAGGGTGACGTCGGCGGCGACGTCGGACGCGAGCTCCATGAGGCTCAGGCGTAGGGCTGGTTCGAGGGTCTGGGAGAGCCGCTCGGCGGCCTCCTGGACCTCGGGCGAGGAGGCGCGCGTCGCGTTGGCGAGTGCCTGCTGCAGCGAGGAGAGGTAGGGGTTCAGGTCCATGACGCCATCATGACATCATGATGGCGTCATGCGCAACCCCAAACTGACGTCAGATCGAATCAGAGTGACGTCAGACTGACACAGACGACTACGGGCGGGTCTCGTCGAAGCGGGCGCGAGCGCGCGCGAGGTCCTCCTCGGACAGCTCGCCCCAGGCCCGGAGCCGGCTCAGTCCGCCGTCGGGATAGACGTCCAGGCGCAGGTGCGTGGCGGGTACCCTCGCGTCGGTGAGGAACCGGTGCCGGGTGTCGGCCTGCACGGCCACCTTGGCGAGGATGTCGGTCCACTGGCCGCCCTCCCCGTCGGGGCTGGTGTCCAGGTCCGCGCCCGGGGCGAGGTCGGCGACGCTGAGCCGGACCCAGCCGGGCGCGTTGCCGACGTAGTAGCTCGTGTCCACCTCGACGTGCCGGATTGTGCCGCGCTGGGCCAGATTGAAGATGGCGTAGTCGTTGCCGGGGCCGCGGCGGCGGGCGTTCTCCCACCCCTCCCCCATGTTCCGGGCGCGCCCGGGCAGGATGATCGCCGCCGGGGAGGAGTAGAACGCGTCCGAGGCGTAGGCGAGGCTGCCGCCGTTCTCGGCCGCGGCCAGGTCGATGGTGCCGGTCAGGAAGTCCGGGTCCGGCACGGCTTCGCCGTGCACGCGGAAGCGGGCCACGCCGCCGTCGGGATAGATGGACAGGCGCACGTGGGTCCAGCGCCGGTCGGAGTCCACGGCGTAGTGGTTCGCAGTGTCCCCGAGCGCGTCGCTGCGCGGCACCAGGGTGTGCCAGTCCGCCTCGAGCAGGTCCGCGACGCTCGGATAGCCGTCCAGGGCGAGCGCCTCCACCGAGATGAACGGCGGATAGTTGCCGCGGAACCACGCGGTGTCCACCACCACGCCGCGCACCACGCCGGGTACGCCGAGGCGCACGATCGCCCAGTCGTTGCCGTCGTCGCGGCGACGTCGGGTCTCCCAGCCGTCGTAGACCTTGCCCTTGTGGCCGAAGTCGGCCGGGTCGAAGGCGGGCCGGTGCGCGCTGATCAGGTTCTCGCGATGGGCGAACAGCTCGTCGTTGGCGGCCACGACCGACCCGGCGAGCGCA
This sequence comes from Occultella aeris, assembly GCF_902703175.1. Taxonomy (GTDB): domain Bacteria; phylum Actinomycetota; class Actinomycetes; order Actinomycetales; family Beutenbergiaceae; genus Occultella; species Occultella aeris. The sequence goes on along the minus strand of NZ_CACRYJ010000052.1, from coordinate 28,444 downwards.
CGAGAGGCGAGGTCGGGGTAGCTGAGGAAGTCGGGGACCGAGTCCTCGTTCTCCGTTCCGGTACCTCCGGGGGCTGCGTGGGTGTTCATGCGTGTCCTCTCCGGAGCAGCGCTCCTCGTGGTGTGTGGAAGTCCACCTCGACGCCGCGGAGCAGGGTGGTCCGTACCACTCCCTGCAAGGTCCGGCCGGCGTAGGCGGTGATGGGGTTCTTGTGGTGGAGTGCGGCCGGGTCGACGACGAACGTCTGCTCCGGCGCGAAGACGGCGAGGTCGGCGTCGGCGCCGACGGCGATCGCGCCCTTGCGCTGCAGGCCGGCCACCCACGCGGGGCCGGCCGACATCCAGCCGACCACCCGGTCCAGGTCGATGCCGCGCCCGCGTGCCGCCGTCCACATGATCGGGAGCCCGAGCTGCAGGGAGGCGACGCCGCCCCACGCCTGCCCGAAGTCGCCGGTGTCGAGCGCCTTGAGGTCGACGGTGGACGGCGAGTGGTCGGAAACCACGGCGTCGATGGTGCCGTTGGTGAGCGCCTCCCAGAGACGGTCGGCATTCGCACCCTCCCGGATCGGCGGGCAGCACTTGAACGTGGTGGCGCCGGCCGGGACGTCCTCGGCGGTGAGGGTCAGGTAGTGCGGGCAGGTCTCGACCGTGATCCGCACGCCGTCGCGGCGGGCGCTGACGATCATCGGCAGCGCGTCGGAGGAGCTCAGGTGCAGGATGTGCACGCGCGCCCCGGTCCAGCGGGCGCGTTCGATGACGACGGCGATCGCCAGGTTCTCGGCGCCGCGCGGCCGGGAGGCGAGGAAGTCGGCGTAGCCGCGCCCGTGGGCGGGTGGGGCGTGTTCGATCGCGCCGGCGTCCTCGGCATGCACGATCATCTGCGCGTCGAGCCGGGCCAGCTCGCGCAGGTCCAGCTCGAGTTCGTCGGCGTCGAGCGCGCCGAACTCGTCCACACCGGACGGCAGCAGGAAGCACTTGAACCCGAACACGCCCGCCTCGTGCAGGGGCGCAAGGTTCGGTGTGCTGCCCGGCACCGCGCCGCCCCAGAAGCCGACGTCCACGAACCGCTTGCCCTCGCTCGCGGCGATCTTCGCCGCCAGGGCGGGCACGTCGACCGTGGGCGGGATCGAGTTCAGCGGCATGTCGATGACCGTGGTCACGCCGCCGGCCGCGGCCGCCCGGGTAGCGCTGGCGAAGCCCTCCCAATCGGTGCGGCCGGGCTCGTTGATGTGCACGTGGGAGTCGACCAGCCCGGGCAGCAACACCTCGTCGGCGGCCAGCGTGCGCACCTGCGCGCCGGCGAGCCCGGCGCCCAGGGGTGCGATGGTCGCGATCATGCCGTCGCGGACACCGATCTCGACGGCGGCGCTACCGTCGGGCATGATGGCTCGCTCGGCCCGGATCACCAGGTCGTGGGCCAGCTGCTCCGACGTCACCTTGGCTGCCCGCCGATCAGGTGGTTCCTGCCGAGGATCTCGCTGACGTCCTCCAGCAGTGCACCGGCCCGGGCCAGGCAGGTGGCGACGTCCGGTTCGATCGAGGTGAGCGGGTAGACGGCGAGGATGCCGTTCTCGCGCAGCCGCTCCGCGGTCAGGGTGGTGCGGCCGGCCACGGCGACGGTCGGCACCCCGGCGGTACCAGCGGCCGCGGCGACGCCGACCGGGGTCTTGCCGAACATGCTCTGCTCGTCGAGGGACCCCTCCCCCGTGATCACGAGGTCGGCGCCGGCCACCCTGGCGTCGAAGCCGATCAGGTCAAGGACCACCTCGACCCCGGGCCGGCGGGTCGCGCCGAGCAGAGCCAGGGCGGCGAAGCCGAGGCCCCCGGCCGCACCGGCGCCAGGGCTGGCGGCGACCTGGGCGGCGCGTGCGAACCCGGCCTCGGCGAGGGCGTCGACCCAGCGCGCCAACCCGGCGTCCAGGTCCGCGATCGCGGTGGCGTCGGCGCCCTTCTGGGCCCCGTAGACGGCGGCCGCACCGTCCGGGCCGAGCAGCGGGTTGTCCACGTCCGAGGCGAGGACCACCTCGGTCTCCGCGAGCCGGGGGTCGAGCCCGGACGCGTCCACGGCGACCAGCCGGCGCAACGCGTCCCCACCCGGGCCGAGCTCGCCGTCGGGGCCCCTCAGCCGCAGCCCGAGCGCCTGGGCGAGCCCGGCGCCGCCGTCCGTGGAGGCGCTGCCGCCGACCCCGAGCACGATCCGGCCCGCCCCGTGGTCGAGGGCGTGCGATACGAGTTCGCCGGTGCCGTAGGTGCCGGACCGGCGTGCCGCGTCGTCGTCCGCTGCCGTGAACGCCAGCCCGGACGCGGCGGCCATCTCGATGACCGCCACCCCGTCGCGGGCGGCGTACGTGGCCCGGACCGGCGCGCCGAGCGGGCCGGTCACGTCCACCTCGACCGGTGCGAAGCCGGAGGCGACGGCCGCGGCCACGGTGCCCTCACCGCCGTCGGCCACGGGCAGTTCGTCGATGTCCAACGCCACCACCGCACCCTCGGTGACGAGACGGCGCAGGCCCGCGGCGACGTGCGCGGCGACCTCGGTCGCCTCGAGCGAACCCTTGAACTTGTCCGGTGCGATGAGGATCCGGGTCGGCGCTGAGGGCAGAGTGGGCACGATGGCGTGTGTCATGCCCCTAGTCCAGCAGGGCGACGGCGGTCGGCGCATCCTCCGCCGAGATGGCAAGCGATTCGAACTCGAACACATCGTCGATCTTGACACCCATCGCGATGTTCGTGACCCGTTCCAGGATCACCTCCACCACCACCGGCACCCGGAGCTCGTCCGCCATCGCGGTCGCCTTGGCGAGGGCGTCACCGAGCTCGTCGGGCCGGCGCACCCGGATCGCCTTGCACCCCAGCGCCTCGGCGGCCTTCACGTGGTCCACGCCGTAGCCCTCGAGCTCCGGTGAGTTGATGTTGTCGAAGGCGAGCTGCACCTGGTAGTCCATGTCGAACGCCCGCTGGGACTGACGGATCAGGCCCAGGTAGGAGTTGTTCACCACCACGTGCACGTAGCCGATGTTGAACTGGGCGCCCACGGCGAGCTCCTCGAGCATGAACTGGAAGTCGTAGTCGCCGGACAGGGCCACCACGGTCTCCTCGGGCAGCGCCCTGGCCACGCCCAGCGCGGCCGGACCGGTCCAACCGAGCGGTCCCGCCTGACCGGCGTTGATCCAGTGCCGGGAGCCGTACACGTGCAGGAACTGGGCACCGGCGATCTGGGACAGCCCGATCGTGGTCACGTAGCGCACGTCACGCCCGAACGCCCGGTTCATCTCCTCGTAGACCCGCTGGGGCTTGATCGGCACCTCGTCGAAGTGTGTCTTGCGCTGCATGGTGCGCTTGCGCTCGGCGCACTCGGCGGCCCAACCGGAGTAGTCCGGCACGGCCCCGGCGGCCTTGCGCTCGCGGGCGACCTCGAGGAACAGCTCGATGGCCGCGCCGGCGTCGGAGGCGATGCCGTAGTCGGGGGCGAACACCCGCCCGATCTGGGTCGGCTCGATGTCCACGTGGATGAACGTGCGGCCGCGGGTGTAGGTGGACAGCTCACCGGTGTGCCGGTTCGCCCAGCGGTTGCCGATGCCGAACACCAGGTCCGAGGCGAGCAGGTTCGCGTTGCCGTACCTGTGCGCGGTCTGCAGCCCGGCCATGCCGACCATCAGCGGGTGGTCGTCGGCGATCGCGCCCCAGCCCATCAGAGTCGGGATCACCGGCACGCCGAGGCTCTCGGCCAGTTCCACCAGGCCGGCCTCGGCGCCCGCGTTGACGATTCCGCCACCGGCGATGAACACCGGACGCTCCGCGGCCAGCAGCATGTCGATGGCCTTCTCGGCCTGGGCCCGGGTGGCCGCGGTGCGGTGCACCGGAAGCGGGGTGTAGGTGTCCGGGTCGAACTCGATCTCGGTCATCTGCACGTCGACGGGCAGGTCGATCAGCACGGGGCCGGGCCGGCCGGAGCGCATCAGGTGGAACGCCTGGGCGAACACGGCGGGCACCTGCCCTGCCTCGAGCACGGTCTTGGCCATCTTCGTCACCGGGGCGGCGATGCTGGCGATGTCGACGGCCTGGAAGTCCTCCTTGTCCAGCTTCGCCACCGGGGCCTGGCCGGTGAGGCACAGGATCGGCACGGAGTCGGCCCAGGCGGCGTACAGGCCGGTGATCATGTCGGTGCCGGCCGGACCGGAGGTGCCGACGCACAGGCCGATGTTGCCGGCCTTCGCGCGGGTGTAGCCGTCGGCCATGTGCGAGGCGCCCTCGACGTGGCGGGCGAGGACGTGGTTGATGCCGCCGTGCGCCTTCATGGCGGAGTAGAACGGGTTGATGGCGGCACCGGGCACGCCGAACGCCTGCGTCACGCCTTCCTTCTCGAGGATGGCCACGGCGGCGTCCACTGCTCTCATGCGAGGCATCGTTCGCTCCTTCAGGATCTGGGGTTTCGGGGGGGTGGGCGTCGGTGCCCGTGGGGTGTCACTCGGTGCCGGAGAGGCGGGTCACACCTCGGAACAGGCCGGAGTGGTCGAGGGAGCCGTCGCCGTTGGCGCGGGCGGAGGTCATCAACTGGCCGACCAGGGCGCCGAGCGGGATCACCACGCCGGCCTCGCGGGCGGCGGAGGTGACGATGCCGAGGTCCTTGTGGTGCAGGTCGATGCGGAACCCGGGGGCGAACTCGCGCCCCAGCATCTTGGCGGCCTTCTGGTTCAGCACGGCGGACCCGGCGAGCCCGCCGCCGAGTACCTCCAAGGCTGCCTGGGTGTCCACGCCGTAGGCTTCGAGGAACACGATCGCCTCGGCGAGGGCCTGGATGTTCGCGGCGACGATCAGCTGGTTCGCGGCCTTGACGGTCTGCCCGGAGCCGCTCGGCCCGACCAGGACGACCGTCTTGCCGACGGCCTCGAAGACCTCGGCCGCGGCGTCGAAGTCCTCCCGGGCGCCGCCGACCATGATGGACAGAGCGGCGTTGATCGCGCCGGCCTCGCCACCCGAGACGGGTGCGTCCAGGAACCTGAAGCCCTTCTCCTTGGCCTCGCCTGCCAGCTCGACCGTGACGTCGGGGCGGATCGAGGAGAAGTCGATGATCAGGGTGCCCGGCCGTGCGTTCGCGAACACGCCGTCGTCGGCTGTGAGTACCTGCGCCACGTCCGGGGAGTCGGGGACCATGATCGCGACGACGTCGGCTCCGGCGACCGCCTCGGCGATGCTGGCGGCCGCGATGCCGCCAGCCTCGACGAGGGGCCGGGCCTTCTCCGGCGAACGGTTGTAGCCGAGCACGGTGTGCCCGGCGTTGGCCAGGTGGACGGCCATCGGCGAGCCCATGATGCCGAGTCCGATGAATGCGATGGTGCTCATGGCGTCGGTGCCTCTCGTTGGTCGATGGGGTTCAGTTCGCGGCGCGGTCGGCCGGCGTCAGCCACGCGAACGGGTCGGTCGCGGCGGACTTGTACTCGAGGCCGAACCAGCCGTCGTAGCCGCCGGCGAGCAGGTCCGCAGTCCAGTCCGCGATCGGCAGCTCACCGGTGCCGGGCCGGTCCCGGCCGGGGGCGTCGGCGATCTGGACGTGGGCGATGCGGTCACGGTGGGCGGCGATCGCGGCCGGTACGTCGTCGCCGTTGACGGCGAGGTGGTAGACGTCGAGCAGCAGGCCGAGGTTCGTCGCGCCATGCTCGCCTGCCACTCGGCCGATCACGCCGACCGCATCCGCGGCGGTGAGCAGCGGGTAGCGGGGGGCGCCGCTGACCGGCTCGACGAGCACGGTGCCGCCGATGCGCCCGACGGCGGCGGCTGCGGCGGCGAGGTTGGCGGCGCCGAGGTCGTCCTGCTCGGTCTGGGAGACGCCCTCGATCCGGTTGCCGTAGAGGGCGTTGAAGGCCCGGCACCCGGTCGCTTCCCCGATCCGGGTGACGACGTCCAGGTTGGCGGTGAAGTCGTTGGAGCGCTCGGGCCAGGAGACCAGCCCACGGTCCCCGCCCGGCATGTCTCCGGCGTTGAAGTTCAGCCCGGTCAACTGCACCCCCGCGGCGGCCAGGGCGTTCACGAACGCGTCGATCTCGTCCGTCGACGGCGTGGACGTCGGGAACGGCCACCAGTACTCGACGGCGTCGAAGCCGGCTACCCGCGCGGCAGCGGGCCGTTCGAACAGGGGTAGATCGGTGAGCAGGATCGAACAGTTCACGGTGTAGCGGGGGGCAGCGCCTGCGGCGGTCATCCTGACTCACTCCTCCGAATTGGCATCTTCCGCATGTCGGAAGTTGTTTTCCTACTGACGAAAGAATAGGAGAGATCCGGGGGCCCGTCAAGGGTCGGAGCCGGTTCGCGCGCTTCCACGGAAGCGCTTGCTCGCAGCGACGATGAACCTCCGGACTGAAGCAGTAGGTTCTGGGTTACTGCCTCGGGCGCGCACGTCTGCCCGACGTCGGGAGGTTCTGCGTCAGCCTTTGGTGACGCTCAGGCGCGGCGGTGCGCCCGCCAGTCGCCGGCGGCGGAGATGTCGGCATGTCGGCCGGACGCGACCTCATCGGGTCGCAGCACCATGGACAGCACGGCCCGGCCGTCGTCCAGGCGGATCACGCCCAGCTCCAACTCGGGCGGCTCGTCGGGCAGGAACTTCTCAGCCAGCACCGCCAGTGGCACGTCGTAGAGTTCGCCGACGACTGCCGCGGTTCCACCCGGGGCGATGCCCGGGAACTCTTCCCGGACCGAGAAGAACCGGTACGCGGGCGCCGTGCGCACCAACCCGAGGAAGGGGTGCCCGGCGATGTTGTGATGCACGCCGCCGCCGCGCATGCCCTCACCGTTGACGAACAGTTCGGTCATGGCTACACACGCTGTCACGGGTGGGCGTGCGGAGCCAAGTCAGGACCCGGACCGGCGCCGCTCGAGTCCACGCAGGAACGTGTCCAGTTCCGTAGTGAACCGCTCCGAGTCCTCGATGCAGCTGACGTGTCCGACGCCGGGCAGGACCACCAGGCGAGATCCGGGGATCGCGGCGCAGAGGGCGTCGGCGACGAACCTCGGTGCCCGGACGTCGGCCTCGCCGTGCAACACGACGGTGGGCACGTCGATCAGGGGGAGGATGTCACGCAGGTCGGCCTCAGCCGAGGACCGCGCCATCGCGCGGAACCCGCCGGGCCGGAAGGTGGCGGCAATGTTGTCGCGGACTTCGGCGACCACGTCCGCGGGGGCGCCTGGCGAGAACATGCTCGGAACCAACTTCGATGCGAACTCCGAGGCTGGCAACAGGGACGCCGCAAGGCAGGTCCGCAACCGGCTTGCGACGGTGTCCGCCGGCAGCGATCCCGCCCAGCCCGCGTAGGCACCGGCGAGGACGAGTCCTCGCACCTGGGCGTCAGGGTGCCGCCAGTACTCGAGCGCCAGGGCACCGCCGAATGACAGCCCGAGGAGGACGGGCCGCTCGAGCCCCAGCGCTGAGATCAGGCCGGCCAGGCAGGTCGCGTAGTCCGGCAGCCGGAAGGACTCGGGCACGTCGGAGGATCCGCCGGACCCCGGTGGGTCCCAGGAAACGACCGTGTACGAGCCCGACAGGGCGTCGATCTGGTGGTGCCAGGTCCCTGCCCCGTCACCGACGAACCCACCCAGGAGGACGATCGGCCGACCGCGGCCCGCCCTCGTGAAGGCGATCCGGATCCCATCGACGTCGACGGTGCCCACCCATCCATGATCCCATCCGCCGGGCCGGGACGGAATGGCATCGAACAGCAGGTCCGGACGCCGTCGCCGTGGCGTCACGAGGCGCTCCCACCTCGGTGTCCGGCTGTCGCCGTGACCGCGGTACGAATCCAGGCGTCGATGCCGTCTGCGACGTCCTGCCATCCGTCATCGAGCATCAGGTCATGACCCGAACCTTCGACGACCACGGCTCGGGTGCCGTACGCGTGCGCCGTCCGTTCCATCTCCGCCAGGGTGAAGAACCGGTCCTCCTCGGCCGCCAGCACGAGCACCGGTGCCCGGACCCGGCCCGGACGGGGCCGTAGCACGATCGTCTGCAGGAAGGCCAGGTAGGACTCGTCCCTGAGCCGAACCCACGTGTCATGGACGACCCACTGGTCGGTCCGAGCAGTGAAGAAGAGATCGCGTACCAGGGTGTGCGTCCGGACGAACGGCCACATCCGCAGGGTCAGGGTGGCGCGCAGCAGAGCACCCGGGTGCCGCAGTGCCAGGCGGCCGACGGCGGGCAAAGTGCCGCGAACCGGGGTCGGCGCCAGCAGCACCAGACCCGCCGCCCGCTCGCTCTCCACGACCTTCTGCGCCACCAGGCCACCCAACGAGTGCCCGACGACGACCAGCGGCGGCCGGCACCCGGCCGCCGCATCACGGACGTCCTCGACGTAGTCGTGGATGCGGTGCCAGATCCGCCCGGTCCGTCCGTCGTGACCACGCAGCTCGACGGTGCGGACGTCGTTGCCGAGGTCGCCGAGCCGCTCGGCCAGGTCCTCCCAGCACCATGGTCCGTGCCATGCACCGTGGACGAGCAGGATCGTCGCTCCGGAGGTGACGCCGGTGGGCGCCGGGAACTCGGTGGCAGGGTCGGTGGTCACGGGCGCGCCTCGTACACGATGTTGAACGGGGTCTCGGTGACCCGCCGGAACCGGCCGAAGCCGGCCTCCTCGATGACCCGGGCGATCGGCTGCTCGCCGGCCTGGTTGCCGAGCGCATCCGACGCGCCCTCGGAGATGGCATGCGGCACGCACAGGAAGATCGAGAGCGAATAGTAGAGCCGGCCGACCGGCGTCAGGTTGTCCGCGACGACGTCGCCCGCGTACGGCTCGACGATCAGCCACACGCCGTCGTCGGCGAGCGTGCTGCGGATGTGCCGGGCGGCCCCGACCGGGTCGCCCATGTCGTGCAGGCAGTCGAAGGTCGCCACGAGCCCGAGCCCGCTTGCCGTGAAATCGGCCGCGGCAGCGACGGCGAACTCGACCGTGTCGCCGAGCCCGGCCTCCGCCGTCAGCTTCCTGGCCAGCTCGATGGAGCCCGAGTCGTTGTCGTACCCGATCACGGTGGAGGCCGGGTAGGTCTCGGCGAGGATCCGGGTCGACGACCCGAGCCCGCAGCCGACGTCGGCGACCGTGATGCCACGGTCCAGCCGTTCGATGAGCCCGTCGACGGCGGGCAGCCAGCTGCTGACCAGGTTCGCGACGTAGCCCGGCCGGAAGAAGCGCTCGCAGCCCACCGCGACGTCGTCGCCGTGCTCGCCCCAGGCGAAGCCGCGCCCGCTGTGGAACCGGTCGATGATCGCGTCCCGGTCGTCGAAGCACGCGAGAGCCATCTGGAACGCGCCGGGCAGCACGAGCCCGTTCGGGTCGGCGAAGGCGAGCGCCTGCGCCGGTGTCATCCAGTACTGGTCGGTTTCCGGCCGGTAGCTCACCAGCTTTCCGGCTGCCTGCCCGCGCAGCCACTCGCGCACGTACCGCTCCACCGTGCCGGTGTACTCGGCGAGCTCGACGGCGGTGAGCGGGCCGGCCTCGGCCAGCGCGCGATACAGACCGAGCCGGTCACCGATCACGATGTTGCCGGCGGCGCCCGTGGCCCCCAGGTCGTTGACGAAGCGACCGAGAAGTTCGTTCAGCTCGGTCTCGTCGATGGTGGTGTTCGTCATTGGTCCCTCTCCTGCCCCGGCCGAGCGGGGTGCTCGGGCCGTGGCGCTCAGAGTGACGCGGCGACCCTGGCCGGACGTTGGCGTAGCGTTGGCGGGACCTTGGTGGCCGGGCACAGGCGCAGTGCCCGGCGCCGATGACCAGGCTCTGGCTCCATCTGCGGGAGGCACCTCCATGACGACGACAGCCGACCACGACGCCTACATCGCTGCGGCGCCCGAGCGCTTCCAGCCCTCGCTGAAACGGTTGCGCACGCTTCTGTCCCGCGCCCTGCCGGAAGCGGACGAGATCGTGGCCTACAACATGCCGGGCTTCAGGATCGGCGGCTCCGTCGTCGCGAGCTATGCGGCCTTCAGCAAGCAGTGCGGGCTCTATGTCCTTCCGGGCGCCATCTCCGAATGCGCCGAGGCCATCGCGGCCGCCGGCCTCAAGGCAACCAAGACCGGCATCACGTTCTCGCCACGCAATCCGATCCCGGACGAGCTCGTCGAAAGGCTGGCGCAGACGTCACGAAAGGATGCCGGGCCGTGACGGATCAGGCTGTTCAACAGGTGATGGCGACTATGTCGTACCTGGTGCCGGCGCGCCTCAAGACTGCGGTAGGCACGTCCTAGCGCAACAGCTCGTGGTAGTAGTCCTGGACCGTCGATCCGGGCTCGGTGCCGAGTTCGTCGCTCAGGACCGTCCGGAGCCGCCCGTAGCAGGCCAATGCCTCGGCCTCGTTTCCGCCGGCGGCGAGGGCGCGCATCAGCAGCAGGTGGCCGGTCTCGCGCAGTGGCGCCAGTTCGACGAGCTCACGGGCCGAGCGCTCGGCCGCCGGCAGTTCGGCGTGCTCGAGCGCGAGGCAGGTCGTCGCGTAGCACTCGAGCGCGCGCAGCCGCGCATCGGCGAGCCGCCGCCGCCATCCGTCGAGCCACTCGGCGTCCGCCCCGGGTAGGAGTGTCCGGCGGGCGACGAAGAGGGCGGCGAGGCTCGCGTACCAGGCTCGGTCCCACTGCCGGGACGCGACCGCCGACTCGGCCCTGTGCAGGGCAGCGAGGGCCAGGTCGACGTCGACCTGGGCGGGTTCGGGCAGCACGACGGCGAGCTCCGCGCGTCCGCGGATCAGCTCGGCGCCGAGGGCGGTCCGCAGTTTGGAGATCAGCACGGTCAGGGCGCTGGCCGAGGCCGCCGGAGGTGCGTCGCCCCACAGTGCGTCGATGAGCAGGTCCCGTGCGATCGGCTGCGGCCGGTTCAGGACGAGATAGGCGAACAGCATGCGGACCTGCCTCCCTGGGAGGTCCGCGGCGATGCTGCGGCCGTCCAGCTCGACGGCGAACGTCCCGCACAGCTGCACCCGGACGCCGGCTCGGTCGTGCACGATGTCCCACCTCGACTCTTGCGTGGCTTGCCGTCAACGATTGTCGGCCCGCGGGCGGGTCAGCACAATCGAGGGGGTCCTCCACCTTCGCCGGCGAACTGCACGGGGAGGCGGGCGTGATCACCCGCGGCCAGAATGGTGCTCATGATCCGTCAGGTGCGTTGTGAGTGCGGCTTCACCGCGCGTGGCCCGACCGACGACGCGGTGATCACGCTGATCCTCGCCCATGTCGCCCAGGACCACCCCACCCTTGCCGCCGTCGAGACGGCCGACGATGTGCGTGGCTGGATCGAGCTCGTCCCGGAGTGATCAGGTCCGCGCCGGCCGCGCCAACGACTCCAGTTGCGCGCGTTCGAGGCCGGCGAGATCAGCGGCGGACAGGGCGCCGCAGTCGAGACCGCGGAGCACGAAGCCGGCGAGTGCCTTCGCGGTGGCGGGTTCGTCCAGCACAGCGCCGGCCAGCCGGTCGAGGTAGGCACCGAGCCGGGTGACGGCGTCCGGTGCGGACGCGCGGAAGTAGGCGTAGGTGGCGGCGAACCTGCTCGGCAGCTGCGCCGGGTGCAGGTCCCAGCCCTGGTAGAAGCCGCGGTGCAGCGAGCGGGTGACCAACCGGCCGTGCAGCGCCCAGGCCGCCCGCACGCCGTCGGGCTCGCCGACCGGCAGCACATTCGTGGAACCGTCGGACAGGTGCACGCCCGTGCCCGCCGCGGCGAGCTGCATGACGGCCTTCGCGTGGTCGGCGGCGGGATGCTCCAGGCTCTGGTCCGCGGCGGCGATGCCGAGCGAGGCGGAGTAGTCGTAGGTGCCGTAGTGCAGGCCGCTGACCCGGCCCTGGCCCGCGTGCAGCATCGGTGCGATGAGGGCTGTGCCGTCCGCGCCGAGGATCGCCTGCGGCGTCTCGACCTGGATCTCGAACCTGAGCCCTCCGGTGACCAGACCGAGCCGGGCCTCAAGGTCTGCGCAGGCGAGCACCATCGCCCGCACCTGGGCCACGGTGGTGACCTTCGGCAGGGTGAGCACGAGGCCGTCCGGGAGCTCACCGGAGGCGAGGAGTTCGCCGACGAACAGCGCGAGCGTGCGGAGCCCTCGCGCCCGGGTGCCCGCCTCGAAGCACTTGAACCGGATCCCGACGAACGGCGGGAGCCGACCCGCGGCACCGGCCTCCGCGACGGCGCGGGCAGCGGCACGCACGTCCGCATCCTCGTCGTCGCCGCGGTAGCCGTCCTCGAAGTCGATCCGCAGGTCCTCGATGGGCTCCGCCTCGAGCTTGGCCAGCACGAGGCCGGCGATCAGGGCTCGCTCGCCGGGGTCGCAGACCAGGGCGTGGGCGTCGAGCAGGACGTCGATGCCGCCGACGGCGTCCAGCGCCTCCTGCGCCTGCCTGCCCCAGTGCGTCGGCAGGTCCGGGGTATACCGGTCCCCCGGCACGTAGACCGTGTGCACCGGCTGCCGGGTGCCGCCATCCCCCAGGTAGAGCCGGGCAGCGCTGGCGTCCGGCTCGGCGAGCAGGTCCTCGATCGCGCGCGCCGCCGTCGAGGACAGGCCCACGACCGCCCCGCTGTCGGTGCCGTCCAGGCTGTCGGTGCCGTCCGGGCCGTCCGTGCCCGCTGCGCCGTTCATGCCTTTCATGCCGTTCGTGCCCGCCACGGCTCAACCCCCGACCGTGGCGGAGAACTGGGGCGCGGCAGCGTCGATATCGGGCTCGACCGTATGCCCGGCCCGCTCCCGCTCCACGCGGGCGACATCCTGGACCGCCTTCGCGACCGCCTCGGCCACCGTCGGGTCGAAGACGCTCGGCACGATGTAGTTGGGGTTGCGCTCGGAGTCGGCCACGGTGTCCGCGATCGCGACGGCGGCGGCGCGCAGCGTGGCGTCGCTGATGGCGGTGGCGTGGGCGTCGAGCAGGCCACGGAACAGGCCCGGGAACGCGAGCACGTTGTTGATCTGGTTCGGGTAGTCGCTGCGCCCGGTGGCCACGACAGCGGCGTGCTGGGCGGCTTCGATCGGGTCCACCTCGGGATCGGGGTTCGCGAGTGCGAACACGATCGCACCGTCGTTCATGGCCTCGATGTCCGCGCCGTCGAGGATGCCCGCGGCGGAGACGCCGATGAACACGTCCGCACCGGCCATACCCTCCTTCAGCGATCCGGCGAAGCCCTCGGGGTTCGTGTTCTCAGCGAGCCAACGACGGTGCTCGTCGACGTACTCACGTCCGGCGTGCACGGCACCGGTCCGGTCGAACCCGATGAGGTTCGTGGCCCCTTCGCCCGCGAGCAGGTGGATGATCGCGGAGCCCGCAGCGCCCACGCCGGAGACCACGATGCGCACGTCGGCGATCTCCTTGCCGACCACCCGGAGCGCGTTGATGAGGGCGGCGAGCACCACGATCGCGGTGCCGTGCTGGTCGTCGTGGAAGACCGGGATGTCCAGTTCCTCGCGCAACCGCCGCTCGATCTCGAAGCATCGCGGCGCGGAGATGTCCTCGAGGTTGATGCCGCCGTAGCCGGGCGCAATCGCCTTGACGACCATGATGATCTCCTCGGTGTCCTTGGTGTCGAGGCAGACCGGCCAGGCGTCCACGCCGCCGAACTGCTTGAACAGCGCGGCCTTGCCCTCCATGACGGGCATGGCGGCGGCGGGCCCGATGTCGCCCAGGCCGAGGACGGCCGTGCCGTCGGTGACGACGGCGACCGTGTTCCGTTTGATGGTCAGGCGGCGGGCGTCCTCTGGCTTCTTCGCGATCGCCAGGCAGACCCGGGCAACGCCGGGGGTGTACGCGCGGGACAGGTCGTCGCGGTGGCGCAGATTCACCTTGGGCCGCACCTCGAGCTTGCCGCCGAGGTGCATCAGGAAGGTGGCGTCGCTCACCTGGCGCACGCTGACCCCGTCGATCGCCTCGAGGGTCGCCGAGATCGTCTCGACGTGTGCGCCGTCGACGGCATTGCACGATACGTCGACGACCATGCCGGAGTCGGTGGACTCGACCACGTCGACACCCGTCACCGCGGCACCGGTGGCACCGACCGCGGCCACGATGTCAGTGGTGGTACGCGGGCCGGTCGGGGCCTCCACGCGCAGGGTGATCGAGTAGCTCGGGCTGGGGACGGCCATCATCGGTCCAATCTCTCACGATTCGGATTCACACTTCCACTTAGTGGAAGCATAGGCGATACTGAGATATGAAGGAAGCGGGTTTCAGCCGTGCCCGGCGATAGGAGCCGCCCGGGCATGTCGATAGGAGAGGTCCGGCATGTCGATGGGAGAGGTCCGGCATGTCGATGGGAGAGGTCCGGCATGTCGATACGAGAAGGTAGGGACATGAAGAGCACACCGTCGACGGAGACGACCCAGCCGGAGCCCCGGGAGAAGGTCGCGAGCGGCCAGGTGCAGTCCGTGGACCGCGCGATCGAGTTGCTGGAGCTGATGGCGGACGCCGGCGGAGAGGCGGCGCTGTCCGAGCTCGCGGCGAGCACCGGGCTTCCACTGCCGACGATCCACCGGCTCATGCGCACGCTCCTGTCCCGCGGGTACGTGCGTCAGTTGCCTTCGCGGCGCTACACCCTCGGGCCCCGCCTGATCCGCCTGGGCGAGAGTGCCGGACGCCAGCTCGGTGCCGGCGCCCGCCCCTACCTCACCGCCCTCGCGGCCGAGCTCGGCGAGACCGCGAACCTGGCCATGATCGACCGCGACATGGCGGTGTACGTGGCCCAGGCGGCATCCCGCCACTCGATGCGGATGTTCACCGAGGTGGGCCGCCGGGTGTTCACCCATGCGACCGGCGTGGGCAAGGCCGTGCTGGCCCAGCTGCCCGACGCCACCGTGCTGGAGATCGTGGCCCGGGTGGGCATGCCTGCCGCGACCCCGCAGACGATCACCGACCCGCAGGCGCTCCTGACGGAGCTCGCGAAGATCCGCGAGCGCGGTTACGCCATCGACGACGGCGAGCAGGAGATCGGGGTGCGCTGCTTCGCCGTCGGGGTGCCGGGCGCGCCCACGCCCACGGCGCTGTCCGTCTCCGGGCCGTCCGCACGCGTCGGCTACGACTTCGCCGAGACGGCGGTGCCGGTGCTGCACCGCACCGCCGCCGACCTGGCCAAGGAACTCATCTCCCCCGCAGGCTGACCGACTCACGGCCTACTCCTCGCAGACCGCTCTGACCTCGTCGCGGCTCGTGATCTCGCCGCTGGCGACCTTGCGCCTGACGACCTCGTACCGGTCGTCGGGGACCACCGGAACCTCCTCGCCGTCGGCGTCGACGACCTTGCCGTCCACGACCGAGTCCCCCTCGCGCAGCGACTGCAGGTCCACCTGCTTCAGCAGCCGCACCGAGGTACCGGCCACGAACACCGAGGAGTTGTCGGTGTTGCCGGCGCGGATGTGGTTGAAGACGATGTTCAGCAGGACGGCCATGAGCGCGGCGGAGCTGATCCCGGAGTGGAAGATGATGGTGAACCAGTCCGGGAACGCGTCGTAGAACGTCGGTTGGACCACGGGGATCAGGCCGAACGCCAGCGACACCGCGACGATGATCAAGTTCATGTTGTTCTCGTACTTGACCTTGGCCAGGGTGCGGATGCCCGCGGCGGCCACGGTCCCGAACAGCACCACCCCGGCCCCACCGAGCACCGGCGTGGGGATCGCCGCAACCACGCGACCCACCAGCGGGAACAGGCCGAGCACCACCAGGATCACGCCGCCGGCGCTGACCACGAACCGGCTCTTCACACCGGTGATCGCCACCAGACCCACGTTCTGCGCGAACGCCGTCTGCGGGAAGGAGTTGAACACCGGCGCGACGGCGGAGGAGAGCATGTCCGCTCGCAGGCCGTCGGCGATCCTGCGGGAGTTCACCTTGGTCTTGACGACCTCACCGACGGCGAGGATGTCCGCCGTCGTCTCGGTCATCGTCACGATGATGACGATGAACATCGAGACGATGGCGGCGACGTCGAACGTCGGCCAGCCGAACGCGAACGGCGTCGGGAACGCCACCACGGCACCGTCGCCGACGCCGGAGAAGTCCGCCATGCCGAGCACCGCGGCCACGATGGTGCCGATCACGATCGCGAGCAGGATGGACAGGCGGGACAGCGTCGCGCTGTTGACCTTGGACAGGATCAACACGATGGCCAGGGTCAAGCCGGCCAGGCCGATGTTGGCCATGCTGCCGTAGTCCTCGGCCTCGGCGTTGCCGCCCATCGCCCAGTTCGCCGCCACCGGCATCAGGGTGAGACCGATCGTGGTGATCACCACGCCGGTCACCACCGGTGGGAAGAACCTGATGATCTGCGCGAAGAACGGTGCGATCAGCAGCCCGATCAGCGAGGCCACGAGCACGGCGCCGAACACGTCGCCGAGGCCACCTCCGCCGTCGAGGATCGCCAGCATGGTGGCCACGCCTGCGAACGAGACACCTTGGACCAACGGGAGCTGGGAACCGAAGAACGGCAGCCCGAAGGACTGCAGGATCGTCGCCAGCCCGCCGATGAACAGGCAGGAGGCGATCAGTAGGCCGATCTCGCCCGGCGCGAGCCCGGCGGCACCGCCCATGATCAGCGGCACGGCGATGATGCCGCCGTACATCGTGAGCACGTGCTGGAGACCGTAGGCGAACGAGGCGCCGATCGACAGGCGCTCGTCCTCCGGCCTCGCGGGCTTGGTCCTTGTGTCTGGTGCCTCCGCCATGGCGGTCACTCTCCTTTGAGTCAGGTCGGTCCGGTCAAGGCCTGACGACGGCGGCCCGCGGGTCGCGCGGGTCCGGCGCCGCCGGCGGTTCGTCAGGTCCGGCGGGCTACGCTCGCCGGGTGGACGCGTGTGGTGTGGTGCTGGCTGCCGGGGCCGGGAGCCGGCTCGGCCTGGGCCCGAAGGCCCTGTTGGACTTCCGGGACGCGCCCCTGGTGGAGCACGTGGTCGGGGCCCTTCGCGACGGGGGCTGTGACCGGGTGGTCGTGGTCCTCGGCGCCGAGGCGGCCCGGGTGCGCCTGTGCACCGACCTCGGTGACGCCCGCGTGGTGGTGAACGCCGACTGGGCGAGCGGCCTGGCATCCTCGTTCCGGACCGGGGTGGCGGCCGCTCAGGCGGCCGGCCCGGTCCCGGTCCTGATCGCCCTCGTCGACCAGCCCGGCGTCAGCGGCGAGCTGGTGGCCCACCTGCTGGCCGAGCACCGGGCGGGCACGGTCACCGCGGCCCGGTTCGGGCCGAACGCGCGGCCGGGGCACCCGATGGTCTTCGACGCCGACGTCGCCGCCGAGGCGGCCGCTCGGGCCACCGGCGACGAGGGCGCCCGGCGCTACCTGCGCGCGCACCCCGAGGTGCTGCGCCCGGTGGACTGCACCGGGCTCGGCGCAGCGGAGGACGTCGACGTCGTCGGCGACCTGCACCGACTCCGGTCCTGACCCACGCACCGTCGCCGTCCCGATCAGCAGAAGCCGGTGACGGAGGCCCAGGCGCGCGGCTCCGGCGTGGCGTCCCTGCGGTGCACGGTCGCCTCGATCAGCCCGTACGGGCGGTCCGCCGCGAAGAAGACGACGTTCGGGTTGTCCTGACCGAACGGGCTCAGGTCCACCAGGAAGTGGTGCTTGTTCGGCATCGAGAACTTGATCTCGGCGATCTCCGGGTGCGCCTCGAGCACCGCGATGCCCATCTGGTAGAGGGTCTGCTGCAACGCGTAGGAGTGCTGGGTGGCGAACTGCTCCAGCATGAGCCGGCGAACGTCGTCGAACACCGCGTCGAAATCCAGGTCGGTGCGGGTGTAGCGCCACCGTGCCTTGACGTCGGTGGCCAGGATCCGGTCCGTGGCCTCGGCGAGCGTCGTGTACTTGTCGCGGGTGAAGCCCACGAACTCCGACGCGGTCGACTTCAGCACGGTGAGATCCTGCAGGCCGGCCACGACGAACACGTCGTCGCCGTCGCGCTGGACGACGGCGGTGCGCACCTCGGTGCCGCTCCTGACGAACGAGTGGTCGTGCTCGCCGGTACCGGTGGGGATCCGGACCCAGGAGTACTTCTCGATCTCCCAGCGACCGCCGGAGATCCAGTCGTAGCTGGACGTGAAGTGCTCCCCCAGCCGGAGCGCGAACTCCTCCGGGGTGCCGACGCCGTCCCGGGCCAGGGAGTACACGGTGTTCTTCTGGCTGTCGGTGGCGACGCAGTGCGCGTTGTCACCGTCGGTGTGGATCGCGTCCAGGTCGCCGCGCAGTTGTGATGAGACGTTGAAGTCGGTGATCTCGTGGCGTGGCGTCTCCCGCTCGATGCGGACGAGGCGAACCTCGGCCTTGCCGTACTGGTTCTCGCCCAGGACGGCGATGTCGCTGGTGGTGTTGTCGGGCATGTCAGCTCCCTCGGTAGGTGGAGTAGGCGAACGGACTGAGCAGCACCGGTACGTGGTAGTGCTGGTTCGGCTGGTCTGCCACTGCCACCCGGAAGGCCACGGTGACCTCCGGGTAGAACGTGTCGACACCCCTGGCGTCGAAGTAGGCACCGGTGGCGAAGGTGAGCCGGTAGGTGCCCCCGGGCAGCGCTTCGGGCCCGAGGTCGGCGATGCGCCCGTCGTCGTCGGTGGTCCCGGTGGCCACCTCGGCCCAGCCGGATCCTCCGGCGACGGCGCCCTCGAGTACGACGGCGATCCCGGCCGCGGGGCGACCGGCGGATGCGTCCAGGACGTGGGTGGTGACGTTGGACATCAGTTCGTTCCTTCCAGGATGGACTCGAGGCGGAGCACGGCGATCTCGCGCAGCTGCGCCGCGGCGATCCGGCGCTCCTGATCGGGCGTATGGGTGAGCCGCTCGTCGAGGGCGGCGAGGATCTGCACGGCGCTGCGGCCGGCCGCCCGGATCAGGAACACGTGCCCGAACCGCTCCTCGTAGGCGGCGTTGCCTGCCCGCAGCCGCTCCTGCACCTCGGCATCGGTGTCGATGCCGGACTGCTCACGACGCGACATCGCTGCGTCGGCGGCGCCACCGTCGGCACGCTCACCGATCCGCGGGTGGCGGGCCAGGGCGGCGTCGATCTCGGCATCGGTCCAGGGCTCGGCCGCGGTGCGGGCAGCGGCCAGGGCCTCGGCCACCGTGGCGAACGGCAGTGCGTCGGCGACAGCGCGGGCCCACCGGTCCACGTTCGCGCAGCTGCGCAGCACCGCAAGGACGTCCTCCCTCGGTGCGGTGTTGAACTCGGCCAGCCTCATCGCTCGGTGCCTTCGCCTTCCGTATGACTTCCGCATGTCGGAATCTAACTTCTGCTAATCGCAAGTTACTCGGATGGGCCGATGGGTGTCAAGGGACGCATCGTGTCGACATGGCGACGGGCAGACACCCCTGAGGTGCCTGCCCGCCATCGTCCCCACCTGCCTAGGCCACACCCAGCTCCTCGCGCAGGGCGCGCACGTGCCCCTGGGCGGCCACGTCGTAGGCGACCGAGGTCAGGGTGCCGTCGGGCGCCACCACGAACGTGGACCTGTGCACCGAGTCGAACGTCCGGTCGCCGAAGGTGACCGGACCCCACGTGCCGTAGGCCTCGGCGACCGAGTGATCGAGGTCCGAGGCGAGCGGGAAGGTCAGGTGCTGCTCGGTTGCGAACTTCTGCAGGTCGGCGACCGGATCGGCCGAGAGGCCCACGACGGCGTAGCCGGCGCCCTGCAGCGAGGCCAGGGCATCGCGGAAGTCGCAGGCCTCGGTGGTGCACCCGGGGGTGCTTGCCTTCGGGTAGAAGTACACGATCACACCGTTGCTGGCACCGGCCCTGAGGTCGGCAAGGGTGGCCTTCTCCCCGTTGGCGGTCGGCAGGCTGAAGTCGGGGGCGGTGTCCCCCACGGCAAGTCGGCTCATCGGATCGGCTCAGTCCTCTCAGGGCATGCGTTCGTAGGCGGGCAGGGTGAGGAAGTCGGCGTAGTCGTCCGCGACGGCGACGTCGAGGAAGGTCTGGCGAGCCTCGGCGTAGTCGGCTGCATCGCCGTCGAGCTTGTCGACCTCCTCGGTCACGAGCCGGTCGATCAGCTCCCGCGTGACCTGCTCGCCGGAGTCGGCGAGGACGATGTCGTTGTGCAGCCACTGCCACACCTGCGAGCGCGAGATCTCGGCCGTCGCCGCGTCCTCCATCAGGTTGTTGATGGCCACCGCACCGAGCCCGCCCAGCCAGGCGTGCAGGTACTGGATGCCGACCGAGATGTTCGAGCGCAGACCCACCTCGGTGACGTCGCCCGGTGTGGCGGCCACGTTCAGCAGGTCCGCGGCGGTGACGGACACGTCGTCGCGAGTGACCTCGATCTGGTTCGGCCGGTCCCCGAGGACGTCGGTGAAGACCTCCTTGCAGAGTTCGACCATGCCCGGGTGCGCCACCCAGGATCCGTCGAAGCCGAGGGTCGCCTCGCGGGTCTTGTCCGCGCGGACCTTCTCGAAGGCGGCCTCGTTGACCTCGGGATCCCGCGAGGGGATGAACGCGGCCATCCCCCCGATCGCGTGTGCGCCGCGTTTGTGGCAGGTCTGCACGAGCAGGTCGCAGTAGGCCCTCATGAACGGGACGGTCATGGTGACGGAGTTGCGGTCCGGGAGCAGGAACTCGGTGCCGCGGGTCCGGAAAGACTTGATCACCGAGAACATGTAGTCCCACCGGCCGGCGTTCAGCCCCGCGGAGTGCTCGCGCAGTTCATAGAGGATCTCGTCCATCTCGAACGCCGCCGGGTAGGTCTCGATCAGCACGGTCGCGCGGATCGTCCCGCGGCCGATGCCGAGGGCGTCCTGCCCGATGAGGAACGCGTCGTTCCATAGTCGCGCCTCGAGGTGGGACTCCATCTTCGGAAGGTAGAAGTACGGGCCGAGGCCCTTCTCGATCTGTCGCAGCCCCGCCGTCGCCAGGTACAGCGCGAAGTCCACGAGGCTGCCGGAGACAGCCTCGCCGTCGACAGTGATGTGCTTCTCCGGGAGGTGCCAGCCGCGCGGGCGCACCACGATGGTGGCGAGCTGGTCGTCGGGCTTGAGCGCGTAGGACTTGCCGGTCTCGGCCGTGAAGTCGATGGTCCGGTTGATCGCGTCGAGCAGGTTGACCTGACCGCCGATCACCGAGGACCAGTGCGGGGTGTTCGCGTCCTCCTGGTCCGCGAGCCACACCTTCGCCCCGGAGTTGAGGGCATTGATGGTCATCTTGCGGTCGGTGGGACCGGTGATCTCGACCCGGCGGTCGGCCAGGCCGGGTGCGGCCGGCGCAACCCGCCAGGAGTCGTCGGCGCGGATGTTCGCGGTCTCGGGCAGGAAGTCGAGACTGCCGCCCTCGGCGAGGGCGGCCACGCGCCGGCTGCGCGCCTCGAGGAGTTCGAGGCGGCGGGCGCCGAGCTGGCGATGCAGGCTCGCGATCAGTTCGAGGGCCGCGGTGGTGAGGACCTCCTCGGCCCGCTCGGGGAGATCGCCGACGATCTCGAGGCCGGACACATCACTCATGGGAGGACTCCTTCTTCGGGCGTGGCCTAGCAGCCGGTTCGAGCATGCCAAGGCCGGAAAGGTGTGGCAATCGGTCACGACACTTCCGCTGTGCGGAATTGCGATTCCTTTGGATGATAGCAGCGGGTTCCTGGTGCGTGACGGCGCGTCCCACGCGCATTCGCTTGCCCTTCCCGGCCTCGGACGCGGAGGATGGCCGGATGACTGACGGCGGCGCAGGAGGGTCGATGAGGGCAGTCCGCTACGACCGGTATGGGCCACCGGAGGTACTCCGCGTCGAGCAGACGCCACAGCCCACTCCGCGGGCGGGACAGGTGCTTGTGCGCGTGGCCGCGACGTCGATCAATCTCTCCGACTGGGAGTGTCTGCGCGGCCGGCCCGCCTACGCCCGGCTCGGTGGTCTGCGCCGGCCGGTGCGAACCCCGGTGCTCGGCTCGGACATCGCCGGGTGGGTCGAGGCGGTCGGGCCGGGCGTCACCGGGTTCCGCGCCGGCGACGAGGTGTACGGGGACAACCTCGTCATCAAGGGTGGATTCGCCGAGTACGCCGTTGCGCCCGAACGGGTCCTGAGCCCCAAACCCGCCGAGCTGACCTTCGCCGAGGCCTCCACCTTGCCTCAGGCGGGTGCGATCGCCCTCCACACGACGTCCGGCATCCATCCCGGGGACCGGGTCCTGATCAACGGCGCCGGCGGTGGCTCGGGAATGTTCGCGATCCCGCTCGCAGTCGCCGCGGGAGCCCACGTGACCGGGGTGGACAACGCCGGCAAGCTCGACTTCATGCGCTCACTCGGGGCGAACGAGGTGATCGACTACCGCAGCCAGGACTTCACCCGAACCGGGCCCTACGACCTCATCGTCGACCTGGTCGCGCACCGGTCGCCGTTCGCGTACCGACGAGCGCTGGCCCGGGGCGGCCGCTACGGGCTGGTCGGCGGCGGGGTGCCGACCATGCTCGGGGTGGCGACGATCGGTGCGCTCGCGGGTCTGATCACCGGTCGGAGGCTCGGGATCATGGCCGTGCAGTCGGGGCCGGAATTCTTCGAGCCACTGGCGCAGCGGTGCGTCGACGGTGGGGTCACGATCAGGATCGACCGCACCTATCCGTTGGCTGACGTCGCCGAGGCGCTGACGTACGTCGGCACCGGGCACGCCCTCGGCAAGGTGGTCGTGGACGTGGCCACCTGACCCGCGCCCCCACGTCGAGAGTGTCATCGTGCGGCCGATCGCGCCGTTGCGCCGCACATCAGCACGCTGGGTCGGGCGGCACTCCGACGAGGGAGTCATCTTGCGGCTCATCGGCCGGTTCTGCCGCAGAACCGCACCCTCGCCGCCGGTCCAGGCCCTTGACCGTGGCCCTGGAGCCGGTGGTAGCGTCCCGGGCACCGGCCTCGACCGACCGTGAGCCCGTTCGGGCTCCGGCCCGGCGCCGGTTCCTGGATCAGCAGACAGGACCTCACTGAGCTGGCGGCATGGTCGCCGCCCGTGACCGCGCCGT
This sequence comes from Occultella aeris, assembly GCF_902703175.1. GTDB lineage: Bacteria > Actinomycetota > Actinomycetes > Actinomycetales > Beutenbergiaceae > Occultella > Occultella aeris. Next base: position 5,553 of record NZ_CACRYJ010000052.1, on the reverse strand, counting down.
TCGTCCGAACCGAAAGGCGATCCCCGTGAGCACCCTCTGGCTGTCACACCCGCAGGCCATCTTCACCGGTACCGGCGCCGACTCCGACGGCTCCGCTGCCGGGGGCGTGGTCGTCGACACCGCTGCCGGCACCATCGTCGAACTCGTCGGCTCCGGCACGAGGCCGACCACACCGCCCGACGAGACCTACGATGCGTCCGCGCATGTGGTCATCCCGGGGCTGATCAACACCCACCACCACTTCTATCAGACGCTCACCCGCGCGTGGGCACCGGTGGTGAACGTGCCGCTGTTCCCGTGGCTGGTGAACCTGTACCCGGTCTGGGCGCGACTCACCCCGCGCGCGCTGGAGCTCGCCACGACCGTGGCGATGGCCGAACTGCTGCGCTCGGGCTGCACCACGGCTGCCGACCACCACTACCTGTTCCCGGACGGCATGGAGGACTCGATCGATATCCAGGTCGCGGCCGCCCGGGCGCTGGGCATGCGGGCCACCCTGACCCGCGGCTCGATGACCCTCGGAACCAAGGACGGCGGGCTGCCGCCGCAGTCCACGGTTCAGGACCCGGACGTGATCCTCGCCGACTCGCAGCGGCTGATCGACACCTACCACGAGCGTGGCGACGGTGCGTTGATCCAGATCGCGCTTGCCCCGTGCTCGCCGTTCTCCGTGACCACGCGGATCATGTCCGACAGTGCCGAGCTGGCCGCCGCCAACGACGTCCGCCTGCACACCCACCTCGCCGAGACGATCGACGAGGAGGACTTCTGCCGGGAGCGGTTCGGGATGCGGACCGTGGAGTACCTGGACTCGGTCGGCTGGCTCACGAGCCGGACCTGGCTCGGGCATGGCATCCACTTCGACGACGACGAGATCGCCCGGCTCGGCGCGGCCGGCACCGCGGTGGCACACTGTCCGACCTCGAACATGCGCCTGGCCTCCGGGATCTGCCGCGCCGTCGAGCTCGAGGACGCCGGCGTCCCCGTCGGTCTCGGCGTGGACGGCTCCGCCTCCAACGACGCGTCCAACATGATCCTTGAGGTGCGCCAGGCGATGTACCTGCAGCGGCTGCGCTACGGCGCGGAGAAGGTCACCACCGAACGGGCCCTCGGCTGGGCCACGAAGGGCTCCGCCCGGGCCCTCGGCCGATCCGACGTGGGCGAGCTCGCGCCGGGCAAGCAGGCCGACCTGGCCATGTTCCGCCTCGACGACCTGCGGTTCTCCGGCAGCCACGACCCGCTTGCCGCACTGCTGTTGTGCGGCGCCGACCGGGCCGACCGGGTCATGATCGGCGGGACCTGGCGGGTCACCGACTCCGAGATCGTCGGGCTCGACGTGCCTGCCCTGATCGCCGAACACAGCGAGCTGGCCCGGGCCCTGGTGGCGGGCTGACCCCACCGGGGAGCGACGGGACGCGCCCTGCCGTTGGTGCCCTCCGCCGTCGGGCAGTCAGCGCCAGCTCGCCCGAGCACCGGTGTACTCGTCCTCGAGCATGCCCATGCGGATCGAGTCGTAGTAGCGCTCCGAATCGAGGTAGGCCTCACGGATGCGGCCCTCCACCACGAAGCCTAGGGACTGGTACAGCGCGGCCGCGCGGGGGTTGAGGCTCAGCACCTCGAGGCCGACCCGGTGCAGGGCGAGCCCGCCCGCTTCCGGGGCCTCGAACGCGAAGCCGAGGACCAGCATGATGGCCTCGCGCCCGTATCCACGGCCCCGGTGGCCGGGGTTCGTGAGCAAACGCAGGTCGGCCCGTCGCGACGTCAGGTCGACCCGCTCCAGGGCGATCTCCCCGACCATGCGGCGACCCTCGGTGCACATCGCCCAGTCGAAGCGGCCATCGAGCTCCGCAGCCGTGGCGGCCCACTCGGCAATCTCCTCGCGGGTGCGCTCGTCGGTCTCGCCGGTCTGGCGTCTGGCCTCCGGGTCGCTGACACCGAGCCACAGGTCGTCGGCGTCCGTGGCCTCGATCGGACGCAACGTGACCATCTCACCCGGAAGGGTCGGAACGGCCCAGTCGACCTCCGGCATGGCACTCCCCCGTCATCGTGATCGGCGAGCCCGATCGGCGCCCCTCTGCGCTGTCCGGCCTCCCGACCGACGCTAGCACTGAGACCCGCGTGCGAGCGCGCACCATCCCGCCCTCACCTTTCGGATTCGAGCAGGATCGCGAGCGCTCGCGCGTCAGGTGTTCAGCCGAGGCGCTCCATGATCAGCTCACGCACGCGGCCGGCGTCGGCCTGGCCGCGGGTGGCCTTCATGACCGCGCCGATCACGGCGCCGATCGGGCCGAGGTTGCCGGACCGGATCTTGTCCGCGATGTCCGGCTGGGCGGCGAGGGTCTCGTCGATGACCGCGAGCAGCGGGCCGTCGTCGGAGACCACCCCGAGGCCACGGGCGGTGACGACGTCCTCCGGGGACCCCTCGCCGGCCAGCACGCCCTCGAGGACCTGCCGGGCGAGCTTGTCGTTGATCCGCCCGGAGTCCACGAGCGCCTGCAGCTGCCCGATCTGCTCCGGGGTGACCGGGAGGTCCTCTAGCGCGACGCCCTGGGTCTTGGCCGTGCGGGCCAGCTCACCCATCCACCACTTGCGTGCGGCGGCCGGGGAGGCGCCGGCGGCGATGGTGGTCTCGATGATGTCCACCGCGCCGGCGTTGACCACGTCGCGCATCTCGGCGTCGGCGTAGCCCCACTCCTGGCGCAAGCGGCGCCGGCGCGCCACCGGGGCCTCGGGCAGGGTCGCCCGGATCTCCTCGATCCACTCCCGCGGCGGCGCGAGCGGCACCAGGTCGGGCTCGGGGAAGTAGCGGTAGTCGTCGGCGTCGGACTTGACCCGACCCGAGGACGTCGAACCGGTGTCCTCGTGGAAGTGACGCGTCTCCTGGAGAACGGAACCTCCGCCGTCGAGCACCGCGGCCTGCCGCGACACCTCGTAGCGGACCGACCGCTCGATCGAGCGGAACGAGTTCACGTTCTTGGTCTCGGTCCGCGTGCCGAGCGGGGCATCGGCGGACTCGCGCAGGGACAGGTTCACGTCCGCGCGCACGTTGCCGCGCTCCATCCGCGCCTCGGAGACCCCTAGGGACCGGAAGATGTCCCGCAGCGTCTGCACGTACACCCGGGCGATCTCCGGCCCGCGGGTGCCGACGCCGGTGATCGGGCGGGTGACGATCTCGACGAGCGGGATGCCGGCCCGGTTGTAGTCCACGAGCGAGTACTCGGCGCCATGGATGCGGCCGGTGGACCCGCCCACGTGCGTGTTCTTGCCGGCGTCCTCCTCCATGTGCGCCCGTTCGATCTCGACGCGGAACACCTCGCCGTCGTCGAGTTCGATGTCGAGGTAGCCGTCGAACGCGATCGGCTCGTCGTACTGGGAGGTCTGGAAGTTCTTCGGCACGTCCGGGTAGAAGTAGTTCTTCCGGGCGAACCGGCAGGTCTCGGCGATCTGGCAGTTCAGCGCCAGGCCGATCTTGATCGCGTACTCCACGGCCCGGCCGTTCACGACCGGCAGCGCGCCGGGCAGGCCGAGCGATACCGGAGTGACCGACGTGTTCGGGATCTCGCCGAACGAGGCGGGCGCGTCGTCGAACATCTTCGTGGCAGTGCCTAGCTCGACGTGCACCTCGATCCCGAGGACGGCGTCGTAGCGGGCGATCGCCTCGTCGTAGTCGACGAGCTCGTCGGTGACACTCATGCGTTGACCTCGAGTTCCGGGGCGCGGGACAGCAGCGGGGCGCCCCACTGGGCGAGCAGCAGGGATTCCAGGGCGGCACCGACGCGGTAGAGCCGCTCGTCGGCTCGAGCCGGGGCGAGGATCTGGAACCCGACCGGCAGGCCGTCGTCGGACAGCCCGCTCGGCAGGGACAGGCCCGGCACACCGGCCAGGTTCGCCGGGATGGTGGCGACGTCGTTGAGGTACATCGCCATCGGGTCGTCGACCTTGTCCCCGAACTTGAACGCCGTGGTCGGCGCCGTCGGTGAGACGAGCACGTCCACCTGGGCGAACGCGGCCGCGAAGTCCCGCTGGATCAGCGTGCGGACCTTCTGGGCGCTGCCGTAGTAGGCGTCGTAGTAGCCCGCGGAGAGGGCATAGGTACCGAGGATGATGCGGCGCTTGACCTCGTCCCCGAAGCCGGCGCCGCGGGTCGCGGCCATCACGCGCTCGGCGGTGATCGGTCCCTCGGTGGGCTCGACCCGCAACCCGAACCGCATGCCGTCGAACTTGGCCAGGTTCGAGGACGCCTCCGACGGCAGGATCAGGTAGTACGCGGCCAGCGCGGCGGTGAAGCTCGGGCAGGAGACCTCGACGATCTCCGCGCCCGCGTTCGTGAGGAGCTCCAGGCTCGCCTCGAAGCTGGCGCGGACCCCGCTCTGGTAGCCCTCGCCGCCGAGCTCGGTGACGACACCGACCTTGAGGCCGGTCAGGTCGCCGGTGGCGCCCGCCTTCGCGGCCTCGGTGTACGACGGCGCCCGCTCGCTCAGCGAGGTCGAGTCACGTGGGTCGTGGCCGCCGATGACGTCGTGCAGGAGCGCCGAGTCGAGCACGGTGCGGGTGCACGGGCCGGCCTGGTCGAGGCTGGAGGCGAGGGCGATCAGCCCGTACCGGGAGACGCTGCCGTAGGTGGGCTTGACGCCAACGGTGCCGGTGACGGCGGCGGGCTGGCGGATCGAGCCGCCGGTGTCGGTGCCGATCGCGAGCGGGGCCTCGAACGAGGCGACCGCGGCAGCGGAGCCGCCGCCCGATCCGCCGGGGATGCGGTCCAGGTCCCACGGGTTGCGGGTGGGCCCGTACGCGGAGTGCTCGGTGGAGGAGCCCATCGCGAACTCGTCCATGTTCGTCTTGCCGAGGATCGGCATCCCGGCGGCGCGCAGCCGCTCGACCAGGGTTGCGTCGTAGGGCGGGACCCAGTGCTCGAGGATCTTCGAGCCGGCCGTGGTGACCTGGCCCTTGGTGACGACGACATCCTTGACGGCGATCGGCACCCCGGCCAGTGCGTGCAGGTCCTCGCCGGCGGCGCGGGCGGTGTCCACCGCTGCCGCGGCGGCGAGCGCCTCGTCGGTGTTCGTGTGCAGGAAGGCGTGCACGGCGCCGTCGACGGCGCCGATCCGGTCCAGGTGCGCCTGGGTGACCTCGACGCTGGAGACCTCGCCGGCGGCGAGCCTGCCTGCGAGCTCGGCCGCGGTGGCGCGGGTGAGGTCGCTCACTGCTCCTCCCCAAGGATCTGCGGCACCAGGAACATGCCGTCCTGCGCGGCCGGTGCCTGGGCGAGCACGTCCGCCACGGGCAGGGTCTGCCCGACGGTGTCCTCGCGCAGCACGTTGGTGAGCGGGATCGGGTGACTGGTGGCTGGGACGTCGTCGCCGGCCACCTCACTCACGGTCTTGACGGCCTGGACGATGACGTCGAGCTCACCGGCGAGGCGGGTGATCTCGTCGGGAGCGAGGTCGATTCGGGCGAGCGCGGCAAGGCGCGCGACCTCATCGGAATTGATGGTGGACATGGCCGCGAGTCTACCCAGCGGCCGGCACCCGCCCGCCCCGTGCCCACCCGGCC
>NZ_CACRYJ010000051.1 GCF_902703175.1 Occultella aeris | reverse complement strand
GGTCGCGTACGGGCGGACCTCCGACGTCGTGCTCGTCGGCGACTGGAACGGCGACGGCATCGACACCCTCGCCGTCCGCCGCGGCAACATCTACTACTTCATCAACTCGCTCAGCAGCGGCAACGCCGACCGGGTCGTCGCATACGGACGAACCAGTGACAGGGTGCTGATCGGAGACTGGAACGGCGACCGTGTCGACTCCTTGGCCGTGCGGCGTGACAACCTGTACTACATCGCGAACGGTTTCGGCGGTGGTGCGGCTGACCGCGTCGTGGCGTACGGCCGGGCCACGGACGCCGTGATGGTCGGCGACTGGAACGCGGACGGCATCGACACCCTTGGTATCCGCCGGCCCGCACCGGCACCCGTGCAGTTCGGCGCCGGCACGCTCCGGGTCGGTACCGACGTCGCTCCCGGAACGTATCGGGCAAGCACCGGCGCCGACAGTTGCTACTGGGAGCGCCTGGCCGGGTTCAGCGGCGAGTTCGACGACATCATCGCCAATGACTTCG
>NZ_CACRYJ010000050.1 GCF_902703175.1 Occultella aeris | reverse complement strand
ATCTGGAACGGCAGCCACGGTCCCACCCCCCCGGTCAGCAGGGCCGAGGCGAAGATGGTGGTGGAGCCGAGCAGGAACCCGAATCCCGGGCCGAACACCCGCCCGCCGAGCACGACCAGGATGAACACGGTCTCCACCCCGCCGGTGCCCGCCGCGAGCGGACGCAGGATGGCCCCGACGGCGCTGAGCAGCCCGAGCACCGCGATCGCCTTCACGTCCAGACCGCCGTCGTTGACCCCCACCAACAGCACCGCGAGCCCAGCCGCCACCACCAGAGCGAGCACCACCGGAGCGGAGGTGGCGTCGTCGAGCGCAGCGCCTGCATCGACGAGCAGCGGCCACCCGAACGCCAGCACCCCGAGCGCGGAGGCGAGCACCAGGGTGAGGCCCAACCGGCGCCCGATCGGGACCGCGGTCACGTCGCTGCCGACGTCTGCGTCCCACCTCATGGCGGTCCCTCGGCGGCTGCGCCTGCGGCCAGCGCCTCGCGCACGTCCGCGACCGTGAGCACGCCGACCGGGGCGAGGATCTTGGCCACCTGCGGCGCGAACGTGGGCGAGTCCCGCAGGACCTCCTCGGCCGGTGCGTCGGCGACCACCTCCCCCTCGGCGAGCAGCACCACCCGACCGGCCACCCGCGCCACGAACTCGACGTCATGGCTGGCCACGAGGATCGTGTGCCCGCCGGCGCGCAGCTCATCGAGCGCTGCAACGAGGTGTGCCTTCGCGGTGTAGTCCAGGCCACGGGTCGGTTCGTCCAGCAGCAGGACCCGCGGCGTCGCCGCCAGCTGGACGGCCACCGCGAGGGCGAGCCGCTGCCCCTCGGAGAGGTCACGCGGGTGCCGTGCAGCGTCGATACCCGGTGTCAGCGAGTCGAGGATCGACGCGGTCGTCCCGGCTCCGGCCGCGGCCTGCTCATCGGCAGCGGCGCACTCGGCCGCCACGGTGGGCAGGTAGAGCAGGTCCGAGGGTGCCTGCGGCACCAGGGCGACCTCGCGACGCGCCACCGCGGGGGTGAGTTCCGCCGGGTCGGTGCCATCGGGCAGGGTCACGGTGCCACCCGACCGACGACCGCGCCCGGACAGCGCCCAGAGAAGCGAGGACTTCCCGGATCCGTTGCGCCCCATCAGGGCCACCACCTCGCCCGCGGGCAGCGCCAGGTCCACGCCCCGCACCGCGTGGGTCGCGCCGTACCGCACGTGCAGGCCGTCGGCCACCAGCTTCGCCGCAGCGCCCGACGGCGGCCGGCCGGCCCGGTCCTTCGGCGCGCCCGCGCGCGTGGTTCCCGCGGCCGCGGCCAGGCCATCGCGGACCCGCTCGCGCAGTGGCCCGGCCACCCGACGGGCATCACGGACCGAGAGGGGCAACGGGTCCCAATTCGCCAACCGACCGAGCTCCACCACGGGTGGCGCCACCGACGAGTGCGCGAGAACCGCCGCCGGCGCGCCCGCCGCGGCCACGCCGTCGGGCGTCAACGAGATGACCGAATCGGCGAACTGGACCACGCGTTCGAGCCGGTGCTCGGCGAGCAGCACGGTGATGCCGGAGTCGTGCACCAGCCGGGTGAGCGCGGCGAGCACGTCCTCGGCGGCGCCCGGATCGAGCGCGGACGTGGGTTCGTCCAGGACCAGGATCCGGGGCTGCGCCGTGAGCACCGCCCCGATCGCGACGCGTTGCTGCTCGCCGCCGGAGAGGTCCGCGAGGGCGCGGCCGCGCAGCGGCGCCAGGCCGAGCAGGTCGAGCACCTCCTCCACCCGCTTGCGCATCAACGCCGGCGCCACCCCGAGCTGCTCCATCGCGAACGCGAGCTCCTCCTCGACCGAGTCGGTGACGAACGAGGCGAGCGGATCCTGCCCCACCACGCCGACCACGTCCGCGAGGTCGCGGGGCAGGTGGTCGCGGGTGTCCCGGCCGGCGACCAGCACGGTGCCGGAGAGCAGACCGCCACTGAAATGGGGCACGCGGGCGCAGGCCGCCCCGAGCAGCGTGGACTTGCCCGATCCCGTGGGTCCCACGACCAGGCACAACTCGCCCTCGCCGACGGTGAAGCTGGCCTCGCGCAACGCCGGCGTGCCGGTGTAGCTGACGGTGACGTCCCGGAACTCGATCATCGGGTGCTCCGCCCGGGCAGCACGGCCGGGAGCGCGGCGGCACCGGCCGCGATCACACCGCTCAGGGGCAGCGTGGGCCAGGTCAGCGGGCTCAGCGAAGCCGAGACCGAGGCGGGTTCGATGGCCGCACCCAGACCGATCGCCACGGCCGCCGCCACGCCGCACACCGCGACGAGGCTCTCCGGCAGCCCCCACGGGTCGGGCCGGTAGCGCGTGCGGCGCACCTGTCGCCCGGCCAGCACCGAGGCCACCACGGCGATCGCCGCGCCGGCCGCCAACAGCGGCGGGCCGAGCCAGTCCGGCGCGGTACCGTCGAGCAGGCCGTAGGTGCCGATCAGCCCGGCCAGCAGCGCCACCACCAGCAGCGTGCCCACCCGGCGGTCACCGCCGGGCCGGTGGCCGCGGGCATAGCCACGGGAGTCCATCGAGGCGGCGAGGGCGAGCGCCTGCTCGAGGGCGTCCTGCAGCACCGGGATGAGCCGGCCGGCGAACGCCCGCGGCCCGCGCCCGTCCAGGCCGCGCAGCAGCTGCGCCCGCCGCACCCGAGCGACGGCGGAGAACAGTTGCGGGGTCACACTCACCGCGATCACGACGGCGGTGCCGAGGTGATGCAGGGAGGCCGGCAGGCAACGCAGCGCCCGCTTCGGGTTCGCGAGCGCGTTCGCGGCCCCGAACGTGATGATCAGGGCAGCCAGGCGCAGGCCGGCGTAGATCGCACCGAGCAGTCCGGCGGCGTGCACCGGACCGAGCAGCTCGATGCTGTCCACCCAGCCGGGCAGCGGGATCCGGGGCAGGTCCACCAGCACGGGGCTGCCATCGGGCAGCCCGACGAGCAGGTAGAAGGCCACCCGGACGGCGATCACCACCAGGCCGAGCCACAGGTAGGCACCGAATGCGCGCGCCCACGGTGAGTCGTCCCGCCGGATCACCACCACCAGGGTCACGGCGGCGAGCAACAGCGCGATCACCAGCGGATTCAGGGTGCGGGTCAGCGCCACCGCGATGCCCGCACCCCAGGCCCACCAGGCCAGTGGGTGCAGGGATACCGCGGTGTGCCGCTCGGTCGACGGCGGACCCGAGACCGGCGGCCCGGGACTGCGCTGCATGGTGGTCATGGCCGGACGGCGCTCAGTCCCCCCGCTGGGCGGCGCGGCGGCGCGTCACCAGGACGGCCACCAGGCCGACGACGATGACCGCGGCGATCCCGGCGATCACCCCGACCGGCGCGCCGGAGCCCTCCTCCTGGGCTTCGTCACCGGTCGCGGACGCGGTCGCGTCCTCCGAGCCCTCGGTGGTCTGGTCCGCATCCTCGGCCGCGGCCGCCACGTCGGCGGAGGTCACGGTGGGACCGGCGCTGCCGTCGAAGTAGCGCCAGCCCTCGTAGCCGCCCACCGCGGGGTCGGCCTCGTCCGCACCCACGGTCGCGCTCACCCAGTCGGCGCCCGGTTCGGCGGTCCAGTAGGACCAGAAGTTCCCATCGAACTCGGTGGGGCAGGGATCGGGCAGGCTGTCGATCGTGCAGATCAGACCCGGGGTGGAGTCAGCGGGTGTGAAGCCTGCGAGCTCCAGCGCCTCGCGGCCCGAGGTCGGGTCCCCCTCGGCGCAGCCCGCCTCCACCTCACCGCCGACGTCGGTGAAGTCGACCACGACGGTGACGCCCTGGTCCGCCGTCAGGCAGGCGCCAGCGGGGGCCGGGCCGGCATCCGCTCCGGCGGCGGTCGGCAGGACGGTGAGCAGGCCGAGTCCGATCGCGGCCGCGGCCGCGATGCGGGTCACGGGGGGCTTGGGGTGTCTCATGGTGGAGCCTTCCGGGAGGGTGTCCGCGGGGCGGGCCCGCTCCCCCGGACCCCGGGCGTGAGCGCGCGGGGACGAGGACTCGGGCTCCTCCCGCAGTCCACGACGGGTCGAGCCTTCGATCCCGAGCAGGTGATCCGGCTCGTCGCCCGCATCGGTGCTGCGGGCGACCCACGGTTGCGGGACAGCGCCGGTTTCGGACCGGCTTCCCCTGACCTCGAGTCGACTGATTGTGTTGGCTGGAGTCTACGGCCGCGCGGCGACGACCGTGCGCACGTGTGGCAGCGGTGGCATGCTCGAGGGATGGCCAGCATCTCGACCGGCACCGGGGACGACGGCACCACCGGCCTGTTCCTCGGTGGCCGCGTCTCCAAGCGGGACGCCCAGGTCGAGGCCGGCGGTGACCTCGACGAGACCGTCGCCGTGCTCGGGGTCGCGCGGGCCGCCTGCGATGACACCGAACTCGCCGCCCTCGTGCTGCGGCTGCAGCGCGAACTCTTCGTCTGTGGCGCCGACCTGTCCACGAATCCGTTCCACCGGGACCGGCTCGAACCGGGGATCTCCCTGGTGACGTCGGAGATGGTGACGGCCGTGGAGACCCTCATGGACGAGCTCCTGAAGCAGCGACCGATGCGGCCGGTGTTCATCGTGCCGGGCTCGAACCCGGTCAGTGCGGCCCTCGATCACGCCCGCACCGTGGCCCGCCGGGCGGAGCGCCACGTGGTCGCCGCGCGCGCCTCGGGCGTCGAGGTGAACCCGCAGCTGTCCACGTACCTGAACCGGTTCTCGGATCTGCTGTTCGTCCTGGCCAGGCACGCCGGCGGCGATGACGAGCCGGCCAGCCACGACTGACCTGAGCGGCTGAGGTGCCGGTCGGAACGACGAGAGGCGCCCTCCGGCGGTGACCGGAAGACGCCCCTGCTGGGCTGCTCAGCGCGTGCTGAACGCCGCGTCGAACGCCGCCTCGGGCGCGTCGAACGCGAACTTCTTCACGAACTCGAGGGCCTCCGGCGCGCCCACCAGGCGGTCCATACCGGCGTCCTCCCACTCCACCGAGATCGGTCCGTCGTAACCGATGTGGTTCAGGGCGCGGAAGGCGTCCTCCCACGGCACGTCCCCGTGCCCGGTCGAGACGAAGTCCCAGCCGCGGCGCGGGTCCGACCAGGGCAGGTGCGAGGACAGCCGGCCGTTGCGCCCGTTCGTCATGCGCAGCTTCGTGTCCTTGCAGTCCACGTGGTAGATCCGGTCCGCGAAGTCGACGAGGAAGGAGACCGGGTCGATCTGCTGCCAGACCATGTGGCTCGGGTCCCAGTTCAGGCCGAACGCCTCCCGGTGACCGATCGCCTCGAGGGTGCGCACCGTGGACCAGTAGTCGTACGCGATCTCGCTTGGGTGCACCTCGTGGGCGAACCGGACGCCGACCTCGTCGAACACGTCCAGGATCGGGTTCCACCGGTCCGCGAAGTCCTGGTAGCCGGCCTCGATGATCTCGTCGCGCACAGGCGGGAACATCGCCACGTACTTCCAGATCGCGGAGCCGGTGAAGCCGACCACGGTCTTGACGCCGAGCCGGGCGGCGGCGCGCGCGGTGTTCTTCATCTCCTCGGCGGCCCGCTGCCGGACGCCCTCGGCGTCGCCGTCGCCCCAGATGGAGTCAGGCAGCATCTCACGGTGCCGGATGTCGATGGGGTCGTCGCAGACGGCCTGCCCCTTGAGGTGGTTGGAGATGGCCCACACCTTCAGGTCGTAGCGGGCCAGCAGCTCCAGCTTCTCCTGGACGTAGTCGTCGTCGGTCGCCGCGCGGTTCGGGTCCAGGTGGTCGCCCCAACAGGCGATCTCAAGTCCGTCGTAGCCCCACTCGCTGGCGAGCCGGGCCACCTCCTCGAAGGGGAGGTCCGCCCACTGTCCGGTGAACAGGGTGATCGGTCGTGCCATGGGAATACTGCTCCTCGTTGCGGTTGTCTTCGGTCGGTTCGTGCTGGTCGGTGGGTGGGGTCCGGTCGGGTGTTGTCACCCGGCAGCCGGGATGTCCAACCAGGTGCTCCCACCCTGCGCGCTCTGCTCGACTGCGGCAAGGACCCGTTGCACCGCGAGCCCGTCGGCGAAGGAGGGCTCGGGCTGCTCGCCGGCGGAGACTGCGGTGACCAGGTCGACGACCTGGTGCGTGAAGGCGTGCTCGTAGCCGAGCCCGTGCCCGGCGGGCCACCAGGCGGAGACGAACGGGTGCTCCGGTTCGGTGACGAGGATCCGGCGGTACCCGGCGGTGCGCGCGTCCTCACCGGCGTCGAAGTACTCGAGGACGTTCAGATCCTCGAGGTCGAACGCGAGGGATCCCGCCGACCCGTTGATCTCGAACCGCAGTCCGTTCTTGCGTCCCCAGGCGAACCGGGTGGCCTCGAACGTCCCGATCGCGCCGCCGGCGAGCCGGGCCAGCCAGATGGACGCGTCGTCGACCGTCACCGGTCCGAGCTCGGCTCCCCCGGTGCCGGCCAGTCCGGCGAACTCGGTGGCGACCGGCCGCTCCTTCACGAACGTCTCGGTGAGGCCAACCACGCCGGTGATCGCCTGGCCCGTCACGAACTGGATCAGATCGGTGATGTGTGCGCCGATGTCCCCGAGCGCGCCCGAACCGGCCTTGGTCTTGTCCAGGCGCCAGGACAGCGGTGCACTGGCATCCGCGATCCAGTCCTGGAGGTATTGGGCCCGCACCTGCCGGATGGTGCCGAGGCGACCCTCGGCGATGAGCTGGCGGGCGAGCTGGACGGCGGGGACCCGGCGGTAGGTGAAGCCCACCATGGCGAGGACGCCGTTGGCCCGGGCCGCCTCCGCGGCGGCGGCCATCTGCTCGGCCTCGGCGACGGTGTTCGCCAGCGGCTTCTCGCAGAGCACGTGCTTGCCGGCCTCGAGGGCGGCGATCGCGATCTCGGCGTGGGTGTCGCCCGGGGTGCACACGTCCACGAGATCGACGTCGTCGCGAGTGATCGCTGCGCGCCAGTCCGTCTCCGTGTGCCGCCAGTCCAGCTTCGCCGCCGCCGCGGCCAACGCCTCCGGGTTCCGACCGCAGATCACCTGCTGGACCGGGGTGAGCGGCAGATCGAAGAAGCGGGGCGCGTTGCGCCAGGCCTGCGAGTGCGCGGCGCCCATGAAGGCGTACCCGATCATTGCGACGTTCAAGGGTGGACTGGCGGTCATCGAGTTCTCTCTCCTCAGTGTTGTTCTCATGGGGTGGGGCCGCGGCGACCGTTCTGGTCACCACGGCCCCGTTCCGGACGGCCGATCACGCACCGCCGGACGAACAGGTCAGGACTGGAAGGCCGTGGGTAGATACTGCTCCACGTTCTCCGCGGTCACGACCGGGGCGTACAACTGGACCAGTCGCGGCACCTCGACCTCGACGAGGTCGGCTAGGGCGCGCTGCTGCACGACGAGGCGGGCCAGGGCGATGCCGTCCGCCGCCTGGGTGGCCGGGTAGATGACGGTGGCCTGCACGACGGAGTCGCCGGAGGCGATCAGTTCCATCATGTTCGCCGAGCCGGCGTCCTGGTCGTCATCGTGGTTCCAGAGGGCGTCGATCTGCGACGCCGCCTGTCGTTGGGCTGGCGTGCCCCAGCGACGACCTTGATGAGGGTCGACTCTCCGGCTCCGTTCTGGCCGAGGACGCAGTGCACCTCGCCCGTGCGCACCTCGAGGTCCAGCCCGTCCAGGGCCCTGGCCCTCGGGGGAGTGCTGGACGATGCCACGCATTGTCATGAACGCGTCGTCGCTGACCATGCCGCCGAACCTAGGCGGCCCTTCTGCCTGCCGTCAAGCAAAAGTCGGCGAGCCGGCCTTCTGTGACCGATCCGTGACCCTATAGTTGTCGTTCGCCGAGAGGAGGACCCGTGGGCCAGACCCGTCGACCGACTGCCGTGCCCGCCGGGTTGAGCGCGGTGCTGGCGCTGCTTCGCGACGGCGTGCCGCGCTCCCGCGCCGAACTGGTGGCACAGACCGGTCACGCCCGCTCGACCATCGCCCAGCGAATCGACCTGCTCCTCGAGAGCGGACTGTTGGCCCACCGCGGTGCCGCCACCTCCACGGGTGGGCGCCCCCCGGAGATCTTCGCGTTCGCCCCCACCTCACGGATCATCCTCGCGGCGGACATCGGCGCGGCACACCTGCAGGTGGCCGTCACCGACCTCGGCGGGACGGTCCTGGCCCAGCGGGGTGAGATCGCCGCGATCGCCGACGGACCCGAGGCAATCCTCGCGCGCGTGAGTGCCCTCGGCTTCGAGCTGCTCGAGGAGGTCGGGCGGCCGCGCCGCGACCTCGTGGGGGTCGGTGTCGGCGTGCCGGGGCCGGTGGAACATGAGACCGGACGCCCTCGCAACCCACCGATCATGCCGGGATGGGACGGCGCCGACATCCCCGGCGTGCTGGCCGAGTCGTTCCGGACCCCGGTGCTGGTCGACAATGATGTGAACCTGATGGCCGCCGGTGAGCACTGGAGCCTGTATCCCGGCGTCGACGACCTTGTCTTCGTCAAGGTCGCCACCGGCATCGGCGCCGGCATCATCACCGAGGGCCGGGTCCATCGCGGCGCCCAGGGCGCCGCCGGGGACCTCGGGCACATCGCCGTGCCTGGTGGCGAGGCGGTGACCTGCACCTGCGGCAACACCGGCTGCCTTGAGGCCCTTGCGAGCCGCAGCGCGGTTCGCGCCGCCTGGCTCGCCGCCGGCCGCAGCAACGAGGAGGCCGAGGACGTCTCCACCCTGATCGCAACCGGGGACGCGCTAGCGCTCGACCTCTCCCGGCGGGCCGGTCGGGACATCGGGTCCGTGCTGGCCGGCACCGTGAGCCTGCTCAACCCCTCGGTGGTGGTCATCGGCGGATCGATGGCGATGGACAACCCGATCCTCCTCGAGGCGATCAGCGACGTCATCCTGACCCGCTCGCTGGCCTTGGCGACCCGGGACCTCCGTATCGTGCGCACCGGGACCGGCGCCCAGGCGGCGGTGCTCGGCGCGAGTCGGATGGTGGCCGATCACGTGCTCTCGGACGGGGCCATCGAGTCCCTGCTGGTGTGAACCTCCCGGCCGAGACGGTCCAGTTCGGTCCGCTCGTCGCCGCCGGGCCCGTTGCACAGCACCGTCGCGAACACGGCGCGTCCTTGCGGCAGCAGCCGCACCGTCACCGAACCCGCCCCGTGCGCACCGATGAGCTCGACCAGCGCGGCGGTGAAGCCGTCCTCCAACGGCTCCACCCGATCGGCGCGACCTGCCTGACCGACGGTCTCCGCACGGCCGGCAGGCTCGACCCGATCAGCACGGTCGTCGAGCAGCAGGACCTCCACGCCCCGGCGGCGTGCGGCGTCCACGGCCACTGCGACATCCGCCTCTGCCAGTGCGGGCGCCCGCAACCGGTCCCGGATGTGCGCCTCGGCGATGCGGCACTCCATCCGGTCTGCGGGGCTCAGCGGCTCGGGCGGGTCGACTGCAGTCAACTCCACGACGCGCCGCAGGGGTGGTCCGGCCACCCGAGCGATGGCATGCAGTTCCGTCGCGGTCCGAGCCAGGGCCGCCCGCTCGGCGGTGAGCGCCCGTGCGGAGGCGGCATCGGCCCGGCGGTGGGCCGTGAGCCGGGTCAACATCCGTCGAAGCAGGGCCGACCAGGCGAGCCCCACGGCGGCTGCGGCCACCGGCAGCGAGAGGACAGCGACCACCGTCGCGGAGGGAGCGTCCACCCGTGCGCCCCAGGCGATCACCGCGGCCGCCATCGCACCGACCGAAGCCAGGCCCGGCCCGCGGCGCCCCCGCACCATGAGCAGTGCGGCGAGGTAGGCACCGGTCTGCAACAACCAGGCCCGCTCCCCCGGTCCCCCACCCAGCTGGGGCAGGAGCAGGAGCGCGTTCACGGGGGCCACGGCGGCCACCGTCAGCGTCGCCCACCGGGGCAGCGGATCATCCGCGGGCGCGCTGAGGGCAAGCGCCCCGGCGAGGCTCACGAGCAGCGCGACACCGATCGCGGCGGGCTGCGGATAGGTGTGCCAGAGCAGCGCGGACTGGACGGCTCCGGTCGCCCAGACCAGGACGAGCACCACCCGCGCGGCCGGGGTCGCGAGTCCCGAGATGCGACTACCGGCGTGGGGGTCCGCGTTCGTGCCGCCGTTGGCGCCACCGGTCCCCGAGCCCGTATCGCCCGCGACCGGCCCTACCCAGCTGAGCTCGACCACCGTGCCGCGGCCCCATCCGGAACGCACCTGCGCACCGCCCCCCGGCACACTGCGCATCCGGGCGAGCATGCTGGCACGAAGGCCCAGCCGGTCCGGCGCGACATCGTCGGGCTCGAAGCCGGAGCCGTCGTCCTCGACGGTCACGACCACCCGTCCCGGCTCGGCGGTCAGCCGGAGGCAGCGGCGCACCGAGCTCGCGCCGGCCACCGGGCGGGCGTGACGCAGGCTGTTCTCGATCGCCTGTGCACAGGCCGCGACGAGTGCATTCGCCGCCTGGTCGGGTAGCGCGATCCGCGTGGCCCCCGGCGGCGCGACGAACCGGAGCCCCTTGTCACGTGCGAGTGCCGCCAGGTCGGCATGCAGGCGCCCCGGCTGGCCTTCGGTCGGCACGGCCGCGCCACGCAGGACCGCCAGTGCCCGCCCGGCCTGGGTGGCGACGGACTCGGGGATGACCGTGGTGCGCATCGCGAGGGTCAACGCGGTCAGCACCTCGTCATGGATGAGCGCGGTCAGCCGGGCGTGTGCCCCAGCACGAGCGCCCGCGGCGGCGGCGAGCGCCGCATTGCGCTCGACCTCCCGTTCGGAGCTTCGCAAGGCCCGCAACTGGGCGTCGATGGCGAACACGATGACCACGAACGCCACATTGCCCAGATGGATGATCGCCCGGAGCAGGATCTGCCGGTCGACGCTCCCGTCGACCAGGAACAGACTCAACGGCAGGAGCGCGGCCGCGATCAGCGCGTACCCGATCGCCGTCCGCCACGTCCACGACACGGCCGCGAAGCCGACTGCCGCGGGTTCGAGCACCCACACGGACGGTTCATCGTCGTCGGCCGAACGGGCCAGCACCCATGTCGAGACGAGCACCAGGTAGAGGATCGGAAAGCACGCCCAGCCCCGGCGCAGCAGCCGCTGCGGCAGGTGGAACGCACCGAGGGTGAGGACCACGACGACGCCGATCAGGGCGAGGACGCCGAGGCGCCAGCCGAAATGGGCGTTCGACCACCCGATCAGACCATCTCCGAGGTGGATCGCGACCAGGATCAGGGCGCCGATGGACACCATGGCACCCATCCGGCGACGCACGCTCATGGCTCGCGTGGTCGCCCCAGGAGTGCTCGATCCCTGCCGCCGGTCGTCGGGAGACCCGTTCACCCCGGCCCTGGCAGCACGCCGTCCTCCACGGCACGCATGTACAGCTCCACCTTCGTGTGCGCCGGGCGCTCCACGGCGGCGTACTTCACACGGATGCGGCGGATGTGGTCCAGCACCGTCTCCCGGGACACCCCCAACAGCCGGGCAACCCGGTCCGCCTTCTCCCCGGATGCGTACAACTCCAGCACCTGCCGCTCGCGGGGGGACAGCCCAGGGGCGTGCGGGTCACTGTCCACGGCCGCGGCCCACTCCGTGGAGGCGACCACCTCGCCGCGGCAGACGTGCCGCAGGGCCTCGAGCAGGTGCTCGGAGTCCTCGGACTTGCGGACCATGCCGGCGATCCCGGCGCGTGCCGCAGCGCGCACGAGGTCCACGTCGTCGCCCGACGTGAAGGCAAGTACCTCCGCGCCCGTCTGTCGCAGCCGGCTGATGTTCTGCCAGACGGACGAACCGTCCGCCAGGCGCAGGTCCAGCAGCACCACGTCCAGATCCGCGCCACCAGCGAGCAGGTCCGCCACCGTGGGCTCAGCGGCCACGAATTCCAGGTCCGGATGGTCGGCAAGGAGGGCACGCACACCGAGGCCGACCACGGCATGATCGTCCACGAGACCTACCCGGGAGACCGTGCGCGGGTACGCCGAGCCTTCGACCCGCCTTGAGTCAACCGTCATCGAGTCGTCCCTCTTGTCATCTTGCGATCGAGCCGCCCGCTGGGCGCCCCGCCCGGACCCCGTCCCGTGCGCCCACCCTAGCCATATCTGGGCGTCGGCCGTCCGCGGGTGGATCGACGTGACCCCTAGTTCTGGGGATCCCCCAGGACTGGGGGAAGTCTGTCGCCCGTGTGGGGCCGCTCACTAGGGTCGTCAATGACCGACTCCGTGCGCCGAGCGCCGGTCGGGGTACGGCGCACACACGGGAGAGGATTTCGGATGGGTACTCGGACCACGATCTTCGGTACGACGACGATGCCGTCCAGGTCGGTGCGCGTCACCACGACCGCCGCGACTGCGATGGGGGTAGATCGTGGCTGCTGAGTCGGTGGAACTGTCGCCTCCGGCCGACAACAAGGGCTTCCTGAACTGGATCGAGCGTGTCGGCAACAAGGTGCCGAACCCGACGATCATGTTCGTCTACCTGATCGGCGTCATCGCGTTGCTCTCCGCGATCCTGTCCTGGGTCGGAGTGTCCGTGACCGACGAGGTGGTCACCCCGGTCCCCCGCGACGAGTTCAACCAGGTCAACGAGCATCTGGGCGGTACCTGGTCGATCTACGACTCCGTCACCGGCGAGCCTGCCGAGGTCCCGGACTACATCGTCGAGGAGCAGACCTTCGAGGTCCGCAGCCTCATCTCGATCGACGGCATCCGCTTCTTCTTCTCGTCCTTCGTCGACAACTTCGCCGGCTTCGGCGTCGTCGCAGTCGTCCTCATCGCGATGGCAGGCGTCGGCGTGGCCGAGCACGCCGGCCTCATGGGCGCCCTGATCCGCCGCACGGTGAAGGTCGCGCCGAAGCGGTGGCTCGCGTTCATCCTGATCTTCGTCGGTGTGCTCTCGTCGGTGGCGACCGACGCCGGCTACCTCATCCTGGTCCCGCTCGCCGCGGCGGCGTTCCTCACCGTCGGACGACATCCGCTCGCCGGCCTCGCGGCTGCGTTCGCGGGAGTAGGGGCCGTGTTCGGGGTGAACCTGCTGATCACCCCGTCGGACAGCATGCTCACCGAGATCACGAACGAGGTGCTCGCGACGGCGGGCATGGAGACGCTCGAGGTCACCCAGAACTACTACTTCGCGATCGTCTCGTCGATCCTGATGGCGGTGGTCGTGCTGCTGGTCACACTCTTCGTGACCGAGAGGCGACTCGGGGGCTACGACCGTAACGACCTTGTGGTCGGCATCGAGGGCGACGAGGAGATCGACCACGCCGCCGAAGCGCGGGGCCTGAGGTTCTCGTTCTGGGCGCTGATCGGTTTCGTGGCGTTCATCGCGCTGCTGACGGCGCCTCCGGGAGCGCCGCTGCGCGACCCGGAGACCGGTGCGATCATCGGCACCACACCGTTCATGGCGAGCCTCGTCTTCATCATCTCGCTCGCGTTCCTCGTCTGCGGCATGGCCTACGGCGCGGGGGCGAAGACCCTGGTGGGTGGAAACGCAGCCGTCGGCGCGATCACCAAGACCTTCGCGAGCCTGGGCGGTCTGCTGTTGATGTTCCTGATGATCGCCCAGTTCATCGCCCTGTTCAACTGGTCGAACCTTCCCACGGTGGCCGCCGTCTCGGCGGCCGAACTGCTGGAGACGGCGGACGTTCCGGCGCTCGTGCTGCTGCTGGCGTTCATCCTCGTGATCGTCATCCTCGACTTCATCCTCCCGGGCCTGGTGCCCAAGTGGGTGATCTTCGCGCCGGTCTTCATCCCGATCTTCGCCTCGCTCGACGTCGCCCCGCAGACGCTGCTGGCCGCCTACCGCGTCGGCGACTCCCCCGTGAACGTGCTGACGCCGCTCATGGTGTACCTGCCGTTCATGGTCACCGTGGCGCAGCGCTACAAGAAGGACGCCGGCATCGGCACGATCATCGCCCTGATGATCCCCTACGCCGTGGCGGTACTCGTCACCTGGACCGTGCTGTTCGCGGTCTGGTTCCTGCTGGGCATCCCGTGGGGCCCCGGCGCGCCGGTGGACATGGGCTGAGCACCGCATGACATCCACCGACCCGACCACGAAGCCAGCTGAACGCAAGGGAGCAGCGACCATGACCACACGCAGCCCGAACAAGGTGATCCCGGCGGACTTCGCCACCCTCCCGGGCCTCGATGCTCTCGACGCAGCCCGAGTCGTGCTCGGCACGGACGCCGAGGACGCCGAGGCCGTCGGCATCGGCGTGTTCTCCGACGGCGACGTGCCGACCGCGCTCGGTTTCAACCGTGACGCGCTCGCGGACGCGGGATTCGAGGCCGCCGCGGGCTCGACGCTGGTGCTGCTGCAGGCGGACGGGCCCGATCTCGTGGCCGTCGGCCTCGGCGCCCGGTCGGAGGCCACCGTTGCCACGCTGCGCGATGTGGCCGCCGCCCTCACCCGCGCCGCGTCCCGCCGCTCCCGGCTGGCGCTGCGCCTGGACGATCTCGCCGGCGTCGAGGTCGCCGATGCCGTACGGGCCCTCGCCGAGGGTGCGCTGTTGGCGCGCTACCGGTACACGGTCCTCGTGCGCGAGTCGAAGCACGTCGCGCTCGCCTCCCTCGTCCTGGACGTGCCCGCCGGCGCGGACGCCGAGGAGGCCGTGGCCGAGGCGTTCGTCGGAGCCCGCGCCGCCATCGTTGCGCGCGATCTCGCCAACACTCCGCCCGGACACCTCACCGCGACGAACATGGGCGATATCGCCGTCGACCTCGGTGCCCGCTTCGGGTTCGAGGTCGAGGTTTTCGACAAGCAGGCGCTGATCGACCTCGGTTGCGGCGGGCTCCTCGGCGTCAACCAGGGCTCCACCGAGGAGCCGCGCATGCTCAAACTCACCTACGCGCCCGCCGGGCAGTCGACGGTTCACCTGGGCCTGGTCGGCAAGGGCATCATGTTCGACTCGGGCGGCATCAGCCTCAAGCCCAGCGACCCGATGCACCTGCTGATGAAGATGGACATGGGCGGCGCGGCGGCCGTGCTCGGCGCCTTCACCGCCCTGCGCGACGCGGGCGTGGCCGCAGAGGTCACCGGCTGGCTGATGTGCACGGACAACATGCCGTCCGGGACCGCCATGAAGCTCGGCGACGTGCTCACCACTCGCCGCGGTACCACGATCGAGGTGAAGAACACCGACGCGGAGGGACGCCTCGTGATGAGCGACGCCCTCGACCTCGCGAACGAGGCCGGCGTCGATGCGATCATCGACATCGCCACCCTCACGGGCGCGGCGCTCGTCTCGCTCGGCCCGTCCACGGCGCCGCTGCTGGGCAACGACCAGGCCATGATCGACCTGGTCCGCGCGGCGTCCGCCGTCGTCGACGAGCCGGTCTGGCAGCTGCCGCTCGAGCAGAAGTACCGCAAGCAGCTCGACTCCGAGATCGCCGACATCGCCAACCTCGGTGGTCCGTTCGCTGGGGCGACCACCGCGGCGCTGTTCCTCCAGCACTTCGTCGGGGAGACGCCGTGGGCGCACCTCGACATCGCGGGGACGATGCAGTCCGACAAGGACGACTCCTGGCGCACCAGCGGGGCCACCGGTTTCGGTGCCCGGATCCTGCTCGAGGCGTCCCGCACCTTCGCCCCGGGCGCGTCCGCCTGATCACCTTGGCACGGCAACCCATCGATCGAGGAGGAGTCGTACCTTGAGACACGTCACGCGACGCGCGTGAGGAGCAGCACGCTCGGCCCAGTTGGGTCGGGTCCGATCCATTCGAAGGAGACGGCATGTCGGAATTGATCATCATCGGCTACGACGACCACGAGAAGGCCAAGGGCGCCTACGAGCAGGTCCTGGTGGCCCAGCGGGACTTCATCGTGACCCTCAACGGCCTCGCCCTGGTCAGCGTGGACGCCGAAGGGAAGCAGCACGTCGAGACCCCCGCGAAGATCGTGGGCGTCTCGGCCGCCTCCGGCGCCCTGTGGGGCACCCTGATCGGATTGTTGTTCCTGGTGCCCGGCTTCGGTCTGCTGTTCGGCGGCGCACTCGGTGCCCTCACCGGCAAGCTCGGCAAGGTCGGCATCAACAACTCGTTCAAGGAACGCGTCCAGGGCTTGCTGACCCCGGGCAAGGCGGCCGTGGTGGTGCTGGCCTCGAAGATCACCGAGGACAAGTTCGCGGACGCGATCAAGCCGTTCGGGGGCACCGTGCTGCAGACGTCGCTCTCCGACGAGGACGAGGCGGAGCTCGCCACCGAGCTGTCCGGCTCCTGACCGAAAGCGACATGACGGCCAGACCGAGGAGAGGAGTGCGACCATCGTGGATCCCGCGACGATCACACTGATCATCCTCGGGCTGGCCGTCGTCGCGTTCATCACGAACAAGCTCCCCGTCGGGGTGGTCGCCCTCCTGGTGGCCCTCGCCCTGTGGGCCACCGGTGTGATGGACCTGGGCGAGGCAGTCGGCGGCTTCGGCGATCCGGTGGTGGTCTTCCTGGCCGCCCTGTTCGTGGTGAGCGAGGGCCTCGACTCCTCCGGGGTGACGGCCTGGGCCGGGCAGGCGCTTGCGCGGCGCGCCGGCACGGCGCCACGGCGGATCCTGATAGCGGTGATGGTGCTCTGCGCCCTGTTGACCACGCTGCTCACCCCGAACGGTTCGGTGGCAGCGCTGCTGCCGATGGTGGTGATGCTTGCGGTCCGGGCGAAGGCATCCCCGTCGCAGTTCCTGATGCCGCTGGCGTTCGCCGCCCATGCGGGCTCGCTGCTGGCACTGACCGGCACCGTGGTGAACGTGATCGTGGCCGATGCCTCAACCGACGCCGGTGGCGGCGGATTCGGCTTCTTCGAGTTCGCCCTGATCGGCCTTCCGTTGCTCGCTGCCACCATCGCGGCCTGCGTGATCCTCGGACCCCGGATGCTCCCCACCTCCGTGCCGAAGAACATCAGCCCGGACCTCAGCCGGCACGCCGAGACCCTGGCCCGCCAGTACGACCTCACCGGCGGCTTCTACCGGCTCCGACTCCGGGACCAGTCCGCACTGGTGGGCACCGTGCTCCGGGACCTCGACCTCGGCGCGGAACATCCCGGGGTACGGCTGATGGGCGCGCAGCGCCCGGACCGCAGCCGCGCACCGGCCCTGCACGTGCTCGGCCCGGACGATGTCCTCGTCATCGCCGGACCACCCGAGCAGGTGAGCACGCTCGTCCTGGACTCCGGGCTCGCGGTGGCGATGCGTCCGCTCGGCACCCAGGCTGCCGGCGGCCTCGTGACCCGCGAGGCCGGTGTGGTGGAGGTGGTGGTGCCACCCAGGTCACCGCTCCTGAGCGAGCGGGTGTTCGCGGGCATGCAGCGGGGTTCGGACCTGGTCATCCTCGCGGTCCGCCGGCGGGGCAAGGAGGTCGACGGCGAGACGGACGTGGTCGAGGGCGACGTACTCCTGCTGCACGGCGCCTGGCCCGCCATCGACACCCTGGTCGACGACCGGGACGTGCTGCTGGTGGACTCCCCGGATCTGCTCCGCCGGCAGGCCGTGCCGATGGGCAGCAAGGCCCCGCGGGCGCTGGCCGTAACGCTGGTGATGGTGCTGCTGCTCGCGTTCGGACTGGTCCCGGCCGCCGTCGCCGGGCTGATCGGCGCGATCGGCATGGTGCTGCTAAGGGTGGTGAGCGTGCCCCAGGCGTACCGGGCTGTGTCCTGGCAGGTCATCGTGCTGATCGGTGGTCTGATCCCGCTCTCGGTCGCCATCACCGAATCCGGGGCGGCCGATCTGATCGCCGACGGCATCGTGGATCTGGTCGGCGACGCGCCGCCCTTCGTGTTGCTCGTGGCCCTGTTCGTGCTCACCGGCACGCTCGGGCAGGTCGTCTCGAACACCGCCACCGTGCTGATCGTGGTCCCGATCGCGCTGGCCGCGGCCGCGGAGACCGGCTACTCGGTGCAGCCGGTGCTGATGCTGGTGGCGGTGGCCGGGGCCGCCTCGTTCCTCACCCCGATCGCCACCGCGTCGAACATGATGGTGATGGGCCCCGGTGGGTACCGGTTCGGCAGTTACTGGCGGCTGGGTCTGCCGGTGATGGGAGTGTGGCTCGTGCTTGCGGTGCTGATCATCCCGCTGATCTGGCCGCTCTAGCCGGCAGACTCAGCGCAGCCCGAGCTCGGCGTGCCGGCCACGGTAGATTGCGGTCCGCAACTCGATCGCGTACGCCTCCAGGTCCGGCATGCCGAGCCCGCGGGCCACCTCGATCTCACCCTCGACGTCATAGTCGAGCCGGACGAACTGGACACCGAAGGGATCGGTCGCGCCGCCGTCGGGCACGCCCTCGAGGATCACGTAGCAGGCCGTGGGCTCGTCCAGGGGGTTGCCCACGCTGCCGGCGTTGAACAGCGTGCGCCCGCCGTTGGTCTCCAGGTACGCGTCATGGATGTCGCCGTAGCCCACCACCGTGGGCTCTGGGCCGGGTCCGGTCAGCTCGGTGCGCGCGAACATGCCGTCGAACTGCTCGACCGTGTGGTGGAAGTGCACCCGCGTGTAGACACTCTCGGCGGAGGCGTGGACGAGCCGGATCCGGCGCCCGCTGAGGACCAGATCGTGTGCCAGCGGCAGGGTCCGCAACCAGTCCCGGTCCTGATCGGTGAGCTCGTGGTGCCACCACCAGAGCGCCTCACCCCGTTCGGGTTCGTCCTCGCGGGGCAGGAAGTCGTCCCAGTTGCCACGCACGGTCACGGCGCACCGGGCACGGCTGAGCCGTACCGCCTCCGAGCCCCGTGGGCCCTTCCCGGCCACGTCGCCGAGGTTCAGGACGGTGCTGATCCCGCGCGCGTCGATGTCGGCCAGCACGGCTTCCAGAGCGGTGACGTTGCCGTGGATGTCGGAGATGATGGCAAGCCGCTGCAAGGTGCCCATCGGCTCCGGTTGACGAGGTGGACGCACTCCCCGGCTCAGGCGTCGATCGCGTGGTGCACCAGCGCGAGCAGCGCGCCGGCGTAGGCGTCCTCGACGACGGCGGCCCGATAGGTCGCGGGCCCGTCCGGTCCCTTGGTGGTCACCGCGTAGACGTCACCGTCGCGCTCGAGGGAGCGGAACGTGCCACCCAGGAGTGCGCGAAGCTGGTCCTCGCGGGGCAGCCAGAGCGTGTCGTCCTGGGCGATGCTGTCCAGCGCCCACTCGGTGGTGCCGTTGAAGTGCAGGACGGTGCCGGTGTCATAGGTGCGTGGCTCGATGACCATGTGCGAGAGCGTGAACACGTCCTCGCTGAGCGCCTCGGCGGAGATCCGGAACTGATCTCCGGGCCTGGGTTCCCATCGCAGCCCCGCCAGTGCCAGTTGCTGGGCAAGTTCATCGCTGATCATCACCCCAGTATCCCTCCACTCGCGCAGATGAGCCGCTTCGCGCGGGCAGTCGCCGGGCAGCGGGACTTCTCGAGGTCCGCCGCCCGGCGACTGCGCGAGGATCAGAGCGTGGCGGCCGAGAGGATCCAGGACCCGGCGTCCTGCGGGAGCAGGGTCCAGGTGGCGTCCCCGAGCGTCCCGGTCACGATGCCTGAGACCTCGGCGACGGTCATGCCCTGCTCGGTGAACCACGCCTCGTAGAACGCGCTCAGCGCCGTCGGGTCGGCCGGGGCCGGGAAGTCGAGCTGCAGCGTGGTCGCGGAGGTGCTGGTCACCTCGTACTCCGCGCCGGCCGGCACGCTCACCTCGGTCACGAAGGTGCCCTCAAGGGGAACCACCTCGGCGTCGGCCGTGTCGCCGGCCCCATCGGCGGCCTCGTCATCGGCGGTGTCGGTCGCGTCGTCGTTCTCGGTCGCGTCGTCGGCGCCCTCATCGGAATCGCCACTGTCGGCTCCGGCGCCCTCCTCGCTCGAGGTGCCGGTGTCGGAGTCCCGGTCGTCGTCCCCGGCGGAGCATGCCCCGAGTCCGAGGGCGGTGGCGAGCACCAGGGCGGTGACGGGGGCGGCGTAGCGTCGAACAGGTCGCATGGGTATGTAGGTCCCTCAGGTCGGTATCGGATGGTGCACAGTGAACCTAAGCCGACCCGACCGCCCGGACCGCCCGGGGCGCGGGGCAGAACTACCCAGGCACCGCCGTTCGTGCCGGATCCACGGTGATCCGGACAGAACTACCCAGGCACGTCAGGGTGCGGTGCGCCCGCCGGCCGCCTACTCCGTTGCTCCGGTGAGGTCGGCCACCGCTTCCGGTCCGCCCGCGAGCAGTGCCTCGAAGCCGGCCTCGTCCAGGATCGGCCGACCGAGTTCGCGGGCCTTGTCCTCCTTGGTGCCTGCGCCGGGCCCGACCACAACGAAGTCGGTCTTCTTCGAGACGGATCCGGATGACCTGCCGCCGCGGGCGATGATCGCCTCCTTGGCGCCGTCCCGGGAGAAGTTCTCGAGCGAGCCGGTGACCACGACGGTCAGCCCTTCGAGCGTGCGCGCCACGGACTCGTCGCGCTCGTCGGCCATCCGCACGCCGGCGGCGGCCCAGCGGTCCACGATCTCGACGTGCCAGTCCACGGTGAACCACTCCGTGACAGCCACCGCGATGGTCGGCCCGACGCCCTCGACGGCGCTCAGCTCCTCGGTGCTCGCGGCCCGGATCGCGTCCAGAGAGCCGAAGTGGGTGGCCAGCGCGCGGGCCGCCGTCGGACCCACGTGCCGGATCGAGAAAGCCACCAACACCCGCCAGAGCGGCTGGGCCTTCGCCTTCTCCAGCTCGGCGAAGAGCACCTCGGTCGTCGCGGTCGGCTTCGACGGCTTCTTCGCGGCGTCGGCGCCGGCCCTGGTCCAGAAGTACGGCACCCGGTCCCATTGACCCGTGGGCTCGCCCTTCACCTTCCGCTGACGCCAGACGCTGACGTCACGCAGGTCCTCGGGCTTGAGGTCGAACAGGCCCGCCTCCCCGGACAGCACCGGCTTTGCCTCCGGCCATTCCGCATCGGCCGGCCGGTTCGCCTCCGGATCCACGAGGGCGACGGCGGCCTCCCAGCCGAGTGCCTCGATGTCCAGCCCCCCGCGGGAGGCGAGCGCGAACACCCGCTCCTTCAGCTGCGAGGGGCAGGACCGGGCGTTGGGACACCGGATGTCCACGTCCCCCTCCTTGGCCGGCGCGAGGGGCGTGCCACAGGAGGGGCACTCGGTCGGCATCACGAACTCGCGCTCGGTGCCGTCCCGCAGGTCCACGACCGGGCCGAGGATCTCCGGGATCACATCGCCCGCCTTACGCAGGACCACCGTGTCGCCGATCAGCACGCCCTTGCGCTTGACCTCGCTCGCGTTGTGCAGGGTGGCCTGCTCGACGGTGGAACCGGCCACGAGCACCGGTTCCATCACGCCGTAGGGTGTGACCCGGCCGGTGCGGCCGACGTTCACCCGGATGTCGAGCAGCTTGGTGTTGACCTCCTCGGGCGGGTACTTGTACGCGATCGCCCAGCGCGGCGCCCGCGAGGTGTTGCCAAGGCGCCGCTGCAGGGCGAACTCGTCCACCTTCGTGACGAGACCGTCCAGTTCGTGCTCGATGTCGTGCCGGTGCTCGCCGTAGTAGGCGATCATCTCCCGGACCCCGTCCAACCCGGTCACCACCCGGTTGTGCCCGGAGACCGGCACGCCCCAGCCGGCGAGCAGGTCGTAGATCTGCGACTGACGGGTCAGTTCCACGGGCGCCCCGCCCGGACCCCAGCGCAACGCCCCGATCCCGTGGGCGTACATGCCGAGGGCGCGGGTGGCCGTGACCCGCGGGTCCTTCTGCCGCAGCGAGCCGGCCGCAGCGTTGCGAGGGTTCGCGAACGGCGACTTGCCTGCCTCGACCTGCGCGGCATTGAGCGCCTCGAACTGCTCGACCGGGAAGAACACCTCGCCACGGATCTCGATCAGTTCCGGCCAGGTCGCCGCCTCGCCCGCGAGGGTGTGCGGGATGGAGGTGATCGTCCGCACGTTCAGGGTGACGTCCTCCCCGGTCCGGCCGTCCCCCCTGGTGACGCCCCGGACCAGCCGGCCACGCTCGTAGACCAGGGCGATGGCGAGCCCGTCGATCTTGACCTCGCAGAGGTAGTGCACCTTCTCGGACCCGATCTCCCGGTGCACCCGGTCCGCCCAGGCGGAGACCTCCTCCAGGCTGAACGCGTTGTCGAGGGAGAGCATCCGCTCCACGTGATCGACGGCGGTGAACGCAGTCGAGAAGGTTCCGCCGACCTGCTGCGTCGGCGAGTCCGGGGTGCGCAGCTCGGGGCTGGCCTCTTCGAGCGCCTCCAGCTCCCGCAGCAGGGTGTCGAACTCGGCGTCGGAGATGGTGGGGGCATCGCGGACGTAGTACGCGAACTGGGCGTCGCGGACCTGCTGCGCCAGCTCCTCCCACCGCGCTCGGGCGGCCGGGTCGTCCGTCTCCACGGACTCGGGCAGGTTCTCGTTCGCGCGTACGTTCACGACGCCCATTGTGGCGCGCCGCACCGACACCGCCAACGCCCGGATCCCTTGACCTCCGCAGCGTGACCGACGCAGGCTCTTCGGATGCCGTTGACACCGAGGATCCCTCCGTTCCTCGCGGGGGTGCTCGTCGCGAACAGCGTGCCCCACCCGGGCACCGCCGTGTTCAGCGTATGGATGGTCGCCTCGGAGGCCCTGCTGCAGGTGAACACGCCCGCAGTGCGCTGATCCCGGCTACCAGCCCCGCGCGCGCCGCCGATGTGATGGGATGGGGAGGTGAGTTGGTTCCCGGAGCAATCCGCGCCGGTGCCGCAGCCCCCGGCGCCGGTCTCCGGCGCGACCGGAGGGACGCCCGTCGATCCGCTCGAGCGAGCCCGTCGGCAGCTCGCCGACCAGTTGGCCCAGCACAAGAAGCTGCTCGAGCAGAACGTGGCCGCGCAGCGCCAGACCCTCGGCGCGAACCTCGCCGAGCGCACCGAGGCAGTGACCCAGCCCTGGCAGCGGCCCCCGCAGCAGGGTCAGAACGCGTACTCGGCGCCGAGGCAACCGGGCTCCCAGGGCGGCGCCGGCCCAGCCGCCCGCACCCACACCGGCCAGAACCAGGCAGCGTCGAACCAGGCCGCCCGGCCGGGCCAGAACGCCCCGGCCGCGCCGAACTCGGCGGGTCCCACGCAGGCCGCTCCCACGATGCCGGGCCTCGTCCTGACCAATGTGCTGCTCGTGCTGGCCACGTTCGCCTTCATCATCTGGCATGTGGTGACCTGGACCGGCCCGCTCGTGGACGCCGTCGCGGCGTGCGGGGACGCGGGCGGCACCCTCGACTGCTTCACCGGTGACGCCGTGCGCACCTGGGTGTTCCTTCCACTGGTCGCGGCGATCGGTGCGTTCGGGGCCAGTGCCGGCACCCGGATCGAGACCCGCCAGGGCCGCCAACGCGGCTACCTCATCGTCCTGGCCGGCTTCGCCCTGCTTGTCCTCAGCATCTCGACGAGCTACTCATGAGCATCTTCGACCCCTACAAGGTGGCGACCACCGACCCGACGGCGGTGCACCTCGGCCGTGCCACGGTCTCACCCACGCTGGCCGGAGCCGACCTCGGACGCATCGACCAGGGCCGCCCGCAGGCCTCGGGTGCGCTCTACGCCGTCGGATTCGTGCTCGGCTGGGCGGCGATCCTGCTGCCGCTGATCCTCGCGTCCCTGGTGTACCTGACGCCGTTCGCCGTGGACGAGGGCTGGCAGACCCCGGAGCCGGTGGACGCTGGCGTCGTGGTGGTGGCCGGGACCATCGTGCCGATCGTCACCGCGGTCCTCGCCACCATCTTCGCCGGGATCGGACGGCGGCAGATCAGGGCTGCCCGCAACGCGGCCGGGGCCGTGTGGCTGGCCCTGGCGTTCGGGGCGCTGGCGGTGGCGACCGTGTGGATCGGTGACACGACCGGCATCCCGTTCCCCTAGGACCGGGCCGCCTGCTCCACCCGGTCGAGGGCGCCGCGTCCAGCCGCCGAGATGCTCGCCTGGCCGAGCACCCGGGTGCCGTCGTAGACGACGATCGACTGCCCGGGTGCGATGCCCCGTAGCGGCGTGCCCAACCGGGTGGCCAGGCCTGCGTCGTCGATACGGACCCGCGCCGGCACCGGGTCCGCGTGCGCGCGCACCTGCACGGTCACGTCGGTCCAGTCGGCCGGGTCGACGTCGTCGGCGAGCCACACCACGTCCCCGGCGGCGATCTCGGTGACGGACAGCAGCTCGCTCGGGCCGACGACGACCCGGTTCGCCGTCGAGTCCACCTCCAGCACGTAGCGGGGCCTGCCGTCCGCCGCCGGGGCGCCGATGCCCAGACCCTTGCGCTGTCCGACGGTGAAGCCGTAGGAGCCCTCGTGGCTGCCGACCACCTTCCCGTCGGTGTCGACGACCTCTCCCGGCTGAGCGCCGAGTCGAGAACGTAGGAACCCGCGGGTGTCGCCGTCGGCAACGAAGCAGATGTCGTAGGAGTCCGGCTTCGCGGACACGCTCAGCCCGCGGCGGGAGGCCTCGGCGCGCACGTCGTCCTTGGACGGGGCGTCCCCGAGCGGGAAGATCGACCGGGCCAGCCGCTCGGAACCCATCACCGCGAGCACGTAGGACTGGTCCTTGAGCGGGTCGGCGGCCCTGTGCAGCTCGCGCACCCCGCCCGGGCCCTCGGCGATGCGGGCGTAGTGCCCGGTCGCGACGGCGTCGAAGCCCAGCGCGAGTCCGCGGTCCAGCAGTGCGGAGAACTTGATGTGCTCGTTGCAGCGCACGCACGGGTTCGGTGTGCGGCCGGCCGAGTACTCGGACAGGAAGTCCGCGACCACGGTGTCCTCGAACTCCTCGGACAGGTCCCAGACGTAGTACGGGATGCCGAGCACGTCGGCGGCACGGCGTGCGTCGGAGGCATCCTCGATGGAGCAGCACCCGCGCGAGCCGTTGCGGTGCTGGGCGCGGGACCGCGACAGCGCCATGTGCACGCCGACGACGTCGTGCCCGGCGTCCACGGCACGAGCGGCGGCGACGGCGGAGTCCACGCCCCCGGACAGCGCAGCCAGGACGCGCATCAGTGGCTCACCCCAGCCGTGGTGCCGGTCGCCGTGGTGCCGGTCGCCGCGGCGGTGGCTGCCGCCGTCGGTGTCCGCCGCGGGTTGTGCGCAGCCCGGGCCCGCTCGACCACGTCGGGCAGGACCGCGAGCAGCGTGTCCACGTCCGAGCCGGTGGACGTGTGCCCGAGGGTCAGGCGCACGGCGGAGCGGGCCCGCACGTCGTCGTCACCCATCGCGGCCAGCACGTGCGAGGGCTGCTGCACGCCGGCCTGGCACGCGGACCCGGACGAGGCACAGACCCCGACCATGTCCAGCCCGAACAGCAGCGCATCCGCGTCGGTGCCCTCGATGGTGAAATGCGCGTTGCCGGGCAGCCTGTGCTCACCCGACGGGGTGCCGCGCAGGGTCGCGCCGGGCACCGCCTCGAGGACGCCGGCCACGAGCCGGTCCCGCAGGGCCGTCAGCCGGGCGGTCTCCTCGGTCAGGTCGGCGACGGCGGCCCGCAC
Source organism: Occultella aeris (assembly GCF_902703175.1). GTDB lineage: Bacteria > Actinomycetota > Actinomycetes > Actinomycetales > Beutenbergiaceae > Occultella > Occultella aeris. The sequence goes on along the minus strand of NZ_CACRYJ010000050.1, from coordinate 85,124 downwards.
CGCGACCGCGAGCGCGCGGATCCCCGGGGTGTTGACGGTGCCCGAACGGACGCCGCGCTCCTGCCCGCCGCCGTGCAGCACCGGCGTCATGGCCAGGTCACGCCGGGCCAGCAGGGCACCGACCCCGATCGGGGCACCGAGCTTGTGTCCGGACAGCGCGAGCGCGGCGAGCCCGCTCGCAGCGAAGTCGATCGGGACGTGCCCGACGGCTTGCACGGCGTCGGAGTGCACCGGCACCCCATGTGCGGCCGCGAGCGCGACCACGTCTGCTACCGGCTGGATCGAACCGACCTCGTTGTTCGCCCACATCACGGAGATCACCGCGGTGCGCGGGCCGGCCACGTCGAGAAGGCGGGCGATCTCGTCGAGGCGGATGACGCCGTCGGGCCCCACAGCGATCTCGGTCACCTGCGCGCCCTCGCGCTCGGCGAGCCAGTGCGCGGCATCGAGCACCGCGTGGTGCTCGACGGCGGAGATCGCCACCCCGGTCGCCTCCGGTCGCGCTTCGGTCGCCGCGAACCAGACGCCCTTGACGGCGAGGTTGTCCGCCTCGGAGCCGCCCGCGGTGAAGATCACCTCGGTCGGGTGGGCGCCGAGGTCGGCCGCGATGGACTCTCGCGACTCCTCGACCACACGCCGGGCGGCGCGGCCGCGGGTGTGCAGCGAGGAGGGGTTGCCCAGTTCCAGGGCCGCCTCAGCGAAAGCGGCCGCCACCTCCGGGCGCACCGGGGTGGTGGCGGCGTGGTCGAGGTAGACGGGAGGCGTGGTCACGGTCCACCAGTCTACGTTCCGCGTCGCAAGGCCTCCGCGGGCGGGTTCGGGTGCGGCGGGGCGCCGCGCCGCTCCCGGGCTGCTCGCTCGCCGCTGCGCGAGGTCGGAGCCGTGGGCCGATGGGCAGTTCTGCACGGGCCCTAGTGCGGCGCCGACCGCGGCAGACCCTACGATCTGGGCACGTGCCCGAGCACCGCGGGCGGCGAGATCGACTAGCAGGGGGCGGCGTGAGCGAGACGAATGATCCGAGCAGGCAGACCCCCTCGGGCGCCGGCTCGGGCTCGGGCGCCGAGCCGGGCTACGGCGTCGGCGAGAACTACGGGGGCGCGCCGTCCCCGTACGGCGCCGCGGCGCCGGATCCGTATGCGGGCGCCGGGGCTGGTGGCGCGGGGGCGACGCCGTCTGCCGGCTCCGCCGACCCGTTCGGTGGCGGGCCGGCGCCCTGGGATCAACCCACGGCCGGCGGCGCCGGCGGTGCGAACCCATCCCCGTACGGCATCGACCCCGCCCACACGCACGGCTCGCCCTACCTGCAGTCGGGCGGTTACGCCCCACCGAGCGCACGCGGTACCGGGCGCACGGGCTGCCTCGTCGCCGCCGTGATCGTCGGCGCTGTCATGGTGCTCATCGTCGGCCTGATCGTCGCCTTCATCGTGGCGGTCGGCCGGACGAGCGGTTCGGAGCCCACGCCCGACCCTCCGGCGACCACCGATCACCTGACCGAGACCTGGCTCGCGACGCCGCAGGACCTCTCCCCCGGCGTCGGCGCCGACACCCAACTCGGCATCGGCGTCGACGGTGCGTTCACCGGACCGTCGTTCATCGGTGGCGAGAGCGCGTGGATCGTGACCCTCGATGACGCCGGCAGCGCGCCGTTCGCGGTCGTCGGACTCGATCCGGCCACCGGGGCGCCGCTCTGGGAGCACGATCTGCCCGGGGTGCTCTGCGGCGACGCCGAGCTCGACGGCGTCATCATGTGCGTGAGCCGCGACGGCGGCGCCTGGCAGGGGCACGTGATCGACGCGGCCACCGGGGAGATCCGGCTCTCCTGGGCGACCGGCCTGACCAGTGCTGCGACCGTGCACCACACCGCCGCCGGGCTGATCGTGGTCGGGGACAACGAGCCACAGGCCCCGCACGCGCGGATCAGCCTGCTCACCCGGGAGGGCGCCACGGCCTGGAGCGTCGATCTCGCCGACGTCCCCGGCGGCGAGTCGCTGTTCAGCGACTTCCTGGCCAGCGACCTGGGCAACTCGGACCCCGACGACGTCGAGGCGACCCTGGAGCGACCGCGCTGGCGCCAGCTCGACGGCGGTCTGATCATGCTGTGGTCCACGCCGGGCGCCGCGATCATCGACCCCGCCACCGGAACCGTGTTCGCCCACGAGTGCCGCCGCGCCACCGTCGCCGGGTCTGCCTACTACTGCGTCACCGACGCCGGCATCACCCGGCACGACCTCGACGGCAAGGTGGTCTGGACGCTGCCGGGCCTGACCCTGACGCACCCGTCGGACATCTCGCCGGGCCGGCCGGTCGCCTACGACGAGTCGAACTACGCCATCGTCGGTGTCGACTGGGACACCGGCACGGTCACCCACACCGTGGCCACCCTGGCGCCGTCGTCGGGTGGCTTCGTGCCCGGCGTCAGCCCGCTCAGCAGCTCCGGCAGCCCGGAGTACCTGGTCGTGGCCGGCGGCGCGTCCATGATCGCGCTGGCCCCGGACGCCGACACGCTCGCCTGGACCTGGGAGCCGGAGGACGGCGGCTACATCGGTGACGTCTACGTGGTCGGGGACCTGCTCGTTCTCGACGGCTTCGAACAGGTCGGGTTCGATCCGGTCACCGGCGACGAACTGTGGACCGCACGGGTGGACACCGGGATCTACCGGCAGGTGGTCGATGACCGGGTCGCCACGATCGGGTTCGAGGGCATCGCCCTGCTGGAGCTGCCATGAGCACCGTGAACCAGGCCGCCGCGGTGGTCGGCGCGACCGGTGCGGACGGGGAGAATGTCAGCGTGATGCATCCACTGCCCACCGCTGGATCGCCGGTCGGCGCCCACCCGATCGTCACCGGGGGCATCGCGCCGGTGGAGGTCTCGTGACCGACCCGACCGACGACGGCGACGACGAGTTCCGCGGCAGCGCACGGTTCCAGGGCGGGGCCCGCTTCGGTGAGGCCCCGCCGGGCACCGACGCCGACCCCCCGGCCACTGCGTCGCGGGCCGACGAAGCGCCCGGCAGCACCGGGTACACACCCTCCTACGGCACCACTGGCTACACGCCCTCGTACGGGACCACGGACTACACGCCACCCGCCTACGGGACGTCCGGCTATCAGCCGGCGAGCTACAACGCCCCCGCGAACCCCTACGTCGGGCTCGGCGACTCCTCCGAAACCGCCACCGACCCCGTCACGGTCGATCCGCCGTCGACCACACAGCCCTGGGCCGCGGCAGGCTCCACCGGCGTCGACCCCTCGACGGTGACCGGTGGCCCGGCCGAGGACACCCGGGTGGCGTTGGGCCGGATCGAGCCGAAGCGGATCGAGGTGACTCGCGTCGCACCACCCGCCGGCGGTGCGCCGACACGGCCTGCCACCGAACCGGTCGTGGTCCGGATGCCGCCCCGCACCGATCGCATCCACCCATCCGTGCGCCGGCGGAACCAGCGCCGGACGCGTCGCTTCATCGCGATCGCGTCGGCCGTGGGCGTCATCGGGATCGCCCTGCTGATCGCGTTCCGGCTCGCCGGGGGCCCGTCCGGGGCCTTCGACAGCCGCCCGGACATCGAGGGCGACGCCGACCAGTTCGACACCCGCTGGGAGGTGACCGCCGACACGCTCCTGCCCGGGGCATCGGAGTTCCTGCCGGTGAACTCCGCCGACTGGTTCGAGTACCGCGCCCCCTACCTGATCCCAGGCGACGACGCCTGGGCCGCCATCGTCAACGACGCCACCGTCAGCCTCGCCGACGATGCCGACGTCGTGGCCGCGGACGTGGTCGCATTCGACCCCGGGACCGGAGACCTCCGATGGGACGCGCCGCTGCCCGGCGGCCTGTGCGCCGAACGTCTCACGGACGCCCAGGGACTCGTCTGCCTGGGCCACACCGACGGCGGCGGGTGGGCGATCACCGTGTTCTCGATGGCCGACGGCGCGATCATGTCCACCCAACCGGTGGACATCGACCAGCCGTGGAACGTGCACCTGAGCCCGGCCGGACTGCTCGTGATCACCGAGGGCTCCCCTGGGGAGTTCACGACCCTGAACCTGCTCTCGGTCGCGGACGGGACAGTCACCTGGTCCCAGGACCTGGCCGACCTGCCGGACACCGAGGATCTGTTCCGGGAGGACGACTCCACCGGTCGGACCCGGGTGGTCCCGTACCTGCCGATCTGGCGGGACGTGGGGGCGAACACGCTGCTGTGGGCTTCCACGGTGACGCTCCACATCGACCCGCTGACCGGCGAGCTGACCACGCACCAGTGCTACGTGCTAGCCGTGGTCGAGGACACCTTCGCGTGTGATTCGATCGACGGGACGACACGCTTTGCAGCCGACGGCACCGAGCTGTGGCACTCCGAGCAGATCGGTCTCGAGGGGACCGCGTTCCTGCCGGCTCCGGCGCTGGTGAACACCGGCACTCCGGGCGTCGTGCTGGCCACCGACTGGGACCGCGGCGGCGTCGGCGACCCCCTCCTCGAGTACTCGCTGCCGCAGTCCACGAACCTCTCCGGCACCGCGCAGTACCCCTTCTTCAACACCGAGTCCGAGCTCGTACTGCTGAGCGAGGACGGCGGGTCGACGCGCTGGATCACGGAGATCCGGAACATGAACTCCATCACGGACGTCGTGGTCGTCGACGACGTCGCGATCGTCACCGGCTACATCTCCTTCGGCCTGGACCTCGGCACCGGGGAGATGCTCTGGTCCCGGAACACCAACGGCGACATCCACCTCGTCGACGGGCAGCCTGTCTCGTTCAGCTACGGCGGGTTCGCGCTGCTCGAGATCCCCGAGGGGTGAGCGGAATCAGCCGCCGAGGAACGCGAGGGCGCCGTTGACCGCCTCGCGCCCGGCCCGGTTCGCCCCGATCGTGGACGCCGACGGGCCGTAGCCGACCAGGTGCAGGCGCGGTTCGGCCACCACCTGGGTGCCGGCCATCTCGATGCCGCCGCCGCGGCCGCGCATACGCAGCGGGGCGAGGTGGTCCAGCTGGGAGCGAAACCCGGTGGCCCAGAGGATGGCGTCGGCACGCTGCTCGGTGCCGTCCGCCCAGCGCACGCCGGTCGGGGTGATCTCGGTGAACATCGGCCTGCGGTCCATGACTCCGCGCTCGGCGGCGGCGCGCAGTGTCGGGGTCCAGATCAGACCGGTCACGCTGACCACGCTACGCGGCGGCAGGCCCGCTCGGACCCGCTCCTCGACGAGCGCGACGGCCCTTCGCCCGGCGTCGGGGTCGAACTCGTCGTCGCGCCAGACCGGCTCCCGTCGGGTCACCCAGGTGGTGGCGGCGACGTGGGAGATCTCCTCCAGCAGCTGCACCGCCGAGATGCCGCCGCCGACGACGATCACGTGCCGGCCGGCGAACTCGTCGGCGCTCACGTAGTCGGCGGTGTGCAGCTGGCGGCCCCGGAACGTCTCCTGGCCGGGGTAGATCGGCCAGAACGGCTTCGTCCAGGTCCCGGTCGCGTTGATCACGACCCGGGCGGACACCTCGCCGCGGTCGGTCGCCACGAGCAGCCGGCCGCGCGGGTCGTCGTCCACGCGAGTGACCCGGTGCACGTGCACCGGCCGCACGATCGGCAGGTCGAAGTCGCGCTCGTAGTCGCCGTAGTAGGAGGGCACCACCTCCCGCGACGGCGCGCACGGGTCCACCTCGGGCAGCTCCCGTCCGGGCAGGTCGTGCACCTTGTTCACCGTGGCCATCCGCAGCGTGCGCCACCGGTGCCGCCAGGCGCCGCCGGGCCCCGCCTCGCCGTCGAGCACCACGAACGTGCCCGACGGCGGCCCGTCGCCGTCCGGGGTCGGCGCGGCCGTCGCGGGCGTGAGGCCGCGCCGGCGCAGGTGGTACGCGGCGGACAGTCCGGCCTGGCCGGCGCCGATCACGACGACGTCGGCGGCGGGCGGCACTGTCGCCGTCGACGCCGCTGCGACGATGGTCGACGGCGTGGGCTCGGTGTGTGCCGGCGTCGCCTCGGTCGAGGGGCGGCCGGTCGCCGTCTGCGGCCCGCCGATGCGGGTCCGCTCGTGGGTCAGGTCGGTGGTCACGTCCGTCTCAACCGGTCCGCCACGGCGGATCTTCCGGACCCCAGGTCTGACCGGCCGACTCGATCCGGACGTGGTGCCCGGCACCGGCGTGCTCGCCGCCGAGCTCCTCGGTGAACACGCAGATCCCGGTCCCGACGTCCAGGCGTACCCGGTACGCGTCGGCATAGGCGCCCGCGCGCGAGCGCCGGTCCTCGGCGAGATCGGCCACCTCGCCGGGCAGCAGCGCGCAGCAGGCGCATCGCGGGTCGTAGGCAGGAGTCGTGCGGAGTACGGCCTCCCAGGCGGGGCGACCCTCGTGCTCCACGGCCCGGACCTCCTCGATCGCGGTGCCCGCTACCACCTCGCCGGCCACCAGAGCCGCGAGCGCGTCGGGATCGTCCTGATCGTGCTGCCCGTCCGCCAGCTCGAGCGGATCGAGCATCGCGACCCAGTGGTAGTTCTGGTACATCGGCGCGTCGTGGTCGTCGCGGTCGGTGGTGCGCCGCCGGACCAGACCGGCGTCGTCGATGACCATCTCGGCCAGACGGCGGGACTGCTCCTCGCGGTACCGGTCGCCGGCGGTCCGCGCGCGGTAGGCGGGATCGGCGAGTTCGGGTTCCCGCGCGAGAGCCTCCGCATCGAACGCGATCAGGAAACCGGTGGACGACCCGACGACCTGCCTCTCGTCGAGGAGTTCCCGGCCGTCAAGGGTCTCGACACGGATCCGGTTCGGGCGCTCGATCCAGGCTCGGACCGGCCCGTCGGAGTACGGCCCGGTCCACTGCGCCGTGAACCGAACGGTGCGCCAGCGCCACGGCGAGGAACGCGCGAGGGCGCGGAAGTCCTCGGCGTCCGGGACGGTGGGTGCAAGGGACATCGGACCATTGTGGGCGGTCGGGGTGACCATGGCAGCACCAATTCCGTCCGGCGTCGCCGCGTCTCTGCCGTGGCAGCACCACCCCAACCGCGGAGCCGCTCCAGCCACGGCGTCGCAATAGTTGCGCATCCGCAGTAACTGCGGCACATTGGAATGGTCACCACACCAGCCAGCCACGACCACGCGGAGGCCGCAGTGTCCACCGAGAACCGCCTGCAGACCGCGCTCGAGCGCGCTCGCGCCGAGCTCGACGCGTGCGACCCCTCGTCGGCGGCCGGTTCACTGCCCCACCTGCGCGCCGCCGTCGGGCATCTGGCCGACGCCGTCGACGAGGCGATGGCGATGGCCGTCCTCGAGGAGGGCACCTCACTGCGTGCGGCCGGCGCGATGGCCGGCCTCTCCGAGAACGCGGTCCCGCCCCGGCTCGGCCGCACGGCAGCACTCGCGTCCTATCGCGACGCGAGCGGGCGGGTGTCCGCCCGTGGCGTCGAGCGGGCCCGGTACGACGTGGAGCGCGGCGACTACTCCCCCGCTCCCGAGGCCGAGCGCGAGCCGATGCGGTTCCGACCACGCCGCCCCGACTGAGTGGCACCCGGCCCGCACCGCCACCTGCGCCGACCGCGACCACCCGCTCCAGCCACCGGTACCACCCCCACCGACGAAGGGACCCGCCATGACCGACCAGAACTTCACCCACATCGCGTTCCTGCTCGACCGTTCCGGCTCGATGCAGTCGATCAAGTCCGACACCGTCGGGGGCTTCGACGCGTTCATCGCGGAGCAGCGCGGCGAGCCGGGTCGGTGCACGGTCTCCCTTGCCCAGTTCGACAACGAGTACCAGGAGGTCTACGCGGATCGGCCGATCGCTGACGTGCCCTCCCTCGATCTCGTGCCGCGTGGAAGCACCGCCATGCTCGACGCGATCGGACGCCTCATCAACGCCACCGGCGCCCGGCTCGCCGCCCTGCCCGAGGCGGAGCGTCCGGGCACCGTGATCGTCGGCATCATGACCGACGGCCTCGAGAACGCCTCGAAGGAGTTCAGCCGCGCCCAGATCAAGGCGATGATCGGCGAACAGACCGACCGCTACGGCTGGCAGTTCCTGTACATGGGCGCCAATCAGGACGCGATCGAGGTCGGTACCGGGCTGGGCGTGGACCCGGGCCTGGCGGTCACCTACTCCTCGACCAAGGTCGACGCGGCGATGCGCATGACCAGCAGGAAGGTCGCCGGGGTGCGCGCCGCCATGGCCGCAGGCATGGCCGCACCGGCCGCGCGTGCCGCGCACGGCTACACCGAGGCGGAGCGGGCCGAGGTGGGCGAGGACGGCTGAGAGCGGACCCGGTCGCGACCGAGTGGTCGGCGCGTCAGGATCCGATCGTGACGATGCCCCCGCGCACCCCGGGCCGTTCCAGCTCGCCCAGCGCGGCGACGGCCAGGTCCTCCATGGACAGTCTCGACGAGCCGTCCGGGGCCACCACCAGGTGGCCGCCCGCACCCAGACGGTAGCGGCCGGTCCGCTCGCCGGGTTCGAGGTTCGCGGGCGGTCCGACTTGGGTCCACGGTCCGGCGTGGTCACGGCAGGCGGCGAGCGGGGCGACGCTGGCCGCGGCGATGGTGCGCCACTGCCGTGGGACGTGGCGCTCGTCGTCGATCGCGAGCCGCCCGGCACAACCCGGTACCAGCGGACCGGCGCCCCCGACGATCAGCAGCCGGGTCCTCCCGTCGCTCGCGGTGCGGAGCAGCGCCTCGGTCGCGTGGCGGAGCGTTTGCTCCTGGCCCGTCGGAGGACGGATCGCGCTCACCACCGCATCCTGACCGCGCAGGGCGGCGCGTAGGGCCACGTCGTCGGCGACATGCAGCAGGCGCACCGGTGGCCGGACGGCAGCTCGCCGCGGCGAGCTCGTGAGCGCGCGAACGCTCTGATCCGGTGGCCTCGTGCCAGCGACTCCACCACCACCCTGGACCCCACGGCACCGGTGGCACCGAGGACGGCGATCCTCATCGGCACGCCTGCCCTGAGTCGGCTTCCGCAGGCCGCTCGGTACCGACACCAAGCCTGACAGGTCCAGTTCCGGGATGCACGGGGGCACCTACCGCAGCCAACGGCTCGACCGGGAGGGCCGCCGTCGGGACGTTCTGCGGTCCGGTCGCCGCTGGTGGCTCGGCGGCGCCGGCCCGCAACTGCCCGGCAACGATCGCACAGAGCGCCAAAGCGAAACCGAGGAGCTGTGCAGGCTCGAATCGCTCCCCCAGGACCAGTGCACCGAGCGCTGCGGCAACGACCGGGGAGAGCAGCGCGAGCATCGCGGCCGACGTCACCGGGATCCGCCCGATCCCGGTGAACCACAGCGTGTACGCGAGCAGGCCGCCCACCAGTCCCAACCAGGCGTAGCCCGCCACGGCGGTCGCGTCGATGCCGGTCGGCACTCCCTCCACGATCAGCGTCAGCGGGAGCAGTGCCAGCCCGCCCGCGGTGAGCTGCCAGCCGGCGAACGCGAGCGCCCCGGTCGGCCTACCCCACCGCTTCGTCAGCGTGACGCCGAGCCCCATGGAGGCGGCTCCGGCAAGTCCGGCCACGACTCCGAGCAGGTCCGGCACGGCGTCGGCGCGCAGCACCACCAGGGCCACGCCGAGCACCCCGATGACGCCCCAGCCGAGCCGCCACGCGGACCAGGCCTGACCCAGCAGGACCACCGCGAGCACGGCCACGATCAACGGTTGTCCGGCGCCGAGGGTGGCGGCGAGGCCACCGGGCAGTCGATAGGCCGCCACGAACAGCAGCGGGAAGAATGCCCCGATGTTCAGGACACCGAGCACCGCGGCGCGCCACCACCAGGAGCCTCGGGGCAGGGTGCGGGAGAGCGCCAGGGCCAGCAGGCCAGCGGGCAGGGCGCGCATCAGGGCGGCGAAGAGTGGCGCATCCGATGGCAGGAACTGGGTCGTCACCAGGTAGGTCGTGCCCCAGACGAGCGGGGCGAGGGCCGTGGCCATGGTCACGGACAGGCGGCGCATCTCACTCTCCTCAACGTTGAACTATTCAACGTGAAGCACTGTAGGATGACCGGAGTCGATTCGTCAAACAGTTCAACGTCAAACAGTTCAACACCTAGGAGATGCCGTGCAAGATGCCGTGGATGTCCGCCTGAAGCAGTGGAGCGTAGTGCGGCCCGATCTCGACGTCTCCGCCATGGGGGTGATCGGCCGCCTGTCCCGGTTGACCCGGCTGCTCGAACTCAGCCTGCAGGAGGTCTTCGATGCGCACGGTCTGCAGCCCGGTGAGTTCGATCTGCTCGCGACGCTGCGGCGGGCGGACCCGGAGAGCACCGGCCTGACCGCGGTGGCGTTGGCCCGCGCTGCGATGCGGACCTCCGGGGCGATCACCAATCGCCTGGACCGTCTGGTCGCCAAGGATCTGGTGCGCCGCGACGTGGACGAGGCCAATCGCCGCGCCATCCTGGTCACCCTCACGCCGAAGGGGCGCACCGTCCTGGACGCCGCCCTGGCCGATCACGTCGCGAACGAGGAGCGTCTGCTCGCCGCCCTCGAGGCCTCCGAACGCGAGCAGCTGGCGAGCCTGTTGCGCACCCTCCTGCTTGCCCACGGCGACGAGGCACCGCCGGCCTGACTCCCGTCGGCCATTCATCAGGGTGTGGCCGAACTCGCAAGAAGGTTAGGGCGCGGTGTGCTGCACGACCATCGGCGCGCCGATCCGCGTGATCCGATCCTGCCCCCACGCACCCAGTGGGGCGAGGGCCGCGTTCAGCTCAACGCCCACCTGGGTCAGGGAGTACTCCACGCGCGGCGGCACCTCCCGGTACACCTCGCGATGCACCAGCCCGTCCGCCTCCATCTCCCGCAGGTGCTGGACGAGCATCTTCTCGCTCACCCCGGGCAGGCCACGCTTGAGTGCGGAGAATCTCCGGGTGCCGTTATCGAGCTCCCACAGGATGAGCGACTTCCACTTGCCGGTGATCACATCCATGGCGGCGTCGATGCCGCAGAGGTAGGGCCCCTGCCGAGGGCTCGCTGCCGCCGCCTCAGCGGACTCGTTCTGGGCTGTGACCTCGATACTTACCATGCGGTGAGTATCGCACTTTGAAGTGGGTACTTGTGCGGCGGTGCGCGCCAACGCAGGCTCGATGAGATGACTCCCTCAACGGCCTCGCCACCCTCCTCCTCCCCGACCATGCCCGCACCGCCGATCACCTCGGCATCCAACTCCTCCACCACGCCCGACTCCCCTGCTCAACCGCGGGTGAGTGTCCTCGGACTCGGTGTGATGGGCACCGCGCTGGCCAGCACACTGCTCGCCGCTGGGTACCCCACCACCGTCTGGAACCGGACGCCCGGCAGGGCCGGACCGCTGCTCGTCAGCGGCGCCGTCGAAGCCACCTCCCCGGTCGAGGCGATCTCCGCCGACGTGGTGATCGTCTGCCTGTTCGATCACGCCTCGGTGCACGAAGTGCTCGACCCGCTCGCCGACCACCTCACCGGCACCGACCTCATCAACCTCACCACCACCACGCCCGAGGAGGCCCGCGAGCTCGCGGCCTGGTCCTCAACCCGGGGCATCCGCTACCTCGACGGCGGCATCATGGCCGTCCCGGCGATGATCGGGCAGGACGGTTCGACGATCCTGTACAGCGGGACACCCGAGGTGTTCGAACGGCACGAACAACTCCTGCGCAGCTGGGGCGAGGCCACCTACTTCGGCGGGGATGCCGGACTGGCCTCGCTGGAGGACCTCGCGCTCCTGTCCGGCATGTACGTCATGTTCGCCGGACTACTGCACGGCATGGCGATGGTCGGCTCCATGGGTGTCACCGCAACCTCGTTCGTCACTCGGGCCCAGCCCTTCCTGGCCGCCATGACCGAGACCTTCCCGGCCTTCGCCGAGACCATCGACAGCCGGCGGTACGACGCGCCCGATCGGCAGAGCCTGGAGTTCTCCGACCTCGGCAAGCTCGTCCGGGCCAGCACCGAGGCCGGCATCAGTCCGGCGGTGGTGCAGATGGTGCAGGACCTGATCGTGCGCCAGCGCGACGCGGGCTTCGGCGACGAGGACTTCTCGCGCATCTACGAAAGCATCGCCCACCCACTCACCACCGAATCGAGTGCACCGTGACCGCCCACACCGAGACCAGTGCACCTCGTCAGCCTGCCAGCACAGCCCCCGTCACCGTGCTCGGCCTCGGCCCGATGGGTCGGGCCATGGGCCACGCCCTGCTCGCCGCCGGCCACCCGGTCACCGTCTGGAACAGGACCGCATCCCGTGCCGCGACCCTCGTCACGGCGGGGGCGAGCCTTGCGCCCGACCCAGGTTCCGCCGTCGGGAGCAGTGAGCTCGTGATCCTCAGCCTCACCGACTACCAGGCGATGTACGACATCCTCGGCGGCCACACCGACGCACTGCCTGGACGGCTGCTCGTGAACCTCAGCTCGGACACCCCGGAACGCACCCGCGAGGCCGCGGACTGGGCACACAGCCACGGCGCCCGGTTCCTGACCGGCGGTGTGATGACGCCCCCTCCGACCATCGGCGCGGAGGGGGCCTACGTCTACTACAGCGGACCGCGCCCCGACTTCGAAGCGCACTCGGCCGCCCTGTCCGTGATCGGCGAGCCACGGTATCTCGGCGAGGACCCGGGGCTCGCCCAACTCCTCTATCAGGCGCAGCTGGACGTCTTCCTGACGGCGTTGGCGGGCCTTCTGCACGCGACCGCGCTCGCCGGCAGCGGCGGCATCAGCGCCGCCGAGTTCGTACCGCAGGCACTGGAGACGCTCACCGGCATCCCCGCGATGATCGAGGACGGTGACGCGCTCGGGACCGCGCTCGACGCACGCTCCCATCCGGGCGACCTCGGCACGACCACCATGATGGGCGCCACCGCCGATCACATCGTGGCCACCTCGGCGGCCGCCGGCCTGGACCTCGTACTGCCCGACGCCGTGGCCTCGCTCTACCGGCGAGCGATCCGGGCGGGCCACGGCGCCGACAACTGGACCTCGCTGATCGAGGTGATCCGCGGAGCCGAGGTCACCGTAGCCGCGCCCTGAGCCAGGCGAGGGCGATCTCCCCCTGGGCGCGCTGGAACGCGCGCAGGTGGGGGATCCCCGGCGGCGGCGCCTGCACGGAACCGTGCACGAAGAACCCGGTCACGGCCGCCACGAGCGCGGTGACCGCGTCCGGGTCGGCCCCGCGGCTGAGCGGGTGCGCGCGCCAGATCTCCTCGGGGTCGCCGCCGCCCTCCAGCCCGATGCTCGGCAGCATCAGCACCAGGTCCACCCAGGCAGCGCCCGAGGCGGCGTAGGGCCAGTCGACGGCGAGCAGCCGGCCACCGGATCGGACCATGTTGTCCGCGCGCAGGTCACCGTGCACCAGGGCGTCACCGGCCACCGCCTCGCGCCAGCCGTCCGCGATGGCGGCCAACCGCTCGAGGTTGGCCGCCACCCAGGGATCCCAACCGGTCAGCGCCTCGCCCGACTCCAGCAGCCGACGCCACTCCACGAACGTGCCCGCCCCGTCCATCGGGGTGATCAGATCCACCCGAGGGGCATCCACACGCCCGAGCGTGGCGAGCAACTCCAGCGCTTCGCGCAGCTCGTCCGGCCGCCACGGCGTCACCGGGCCCGGGCCGTCCGCGGCGTCATAGCCGAGGGCGATCCAGTCGCCGTCGTCGAGGGTCCAGCGCAGCCGGGGTGCCGGCACGTCCGGCGGCAGGACGGCAGCCACCGCCGCCTCCTGCCGGTACAGCTCGGCGCTGCGCTCGTGGAAGCTCGTGGCGACCGCCTTCACAAACACCCGCCCACCATCGGCCGTGACCAGCGTGGCTGCCATGCCGGGGCTGTACCCGCCCTCATGGCTGCGCGCGGTGACCACCTCGCCGGTTCGCTCGGAGATCAGCGAGCGGACGCCGTCGGGCAGGTCGGCCCAGGCGAGCCGCGTCCGGCTCACGAGAGCGCGGTAGCGTCGCGGTGCTCGCGGATGGCGGCCGCGGCGGCGGGCAGGATCTCGTGCATATCCCCGATCACCGCGAAGTCGCTGATCTCCACGAGCGGCGCCTCGGAGTCGGTGTTCACCGCGATGATCGTGCGGGCGGCCTGCATGCCGCCGTGGTGGTGCGGCGCGCCGGAGATTCCGGCGCCGATGTAGACGCGCGGGGCGATGGTCACGCCGGTCTGGCCGACCTGGGCGTCGTGCCCGATCCAGCCCTCGTCGACGGCGTCCCGGGTGGTCCCGATCGCGGCGCCGAGGGCGTCGGCCAAGTCCTCGACAGGCCCGAAGTCGCCGGCGGTGCCCCGGCCGCCGGCGACGACGATGGCCGCCTCGGCGAGCGCCGGCCGGACCACACCACTCGCGTCCGCGGAGACCTCGTGCACCACCCGCTCGAGGAGTTCCAGGCGGGCCGGCGCCGCGGCGGTCACGGGCAGCCGTTCGACGACGGCCGCGCCCGGTGCGGCGGCAGGCTCCGCCGCAAGCGCGTTCGGGCGCAGCGTCGCCACGGCGACGTCGGTGGTGATCGCGCACTCGGTGTCCCAGGTGCCGGCGAACACCCGCTTCCCGCCGACCAGGCGGCCACCATCGTCGGCGAGCGACGTCACGTCGATGAGCAGTCCGGCGCCGGTACGCCACGCCGTGTGCGCGGCGATCTCCTTGTTCACGAACGAGGACGTCAGCAGCACCAGGGCGGCCCGCACGTGCTCGGCGGCGGCAGCCACGGCGGCGGCCGCCACGACGGGGATCTCGCGCGGGGCGTCGCCCAGGTCGGCCTGCAGCACCCGGTCGACGCCGGCCTCGGCGAGCTGGTCCAGTGCCTGCCGGCTCGGCTCGGTCAGGGTCAGCGCGACCACCTCGCCCAGCGTCCGGGCGAGCGTGAGTGCCTCCAGCGCGGGTGAGCGCAGGGCTGCGTCGGCTGTGTTCTCGACCAGTACGAGGACGGTCCGGACGGAAGTCTCGGTCACGGGGGTCACCACTCTCAGATGAGGTTGTTGCTGATCAGGTAGTCGGCAAGGGCACGGCCGCCGGCACCGGAATCAGTCACGATCTCCGGCTCCGGCCGGGGGGGCCGCGGCTCGGCTCGGACCACCTCGGTGCGGGCGGTCGAGGCGGCGTCGGTGAGGCCGAGATCAGCGGCGCTGAGCACCTCGATCTCCTTGGCCCGGGCGGCCATGATGTCCTTGAACTTCGGGAACCGCGGGGTGTTTGCGAGGTCCGTCACGGCCACTACCGCCGGCAGCGTGGCGCGCAGCGTCTCGGTGACGCCGTCAAGCTCGCGCCTCGCGGTGAGTGCGCCACCCGAGTAGGTCAGTTCCTGCACCACCGTCAGCTGCGGCAGGTCAAGGGCCGCCGCGAGCAGGGACGGCACCACCGCGCCGAGCCCGTCCAGCGCCGCCATGCCGGTGAGGACCACGTCCACGTCACCGATGCGCCGGATGGCCGCGGCGAGCGCCGTGGCGGTGCCGAAGTAGTCCGCACCGGCCAGCGCGTCGTCGGTGATCCGGATGCCACGGTCGGCGCCCATCTGCAGGGCGCGACGCACGGCATCCGCGGCGACGTCCGGGCCGAGGGTGAGCGCGATGATCTCGTGCTCACCGTCACCGGCAGCGGCCACGAGCGCGAGCGCCGCCTCGACTGCGTTCTCGTCCACCTCGTTCATGGTTCCGTCGTCGGCGCTACGAATCACCCGGCGCTCGGCGGTGAAGCCACGCGTCGATTGCAGGTCCGGGACATGTTTGACACAGACTACGATTCGCATAGTCACAGCCTGCCACTGCGGGGCCCCTCCCTGGCAATCGCGGCCGCCCTCCGACGGATCGACCACCTGATGTTGTTCACCGAGACCGACCCGCCCACCACCGCCACACCCCGGCTGATCGGTGTGGAACGGGTCATCGGGAGCGCTCGGCACCAGGACCGGTACGGCACCCACCTCGTGCCCGGTGGGGTGGACACGGTCGTGCACGCTCCGCAGGCGACCGCCGTCGAGTTCTGCCTGCTGGACGGCGAGGGCGAGGAGGCCACCGAGCGGCGGTTCCGGCTGCTCGTGGGCGAGCACGGCCGCTGGCACGGACACATCCCCGAGGTCGGCCCGGGCCAGCGGTACGGACTGCGCGTGCATGGCCCCTGGGACCCGGCGCACGGCCAGTTCCACAACCCGCACAAGCTGCTCACCGACCCCTACGCCCGGGCGATCGTGGGCTCGCTCGACCTGGTCCCGGCCGTGTACGGGCACATCGTCGACGACTACCTCCGCCCGGTCCCGGGGCAGGACGGGCGGGACGCCCGCGACAGCGCCGCGCACGTCCCACACGGCGTTGTCGTCGACGACAGGTTCGACGACGAGCCGGTGCAGCACCCGGACACCCCATGGGGCCGCACGGTCATCTACGAGGCGCACGTGCGCGGTCTGACCCGCCGGCTGCCCGGGGTGCCCGAACACCTACGTGGCACCTACGCGGGCCTGGCGCACCCCGCGACCGTGGCGCATCTGCGTGACCTGGGCGTCACCGCCGTCGAGCTCCTCCCGATCCACGCGAAGGTGACGGAGCCGGCGCTGACCATGCGCGGCGTCGTCAATTACTGGGGTTACAACACGCTCGGCTACTTCGCCCCGGAACCGTCCTACGCCACCCAGGCCGCGCAGTCGGCCGGCCCGGACGCGGTGCTGGCCGAGGTCAAGGGCATGGTCAAACTCCTGCACGAGGCCGGGATCGAGGTCATCCTCGACGTCGTCTACAACCACACGTGCGAGGGCGGCACCGACGGGCCGCTGCTGTCCTGGCGCGGTCTGGACAACGCCGGGTACTACCTGCACGACGGCGCCGGGCACAGTCACTACCTGGACGTCACCGGGTGCGGCAACTCGCTCGACTTCCGCAACCAGCACGTGGTCCGGATGACCCTCGACTCACTGCGGTACTGGGTGCAGGAGGTAGGGGTGGACGGGTTCCGGTTCGACCTCGCCACCACAATGGGCCGCAAGGGCACCACGTTCCTGGCCGACCATCCGTTCCTGGTGGCGCTGGCCTGCGACCCGGTGCTAGGCGGGCGCAAGCTCATCGCCGAGCCATGGGATCTCGGCCCCGGCGGGTGGCGCACCGGGCAGTTCGCGGCGCCGATCGCGGAGTGGAACGACCGGTACCGGGACGTGCTCCGGACGTTCTGGATCTCGGACGCTGCGGCCGTCGTGAACGGGGGGTACGGCCACGACCTGCGGGACCTGGCCACCCGGCTCGCCGGCTCGGCGGACATGTTCGCCCACTCCCCGGTGCCGGGCGGGCGTGGCCCGATCGCGAGCCTCAACTTCGTCACCGCCCACGACGGCTTCACGCTGCGGGACCTGGTCTCCTACGACCACAAGCACAACGAGAACAACGGCGAGGACAACCGGGACGGGACGGACAACAACCGGTCCTGGAACCACGGCGTCGAGGGCGAGACGGACGAGCCGGAGATCCTGGCGCACCGGCGGCGCACCATCCGCAACATCCTCGGCACCATGATGGTCTCGGCCGGCACGCCGATGATCACGGCCGGGGACGAGTTCGGGCGCACCCAGCATGGGAACAACAACGCCTACTGCCACGACGACGAGTCCGTGTGGGTGGACTGGGACCTGGCGCCCTGGCAGCGTGACCTGCAGGCGACCACCGAGCTCCTGCTCGCCCTGCGGCGGCGCAACCGCGTGCTGCGGCCGGCCCGGTTCCGGCCGTTCGACCCGCACGCGTTCCGGTCCCGACCCGCGCTGGCCTGGTTCGACGAGCACGGCGCGACGATGTCGCTGGAGCGCTGGCACGACGTGAACCGTCGGGTGCTGCAGATGTTCCGCGGCGGCGAGCGAGCCGACGAGCGCGACGCCCTGATCGTGATCAACGGTGCCGCCAACCCGGTCCATGTGACCCTCTCCAGCGATGGGCCGGAGTTCTACGAACTGGTCTGGGACTCGGCCTGGGAACACCCGGACGAGCGTCCGTCCACGGCGAGCGTGCCCGCCGGGACCACGCTCGAGGTGCCCGAGCTGAGCACGCGGATCTACCTCCAGGCGTAGGCGCTGCGTCACTGACCCACGTGACGGGTCAGTGACGCAACCACCGGACAGCACCCCGAGAATCGGCGACGCTGCGCCGCGCGCGAAGCCGCGCCGTCCCGCCGGGGCGAGGCACCGCCGTCGGGCCTTGGCCGTGCCACCGCCGGCCGGACCACCTGGCTACGCTGAGGCTCATGACCGACACGGACGTCATCGTCATCGGCGCGGGCCTGTCCGGCCTCGTCACCGCCACCCGCCTGACCGCCCGGGGCCGGCGCGTCATCGTGCTGGACTCCGAACCGGCGGCCTCCCTCGGCGGACAGGCCTTCTGGTCGTTCGGCGGCCTCCTCCTGGTGGACAGCCCGGAGCAGCGCCGCCTCGGGGTGAACGACAGCGCCGAGCTGGCGTTCTCGGACTGGCTCGGGTCCGCGAACTTCACCGACGGCGCCGAGCGTGGCCAGGGGCCGGACGCGCAGGGCTACGCGTGGGCGCAACGCTATGTGGAGTTCGCGTCCGGGCCGATGCGATCGTGGCTGCACGGCGAGGGCGTGCGCTGGTTCCCGCTGGTGCAGTGGGCCGAGCGCGGCGGCTACCCGGCCGGCGGGCACGGCAACACGGTGCCCCGGTTCCACGTCACCTGGGGCACCGGCCCGGGAGTGCTGGCGCCGTTCCTGCGGGCGGCGCGGGCGGCCCGGGACGCCGGGCTCCTTCAGATCCGGTTCCGGCACCGGGTCACCGGCCTCGTCACGACCGACGGCACGGTGACCGGGGTTCGCGCCGAGGTGCTCGAGCCGTCGACGGTCGGCCGGGGCGAGCCGAGTTCGCGCACTGTCTCCGGCGAGGTGGAGCTGACGGCGGACGCCGTCGTGGTCGCCAGCGGCGGCATCGGCGCGAACCATGATCTCGTCCGGGCCGCCTGGCCGGCTTCCGCCGGCCGGCTCCCGGACCAGATGCTCTCCGGCGTGCCCGACGCCACCGACGGGTGGATGCTCGCCAGCGCGGAGGACGCGGGCGCCGCGGTGGTGCACTCCGACCGGATGTGGCACTACCCGGAGGGCCTGCCGATGCACACGCCGGTCTGGGGCCGGCATGGCATCCGGATCCTGCCCGGCCCCAGCTCGCTCTGGTTGGACGCCGACGGCGGACGGCTGCCGGCACCGCTGTTCCCCGGTTTCGACGCGCTCGGCGCGCTACGGCACATCACCGGCCGGGGCGACTCGCACTCCTGGTTCGTGCTGAACAAGACGATCATGGAGACCGAGTTCGCGCTCTCCGGCTCGGACCAGAATCCGGACCTGACCGGCAAGGACGTGCGGCTGCTGGCCCAGCGGGTGCTGCCCGGCGCCGTCGGCCCGGTGTTGGCATTCGCCGAACGGTCCCCCGAGTTCGTCTGGGCAGCGAACCCGGCCGAGCTGGCCGCGGGCATGAACGCCCTCACCGGGTCGATGAGGATCGACGCCGGTGCCCTGACCCGCCTGATCGAGCTGCGGGATGCGCAGGTGCGCAGTGGCCTCGGGAAGGACCCGCAGCTCATGGCGATCAACCACGCGCGCACCTATGTGGTGGACAAGCGGATGCGGGTCAGCCCGCCCCGACCGCTGACCACCCCGAAGGACGGGCCGCTGCTCGCGGTCCGGCTGTCGGTCCTCACCCGCAAGACGCTCGGCGGGTTGCACACCGACACCGAGACCCGGGTGCTGCGTCCGGACGGCCAGGTGCTGCCGGGTTTGTACGCCGTCGGCGAGGCGGCCGGGTTCGGTGGTGGCGGTGTGCACGGCGAGCGCGCCCTGGAGGGCACCTTCCTCGGCGGCTGCCTGTTCTCCGGCCGGGTGGCCGGAGGCGCGATCTGATCCGAGCCCCGGGCGGCACTAGGGTATGCGGGTGACTTCCGCCGCCCTGCCCTCCGACCCGCCCATCGACGACACCGAGCTCAGCACGACCGAGACGCTGGACCGCTCGCTGCTGTCCGCGGTCGCCCGGAGCGGTGAGATCGAGCAGGCGCTGGCCACGGACGCGAGCCGGTTCCGGGTGCTCACCGGGGACCGCCCGACCGGGCGCCTGCACCTGGGTCACTACCTCGGCACGCTGGCGAACCGGGTCCGTCTCCAGGACCTCGGCGTCCAGACGATGCTGCTGGTGGCCGACTACCAGGTCATCACCGACCGGGACGACGCCGGGCCGATCGCCGAACGCACCCGCGAACTCGTCACCGACTATCTCGCCGCCGG
Source organism: Occultella aeris (assembly GCF_902703175.1). Lineage (GTDB taxonomy): Bacteria > Actinomycetota > Actinomycetes > Actinomycetales > Beutenbergiaceae > Occultella > Occultella aeris. The sequence continues at coordinate 64,968 of NZ_CACRYJ010000050.1, read as the reverse complement.
GATCGACCCCGCGCGGACCACGATCTTCGCGCACTCCGCCGTGCCGGCGCTGAACCAGCTGATGCTGCCGTTCCTGTCCCTGGTCACCGATTCGGAGCTACGCCGCAACCCCACCGTGAAGGCCGAGAACGAGGCGACCGGTGGCCGGCCGATGAGCGGTCTGCTGCTCACCTACCCGGTGCACCAGGCCGCGGACATCCTGTTCTGCAAGGCGAACCTGGTGCCGGTCGGCAAGGACCAGCTGCCGCACCTGGAGCTGACCCGGGTGATCGCCCGACGGTTCAACGAGCGCTACGCGGGCGGGGCGACGGTGTTCCCGTCCCCGGACGCCCTGCTCAGCGAGGCCGTGAACGTGCTCGGCGTAGACGGGCAGAAGATGTCCAAGTCCCGCAGGAACACCATCGATCTGGCGATGACCGAGGACGAGACCACCAAGCAGCTCAAGCGGGCCGTCACCGACTCCGACCGGAACATCACCTACGACCCGGTCGGGCGGCCCGAGGTCGCGAACCTGCTCTCGATCGCGGCACAGCTCGGCGCCGGCACCCCCGAGGCGCTCGCCGCGCAGATCGGCGACGGCGGTGGTGGCGGCCTGAAGAAGCTCGTCACCGAGGTCGTCAACGAGCACCTGCGCCCGATCCGGGCCCGTCGCCGCGAGCTCGAGGCCGATCCCGGCTACCTCGCCTCCGTGCTCGCCGAGGGCAACGCCCGCGCGAACGAGATCGCCGATGCCACGCTCGCCGAGGTCCGCGACGCGATGGGTATGACGTACCGCTGACCGGCCCCCGAACCCCTAGTCCTGCCCGCTAGGGTGCGGTTGTCCGGCCCATCCAGGTCTTCCCCCGCACAACCGCACCTTCGCTCCCGGGACCGCCCAAGGGGGCCCCGCCGACCGTGCGGTTCTGCGGCCCATCCCGGTCTTCCCCGCACAACAACTCCCTGTCTGACTTGCCCATCCGACGAGTGCGAGGCACAACAGCACCCTCGATGGGGCTCGGGCGGGCTGTCCACAGGCCTGGAACGGCGTCTGGGTAGTTCTGGTGACCTTGGGGCATGCGGAAGGTCCACCATCCCGTCCAGGCCACGGCCCTCGCACGGAGTCAGGGCGGCCTGATCAGCGCCCGCCAGTGCGACGAGCTGGGTATCAGCAGCGACCGCCGCACGGCCCTGGTCCGGCACGGCGTCTGGCGCCGGGTGGTGCGCTCGGTCTACGACTGCCAGCTTCCCACCGAGGCCGGCAATGCCTTCGATCGTCGCCGGCGTCGCTCCGCGTGGATCGCGCTCCTCGCGGCGGGACCGGACTCGGTCGCCACCGGCATGTGTGCCCTCGTGCTCCACGGGGTCTGGGGACTTCCGCAGGTGATCGCTCCAGAGGCGATGCTTCCCGGGGTGCGCGCCAACCGGGGGCCGGTCGGAGTCCGGATCCGTCGGGGTCCACGGACCGGGCAGATCGTACGCGTCGGCAGCGCCCGCGCGGTCGACGTGCGCACCGCCCTCATCCAGGCGCTGCCGGAACTGGATCGCAACACCGCGGTCGCGGTCATGGACTCTGCTCTCAATCGAGAACTCATCGACACGGAGGGACTCGCGTGGGTCCGCCGGCGCCTGCGCGCACGCCGGGGGGCACGCAGGCTCGAGGCCTGGTGGCCGCTTGTCGACGGACGTGCCGAGTCGCCCCTCGAGTCGCACGCCCGCCTGGACTGCCTCGACCACGGCCTGCCGCCGGAGGAGCTCCAGCTCAAGGTTCGGGACGAGCATGGCCGCCTGCTCGGCCGGGGCGACCTGGCCTGGCGACGAGAGGACGGAACTTGGGTGGTCGCCGAGGTCGACGGTGAGGACATCCACTCCGCGACACCGGCGTTGTACCGCGATCGGGACCGGCAGAACGATTTCGCGATCGACTCGGACGTGACGCAGCTCCGCTTCGCTGCCCCGGACGTCTACCGACCGGGTGCGATCGCGGCCAAGGTCCGTGCCGCGTTGGCGTCGAACGTGCGATCCAGCGGCAGAACAGGCCGATCTGCCGCCTGATCGCACCGTCGGCTCGAACCCGTTCGGTCGAGAGAGTCATCGTGCGGCCCATCAAGGCGATGGGCCGCACAACCGCACCCCGTCGAAACTGCTCGAGAACGAGAGTGTCCTTGTACGGCCCAACGGAACTGTGGGCCGCACAAGGACACATTCGACGTGATGCCGGGCGAGGCCGGGCAGGAACCGTCAGACGGTGGCGACCAGCGCCAGCTCGGTCGGGCCCGCCAGGTCGCGGTGCTTGGGCACGATCCGGACGTTGTAGCCGAACGGCCCGGACTGGGCGAGGGTGAACGCACGGCTGAAGTGGTAGCGCCCACCCTCGTAGGTGTCGGTCAGCTCCAACTTGGACGTCCCGAACTCGTCGATCTCGTCGTTGTCGGAGACCCGGCCGTAGTTCATCTGGACCTCGACGTCGTCCGGGCCGAGCTGGCCGAGCGAGACGAACGCCTTGATGGTGACGTGGTCGCCCACCTTGACGGCCTCGTGCAGCCCCTCGGACTCGACGTGGTCGACCCGCACGCTCGGCCAGGCGGCGTGCACCTTGGCCTTCCAGTCCGCGAGCTCGATCGCACCGGTGTACCCGGGGCCGTCGACGTTCCGGTAGGACTGTGCCGTCGGGGTATACAGCTCGGTGATGTAGTCGCGCACCATCCGGGTCGCCTGGACCTTCGGCCCGAGGGTGGCCAGCGTGTGCCGGACGTTCTCCAGCCAGTGCACGGGCAGCCCGTCGGTACGGTCGTAGAACCGCGGCGCGACGGTGTTCTCGAGCAGGTCGTACAGCGCGGACGCCTCGAGGTCGTCCCGGTGCTCCGGGTCGTCGACGCCGTCGGCGGTGGGGATCGCCCAACCGTTCTGGCCGTCGTACATCTCATCCCACCAGCCGTCGAGCACGGACAGGTTGAGGGCGCCGTTCAGGGCCGCCTTCATGCCGGAGGTCCCGCAGGCCTCGAGCGGGCGCAGCGGGTTGTTCAGCCAGACGTCGCAGCCCGGGTAGAGGGTCTGCGCCATCTCGATGTCGTAGTTCGGCAGGAATACGATCCGGTGCCGCACGTCCTCTGAGTCGGCGAACTGCACGAGCTTCTGGATCAGTCGCACGCCCTGCTCATCGGCCGGGTGGGACTTGCCCGCGACCAGGATCTGCACCGGCCGGTCGGGGTCGGTGAGCAGCGCCCGCAGCCGGTCCTCGTCGCGCAGCATCAACGTGAGCCGCTTGTACGTGGGCACCCGGCGGGCGAACCCGATGGTCAGCACGTCGGGGTCGAGCACGCCGTCCACCCAGCCGAGCTCGGCAGCGGAGGCGCCGCGCTGGGTCCAGGACTTGCGCACCCGGCTGCGGGCGTTGTGGACCAGCCGCTCGCGCAGCTGGCGGCGCAACTCCCACAGGGTCGCGTTGTCGATGCCGCCGTCCTGCTTGTACCAACCACTGCCAGATTCGATCTCGTCGGCGGTGAAGTACTCGGCCTGGGCGCCGGCGAACAGCGGGTCGATCCACGTCGGGCTGTGCACGCCGTTCGTGACCGACGTGATCGGCACCTCGCCGACGTCGAAGCCCGGCCACAACTGGTGGAACATCGACCGTGACACCTGGCCGTGCAGCTTGGCCACGCCGTTGGCCCGCTTGGCCAACCGCAGACCCATCACCGCCATGTTGAACACGGTCGGGTCGCCGCCGTCGTAGTCCTCACGACCGAGCGCGAGGACGTCGCCGACGTCGATCCCGGGGATCGAGTTGCCGCCGCCGAAGTACTCGGCGATCAGGTCTGCACCGAAGCGGTCGATGCCCGCGGGCACCGGGGTGTGGGTGGTGAACACGGTGCCGGCCCGCACCGCCTCGAGCGCGGCCGGGAACGTGAGCCCTTCCGCCTCGATCAGCTCATGGACGCGTTCGACGCCGAGGAAGCCGGCGTGGCCCTCGTTGCAGTGGTACACCTCGGGCGTCGGGGCGCCGGTCAGCCGCGAGTGCAGCCGCAGTGCCTTGACCCCGCCCATGCCGAGCAGCAGCTCCTGCTGCAGCCGGTGCTCGCTGGTGCCGCCGTACAGACGGTCGGTGACCTTGCGGGCCGCGTCGTCGTTGTCGGGCACGTTCGAGTCGAGCAGGAGCAGCGGGACCCGGCCGACGTCGGCACGCCACACCTGGGCGTGCAGGGAGCGCCCGCCGGGCAGCGGCAGACTGATCCGCGACGGCGTCCCGTCGTCCTCGCGCAGCAGCGTCAGCGGGAGGTTGTCCGGGTCGAGCACGGGGTAGGTCTCGTGCTGCCAGCCGTCCCGGGTCAGGGACTGGCGGAAGTAGCCGGCGCCGTACAGCAGGCCGACGCCGACGATCGGCGCGGCGAGGTCGGAGGCGCTCTTGAGGTGGTCGCCGGCCAGGATGCCGAGGCCGCCGGAGTACTGCGGCAACGCGGCGGCGATCCCGAACTCGGCGGAGAAGTAGGCGACTGCGGCGGGCAGGGCCGGCTCGCCGGCCTGCTCCCGACGGCGTCCCTCGGCCTGGTACCAGCGGTCCTCGCTCCGGTAGGTGTCCAGGTCTGCGGCGAGCGCGCGGACCCGCTCGACGAACCCGGCGTCGGCGGCGAGCTCGGCCAGCCGCTCCGGAGACAGGGACCCGAGGAGGCGGATCGGGTCGCCGTGGAAGGCCTCCCACCGGTCCGGGTCGATCGAGGAGAACAGGTCGCGGGTGGGTGCGTGCCAGGCCCAGCGCAGGTTCAGGGCGAGGTCGTCGAGTGCGCCGAGCGCCTCGGGCAGGACGGTGCGAACGGTGAATCGTCGAATGGCTCTCACACGGCGAGCATAGGGGACTCGCAACGAATTGCGAACCTTGCAACGTTCTTGCAAGCCCACCCCACCCGAGTGGCCGACTCCACGTGTGAAGGAGCCCCGCTCTCGGTAGGTTCGACCCGTGAGCACTCCACTTCCCGCGCCCACCGCACCCATCGGCCGAATCCCCGTGATCGAGGTCGGCCCCATCGTCGAAGGTGGTCGCTGGCCCACCAAGGCGGTCGCCGGTGAGGTGATCCCGGTCCGCGCCACCGTCTTCCGCGAGGGACACGACGCCGTCGCCGCTACTGCGGTCCTGGTGGGGCCAGACGGCACCGACCACAGCCACGCGCGGATGGTGGACGTCTCCCCCGGCAACGACCGGTACGAGGCCTGGGTCCAGCCGGACGCCGTCGGGAACTGGACGTTCCGGGTTGAGGGCTGGTCCGACCCGTACGGCACCTGGTCCCACGACGCCGTCCTGAAGGTGCATGCCGACGTCGACACCGAACTGATGCTGGCCGAGGGCGCCCTGGTCCTCGAGCGCGCCGCCACCGACCCCGCGATGACGGCGGCACACCGGCAGGTCCTCGGCGACGCGGTCCTGGGGCTGCGGGACGACTCCCGCCCGCCCGTGGCCCGGCTCGCCGCGGGCATCTCGCCGGAGGTTCGCGGTGTGCTCGCCGAGGTGCCGCTGCGGGACTCGGTGTCCTCGAGCGCGGCCTATCCCCTCACCGTGCACCGCCCGCGAGCGTTGTACGGCTCCTGGTACGAGTTCTTCCCCCGCTCCGAGGGTGCCCACCAGGACCCGACCACCGGCGAGTGGATCTCCGGCACGCTGCGCACCGCGGCGGATCGGCTGCCGGGCATCGCCGAGATGGGCTTCGACGTCGTCTACCTGACCCCGATCCACCCGATCGGCACCACGAACCGCAAGGGCCGCAACAACACCCTTGGCACCGAGCCCGGTGACCCCGGCTCCCCCTACGGCATCGGTGCGGCCGACGGCGGTCATGACGCGATCCACGCCGACCTCGGTACCTTCGACGACTTCGACGCGTTCGTGGCCCGCGCCCGCGCGCTGGGCCTTGAGGTGGCCCTGGACGTCGCGCTCCAGGCGTCGCCGGACCACCCCTGGGTCACCGAGCACCCGGAGTGGTTCACCACCCGAGCGGACGGCACGATCGCCTATGCGGAGAACCCGCCGAAGAAGTACCAGGACATCTACCCGCTGAACTTCGACAACGACCCCGACGGCATATACACCGCCATCCGGGACGTGCTCGGGGTCTGGATCGACCACGGCGTCACCCTGTTCCGGGTGGACAACCCACACACGAAGCCGCTGCCGTTCTGGGAGCGCATCCTGGCCGACGTCGCGGCCGAGCATCCGGACGTCATCTTCCTGTCCGAGGCGTTCACCCGCCCGGCCATGATGCGCACGCTGGCCACGGTCGGGTTCCACCAGTCCTACACGTACTTCACCTGGCGCCATACGAAGGACGAGCTCGCCGAGTACTTCACCGAGGTGGCCGGCGACTCCGCGGCCGTGATGCGGCCCAGCTTCTGGCCGACCACCCACGACATCCTCACCCCGTACATGCAGCAGGGCGGTGCGGCCGCATTCGCCATCCGCGCCGTGCTCGCCGCCACCGGCTCACCGACGTGGGGCATCTACTCCGGCTACGAACTCGCCGAACACGTCGCCCGTCCGGGCGCCGAGGAGCAGATCGACAACGAGAAGTACGAGTACAAACCACGGGACTGGGAGCGTGCCCGCGAGCAGTACGGGCTGACCGCGCTGCTGACCGCGCTGAACCGGATCCGCCGCAACCACCCGGCGCTGCAGCAGCTGCGCAACCTGACCATCCACCCGACCTCCGACGACGCGACCCTCTGCTACTCCAAGCGGGTCCGCGCCGAGCACTCCCCGACCGGACGCGAGGACGTCGTCATCGTCGTGGTGAACCTCGACCCGTTCACCACCCGGGACTCCCTGCTGCACCTGGACCTGGCTGCGCTCGGGCTCGACGGCCACGACGCGTTCGCCGCCCACGACGAACTCTCCGGCGAGACCTACTCCTGGGGCGCGAACCCGTTCGTGCGCCTGGACCCGTGGGGACGCCCGGCGCACCTCATCCACGTGAGGCCGGCATGAGTGCGGCCACCCGCGGCCCGGTGTTCCACGAGCGCCACCAGCCGGGCCTGTCCGACGATCCGCAGTGGTACCGCACCGCGGTGTTCTACGAGGTGCTGCTGCGGGCCTTCTCGGACTCCAACGGCAATGGCACCGGCGACCTGCGTGGCCTGATCAACCGGCTCGACTACCTGCAGTGGCTCGGCATCGACTGCCTCTGGCTGCCACCGTTCTACCCGTCGCCGCTGCGCGACGGCGGCTACGACGTGGCCGACTACACCGCGATCGCGGGCGAGTACGGCACCATCGAGGACTTCGTCGAGCTGATCGACGCGGCGCACGCCCGCGGCATCCGGGTGATCATCGACCTGGTCATGAACCACACGAGCGACCAGCACCCGTGGTTCCAGTCCTCCCGGTCCAACCCGACCGGCCCGTACGGCGACTTCTACGTCTGGCGCGACGACAACACCGCCTACCAGGACGCCCGGATCATCTTCGTCGACACGGAGGTCTCCAACTGGGAGTTCGACCCGGTCCGGCGCCAGTACTTCTGGCACCGGTTCTTCTCCCACCAGCCGGACCTCAACTTCGAGAACCCGCGGGTGCGCGAGGCGATGTTCGAGGTGGTCCGGTTCTGGCTGCGGACCGGCGTGGACGGGTTCCGGCTGGACGCCGTGCCGTACCTCTTCGAGGAGGAGGGCACGAACTGCGAGAACCTGCCCCGCACGCACGAGTTCCTGCACGACCTGCGGGCCATGGTGGACGCCGAGTTCCCGGGCCGGCTGATGCTCGCCGAGGCGAACCAGTGGCCCCAGGACGTGGTGGCCTACTACGGCTCCGCGGCCGAGCCCGAGTGCCACATGTGCTTCCACTTCCCGGTGATGCCGCGGATCTACTACGCCCTGCGGGAGCAGAGTGCCCGCAGCATCTCCGAGATCCTCGCGGACACCCCGGCGATCCCGGTCGGCGCACAGTGGGGCACGTTCCTGCGCAACCACGACGAGCTCACCCTCGAGATGGTCTCCACCGAGGAACGCGCGGCCATGTACGGCTGGTACGCCCAGGACCCCCGGATGCGTGCGAACGTGGGGATCCGGCGGCGGCTGTCCCCGCTACTGGACAACTCCCGCGCCGAGATCGAGCTCGCCCACGCGCTCCTCCTCTCGCTGCCGGGCAGCCCGTGCCTGTACTACGGCGACGAGATCGGCATGGGCGACAACATCTGGCTCCACGACCGGGACGCGGTGCGCACACCGATGCAGTGGGACCCGGACCGCAACGCCGGTTTCTCCGCGGCCACCGACCCGGGCCGCCTCTACCTGCCGGTGATCCACTCGCTCACGAACCACTACGCGCAGGCGAACGTCGAGGCCCAGCTGGCGATCCCCACCTCGCTGCTGCACTGGGTGCGCGGGATGCTCGAGATCCGTCGCGCCCACCCCGTGTTCGGCAATGGCGACTACCTCCCGCTCGCATGCGACAACGACTCGGTGCTCGCGTTCCTGCGCCGCAATCGCGACGAGACCGTGCTGTGCGTGATGAACCTCGCCGCGACCCCGCGCTCGGCCACGGTCACCCTGCCCGGCCTGGCCGGCGCGCGGCTCACCGACGTGTTCGGTGGCGCCGAGTTCCCGCCGGTGCGGGCAGTCGACGGCGTCGTTGCCCCGGTCGAGGCCCAGTTCCTCGCGCAGGCGGCTGGGACGGGCGAGGCACGCCCGACGGCGGTCGCCGCCTCCGCCGGTCAGGCGGTGGGCGGCTCAGCCGGCACTGCGGTGGGCGGCTCCGCCGGCCCGACGGCGATGGGCGGGCCGGACCTGGCCCTCGCCGATGGCGTGGGTCGGGTCCAGGCCGCCGACGGCGGGCGCGGCACCGGCGGGTCCGGCACCGCCGAGTCGGGGCCGGCCGGCGACGGGTCCGCCGCCCACCGGCACGGCACGGACGGAACCGGGGACGGAGCGGCGGGCCGCGCGCTGATCCCCACCGGGGTGCCGCCGTCCGGCCGCGATGGCGTAGCGACGCTGACCCTGGGATCGCGCGACTTCTTCTGGCTCAGGGTGACCCCATGAGCGAGGCGCCGTCGCTGCTGATCGAACTGCTGGAGCCTTGGATCCGCGTGCAGCGCTGGTTCCCCGCCAAGGACGAATCGGGTGCCGCGATCCGGGTGCTCAGTTCCACGGACCTGGCCGACCCCGCCGGGCAGGCATCCTGCACGGTGCTGATCATCGCCGTCGACCGCGGCGCCGGCACCACGCTCGTGCAGGTGCCGCTGGTGACCACACCCATCGTGCCCGCCCGGCCGGGTGCCGAGCCGGAGTCGGAGCCGACCGGGCTGATCGCGACCCTGGCCGGTGACCGGGCACTCATCGACGGCCCGCACCACCCGGCCTTCGTCCGCGCCTGGCTGGCGGCCGCCGAGACCGACCTCGCCGAGATTGCGCAACCGTCGGCGGATGGCGGCCCGGGGGTCGACGCACCGGATCCGGTGGCGGAGGCCGTCGTCGCCGATGTCTCCGCCGCCGCGACCGGCGCCCGGGTCCTCACCGGCGAGCAGTCGAACACCTCGGTGCTGCTGCCCGCGGCGGGGGCGATCCTCAAGGTGTTCCGGGTGCTTGCCGCCGGCCCGAACCCGGATATCGATGTGACCCGCGCCCTGCACAACTCCGGCTGGTCGCAGGTGCCGGCACCGCTGGGCTGGTCGGCCGGCCGCTGGCCGGACCCGGCCGGATCCGGTACGCCGCAGCAGGGCTACCTGGGCGTGCTCACCGCGTTCGTCCCGGACGCCCGCGACGGTTTCGACCTCCTCTGCGAGCGCGCCGGCACCGGTGCGGACGTCACGGACCTGGTCCACGATCTCGGCGTGACGGTCGCGGACATGCATGAGCACCTGCGCACCTCCCTGCCGGTCCATGACCCGCGCAGCCCCGCCGCGCGGGCCGGCGACCTCGCCGCGGCCATGCGCCAGCGGGCCACCTGGGCCCTGGACACGGTGCCCGAGCTGGCCCCGTTCACCGACGCGATCGACGAATTGATCACGGGTGTCGCCGCGATGGAGAGCGTGCCGAGCGTGCAGCGGATCCACGGCGACCTCCACCTCGGCCAGACGCTGCGTTCCGGGGCCGGCGGAGGCGACGCGGCGGCTGGCAGTGCCGCGGTCGACGCGAGGCCCGACCGTGCGCACGAGGCCGGATCCACCGCGCCGGCCTGGTACGTGATCGACTTCGAGGGCGAACCGCTGCGGCCGTTGGCGCAGCGGACCCGGCCGGACCAGCCGCTGCGCGACCTGGCCGGCATGCTGCGGTCGCTCGACTACGCGGCCGCCGTCGGCGGGGCACCCGGCGAGGACTGGACGAGCGCCGCGCGCGCCGCCCTCCTCGCCGGCTACATCGAGGGTGGCAACAATTCCGCCGCCCAGCGCGAGGCCGTCGACGACGAGCGCGACCTCCGCACCGGGGGCACGCTGGTCCGTGCCCTCGAACTTGACAAGGCACTGTACGAGGCCGTCTACGAGTACCAGAACCGCCCGGACTGGCTGTCGATCCCGCTCCGCGGGATCCGCCGGATCACAGAGGAGCACGCCATGACCTTCCCGCCTGATGACGACGCCGTCGGGGCACCGCTGAGCATTCCGGTCGAGGCAGCGCTCGACGCGCCACCGGCCGCGGTGCCAGGCACGGCTGCGGGAGCGCCGGACGAGGCGACCACCGCGCCCAGCGACGCCGACGACGACGGCGAGCCCACGCCGTCGATCACCGACCGCGACCTGCTCGGGATCGTCGCCCACGGCGAACACTTCGCCCCGCACGACATCCTCGGTCCCCACCTGGACGCCGAGCGCGGCATCGTCACGATCCGGACGGTCCGCCACCTGGCCACCGCGGTCACGATCGTCACGCCCGACGGCCGGCACGAGGCTCGGCACGAGGACTTCGGCGTCTGGGTGCTCGCCCTGCGCGCCGACGAGGTGCCGGACTATCGCGTCGAGGTCATCTACGAGGCCGGCCCGGTCCGGACCGACGATCCGTACCGGTTCCTGCCCACGCTCGGTGAGGTCGACCAGCACCTCATCCGGGAGGGGCGCCACGAGCAGCTCTGGGACGTGCTCGGGGCGCACGTGCGCACGTTCGGGTCCGTGCTCGGCGAGGTACGGGGGGTCTCGTTCTCGGTGTGGGCCCCCAATGCGCGGGCGGTGCGGGTCGTGGGCGACTTCAACGGCTGGGACGGCCGGTCGTCGTCGATGCGGTCGCTCGGCTCGAGCGGGGTCTGGGAGCTCTTCCTGCCGGACGTGAGCGACGGGGCCAGGTACAAGTTCGAGCTCTGCCACGCCGACGGCTCCTGGCACACCAAGGCCGACCCGATGGCCCGCGCCGCCGAGGTGCCACCCGCGACCGCCTCTGTGGTGACGGTCTCCGACTACACGTGGGCGGACGAGGACTGGATGGCGGCCCGTGCGGCGCAGGATCCGCACAACGGCCCGATGAGCGTGTACGAGGTGCACCTCGGCTCCTGGCGGCCGGGCCTCAGTTACGTCGAGCTCGCCGATCAGCTCGTCGGGTACGTGACCTGGATGGGCTTCACGCACGTCGAGCTGATGCCGGTCGCCGAGCACCCGTTCGGCGGGTCCTGGGGCTACCAGGTCACGTCCTACTACGCCCCGACGTCCCGGTTCGGTAGCCCGGACGAGTTCCGGCACCTGGTCGACGCGCTGCACCAGGCCGGAATCGGGGTGATCCTGGACTGGGTCCCGGCGCACTTCCCGAAGGACGAGTGGGCCCTGGCCGCCTTCGACGGGACCGCCCTGTACGAGCACCCGGACCCGATGCGCGGCGAGCAGAAGGACTGGGGCACCCTGGTCTTCAACTTCGGGCGCAACGAGGTCCGCAACTTCCTGGTCGCGAACGCCCTGTACTGGCTGACCGAGTTCCACATCGACGGGCTGCGGGTGGACGCCGTGGCGTCGATGCTCTACCTCGACTACTCCCGTGAGCCCGGCCAGTGGCGACCGAACGAGCGCGGCGGCCGGGAGAACCTTGAGGCCATCCAGTTCCTCCAGGAGACGAACGCGACGGCCTACCGGGTGGCCCCCGGGATCGTCATGATCGCCGAGGAGTCCACCGCATGGCCGGGGGTGACGGCGCCGACCGACCACGGCGGCCTGGGCTTCGGCCTGAAGTGGAACATGGGCTGGATGAACGACACGTTGCGGTACCTGGCGGAGCAGCCGATCAACCGCCGCTACCACCACGGCGAGCTGACCTTCTCGCTCGTGTACGCGTTCTCCGAGCGGTTCGTGCTGCCGATCAGTCACGACGAGGTGGTGCACGGGAAGGGTTCGCTCTGGCAGAAGATGCCCGGCGACCTCTGGCAGAAGCTGGCCGGGGTCCGGACGCTGTTCGCCTATCAGTGGTCCCACCCCGGCAAGAACCTGATGTTCATGGGCGGCGAGTTCGCGCAGAACCGGGAGTGGAACGAGGGCGCCGGACTCGAGTGGGGGCTGGGCGACACCCCTCCGCACGCAGGGGTCCGGCTCGCGCTGCGGGCGCTGAACCAGGTCTACCGGGACAACCCTGCCCTGTGGCACGAGGACCACACGTACCACGGCTTCGAGTGGCTGGAGGCCAACGACGGCGACCACAACGTGCTGGCCTACCTGCGCAAGGACGGCGAGGACCACGTCGCGGTGCTGGTCAACTTCGCCGGCTCCGGGCACCAGTCCTACCGGCTCGGCCTCCCGCACGGCGGGGACTGGACGGAGATCCTGAACACCGACGACCCGTCGTTCGGTGGCTCCGGGGTCCTCAACCCCGGCACCCTGACCGCCGAGGACGTGCCGTGGCACGGCCGGAGCCACTCGGTGCTCATCGAGGTCCCGCCGCTGGGTGCCATCTTCCTCAAGCCCGCCACCTCCTGATCCGGGGCACGAGCGCGAGGGCGCGGCGGACCTGGTTCGGGATGATCCCTCCCCGCAGGACATCTCGGCCCGCGAACCGCAGCAGGATGGCGTCGGATCGGGTGGCGATCGCGTTCTGTCGGTCCCGGTCGGCGAACAGCGCGGCCGGGTTCGAGTGGACGTCGCGACCGTCAACCTCGACCAGCACCCAGCGGCCGTCCTGCAGGCGCCAGCCCGGGTCGACCCGGCCACGAACAGCCCGCGTGCGTCCCGAACCTCAACCTGCAGATCGTCCGGAGGCAGTCCGTGATCGACGCAGTCGAGTCGCGCGAACGACTCCATCGGTGATTCGGCCCGCCCGTCCACGAGCGCGAGCCATCCGTGGACGCCCGCCGCACCCCGTCGACCACGCAAGTGTTCGGCGATCCAGTCAAGATCCTCCGTGCGGAGCATTCCCAGATGCAGACCCGAGTCGGGTATCGCTACGGCCGTGTCCCGCGGCAAGTCCGGCAGTGACTGCACGAGCGCACAACGCACGGACGCGACCCGCGGCCTCCTCGCCTCCGGACACTCGCGGCCCACGGTGATCCTGGGCCCCATCCGCACAACCTCCATGGACCGCTCGTAGCGGCGGACCGTCACTCCGCTGGCACCCGGGGCTCCCCGGCCACCCGGGAGCGTCACCTCCGGCGGGATCCGCCTTGGCAGCCCATGGATGCCATGGAGCGCGAGGGCACTCAGCCCCACCACGACCGCGTCGGAGGGGGAGGCCAGGCACGCTAGCCGGCCGGACCTCACGCGGGCGAGATCGAGCGGGTGGAGGGTTGGGTCCACTTGCCCGGTGTCGTAGACGCCGCGCGTGGCCCGGGTCCAGTGACCGGCCCGGACCAGACTCGCGAGCCTGTGGTCGCAGATGCCGAGTTCACGACACTGGTGCCGACTGACGAGCCCGGCCTGCGCGCGGGCGAGCGAGCGAACCCGCGGCTCCGGTCGAACGGTCATCCCCTATGGGATCTCGTTCTGCCGAGACCACCCCGGACCCCTGTGGATGGCGGGCCGAGCGCGAGGTTGTTGGGCCCTCCGGCGACGGCGGAGCCAACAACGTCGCGGTCGCCCACCGCGATCCGGCGCCGGAGCCCCGTGCCGGTGGCTAGAAGAGCGCGACGGCGAGGTCGCGGCGCGCCTTGATGAGTTCCTGGGAGTCCTCGGGGGCGAGCAGGAACAGGTCGAGCAGCCGCAGCCGCGCCTCCTCGCGCTCCGGTCCGGCGGTCACCCGGATCACGCCGATGACCCGTGCGTACCCGGCGGCGAGCTGGCCGGCGCCGATCTCGACGTCGGCGGCCACCAGCTGCACCGGCAGGTCGCCGGGGGCGGCGTCCCGCGCCGCGGTGAGGGCACTGATCGCGTCGACCCCGTTCAGCCGGCGGAGCAGGTTCACCTGGGCGAGCCCGGCCTTCGCCTCGGCGTCCGCCGGGTTCTCCTTGAGCGCCTGCTCGAAGGCTGCGGCGGCGCCGTCGAGGTCGTCCGCATCGATGGCGTCGTAGGCAGCCTGGATCAGCGGGGGCAGCTCCGGCTCCGGGGCCTCCTCCGGCTCCTCACCGGAGACGTCGAGCTGACCGGAGACGCCGTTCTCGGCGGCGACGCGGAGCAGCTCGTCGAGGACCTGGCGGATCTGCTCGGCGGGGTAGGCGCCCTGGAACAGCGGCAGCGGCTGGCCCTTCATGACGGCCAGCACGGACGGCACGGCCTGCACCTGGAACGCCTGCGCGATCCGAGGGCTGGTGGTCACGTCCACCCGGGCGAGCAGGAACCGGCCGGCGTAGGACCCGGCCAGCTCGGTCAGCGCCGGCATCAGTTCGTCGCTGTTGGCCTCGCCCGGCTGGTACAGCGCCACCACGACGGGCACCTGGGCGGACTGCTGGACCACGTCGTTGAACGTGGCCTCGGTGACGTCGACCACGGCACCGCCTCCGGCGGTCCCGCCCGGGGTGGTGCCTCCGGCGGGCCGCTGCCCGGGCGGTGGTCCGGACAGTGCCGAGAGGTCGACGGCGCCACGCAGGTTCAACGAGGGGGGAGGTTGGCTCATGGACGAAATCCTAACGCCGGCGGGCTCAGGACTCGGCGACGTAGGTGAGCACGTGCTCCCCGCCGAGGACGGTGATCTGGGCGCCCTCCGCGGCGGGCGGCACGTAGAAGGCGACCATCTGCTCGTACGTCGCGGTCAGGGAGCCCTCCACCTCGCTGTTGCCGTTCAGCGCGGCGAGCCGGCCACCGACCTCGAGGGTCGCGCCCTCGATGGTCTTGGTGAACACCTGCAGCATGACCGTCGCGCCGACGACGATCGCGCCGCCGTCCTCGGTGGCCAGCGTGAGCACCGGGTCGTCGGACGCCCTGACCGTGTTCGCCACGGTGCCGGCCTCCTCCACGGCCGTCGTCAACCCGGCGAGCTCGGCGGCCACCAACGACCGCAGGCTGTCGTCGGCGAACGTGCCCGCGTACTGGCTGCCGGAGTTGGTGAGGACGTCCGCGTAGGCCGGTACCACCTGCCCGGGTGGCAGGACCAGGCCGTCCGCGTCGGCGGCCACCTGGGGACTGCCGATCGAGCCCAACGACGTTGCCGGCATCGTGACGCCGGGGAACAGTCGGACCCAGTCCGTGAGGACGTACGAGTCCCGCGGCGTGGCCTGTTCGAGCGTCAGCAGGATCGGCACGTTCGCCCCGTCGGGAATCTCGGTGACGACCATGACCGTGTGCGGCCAGGCCTCGGTGTTGGAGACGATCTCCACGTCGGCCAGCCCGGTCAGGGGTTGCACCGTGTACGGGGTCTCCTCGCCGGCCGTCGCCGTTGCGAGGGCGTACTCGGCGGTCCGGATCCGCAGCGCGGCGCCCGCGACGCGACCCTCCAGGAGGCTCGCGTCCCCGGCCTCGTCGGCCGCCGCGATGGTCTCCTCCAGCGAGGTCAGCACCCGCTCGAGCCGGGACTCGTCCAGGACCGGGACCGGGTCGGTGGGCGCCGGGTCGGCGTCCACCTCCGGGACCGGGATGGCGCAGGAGGCCAGCACGGCGCCAAGTGCGGTCGCTGCGGCGAGTGCCTGCAGGCGACGGCGGAGCGTCTGCCTCATGAGTCATCCTCCGTTCGCTGGTCGGTAGGTCGGTCTTCGCCCGGTTCGACGGGTTCGATGACCCCAGTGGTCTCGGCGTCGGCGGCCATGGGTGCACCCAGGCCCCAGGTCTGGCGCCAGGAGGCCCCGGACGCCTGCGGGTTGGCATCCGGCGGGGGTTGCACGTCGGCAGGTGCCGGCGGCGGCTCGACCGCCGCTGCGGAGGACGTCCCGGCCGCTCCCGTCGTAGGTGCTCCCCATCGGTCCGGGCGCCACCCGCGGCGGCGTGTGGTGCCGTCACCGGCCGACGGCGTGGCGTCGCCGTCCGCGGTCGTCCCGCCCTCGGTCGCGGCTTCGGTCGGGTCGGCGCCGTTGCGGCGCCACCACGGGCGGCGCGTGGCCGACTGCTCGGCTCGATCGGCGTCACCGGCTCCGTCCGTCCCGGACACCGCGGGCAGGCCCGCGCCGGGCGCATCGGAGGCGTAGGTCTCGATGGGCGCCGCCTCGGCCCCGGAACGGCCACTGCTGACCCAGTCGGCGAGATCGCTGGCCGCGGCCTCCCGACCGTCCACTGATGCACCGGTCGCGCCCGGGGTCGGCTCGCCGCCCTGCTCGTCCGTCGTGCCGGTCTCGTCGGTGGTGTCGGAGTCGGTGGAGTCCGTCGACGCGGCGGCGCCCGTGAGCGCCGCTCCCGCACTGATGGCGGTCGCGTCGTCGGGCGAGGCAGCCGAGTCGCGGCCACGTCCGGAGCGGGACCCCTGCTCGGCCTGGGCCTGCGCCTCGCGGAGCTGGCGCCGGGTGAGCGGCGCTCCATCGGCGCCCACGGTCGGCACGGTGACCGTCGCCGCGGCCTCCGGGCCCGCTGCGACGGCACGTACCTTCGCCCGCTTCGTCTCCCGGTCCACCAGCAGTGTCATGATGCCGAGCACGAGGCCGATGAGGACCAGCACCCCACCCGCGATGACACCGGGGACCACGAACGGGGTCTCCACCTCACGGGTCCAGGTCAGGCCGAGCTGCGGGGCCGGCGTGGTTCCGTCCGTGGCGATGAGCATCACCCAGCGGCCGTCGACGGCGGTCCAGTCGTAGGTCAGCTCGCCGGTGCCGGTGAGCTCCTCGATCCAGAGGTCGGAACCGGCCGGATTCGGCACGGTGGCCATCTCGGCCGGGGCGTCCTGTGTGGCGGATTCGGTCGGATCGGTCGCGGGGTCGTCGGTCGCTGCCTCGTCGGTGGCCGCGTCGTCCGTCGCCTCGGTGCCGTCCGTTGCGGCGCCGTCGGTGGCCTCGGTGCTCGGGTCGGCGACCGCGGGCCCCTGTTCGACGGTGAGCGTCTCCCAGTCGGTCAGGCCGGTGACCTCCAGGTGCGGGGAGTCCGCGACCCAGGCGCGGACGTCGGACTCGCGTCCCATCGCAAGCACCAGTGGCGTCTCGGCCGTTGCACCCGTGACCGTGACGGTCACGTTCGGGTTCACCACGTCCAGAACTCCGGGCGCCGTGATCACCACCGGCACTTCGGGGTCGTCGGGGAGCGTGGCCGTGACGACCTCATCGGGTCGCCACACGGTGCCTGAGGCGATCGCTGCGCCGGCCATGCCCAATCCGAGCACGATGAGCAGGACCGCTAAGATCCGTCGAAGCACGAGCTGAGAGCCCTCCGTTGTCCACAGCCGGCCCTACACCGACGACCTACCAGGGTACGTGACCTTTCTGTGATCTTGCGCATCGGAATGCTACTGGGGGCTTCCTAGGACCCCCGATGGTGGGGTTAGGCTGACAGGTGGCGGGGGCCATCGGCGGGCCGGAACGGTGCGCGCCAGGTTCCGCCCACCACCCTGAGACATTCTTCCGAGGAGACCCCGTGGCTGACGATCCTTCGACCTTCCCTGTCGTGATGCGCGGCTACGACCGCGCGCAGGTCGACCAGCACGTGCACGCCCTGGACCGCAAGCTCTCCGAGGCCCGCTCCCAGGTGGAGTCCCTGGACGCTGCAATGATGCAGATCTCCGGCCAACTCTCGGAGGCCCAGGTCCAGCTCCGGGAGGCCGAGAAGCCCAGCTACTCGGGGCTGGGTTCGCGGATCGAACTTCTGCTCCGTTCGGCCGAGGAGCAGTCCACGGACGTCCTCGCCCAGGCGAACCAGCAGTCCCGGGACATCGTCTCCCGTGCCGAGGCCCAGGCGGAGCAGCTCACCAGCCAGGCGGAGAACGACGCCGCCGAACGCCTCGCGAACGCGCGTCGTGATGCTGAACACACCACCGCCTCGGCCGCGAGCGCGACCGAGGGCGTCATGGTCGCGGCGCAGCGCCGGGCCGAGGAACTCGTCGGGTCGGCCGAGCGCGAGGCCGCCCGGATCGCGAGCTTCTCCGCCACCGAGCAGAGCGAGCGCAAGGCCAGCCTGGAGCGTGAGCTCGGCACCCTGCGCGCGACGACGGAGCAGGAGATCACCCAGGCCCGCGTCGAGTCCGAGCGAATGGCACGCGAGCTGCGGGTCACGAGCGAGGCCGAGGCCGAGGAGCTGCGGACCCGGGCCAAGGCAGAGGCGGAGGCTGCCCGCGAGGACGCCCGCCGCGAGTCCCAGGCCGCCCTTGCCGCCGCCCAGCAGGAGGCCGCCGAGATCCTCCGGGCCGCCACGAGTGAGGCGGAGACGATCAGACTGTCGGTCGCCGAGCTCCGCGAGGACGCCGACCTTGAGATCGCGGCCCGTCGCGCCGCCGCCGAGGAGTCCGACGCCGCGCTGCACGCCCAGGCGAAGGCGGACACCGACCAGATGATCGCCGATGCGCAGGCCCACGCCCAGGACGCGGAGGCGCGCGTCGCGGCCGCCCTCGAAAAGGCCGAGGAACTGCGGGCCAGCGCCGAGGAGCTCTCCACCCAGATGGTCGCGGACGCCCGGACCAGCGCCGAGCGGATCATGCACGAGGCGCGCCAGAACGCGGACCTCCTGCGCACCGACACCGTCGTCCAGGCGGAGCGGGACCGCCGGGTCGCGCAGCGTCAGGTCGACGACCTGAACCGTCAGCGTGAGTCCATCACCGGCTACCTCGACGAACTGCGCTCCCTCCTCGGCGCCGGGGACGTGGCCCAGGCCGCAGCCCTCGCCGAGACAGAGCCCGCCATCGCGCCCGCCGACGACCAGGTCGGTGCCGAGTCCAGGACCGACGACGAACTTCTCGACGAGGCCCCGGCCGCCGAGGCCCGGGCCGAGGACGAGGACCTGCTCACCCTCGCCGCCGCCGAGCAGGACGCGGTCGAGGTGGACACCGTGCGCGAGGACGACCAGGCTGCCCAGGACGAGGACGCCGACGAGGTTGCGGTCGACGAGGCCGCTTCGGTCGACGAGGTCGACGCCGGCGAGCTCGACCCCGCCGACGAGGCGACGGACGCCGAGACCCCGGCGGACGCCACCACGGTGGCCGAGACGGCGGGCGGTGCCCCCGCGGCGGCCGAGGAGACGGACGACACCGAGGTGCTCTCGCCGACGGGTCGGGCCGGCCGCTGACCGGCGGTCCCCACCTCTGCCGGCAGCATTCGTGACCGACTCCGACTGGGCCGCCCGGCGTACCGAGGCCGCGCGCGAACACGAGCGCCGACTGCAGGCGCGCAAGGCGGCCGAGAACGAGCGTGCGGGTGCGATGCTCCGAGAGTTCGCGGCC
This sequence comes from Occultella aeris, assembly GCF_902703175.1. Lineage (GTDB taxonomy): Bacteria > Actinomycetota > Actinomycetes > Actinomycetales > Beutenbergiaceae > Occultella > Occultella aeris. The sequence goes on along the minus strand of NZ_CACRYJ010000050.1, from coordinate 45,402 downwards.
GCGGCGACCGCGGCCGCCGTGCCCGTCGAGGACTTCGTCGTGCGCGGCTACGGCGGGCGGGGCTCCGCGCGGAGCGCGGTCCGTGGCTGGTACCTGCGGTTGGACCGAACCGCTGGAGTGGGCACCGACGGCGCCTTCTACGTGCTCACCGCGCCGCTGAGCGTGCTCGACCGGGTCCGCGGCGTGCGGCTGTCCCCATCCCCCGCCCCGCTCGTGCTCGGCGCGGGCGGGCGCGACGGCGACTCCATCGACCTGAGCGCGGCGCTGGACCGGCTCCTGCCCGGCTGGTCGGAGCTGGGTTCGGGCGACGGGGACGCAGCCGGCGAGAGCCACGGCGACTAGCTCCGACGCACGGTGGTCCCGCTCGCTCCGGCCGGCGGTACGCCGTCAGCCGATGACGGCGTGCCGCAGGTCGGCGAGCGCGTGCGCCACCGGCTGCGGGGTCTCCACCGCCGAGAGGTGCCCGGACTCCGGCACCTCCACCACGTCGACGCCCAGTGCCCGCGCCATCCGCTCGTGATCGGCCGCTGACGCCATCGCATCCTCGGCGCCGCGCAGCACCAGTCCCGGGACGCCACGCTCGCGCAGGTCCTCGAGCGTGTGGTGCCGGTCCGGGCGCGCCGCCATCGACTCCTGGGCCCAGGAGATGGCCGACGGCGGCGCCTGGGCCAGCCAGCCCCGCACCTCCTCGACCACCTCGGGGCGCTGCGCGTGGGTCGTCTCCCCGAGCACGGTCGCCAGCATCGGCGCGACGGCGGCCGCGCCGTCCGCGCCGCGTGCCGCGCGCGCCACGCCGAGGCGCTTCGCCCGGCCGGCCTCGTCGTCGGCGCTCGCCTTGGTGTCCAGGAGCGCGAGACCGGCCAGCAGGTCCGGGTGCCGCTCCGCGAGGGCGAGCGCCACATAACCGCCCATGGACAGCCCGGCCACCACGGCGCGTGTCACGCCGACGTCGGCCAAGCCGGAGGCGACGGCGTCCGCAAAAACCTCCAGGCCGCCGTCGGGCAGTGCCGAGGACGCCCCGAAACCCGGTGCGTCCACCGCGACCACCGGAACCAGCGGCAGCGACGTGATCACGTAGGACCACATCCGCGAGTCGAGCGGGAAGCCGTGCAGCAGGACCAGCGGGACGCCGGCGCCGGCATCGGGTCCGTAGTGGTGCAGGGCAAGTGCGGTCATGGTTGTCCTCCCGGACCCGACCCTACCCACCGACCTGTGGCGGCGCCGGGCGGATGCTGGTTTGCTTCAAGGGACGTGGGGCGCTTGCGCGTCGCGAGGCAGCGGTCGCGGGCACTGGGCGAGCAGAGGAGGCAGCAGTGGGTGATGAGATCTCCTCCCCCACGTTCACCCGCGAGCAGCGTCAGCGCTACCGGGAGAAGGTCCGCCGCTGCCTGGACGTGTTCGAGCGCATGCTCGCGACCGAGATGTTCGACGAGGACCGGCCGCTGACCGGCCTGGAGATCGAGCTCAACCTCGTCGATGCCGACCGGCGGCCCGCGATGGCGAACGCTCAGGTCCTCGCCGCGATCGCGGACCCGGCCTTCCAGACGGAACTGGCGCGCTACAACATCGAACTGAACGTGCCCCCGCAGGCACTGCCCGGCGACGCCGTGCTGGACCTGGAGACGCGGCTGCGCTCCTCCCTCGATCACGCGGACGAGCGGGCCGCCCGGTCCGGCTCGGCGATCGTGATGGTCGGGATCCTGCCCACCCTGACGCCCGAGCACCTGACCGGGGACTGGATGAGTGCGAACCCGCGTTACCAGGCCCTCGAGGAGGCGGTGTTCGCGGCCCGGCGGGAGGACATCGAACTGGACATCGCCGGCGCGGAGCACCTGCGCATGCTCACCGCCACGATCGCCCCGGAGTCCGCCTGCACGTCCGTGCAGCTGCACCTGCAGGTCAATCCCGGCGACTTCGCGGCGAACTGGAACGCGGCCCAGCTGCTCGCCGGACCGCAGTTGGCGGTCGGCGCCAACTCCCCGTTCCTGTTCGGCAAGCAACTCCAGGCCGAGACCCGGATCGAGCTGTTCCGGCAGGCCACGGACACCCGGTCCCCCGAGCTGCGCAACCAGGGCGTGCGTCCGCCGGTGTTCTTCGGGGACCGCTGGATCACGTCCATCTTCGACCTGTTCGAGGAGAACGTGCGGTTCTTCCCCGCGCTGCTGCCGGAGTCCACCGACGAGGATCCCGAGGCCGAGCTCGCGGCCGGGCGAGCACCGCGGCTGCAGGAACTGCGCCTGCACAACGGCACGGTGTACCGGTGGAACCGCCCCGTCTACGACGTGGTCGACGGCGTCCCGCACCTGCGCGTGGAGAACCGGGTGCTGCCGGCCGGGCCGACCGTGGTCGACGTACTGGCGAACGCCGCGTTCTACTACGGCGCGGTGCAGATGCTGGCCACCGAGGACCGCCCGACCTGGACGAAGCTGTCCTTCGACGGCGCCCGGTCCAACTTCGAGACCGCCGCCCGGGACGGCGTCGACTCGGTGCTGTACTGGCCGGGCTACGGCGAGGTGCCCTGGGACGAACTGGTGCTGCGGCACCTGCTGCCGCTGGCCGCGGAGGGCCTGCGCCGGCGGCACGTGTCCACCTCCGTGATCGAGCGCTACCTTGGCATCATCGAGGCCCGCGCGAAGCTGCGCCGCAACGGCGCGTCGTGGCAGGTCGAGGCCGTCGCCGCGCTCGAACGAACCGGCCTGAGCCGGGCCGAGGCGCTGTCCGAGATGCTCCGGCTGTACATGGACGGCATGCACGCCAACCAGCCCGTGCACACCTGGGACCTGCCCTGACGTCTCAGCCCGGTCGGCGGCGGTCCCGAGCCTGCCAGCAGGCAGTGTGCCAGTGCCGGCGCTCGGACAGGGCGGCTTCGGCCCCGAACAGGTGGTCGTCGCCCCAGGCCACCACGTGGGCAACGCCGGGTGCGATCTCCTGCGCACAACCGGGACATCGGTAGGTCTTGTCCGATCCCTGCACGGGACGTACCGCCCACCGCGAACCGTCCGCACGGGTCTCGGTGCGGGCCCGTCCGCGCAGCACCGACTCGACGTCGAGCTCGGGGTGCGGCTCGTCGTAGGGGCGGCGGCGGGACTTGCGGGCCATGTCCACCATTGTCTCCCAGGTCCTGCCGCCGGGGGCGCGGCGGCGGTGCAGCGCGGTCGGCCGTTCCTCGTCGGCGGGGGCATGCTCGTCGGATGGATCTCCCGGCGCGTCGACAACGGCTGGCCGCCCGCAACAACGCGCGATGGTGCGCCGCCGTCTGTCGCTCACACGGGATCCCGACCAGGTTCGGCGAGCGGGCCAGGCGCTCTGGCGCCGAGCCCGCCGTACTACCCGGACGCCGTCAGCCTGTCCCCGGCGGCCCCACCCGCCGACGTCCTGTCCGTTGCCGACAGCTCCCGGGACTGCCGACGATCCAGGTGGTCTCGGTCCTCGACGGCGATCGGACGGTCGGCGGCGCGGCAGTGAACCTCGGAGAGGGGTCGTCGGAATCTCGAACGTCTTCGCCGCCGGGAACGAGCCGGACGGGCAGATCCGCGAGGCGTGGGCCGCGGTGGTGGCCCGCGCCACTGCCGCCACCCGGGAACGGAACTGGTCGGCTACGAAGGTGCCGCCGAAGTGTCACAGGCGGCAGCCGTCGGCTTCTCCGAGCTGGGAACGCTGCAAATCCGGCTGCAGCGCTAGGTGCTGCTAGACCGGCGCCGGGATGCCGTGCTGCCACGGCCAGCGCCAGTCGGTCTTGATGTCGATCGAGGCCGAGCCCGGCTCACCGACGTCGTAGGCGTCCCTGTCGATGATCGTCAGGGTGAGCGTCCGCCGATAGAGGATCGGCAGCCACCGGTCGATGACGTCGACCGTCTCCGTGGCAGTCGCGGAGCCGGCAGCGAACGTGACCCTGCCGTCGAGTCGGACGTAGTCGATCCCCGGTATCGCTCGCCACGTGGGCTCCACGTGGTAGCGCATCGTGAGCGCCTCGGAGAGGTCACCGGTCCGTGTGAAGGTGAACAACCCGTCGGTGCGCGGCTCCTGCGCGTCGAGCGTGCCCTCGATCGTGACGACCGGGATCTCGAAGACGCCCTCGATCGTCACGCCGACGCCGGTGGTCACCGGCTGCGAGCCCGGGTTGTCGCTCACGTGGATGACCTCGTTGGTCAGCACGTCACCGTTGCCGACGCCCGAGTCGTCGATGGTGGCCTGGTAGGTGATCGTCACCGGGTCGAACGTCGGGCCCTGGTAGTCGAAGCACACGACGGTATCGTTCGCGACGACACCCGCCCCCGAGTCGTTGTTCACGAGCGCTTGGCCGGAGGTGCCCGGCACGTTCTCGGCCCCGATGGTCAGCGGACCCTCGACCGGACCGGTGACGTTGTCGTAGGCGACGTAGAACTCGTACTGACCGGCCGCGTCGTCCTGACCGCGCAGGGCGAAGATCTCGACGTCGTACGTGCTGTCCGGATCACCGTAGAGCTGGACGTCGTCGTACTCGATGACCAGCATGCTTCCGGCTCCGGTGCCGCCGAGGTTGACGAGCGTCACGCCCTTGTTCGTGGCCTCGTCGTAGACGATCTCCATGTCCTGCCAGAGCATGGCCAGCAGGTTGTTGGGCAGTGCCGCGGCGGGCACAGCCTGCGGTTCCCACGGGCTGCCGCCGTAGTTCGACGCGCCGTCGAAGATCACAAACCCGTCGTCGGTCAGTGAGATCGCGTCGTAGGCGACGCCGTAGAAGCTGAACGGCGCGACCGTGCTCGAGACCGTGAACGCCGCCGTGTCACCCGAGATACCGGGGTTCGCCGCGAAGTTCCCGAGACTTGCCAGGTCGACGTACCCGCCGCCATCGAACGGGTTGGCACACGTCGGGTTCGCACCACTGTGGGTGATGGCGTAGGAGCCCTCGGCGCCGACCGCGGTCGGCAGGATGCCCTGCCACTCCAGGACGCCGTCGGTCACCGTCGCGCCGCCAGTGGCCGAGCCCTCGACGTAGGTCATGCCCGCCGGGATCGTGTCGGTGAGCGTGTACTCGAGGTCGGTGTCAGTGACGTTCGGTTCGACGGTGACCGTGTAGGTCACCGTGTCGCCGGGCGATGCGACCTCGACGTCGGCTGTCTTGGTGACGTCGTCCGCGAACCGGTTCAGCGTCACCGGCAGGATGCCGATGTCCCCGGGTGAGTTTGCGGACGACCCGAGGCTGATGGCGCCGAACCAGCGTTGCCCCTCCTCCAGGAGGGGCTCGTCGTAGAACACCCGCAGGTCGAACGGTGTCCCGGCAGGGTTGGACGCCGGGCCTTCCACCGTCAGGTTTCCGGCATCTCCGGCCACGACCGCGACGCCGAGCGTGACCGTGTCGGTCGCGTCGGGCGCGGACGCCTCCCAGTTCTGCAGCAGCACCCACCAGGTGCCGGCGTCCGGGGCGCCCACGTCGCAGCGCTCGATGGAGCCCGCGGTCGTGCTCGCGCAGACCTCGGTCGCGGCGCTGGGGGTCGTGCCCTGCCCCACGAAGAGGTCGATGTCCACCGCCGTGGACGCCGTCACCTCAGCGACGAACCGAGCCGCGCCGTCGGGCACCTCGAAGGTTGCGACGACCGTCCCGGCCGGGGTGTCGTAGGGGTCGGGATTGGTCGGGTCCTGTGGCACGGAGTACTCGGTCGCGACGGACGGAGTGAGGCCGGCCACCCCGACATGCAGGTCGCTGATCTCGATGGCCTCGAGACCGTCGGCGAGCTGCGACCCGGCGTCCCGCCGGGTGTCGATGACGACCTCGTCCGGAAGCACGCCGGTCGAGGGCAGCACGGCGACCGGCAGGGCTGCGGGCGGGACACCCTCGGTCGAGGGGGTCAGCGTGACCTCACCGAAGAGCCAGGTGCCCGCCTCGACACCGGAGACATCCGCGGTGACGGTGATCTCCCGCGTCTCGCCCTCGGCCAGGGTGAAGGTGGACGGCGCCACGGTCAGCGACAGACCGTCCGCGGTTGCCGCGGCCGTCCAGGTGACGCTGCCGTCGGCGGAGCCGGTGACCGTTCTGGTCCACGAGCAACTCTGGAGGCACTGGCCGTCGGCCATGCTGGCCACGTTCAACGACCTAGGGTCACCGCCCAGACCCGGGTCCGCCGCCAGGTATGCGGCGATGGTCTCGTCGAGGAGGAGCCCGGCATTCGCGGCGGCCTGCAGGTCCACGCGACCCGAGCCCATGTCGAACGGGTCCGCCGGCGTCGTTCCGTCCTCCTTCGTGACGCTAGCGGTGCTGGCCGTGGTCATGAGGGCGGACTGGATCTCGGCGGGGGTCCACGTCGGCTCGAGCGCGGTGAGGAGCGCACCGGCCCCGGCGACGTGCGGGCTCGCCATCGAGGTGCCGGATACGAAGTTCCACGTCGCCGCCACCTCGGCATCGGTCGTCGAGGCGCCGTAGGCGGCGAGGATGTCGGTGCCAGGAGCGGTGACGCTCGGCGAGACGAGGTCGATCGCCCGGTTCGGACCGCGGCTCGAGCTCGCGGACGTCACGTCGCCGTTCTCGGGCCTGATGTCGAGTGACGCACCGGCGATCCCCCCGGCGTGCCCGTCGCCCTCGGCGAGCCAGGTCTTGAGCGAGACACCGTCGGCATAGGTGATGTGGACCGCGGGCAGGACGTGCGCGTCCCCGGTGAGCGATGAGCCGCTGGCCTCGTCGTTGGCGAGGATCATGCCGCCGGCACCGGCGGCCAGGGCCACCTGTCCCTTCTCGACGCGGCCGTTCTCGCCGCGGTCGCACACGACGATCTGGCCGTCGAAGGTGCCCTCCGGGAAGATCCCGGCCAGGCACAGCGGGTTGCCGTGGTCGCCCGCGTAGACGACGGGCGCCGGCCCGTAGCCGACGGTGAATCCGAGCCCGGCGATGTCGGGGTGGGTGACGCCGTCGGAACGGGTCAGACCGGTCGCCGCGTTCACATACCGGCGATCGTGCGTCGAGTTCGCGACGCTGGTGAGCCAGGGGGCGTCGGCCGGCGAGCCGAGGGTGGCGGCGCCCGGGCCGTCGTTGCCCGCCGACGTCGCGACGAAGACGCCGGCCGCGCGTGCGTTCAGGAAGCCCAGGGTGTCGGGATCGGCCCACACGCTCGACGGCGTTTCGGAGCCGATCGAGTAGTTGATGACGTCGACGCCGTCGTCGATGGCCTGGTCGATCGCTGCCGTGATCGCCGCCGTCGAGCAGCCGGTGGTGCAGACGTCGTAGGTGATCAGGTTGGCGTGCGGGGCGACGCCTTGGATGCGGCGGGTCTCGCTGATCCCGGAGGGTCCCTCGACGACCGCGTCCACCTGGTTGCCGGCGACCGTGCTGGCGGTGTGCGAGCCGTGGCCGTCCGTGTCGAACGGGCCGTCACCGACGAAGTCCCACGCGCCGATCAGCTTGTCGTTGCAGACGAAGCGCGGGTCGTACTGCTCGGTGTTCGCGGGGTCGCACATCCCGACGAATCCTGGCCTGGGGTTGGTGTGGTCGTAGCCGTCGCCGCCCGCGGTCACGGGCACCGAGTCGGCGAAAGACGGGTTGGACGGGTTCACGCCGGTGTCCAGGACACCGGCGACGATGCCCTCGCCGCGGGTGCCGTCGACTCCGGTGGCGCTGCCGTCCCAGATGGACGGGGCGCCGATCCAGGCGGGGCCGTTGTCGGTCTGCAACTGGCGCTCGACATCGACGACGACCGAGGTCACGCCGCTCAGTCGCGCGACCGCCGCCGCCTCGTCGGTGGTCAGTTCGACCGCGATGCCGTTGAGGGCGTACGTGTAGGAGAACGTGACGTCAGGGACCCGGCCGATCTCCGCCTCGATCGCCTGGGTGAGGTCGCCCTGCTCGGCGGCGAGGTAGGACCGGTACTCCTGGACCGACGCCGAGGCTGGGTCCAGCCGCTCCCCGGCGTCCGGTCTCGTCGCCTGGAACGCCTGGATGCCACCCTCGTACGCGGAGACCGTCGGCGCCTCGAGCTGGACGATGTACAGCTCGGCGGTAGCGGCCGTGCCGAGCCTGAGCACCGTACCCCGGTCCCGCGCGAGCGACGTCGACCCGGAGACCTCGGCCGGCTCGAGCGAGGACGCATCGGCGTCCGCCGGGTCGATCCGTTCGGTGCTCACGTGGGCGTTCGCGGCCGGGGCGAACCCCAGGGCGAGAGCGGCAGTCGCGAGCAGAGCAACAAGGCGTGAACGCGTCTTGGACACTTGGGACCGTCCCCCGAATAGACCTGAACTCGCATCGTCGCGAGTGAGCCATGTCTAGTCGTTCCCGAACCAGCGCGTCAAGGGCCTGTGAAGGCTCACAAGTTGCGGCCGGCGACGAGTTCGTCGTGCCAGCGCGGAGTCCTTGGGGGTGCGCTCGAGCGAGTGCCGTAATCGACGTGCACGATGCCGAACCGGCGCCGGGGACACCGTTAGTTCCTGCCCGATCCCTGCACGGGACGCAACGCCCATTGCGAACCGTCCGGGCGGGTCTCGCCATCCTCCCCCAGATCCACGACGTGCCCGGGCCGGCCGGCCTCCGGGTGAGGCATCGCGTGAGGGGACCGGCAGTGGACGCCGCGACCGCATGGCTCAGCGCGCCAACCGCACCTGCCATCGTTCCCACGGCCGTTGCACCCGCCAGTTCACCGAGAGGGTGTGCCGTGCACGGCCGATTCGGCGCCGCCACTGCGCCGCACCGCGCACCGACCGTGCCGAGACGCCCACGCCGGGGCCGCGATCGACCACGATCCGCGCATGCGGACCGAGTGCGAACGCCAGATCGAGATCATCGTGAACATCGGGGTCGTCGGCGTGCACGCGTCCTCGCGCGGACTCCCATGCCGAGCGCCGCAGCACCATGTTCGACCCCCACAGCGGCGGGTGACCGAGGGCGGCGGCACACAGCAGGTAGTACGAGCCCAGGTACAGGCGCGCGACCGGGCGTGCGAGCGGCCCCCCGTCGTAGAAACGGCCCGTGCCGGTGACCGCGTCAGCGCCGGCGGCCTCGATGGCGGCCACCATCCGGTGAACCCAGTCCGGCGGGGGCACCGAGTCCGCGTCGAGGCGGCCGATCAGGTGACCACGGGCTGCGTCGTAGCCGCGGGTCGCCGCCGGCGCGATGCCTGGTCGTGGCTCGGTGAGCAGCAGGGTCCCGTGCCGCTGCGCGACAGCGGCCGTCGCGTCGACGGACCCGTTGTCCACGACGATCACCTCCAGTGGCGGGCAGGTCTGCCGGCCGAGCGCCGCAAGGCAGCGCTCGAGCGCGGGGGCGTCGTTGCGCGCCGGGATGACCACGCTGAGTCCGGGAACAGGTGGGCATGATCCGGGCACTTCCGGGCCGGTCATCGCGTGGCGTCCCTGCTTGTGTTCCGGCGGCGGGCAACAAGGACACCGGCGAGGGCTGCGCCCGCTCCACCCGCCACCAGGTCACCGATCGTGTCCTCGTAACCCACGCCGATGTCACCATCCACGTAGGTGTGACCGGCCCACTCACCCACCTCCCACAGCACACCCAGGGCGAGGCCGACTACGAGTGCCGTCGTGGAGAGCACCAGCGTGCTCGACGAGCCCGGAGCGCTGAGGATGCCGGTGCGCCTCAGCGCGCTCGTGCCCATCGCCGCGAGCGCGCCGGTCGCACTCGCGTGCACCGCCAGGTCGAGCCAGCCGATCCGGGAGTACAGGTCGAACACGCTCGCCCAGGCCGCGACCAGGAGGACGGTGCCCGAGAGGGCCACCAGGCTCGCCGGCGTCGCCACGAGTCTGGCGAGGACCAGCCCGAGGAGCACGAGCGCCATCACGGCGACCGAGACCACCCCGAACGCAGCGGCGACGCCGACACTCAGGGCACAGGCACCCAGCACGAGCGCCTGGAGCACCCGGGCAACGGAGATCCGGCGGATGGTTCCGGTCGGGTCCCGACGCTCGGCGTCGGCGCCCCGCAGCACATTGGTCATCGTGTCACCGAACCCACCACGGGCGCCCGTTGGACTACGGCACCCCGGGCGCCGATGCTGCGCGGCACGGCCGAGCTCACGATCTCCCCGCCTCGGCCAGGCTCTCGATGGGCCACATCCCCCCACTATCGCCCGCCGTTGCGCCGCCCGCACGCCCGCGCCGCCGGCGTGCGGGAACACGTCCGCTGCGAGCGCCGGCAGAAATCTTGGCGCAGGTGCATCCGCGCGGTGCCCTCCGAAGGAATACCTCCATGTCAGCATCCCTCCGGCTCCGCCGGATCACCCAGGAGGAACCACCATGCGCAGATCAGCAGCCACTCTCGGCGGAACACTCGGCATCGCCGTGCTCGTTCTCGCCGCCGCACCGGCCGCCGCGGACTCCCATACCGCGTCACTGTCGGTGCTGCACGGCGTTCCGGACCTCACCGTGGACGTCTATGTCAACGGTGAGCTCACTCTCGACGACTTCACCCCCGGTGAGCTGGCCGGGCCGCTGGACCTGGAGCCGGGGACGTACACGGTCGCGATCACCGCTGCGGACGCAGCCGATGACAGCGCGCCGGCGATCGGTCCGGTCGACCTGCCGCTGGAGGCGGGCATGGACTACACCGCTGTGGCCCACCTGGACGCCGAGGGCAGCACCCCGACCGCCACGCTGTTCACCAACGACCACACTCCGACCGCAGCGGGCGAGGGCCGGCTCACGGTTCGCCACGTCGCGGCCGCTCCCGCCGTGGACGTGCTGGCCGGCGGGACGGCAGTGATCAGTGGCCTGGCCAACCCCGAGGAGTCCTCCCTCGACCTGCCCGCCGGCACCGTCTCGGCAGCCGTCGCGGCCGCCGGCACCACGGACCCGGTCATCGGGCCGGCAGATGTGACCGTCGCCGAGGGCGTCGGCACCATCGTCTACGCCTGGGGCAGCCTCGAGGCCGGCAACCTCGCGCTCGCCACCCAGACGATCGAGGGTCTGCACTCCACCCCGGACGGCGTGCCCACCGGTCAGGTGCAGGTCATCGAGAAGTCGTCCTCGGTCGCTCTCTGGGCGGGCGGTGCCGCGGCGCTGGTCCTGGTCATGGCTCTCGGCGTCCGTCGGGCCGCCGTGACCCGCACCCGCTGATGGGCTCGCGGGGCACGCGGCGCACCGGTGTCGTCGCCGTGGTCGCGGGCCTCGCCCTCATGGTGGGCTGCTCCCTCGCCCCTGGGGAGCAGCCCACCACCTCGACGGCGGTGCCGGCCGATGCTGCCGACTCGGCCGGCACCGCCACCACCGCGCCGGCGCCCGGGACCAGCACCCCGGCGCCGGACCGGTCCGAAGCGGCCGGCACGGTCACAGTCGAGCTCCTCCGAACGCGGGTCCCGGTGATCGACGCGACCGCCACCCGGCCCGTGGTGCCGGTTGTCGCCCCTGCTCGCATCCAGATGCCGGCACTTGACATCGACATGCCCGTCACCGCGGTCGGCATCGCCCCGGACGGTCAGATGGAGATCCCGGAGGATGCGCTGGTAGCCGGCTGGTACCGGTTCGGCCCGAGCGCGGGAGCGGGATCCGGTGCGGCGGTGATCGCAGCGCATGCCGGTTCGTACGTGACACCGGTGGGACCGTTCCACGGCTTGGGCGACGCCGCACCAGGCGATGCGATCACGGTCACCCTGGCGGACGGGACCGCGGTGCAGTACCAGGTGGAGTCCGTGGAGCGCCTGGCGAAGGACGTGATCGACCTGCGGCCCTACTTCGAGCGTGCCGGCGACCATCGGCTGGTGCTCATCACCTGCGGGGGACGCTGGGATGCCGAGAGGCAAAGCTACGACGACAATTTCGTGGTGACCGCTAGAGTTCGCGCAGGATGAGTCAGCGCGTCGGGCTCCCGTCGGGCGCGCCTCGGGTCACGATCGGGAGGTCTGCGCGGGTGGAGGACCTCGACGCGACGACCGCGCTCCTCGAACGGGCCTTCCTGGAGGGACGTCCCGAGTCGGTTCGCTCCATGTACGAGCGTTTCTCCCCGTTGGTGTTCACCATCGCACTGCGCTCCCTCGGTTCGGTGGTGGACGCGGAGGACGTGACCCAACAGGTGTTCGTGGCCGCCTGGCGTGGCCGTGCCACATTCGACCTGGCCCGAGCGCCGCTGCAGGCCTGGCTGGTCGGGATCACCAGGAACATCGTCGCGGACACCCATGCCCGCCGGGCCCGGGAGGGCCGGGCCGCCGCCGCGGCCAGGACCGGCGCCGTCGAGCAGGTGGCGGATGGCTCGGCACAGGTGGTGGACCAGGTCGTGGTCGCGCAGGCGATCGAGGATCTTGGTGATCCACAACGCACAATTATCCGTATGGCGTTCTTCGACGAACTGACCCATGTCGAGATCGCCGACCGGGTGGGCCTGCCCCTCGGCACGGTGAAGTCACACATCAGACGGAGCCTCGGCAGGCTACGCACGAGACTGGAGGTGACAGATGTCCCATCTTGACGACGAGACGATCGCCCTCCGCGCCCTCGGCGAGGATCCGGGGCCGGAAGCGCTGGCGCACCTGGACGGGTGCGATGCCTGCCGGCAGGAGGTGACCGCCCTGGAACGGGTGACCACTGCCGCCCGTTCCGGTGCACCTGAACTGGAGCGGCCCGATGAGCACGTCTGGGACCGGGTCGCCGCCGAGCTGGGCCTGGCCCCCGTGCGTCCGAGCACGGACGCCCCGGAGGCCGGCGGGACGGCCGCCACGCCGCTGCCCGTGCGCAACCCTCGACCCACGCCGTGGTGGCGGCGTCCGGCCTGGGTCGCCGCCGCCGGCTTCGCGCTCGGGGTGGCAGGCACCGCAGTCGCGTTCTCGCTCGGCGAGCCCGAGGCGCCCGTGGTCGCTTCGGCCGAACTCGCCCCGCTCCCCGGCCACGATGTGACCGGCACGGCTGCGGTGCATCAGGTGGACGATCATCAGGTGCTGCGCGTCGAGCTGCCGGACCCGGGCAACGCGGGCTACCTGGAGGTGTGGCTCCTTGACGCCGACGCGCAACGGCTGGTCAGCCTCGGCATCCTCACCGGTACCGAGGCCAGCTTCGACCTGCCCCCTGGTCTGGACCTCGGGGAGTTTCCTGTCGTGGACGTCTCGGACGAACCGTTCGACGGCGACCCGGCGCACAGCGGCGACAGCATCGTGCGCGGCACGCTCTCCTGAGCGGATCGGGGCCGATCCCGGGCGTGCCGCCCACCTGCCGGGGCCGGCCCGGCGGTCAGAGCGAGCCGGTGGCGATCAGGTCGGCGTACCAGCGGGCGGAGTCCTTCGGGGTGCGCACCTGCGTGTCGTAGTCCACCCGCACGATCCCGAACCGGCGCTCGTACCCGAACGCCCACTCGAAGTTGTCGAACAGCGACCACACGAAGTAGCCGCGCACGTCCGCACCGGCGTCGATGGCCCGCGCGACGGCGTCGATGTGGCCGTGCAGGTAGGCGACCCGGTCGTCGTCGTGCACGGCGCCGTCGGGACCCACCTCGTCGGCGAACGCGGCGCCGTTCTCGGTGATCATCAGCGGCGTGTCCGGGTACTCGCGGTGCAGCCGCAGCAGCAGTTCGACGAGCCCGTCGGGGTCGATGTTCCAGCCCATCGCGGTGTGCGGGCCGGGCATCTCGAGGAACTCCACCGTGTCCGCGCCGACCCAGGGGCTCGCGCCGGCGCCGTGCCCGTCGGCCCGCTCCGGCTCTCCCGTGCCCGCGTGCCGGCGGGCCCGGGACGTGGAGTAGTAGTTCACGCCGAGGGAGTCCAGCGGGACGTTGATGAGCTCGCCGTCGCCGGGCTGCACGAAGGACCAGTCGGTCAGGTGCGCGGTGTCGGCGAGCAGGTCGGCCGGGTAGGTGCCCTTGAACAGGGGGTCCAACCAGATCCGGTTGCCGACCGCGTCGAGCTGCCGGACGGCGTCGGCGTCGGCCGCCGAGGTCGCGTCCACCGGGCGGGTCACGTGCAGGTTCAGCGTGATCGAGACCGGGGTGTCCTCGCCGAGCTCGTCGCGGATCGCGCGTGCGGCCAGGCCGTGGGCGAGGTTCAGGTGGTGGGCGGCCTGCAGCGCCGCCACCGGTTCGGTCCGGCCGGGCGCGTGCACGCCGGCGGCGTAGCCGAGGAACGCCGCACACCACGGCTCGTTCAGGGTGGTCCACAGGCCCACCCGGTCCCCGAGCTCGGCCGCGACGATCCGCGCGTACTCGGCAAAGGCATAGGCGGTGGCCCGGTTCGTCCAGCCGCCGGCCTCCTCCAGCTCGGCGGGCAGGTCCCAGTGGTAGAGCGTCACCACGGGCTTGATGCCGGCCGCCAGCAGCTCGTCGACGAGCCGGGAGTAGAACGCCAGGCCCTCGGGGTTCGCCGATCCGGACCCGCCTGGCTGCACCCGCGGCCAGGAGATCGAGAAGCGGTACGCCGCCAGACCGAGCTCCTTCATCAGGGCGACGTCCTCGGTGACGCGGTGGTAGTGGTCGATCGCGACGTCGCCGGTGTCCCCGTTGAGGGTCCTTCCCGGGGTGTGCGAGAAGGTGTCCCAGATCGACGGTCCGCGGCCACCCTCGGTGGCGGCGCCCTCCACCTGGTACGCGGCGGTGGCCGAGCCCCACACGAAGTCGGCGCCGAAGCGGCGCCCGGTGCCCGGGTCGGCGACCGCGTCGGTCGCCGGGGAGGTGTCAATGCTGGTCACGGTCTGCTCCGTCGGTGTCGAGTCCCGCCCACGACGGCGGAACGTCCAGTGTGAGGGTATCCCCGCTCGCGGGGTGGTCGGCTCCGGCGAGGCGCACCGCCCAGGGGCGGTCGGTCCCTGCGGCGCTCACTTCGAGGCGGTTGCCGGTGCGGGTCACCGTGAACGTCGCCGCGGTGCCCGAGGCATCCGCCGTCGGGACACTCACCGTGGTGCCGGCGCCGTCGGCGAACTCGAAGACCGCCAGCCGCACGCCGTCGGCGTAGTCGTAGTCGGGCCGGTCGGTGCGGGCACCGAGCGGCAGCACGGCGCCTGGCCGCACGAGCAGGGGCAAGGTGTCGAAGCCGTGCCGCTGGCGCACCCACCTCGGGCCGGTCAGCTTCTCGTCGGTGAGCAGGTTCGTCCAGGTGCCCTCGGGGACGTAGAACTCGACGTCCCCGTCGGCGTCGAAGACCGGGGCCACGAGCACCGAGTCGCCGAGCAGGTACTGGGTGTCGGCCGCGGCCGCGCTGCGGTCGCGGGGGAACTCCAGGACCATCGGGCGCATCACCGGCACCCCCTCGGCGGTGGCGATCTGGCCGGCCCGGGCCAGGTAGGGCATCAACTCGTACTTGAGGTGGATGAACCGGCGGGCCACGTCCACCGCCTCGTCGTCGAATGCCCACGGCACCCGATAGGAGGACGACCCGTGCAGGCGGCTGTGCGAGGAGAGCAGACCGAACGCGAGCCACCGCTTGAACACGGCTGGGTCCGGCATGCCCTCGAAGCCGCCGATGTCGTGGCTCCAGAACCCGAACCCGGACATCGCCAGGGACAGCCCGCCGCGCAGCGACTCCGCCATCGAGGCGAACGTCGACTCGCAGTCACCGCCCCAGTGCACCGGGAACTGCTGGCCGCCGGCGGTCGCCGAGCGCGCGAACAGCACGGCCTCACCGGTCCCCCTCTCCTTCTGGAGGAGCTCGAAGACGCAGGCGTTGTACAGGTGCGTGTAGTAGTTGTGCATCCGCTGTGGGTCGGACCCGTCGTGCCAGACCACGTCGGTGGGGATCCGCTCGCCGAAGTCGGTCTTGAACGCGTCCACCCCCTGGCGCAGCAGCACCCGCAGCTTGTCCTGGTACCAGGTCCACGCGCCGGGGTTCGTGAAGTCCACGAGAGCCATCCCGGCCTGCCACATATCCCACTGCCAGATGTCCCCGTCAGCGGTCTTCACCAGATAGCCGAGTTCGGCCCCCTCGGCGAACAGGTGTGAGCGCTGGGCGATGTAGGGGTTGATCCACACCGAGACCTTCAGGTCGCGCTCGTGCAGCCGGGTGAGCATGCCCTCCGGGTCACCGAACGTGGCCGGGTCCCAGACGAAGTCGCACCAGTGGAACTGCCGCATCCAGAAGCAGTCGAAGTGGAACACCG
The DNA here is from genome assembly GCF_902703175.1 of Occultella aeris. Lineage (GTDB taxonomy): Bacteria > Actinomycetota > Actinomycetes > Actinomycetales > Beutenbergiaceae > Occultella > Occultella aeris. The sequence goes on along the minus strand of NZ_CACRYJ010000050.1, from coordinate 29,427 downwards.
ACAGCGGCAGATCCCGCTGCGCCATCCCGTCGATGAAGGACGTGACCGTCGCCTCGTCGTAGTCGGTGGTGAACGAGGTCGACAGCCACAGCCCGTAGGACCAGGTGGGCACCCGCGCCGGGCGGCCGGTCAGCGCCGTGTACCGGCGCAGCACCTCCTTCGGGTCGGACCCGCCGATGACGTAGTACTGCAGCACCTGCCCCGGCACCGAGAACTGCGTCCGGGAGACCACCTCCGTGCCGACCTCGAAGGAAACCCGTTCCGGGTGGTCCACGAACACCCCGTAGCCGCGGTCGGAGACATAGAACGGGACGTTCTTGTAGGCCTGGTCCGACGCGGTGCCGCCGTCCTCGTTCCAGATGTCGATCGACTGGCCGTTCTTGACCAGCGGCCCGAACCGCTCGCCGAGGCCGTACAGGTGCTCGGCCACCCCGATGTCGAGCTGCTCGCGGACGTAGTGCGAGCCGTCGTCGGTCGAGATGATCCCGATGCCGCGATCGGCCGAACCGGTCAGGATCCGGCCCTGCGCGTCCGTGAACTCCAGGCGCCAGGGTCCGTCGGTGTCGATCGTCGCAGTGAGGTCGCCCGTCGTGAACGTGGCGCTCTCCCCGGGCCGCTCGGGCCGGTGGATGTGCACGGCGCCCGGCGCGGCCTCCAGCTCGAACGCCGGCCGCCGGTCGCGACCGCCCTGGAAGTGCTCGATCCGCACGCCGATCACGCCGTCGAGCGGCGAGTCGAGTGTGATGGTCACCATCGGTCGGTTCAGGGTGTCCCCCCGCCGGTTCAGCGGCGCGGTGGCCGCATACACGGTCAGCGAGTCGCCGCCGTCCTCGACGGACTCCACGTGGCGGGGACGGAGGATCTCCACGCCGGGCAGCACGTTCCAGTAGCCATCGGTGAACTTCATGGTTGCCTCTCGATCAGGACGACGCTGCCGTCGGCCGGGACGTCCGCGGCGTGCGGGTGGTCGGTGCCGGTGAGCACGTCGCGGCAGGCTCGCGTGAGCGGGACGCTCACCCGCGCGCCGGTGTGGTTGAACACGAAGGTGTGGTCGCCGCGGACGGCGTGCTCCACCCCGGGTGGTGGCTGCGCCACGATGCCCGACGGGGTCACGCCGGCCGCGTCGAGGCAGGTCGCCACCCAGGCCTCGAGCAGGTCGTCGCCGCCGACGGCGGCGAGGTAGAGCAGCCGCCCGTCGGGCGAACGGACCGCGGCGGGTGCGCCGTCGAGGTCCGCGCCGACGAACGTGCCGAGGACGACGGCGGAACTCGCCTCGAGCCGTTCGGCCCAGGTGTGCACGGCGTACCGGTGACCGTCGAGTACCAGGGCGGCTCCGCCGTCGGGCAGTGGGCACCACTCCTCACCGCCGGCGCCGAGCAGATCGGCGAACGGGGCCGGGAACGCCCCGGTCCGGATCGCTGCGTCGGCATCAGCGACGGCACTGAACGGACCGAGCGCGAGGGTCCCGCCGGCGGCGGAGTACGCCCGCAGGTTCGCGACCGCAGCGTCGGTGACCAGGTGCAGCTGCGGTGCGATCACGAGGTCGTAGGAGGTCAGGTCCGCCTCGGGGTGGACCACGTCGACGGCCAGGCCCCGGCGCCACAGCGGCCGGTACCAGGACAACATCTGGGGCAGCACCCGCAGCCGGGTGCTCGGTCCGCCCGGTTCCTCGGCCGCCCACCAGCTGGACCAGTCGAAGGCGATCGCGACCCGGGCCCGGATCTGCGACCCGGCGACCGGCGCGAGCGCGGCCAGGTCGGCGCCGAGCGCCCGCACGCTGCGGTGCAGTCTGGTGTCCGGTCCCGCGTGCGGCAGCATCGCCGAGTGGAACCGCTCGGCCCCGGCCGCCGAGGCCCGCCACTGGAACGAGAGCACGCCGTCGGACCCGTGGGCGATCGCGCGCAGGGCATCGGCGCGCATCCGGCCCGGAGATTTCGGCGGGTTGTGCTCACGCCAGTTCACGGCGCTGACGGCCTGCTCCATGAGGAGCCATGGCCCGCCGGCGAGGGAGCGCATCAGGTCGTGGGTGAGCGCGGCCAGGACCGGGGCGTCCGGGTCCGCCGGATCCGGGTAGGAGTCGTCGGAGATCACGTCCAGCTCACCGGCCCAGGACCAGTAGTCCACGTGCGGAAAGAACCCCATGAAGTTGGTCGTGATCGGGGTCGCCTGGGCCACCGTGCGGATCACGTCCCGCTGCGCCGTGTACAGCTCCAGGAGGGTGTCGGAGCAGAACCGGCGGTAGTCGAGCCGCTGGGTCGGGTTGATCAGGTAGGGCGCCGCTCGCGGCGGCACGATCTCCTCCCAACGCCCGTACGCCTGGGACCAGAACGTGGTTGCCCACGCGGTGTTCAGTCCGGTCAGGTCGTCGTAGCGGGCCTGCAGCCAGCGCCGGAACCCGGCGGCGCACGCCTCGCAGTGGCAGATCTGCCCGAACTCGTTGCCGACGTGCCACATCGCGACGGCCGGGTGGCCGGCGTACCGGGCCACGACGTCGGTGGCGATCTCGAGCGCGTGTGCGCGATACGTCGGCGAGCTCGGGCAGAAGTGGTTGCGGGAACCCTGGCTCAGCCGCACCCCGTCCGCGGTCACCGGCAGCGTGTCCGGATGGTCGTGGGCCAACCACGGCGGCGGGCTGGCCGTGGGCGTGGCGAGGTCGACGGCGATGCCGGCGCCGGCTAGGAGGTCGAGGACGCGGTCGAGCCAGTCGAAGTCCCGCACGCCCGGGCTGGGTTCGATCCGGCTCCAGGAGAACACCCCGACGGTCACCAGGTTCACCCCGGCGGCGACCATCAGCACGACGTCGTGTTCGACGGTCTCGGCGGGCCACTGCTCCGGGTTGTAGTCGCCGCCGTAGAGAAGTCCACGGGTGGCGGTGAGGTCCCGCAGCCCCGGTCGCGTCCTGCCGGTCATCGACCGCCTCCCTGGAGTCCGCACTGACTTGATCGACCGAGTTGTCGAAGCGTTTCAACACCCTAGCGATGGCGACGACTTGTGTAAAGTGGCGCTCGCGACAGTCTGGTTCTGTATGCCGATCGGAGTGGATCCATCACAACCGCCACGCTTCCCCCGCTCTTCGAGGTGCCCGAGGACGATCCCGCGACGCTGCTCTGGTACCGCGATGGCGCGACCACGTTCGTCGAATCGCTTCCGGTTGGGAACGGCCACGCCGGGGCCATGGTCGGCGGGCGGGCGGGCGGCGAGCTGCTGCAGTTGAACGAGGGCTCGGCGTGGTCCGGGCCGAGCACCGACGCCGACCCTGCCCTCGATCCCGCGGACGGCCCGGACCGGCTCGCCCGCATCCGCGCACATCTGGCGGACGGCGACGTGCGGGCGGCCGAGAACCTGCTGCGCGCGTTCCAGGGCAGCCACTCCCAGGCGTACCTGCCGTTCGCGCGCCTGGCCGTCGCGGTCCGATCGGCCGGCGTGGAATCTGCCACCGCGCGCCGATGGCTCGACCTGCGCACCGCGACGGCCGGACACCGCTACGCGGCGGGCGGGACCAACGTCGCACACCGCACCTATGCCTCCCATCCAGCCGGGCTCATCGTGCACGAGGTGCACGCCGACTCCCCCGTGGACCTTGACGTGAGGCTGGACCCGGACCAGGTCCGCGAGGTCAGCCGGACCGCGAGCACCGCACCGCAAGGTCCGCACTCCCGCTCCGACCGTTCCGCGACGGCGAGCTCGACGGCTCACCTCGTCCTCGAACTCCTGCTGCCAGGCGATGTCGCGCCCGAGCACGAGGGCGCCGAGGAACCGGTCCGGTACACAGCCGACTCTCGCACCGGCGTCGTCCACGTCACCATCGAGACCGACGGCCAGGTGAGGACCGACGACGCCGGCGCCCACGTGCACGCGGCCCGGGTGACCCGCCTGCTGATCGCGACCGGGACGGTGCTGCCCGAGCCGTCCGCGGACCGGACCGGCTCGACCGGGCCGGACCGGCACGCGAACACCGCCGGCACCCTCGACGCGCTGCACGAGCTGCTCGCCGCCCGGACCGAGGCGGCCCACGCCGTCGGGCCGGAGCGGTTGTACGCCGCGCACGTGGCCGACCACGGCGGTCTGTTCGACCGGGTCCGGCTCGACCTCGGCCCGATCGCGCCGATGCCCACCGACGAGCGGATCCGGGCCGCCAACGCCCCCGGTGGTGGACCGGCCGACCGCACCGGGCTCGCCGTGCTCGCGTTCCACTACGGCCGGTACCTGCTCATCGCCTCGTCCCGGCCGGGCGGGTTCCCGGCGAACCTCCAGGGGATCTGGAACGACCGGCTCCCGGCCCCGTGGAGCTCGAACTACACGATCAACATCAACACCGAGATGAACTACTGGCCCGCGCTGACCACGAACCTCGCGCCCTGCCAGGCCCCGTTGCTGGACCTGGTGGACACCCTCGCCAGCACCGGCCGCACCGCGGCCGCGCTCTACGGCGCCGGTGGCTGGGTGGCACACCACAACACCGATCCGTGGGGCTACCCGTACTCGGTCGGAGCCGGCGCCGGCGACCCGTCCTGGTCGGCCTGGTCGATGGGCGGTGTGTGGCTGTGCCGCTCGGTGTGGGACCACCTGGAGTTCACCGGTGACGTCGCTCGGGCCCGGCGCTCCTGGCCCGCGATCGAGGGCGCGTGCCGGTTCGCCCTGGACTGGATCGTGCACCCCGAGCACGGCGCCACCGCGACGGCCCCCTCGACGTCGCCGGAGAACCGGTTCGTCGCACCGGACGGTCGGCCCGCGGCCGTGTCGGTCTCCTCCACCATGGACGTGGCGCTGCTGCGCGACCTCGCCGCGCGGGCCGGGGCGATCGCGGCTCGGATCGGCGCCGACGCACCGTGGCTGGCCGACCTGATGGCCGCCGTCGCGGCGCTGCCCGATCCGGTGGTCGGCGAGCGCGGCGAGCTGCTCGAGTGGTCCGCCCCGCTGACCGAGGTCGAGCCCGAGCACCGGCACACCTCGCACCTGGTCGGACTGTTCCCGCTCGGCCTGTGGACCACCGACGGCACGCCCGCCCTCGCTGCCGCGGCGGCCCGGACCCTGGAGTTGCGGGGCCCCGAATCGACCGGGTGGGCGCTCGGCTGGCGGCTGTCCCTGTGGGCGCGGCTGCGACGGGGCGACAGGTTCGGCGCGGTCGTCGCGCTCGCCCTGCGGGTGGCCGACGATGGCGCCGGCCAGCGCGGCGGGGTCTATCCGAACCTGTTCAGCGCACACCCGCCGTTCCAGATCGACGGCAACCTCGGCCTCACCGCGGGGATCGCCGAGGCGCTCCTGCAGTCGCACGAGGGACGGATCGACCTGCTCCCCGCCCTGCCGCCGCAGTGGCCGGCCGGCTCCGTCCGCGGCCTCGTGGCCCGCGGCGGACTCGTCGTGGACCTGGGCTGGGACGATGGCGGCCGCCTCACCCAGGCCACGCTGCATGCCGCGGCCGGCGGCGAATCCTCCACTCATCTGGTGCGATGGCCGGGTGGCATCGAACGCGTTCGGATCGGTGCGGACGAGACATGGACCCTGAGTGGGGTCTCCGGGCAGGGAACGGGAGCAAACCCATGGTGACGATCAACGACGTGGCCCGCCGCGCGGGGGTATCGGTGTCCACCGTGTCCTACACGCTCAGCGGGAAGCGGACGATCTCGGCGAGCACCCGGGCCCGGGTGGAGAAGGCGATCGCCGACCTCGGCTACCACCCGCACGCCGGCGCCCGCGCCCTGGCCTCGGCTCGCACGAACATCTTCGCGCTGATGGCGCCGTTGCGCCCGGACGTGGACGTCAGCGTGATCATGCAGTTCGTCACCGGCGTGGTCACCCGCGCCCGCACCGCGGACTACGACGTGCTCCTGCTCACCCAGGACGAGGCCGACGGAGTGGGCCGGGTCGGCTCCGGCTCGCTCGTGGACGCACTCATCCTCATGGACGTCGAGTCCGACGACCCCCGGATCCCGCAGGTCGCGGCCCTGCGGCAGCCCACCATCCTGATCGGCCTGCCCGAGGACGCCAGGGGCGTGAGCTGCGTCGACTTCGACTTCGAGGCGGCCGCACGCCTGTCCCTGCGGCACCTGACCGCGCTCGGCCATCGCAACGTCGCCCTGATCGGGCCACCGCCCGCCGTGATCGCGCGGCACACCTCCTACGCGGACCGGCTGCTGCGCGGCTACCGTGCCCAGGCCACCCACGACGGCGTCGGTTGCGTCATCGAGCCGGCCGGCACCGCGCCCGGGGAGGCCATCGCCGCCCTGGACGCCGTGCTGACGCAGGTCCCCGACCTGACCGGCCTGGTCGTCCACAACGAGGCCGCCCTGCCGGTGATCCTGGCGAGCCTGCGCGAGCGCGGCAGGAGGGTCCCGGAGGACATCTCGGTGGTGGCACTGGCCCCGGCGGACGTCGCCGACGCCCAGCCGGTGCCGATCACGGCCATGGACATCCCGGCGCTGAACATCGGGCAGGTCGCCGTGGACATGGCGCTCGCCCGCCTGCGGGGATCCGACACGGTCGAGACCCGCCTGATCGCGCCCACCCTGCACGAGCGCTCGAGCACCGCGCCGCCGCGCTGAGGCGGGACCTCGGGCCTACCCCCTCCGGGAAGCGACGGCGATGATGGAGGCATGAAGATCCCACGCAATGCCGTCATCGTCGGCTACGACGGGTCCCCGGACGCCGACCTCGCCGTCGAGTGGGCCGACCGTGCCGCAGTGCAGCGCTCCGCCCCGTTGCACCTGCTCACGTCACTGTACGACCCGGCTGCCGTCAACCTCAGTCCCTCGACCGCCTGGTACGAACTGCACCTGGCGGAGCTCGAGCAGGCGGTGCGCGACCGGCTGGTCGGCCTGGCCAGCTCCTCGGTGACCCACGAACTGATCGGCGGTCCGCCCGTGCCGGCTCTGGTCGACGCCTCCGCCGGCGCGGCCATGGTCGTCATCGGTGCCCGCGGCCACACCCAGGCGGCGGGGTTGCTGCTCGGCTCGGTGAGCCAGCACGTGAGCCGGCACGCCACGTCTCCCGTGGTGGTGGTGCGCCGGCCCGAGGACGCCGAGAGCCGGCGGATCGTGGTGGGTATCGACGGCTCCGGCGGCTCCGCCGCCGCGCTCGACTTCGCATTCGCACAAGCCGGCCTGACCGGGGCACCGCTGCGGGTGGTGCACGGCTGGTGGCACACCCGGCCGGGCCGCGTCGAGGGCCTGTCCAACCCGATCAACGACATCCCCGAGGCCCTCGCCTCCGGTGAGCGCATCGTCGCCGAGGCGCTCGCGGGCCGGCGCGAGCGGTACCCGGACGTGACCGTCGAGACGGTCGTCGTGCCGCGACCGCCGTCGGTGCTGCTGACCGAGGAGTCGGCCACGGCGGCGTTGGTTGTCGTCGGGTCACGGGGCCGGGGCACGTTCAAGGGGATGCTCCTGGGTTCGGTGAGCCAGGACGTGCTGCGCACCTCGAGGTGCCCGGTCGCGGTGGTCCGGTAGGCCCGCGGGCGTCAGCCCTTGATCGCCCCGAAGATCACGCCCTTCGTGAAGTGGCGCTGCACGAACGGGTAGACGACGAGCACCGGGATGATCGCGAGGACCATCACGGCCATCTTCACCGGCAGCCCGGTCACGGCGCCCGTCGCGACGTCCACCTGCCCCACCCCGGAGCCCGGCAGCGTGACGCCCTGCAGCACATACGAGCGCAGCACCAGCTGCAGCGGCCATTTGGCGTTGTCGTTGATGTAGAGCATCGCGTTGAAGAACGCGTTCCAGTACCCGACGCCGTAGAACAGGGCGACCACCGCCGTCACCGCCTTCGACATCGGCAGCACGATCTGGCCGAGCACGCGCCACTCCCCCGCGCCGTCGATCCGCGCGGCGTCGGTGATGCCGGGATCGATGCCCATGAAGAAGTTGCGCAGCAGCAGGACGTTGAACGCCGAGACCGCGCCGGGCAGGATCAGCGACCAGTAGGTGTCGATCAGACCGAGGTTGCTCACCAGCAGGTAGGTCGGGATCATCCCGGCCCCGAAGAACATGGTGATCAGCAGCACGAACAGGATCGGGCGGTGCCCGAACGAGGACGGCTTGGAGAGCCCGTATGCGCACAGGATGGACACCGTGGTGGACAGCAGCGTGCCGACCGCTGTTACACCGATGCTGACCGTGGTCGCCCTCGTCACGATGCCGCCGGCGAGGATCTGCCGGTAGGCCGCCGTGGTCAGTTCCGTGGGCACGGTGATCAGGCCGCCGGCCTCGGTCACGGCCGCCGTCGTGGACAGGGACGTGATGATCACGGTGTACAGCGGGTAGACGACGGCGAGCACGATCAGGGCGAGCACGATCACCTTCGCGCCGGTCCCCAGCGCGGTGGGTCGGTCCTCCCAGGCCGGGCGGTGCTTGGAACGACGGGGACGACGGCGGGGGTCTGGCCGGGCGGTGCCGGCGGCGGTCTCATCGATGGCCGGGTGGGTTCCCCGGTTGGATCCGAGTGCGGTACTCATGCGCGCTTGTACACCCCAGCTTCTCCGAAGACGTGTGCGATCTTGTTGGCCCCGAGCACAAGGATCAGGCTGACGATCCCCTTGACCAGACCCGCGGCGGCCGCGAAGCTCCAGTCACCGTTGATGACGCCCTGGTAGTAGACGAACGTGTCGAGCACCTCGGCCACGCCGGCGCCGACGGCGCCGCGCTGCAGGATCAGCTGCTCGAAGCCGACGGTCAGCGCGTCGCCGAGCCGCAGGATGAGCAGCAGGATGATCACCGGGCGCAGGGCGGGCAGGGTGATGTGCCAGATCCGGCGCCAGCGGTTCGCGCCGTCCATCACCGATGCCTCGTACAGGGCCGGGTCCACCGTGGAAAGGGCTGCGAGGAAGATGATGATGCCCCAGCCCGCGTCCTTCCAGACAGACTGCGCCGTGATCAGCACCAGGAAGGTGTCCGGGTTCGTCATGATGTCCGGCATCGCGATGCCGTTGTCCGCCAGGATCCGGTGCAGCTGCCCGGCACCGCCAAGGAGTTGCTGGAAGATCGTGACGACCAGCACCCACGAGAAGAAGTGCGGCAGGTACACCACGGACTGGATGGTGGTCCGGATCGCCGGCGTGATGACGCTGTTCAGCAGGAGCGCCAGCACGATCGGGATCGGGAAGAAGAACACCAGTTGGAACGCGGTGATCACCAGGGTGTTGCGGACCGCGTCCCAGAACAGCGGGTTCGTGAAGACGCGCTCGAAGTTCCACCAGCCGACGAACGGGGAGTCGAGGATGCCCACGTACGGCGAGTAGTCCTGCCAGGCGATCACGTTGCCGAGCATCGGCACGTACGCGAACACACCGAGCAGCACGATCACCGGAATCGTCATGATGAGCAGCGACCGGTCCCGCTTGATCCGGCTCCACGCGCTCCGGTGCCGTACCGGCGGGCCGGACTGGGCCACCCGCCCGGACCGGCGCGTGCGGCCGGTCCGGTGGGTGCCTTCGCCGCGGGTAGTTGCGGTCACTGCGCGTCCAGGATGTCGGTGTAGAAGGCGCGCAGCTCCTCACCACCCGAGGTCCGCCAGGTCTCGATCGCGGTGTCCAGGTCCGCCATGGACTTGCGTCCGCGGGAGATGTCCTTCTCGAGGTCCTCGAACGGCTGCGCCAGGGAGGCGTACTGGGTCGGCTCGGTGATCTGCATCCCGAAGAAGGCCGGGTCCTGGACGTACCCGGCGGCGTCGGCCATCCAGGTGCAGAACGCCTCCACGAACCCGGGGTACTGCACCTTGGTGTTCACCACGGGCGGGTCGGTCAGGAAGATGTAGGTGGGCTGCACCTCGGTCGCGGCCAGTTCGGTGGCCACCGGCAGGCCGTTCTGGTCGAACGTGAAGTGGACGTCCTCGAGGCCGAAGTTGATCAGCTGGTACTCGGTCGTGCCGAACGGGGAGGCGAGGAAGTCGGCGACCGCGAGCAGTTCCTCGATCCGCGCCTTGTCCTCGTTCTTCTTGATGAACGAGAAGATGTTGGCCGGGTTCCCCTTCCACAGGACCGGGGTGCCGCCTTCCGCCGCGAACGGCGTGAAGGGACGTTGGGAGTAGGTCGGGTTCGATGCCAGCTGCCGGCTGAGCGCCTCGTGCCAGCCGCCGACGCCGTCATTGCTGATCAGCACCAGACCGGACTCGAACCGGGTCTTGGCGTCACCGGAGTTGTCGGCGACGGCGTCCGGGTGCACCGACCCCTGCGCGAACAGCGCCGCGTTCCACTCCAGCGCGGCGCGGTACTCGTCGGTCTCGACGCGGTGGGTGAGCGTGCCGTCGTCGTTGATCCGCCACTTCGGCACCACACCGTGGATGATCACCGAGGAGTTCCACAGGTCGTTCGCGCCCCATCGGTCGGCGCCGGTGAGCTCCTTGGCCAGGTCGAGCAGTTCCTGGCCGTTCGTCGGCTGCGTGGTGATGCCCTCGGCCTCGAGGATGTCATCGCGGTAGAAGATCGCGTCGGTGATGATCTCACCGGGGAACGGCAGCGCCTTGAGCTGACCGTCGAAGACACAGAACTTCCAGACGTCGGTGGGGATGTTGGCGAGGTTCGGGTACTTCTCGACGGCGTCGCCGGCGAGGTACGGCGTGAGGTCCTCGAACAGTGCCTCGACGGCCTGGTCGAAGCGCGGCGGGATGTTCCAGGTGGGGATGGAGACCCAGTCCGGCACGTCCCGCTCGGAGGCGAGCACTGCGGCGAGCTTGTCACCGTAGGTGTTGCCGTCGCTGATCTGGAACGTGATCGTGGACCCGATGGCCGCGTTCACAGCGTCGAAGTACTGGTTGCCCTCGGTCGGCGGGATGGCACCCCAGAGCGGGGTCATCGCGGTGAACTCCGAGCCTGATCCGGGCGGGGCGTCGAACACCTGGACCAGGTCCGTCGGGATCGTCGCGTAGCCCGCCGTGGACCCGTTCACGCTCGGGAAGTCCGGGGTCACGTAGTCGATCGGGATGTGGTTGGGCAGCGCGCTGGTGACGTCGCCGCCCCCGCCGCTCGGGCCGCCGGAGCCGCTGGGCGGCTCGGAGCTGCATGCCGCCAGGGCGGCCGAGGAGGCCGCGCCGAGGCCGAGGATGGTCAGGAACGACCGCCGGTTCAGCGGTAGCACCCGGGTCACGTCTGGGTGGGAGCCGGTGTTCATGTTCGCGTTCACTCCTTCGTGGATGGCGGACCGCTGCCTCGGTGCGCCTCTGCGCGCACTCATCGAAGCGGTTCGAACGTGCCGATCGTAAGCCACCATGCACGGACAGCGCAACCACTTCGCCCACCGACTCCGGCGGCTGGAAAGGCACCCGAATAACCGCCATAATGAAACGAGTTGGACGGGCATCGAGTGGGTTGATGCCTATTGGGCAGAGCGACCGATCGCAACGCTCCGGGAATCGAACCGATTCGAACCGGGATCGCTCTCTCGCACAGACGTCAAGGCAAAGGAGCATCGACGGTGCCTCAACGGGACACGGCAGGACCCAAGACCGGGCGGGACCTTCCGGCACTCGTCGGCGACCTCCTCGCCCAACTCACCGACGACGAGAAGGTGGCGATGCTGCACCAGGCGAGCCCCACCGTCGAGCGTCTCGGCCTGGCGCCGTTCACGACCGGTGCGGAGGTGCTGCACGGAGTGGCCTGGCTCGGTCGGGCGACGATGTATCCGCAGCCGGTCGGCCTCGCCGCCGGCTGGGACCCGGACCTGCTGCGCCGTGTCGGGGCGCAGGTGGGCATCGAACTGCGGGCCAAGCAGGCGGCCGATGCGACGGTCAGCCGCAACGTCTGGGCGCCCGTGGTGAATCCGTTGCGGAACCCGCTCTGGGGCCGTAACGAGGAGGGCTACTCCGAGGACCCGCACCTGACCGCGGAACTCGCCGCCGGGTACGCGCTCGGCCTGCGCGGCGAAGACCAGCGGGTCTGGCGCACCGTGCCCACGCTGAAGCACTTCCTCGCCTACAACAACGAGACCGACCGCGCGGTCACCTCATCGCAGCTGCGCCCGAGGGTGCTGCACGAGTACGAGCTGCCCGCCTACCGGGGCCCGATCGAGGCCGGCGTGGTCGGCGCGGTGATGCCGTCCTACAACCTGGTGAACGGCCGGCCGAACCACGTGGCGCGAGAGCTGCTGGAGGAGCTGCGGTCCTGGACCGATCAGTCGCTCCTCGTCGTCTCGGACGCGGGCGCCCCCACGAACCTGAGCCGGTCCGAGCGCTACCACCCGGACCCCGTCGAGGCGCACGCCGCCGCCCTGCTGGCCGGCGTCGACTCGTTCACGGACAACGGCCCGGACGCTGCGCCGCCCCTGGCCCTGGTACGCGAAGCCCTCGAGCGCGGCCTGATCTCGATGACGGACGTCGACCGGGCGGTGGAGCGGGTGCTCACGGTGCGGGCCCGCTCCGGCGAGTTCGATCCGGCGGACCCGGACGCCGCCATCACAGCCGAGCACCTCGACCTGCCCGAGCATCGGGACCTGGCCAGGGAGGCCGCCGGGCGGGCCGTGGTACTGCTCCGCAACTCAGGGGTGCTGCCACTGACGCCGTCCGGTTCGGTGGCGGTGATCGGCCCGCTCTCCGGCCGGGTGCTCCCGGACTGGTACGCGGGCACGCCGCCGTACACGGTGAGCATCGCCGACGCCGTCCGGGCTCGCTGGGGCGGCACCGACGTCACCGTCGTGGACGGTTCGGACCGGATCGCCCTGCGTTCGGTCAGCACCGGTGCCTACCTGCGCGCCGGCGCCGACCAGGTGCTGGTCGCCGACGCACCGGGCGCCGTCGAGGACGCGCTCTGGGACGTCACCGACTGGGGGCACGGCGTGCTCACCCTGGCCGCGGCCAGTACCGGGCTGCTGCTGCGCGCCGACGGCGAACAGGTCGTGGCGGATGCGACCCGGCCGCAGGGCTGGGTGGTGGGTGAGTCCTGGCGTGCGCGCCGGCACTCCGACGACACCTGGTCCTTCCAGCACATCGGCACCGGTCGGTGGCTGCGCGTGGAGGCGTACGGCGGCGGGGTCGGCGCCACCGCCGCCAGCCCGGACGAGGCCGAGCGGTTCGTCCGCCGGCTCGTGCGCTCGGGCACGACGGCCGCCGCAGCCGCGGCGGCGGACGCGGACGTCGTGCTGTGCGTCGTCGGCAACGACCCACACCTGCTCGGCCGGGAGACGCAGGACCGGCCCGGGCTCGATCTGCCGAGCCCGATGGCCGAGCTCTGGCGGACCGTCCAGGAGGCGAACCCGGCCGCCGTGCTGGTCCTCGTCTCGAGCTACCCCTATGCCCTGGATGCCGCCGCCCGGGACGCCGCCGCGATCGTGTGGACCTGCCACGGTGGCCAGGAGGCGGGCAACGGGCTGCTGGACGTGCTCCTCGGCGAGGTCGAGCCGAGCGGGCGCCTCCCGCAGACCTGGTGGGCGGCGGAGTCCGACGCCGGTGACCTGCTCGACTACGACATCCTCGGCTCCGGCACCACCTACTGGTACTCCGACGCCGAGCCGCTGTTCGCGTTCGGGCACGGGCTGACGTACTCCCGGATCGGCTACGACGCCCTGACCGTCGAGACCGACGATGCGGGGGTGCTCGCCCACGTGACGGTGTCGAATGCCGGGGACCGAGTGGCCACCGAGGTCGTTCAGGTCTACACCGACTCCCCCGGGCACCCGGTGCCGTTCCCGCGCCGCCTTGCCGCCCATGCTCGGGTGAGACTGGCGCCCGGTGAGCGCCGCACGGTGGAGCTGCGGATCCCCGCCGAGCGGTTCTCGGTCTGGGACACCACCCGGGCGGCGATGGTGGTCCTGACCGCCGACTACCGGGTGCTGGCCGGTCCGAACGCGGCCGACACCCCGCTGGTGGTTCGCGTCGCACGTGCCGGCGAGCCCGTCACCGCGCACCGCCTGCCCCTGCGCGCGATCGACTTCGACACGCACTCCGGCACCCGGATCGAGGAGGCCACCCCGGCCACGGGCGAGGTGGTCACCGCACCGTCCGGCTCGGGATGGCTGGGCTTCACCGCCGTCGCGGACCTCGCCGAGGCGGCCAGGTTGACGGTCGCCCGCACGGCGCCCGGTCCGGCGTCGGTGACCCTGGAGACGATCGCCGACGGCGGAGCGTACCCGTTCGCCCAGGCGGAGGTCCCGGCGGGGTTGGGTCGGCACGAACTCACCGAGGTGACGCTGACGCCGATCGGAGCCGGGGTCGACGCCGGACCGACGCAGGACGAGCTGGCACCTGGACTTCGGGTCGTCCTGGCTGGTCCGGTCCGATTGGCCACGATCGAGGAACGAACCAGCACCGCAGTCAGTGTCGCCGACGCTTCGTCGCTGCCTGGAGGCGGCCAAGACACGAGACCCGAAGCCAGTGATCGTGAACCGAACTGCCGCAGGTGAGGTGCTGGGGTGGTCAACGGCGCACCCGATAGCGCAGGTGCAGTACCCGGTCGCCCTGAATCACCACCTCGGGATCCTCCAACAGGTGCTGCGCGTGGACCGACCCGAAGTAACGCTTTCCGGATCCGAACACGACGGGTGCGACGTCCATCCGCACCTCGTCCACCAGGCCCGCGGCCAGCACCTGGCCACCGACGTCGCCGGCGGCAACCTCGATGATGCGGTCACCGGCGAGCCCCCGCGCCTTGGCCATGGCTGCCTCGACGCCGTCGGCGAAGTGGAACGACCCCTCGGGGTCCCAGCCCTCGGGCTTCGGCCGGTGCGTCACGACGACCACGTGGTCGACCCCGCCCGGAGGCTTCCCGTCCCAGCCGTCCGTCAGGTCGAAGACGTGGCGGCCGACGATCGTCACCCCGATCTGGTCCCAGTACGGCCGGACGTGGTCGAAGGACGTCTGCGACACCTTCAGCACGCCGCTCTCGTCCAACGGGACGTCACCGCTGAGCAGCCAGTCGAACAGCGGCCCGGGCTGATCGTTCTCGTCCGCGATGAAGCCGTCCACCGACACCGAGCCGTACATGACTGTCGTGCCCATGGGCGCTCCTTCGCTGGGGATTGCCTCAGACTAGAGGGCCGTGCGCTGTCGCGCTCAGAGGCAATCAATCGACCGGCAGCGGCCAGCTGTCCAGCACATGGCCGGGATGCTCGCGCATGAACCGCCGCCGGGCTTCGACATATCGTGTCGGGGTGAGCCCGGTGAATGCCCGGAACTCGTGGCCACGCGCGGGAATCGGTCTGGACAGTTCCTCGCCAACCGGGGGCACTAAGGTTGACGGATGGCCGGAGAGCGGATGTACCCGATCCTGCCGTGTCCTGATCTCACCGAGGCGATCGAGTTCTACGGCTCGTTGGGCTTCGCGGTCACGTACCGGCAGGAGAAGCCGAACCCGTCCGCGGTGGTTCAACTGGAGGACATGGCGATCCACCTGGCTGGCGTGCCGGGGTACGAACCCGAGTCCTCGCCGTGCAGCGTGATCGTCACGGTGCCGGACGCCGAGCGGTTGCGCTCGGAATTTGCGGCCGGTCTGCGTGCCTCGCGCGGCCGTGTTCCGGTGGAGGGCGTTCCTCGGCTTCTCAGACTGCGCCGCAAGGCGGGCAGCGCTGTGGGTTTCAGCGTGATCGACACCGGTGGGATCTGGCTGCGCTTCTACCAGGAGGGATCGCAGGAGGAGACGGAGACAACGCGACGCGACGGCCTGGCACGGGTGATCGATGTCGCGGCTCGGCAAGGAGAGGCCCGCGGTGAGGATGGGCTCGCCCTCGCGAAGGTCACCGCCGGCCTGGACAGGTACGCCGACGCTCCGGTGGCTGATCGGATCGAGGCGCGGGTCTATCGCGCCGAGTTGTTGATCAGACTCGGTCGCGCCGAGGAAGCACGCTCGGAACTCGATGCCGTAGACGCCCTGATCGCCGCGTCCGGTACCGCCGAGTACTCCGCTGAGACGCTCCTCGAACTGCGGACAGCAACAGGCCCGGGGACGTAGCGCCCTCAGCGGTGGGACGAGATGGACGTCAATGGGTTTCGCTGGTCCTGATGCACCTGCGCCGACGCGACGGGTGCACACTGGAACCATGGACTCACCGGGATCCAGCGAGTCAGGCACCGGCCTCCGGGTGGACACCACCGGCTGCGCGGTCGACGACCTCGTCTACTGCGGCGCCGTGCAGGTGGCCGCCGACTCCGCGGAGCCCTGGGACGGGATCGTCGAGCGGGCCGTCACCGAGGGCTGGCTCGGTGTCGAGGCACTGTCCGGGCTGCCCGGCTCCATCGCGGACGTGACCCTGGCGAACGCGTCCGCGTACGGCCAGTCGGTGAGCGACGCCGTCGTCTCGGTGCGGACCTGGGACCGCTCCGTCGACCGGCAACGGACGTTCGCGGCGGTCGAGTGCGGCTTCGGGCCCGGCACGTCACGGTTCACCGAGCGTCTGGCCGACGGGTCGCGGCGCTACGACGTCCGCGAGGTGACCCTCCTGCTCAAGCAGGGCGATCTCACCGCCCCGATCCGCGACGACGCACTCGCAGCCAGGCTCGGCATCACGTCCGGGCAGCGGGTGCCGTTGGCCCGGGTGCGCCGCGCCGTCCTGGGTGACTGACCGCGGTCAGCCGACAGCGCCCGGACCCGGCACGGCCACGCCGTCGCGGTAGACCTGCTGCACCCTCAGGTCGGCGTCGGTGACGACGACGTCGGCGCGGTACCCCGCGCGCAACGCACCCACGTCCGCCAGGCCGAGCACCGCGGCCGGGGTCGCGGAGGCGGCCAGGACAGCCTCGCGAAGGCCCACACCGCCGTCGACCGTGGTCCGCACCACGTCGATCAGGTGGGCGGTGCCACCCGCGATCGAGCCGCCCTCCACGAGCCGGGCGACGCCCGAGGTGACCTGCACGGCGAGCTCGCCGAGCAGGTACTGCCCGTCGGGCATGCCGGTGGCCGCCATCGCGTCGGTGACCAACGCGATGTGTTCCGGGCCGACCAGGTCGAACACCTCCCGGACCAGGTCCGGGGACAGGTGGGTGCCGTCCCCGATCAGTTCGACCACGACCGCGCCCTGCCGGGCGAATGCCAGGGCCGGTGGGACTGGGCCGGGGTCGCGGTGGTGGATCGGCCGCATGCCGTTGAACAGATGGGTGATGGTGGGCCGGCTCCGGACCGAGCCGGCCATCGCCTCCACGGCCTCGACCAGGGCCGCTCGCATCGCGGGCGCGGCGGCGTCGGTATGCCCGAAGGAGGGCACCGCGCCCGCGGCGATCAGGGTCTGTGCCACTCCCCCGGGTCCGACCACGCCGGGCGAGTCGGGGGCGATCGTCATCGAGACGACGTGCCCGCGGCCGATGACGAGCAGGTCCGCGGTCAGCGCCGGGTCTCCGTCCAGGAGCAGGGCCGGGTCGTGGGCGCCGCGGCGCACCTCGTTCAGGAACGGCCCCTCGAGGTGGATCCCGACGATCTCGCCCGCGTCGGCGAGGTCGGCGAGCGCGCCCACCCGGGCCCGGAGCGTGTCCGGGGCCGCGGTGACCAGGGACGCGACCATGCGCGTGGTGCCGTGCGCCAGGTGCTCGGCGACGGCAGGGCGGGCGGCCTCGGCATCCGGAGCGTCCGGGAAGCCGACCCCGGCGCCGCCGTGGTTGTGCAGGTCGACGAGGCCGGGCAGGATCGTCCGGTCCGACGGCGCCTGCGTGCTCGCGATGGCGGCCGCGGCCGGCCCGACCGCGCCGGCGTCGGCGACCGGCCCCACCCAGGCGATCCGTCCGCCGTCGACCACCACGACACCGTCATCGATCACCGCCTCCGGCGTGACCACCCGCCCGCGCAACACGATCGGATCCGGAACAGGCGCGGGGGGAATCGACGGCGGCATGCACCCATTGTGACCGATCGCCGGAACCGCCCGCGCCCGCCAACCGGGTGCCCGCCCGGCGCCGGAAGGTGATCAGAACAGGCGCGAGTCCACGTCGTCGATGCCGCGCATCGCGTCGTAGTCGAGCACGACGCAGCGGATGCCGCGGTCGGTGGCCAGCACCCGCGCCTGCGGCTTGATCTCCTGGGCGGCGAACACCCCGTCCACCGGAGCGAGCAGCGGGTCGCGGTTCAGCAGCTCGAGGTAGCGGGTCAGCTGCTCCACGCCGTCGATGTCGCCGCGGCGCTTGATCTCCACCGCCACCGACGTACCCCCGGCCGACCGGGCCAGGATGTCCACCGGACCGATCGCCGTCGGGTACTCCCGCCGAACCAGCGTGTGCCCGTCACCGAGCAGCGTGATCTGTTCGGCGAGCAGCTTCTGCAGGTGCGCCTCGACACCGTCCTTGACCAGTCCGGGGTCGACGCCGAGCTCCGTCGTGGTGTCGGAGTGCACCTCGTGCAGGGACACCACCAACCGGTCGTCGGTCTTCGTGTGCTGGACGGTCCAGACGCCGGTGACGCCCACTTCCGCCTGGGCCGCGTCCGGCTCCGACTCGGAGAGCCGGCACGGCGGCGACATCCAGTTCAGTGGCTTGTATGAGCCACCGTCGGAGTGAACCAGCACCGACCCGTCCGCCTTGACCATGAGCACCCGACGGGCCAGCGGCAGGTGCGCCGTCAACCGTCCCGAGTAGTCGACCGCGCAGTCGGCGATGACGATCCGCATACGTGTGTTCCTTTCCGCGCCGGAAACGGCCGGGTGCGCCAGGCTCTGATCGGACCCGGTGGCCGGCGAGGGGTGTCCTCAGACGATACGGGACGTGTTCGGGTCCGGCGGCGCCGCCTCGAGCCAGGACCGCAGGCCGTCCAGGGACTGGTCGTTCGCGGCGAGCAGGAACTCCTCGTCACGGTAGACGCACCGGGCCTCGCTGACGCTGCTGAGACGCCCGTCCACCTCCCGCCGGGACCGGTCGAGGATGTCGAGCTCGCGCCGCTCCCACCGGGTTGTCGGGCGCAGGGACAGCGAAACCACCTCGTACCAGTCGAGGTGGTCCCTGGTGTAGCTGGCGATCCCGGCCAGCCAGCGGTTGCCGGTGAACTTGGCACACTCGAACGATCCGACCCGGTGGCTGAGGCTGCGAAGCCGCCACAGGAAGAGGGCGATCAGTACCAGGGCGAGCACGACCGCAACGGCTCCGACGGCGATCGCGATCCTCATCCAGGTGGCTCAGTTCTCGCCGGACGCCTGGTCCTCGTTGGTGGTCGGATCGACCACGATGGTCACCGAGTCCTGGTCCACCGAGATGAAGCCGCCGTCGACGTCCATGGTGATCGCCTCGCCCGAGGTCGGTCGGACCCGCACCACACCGGCGCGCAGCACCGCCAGGACCGGCTGGTGGCCGGTCAGGATGCCGAGGTCACCGTCGGCCGCGGGCGCACCGATGCTCACCGCCTCACCGGACCACCAGGTGCGGTCCGGGGACACAATCTCCACGTTGAGCGGCACGCCGCCCTCCTTCGTTCGATCATCGGACGGACCGATCGGCGACGCTCCTCGCGGTGCGCCGGCCGATCGGCCTACCGTTGTGCGGTCAGTTGATCTCGGACTGGATCCGCGCCCAGTTGCGCTCGAGATCCTCCAGGCCACCGATGTTGAAGAACGCCTGCTCCGAGACGTGATCGTACTCACCGGAGGCGATCTTGCCGAACGCCTCGATGGTCTCGGACAGCGGCACGGTCGAGCCCACCACCGAGGTGAACTTCTCCGCCATGTAGGTGTTCTGGGACAGGAACTGCTGGATCCGGCGGGCCCGGTTCACGGTGATCTTGTCCTCTTCGGACAGTTCGTCGATACCGAGGATCGCGATGATGTCCTGCAGTTCCTTGTTCTTCTGCAGGATCGCCTTCACCTGGGTGGCCACCCGGTAGTGCTCCTCGCCCACGTAGCGCGGGTCGAGGATCCGGGAGGTCGAGGCCAGCGGGTCCACGGCCGGGTACAGACCACGCGAAGCGATCTCACGGGAGAGTTCGGTGGTGGCGTCCAGGTGCGCGAACGTGGTGGCCGGCGCCGGGTCGGTGTAGTCGTCGGCCGGGACGTAGATCGCCTGCAGCGAGGTGATCGAGTGGCCGCGGGTCGAGGTGATCCGCTCCTGCAGCTGGCCCATCTCGTCGGCGAGGTTCGGCTGGTATCCCACCGCGGACGGCATCCGGCCGAGCAGCGTGGACACCTCGGAACCGGCCTGGGTGAACCGGAAGATGTTGTCGATGAACAGCAGCACGTCCTGCTTGGCCACGTCGCGGAAGTACTCCGCCATGGTCAGTGCGGACAGGGCCACGCGCAGACGCGTGCCCGGCGGCTCGTCCATCTGGCCGAAGACGAGGGCCGTCTTGTCGAAGACCCCGGCCTCCTCCATCTCGACGATCAGGTCGTTGCCCTCACGGGTGCGCTCGCCCACACCGGCGAACACGGACACACCACCGTGGTCCTGGGCGACGCGCTGGATCATCTCCTGGATGAGGACGGTCTTGCCCACGCCGGCGCCGCCGAACAGGCCGATCTTCCCGCCCAGCACGTACGGCGTGAGCAGGTCGATGACCTTGATGCCGGTCTCGAACATCTGCGTCTTGGACTCGAGCTGGTCGAATGCCGGCGGCTGACGGTGGATCGGCCAGCGCTCGGTGACCTCGAACTTCTCGCCCTCGGCCAGGTTCAGGGGCTCACCGATCACGTTGAACACGCGACCCTTGGTGATGTCACCGACGGGCACCGAGATCGGCGAACCGGTGTCGGTCACCTTGGCGCCACGGACGAGGCCGTCGGTCGGCTTCAGCGCGATGGCGCGGACGATGTTGTCGCCCAGGTGCTGAGCCACCTCGAGGGTCATCTCGAACGAGCTCTCATCGGAGCCCTGGCTGGCCAGGTCCACCGTGGTCTTGAGGGCGTTGTACATCTCCGGGATGGCGTCCGGTGGGAACTCGATGTCGACGACGGGGCCGATCACGCGCGCGATGCGGCCCACGCCGGGGCCGCTCGCGCCCGGCGCCGTGGTGTCAGTGGCGGTAGCAGTCATGGATAGCGATCCTTCGGTGTGGTTGGTGCTCAGCTCGCGGCCAGGGCGTCGGCACCCGAGACGATCTCGCTGATCTCCTGGGTGATCTCGGCCTGCCTGGCCTGGTTGGCAAGCCGCGTGTAGTTGGTGATGATGTCCTGCGCGTTCTCGGTCGCGGTGTGCATCGCTCGCTGCCGGGCGGCGAGCTCGGAGGCCGCGGCCTGCAGCAGCGAGTTGAAGATCCGGCTCCGGATGTACCTCGGCAGCAGCGCGTCGAGCACCGCGTCGGCGGACGGCTCGAACTCGTACAGCGGCATGACCTCGCTGGTGGGCTCCGCCACGCCGTCGACGACCTCCAGGGGAAGCATCCGCAGCACCTGCGGCTCCTGGGCGACCATTGAGCGGAACCGGGTGTAGACCACGTGCAACTCGGCCACACCACCGGCGTCGACCGGGGCCCGGAACGCGTCGAGCAGGGTCTGACCGATCTCCTCGGCCACCTCGACCCTCGGGTTGTCGGAGTCGCCGAGCCAGGTGCGCTCGAGCTCGATGCCACGGAACCCGTAGAAGCTCACGCCGCGCCGCCCGGTCACGTACAGGACAGGGTCCTTGCCGTCCTCGATCAGCTGGGCCCGCAGACGCTCCGCCTCGCGCAGCACCGTGGCCGAGTAGGCGCCGGCCATGCCGCGGTCGGAGGTGACCACGAGGAGGGCGACCCGGTTCGTGTCGGTCCGGTCCTTGGTCAGGACGTGGTCGACGTCCGTGTGCGAGGCCACGGCGGACACCGCGCGGGTGATGGCCCGGGTGTACGGGCTCGCCTTGACCGCGCGGTCCCGGGCCTTGCCGATCCGGGACGCGGCGATCAGCTCCATGGCGCGGAACATCTTCTTCAGCGTCTGGGTCGACTTGATCTTCTGCTTGTAGACCCGTTGTTGCCCGGCCATCGATCAGCCCCGCTTCTGCCGGACGATCTGCTCCTGGTCGATGTCCACGTCCTCGTCGGTTCCCTCGGTCTCGACGACACTCTCACCGTCGGAGGCGAGGAAGGTCGTTCGGAACTTGTCCGCGGCCTCCTCCAGCGCCTTCGTGGCGACGTCGTCGAGCTTGCCGGTGCTGACGATGGTGTCCAGGACGTCGGAGTGCCGACGGACGTAGTCGATCAGTTCCCGCTCGAAGCGGCGCACGTCGTGCAGCTCGACCTTGTCGAAGTACCCGTGCGTGCCGGCCCAGACCGAGACGACCTGCTCCTCGACCGGGTACGGGGAGTACTGGGGCTGCTTGAGCAGTTCCATGAGTCGCGCACCACGGGTCAGCTGCTGGCGGGACGCCGGGTCCAGGTCGGAGGCGAACATCGCGAACGCCTCGAGCGAGCGGTACTGCGCGAGGTCGATCTTCAGCGTCCCGGAGACCGACTTCATCGCCTTCACCTGGGCGTCGCCACCCACCCGCGAGACGGAGATGCCCACGTCGACGGCGGGCCGCTGGTCGGCGTTGAACAGGTCCGACTGGAGGAAGATCTGGCCGTCGGTGATCGAGATGACGTTCGTCGGGATGTAGGCCGACACGTCGTTCGCCTTGGTCTCGATGATCGGCAGGCCGGTCATCGAGCCGGCGCCGAGCGCGTCGGACAGCTTCGCGCAACGCTCGAGCAGGCGGGAGTGCAGGTAGAACACGTCACCGGGGTAGGCCTCGCGGCCCGGCGGGCGCCGCAACAGCAGGGACACGGCGCGGTAGGCCTCGGCCTGCTTGGACAGGTCGTCGAAGATGATGAGGACGTGCTTGCCGCCGTACATCCAGTGCTGGCCGATGGCCGAACCTGTGTAGGGGGCGATGTACTTGAAGCCGGCCGCGTCGGAGGCGGGCGCAGCCACGATGGTGGTGTACTCCAGCGCGCCGGCGTCCTCGAGGGCGCCCCGCACGGAGGCGATCGTGGAGCCCTTCTGACCGATCGCGACGTAGATGCAGCGGACCTGCTTGTTGACGTCGCCGGTGTCCCAGTTGGCCTTCTGGTTGATGATCGTGTCCAGCGCGATCGCGGTCTTGCCGGTCTGCCGGTCGCCGATGATGAGCTGACGCTGCCCACGCCCGATCGGAATCATCGCGTCGATGGCCTTGAGGCCGGTCTGCAGCGGCTCGTGGACGGACTTGCGGTCCATCACCCCGGGTGCCTGGAGCTCGAGGGCGCGGCGACCCTCGGTGGCGATCTCGCCGAGACCGTCGATCGGCTTGCCGAGCGGGTCAACGACGCGGCCGAGGTAGCCGTCGCCGACCGGCACCGAGAGCACCTCGCCGGTGCGACGCACCGGCTGGCCCTCCTCGATCCCGCTGAACTCGCCGAGGACCACCACACCGATGGACCGCACGTCGAGGTTCAGCGCGAGGCCGAGGGTGCCGTCCTCGAACTTGAGCAGCTCGTTCGCCATGACCCCGGGCAGTCCCTCGACCTGGGCGATACCGTCCGCCGCGAGGGTGACCGTGCCGACCTCCTCGGCCGCGCTACCGGCGGGCTCGTAGGAGTTCACGAAGCTGTCGAGCGCAGCCCGGATCTCCTCGGGCTTGATCGTCAGTTCAGCCATCTCTACGTCCTTCTCTTCTGACCGCCTCGTGGCGATCGGTTCGTCTCGTCAAGTGTGCGGGTGGTTCGGCCCCTGGGGAAGTGCGGCCGGGTGGCCGATCCTGGGCCGGGCGACTCAGCCGGCGAGCCGTCGCTGTGCCTCGTCGAGGCGGGCGAGCATCGTGGCGTCGATGACCTCGTCACCGAGCTGGATCCGAAGACCCCCCACGACGGTGGGGTCCAGGGCGACGTTGACCTGTACGGCGCGGCCGTACGCCCGGGCGAGGATCTCGCCGAGGCGCGCGACCTGGACCTGGGTCAACGGGCGGGCCGCCGTCACCACGGCCACCAGCTGCTGGCGTCGTGCCGCGGCTGCCTCGTTGAGCCGAACCAGGGCCGCGGTCAGGGTGGGCGCCCGGTGCGTGCTGAGCGCCCGCTCGAGCAGAGCGGCCGTCTCGGGAGCCACTCGGGCACCGAACAGGGACGTCAGCAGTCGCTGCCGGTCGGCAACCGTGCGGTCCTTGTCAGCCAGTGCCAGCCGCAACTCGCGGTTGTCGGCGAGCAGCCGGATCGTGCGGAAGAGCTCGTCCTCGACGCGGATGAGGTCGCCGCGCGACTCGGCGCCGGCGAGCAGCGACGTCGTGCCCAGCTCTTCGATCGAGTCCGCCAGGTCACCCTCGGCCGACCACCGGGACCGCACCAGGCCGGCGAGCAGGTCCGCGACCGCTCCGCTGACCTTCGGCCCGAAGACGCCGGCCACGACGGCGGCCTTGTCCTCGCCCGAACGGGACGGGTCGGTCAGGGCACGCCGCAGAGCGGCCGAGCCGTCCAGGACGTCGACCACGCCGAACAGCTCGGTGCCGTACCGGAAGGAATCCGATCCGGCCGTGCCGAGGACCGCCTCCCAGCGGTCCGTGGCGGCCGCAAGTGATCCCTGGCTACTCGCCCGCATCACGCCTCCTGGTCGCGGGACCCCGTGGCACCCGAGGGCACGCCGGCGTCCAGTTCGTCCAGGAACCGGTCGATCACACGCGACTGCCGTGCGTCATCGGTGAGGGACTCCCCGACGATCCGCGACGCGAGCTCGGAGGCCAGGCCGCCGACCTCGGTACGCAGCGAGACCACCGCCGCCTGACGCTCGGCGTCGATCTGGCGCTGCGCGTTCTCGGCGATCCGGTTGGCCTCCGTCTGAGCCTTGGCGCGAGCGTCGATGACGATCTGCCCACCGTCGCTGACAGCCTCCTCACGGATGCCGGCCGCCTCCTTGCGGGCCTCGGCGAGCTCGCGCTCCACGTCGGCCTTCGCGGAGGCTGCCTCGGCCTGGGCCTTCTCGGCCAGGGCCAGACCGCCTTCGATCTTCGCCGTCCGCTCATCCAGGATCGCGTTCAACTTCGGCAACAGGTACTTGAAGAAGAAGAATCCGATGATGACCGTGACCACCAGCGACCAGAAAATGTCATAGCCGGCGGGCAGCAGGACGTTCGGCGCGGCCTCGTCTGCGTGAATCATGGGGTACTCCAACGCCAGTGGGAAAGGACGATCAGGTGAACATCAGCCCGGCGACGAGGCCGAGCAGACCGAGCACCTCGATAAGGGCGGCACCGATCATCATGTTGGTGAACAGCCGACCAGCGACCTCGGGCTGACGCGCCGTGGCGATCTGGGTCTGACCGATGACGATACCGAGACCGATACCGGGGCCGATCGTCGCGAGACCGTAACCGACGGTGGCGATGTTTCCGGTGATACCTTCCACTGCATTTCCTTCCTGAAGGCGCTCGGGGTGAGCGTCTGGGGTTCTGCGGACGGGGCGGCCCAGGTTGCGAGCCATGCCCTGGGAGAGAAGCTCAGTGCTCCTCTTCCAAGGCGAAATTGAGGTAGATCGATGCGAGCAGGGTGAAGATGTACGCCTGCAGCAGTGCCACGAAGATCTCGAACAGCGTGATGAAGATGCCGCCGGCGAACGAGAGCGCGCTGGTCAGCTTGATCAGTCCGCCGCCCTCCAGGAGGAGGAAGTTCGTGGCAGAGAAGCACAGCACCAGCATCAGGTGCCCGGCCATCATGTTCGCAAGCAACCGGATGGTCAGGGTGGCGGGGCGCAGGATGAAGACCTGCAGCGCCTCGATCGGCGTGATCAGCAGATATGCCGGCCACGGGATCCCGGGCGGGAAGAGCTGAGCCTTGAGGTACTTGCCGACGCCGTGCTTGCGCACACCGGCCGCGAGGTAGACCACCAGGACCCAGACGGCGAGCACGAGTGGCAGGCCGACCCGGGCGGTGCCCGCGATGTTCAGGAACGGGATCACCCCGGCGATGTTCATCGTCAGGACAGTGAAGAAGATCGTGGTCAGCATCGCCAGATACGGCTTGGCCCGCTCGTGGCCGAGCACCTGTTCGGCGATCTGGACCCGGACGAACTCGACGCCGAGCTCGATGATGTTCTGGCCGCGACCGGGCACGAGCTTCGCGCGGCGGATCCCGAGCCAGAGCAGCAGGAGCAGGGCCACCATCATGATGACGCGGACCAGCATGATCCGGTCGAAGCCCCACCAGGAGTCGAGATCGGTGCTGCCGAAGATGGCCGGTGGGAAGAACTCGTCGATCCCGGGGGCGTGGAAACCGCTGCCGGAGGAGTCCTCGGTCTCGGCCAGGATCGGCAGGGCGATGGCTGCGGTGGACAGGATTCTCTCCCCAGGGAGCATCGGGCCCAGCCCTGCTCGCTGTACGGAGGCAGCGTCGCAGGAACCGAACTCAGGTGGGCTGGAAGTGACTGCGTTTAGAGTACCCGATGGCACTCGGTGGTTGTGACGAGGGTGTGAAGCCTCAGGCCCCGTCTGCGTCGCTCCGCGGCGCCCGATCGCGCGGCTCCGCGGCCACCTCGGCAGCGCCGTTCTCGCCCGCTGAGCCGCCCGAAGAGGGCGATCCACCCTCGACATCGGAAGGATCCGCCGTCGGCCCCTCGTCCTCGGCTTGTGTCTCTTCTGTGGACGTCGTGGCACCCGGGCTGACGTAGGGGATCTTCGCGGTGACGACCGTGTACAGCTCGACCACCAGGGAGGCGATCACCTGCACGAAGAGAGTGACGAGGAACACAGGCAGCGAGTAGAAGTCCTGTTCCCGGAGCCACAGCAGGACCAGCGCGAGCAGACCCATCTTGACGATCCAGCCGCCGAGCAGGACGACCTGCAGCAGCTCGGGTCCGCGGCCGGCGACGAGGTACAGGGCCGCGACCGTGGTCGCGGTGAATAGCACGCCGATGGCGACGGCCAGGAGCGCTCCCCACAGCCCCGGCAGGCCGGCGGCGAGCAGGCCGACGACCGCACCCACGACGGCGATCACGGCGCCGGCCAGGAGCAGCCGCCGCAGGACCTTCTTGATGAGGTCCAGCACCGCCGCAGTGCGGATGTACTTGTCGTTCAGGAAGGTCGGTTCGCTCACGGGAGTCTCTCGGTCTAGTGGTGCGGCCGGGCGTCGGTCGGAGGGTCAGGGACCGGGCGGGTGCGCGACGGGCTGGTCGGCGTCCCGGGCCGCTCGGTCACGACCGGGTCGCAGCGCCGCGAACGGCAGCCTGACCACGGTGATGATGGTGGCCAGCAGGGCGCCGGCGACGAAGCACGCCAGCACCACCCAGACCGGGAACACGATGAGGGCGGCCGCACTGAATGCGACCACCGCGGTCCACACGTACATGATCAGGACCGCGCGCCGGTGCGAGTGGCCGTGGTCCAGGAGTTTGTGGTGCAGGTGGGTGCGGTCGGCGTGGAACGGTGACTTGCCGCTGAGGAGCCGGCGCCCGGCTGTCACGGTCACGTCGATCAGCGGCAGCAGCAGCACTGCGACCGGGAGCACGATCGGGACGTAGGCGGGCAGCGCCTGCTCGGTCTCGAGGACCGCAGGATTGATCTGACCGGTGACCATGATGCCCGCGGCCGCGACGGTGAGGCCGAGCAGCATCGCCCCCGAGTCCCCCATGAAGATCCGCGCAGGGTGGAAGTTGTGCGGCAGGAACCCCAGGCACACGCCCACCACCGACGCCATCAGCACGGTCGCCAGGTTCGAGAAGTCGGTCGGGTTGTTGTTCACGGTGAGCAGGTAGGTGTAGACGAAGAACGCGATCCCGCCGATGGCGACCACCCCGGCGGCGAGTCCGTCCAGGCCATCCACCCAGTTCACGGCGTTCACGGCGATCACCACCACGAGCACGGTCACCAGCAGGGACAGCCGCGGCGAGCCGATGACCAGCCCGAAGATCGGAAACTGGACGAGTTGGACGCCCTGCCAGGCCATCAGGCCGGCGATCAGGACCTGCCCGACGAGCTTCGTGATCCAGTCCAGGTCCCAGATGTCGTCGGCGGCACCGAGCAGGCACACCAGCGCGCCACAGCCGAGGATCGCCCACGGCACCGTGCCGGCGAACACGTCCTCGAGGAAGGGCATCCGGGAGGCCAGCACGAATGCCACCGCCAGGCCCGCGAACATGGCCAAGCCACCCATGCGCGGGGTCGGGACCGCGTGCACGTCGCGCTCCCGCACCGGTGTCACGGCGCCGGTGCGTTGGGCGATCAACCGGGCGAGCGGCGTCGCCAGGTACGTCGCCGCGGCGGCGATCGCCATGATGAGGAGGTAGAGCCTCACGGCTGGGCGGCACCGGGTTCGGACTGCGGTCGGCCCGCCTCGGCGTCGCCCGACTCGGGCTCGTCACTCCCGACGGCGTCGCCCGACTCAGCCGCATCACTCCCGACGGCGTCGCTCACCTCAGCCGCATCACTCCCGACGGCGTCGCTCACCTCAGCCTCGACGGTCGCCAACTCCTCGTCGTCGAGGATCTCGGGCACGATCGCGCCGAGGTCCTCCCGGCTCAGGGCACCCTCGCGCACGATCCGCAGGCTCTCACCCGTGGCGTCGACGATGGTGGAGGGCACGCTGCCGCGGGCCGGGCCGCCGTCGAGGTAGACCTTCACCGTCCGCAGGAGCTGGTCATGCGCCTCGGCGGCGGTCTGCGCGGCGGGGTTGCCAGTCTTGTTCGCACTCGAGACCGCGAGCGGGCCGGTCCGGCGGAGCAGGTCGAGGGCGATCTCGTCGTCCGGCATCCGCAGTGCGACGGTGCCGTTCGTGTCGCCGAGGTCCCAGTGCAGGCTGGGCTGGGCGCGCAGGATCACCGTGAGCGGGCCGGGCCAGAACTCGGTCACGAGTTCGCGCACCGACTCGGGAATCTCGGTGGCGAGCCCGTCGAGCGTATTCAGGTCCCCGACGAGCACGGGCGGCGGCATCTGCCGGCCACGGCCCTTGGCGCGCAGCAACGCGGCCACGGCCTTGGGGGTGAAGGCGTCCGCGGCGATCCCGTACACGGTGTCGGTCGGCAGCACCACCAGAGCGCCGCTGGCGAGCGCCTCGACGGCGGCGTCCAGGTGTGGCCCGCGCTCCGCGGCGTCGGTGCAGTCCCTCAGTTCTACGTCACTCACGCGGGCGAGTCTTTCATGTCCCGCGGCACATCGGCACCGACCGGACCGGCGGCACGGTGCGTCCGCGGCATGGGAAGGTGTCCTGGTGACGACCACCACCCGCCCGGCGCTGCCGAAGCTACTCTCCCGGCTCGCGTTCGCGGTGGCCGTCGTCGTCCAGGTGCTGGCTCTGTACTGGCCGCGGGTGGACCTTCCCGGTGACGGCGTCCCCGGCACCGACAAGGCCGCGCATGTGCTGATCTTCGCCGCCGTGATGGCCACCGGACTCCTCGCGGGGATCCCGGGGCGGTGGCTCGCGCTCGGGCTCGCCGCGCACGCGGCCCTCAGTGAGCTGATCCAGCACGTCGTGCTCCCCGAGCGCAGTGGCGACCCGCTCGACCTCGTCGCGGACCTGGCCGGCATCGCCCTCGGCTGGTACGTGATCACCTACGTCCGGCGGCACAGCACGACCCCTCCCCCCTCCTGACTTCTCGCCCCGCCTGACCGCAGCCGAACGCGCAATTGCATCGTTTCGACCGGCCGGCAACCGATGGCAACCAAGCGTTCACGGGTGTGCGGGGCTGGGGCGGAGGTGGGGCGAGG
>NZ_CACRYJ010000049.1 GCF_902703175.1 Occultella aeris | reverse complement strand
GGCTTGGCGGACGGAGTAGTCAGGGCCCGGTCAGCGCCGGGTCGCGACGACCATCCGGTCACGGCCGGTCAGGTCCGCCACGGTGTGGATGTCGGCGAACACGCCGGTGGCGTCGACGTCGGCGCGTACCGCCGCGGCCTGCACCTGCGCGTGTTCCATCACGAACGTCCCACCGGGGCGCAGCAGCCGCGCCGCGGCCCGCACGACGGCGCGGGGCACCTCGAGCCCGTCCGCGCCGCCGCCGTACAGGGCGAGGTCCGGGTCGTGATCGCGGACCTCGGGATCGATCGGCACGGCGTCCGGCGGGATGTAGGGCGGGTTCGAGACGAGCACGTCGACGGCGCCGTCGAGCTCGGCGAGCAGGCTCTCCTCGCGCACGTCGCCGGCCAGGACCCGCACGGTGAGGCCGAGGCGGTCGGCGTTGGCGCGGGTGAGCGCCACACCCTCGGGTGAGAGCTCCACCGCGGTGACCCGGGCACCCGGGACCTCGTCCGCGACCGATAGCGCGATCGGGCCGCCGCCGGTGCACAGGTCCACCACGACCGCAGCCGATGAGCGCTCAGCCAACGGGACCGCGCCCGCCGTGGCCAAGGCCTGTGCGGCGTCGATCGCCACCTGCGCGACCGTCTCCGTCTCGGGCCGCGGCACGAACACTCCGGGCCGCACCGTCAGGTCGAGGTGCCGGAACGCGGCGGTCCCGGTGATGTGTTGCAGCGGCTCGCGCAGCCGGCGACGCTCCACGAGCGCCGCGTACCTCGCGGAGAAGTCCGGGGGCAGCGGGGGCGCCATCACCAGGATCAGGTTGGGCACCCCGAGCGCGTGCCCGGCCAGCGCGATGGCATCCACCCGCGCCGAGGCCACGCCTGCCTCCGCGAGCACCGCGGTCGCCCCGGCGACGAGGGCGCGAAGGTCCGGCAAGTCCCGCGCACCCGGCAGGTCCGGCACGGCCTCAGGCACCCGCCGCGGCCAACCGCTCGGCCTCGTCCAGCTCGATCGCGGACGCGATGACCGGGCCGAGGTCGCCGTCGAGGACCTGGTCGAGGTTGTACGCCTTGTACCCGGTCCGGTGATCGGCCACCCGGTTCTCGGGGTAGTTGTAGGTGCGGATCCGCTCGCTGCGGTCCACCGTGCGCACCTGGGAGCGGCGCACCTGGGCGGCCTCGGCCGCGGCGGCCTCCTGCTGAGCGGCGAGCAGCCGGGCGCGCAGCACCCGCATCGCCTGCTCCCGGTTCTGCAGCTGCGACTTCTCGTTCTGCATCGAGACCACGATCTGCGTGGGCACGTGGGTGATCCGCACGGCCGAGTCGGTGGTGTTCACACTCTGCCCGCCGGGGCCGGAGGACCGGTACACGTCGATCCGCAGGTCGTTCGGGTCGATCTCGATCTCCCCGGCGTCCTCGACCTCGGGGAACACGAGCACGCCCGCCGCCGAGGTGTGGATCCGGCCCTGCGACTCGGTCACCGGCACCCGCTGGACCCGGTGCACGCCACCCTCGTACTTCAGGTGCGCCCAGACCCCCTCGGCGGGGTCGGTGGCCCGCGACTTCACTGCGACCGAGACGTCCTTGTACCCGCCCAGGTCGGACTCGGTGGCGCCGATGATCTGCGTGGACCAGCCCTGCCGCTCGGCGAACCGCAGGTACATGCGCAACAGGTCGCCGGCGAACAGGGCGGACTCCTCGCCACCCTCGCCGGCCTTCACCTCGAGGATCACGTCGCGGCCGTCGTCCGGGTCGCGGGGCACCAGGACGTGGCGCAGGCTCTCGGCGGCCGCGTCGGCGGCCTCCCGCAGCGGGGCCACCTCCTCGGCGAACGCCGGATCCTCGACCGCCAACTCCGCGGCTGCGCCGGCGTCCTCCTCGGCGGCCCGCCAGGCCCGGTAGGCCGCGACGATCCGGCCGAGCTCGGCGTACCGGCGCCCGAGCGAACGGGCCCGCGCCTGGTCCGCATGCACGGCCGGGTCAGCCAGGGCCGACTCGATCTCGGCATACTCGGCCAACAACGGGTCGACGACCGCGAAGTCCTCGCTCATGCACTTCCTCCTGCTCGATCACTCCCCTGGCGTATGCGCCTGCCGCCCGGGTCGCTAACTGAGCTCGGAGGATGCCGACGGGTGACCCGGCGTGGTCTTCTGCACGGTCAGCAGGAACTCCGCGTTCGAGCCGGAGTCTCGCAACTTCGACTGCAGCAGCTCGATCGCCTGCTGCTGGTCGAGGCCGCCCATGACCCGGCGGAGCTTCCAGATGATCTTCAGCTCCTCGGAGGAGACCAGGATCTCCTCACGACGGGTGCCGGACGCGTTGACGTCGACAGCCGGGAAGATCCGCTTGTCCGCGAGCTGGCGGGACAACCGGAGCTCCATGTTCCCGGTGCCCTTGAACTCCTCGAAGATCACCTCGTCCATCTTCGAGCCGGTCTCCACCAGAGCTGAGGCGAGGATCGTCAGCGAGCCGCCGTGCTCGATGTTGCGCGCGGCCCCGAAGAACCGCTTCGGCGGGTACAGCGCGGACGCGTCGACGCCGCCGGAGAGGATCCGGCCGGATGCCGGGGCCGCCAGGTTGTAGGCGCGGGAGAGCCGGGTCAACGAGTCCAGCAGCACCACGACGTCCTGGCCGAGCTCGACCAGCCGCTTGGCCCGCTCGATCGCGAGCTCCGCGACGATCGTGTGGTCGGTGGCCGGCCGGTCGAACGTGGAGGAGACCACCTCGCCCTTGACCGTGCGCTCCATGTCCGTGACCTCTTCGGGCCGCTCGTCCACGAGCACCACCATGAGGTGCACCTCGGGGTTGTTGGCCGTGATGGCGTTCGCGATCTGCTGCATGATGATCGTCTTGCCGGCCTTCGGGGGCGCGACGATCAAGCCACGCTGGCCCTTCCCGATCGGGGCGACCAGGTCGATGATCCGGGCCGTGATGAGGTTCGGCCGGGTCTCCAGGCGTAGCCGCTCCTGCGGGTACAGCGGGGTGAGCTTGCTGAACTCGGGCCGCTCGAGGGCCTCCTCGGCCGGCGCGCCGTTGACCGTGTCCAGGCGGACCAGCGCATTGAACTTCTGGCGCTGGCTGCCGGCGTTCTCGCCCTCGCGGGGCTGACGCACGGCGCCCGTGACGGCGTCGCCGCGACGCAGGCCGTTCTTCTTGACCTGGCCGAGCGAGACGTACACGTCGTTCGGGCCGGGCAGGTAGCCGCTGGTCCGCACGAACGCGTAGTTGTCGAGGATGTCCAGGATCCCGGCGACGGGCAGCAGCACGTCGTCCTCGCTGATCTCGATCTCGTCCTCGCCGGTGGACTCGCCGCCCCGGACCGGACGGCGCTTGCGTTCCCGGTCCCGGTCACGATCCCGGTCGCGGTAGCGGTCCCGGCCGCGGCGCCGACGGGAGCCGCGCTCGTCGTCGTCGTCCGAACCGCCGTTGTCGCGCTCACCGTCGCCACGCTCGGTGTCGACCCGGCGGCCCTCGGGCAGCTGGATGTCGTCAAGGGACGGGCGGCGCTGAGCCTGGCTACGGCCCTGCTCCGGCTGGCCGTTGCGGCTCGAGGTGTCCTCGCCCCGCTCGGGCACGAGCGCGGACAGGTCCAGCTGCGGCTGGTCGCTGTCGGTGCCCCGCCCGCGCTGGCGGGACCGCGGCGCACGGGACTCCTGCGCCGGAGCGGCGTCGGACTCGGTGCGCTCCTGCGGGCGCGAGGCGTCGCGCTGGGGTGCGGTGGCTCGGCGGCTGCGGGTGGTGGTGCGCTGCTGCGCGGTGCTGCCCGACGGCGGGGCCTCGGTCGCGACATCGGCCTGCGGTGTCGCGGTGTCCCCGCTGCCGTCAGTGCTCGCGACGCGCCGTTGGCGCTGCTGCGGTGCCTGCGTCCGGCCGGCGCCCGCACCGTCGCGGGAGCGCTCGGCGGTCGGTGCCTCGGCGGTCGGTGCCTGGGCGGTCGTGGGCTGGGCGGTCGACGCCGCGGCGGTCGCCGGCTCTGCCGCCCGGGCTGCGGGCTGGGCATCCTGCGCGCTCGGTGCCATCGACTCGGTCGAGCGGCTGCGCGCCGGACGGCGCGTCGGCGCACCGTCCGTCGCAGTCGCAGTCGCAGTCGCAGTCGCAGCGCCGGCGTCGCCGCCGGAGCGGGCCGCGCGGATCGCGGTGACGAGGTCACTCTTGCGCATCTTCGCGGTGCCCCTGAGCCCCAGCTCGGCAGCGAGCGCTTGGAGTTCGGGCAGTCGCAGTGAGGACAACGCACCGCCTCGACCGGAGCCGGTCGAGGTGTTGATCGTTTCGGTCACGGGGTTCCTTCCCCCTAGATGTGCCGGGCCGTGCCCGGCGAGTACTGACTCCGGGTCTCGGACCCGGGTGGTTTCCGCCACGCGCCGACGCGACCGGGCAGGTGCTCGGGAGCGAGGTTTCGGGGCGGTGTCATCACGTGGGCCGTGCGGGTACGCATCAGGCCCGTCGATGCGCCGCCAGCCTACCACCGCGGCTGCTTGGGGCTCACGAATTTCCGCCACGTCCGGCGCGGGTCCGCGGCCGGACTCACCGAGCCAGGATCTGGGCTCCGTCGCGGTCGATCCGGGGGTGCAGCACCCGCCACCGGCCGGCCAGTTCCGCCTCCAGCTCGGGACCGACATCGGCCAGCACGAGGACGCTCGGACCCGCACCTGAGATCACCGCCGGCAACCCGCGCTCGCGCAGCCGGTGCACGAGCGCGACGCTGGCCATCATCGCGTCGGCCCGGTGGTCCTGGTGCAGCCGGTCCTCGGTGGCCGCCATGATCAGGTCCGGCCTGGACGTCAGCGCCAGGGTCAGGAGCCCGGCCCGGCCGGCGTTGAACGCGGCATCGGCATGGGCGACCGTACGCGGGAGCGCGGCCCTGGCACGGTGGGTGGCCAGCCGTTCGGTGGGGATGAGCACGGTAGCGGCGATCTCCGGGTGCACCTCGATCCGGGCGGCCCGCGCCTCCGGTCCCATCCACGCGATGGTCGCGCCGCCGAGCAGCGCCGGCGCCGCGTTGTCCGGGTGGCCCTCGAACTCGGTGGCCAGTTCCAGGACGGCGCCGTCCGCAAGCGCGTCCGGGTCACCGATCAGCGCGCGGGCGGCGACCAGTCCGGCGACCACGGCGCCGGCGCTGGAACCCATCCCGCGGCCGTGCGGGATCGCGTTCACGCACCTCAGGTGCAGGCCTGCCTGCGGCGCGCCTGCGTACTCCAGGCCGGCCCGCAACGCGCGCACCACAAGGTGCGTCTCGCCGTCGGGCACCTCACCGGCGCCCTCGCCGGTGACCTCGACCGCGGTCGCACCGGTCGTGGCGCGCACGTGCACGACGTCGTGGATCCGGTGGGCGAGACCGAACGCGTCGAAACCGGGTCCGAGGTTGGCACTGGTCGCGGGAACGCGCACCGAGGCCTGGTCGTACAGCAGGCGCATGGCGTCAGTTCAGACCGAGGGCCCGGGCGGCGGCGTCGACGTCCACACCGATCACCCGCGGCTCGATGACGGTGTCCCCGAGGGCGGTCGCGGTGTCCTTGAGACCGTTCCCGGTGACCGTGCAGACCACCTGCGCGCCACCGGGGACGTCGCCGGCCTGGGCGCGCACGAGCAGGCCCGCCACACTGGCCGCGGACGCCGGTTCCACGAATACGCCGACCTCGCGTGCGATGAGGGCCTGCGCGTCCAGGATCTGCGCATCGGTGACGGCGTCGATGCGCCCGCCGGAGTCGTCCCGGGCGGCCACGGCCAGGTCCCAGGAGGCCGGGTTCCCGATCCGGATCGCGGTCGCGACCGTCTCGGGGTGCTCGATCGGCTCACCCTTGACGAACGGCGCGGCGCCCTCCGCCTGGACGCCCCACATCATCGGGGTCCGGGATGCCAGGCCGTCCGCGGCGTACTCGCGGTAGCCCATCCAGTAGGCGGAGATGTTGCCGGCGTTGCCGACCGGCAGCACGTGGATCTGCGGGGCGTCGCCGAGCGCGTCGACGACCTCGAACGCGGCCGTCTTCTGCCCCTGCAGACGGTAGGGGTTGACCGAGTTCACGAGGGCGACCGGGTAGTTCTCGGCGAGCGAGCGCACGATCCGCAGGCAATCGTCGAAGTTGCCGTCCACGGCGAGCAGGGTGGCCCCGTGCACGATCGCCTGGGCGAGCTTCCCGGCGGCGATCTTGCCCTGCGGCAGTACCACGGCGCAGCCGAGGCCCGCACGGACCGCGTACGCGGCGGCGGAGGCGGAGGTGTTCCCGGTGGAAGCGCACACGACGATCTGCGTGCCGGTCCCGGCGACCTTGCTCATCGCCATCGTCATGCCCCGGTCCTTGAAGGACCCGGTCGGGTTGGCCCCCTCCACCTTCAGGTGCACCTGCGCGCCGGTGGCGGCGGACAGCGACGGCGAGTGCACCAGCGGGGTGCCGCCCTCGCCGAGGGTGACCACCGGGTCACCGTCCTCGATCGGTAGACGGTCGGCGTACTCGGCGATCACGCCGCGCCAGGGCTTGGCCATCAGATTCCTTCCACGCGCAGGACCGAACTGATCCGCAGGACGACATCGAGCGTATCCAATGCTGCGAGGGTCGCCGCGAGCGCCGACTCGCTCGCCTCGTGCGTGCCGATGACCAGTTCGGCAGGCCCACCGGGCAGGCCCTGCTGACGTACCGTCTCGAAGGAGACGCCGTGCTCGGCGACGGCGGCCGCGACCTCGGCGAGCACGCCCGGCCGGTCCGCGATCGCCATCCGGATCTGGAATCGGGAGTGGATCTGATCGGCCCCCAGCGGCGTCAGTTCGGCGTACCGGGACTCCGAGGGCGCCTTGCCGCCACTGACGCGGTTGCGCGCGGCGGCGACGAGGTCACCGAGTACGGCGCTCGAGGTGGCCACGCCACCCGCGCCGGCGCCGTAGAACATCAGGGTCCCGGCCGCCTCGGCCTCGACCAGCACCGCGTTGAACGGTCCGCGCACGTTGCCGAGCGGGTGCTCGACCGGCACCAGCGCCGGGTAAACCCGGACGGCCACTCCCCCGCGGCCGTCCGCCTCGTGTCGATGCTCGGCGACGGCGAGGAGCTTGATGACGTGCCCGGTCTGCGCCGCGGAGGCGATGTCCTCCGAGGTGATCGCGGTGATGCCCTCGGCGCTGACGTCGCTGAAAGCGATCCGGCTGTGGAAGGCCAGCGCCGCCAGGATGGCGGCCTTCGCGGCAGCGTCGAGTCCTTCGACGTCGGCGGTCGGGTCCGACTCGGCGTAGCCGAGGTCCTGGGCCTGCCGAAGGGCCGCCGCGAAGTCCAGCTCGTTCGTGGTCATCTCGTCGAGGATGTAGTTCGTGGTGCCGTTGACGATGCCGAGGACCCGGTTGATCCGGTCCCCTGCCAGTGACTCGCGGACCCCGCGCACCACAGGCACCGCGCCGGCCACGGCGGCCTCGTAGAACAGGTCCACGTGCGCCGCGTCCGCCGCCTCGTACAGCTCCGGCCCGTGCCGGGCCAGGAGTGCCTTGTTCGCGGTGATGACGCCGGCGCCGGCACGAAGCGCGTCGAGGATCAGGGTCCGGGCCGGCTCGATGCCGCCCATCACCTCCACGACCAGGTCGGCGTCGGCGATCAGCGCGGCCGGGTCGTCGGTGAGCAGGCCCCGAGGCACGACCGGGTCCCGCACGGCGTCCAGCGAACGGACCGCGATGCCGGTCAGTTCGAGGTGGGCCCCGGTGCGTGCCGAGAAGTCCGTGGTGTGCTCGAGGAGGCGGCGGACCACCTCCGTACCGACCGCGCCACAGCCGAGGACGGCGACGCGCAGGGGGGCGGGGGTGTCGTTCATGATCTCCTTCGGCGTGCTCACGCACGCGCTGTCTCACTCGGGGGTTGCCTCAGGATAGGACCCTGCGACACGGCTGCGGGCAGGGCGTCGAGGAGTGGACACCACCCCTCAGCCCATGTCGAGAGCGAGCACGTCCTCGATC
The DNA here is from genome assembly GCF_902703175.1 of Occultella aeris. GTDB lineage: Bacteria > Actinomycetota > Actinomycetes > Actinomycetales > Beutenbergiaceae > Occultella > Occultella aeris. The sequence continues at coordinate 11,524 of NZ_CACRYJ010000049.1, read as the reverse complement.
GTCTCCCGCCGCACGATCTCGCGTGCCTGCCCGTCGGCGACGGCGACCACGCCGGCCCGCGGGAGCAGGTTGTAGTTGCTCGCCATCGATCGTCCGTAGGCGCCGGTTGCGGGCACTGCGAGCAGGTCGCCGGCGTCGACGTCCGCGGGCAGCGCCACGTTCCGGACCACGATGTCCCCGCTCTCGCAGTGCTTGCCGACGACCCGCGCAGTCACCGTTGGCGCGGTCGTTGCGCGCGAGACGAGCTCGGCGTGGTAGTCAGCGTCGTAGAGCGCGGTGCGGATGTTGTCGCTCATGCCGCCGTCGACGGACACGTAGAGCCGGCTCCCGCCGTCGTCGAGGACCACCGGCTTGACGGTGCCCACCGTGTACAGCGTGATCATGGTGGGTCCGACGATCGCCCGGCCCGGCTCGAAGGACAGCCGGGGCAGCGTGGTCCCGAGTGCCTGCGCCTCGGTGGCCAGCAGCCCGGCCAGGTCGGCGGCCAGGGCGGCGACGTCCACGCCCTCCTCGCCGGGGACATAGGCGATGCCGAAGCCGCCGCCGAGGTCCACCTCGGGCACCAGCTCGCCGGTGCGTTCGGCGAACTCGGCGCGCAGGCCGAGCAGCGCGCGAGCGGCCTCGCCGAAGCCCGCCGGGTCCAGGATCTGGGAGCCGATGTGGGAGTGCAGGCCGAGCAGGTCGAGCCGGTCGTCCGCGTGGATCCGCTCCATGGCCTCCAATGCCGCCCCACTGGCGAGCGAGAGCCCGAACTTCTGGTCCTCGTGTGCGGTGGCGATGAACTCGTGCCCACCGGCGTGCACGCCGGTGGTGACCCGCACCATGACCGGCGCCCGGACCCCGAGCTCGGCGGCGATCGAGCCGACGAGCTCGATCTCGGGCAGGGAGTCGATGACGATCCGGCCCACGCCGTGGCCGAGCGCGAGGGTGATCTCCGCGGCGGACTTGTTGTTCCCGTGCAGGCCGATGTCCGCCCCCGGGATGCCGGCGGCGATCGCGGTCGCCAGCTCGCCGTGTGCCGCGGTGTCGATGCGCAGCCCCTCGGCGTGCACCCAGCGCGCCACGGCGGTGCTCAGGAACGCCTTGCTGGCGTAGTAGACGTCGACGTCCACACCGAGCGGGGCGAACGCCCCGACGAGCGCGTCCCGGTATCGGGCGGCCCGCTCTCGCAGGTCCGCCACGTCGAGCAGGAACGACGGCGTCCCGTAGGTCCCGGCGAGTTCGGTCACCGACATGCCGGCGAGGCTGAGCACGCCGTCGGTCACGGTCACGTTCGCGGGCCACAGCTGGGGGTCGGTCGGGTGCGTCACAGGTGCTCCGGAGCGTCGAGGCCGAGGATCGCCAGCCCACCGGCCAGGACCGGGGTGGCAGCGTCGTTCAGGCAGAGTCGGGATCGGTGCGCCGAGGTTATCGCCCCGGCGCCACGTGGGGTCACCCTGGTCGTCTCGAACCAGGCGCGGTGAGCGGCCGCGGTGCGGTCCAGGTGCGCGATCACCGGGTCGGGTCGGCGCGTCTCGCGGACCCGGTCGGCGGCGTCCCGGGAGCCGGCGAGGCAGAGGATGAGCTCGCGTACCCCTGACTCCTCGACCAGGTCCTCGAGCGCCGGCCCGCGAGCGACGTCGCCGGCCGGCCACGGCCGCACGCCGTGGGCGTGCGCGGACCGGGTGAGGTTGCGGGCGCGGGCGTGCGCGAGACGGGCCGCCGCGGCGCGGGCGGGAGCCACCGCGAAGCAGGTCGACGCGTCCGGGCCTGCCGGGGCGAGGTGGGCGTCGAGCAGGTCCTCGACCACGCCCGCGAGCGCCGCGGAGGTGACCGACACCAGCACGTGACCGTCCCGTGCCCACGCGTCCGCGACGCCGTCGGCGCCACGGACCTCCGCGGCCAGTGCGAGTGCCAGCGGCTCGGCGAGGTCCGCCCGGTCGAGGCGCTGGGCCAGGATCCGAGGGGCCGCGCTCGTGAAGTCGGTGCGGTGCCCCCGCGCGGTCGGGCGCTGGGCCCGGAAGGCCCGCGGCTCGCCGGCCGCGGCCGCGAGCATCGTGGCCGTGCCGGGCAGCGCGGCCACGGAACCCGTCAGGCCGAGCCGCCGGACGCCGTCGGGCCGTCCCATGAGCCGGATGAGCCCGGCTGCGAGGGCAACGCCCACCTCCTCCTGCCACACGCCGCGAGCGTAACGCTCGCGGCGTGTGCGACGGTGCCGCACCCGATCGGCCCGGCCGATCGGGATCGTGCTATCAGACCGGCAGACCCAGGTAGAAGTCGAACGCCGCGTTGTCCTGCGCCGGTCCGGTCACATGGAAGACCACCGCGGTGTCGTACCACCAGACGATGTCGAAGGTGGTGCCGTCGGAGAAGTCCAGCCGGGTGCCGCTCTGGTCCTCCTCCCAGACGTAGGACTCGTAGATCTGCTCGCCCAGCGTCGCGGACAGCTCCGCGGCGTACGCGTCCGCCTCCGCCTCGGTGGCGAACGCGACGGCGGTCATCGTGACGTCGCCGGGATCGCCCACGAACGTGCCCGTGTAGGCCTCGGTGGCGGACGCGGGCGCCGGGGTGATGTCGTCGGCGACGGCCCAGCCGGCGTCGTCGATGGCCCACACGCCGCCGAGCTCGTCGCCGCCGGTGATGATCTCGACCCGCGAGGTGAGTTCGTCGTACAGCTCACCGCTCGGTTCGGCCGTCGGGTCGTCGGTGGGCTCGTCCGTCGGGTCCACGGTGGGATCGTCGGTCTGGCCCTGCGTGGTCGTGGTGCCGCCCGCGGTCGGGTCCTCGCCGCCGCCGCCCCCGAAGAGCTGGATCGCGAAGAACACGATCGCTCCGAGCACCACGACACCGCCGATGATGGCCCCGATCACGACGCCGCGGTTGCTGTTGGTGGGACCCCCCGGGCCACCGGGTCCCTGGCCGGGCATGCCCGGCTGGCCGTAGCCCCCCGGCTGGGGTTGGCCGTAGCCACCCGGCTGGGGCTGCCCGTAGCCGCCCGGCTGCGGCATGGACGACTGGCCATAGCCACCCGGCTGGGGCTGGCCGTACCCGCCGCCCGGGGGCATCGACGCCTGCCCGTAGCCCTGGCCGTACGCCTGGCTCGGGTCCTGGCCGAACGCCTGGGTGGGCTGGTCCGGCGAAGGTTGGCCGAAGCCGTACTCCGGACCGTCGGAGGCTGCGCCGGGCTCGCCCTGGGGGCGGCCGTACGGGTCCTCGGGTGGGTTCTGGCTCATCTCGCCCTCCGCTGATGGTGTGTCGATCCCGGCGCCGTCGCTGGTCGCGGTCGCCGGGCTTCCCCTGATCTGGCCCATGGTAGGGGCGCAACGGGTCCGAGGAGGCACGCGTCCATGGGAAGAACTGCACCCCGGCGGTGAACCCCGGCCGGACCCGCCCCGTGTGATCCTCGCCTCCCGCGCTGCCCCTACCCCGCACCACGATGCCGGTGCACCCGGGTTGGCGTACCCACCGCCCGTCCCGGGCGGCGTGGTCGCCTCGCAAATCCTGGTAGGCTCACGCAGCGTTGAAACGCCCCTGTAGCTCAGTGGATAGAGCGTCTGCCTCCGGAGCAGAAGGTCGCTGGTTCGAATCCAGTCGGGGGCACTGCTCATCCCCAAGGGCCATGGGCTCCGAGTGCGCGGCTGGTGCGCGCAGTCCGCGTCGCTAGGCTGTGTCGGTGACTTCCCCCTCCCCCACCGGCCAACAGTTCGAGATCCGTGCCGGCGACGCCGTCGCGATCATCACCGAGGTCGGTGCGAACCTCCGACTCTTCCGCGTCGGCGAGCGCGACGTGGTGGTGCCCTACGGTGCCGACGAGTTGCCGCCCGCATCGAACGGCGCGGTGCTGGTGCCGTGGCCGAACCGGATCCGGGACGGCCGCTACACCTGGGACGGCCAGGAGCTGCAGCTCCCGCTGACCGAGCCGGAACGGGGCACCGCCCTGCACGGGCTGGTCTGCTGGCAGCGGTGGACCGTGCTCGAGCACACGACGGACACCGTCGAGCTGCGCCTGGACCCGGCGGCCACGCCCGGCTACCCGTTCCAGGTCAGCACCCGGATCCGTTACTCGATCGGCGCGGACGGCCTCACCATCACCGCGACCACCGCGAACATCGGCTCCGCCGCCGCCCCGTACGGGATCGGGTTCCACCCGTGGCTCTCCCCCGGACCTGGCAGCCTCGACGACGCCGAGTTACAGCTCGACGCGACGGCATGGATCCCGACGGACGAGCGGCTGCTGCCCACGGGCGTCGCGGAGATCCCTGAGGACCTGGACTTCCGAGAGCCGCGACGGATGGGCCGGACGGCGCTCGACGACGCGTTCGTGGGTGCGCTCTACGACGACCGGGGCCTGTCCTGGCTGCGGCTGCGCGGTACCGACGGGCGCCTGGCGTCGGTGTGGATGGACGAGTCGCTGCGGACCTGGCAGATGTGCACCGGTGACGAGGTGGCCGCCCCGCAGGCACGTCGCACCGGCCTTGCCGCCGAGCCCATGACGTGCGTCGCGGACGCGTTCCGCAGCGGAGAGCGGCTGATCCGGCTGGAGCCGGGCGCCGACCACACGGTGCGCTGGGGCCTGCGGCTCGACTGAAGGGCACGGCGCCACGCAGGACCTGAGGAGCGGGGGTGGGGTCCGCGGCGAGCGTGTCATCGTGCGGCGCAAGATCGCCGTCCGCCGCAGGATCGCACCCTCGCGTAGGTCGAACGCGTCGTCAGGGGTGTGCGATGGGGCCGGTGCGGGGCCTCTCAGCCCTCGGAGCAGAGCGGCGTGTCGCTGGTGAGCGGTGCCGCCTCGTGCTCGGCCAGCCAGGCCTCCGGGTCGACGGTGGTGAGGGCCTCGTCGAGGTGGATCTCCAGGTGCAGGTGCGGGCCGGTGGAGTTCCCGTAGGAACCGACCGCGCCGATCACCTCACCGGCCGTGACGACGTCGCCGACATCGACGAACACGCCGTTCGGATACATGTGGACGTACCAGGACCAGATCGGCTCGCCGTCGATCTCGTGCTGGACGATCACGAGCATCCCGGACCTGCCGTCCTTGCCACCGCCGGCGTAGATGACCTCGCCGTCCGCGATGGAGTGGATCGGGGTCCCGGCCGCCGCAGCCATGTCCAGCCCGGTGTGCTCGGAGTAACTGCCGTAGATCGGGTGGGAGCGGTAGCCGTAGCGCGAGGTGAGCGAATAGGAGCCCGCCGTGATCGGCATGACCAGGTCCACCGGGGTCACGGTGGTCTCGGCGGCAACCACGCCGTTGGCCTCGAGGCCGGCGGTGCCACAGGTGAGCTCGTCGCGGGAACCGTTGTCCCGGCTGGCCGCGGCCAGGGCGCGGGCGCGGGCCTCGGGGTCGGCGGCCAGGGCCTGGGTGCCGTCGGCGGGGACGTAGGCGCCACCTGCGAGGATGTCCAGCGCGCTGGCCGCGGCGAGGCTCTGGGTGGTCGCCTCCGCCGAAGGTCGGTCAGGGAGCGCGGCGCCGGTCAGCGGCACGACGGTCGTCGCGATGCCGAGGGCGGCCAGGACCGCGAGCCTTGGTACCCAACGGTGCACCCTGGGCTGCTCGGTCGTCGACTTCCGGCCGGCCGGTCGGCTCTTGCCCGCCGGCCGGAGGCCGCCCGGCCGCAGCCGTGACCGCGTCGAGGTGGTCGCGGCGTCCGAAGGATCGGCGACGGCGGCAGCGACCTGGTCGTCGAGCGTCCCGTCGGCCGCCCGCTCGTCCTTTGCGTCGCCGGTGGCACGGTCGTCGGTGGCCTCGTCGTCAGTGGCCTCATCGGTGACCTCGACGTCCATGGCCTCATCGGTGGCCTTCACGACGTCGCGGGCGTTCGGGTCCTCGTGGGCCTCGGGGCCCTCGTCGGTCTCGAGGTCGTCGTCGATGTCCGTGTCCTCGCGGTCCGAGACGACACCGGCCTCGTCGGCGCCCGCCTCGGTCTCGGCGTCCTGGACCTCGGTGACGGCGGCGGTCGATGCCTCGGGCTCGGCCGGCTCGTCGGCCGGCTCGACGGCTTCGGCCTGCGCCAGGGACGCCACGTACTCGGCAGCGCGGGCGGCGGCCTCGGCGGCGCGCTCCTGCTCGCGGATCTGCCGGCGGGTCGGGGACGTGGCCGTGACTTCAGGGGTCGCGAGATCGTCAGCGGGCAGATCACGCTGAGAACTCACACGGCCTCCGGGGGAAAGGTGTTCGACACAGGTGGAACGAGGGACAGCACTTCGGGGGTTCACGATCGCGGGCGGTAGGGGGCCCGCCAGGACCTGATCACGAAACCATAACGGATGGCACTTGAATCGGTCCAGATCCTGTGAGCGAACCCACGCCACGCGCCGGGGCACCTTAGGCAGGATCAGCTGCCGGGATCAAACCGATCAGGGCCACGGCGCGTCGGCACGCGTCTCGGTCATCGCTGTTGGGCCCGCTGCATCGAGTCCCGGACCTCGCCGACCAGTTCCTCGAGGATGTCCTCCAGGAACACCACGCCGATCCGCTCCGGCGCTGCCTCGCCGTCGGTTCCGACGCCGGGGGCGAGCATCTCACCGGCGCCGATCCCGGCCTCCGGCGCGGCGCTGATGGCGGCCAGGTGAGCCCCGGTGCGCTGCATCGCGGCGAGCACGTCCTCGATCTCGTCCCCGGTGGCGGCCATGGCCATCGGCCGGACCCGCCAGTCCGGCACCGGTGCCCGGCGCAGGGCGTCGGTGTCGGCATAGAGGACATCCTTGATGTGCAGGTAGCCGGTGATCGCCGCGCCCTGCGTGACCGGGAAACGGGAGTACCCGGTCTTGGCGACCGCGTGCTCCACCTCCTCCGGCGTACACCCCAGGGACAGCGTGACCAGCTTCTCCACGGCCACCATCACGGTGCCGGCGGTTGCCTCGGAGAACTCGATGGCGCCGGTGAGCAGGCCGAGCTCGTCGTCGAGCAACCCCTCGGCCTGGGACCGCTCCACGATCGCCGCGACCTCCTCGGCGGTGAAGGTCGAGGTCACCTCGTCCTTGGGCTCGACCCCGCCGAGTCGCAGGATCGCGTTCGCCAGCCAGTTCAGGAACCGGATCACCGGGGAGAGCACCCGGGAGATCCACACCAGCGGCGGGGCGAACCACAGCACCGCGCGCTCCGGCGCGGACACGGCCAGGTTCTTCGGCACCATCTCGCCCAGGACCACGTGCAGGTAGACCACGATCGCGAGCGCGACCACGAAGCCGACCACGTGGCTGGCCTCGGCGGGCAGGCCAATGGCGATCAGAGGGCCCTCGACCAGGTGCGCGATCGCCGGTTCGGCGACGGCCCCGATCCCGGTGGAGCAGATCGTGATGCCCAGTTGGGCGCAGGCGAGCATGAGCGACACGTTCTCGATTGCCCACAGGGCCGTGCGCGCGGCCCGGGAGCCGGACTCCGCGATCGGTTCGATCTGGGATCGCCGCGCGGACATGATCGCGAACTCGGCACCCACGAAGAACGCGTTCGCACCGAGCAGCACGAGCGCCAGGATGAGCGCGGTCGAGGAACTCATCGGTCCTCGCTCTCGGCAGCGGGTTCGGCCGCGCGCACCTGGATCGTGTCCACCCGCCGGGAGTCCATGGTCTGCACCCGCAGTGTCACGCCGGGCACCTCGACCTCGTCGCCCACGGCGGGCAGGCGCCCGAGTGCGGTCATCACCAGGCCGCCCAGCGTCTCGTAGGGGGCCTCGTCCGGGACCACCAGTCCGGTCTGCTGGTACAGCTCGTCGGGTCGCAGGCTGCCCGGCACGATCCAGGTGCGGGCCGGTCCGGGCCGCACCACGCGCCGTCGACGGTCGTGCTCGTCGGCCACCTCCCCGACCAGCTCCTCGACGACGTCCTCGAGGGTGACCACCCCGGACGTGCCGCCGTACTCGTCGACGACCACCGCCATCTGCAGACCGTCGCGCAGTTCCACCAGGAGCGGTCCGAGCCGGATCGTCTCCGGGACCTGCGGCGCCTCATCCATCAACGCCCCGACGGGCACCTCCCCGCGGCGTTCGTACGGCACCGCGACCGCCCGGCGCAGCTGGACGATGCCGACCACCTCGTCCGGTGAGGCGTCGATGACCGGGAACCTGGAGTGCCCGGTCGACCGGGCCAGCGCGAGCAGGTCCGTGGCGCAGGCGTCCCGGTCCACCGCGTGCATCCGCATCCGGTCCGTCATCACGTCCACGGCGGTGAGCCGGCCGAGGCCGATCGACCGGGTCAGCAGGGTGGCTGTGGACATCTCGAGCGTGCCCGCCTTCGCGGAGTGCCGCACCAACGCGGCCAGCTCCGTGGCGGACCGGCCGCCGCTGAGTTCCTCGCGGGGCTCGACCCCGAACATGCGCAGCACCCGGTTCGCCGAACCGTTCAGCACCGTGATCATCGGGCGCAGCGCGGTCGTGAAGGCGTGCTGGAACGGGATGACCGTCTTGGCCACCTTCATCGGGTCCGAGATCGCCCAGTTCTTCGGGACCAGTTCCCCGAAGATCATCGAGAACGTGTTCACGACCACGAGGCTGACGACGACCGCCACGGCTGTCGCGATCGCCGTCGTCAGGCCCGTGCGCCCGAGCGGCACCGCGACCAGGTTCGCGACGGCTGCCTGCATCGTGTAGCCGAGCAGCACCGTGGTCACGGTGATCCCGACCTGCGCCCCGGAGAGTTCTGTGGACAGGTGTCGTAGCGCCCGTGCGAGCAGCCCGGCGCGCTTGTCCCCTGCGGCGCTGCGCCGGTCGACTGCCGCCGGGTCGAGCGCGACGAGCGCGAACTCCGCGGACACGAACAGCGCGGTCCCTGCGGTCAGCACCACCCCGAGCAGCACCAGCAACCAGTCGACGATCATCGGATGAGACCGAGGGCCCTTCGACGGGTGGCGGCGGGATGGCCAGACATAGTGGGGCCAGAGTAGCGCCCACCTCCCGGACCCCGAGGCTCACGTGTGCCAGAGTTTCCTCATGTCGACCGCGCAGCCGAACACGTCAGTGCTCATCGTCGAGGACGAACCGGAGATCGCCGCCCAGATCGCCCGCCGGCTCCAGGCCGAGGGCTGGACGCCACACATTGCCGGTGACGGCCCGTCCGGGGTGGAGGCGGCCGCCACGGTGCGTCCGGACCTGATCGTGCTCGATGTGATGCTGCCCGGGATCGACGGCCTCGAGGTGTGCCGCCGGATCCAGGCCGAGCAGGCCACCAACGGACGACCGCCCACACCGATCCTGATGCTGACCGCCCGTGACGACGAGACCGACATGCTCGTCGGGCTGGGCGTGGGTGCGGACGACTACATGACGAAGCCGTTCTCGATGCGCGAGCTGCTGGCCCGCCTGAAGGTGCTGCTGCGCCGGGTGGAGCGGTCCCGGCAGGCGCCGGCGACGGCGCCCGGCGAGCCGCCGATGGTGCTCGGCAACCTGATCATCGACCGGGCCGCACGCCGGGTGAACCGGTCCGGCGAGGAGGCGCACCTGACCCCCACGGAGTTCGACCTGTTGGTCTGCCTGGCGCAGAGCCCGCGGACGGTGCTCTCCCGCGAGCGCCTGCTCGCGGAGGTCTGGGACTGGGCCGACGCGTCCGGCACCCGCACCGTGGACTCGCACGTGAAGGCCCTCCGGCGCAAGCTCGGCTCGGACCTGATCCGAACCGTCCACGGGGTCGGGTACGCCCTCGAACCCTCGGCCGGCTGACCACGCAACCGATCCCTGCGCCGCGATGAAGCAGCATCCATGAGCAGCCCGCACGTCCGGCACGCCCGCTCCACCGAGCTGAGCTGGTGGCGACGGACCCTGTCCCTGGTGGGCGACCTGCGCCCGCTGGACCCGATGCGCTCGATCAAGATGAAGCTGATCGTGATCATCGCGGCAACGGTGGCCATGTACACGCTTGTCACCTGGGCCGGGATCAGGTTCGGCTTCGGGGTGCTGAACACGTTCCCGTTCGCGCTCGGGGCCTCGCTGATCCTCACCCAGATCCTCGCCCGCGGGATGACCCGGCCGCTGCGGGAGATGACCGCCGCGGCCCGTTCGATGGCGCGCGGCGACTACTCCACCCGGGTCCACACGAACAGCCAGGACGAGGTCGGCGAACTGGCGGCCGCGTTCAACTCGATGGCCCAGGACCTGGACACCCTCGACGCCCAGCGCCGGGAGATGGTGGCCAACGTCTCGCACGAGCTGCGCACCCCGGTGGCAGCACTGCGCGCGCAGCTGGAGAACATGGCCGACGGCGTGGTGGAACCGGACCCGGACGCCCTCGAGGGGGCGCTCACCCAGATCGAGCGGCTCTCCCGGCTGATCACCTACCTGCTGGACCTGTCCCGGCTGGAGGCCGGGGCGGCCAGCCTGGCGCTCACCGAGTTCGAGGTCCAGGAGTTCCTCGACGACGTCGCCACCCAGGCGCGGCACGCGGCCGCCGGCTTCGATCGGGACCTGCGCTGGGAGGTGTCGACGCTGCCGCCCGACCTGCACCTGACGGCGGACGAGGAACGTCTGCGGCAGGTCATCTCCAACCTGCTCGGCAACGCGTCCCGGCACTCCCCCCGCGGTGGCACCGTCTCGCTGCGCGGCCGGTACTCGGCCACGACCGACGAGGTCGTGATCGAGGTGCTCGACGAGGGTCAGGGGATCCCGGTCTCGGACCGGGAGAAGGTCTTCGAGCGGTTCGAGCGCGGCAACGCGCCGGCGCAGCGGGGCGGGCTGTCCACCGGCGGCACCGGGCTGGGGCTCGCCATCGCCCGCTGGGCGGTGAGCCTGCACGGCGGCATGATCGCGGTGGCCGATCCGCCCGGCGGTACCGGCGCCATGCTGCGGGTGACGCTGCCGGCCCGTGGCCCAGCCGAGGGCCGTGCCCACCCCACCGCGCCGGGCACCTGAGCGCGGATCGCCGAACCACGCGGTGACGCTTCCGACCCGCACCTCGCGTCAGGGGAACACCCAGCCAAGTCACGTCCCGCCGCTCCACTGACCCGAAACGTCGATCCATCCACGCCCGACCCGCACCTCGCGTCAGCGGAACACCCAGCCAGGTCACGTCCCGCCGCTCCACTGACCCGAAACGTCGATCCATCCACGCCCGACCCGCACCTCGCGTCAGCGGAAGCGGCACGTGGTCGCGGACCTGCTGGCTCAGCGGGTACCAGGCAGCCGCCCACAGGCAGTACACAGCAACCGCGGCGGCGGAGGAGACGAAACGTTGACCAGCGTTTGAACGACCGCAGTCGGCTCGGGTCCGCCGCATCACATTTTGGCGTGGCAGGCGTGCTCCGGTGAGGTTTCCGTGTTGTTCGTCACCTAGGCTTGAGGGGACGAACCCGCACCCCAGCTACCTTTCGGAAGAGGGCGATCCTCGAGTGTCCCAGCAGGCACCCCACGACCCTGTCTCGGTTCCCACGAACTTCGGCGGCAACGAATGGCTCATCGACGAGCTGTACGCCCAGTATCGGGAGGACAAGTCGCAAGTCGACCCCACCTGGTGGGAGTTCTTCGAGAACTATCGCCCTGCCGACCTCGCCGCCAACGGCACCGCGGCCAGCAACGGCGCCCCCACCGCCAAGCCGGCCCCGGCCGCCGCCACGAAGGCGGCC
>NZ_CACRYJ010000048.1 GCF_902703175.1 Occultella aeris | reverse complement strand
CCTCCCACGGGTGGGTCAGGTCGGCGCCGTCCAGGAGCAGCGGCAGCGGGTAGCCGTGGTCGTACATGCTCACGTCGAGGGCGAGCCAGTGCGTGCCGGGGGCCAGGTCGAGGTCGAGGGTGCGCAGGTCCGAGGGCCCGGGCGCCAGCTCCCCGATGTCCCAGTGCCGCCCGTCGACGGCGATGCCGCGGACGCGTGGGAGTGTGGTGGTCAGCGGCAGGCCGAGGCTCACCGGTCCGGCCTCGGCGACGGTGAGCGCGGTGAGAAGGTAGCCGCCGTAGGCGCTCGGGTTCGCGTGCGCGGGCGAGGTGGGGTCGAAGGTCGCCCGGACGTCCACCGTCCAGCTCCCCGGCCACGGGCGGACCCGCTCGACTGAGCGCACCGCCACGGGTGCGACGACCTCCTCCTGCAGTGGCGGGATCGGCCGCGGCACCAGTGTGGTCCACGGTCCCTCGCCGGGCGCGGCGATCTCCGTGGCGGGCGCCCATCCGGCCTCGAGGCCCTTCGGGTAGGTGCCCTCGAAGGCGTCGCCGCCGTCGGTCCAGTCCGGCTGCCAGGCGCCGTCGACGTCCTCGGTGAACGCCAACTGCGGGCTGATCCGGGGCGCTCGCGGATCGTGGCCCCCGTGCGTGGCCACCTCCCACGTCGAGTCGGTGCCGAGGATCCCCCAGCCGAGGTCGAGTTCGGCGAGCAGGCCGCCGCGCCCGGGCAGCGACTGGAACGTGGCGACCCCGTGGTGGGCGACCAGCACCGCCACCGTGTTCCACTTGTACTCGCGCAGGTGCCACCAGATGTCCCAGGTGTCCACCGGCCACCGGTCGCCGAACGCTCGCACCGGCCCGTGCCCGATCCGCTTGCCGTTGACGAACACGACGTACCTGGTGTCCGCGGTGATCCGCAGCAGCGCCGTTCCACCTTTGTCTGCAGCGAACCGGCGCCGGAAGCAGCGCCACGCGTTCCGGGGCTCGGGCTCGCCGTCGTCCCAGATCCAGCGGGTAGCGCCCTGCCACGTTGCGCTCGTGTCGGTCTCGGACGGTGCCGGTATCGAAGTCACGGCAGGATCCTCGCACAGGCCTGGCGCCGCCCCGCGCGAGGATCCACGGCGGGTTCAGCCGCGGTCGAACGCGCCGCCGGCGTCATCCTCCGGGCGGCGGCGCGGCCAGCTCGAACCGCATCCGGGGCAGCCGGCGGCCCGGGATGGAACCGCTCGCGGTGCTGCCGACCGTGGTCGCGCCGGCGTGGGCATAGAAGGCCTCGGCCCCTGGATCGGCGTCCAGACCCAGGCTCCGGAAACCCGCCTCCCGCGCGCTGTCCAGCGCGTGCCGTAGCAGCGTGCCGCCGAGCCCGGTGCCGATCCGGGCCGGCTCCACGAACAGGGCGTCGAGTTCGCCGGCCGGCGGGTCGCCATGGATCCGGTAGAGACCGAGCGGCACGTCGTCGTCGACGGCGACCATCAGTCCCCAGCCGGCGATCTGTGCCTCGGTGTAGGTGAGCTCGGCGCGGCACATCTCGAGGAAGCCGTCGTCGTAGCCCCAGTGCGCCTTGGAACGCAGGGCGAGTGCGGACAGGGCCGCCGCTTCGCCGGGGATCGCCCGCCGGATCAGCACGGTCACCTCGCGGCGCGCCGTCCGAACAGCGCCACGAGAGCGCGCCAGCCGATCAGGAAGACGGCCAGGACCACCGCGGCGACGAGCGGGAAGGCCCCGGACAGACCGCCGCCGGTCAGGGCGCGCAGGCCGAGGCCGACGGCCACGGTCACCGCCCAGACGATCACGCCGGTGGGCCAGGGCCGCAGCGGTGACCGCCACGCTCGTGCGATCGCCCAGCCGAGGATCAGGGCGACGCCGAACGGCCACGCGGTGCCGAGCAGGCCGGCGAACACCCCGTCGTCGTGGTGGGTGCGGCGCCCGGCGAGGGCGAACACGAGCACGGCGACCACATCGACGACGGCAGCGACGACGACCGCGCGAGGCGACGCCGTCGCCCGAGTTGTGCTCACGTCAGATCAGGCGACCGGTCGTGGCCAGCGCGGTGCGCACCAGCGCGCCGTGCCCGGAGACCATCTCCGCCTGCACCATCGGCGAGACGACCTCCTCGGGAGAGAACCAGCCGATGTCGAGGGCGTCCTGCTGGGGCTGGCAGTCGCCGTCGATCGGGACGATGTAGGCGAGCGAGACCGCGTGCTGGCGGGGGTCGTGGTAGGCGGTGATGCCCGGCGTGGGGAAGTACTCGGCGACCGTGAACGGCACCAGCGAGACCGGCAGCCGCGGCAGCGCCATCGGGCCGAGATCCTTGTCCAGGTGCCGGGCCAGGGCGTCCCGGACCAACTCGTGGTACATCACCCGGCCCGAGACCAGGGCGCGGGAGATGCCGCCCTCGCGCGGGGTGCGCAGCAGCAGCGCCACCTGCTGGATCACGCCGTCGGCATCCACGCGGACCGGGATCGCGTCCACGTACAGGATCGGCATCCGCCGGCGCACGGTGGCGAGGTCCTCGGGGGAGAACCAACCGCCGAAGTCTTCCGTAGAGATATCACTCACCCTTGAGTTCTACCCGCTGGGCGCCGGGCGTGCTAATCGGCGCGCCCCGGGACCTCATGCGAGCCTCAGCCGGGCGGCGCCGTCGAGCCCCGTGGCACCAGGTGCGGCTGCGGCGCGACATGCGAGAGGACCGGGCCACCGGCCAGGACGTTGAGCACACAGTCGGCGGCCAGGGCGCCCATGCCGTAGACGTCGAGGCTCATCACGCTGAGCGGTGGCGAAGCCAGCCGGCACAGCGTCGAGTCGTCCCACGCGAGGATCGAGAGCGAGTCCGGCACCGTGACATCCAGCTCGGCCGCCACCCCGAGCCCGGCGACGGCCATGACGTCGTTGTCGTAGACGATCGCTGACGGCGCACCCGCCCGGCCGAGCAGGGACCGGGTCGCACGCGCGCCACCCTCCTCCGAGTAGTCTGCCTCGACGACCACGCCGGTGAGCCCCCGCGAGGCGCACTCCTCACGGAACGCCTCGGTGCGGGCCTGGGTGTGCGCGAGTCCGCTCGGGCCGCTCACCCGGGCGAGGTCGGTATGCCCGAGGCCGGCGAGGTAGGCGACGGCGTCTCGCATCGCCTGGGCGTTGTCGATCCAGATGTTCGTGAACGGCAGGTCGCGTCGCGGTCCACCGACGACCACCGTGGGCAGGTCGATCTCGGAGAGCACCTCGAGTCGCTGATCGACCAGATGGAGATTGGTGACGATGACGGCGTCGACGAGCCGGCCCTCGGCCCATCTGCGGTACGCCGCGATCTCGGCGTCGAGGTCCGGGACCACGTGCAGCAGCAGCGAGTGGCCCTCGCCGGACAGGCGCCCCTCGATACCGGCGATCAGCTCCATGTGGAAGGGTTCGATGCCGAGCAGCCGTGCCGGGCGCGCGAGCACGAAGCCGACCGCCCCGACGCCTTGAGTCACGCGGCTCACCCTAATGCCGACACCGTCCGTTCCGGCACTCGGCCGACCAGGTCGTTCGCGGTCCGCAGCACCGGCCGGCCAGCGAGAGCAGCCTCGTCCAGCACGGCTCCGGTGTGTATCCGGAAGGTGGCCGACTCCCCGGCCGGGAGGGTCACCAACGCGTCGTCGACCACCGCCGCCGGGTCGAGCCGGTCGACGAGCAGGGTCACGTCCCGGGCGAGCGAACGCGCGCGCACGGTGACGTCGTAGCCGGCGCTGGTCGGTGCGACGCTCACGTCGAGAGGATCGCCGGCCAGTGCGGCATCGACGTCCTCGACGAACAACCGGACGGTGCGCTCGGTGCCGAGCCGGGCCACGATCGCCTCGGATCGCCCGTCCTCGGGGGTACGGATCTCGGGCGGCAGCGTGACGAGCCGCACCGACCGCCCGCCGACGGTGACGTCGTCGAGCAGTTCCGCGCGCACGTCGCCGGCGAAGGTCTCCCGAGTGATGCGGATCGTGCCCGACCATGGTTCGTCGGTGTCGTTGACCAGTGCCACCGCCGGCTGACCGTCCCGCGCCACGACGGCCATCAACCGGTCGGCGTACGCCTGCCTCAGCGCGTACCACAGGGGCTTGCGGCGTTCGCCGCCGTCGATGGCCGCCCACGAGGTGACCGGCCAGCAGTCGTTGAGCTGCCAGACGATCGCGCCGGCGGTGCGCGGCCACCAGGACCGGTAGTGCTCGATCGCGAACGCGACCGCGCGGGCCTGGTTGAGCTGAGTCGCCCAGTGCCAGTCGGCGAAGTCCGCGGGGATCCCGAGGTGGGCGGCCAGGCCGCGATCCAGCTTCTCGTTGCCCTGCTCCGCCTTCTGGTGCCACATGAACACGGGGTCCGTCTTCGACCACCGACCGTCGGCGGGTGCGACGGCGCGCTCCAGGGTCGCCCAGGCCGGCGGGCCCTGGAACCCGAACTCCGAACAGAACCTCGGTATCTCCGAGGCGTAGGCCGTGTAGTCGAGTCGGTTCCACACCTCCCACTGGTGATGGGTTCCGTGGTCGGGGTCGTTGGGGTGGCGTTCGGTGAGCGCGAAGCCCGGCGAGGACGGGCTGTTCCACGAGTAGGGCCGCGTCGGGTCCAGGTCGGCGAGAACCCGCGGCAGCAGCTCGGTCGCGTAGCCGTAGCCCCAGGTCGCGTCGCCCTCGAGGACCTCCCGCCAGCCCCAGTCGAGGTAGCCCCAGATGTTCTCGTTCCCGCCGTTCCAGACGACCAGGCTGGGGTGTGGCGTCAGGCGCGCGATGTTCTCCCGGGCCTCCGCCTCGAGCTCGGAGGCGAGCGGTTCCTCCTCCGGGTATGCCGAACAGGCCAGCGGGAAGTCCTGCCACACGAGCAGGCCGCGCTCGTCGCACAGTTCGTAGAAGTCGCGGCTCTCATAGATTCCGCCGCCCCACACGCGCAGCAGGTTCAGGTTGGCATCGAGGGCCTGGTCGAGGCGCCTGGCGAGCCGGTCATGGGTGATCCTGGTCAGGAGGTGGTCGTCCGGGATCCAGTTCGCTCCCTTGACGAACACCGGGCGGCCGTTGAGGCGCAGTGTCCACGGGGTGCCATGGGCGTCCGGCGTCTCGTCGATCTCGACGGTGCGGAACCCGATGCGACGCTGCCAGGAGTCGAGGGAGGCAGCGCCGTCGGTCAGCTCGACCTCGAGCGGGTAGAGCGGCTGGTCGCCGTGACCCGCCGGCCACCACAGTTCGGCGTCCGGTGCTGCGACCTCGACGACGGCGGTGCTCGCCTCGGGCAGGATCGTCGCCTCCCGTTCGATGCCGGCCACGCGGGTCCGCACGGTGAGTGCGGCCGGCTCCTCCAGACCGGACCGCTCGACGTCGACGTGCACGCGGACGTACGGGACGCCGTCGGGCCTGATGCCGACGAGCGGTCGGACGCCCGCGAGGCGCGCGAGGCGCCACCGTTCCACCCGCACGCCGCGCCACAGACCGGCGGTCTGCAGGTCGGGTCCCCAGTCCCAACCGAAGCTGCAGGCCATCTTCCTGACCATGTTCAGGGGATGCGCATATGCGGACGGCCGGGCGCCGAGCCGCTGCCGTTCCGCCTCGGCGTAAGTCAGCGCAGCTGAGACGTCGACCACGAGGTCGCGCTCGTGACCGATCAGGCCGGTGACGTCGAAACGGTGGCTACGGTGCATGTTGCGGGTGTGGCCCAGCACGTGCCGGCCCAGCCGCACGGTCGCCACCGTGTCGATGCCGTCGAACACGAGGTGGACCCGCTCGTGCGGCTCGGCCGGCGGCTGGTCCACCTCCAGGGCGAAGCGCCAGTCGGCCCGGTGCATCCAGGCCACGTCCCGCTCGTTGGTGCCGACGTAGGGGTCGGCGATCAGACCGGCGTCCAGGAGTGCGGTATGCGAGGTCCCGGGGATCGCGACCGGTACGTCGAGGCCGCGCAGCCGCTCGGGGACGGAGCCGCCCTCGGCGCGAAGGAGCCAGCCGTCGTGCAGGTCGCGAGCGTGCATTCGAGAGTCCTCCGGAGCCAAGGGGGTTCACAGTCAACGGCCGAACGTCATCGTCGCACGCCCGGGAGTCGCGTGAAGATTCTTAGGCGATCGAACGAAGATCGTCAACCTTGGCTCGGGCGGTCGCGAGGTGCGCAGCATGCACGGAGGCGCAGAACCTTCGAAGAATCGGATCGACTCGTCGAGCGGTTCTGGGCCGCGCTCTCGCGTCGAACCGCTTCGCCACAGCCCTTGACGCGACTAACTTTGATCGACTACAAAAGTGCTGCGGTCACCGAAGATCCGGCACCTCGCCGGTGCTCGCACCCCCATCGCCATGACGTGGTGGCGATCCGAACCGAGGGATTCAACGATGAAGATCCGGACCAGGCGTCCTGCGCGGCGCCAAGCACTGGTGGCCACAACGGCCATCGCGGCACTCACCCTGACGTTGGCGGCCTGCTCGGCTGATGACCCCGACGACCCGTCCGGAGCCGACACCGGCGACGGCACCACCTCGATCAGCGTCTCGTTCGGCGAGATCGTCGAGAACTGGAACCCGTTCTCGCCGACCGCCCTGCAGCCGACCCGCGGCGTCATCTTCGAGTCGCTCTACTGGTACAACCTGGCCGACGAGGCCGATCCGACGCCGATGCTGGCGACCGGGTACGAATGGAACTCCGACGGCACCGAGTTGACGATCACCACGCGCGAGGGGGTGCAGTGGTCGGACGGCGAGCCCTTCACGGCCGCGGACGTCGCCTTCACGTTCAACCTGATCAGCCGGACCCCGGAACTCAACACGAGCGGGAACTCGGCCACGGCCGAAGCGATCGACGACACGACTGTCGTGCTCACCTTCCCCGAGACGTCCTTCATGCAGGAGCCCAGTGTGCTGGGCAACCAGGGCATCGTCCCCGAGCACATCTGGTCCGGGATCGATGACCCGACCACCAACATCAACTCCGACCCGGTCGGCACCGGCCCGTTCGTGGTCTCCGACTTCTCGACCGAGACGTTCGTCCTCACGAGCAACGATGACTACTGGAACGGCACGCCGGCGATCGACGAGGTCCGTTACGTGCCGCTCGACTCCGCGGACGCGAACAGCGCCGCACTCATCGCCGGCCAGATCGACTGGATGAGCTCGTTCCTGCCCGGCCTCGAGCAGTTGATCGCCGACAACGAGGACATCGGCTTCGTCAACACCCCGGCCCTGACCGCCTCGATCTTCACCTGCTCCAGCGCCGAACTCGGCTGCGAGGGCCCGCAGACCGACCCCGCGGTTCGCCAGGCGATCTACTGGGCGATCGACCGCACCCAGCTCAACACGCTCGCCGGCGGCGGCTTCGCGGGCGCCGCTTCACCCACACTGCTCATCCCGGGCCGTGACGACGCCTGGATCACCGACCCCGACAACGTGAGCGCGCCGGACGGCCCCGACGTCGAGGAGGCGAACTCGGTACTCGACGCCGCCGGCTGGGAGATGGGCTCCGACGGCGTCCGCACCCGTGACGGCGAGCGGCTGTCGATGACGATCCAGACGGTCTCCGGCTGGAGCGACTTCATCTCGCTCAACGACGCGATGACGCAACAGCTCGCCACAGTGGGCATCGAGCTGGTGCCCACTCAGGTGGCCTGGAACGAGTGGAACGACTCGCAGACCCAGGGCACGTTCCAGCTCTCCCTGGACTCGATCGGTCTGGGTGCCTCGAGCAACCCCTACTTCACCTACATCGGGAAGTACCACTCGGTGAACACGGTGCCGGTCGGCCAGGCAGCGACCTCGGGCAACTTCGCGCGCTACAGCAACCCCGTCGTCGACGAGGCTCTGGAGACCGCGGCCGCAACGGCGGACGAGACGGTGCAGGCCGAGCAGTACGCGATCGTGCAGGAGGAGATCGTCAGGGATCTGCCCTACATCCCGATCTACGTGAACTCGATGCTCACCGAGTTCAACACCTCGCGCGTCACCGGCTGGCCCACGAACGAGGACCCCTACGCGATGCCCGCCACCTGGAAGGCGTGGGACGCGGGCATCGTCCTGCAGCGGATCGTCCCGGCCGAGTGACCTCGACCGAGTGAACCCGGCGGAGCCGGCGGTGTCCGGTCGAGCTTGAACGGCTCGCCCGGCATCGCCGGCCCACCCACACCCACGTTCCGACCGCGAAGGGCCCGCACGTGAGATTCCTGTGGCAGAAGTTCGGCTTCTACCTCGTCGCCCTCTGGGCGGCACTGACCCTCAATTTCTTCCTGCCCCGGTGGATGCCCGGCAACCCGGTCGACATCATGGTCTCCAAGCTCGCCCAGCGTGGCGAGGTGACCCCGGCCACGCGGCACGCCATCGAGTTGCTGCTCGGGATGGACTCCTCGGTGCCGCTCTGGCAGCAGTACATCGACTACCTCCAGCAGATCTTCCGAGGCGATCTGGGTGTCTCGGTCGCGTACTTCCCGACACCGGTGGTCGACGTGATCGGCCAGACGCTCCCTTGGACGGTCGCGCTTGTCGGACTGTCCACGCTCATCTCCTTCGTCATCGGCGTCGGCCTGGGCATGCTGGCCGGCTGGAAGCGTGGGTCCTGGATCGACAACATGGTCCCCTCATTGACCCTCCTGCAGTCCATCCCGTACTTCTGGCTCGCTCTCGTGCTGCTGTTCCTGCTCGGCAGCGTGTGGCAGGTCTTCCCGCTCAACGGCGGCTACGACATCTACACGACGTCGCCCGGGTGGACGTGGGACTTCGTGAGCTCGGTCATCTACTACGGCACGCTGCCTGCCCTGACGATCGTCATCTCATCCGTGGGCGGCTGGATGCTCGGCATGCGCAACATGATGGTGTCCACGCTCTCGGAGGACTACATCCTGACGGCCGAGGCGAAGGGTCTGCGGCCCTCTCGGATCCGGCTCACGTACGCGGCGAGGAATGCGGTGCTGCCCTCGGTCGCGGGGTTCGCGATCTCGCTCGGATTCGTGGTCGCAGGTTCGGTCGTCACCGAGTCGGTGTTCTCCTACCCCGGTATCGGATCAGCCCTGCTGTCCTCGGTCAACAACGCCGACTACGCACTGATGCAGGGGATCTTCCTCGTCATAACGCTCTCCGTGCTCGGCGCGAACCTGCTCGTCGACCTCCTGTACACCGTCATCGACCCGCGCACGCGGGCCCGCGCCTAGGAGCCGCCATGTCGATCGCCACGCAAGACCCGGCCCTCGCCGCGGCCGAGGCCAGGGACCAACCGCGCCGCCGCCGTCGGACCCTGCCGCCGATGACGCCGAAGCTCGGCGTCGGGCTCGCCATCACGATCGTGATCGTCCTGTTCGGCACCCTCGGGCCGTTGCTCGTGGGTAGCCCGTCGGAGGTGCGCAACATCGGGATGACGCCCCCGTCGTCGGAGTTCTGGCTGGGCACCACCCAGACCGGTCAGGATGTGTTCGCCCAACTCGCCCACGCCACCCGTGGCTCGCTGCTCATCGGCCTCGTGGTCGGCGTCCTGACGCTGCTGCTCTCGTCGTTCTTCGGTGTGGTCGGGGCCTTCGCCGGGGGCTGGACCGACGAGGCGTTCTCGCTGTTCACGAACGTGATGCTCGTCATCCCGGGACTGCCGCTCGTCATCGTGATCTCCAGCTACGTGACGCAGAAGAGTGTGTGGATGGTCGCCGTCGTGCTCGCCATCACGAGCTGGGCAGGCTCGGCTCGCGTCCTGCGGGGCTTCACCCTCAGCGTGCGGAACCGCGACTACGTGCTGGCTTCCCGGGTCAGCGGCGAGTCGTCGTGGCGCATCCTCGCGGTCGAGATCCTGCCCAACCTGGTCCCGCTGCTCGCCTCGCAGGTGGTCTTCGCCGTGATCTTCGGGATCCTCGGCGAGGCCGGGCTGTCGTTCCTCGGGCTCGGGGCGACGGGGTCGTTCACCTGGGGCACGATGCTGTACTACGCGCAGAACGGGCTCGCGCTGCGGCTCGGCGCCTGGTGGTGGTTCGTCCCGCCCGGCCTGATGCTCGCAGTGTTCGGCGCCGCACTCGCGCTCATCAACTTCGCCATCGACGGCATCATCAATCCGAAGCTGCGGGACGGAACCCGCGAACAGCGCAGGCGCTGGCGGATGACCAAGGAGCAGTTGCGCGAGAGCGAGGAGGAGGTCCGGTGAGCCAGACGCCGTCGGCGGGGGAGAGCGCGTCGGAGCGCGGCTACCGCCCCATCGTCCTGGAGATCGATGCGGTGAGTGTCGACTATCTCGTGGCGGAGCCCGTGCATGCCGTACGAGAGGTGTCGCTCAGCCTGCACCGGGGCGAGGTGCTCGGGTTGGCGGGGGAGAGCGGCTGTGGCAAGAGCACGCTGGCCTACGCCGTCACCCGGCTCCTCAAGCCGCCCGCCGCGATCGTCGGCGGACGGGTGCTGTTCCACTCACGCGAGGGGCACGCCATCGATCTCGGCAACCTGCACGGCGAGGACCTGCGGGCATTCCGCTGGGACAAGGTCGCGATGGTGTTCCAGGGCGCAATGAACTCGCTCAACCCGGTGATCCGGATCCGTGACCAGCTCGAGGACGTGTTCACCACTCACCGGCCAGACCTCGACCGCCGCACGCGCAGACGGCGCAGCGCGGAACTGCTGGAGCGGGTTGGCGTCGACCCGGACCGGCTGTCGTCCTACCCCCACGAGCTCTCCGGCGGGATGCGCCAGCGCGTCATGATCGCGATGGCGCTCGCGCTCGACCCGCAGGTGCTGCTGATGGACGAGCCGACGACGGCGCTCGACGTCGTCGTGCAGCGGGAGATCCTGCAGGAACTGACGCGGCTGCGCGAGGAGCTCGGTTTCGCCGTCGTGTTCATCACCCACGATCTGCCACTGCTGCTCGAGATCAGCGATCGGATCGCCGTCATGCGGGAGGGCCGCATCGTCGAGATCGCGGACGCGCGCACCCTCTACACCGATCCGCAGCACGAGTACACCCAGGCGCTGCTCCGCTCGTTCCCCAGCCTCACCGGCGCGCGCGGCGACTTCATCCGGACCGGTGCCGGAGCGGGCCCACGGGAGAACCTGGAGGTGGCCCGGTGACCACGCTGGAGCTACGTGAGGTCGTCAAGGAGTACCGGCTGCGGAGCGGCTTGCGGCACTCGACCCTGCGCGCCGTCGATGACGTGAGCTTCACCCTGGAGCCCGGACGGACGACGGCACTGGTCGGTCAGTCGGGATCCGGAAAGTCGACGGTCGCGAAACTGTTGCTGCGGCTCGAGCGCCCGACCTCCGGTCGGATTCTCCTGGACGGGAAGAACCTGCCCGAGCGAGGTACCGCCGGACGCGCCTACCGGGGTGCCGTGCAGATGGTGTTCCAGGATCCGTTCGCGTCGCTGAACCCGTACCACACGGTCGCGCACCACCTCGCCCGGCCGGTCACGCTCCATCATCCCGGGCTCGGCCGCACCGCGGTCCTCGACCGCGTCCACGAACTGCTGGCACGGGTCCGGCTCGACCCGGTCGAGGAGTTCGCGCAACGGCGCCCGCACGAGTTGTCCGGCGGGCAGCGGCAGCGTGTTGCGATCGCGCGAGCGCTCGCACCGGCGCCGGGTATCCTCATCGCGGACGAGCCCGTCTCGATGCTCGACGTGTCGATCCGGCTCGGGGTACTCAACCTGCTGTCGGAACTACAGCGCGAGGAGCAACTCGGTGTCCTCTACATCACGCACGATCTCGCGACCGCGCGACATTTCTCGGACGAGATCCTGGTGATGTACCGAGGCAGCGTGGTCGAGCGCGGCCCGGCCGATGACGTCATCCTCGATCCGCAGCACGAGTACACCAAGTTGCTCCGTGCGGCGGCTCCCGATCCCGAGCGGCGGCTCCGGGAGCTGGCTGGCCCATGACGTCTGTACGTTGCGCCGTCGACCCGGCCGGGGACGGGGGAGACTGGGTGTAGACGGAGGAGAGGAGTCGCACGATGAGCACGGACAGTGGCGGTGCGCAGCAGACGCGCAGCCGATCGGCGATCCTCGACGTCGTGCGAGCCGCAGGCACCATCAGCCGGGTCGAGCTGACCCGCGCCACCGGGCTGACCGGCGCGACCGTGTCGACCGTGGTCCGACGCCTGATCGACGAGGGCTTGATCGTCGAGGTCGGTCGCGCCGAGTCCACCGGTGGGAAGCCGCGGACACTGCTGCGGCTGGAGCCGCTCGCCCGGTTCGCAGTGGGGGTGCACCTGGACATCGCCGGTATCACCTACGTGATCGCGAACCTGGGTGGCGGTGTGGTGACGAGGTGGCGGACTGCCGGCACCGGCGGCGATGCCGCCGAAGAGATCGTGAGCCGTGTCGCACGTGAGGTCGACGACATGATGCACCGCGTCGACGTGGAACGGGACCGGGTACTCGGCGTCGGGGTCGTGGGCCCTGGGCCGTTGTCCCACCCGGCGGCGGCCTGGACGACGACACCCGAGCCCGCGAGGCTTGCCGGGTTCGCACTCGTGGACGCGCTGGAGTCGGCGCTCGGGATGCCGGTGCTGCTGGACAACGACGCCACCGCAGCCGCGGTGGGTGAGTACTGGTCGGGTGGGATCGAGTCGACGGCGTCGTTCGGCGCCCTCTACATGGCCGCCGGGGTCGGCGCGGGCGTGCTCGTCGACGGCTCCGTGTACCGCGGTTCCAGCTCGAATGCCGGCGAGATCGGGCACGTGTGCGTCGATCTCACCGGACCGGAGTGCTGGTGCGGTTCCCGCGGGTGCGTCGAGGCGGTCGCCGGCCCCGCCGCGGTCGTGGCAGCCGCACGGGCGCGCGGGGTCGACCTCGGGCCGGCCGGCCGGCCGGCGACCGAGGACTTCGGCACCCTCGCCCGCGCCGCGCTGCGCGGCGACGCCGTGGCATCCTCGCTGCTGACGTTCTCCGCTCGGTACCTGGCGGTTGCTGCCCAGACGCTCGCCACCGTGATGGACCTCGACCACATCGTGCTCACCGGTCCGGCCTTCGCCGTGGCGGGATCCCTCTACCTGCCGGTGATCGAGGACCACCTCCAGCGGACCTTCTTCGCTCGCGGCAGCCACGCGCTGCGGGTCCGCCTCTCCTCGAGCGCGCATGAGGCGGCGGCGATCGGAGCTGCCGCCCTGGTGCTTCAGAGCGAGCTCGTGCCGAGGCCCTCGGCCGTGCGGATGCCGGCCGAGCACACGGTGGCCGTCGCGTCGTCGGTTCCGGTCGAGCGCTGACGGGACCGGTGCGGCCGGATGTCGGCGGCTGCGGCTAGCGTGGGCGCATGCGACGCGACGAGAAGGTGGCACGTATCGGCGAGATTCTCGACGGGCTCTACCCCGAGCCCCCGATCCCGCTTGATCACGTCAACCCGTACACGCTCCTGGTCGCCGTCGCACTCTCGGCGCAGACCA
Organism: Occultella aeris; assembly: GCF_902703175.1. Classification (GTDB taxonomy): domain Bacteria; phylum Actinomycetota; class Actinomycetes; order Actinomycetales; family Beutenbergiaceae; genus Occultella; species Occultella aeris. The sequence continues at coordinate 92,491 of NZ_CACRYJ010000048.1, read as the reverse complement.
CGGACAAGAAGGTCAACGAGATCACGCCTGCCCTGTTCGCCGAGGCGTCAACGCCCGCGCAGATGTTCGCGCTGGGGCCGGAGCGGATCCTCGAACTGATCCGGGAGGTCGGGCTCGCGCCGACCAAGGCCCGCAACCTCTGGACGGCGGCCGGTCAGATCGTCGATGCCGGCGGCGAACTGGTGCCCGAGTGGGACTTCCTCGAGGGCCTCGCCGGGGTCGGGCACAAGACCGCGAGCGTGGTGATGGCGCAGGCGTTCGGCGTGCCCGCGTTCCCGATCGACACCCACATCTTCCGGCTCGCCCGGCGGTGGGGACTATCCCGGGGCACCACGGTCGAGCGCGTCGAGACCGACCTCAAGAAGGCGTTCCCGCGCGAGACCTGGAACCGTCGGCATCTGCAGATCATCTACTTCGGCCGCGAATACTGCCCCGCGCAGCGACACGTGTTCGCGACCTGCCCGATCTGCTCCTTCGCGGCCACCAAGGCGCAGCAGGCGACCGAACTCAAGGCCCGCGCCAAGCCCAAGCGGGCGGCTGTCGCGCCGCCCGCCTGACGATGGTGCATCCACCGGTGCGCGAGATGGGACTCGAACCCACACGCCCGAAGGCACAGGAACCTAAATCCTGCGCGGCTGCCAATTACGCCACTCGCGCTCACCCCTAGCCTATGTGCCGACCGACCTGACGGAGGAATCGACGTGCCCACTCCCACCCTCGTGCTGGACTTCGACGGCACGGTCTGCCTCGGCGACGATCCGGTGCGGTTGTACGCGCAGGAGGTGTCACGGCGGGTGTCGGCTCCGTGGCGGGAGCGGGTCCTTACCGGCGCGGAGGACTTCCTCGCCGGGCGCTCACGGCCCGGTGACGCCCAGGACGGCTACCAAGCCGTGCACGCGCTGGGGTTCGCCGCAGGCCTCGACCGTGCGTCGATGTCGCCCGCGTACCTGGCATCCCGGGAGCGGCTCGACGCGGGCGAGGGCGAGGTGGGCCCGCCGCCAGGCCTGGGCGAACTCCTGGACGACGTTCGAGGCGCGGGCGTGCAGACCGTGCTGCTGACCAACGCCCCAGGCACCGGCGTGTTCGGGTGGCTCGACGCGGTGGGGCTCTCCGACCGGCTGGACGCGGTGATCACCGACGCCGGCAAGCCGGCGACGATGCTTGACCTGCTCGGCGGGCTGCTGACCGAGGCGGACCTGGAGTGCCGACCGGACCGGCTGCTGAGCATCGGCGATGTATGGGCGAACGACGTCGGACCCGCCCTGGCCCTCGGGTGCACGGCCTTCCACATCGACCGGTTCGACCTGCACCGAGGACGAAGTTCTCGGACGGCGACAACGTTCGTCGAGCTCTACGGTGCCGTTCGGGACTGGGCCGGGCGCCACTGACGGCTGCGGGGCGCCGTCACCAGGCGAGGCTCAGTCGATCTTCAGGTCGCGGCGCAGCTTCGCCACGTGCCCGGTCGCCTTCACGTTGTACTGGGCGAGGGCCACGGTTCCGTCCGTGGCGACCACCACCGTCGAGCGGATCACGCCGGTGTAGGTGCGTCCGTAGTTCTTCTTCTCGCCCCATGCGCCGTACGCCTCGAGCGTGGTGTGTTCAACGTCACTGACCAGCGGGAACGTCAGGGCCTCGGCCTCGACGAAGCTTGCGAGCTTGTTCACGGGGTCGGGGGAGACGCCGACGACGGCGTATCCGGCGCCCTGCAGGGAGGCCAGCGAGTCGCGGAAATCGCACGCTTCCTTGGTGCACCCGGGGGTCCCCGCAGCTGGGTAGAAGTAGACGATCACGCCGTTCTCGGCGGTCGGGAGGAGCTCGGCGAGGCTGAGCGAGCCGCCGTCCGCGGTGGGCAGGGTGAAGTCGGGTGCAGTCTCGCCGGCGGTGAGTCGTGCCATGGTTGTGAACCTCCGTGTCGGGTGCCGTCCCGGACAGGTTAGGCGTCCCCTGGCCGGTTGGCCCCAGGCGCACCAGGGCTGGTAATATCGTCCACCGCAAGCACCTCTAGCTCAATTGGCAGAGCAAGTGACTCTTAATCACTGGGTTCTGGGTTCGAGTCCCAGGGGGTGTACCGCCACGGGGCCGGATCTTACAAGATCCGGCCCCGTTCTCGTCGCCGCGGATGCTTCCCGTCCGACCACCCCTGCGGCCCCTCGAGCGCGGGCCCGGGTGCGTCCGGTGACGCCGTTGCCCAGCGACACTAGCCCGAGCTAGAGGCTTGATATACCCAGAGTGGGGCCGAACGGCAGTCCCAGGCACTCGATCTCAACCATGGTCATATTCAGCATATTGTGCGACGATCGGACCCGCCTGAAGGTCGACGATGACGAGGTCGGTGCTGACGCCGACGGGGAAGTAGGAGCAATGACGCTGAGGAGAACCATCGGAGGTACCGCCGCCGCCGTGCTGGTCGGCAGCCTGGCGCTGTCCGCATCGGCCGGCGCGGAGCCGGCACGACAATCTCACCGGGCCCAGGTGGACCGAGCCATCGCCAGCTACGAGGCGATGCAGGAGTACCTGTACGCCGATGACGGCTCGAACCTCTATCTCGAGCGGTACCCGCTCGGGAGTGATGACCGGGCCTACTCCTTCGAGTGGCCGTTCTCGCAGGCGCACATCGCCACCCTGGATCTCATCGGTATCCCCGGCCGGCTGGGCAACGGATTCGCTGACGACCTCGCCGATCGGGCCGTCGGCCAGGAGCGGTACTGGAACGCCGACGGCGGCACCACCGGCCTGCCAGGCTACGACTCCTACCCGCGCACGCCGTTCGGCGACGGCGGCGACATGTTCTACGACGACAACGAGTGGGTTGCACTGGCCAAGGTGCAGGAGTACCTGGCCACCGGGGACCGGTCTGCCCTCGACCGGGCGGCGCAGATCTTCGATCTCGTGGTCTCCGGCTGGGACACCGACCCCTCGCACGCAGCACCGGGTGGGGTCTTCTGGACGCAGGCGCCGTGGAGCACGGACCGCAACACGGTCTCCACGATGCCCGGCGCGCAGCTCGGGGTGCGCCTGTACATGATCACCGGAGAGCAGGACTATCTGGACTGGGCATTGCGGTTCGTGGAGTGGACCGACGAGCACCTGCTCGCCCCGAACGGTCTGTACTGGGACAACATCAAGTTGGACGGCAGCATCGACGAGCGGCACTTCTCCTATAACCAGGGCGTGCCGATCGGCACCTACACGCTGCTGTACGAGGCCACCGGGGACGAGCAGTATCTGGCCAGGGCCGAATCGATCGCGGCTGCCTCGTACACGTACTTCGTGGAGGAAGACCGGCTGAACGAGCACGAGATCTTCTTCAACTCGATCTACTTCAAGAACCTGTTGCTGTTGGAGTCCACCACCGGCGGCCATCGCTACCGCAGCGCGATGGAGGAGTACGCGGACCACCAGTGGGAGCGGGTCCGCGATCCCGAGACCGGCCTGTTCCCGGTCGACGGCACGTCCACGGAGCTGCTCGACCAGGCGGCCATGGTGCAGATCTACGCCACGCTCGCCTGGCCCCGCGGGCACCTGGAGATCCTGTACTGAGCCGCGTCCTGGCAGAAAGTCCTTGATCTGGTCCCCGGTGTGGCGTAGGAACGTCCCGGGGACCAGACGAGGAGAGTGGTGACCATGGCGATCGCGGTGCTGAACCCGCCCGATGACCAGGTCCTGCACATCGTGCCCCTGCGCAAGGCGATCGCGCTGCTGCGCCGCAACGTCGTGGAGATCGTGGAGGTCGAGGACGGCTCCACCTTCGGCCCGTACGTGGTGCCCCGCGTGCTGCGTCTGACCCGGGCCGTCTCGATGGTCCACCAGTTGGAGGGCAGGCGCCCGGTGTTCTCCAAGGCGGGTGTGCTGCGCCGCGACAGGTACACGTGTGCCTACTGCGGCCGCTCGGCCACGACGGTCGACCACGTGGTGCCGCGCGCCCGTGGCGGCCGGTCCTCCTGGCTGAACCTGGTCGCGGCCTGCCGCCCGTGCAACCAGGCCAAGGCGGACATGTCGCTGCGCGACTGCGACATGCGGCTGCAGTTCCTGCCGTATGAGCCCGACTGGATCTGACCGCGGCCACTGCGGCGAGAAAGACCCTCCCGCCTGAGGAAGGAGGGAAGTTCCGCACTGACTCAGGCGGAGGTTCCTCATGACGCGGCAGGTACGGCCGAAGACGGCGTCCGATTCGCCGCACGGGGAGCTCACCGCGGCGGCATGGCCGCCATCTTGTCCGTGGCGGCGACAAGGGCGCGGGCGATGCCGGGTTCGGTGGAGGCGTGCCCGGCGTCCGGCACCATGACGAACTCGGCCTGGGGCCAGGCCCGGTGCAGGTCCCAGGCGGTCGCGGCCGGGGTGCACGCGTCGTAGCGGCCCTGGACGATCACGCCGGGGATGTCCGCCAGGGCGCCGGCGCCTTCGATGAGCTGGCCCTCGGCGAACCAGCCCCTGTTCACGAAGTAGTGGTTCTCGATCCGCGCGAACGCGAGCGCGAACTCCGGCTGGGAGAACTTCGTGATCGAGTCGTCGTCGATGAGCAGGGACGTGGTCGCGGCCTCCCACGTGGACCAGGCGACGGCGGCCGGGCCGTGCACGCTCGGGTCCGGGTCGTGCAGCAGGCGGTGGAACGCGCCCATGCAGTCGCCCCGTTCCTGCGGCGGAACCGGCGCGACGTACCGCTCGAACCAGTCCGGAAACAGCGCGCTCGCGCCGCCCTCGTAGAACCAGTCCAGCTCGGCCTTGCGCAGCGTGAAGATGCCGCGCAGCACGAGTGAGCGGACCCGCTCGGCGTGCTTCTGCGAGTAGGCGAGGGCGAGGGTCGAGCCCCAGGACCCGCCGAACACGTGCCAGGACTCGACGTCCAGGTGCGTGCGCAGCGCCTCGATGTCAGCAACCAGGTGCCAGGTGGTGTTCGCGCTCATGTCGGCACCGGGGGAGGCGGCGTGCGGCGTGGAGCGGCCACAGCCGCGTTGGTCGAACAGGATGATCCGGTAGCCGTCCGGGTCGAAGAACCGGCGCTGGTCGGGGTTCGTGGCCCCGCCCGGACCACCGTGCAGGAACACCACGGGCTGCCCGTCGGGATTGCCGGAGACCTCCCAGTAGATCTCGTGCCCGTCGCCGACGGCGAGCATGCCGCTCGTGTAGGGGTCGATCGGTGGGTACAGGGGCGAGTCGTCCGAGGTGGTCATGACGTCACGGTACGGCGCCGGTGCACCTGGCGAAGTCACGCCGGCGTGAACTTCTTAGTACGGTTCAGGTGTGTCCACCACTCCACGCCTCGCGCTCGTCACGTGCGCCGAACTGCCCGACCTCGACGACGAGGATGCCCCGCTCATCCCCGCACTGGCCGAGCGCGGCGTCACGGCTGAGTCCGTGGTCTGGGACGACCCGGCGGTGGACTGGTCGCGCTACGACCTGACCGTCATCCGGTCCGCGTGGGACTACGCCGCCCGTCGTGAGGAGTTCGTGGCGTGGGCCGGGTCCGTGCCGCGCCTGGTCAACCCGCCGAACGTGGTGCGCTGGAACTCGGACAAGCACTATCTGCAGGCGCTCGAGGACCACGGGCTGCCCGTGGTGCAGACCACCTGGCTCGAGCCGGATCGCGGGTACGACAAGCGCGCCCTGCACAACAGGTTCCCGGCCCGCGAGGACTTCGTCATCAAGCCGGCGATCAGTTCGGGCTCCCTCGACGCCGGTCGGTACACGGCCACCGACGCGGACTCCCGCAGGTACGCCATCGAGCATGCCAAGCGGCTCCTCGGCGAGGGCCGTTCGGTGATGGTCCAGCGGTATCTGCCCGAGGTGGACTCCCACGGCGAGATCGCCCTCGTGTTCTTCCACGGCACGTATTCGCATGCGACCCGCAAGGCCGCGATGCTGACCACCGAGGAGGTGGAGGCCGAGCGTCCCCGCGAGGAGGTCATGGAGGCCTACCACGCCACCCCCGAGGAGATCGCGGCGGGACAGCAGGCCCTGGCGTTCGCCCGGGCACGGATCCCCGGCCGGTCGATCTCCAGCCGGCCGCTCGCCTACGCGCGGGTCGACCTGGTGCCCACCAACGGCAAGTCCGTGGTGATGGAGCTCGAACTCATCGAGCCGTCGCTGTTCGCCTCGCTCGGCCGCGGCGCGCTCGACCGGTTCGCTGACTCCCTCGTCGCGGAACTCCGGATGGGACCGGACAGCAACAACATCGACCTGGCCTGATCGCTGCGGCGATCAGGCAGGCGCGCGCTGTCACGATCGAGCGCTCGGCGGCCCCGCGGCACGAGTGTTCGGCCGCGCGCGGACAAGGGGGCGACGGCGTCCATCGCCTGCCCATGGACGGGCAGCCTGGGTGGAGTTGCCCGAGTTGCCCGAGTTGCCGCAGTCGGCCACCCTGCTCACCCACGGTGACCCGTTTGCTCACGGCCACCCGGACGGAGCCCGATCGCAGGTGCATCTGACCGACGTACGCCCCGCCGTCGGACGTCTCGATCACGACGCGACCACCGGCGCGGGCGTTCGCGCCCCTCCGGGCGCGGCCCGCTCGGCTGAGCGATGGCATCCGATCCCACGGGCACTGGAACCCCTCATCCGTTTCGGGTGGTCGGGAGTGGCGGTCTAGCGGCGGCGAACCGGGAACGTGATACTGGTCACCTCAGTGCCACTCCGAGAGGACATACGCGTGACCACGTTCACCACATGGAAGTTCGAGACCGTCGACGGTGCCGATCGGGCGGCGGACACACTCAAGCAGGTCCGGAGTGACGGGCTGATCAAGGTCGAGGACTACGCCGTCCTCACCTGGCCCGCCGACGCAGATCGTCCCGAGGTCAAGTACGAGAACCGCGACAACTGGCGCGCCGCCGGCTGGGGTGCGTTCTGGGGCGTGCTGTTCGGGGCGCTCTTCTTCCTGCCCCTCATCGGGGCGGCCGCGGGGGCCGCGATCTCACTGCTGAACAAGCACATGCAGGACGTCGGCATCACCCGAGAACAGCTTGACGCCATCGGCAAGCAGGTCGGCCCAGGTAGTTCCGCGCTGTTCGTCGTCACCAGCGAACGTGACCTCGACCTGGTGGCCGAACGGTTCCGCGGCCACGAGGGCACGCTCATCGCGACCAACCTGGTCGCCGGCGAGGCTGACGAGGTCCGGCAGGCGTTCGAGGGCTGAGCGCCGGAGCTGCCGTGGCCGGGCGATCCCGCTCGTCTGCGGCGCCCCTGCCCGCGATGGGGCGAGGCCCGAACCCTGGCCGGAGTGCGTATCCGCCCTGGGTTCGGGCCTCGTTCGTGCTTGGGGTGAGTAACGGGGCTTGAACCCGCGGCCTCCTGGACCACAACCAGGCGCTCTACCGACTGAGCTATACCCACCATGACGCTCCGCGCAGGCGCGGTCGCGATTGCCAATCATAGCGAAGTTCGGAGGGTGGTCGCGCCACCGCCGAATGCCCGACGGCGCAGGTCAGGTTGCGGAGGTCGGCGCCGCCGCGACCGTGGGTGCCGACGCGATCATCGCGGCGACCTTCCTGCTGGTGGCCGAGTCCGGCCCGGAGCCGTCGGGGAACAGCACGGCACGGTAGTACCGCAGCTCGTCGATGCTCTCGGCGATGTCCGCGAGGGCGCGGTGGCCGCCGGCCTTCTTGGGCGCGTTGAAGTAGGCGCGCGGGTACCAGCGGCGGGCCAGCTCCTTGATCGAGGAGACGTCGATGATCCGGTAGTGCAAGAACTCGGTGAGCGCAGGCATGTCCCGCTCGAGGAAGCCACGGTCGGTACCCACGGAGTTGCCCGCGAGCGGCGCCCGGGCCGATTCCGGCACGAACCGGCGAATATAGGCCAGGACCTGCTCCTCAGCCTCGGCGAGCGTGATACCGGAGTCGAGCTCGTCGAGCAGGCCGGAGGAGGTGTGCATCTCGACGACCACCTCGTTCATGTCCACCAGCGAATCGGCCGGTGGTTTGATCACGAGATCGAGGCCAGGGTCGAGCGCATGCAGCTCGGAGTCGGTGACGATGACGGCGATCTCGACGAGGGCGTCCCTGGTCAGGTCGAGGCCGGTCATCTCGCAGTCGATCCAGACGATCGCATCGGAGCCGGCGGTCTTGGCGGAATTGCTCACCGGGTCAGCCTAGTCCGAGCCTGCGACATGGCGGCAGCCGCTAACTGCCCCTTAGTCAACCAAAGGGTTGACAACGACCGCCTGCGCGGTCTTCAATGAAGTCAACGAACTGGTTGATTACGAACCTGGTCAACGTCCGATCGAGAGGAAGGGCTAACGAGATGAGCAGGGACCCCGCAGTCGAGTACCGAGAGGTCGCGGCGACGTTCACCGCGCGTGTGGAGGGCGCCGATCCGGACCGCTGGGGAGATCCGTCTCCGGTACCTGAGTGGGTCGCCCGGGACGTCGTGGCCCACCTGATCGAGTGGCTGCCCCAGGTGCTGGGCTTCCAGGTCGCGGAGGTGCCGCCGGTGGCCGACGATCCCGTCGCCGCGTGGCGTGCGCACTCGGACGGGGTCCAGACGCTGCTAGACGATCCGGTGCGTAGCCGGCGAAGCGTCAGCAATCCGAACTTCGGTGAGATGGCGGCTGCGGACGTCGTCGACCGGCTCTACACGCCGGACGTGTTCATGCATACCTGGGATCTCGCGCGGGCAACCGGTCAGGACGACCGGTTGGATCCCGATCGGTGCGCCGCCGGGTTGGCGGCCAGCGAGCCGATGGAGGAGATCATGCGTTCGAGTGGGCAATTCGGTCCGCGGGTGCCGGTGCCCGACGACGCCGGCGTGCAGGACCGGATGCTCGGGTTCATCGGCAGGGACCCGGCCTGGCAGGCGCCGGAGCGCCGAGCCGTCTGAGCGGCCCGGGCACGGCGGGTTCACGGCCGGGGAGACAGAGAACCCGGCGGCACCGAAGTGCCGCCGGGTTCTCCGGCCGGTCCGGACTCGATCCGTCCGGTCTGGTTTCGGGCGAGGCGACCACCACCACGCGCCCACACGGGCCGGCGTTCAGCTGGCCCTGACGTAGTCGCGGTCTGCGGGCTCGTTCGAGCCGGACAAAGAAGAAGGACGGCCGATTCTCCGGCCGCCCCGAGCGGTGATCTGGTTGCTTCGCGTGATGCGATCGAACAGTTGCTGCCTGAGCTTGCGGCGCTGTTCGACCTCGCTGCGCAGCTGTGCCTGCTCGAGGTGTTGGACTTCATAGATCGTCAACGGGTGCATGGGTGATACCTCTCGATGGTGGTGGTGGGTGTCGCCCGACGGAGCGACCCCGATAGGTAACCATCGGGACGCAGTCCCGGTCACTGCTTTATTCCTGAACGATCTCGGCGCGGGGCCGGCGCGCAGCTGCTTCCCGGTGACGGTGGACGGTCGTAGGGTCGGCGACATGCCTTCGAAGTCGTCCGAGCCTCGTGCCGCGCGGTACGCGGTCCTGCTGCGCGGGGTCAATGTCGGTGGGATCAACGTCAAGATGCCCGATCTGCGCAGGGTCCTGGAGGCTGCCGGCCTCGCCGATGTGCGTACCGTCCTGGCCAGCGGCAACGCCCTGGTCACCTCCGACCTCCCGCCCGCACGGTTGCGGCCCGAGGTCGAGACCGCGCTGCGGGAGGCGTTCGGCTACGAGGCCTGGGTGCAGGTGCTGCCGCTCGAGCGGATCGCCGCCATCGTGGCGGGCTATCCGTTCGACACCGACGAGACCACCCACCACCCCTACGTGATGTTCTGCGCCGACGACGCCGCGCTCGCGGAGGTCAGCGCGCTGGCCGCGGAGATCGACCCCGACGTCGAGAAGGTGCGCCCCGGGGAGGGGGTCATCTACTGGGAGGCGCCGAAGGGGTCCAGCACGGACACCACGTTCGCGAAGCTGACCTCCCGAGCGCGGTACAAGTCGGTGCTGACCACCCGTAACCTGCGAACGCTGCGGAAGCTGCTCTGATCCGAGCGGGGCCGGCTGTCGGATTTGTTCTATCGACGCCGGTGCGGGTGCGGCATCGTGGCCGCCATGACCGCACCTACGCTGAAGATGATCACCTTGGACTGCGCCGACGTGCGCCCGCTCGCGACCTTCTGGTCCGCCCTGCTCGACACTGAGACCCTGGTCGTCCAGGACTCCTACGCCATGCTGGCCGGTCCCGGTGCCGCCATCGGGATCGGTCGCGTCGATGACTACCTGCCGCCCGCCTGGCCGAACCCGAACGGAAGCAAGCAGTTCCACTTCGACCTCGCCTGCGAGGACGTCGCCGCCACCGAGGCGCGCTGCGTGGAACTGGGTGCGACCGTCCCCGCGGACCAGCCCGGCGAGACCTGGCGGGTGCTCCTGGACCCGGCCGGCCACCCGTTCTGCCTCACCGACGCCGCCAACTGGGGGTGAGGCCCGCGTCCTGATGGTGCGGCGTGGTCGGGCCGGCCGGGTGGGTCGCTGCGCTCGCGAGCAACGCCTGACCCGAGAGCGACTGTCGACCGTTGACCGTTCTGACCAATCGGCCTAATCTCGGATCATGCGGTCAGAAAGCGGTTCAATCGGTCGGTCCGGGACGTTCACCGAGGCCGCCCGCCGCGCGCAGATCATGGACGCGGCCATCGCGACGGTGAACGACGTCGGCTATCACCGGGCCTCGCTCGCGCAGATCGCTGCCCGGGCCGGGATCGCGAAGAGCATCATCAGCTACCACTTCGAGGGCAAGGAGCAACTGCTCCTGTACGTGATCGACGAGGTGTTCACCGGGGTCGAGGAGGCCACGCGCGCCGCCGTCGCCGCCGCCGTCGCCGCCGCCGACGACCCCGCGGCCCGGCTCGCGGCGTTCGCGCGTGGCTACCTGACGTTCGTGCGGGACCACCGGGAGGAGATGATCGCGGCCGTCGAGATCGCGGTCTCGCACCGTGATGGCGACGGAGTGCCGCTGTACCTGGCGGAGAGTGACGAGGAGAACGCGCTGCTCGAGGGCATGGTCGCGGACGGGATCGCCGCGGGCCAGTTCCGCCAGGTCGACCTCACCGTCGCCCGGACCACCGTGATCCACGCCCTTGACGGCGCCCTCACCAGATCGCAGATCGACGCGGGCGTCGACCTCGACGCCTACGGCGATCAGCTGATCCCGATGCTGCTCGCGGCGCTGGGATACCGGCCGGATGGGTGAGCGTGCGTTCGGCGTGCAGGGCATCGGCTACGACGCCGGTGTCCTCTACGAACGTGACTTCGAGTCCAACCCGCGCTGGACCCCCGAGCATGCCCGGCGCGACATGCGGGCCATTCGGGACGAACTCGGCTGCGACACCGTGCTCGTGATGGCGACGGACACCGGCCGGCTCCTGGAGACCGCCACCGTCGCCCGCGAGGAGGGCCTCGCCGTCTGGATCCAGCCGCGCGTGTTCGACGTGGACCCGGATCGGATAGCCGAGAACCTCGAGCTCGTGGCCGGGCGGGCCGAGGCGCTGCGGGTCAGCAAGGGTGAGGTGAGCCTGAACATCGGTTGCGAACTCAGCCTGTCCGCGAACGGCTTCGTGCCGGGTGGGACGTTCATCCGACGAGGGCTCGCGCTCCCGTATGTGTCAATCTCCCTGCCGCTGATCAACTGGCGGCTGCGCCGATTCCTCGCGCGACTCGTCACCGTTGCCAGGGGCAACTTCGCCGGGCCGATCAGCTACGGCGCAGGGGAGTGGGAACGCCCGGACTGGTCGTTGTTCGACGCAGTCGGCCTCGATGCCTACCGGGACGCGGCGAACGCCTGGCGGTTCGCCGGCGACGTGCGCCACGCCGTCGAACGCCACCACCGGGCCGGACGTCCGGTCCTCATGTTCGAGTTCGGCACCTGCGCCTACGTCGGTGCCGCGGAGAACGCCTCCGAGGCCGCCAACGTGCTCAGAGCCGACGCCGACGGCGGGATGCGGGTCCCGACGTCACTCGAACGCGACGAGCGCGTCCAGGCGGACTATCTCGACGAACTGTTCGACATCTTCGCGGACGCGGGTGTGGACGGCACGTTCGTGTGGGGCTTCAGCGAGCCCGCCCTGACCCGATCAGAAGAACTCGGCCATGACCTCGACGCCGCCAGCTACGGCGTCGTCGCCCCGATCGCGGACTCGTGGCTCCCGAAGCTGGCGTTCGGCACGATCGCGCGCCGCTACGGCGGTAGCGGTCGCGCGGCGCCCACCCACACCGATGAGCGGAGATCACCATGAGTGCGCACGGCACCACCAGAACGATCGTCGAGACGCGACCCGGCGTGGTGAGTTTCCTCGCGCGGCTCGCGATCGCCGTCGGGTCCTTGGCCGGTGGCCTACTGCTGCTGGTCACCGTCGCGGGCGACGGCGGACCGGCCGAGTCCCGTTCCCTCGCCGTGCGGGTGGTCGGCGGTGCGATCCTCTCGGCGGCCGTCGTCGCGATCGTCGCGGTCCTCGTGCGACGCGTGGACCGCCACGACCTCGCGTCGTTCGGGATCACCCGCCCACGGGATGGCTGGCGAGCGTTCACCACGGGCTTCCTGGCCTGGTTCGTGCCGGCCGCCGCGGTCCTCGCGGTCATGGCGCTGACCGGTACGCCGCTGGCGCTGCATGGGTCGCCGGCCGAGGTCGTCACTGCCGTGGTGTTCGTCCTCTTCGCGGTGCTGGTCAGCGAGGCGATCCCGGAGGAGGTCGTGTTCCGTGGCTACGTGACCGGGGTCCTCGGGGAGCGGCTGCGTGGCTGGTGGATCATCGTTGGCCAGGCCGTGCTCTTCGCGGGGTTCGCGCTCGCGCTGCGCGGATACACGGGTGTGGCCGACCTGTCGATGTTCGTGGCGATGGGGATCGGGCTCGGCTACCTGCGGATGATCACCGGATCGGTATGGACGTGCATCGGCTTCCACGCGGCGTTCCAGACGGTCTCCCAACTGCTGCTCGCCCATGACGTGGTCGAGTTCGGCGGAAGCACCGGGATGGCGATGCTCGCGCTCGGAGTCGTGCCCTTCGCCGTCGGCATCACGGTGGTGGCGGTCCTGGCGCCGACGCGACCGGCGCTCTTCCGGCGCGTCCCGAGCCGCCGCTCACCGTGAGCGGTCGGGCGATTCTCAGCTTGTGGCATCAGGCAGTACGCTCTGCGAGTTAGATGTTCCTTACCTAACTTGTGGAGTGTTCCATGCGCCGTCGTGCCCGTATCACCGCAGTGCTCATCTCTGCCGTTCTCACGGTCGCCGTCGGAGGATGCGCGGGGCAATCGGAGGCCGACGCCGAGGGCGGCTCGTCGGCGGAACCCGGCTGGACCTATGTCTCGGGCGACGGCGAGACCTACACCGCGGATGAGGTTCCGGTGCGGATCATCGCCGAGGCGTACGCCGCGAAGGTCCTCATGGAGTTCGGCATCACGCCCGTCGCGATCTGGGCGAGCTCGCCGGTCTCCGAGGACGTCGGTCTGCAGGGCGTGGACTTCACCGGCGTCGAGGTGATCGGCCAGGAGTGGGGCAAGATCGACGTCGCCGCCGCTGCCGAGCTGGCACCCGACCTGATCGTCGGCGACTGGTGGCCGGTCGAGGAGGCCTACAGTGGTTTCGAGGCGGGCGTCGAGGACTCCAGCCGTCGGTTGGCGGACCTCGCTCCCGTGGTCGGGGCGAGCCAGGGTGACTCCATCGTCACTCTGATCGAGGGCTACGCCGACCTCGCCGCCTCGCTCGGTGCGGATCCCGAGGCGATCGCCCAGTCGCGCGCCACGTTCGAGGAGGCCGTGGCCGACTTCGAGGCCGCGAACGAGGAGAACCCCGGCGTGACCGCGCTCGCGATCAGCCCCTGGGACACGGACTACTCCGTCGCCGTGCCCGCCTACGCTCCCGAACTGCTCGACTTCCAGCGCTGGGGCCTGGACGTCATCGTCCCGGAGACTCCGGACCCCGACTTCCCGTACTGGGAGACGCTGAGCATGGAGACCGCGGACACCTACCAGCCGGACCTGCTCCTGTTCGACGACCGCAACCACCCCGGCAACGAGGCGATCCTCGCCGAGGCGCCGATCTCGCGTGAGATCGCCGCGTTCGCTGCCGGCCAGACCACGACGTGGCCCGCGTACTGGGTCCACACCTATGGTGACTACGCCGCCGAGCTCACCCGCCTCGCCGAGGTCATCCGGGCCACGGACTCCTCCGTCGGCGAGTGAGCGCGACGCAGGTCGCGCCACCGCCCTCGGTCGCACGACGCTCCGGTCGCGCACTCGGTCTGCTGCCGGCGGTCGTCGTCCTGGTCGCCCTCGTCCTGGTCAGCCTCGGCCTTGGCTCGCGTGACGTCGCCCCGGTCGATGTCTGGAACGCCCTGATCGGGGCGACCGACCTGGCCGACGCCACGGTGATCCGGGAGATGCGGATGCCTCGGACCCTCATCGCGATCGTGGTCGGGTCCGCGCTCGCCCTCGGCGGGACGATCCTGCAGGGAGTCGCGCGCAACCCGCTCGCCGACCCCGGCGTGCTGGGCATCAATGCGGGCGCGGCGCTGGCGGTCGTGGTCGCTGCGGTCCTGTTCGCAGCGATGCCGGTGAGCGGTGCGGTGTGGTTCGCGTTCGCGGGCGCTGGCGTGGCCACGGTGGTCGTCTACGCGATCGCGGCGGTCGGACGCGAGGGGGCGACCCCCATCAAGCTGGCCCTCGCGGGGGCCGCCGCGACGGCCCTGTGCAGCTCGTTCACCTCGGCCGTCCTGCTCGCGGATCCGGACGCGCTGAACGAGTTGCGGATGTGGCAGGTCGGTGCGCTCGCGGGGCGGTACTACCCGGTCCTGGTCCAGTTGGCCCCCTACTTCGCCATCGGCATCGTCGCTGCCCTGTTCACCGGGCGTGCCCTCAACCTGCTCTCGCTCGGTGACGACCTCGCCAGCACCCTCGGGCTGCGCATCAGCCGCACCCGCGGGGTGCTGTTCGCGATCGTGGCGGTCCTGTGCGGGGCCGCGACGGCGGCATGTGGGCCGATCGTGTTCGTCGGCCTGATGATTCCGCACCTCGCCCGGCTCATCACCGGGGCTGACTACCGGTGGATCCTCGTCTACTCCGCGCTGCTGGGGCCGGTGCTGGTGCTCGGCTCCGACATCCTGGGCCGGGTGCTGCTGCCGACGGCTGAGGTGCCGGTGGGCGTGGTGATCGGCGTGCTCGGAGCGCCTGTCTTCGTCCTTCTGGTGCGGTTCCGCAAGATCGTGAAGATATGACGGCGGTCGTGGCCCCGGTCGCGACGGCGGCCCGTCGCTACCGCGCGGGCGCGCGTCGCCGTGTCGGCGTGGTGGTGGCGGCCCTCGGTGTGGCGGTGGCCGTGTTGTTCGTGCTCTCCCTGGTGGTCGGCAGCGTCGTGGTGCCGCCGATCGAGGCGGTCCTGGCGGCCATCGGCGTCGGCGAGGACGCCACCGTGTTCGTGGTCCGGGAGCTGCGCCTGACCCGGGCCGGTGCCGCGGCCCTCGTGGGTATCGCGCTCGGGGTCTCCGGGACGCTGTTCCAGCGGGTCCTCGGCAATCCGCTCGCCTCGCCGGACTTCCTCGGTGTCGCCGCGGGGGCGGGCACGGCCGCCGCGGCCGCGCTCGTGCTCGGCGGCGTCGCCGGGTTCACGCTGTCCGGCTACGCTCTCCTCGGTGGCCTCGCGACCGCGGCCGGGGTCTACCTCCTCGCGTGGCGCCGAGGCGTGTCCGAGTACCGGTTCATCCTCGTCGGGATCGGGGTGGCGGCCTTCGCGTCGTCGGTCACCTCCTACCTCGTTGCCCGTGCCGAGTTCACCGACGCGCGTGCGGCGCTCAGCTGGCTCGTCGGCTCGGTCGGGATGGCGACCCCCGGCCTGGTCACGGTCGTGGCGGTGCTGCTGGCCGCCGTCGCCCTGGTCGGGCCCGGCCTCGCCCGGATGCTGCGCGCGCTCGAACTCGGCGACGAGCCGGCTCGGATGCTCGGCGCCCGCGCCGAGCGCGACCGCTTCGTGCTGCTCGGCGTCGCGACCGTGCTGGTCTCGGTGGCGACGGCGGCCGTGGGCCCGGTCGCCTTCGTCGCGATGCTCGCGGGACCGATAGCGACGATCGCGCTCGGCCCAGCCAGTCGGAGCATCGTCGCCGCCGGCCTGATGGGTGCCGTCATCCTCCAGGTGGCCGACCTGGTGGCGCAGCACGCGCTGGCATGGCCGATCTCGACAGGAGTCGTCACGGGCATCTTCGGTGCCCCCTACATCGCGTGGGTGCTGATCAGCGCCGCGCGGGAATCGAGCGGCACGTGAGCCCCGAACACCTCCTCGAGGCCAGCGCACTGACGCTCGGCTACAACGCGACCCCGGTCGTGCACGAGGTCGACCTGAGCGTGCCCACGGGCCGGATCACTGCGATCATCGGCGCGAACGCATCAGGCAAGTCCACGCTCCTGCGCGGGTTCGCGCGGCTCCTCGAGCCGCGCTCAGGAGTGGTCCACCTCGACGGCGAGCCGCTGCACCGGATGCGACCGAGCGACGTGGCGCGGGTCCTCGGGATGCTGCCCCAGGCCCCGGTCGCGCCCGACGGGATCACCGTCGCCGATCTCGTCGGACGGGGCAGGCACCCGCATCAGGGCTGGTTCCGGCGGTGGAGCGCGGCCGACGACGCCGCGGTCGACATCGCACTGCGCGCGACCGCGACCCTCGACCTCATCGACCGTCCGGTTGCCGAGCTCTCCGGCGGCCAGCGCCAGCGGGTCTGGATCGCGATGGCGCTCGCCCAGCAGACCGACATCCTGCTGCTGGACGAGCCGACCACGTTCCTCGACATCAACCACCAGATCGAGCTGCTCGACCTGCTCGTCGACCTGAACCGGGAGCGGGGCACCACGATCGTCCTGGTGCTGCACGAGCTGAACCTCGCAGCCAGGTACGCCGACCACCTCGTCGCGATGCGTGACGGGCGCATCGTCGCCGCCGGGCCACCTGCGACCGTCGTGACGGCGCAGACCGTGCGCGAGGTCTTCGACCTGCCGTGCGACGTCGTCGCCGATCCGCGCACCGGCGCGCCCATGGTGATCCCGATCGGCAGGCACGCGCCCGGCGCGACCGCCTGAGCCCCAGTGGCGTGGCGGGACCCGGTCGCTCAGGGTGCGCCGCCGTCGCCGGCTCGGGGCACCTCGTGGTGCGCATCGTCGATGCGTTCGCTCATATGGCCGAGTCTTACAGCCCTCCGACCGGGTCCGGGCGACCGGCCGGCCTCATCCATCCCGGGTGATTCTCCCCGGAACACGGCGAACGTCCTGTCCGCGCCGGGGGCCATGTGCAAGGCTGCCAGGCGTGGACCTGACGATCGGCACACGGCTGGAGCGGCCCGAGGACGAGGCCCGCCTGGCCGCTGCTCGGTTCAACCGACACACGTTCTGGTGCGGCCAGAGCGGGTCGGGAAAGACGTACGCGCTGGGGGTGGTGCTCGAGCAGCTCCTACTCCGGACCGAGCTGCCGATCCTCATCCTCGACCCGAACGCCGACTTCACCCGGCTGCACCAGACACGGCCAGGGCGGGACCCGGACGCCATCGCGGCGATCACGGGTTCGGACGTCCGGATCCTGCACTCCACGCGACCACACGGCGAGCGGCTGCACGTCGCCTTCGTCGACCTGTCTGCCGCGTCGAAGGCGGCCGTGCTCCAGCTCGACCCGATCGCGGACGCCGAGGAGTACAACGTCCTCCTGCACGTCGACGCGGACCACCGGACCTTCACGAACGAGACCTTCCTCGCGAGCCTGCGCGACTCGAACGATCCCGGCCGGCAGCGGCTGGCCCGGCGGATCGAGAACCTCCAGGTGCTCGAGTGGGAGCTGTGGTCACGCGGCGCCACGTCGGCGAACCAGATCATCGACGAACGCCCCGCAGTGACCGTGCTCGACCTCGGCGGGTTCGCTCATCCGGCCGAGCCGAAGGTCGCTGCCCTGGCCGTGATCGAGCACCTGTGGGACACCCGGGAGTCCCGGCGCCCGGTCCTGATCGTGATCGACGAGGCGCACAACATCTGTCCGCCGGACCCGGTGACGGCCATCGAACGCGCGCTGACGGACCGGGTCATCCAGATCGCTGCAGAGGGCCGGAAGTTCGGCCTGTGGCTGTTCGTGTCCACCCAACGTCCCACCAAGATCCACCCGAACGTCCTGTCGCAGTGCGACAACCTCGGCCTCATGCGGATGAACGCACCGCGTGACCTGGCCGAGCTCGCCGAGGTCTTCGGGTTCGTACCAGAGGAACTTCTGGCTCGCGCCGCGTCGTTCACGCAGGGACAGGCCCTGTTCGCGGGTGGATTCGTCGGTGAGCCGACCCTGGTGCAGATGGGGGAGCGGCTCACCGAGGAGGGCGGCTCGGACGTGAAGATTCCGCTTCGACCGGAGCGGTAGCCACGCCGGCTCGGCGGCCACGGGCTCACCCGAAACGGGTGGGTCCGCCACTCGATCCGCCATGCCACGATCGGCCAACGGTGCGGCATTACGCACCCGAGCGCCCTCAGGGCGTCGTCGTCAGTTGGTCCGTGCTTGACCGAGTTGAGGAGTCCCACAGTGTTCGAGACGATCTGGAACGTCATCG
This sequence comes from Occultella aeris, assembly GCF_902703175.1. Taxonomy (GTDB): domain Bacteria; phylum Actinomycetota; class Actinomycetes; order Actinomycetales; family Beutenbergiaceae; genus Occultella; species Occultella aeris. Next base: position 74,041 of record NZ_CACRYJ010000048.1, on the reverse strand, counting down.
TTGTCTTCTTCTGGGCGTTCGTGTTCATCGCCGCATTGGTCACCCTGATCACGATCATCTCCGACCTGTTCCGAGACAAGAGCCTGGCGGGCTGGAAGAAGGCGATCTGGCTGATCTTCCTGGTCTTCGTGCCGCTGCTCACCGCGCTCATCTACCTGATCGCTCGCGGCGACGGCATGGCCGAGCGCAACGTGAAGCAGATCCAGCAGTCCCAGCAGGCCGCTGACGACTACATCCGTTCCGTCGCGGCCGCCAGCCCGACCGACGAGATCGCGAAGGCCAAGCAGCTCCTCGACTCGGGCACGATCACCGCGGAGGAGTTCAACGGCATCAAGGCCAAGGCGCTGGCCGCCTGACGGCGAACCGACGTACGTAGGATGCCGCGATGGGCGGCCGCGTCGAGGACGTCACCGGCGGCCTCGACGCGCCCGTCCGGGAGATCGTCCAACGGCTTCGGGACCTGGTGGCCGGGACCATCCCGCAGGTGCTCGAGGAGCCGGACCCGGCGTCCGGGTTGATCGGATACTCCTTCAAGCCCGGCACGTACACATTCCTGGTCGCCGGAATCGCACCGCACACAGCGCACGTCAACCTGATGTTCGCCAGGGGCGCCGAGCTCGCCGACCATGACCCGGGCGAACTCCTCGAGGGCACCGGGAAGCGGGCCAGGCACATCCGGTTCGTCACCGCCACGGACGTCGACAGACCTGGAATCCAGGAACTGCTCGCCGAGGCCGCGCGGCGAACACCTCGGCCGTGACGCGACCGACCGCTGCGATCGGCGGGTGTGCCAGGGGCCACTTTGGGTGGCGCGCCCGACAGACGTCGTTGGTGGTCCGGCCGAACAGCGTCGGCACGCGGTGCCCCTGAACGCGGTGCCCCCGGCAGGACTCGAACCTGCAACCTACGGATTAGAAGGCCGTTGCTCTATCCATTGAGCTACGAGGGCGCCCGCTCAGGATATCCGGGTGCGGGCGCTCCGCCGTCGGGGTTGATCGCCTACGCCGCGCATAGAATGTCCACCGTGTCCCGACCCTCCTGCACTGCCGCCGCCGGGACCGGTACCGATCCGTCACGACCGCCTCAGGTTCCGCGGGGCCGCGTTTGGTCCAGGGCACCCGGAACGGGCAGGCTAGGGCCGTGACCGACACGCCCACCACCACCGCAGACCCGGACGTGACCGCGCGCCCGGAGCGGCTGCCGATGGTCGAGGTCATCGAGGACCTGCTGGCCAACCTCGACGCCGCGTCGCTGCCCCTGGACACCGCCGACGCCGAGAACGCGCGTGGCCGTCGCGACCGGCTCTCCACGCAGGTCCGCAATCACCTGCTGCCGCGGCTGAAGCAGGTCGCGGCCCCGGTGATCGTGGTGGTCGGTGGAAGTACCGGCGCGGGCAAGTCCACCATCGTCAACTCCGTGGTCGGCTCGGACGTGAGCGAGGCCGGCGTACTGCGGCCCACCACCCGCGAGCCCGTCCTCGTGGTGCACCCCAAGGATGCGGAACTGCTCGAGGAGCACCCGGTCACCGCCGTCGCTCGGGTGAGTGCCCACGAGGAGGTGCCACGTGGGCTCGCTCTGCTGGACGCCCCGGACCTCGACTCCGTGCACTCCGGCAACCGTGGCCTTGCCGACGAACTCGTCGAGCTCGCCGACCTGTGGGTGTTCGTGACCACCGGGTCCCGGTACGGCGACGCAGTGCCGTGGGCGCGACTGCACACCGCGTCCGAGCGCGGCGTCTCCCTCGCCGTCGTGCTCAACCGGGTGGAGCGGGCCGGACTCGGCAAGGTCCGCCGGGACCTGTTCGACCGCCTCGACGCGCAGGGCTTCGGAGCGGTCCCGTTCTTCGTGATCCCCGACGTGGGGCCGCATGAGGGGGTCCTGCCCCCGGAGCGGGTCGCCGAGTTCGCCAAGTGGCTCACCGTGCTCGGCTCCCAGAGCCAGTCCCGGAGCATCATCGCCCGCACCGTGCGCGGCGCGTGGCCCGCGCTACGTCAGGACGTCCAAGACGTCGCCGCGGCGTTGGACACCCAACGCCGGACCGCGCTGGCGCTGCGCAACCAACTGGCCGCTGCGCCGTCGAGCGCGGCGGCCCAGGCGAAGGCGGATGTCGCCTCCGGTGCGGCGGCCACCGGGGCTCCGACCACGACGTGGCTGGCCGGCGCCAGCAGCGGTGGCATCCTCGCCCCGCTCGTCGCGCCGCCCGCGAACGTGTTCGAGAACTGGCGCTTCCGCCGGGCCGCCAACGCGCGCAACGAGTCGGTGCGGAACCTGCGGGAGGTGGCAATCGGGGCGACCCGCACGCTGATCAAGGAGGCCGCCGAACGCGGCGAGCGACTGGTGCGCACGGCGGCCGAGCGCACGTCGGCGGGCAGGCAGGTCGCCGAGCTGGTCGCTGCCGATGCCTCGGTCACGGTTCGCACGAACCGCCTCGAGGTGCTCGTACGGGAATGGGACGACGTCGTCGCGGACGTCTGCGCGGCGCTCAGACCGGTCGGTGACGACGCCGGGCTGGAGCCCGACGCGCTGTCCGCCCTGGTGGAGGTGGCCGCAGCCGGCCTGGACGGGGCCGAGCGGGCGGTGCGGCGGATCTTCGGTGATCGTGGAACGAGCGCTGTCACCCGCCTGCGCCGGGACCTGGCGGACTGGGCGGAGGTCGCGGTGAACGCCGAGGCCGAGCCGTTCCTGACCGCTCTCGACGGCATCGGCCTGGACGACGGCGCGGCGCACCGGCTGCGTGTGCGCGCGAGCGAGCTGAAGGGGTACCTGTGAGCACTGCCGCGGAGACCGGCGCCGAACTGAGCCGGCGGATCGCCGAGATCGGCACGGCGCTGGAGTTGGCCGGTGACCGGATCGATGCCGACGTGGTCGGCCGGGCCCGGGCCGACCTCGCCGCGGTGACGCAGCGGGTCGAACTGGGCGTGGACTACACGGTGGTCGCGCTCGTGGGCGGCACCGGTTCCGGGAAGTCCAGCCTGTTCAACGCGCTCACCCGCCTCGAGTTCGCCGACGTCGGCGTGCTCCGGCCCACCACCGCGCGCGCCGCCGCGTGCGTGTGGGGCAGCGACGCCACCGCGCTGCTGGACTTCCTGCAGGTGGACCCGAAGCGGCGGATCCAGCGGGTGTCTGAACTGGACGCGGGCACCGGCGAGGAGGCGCTGAACGGGCTGGTCCTGCTCGACCTCCCGGACCACGACTCCGTCGAGGAGGACCACGCCCTTCAGGTCAACCGTCTCCTGCCGCTGATCGACCTGCTCGTCTGGGTCGTGGACCCACAGAAGTACGCGGACAACGCCCTCCATGAGAAGTACCTGCGTGCGCTCGCCGCGAGGCACGAGGCGATGATCGTGGTGATCAACCAGATCGACACGATCCCGGAGGGCTCACGCGACCGGGTCCGCGACGACGTCCGACGCCTGATCGACGAGGACGGCCTCGGCGACGTGCGGATCCGGATGGTCTCCGCACGCGCCGGTGACGGCGTGGAGGCGCTCCACGGTGAACTGGGGGAGGTCATTGCCGGTGAGTCCATCAGCGCCCGCACCGCGCGCTCGGAGATCGACGCCATCACCGAGCGGCTTCGACCGCACCTCGGCGACGGCGAACCGCAGCCGCCGTACGAGGAGGCCACGGCCGAGCGAATCGCGGTCGCGGCCGGGGTACCGTCGGTGACCGAGTCCATCCGGTCGGCGGTGTCGAGCCCACGGCGGGTCGCGCTCAGCCCGGTCCAGCAGCCGGCCCGCAGCCGGATCGAGGCGATCCGGGACCGCTGGATCGCCGAGGCGACGAAGGGACTGCCGCCGCTGTGGCTGGAGTCCGTGACCGCCACGGTCCCCGACGGTGCGGACTTCGACGCGCACGTGTGGAAGGTGCTCTCGGCCGAGGAGTTGCCCTCCGCACAGGACGGTGCGGCGGCTCGGCGAAGGATCCTGGGGGTGCTCGCCACCATCCTCGGTGCCGCGCTCGTGATCGGTGCCCTCGTGATCCTGGTGCTGCACACCCCGGTGCCCGCCGCGGCCCTCGCCGCCGGCGGCGTCGTCGTGCTCATCGGTGGGATCCTGCTGCTCAGCGCCGCGAAGCGACAGCGACAGGCGACGGCGGTCGCCCGGTCCGAGGACTATCTCACCCGGACCACGAGTGCGATCGCCGACGTGGTCCGCCGTGATCTGAGCGAGCCGACGGCCGGCGCGCTCGCCGATCACGCCGCCGTGCGCCGAGGTGTTCGCGGCGCCTGACCGTCCACAGCCTGGCAGTTGATGCCTCGGCATCCCCAGCCCGCATCTCGGCCGAACGTCCCAGGGGCGCCTGGTTCCACGCTTGAGCTCACCGGAACACGCCGGTTCGAGCGAAGGAACAGATCATGCCGAAGGACGTCGAAGTCACGATCCAAGGACACGTGGGTCAGACCCCCACGCTCTACCTCAACGATGGGCGCCCGCCGTTCGTCAGCGTGAGCGTCGCCACCACGCCCCGCTATTTCGACCGCAAGTCGCAGGAGTGGACCGACGGCGCCACCCAGTGGTACGCGGTGAAGGCGAACGGCGACCTTGCCACGAACATCTCCGAGAGTGTGCACAAGGGCGACGCCGTGCTCGTCCAGGGTCGGCTGTCCTTCCACGTGTACGAGACGAAGGACGGCGGCTCCGGGTGGGAGCCCGTCATCCGACCGACCGCGTTCGGGGTGGAGATCAGCCGTGCCGTCGCCTCGGTCCGGAAGGTGCGGCGGGACGCGGCGGACGGGTCGGTGGATGTCTCCGGCCTCGCCGAGGTGTCCGACGAGGAGGCACCACCCGACCCGCTGGACGACGCACTCGAGCAGGACCCGGATGCCGAGGACCCGAACGACGGAACGTCGCAGTTCGAGGACGGCCAGTCGCTCGTCGAGAAGGTCGGGGCCCCGTTCTGACCCGAGCGGTGCGGTCCGTGCGGACTCGGACCGCACCGCAGCCGACGGCGGAGCTCGGCGCACGCTGTCGGCGCGCCCGGGCGCGCCCGGCGCGGTGCCCTGGCTCGGTGGACGAGCGATACGACATCCAGGGCTGCGGTGCGTAGGGTTAGGGGTTGATCACCCCGTATCCAGTCCTGGGAGAGTTGTGGCCGAGTACATCTACTCGATGGTGAAGGCGCGCAAGGCGCACGGAGACAAGGTCATCCTCGATGACGTGACGATGGCGTTCCTGCCCGGAGCCAAGATCGGTATGGTCGGCCCGAACGGGGCCGGGAAGTCCACGATCCTGAAGATCATGGCCGGCCTCGAGAAGGAGTCCAACGGCGAGGCGCGGCTCACTCCCGGCTACTCCGTGGGCATCCTGCTCCAGGAGCCGCCGCTGAACGAGGAGAAGACCGTCCTCGGGAACGTGGAGGAGGGCGTCGGGGAGATCAAGGGCAAGATCGACCGGTTCAACGAGATCGGCAACCTGATGGCCGAGCCGGACGCCGACTTCGACGCGCTCATGGAGGAGATGGGCACACTCCAGGGAGAGATCGACGCGGCCGACGCCTGGGACCTGGACTCCCAGCTCGAGCAGGCCATGGACGCCTTGCAGCTGCCGCCCGCGGATGCCGACGTGACCACCCTGTCCGGTGGTGAGCGCCGTCGCGTGGCTCTGGCGAAGCTGCTCCTGGAGAAGCCGGACCTGCTGCTGCTCGACGAGCCGACGAACCACCTGGACGCCGAGAGCGTGCAGTGGCTCGAGCAGCACCTTGCCAAGTACCCGGGCGCCGTCATCGCCGTCACCCACGACCGGTACTTCCTGGACCACGTGGCCGGCTGGATCGCCGAGGTGGACCGGGGCCGGCTGTACCCGTACGAGGGCAACTACTCCACCTACCTGGAGAAGAAGTCCGAGCGGATGCAGGTCCAGGGCAAGAAGGACGCCAAGCTCGCCAAGCGCCTCAAGGACGAACTCGAGTGGGTCCGATCCAGCGCGAAGGGCCGGCAGACCAAGTCCAAGGCGCGCATGGCGCGCTACGAGGAGATGGCCGCCGAGGCCGATCGCACCCGCAAGCTGGACTTCGAGGAGATCCAGATCCCGCCGGGCCCGCGGCTCGGCTCGACGGTGCTCGAGGCGAAGGACCTGCGCAAGGGCTTCGGAGACCGGGTTCTGATCGACAACCTGAGTTTCTCACTGCCGCGGGCCGGCATCGTCGGCATCATCGGACCGAACGGGGTCGGAAAGACGACGCTGTTCAAGACGATCGTCGGCCTCGAACCGCTCGACGACGGTGAGTTGAAGGTCGGCGAGACGGTCAAGATCTCCTACGTGGACCAGAGCCGCGGCGGCATCGACCCGAGCAAGACGCTCTGGGAGGTCGTCTCCGACGGGCTGGACTTCATCCAGGTCGGCAACGTCGAGATCCCCTCCCGGGCCTACGTCTCCCAGTTCGGCTTCAAGGGGCCGGACCAGCAGAAGCCGGCGGGGGTGCTCTCCGGTGGGGAGCGCAATCGCCTGAACCTGGCCCTGACCCTGAAGCAGGGCGGCAACCTGCTGCTGCTCGACGAGCCCACCAACGACCTGGACGTGGAGACGCTCGGCAGCCTGGAGAACGCGCTGCTCAACTTCCCCGGCTCGGCCGTCGTGATCTCCCACGACCGGTGGTTCCTGGACCGCGTGGCCACCCATATCCTCGCCTACGAGGGCACCGCCGAGGACCCCGCGAACTGGTACTGGTTCGAGGGCAACTTCGCCGACTACGAGGAGAACAAGGTCGAGCGGCTCGGCCCGGAGGCGGCCCGCCCGCACCGCGTCACCTACCGCAAGCTCACCCGGGACTGATCCGTGCCACGGATCAGTGTCCCGGTGCCGATGCGCTGGGCCGACCTGGACGCTTATGGCCACGTCAACAACGCGGCGATGCTGACTCTCCTCGAGGAGGCCCGTATCGCCACGTTCTGGGCCACGGGTGATGATCGCGAATCGGCTGCCACGAAGGTGCTGGCCGGCGGGGCCGGAGCGTCCAGCTACACACTGGTCGCTCGGCAGGAGATCGAGTATCTGGCCCCGCTGGAGTACCGCCAGGAGCCGGTCCAGGTCGAGTTGTGGATCGGCAGGATCGGCGGGGCCAGCCTCGAGGTCTGCTACGAGGTGCACGGCCCAGGCGGGCAGGTCTGCGCCCGGGCGGCGACGTCGATCGTCATGGTCGACGCCGCCTCCGGGCGGCCTCGGCGGCTCACCGACGACGAGCGCGGTGCGCTCGAGCCCCTCCTCGAGGAACCGATCGAGTTCCGGCGCCGCGGCTGAGCCACCGGGTGCGCTCAGCCCTCGCCGTCGAACAGCCCTCCGTCGAGCAGCCAGTGATAGCGCAGCCGCAGCGCGCGTTCGGTGCTGGCCACGAGGGTGGCCAGCACGAGTGCGACGTTGAGCCACGTGGGGAGCTGGATCGGTGAGGTGAAGGTACCGAGGTTGGCCGCCACGGGCGGGATCTGCGAGATCTCCTCAACGATCTGCGGGATGCCGAGGGCAAGAGCAACGACGAGGACAACCACGCTCGCGAACCCGATGGTGCGGCTCAGGCCGGGCCGCCTGCGCTCCAGGCGCGCGCGACGGCCCTCGGCGGAAGCAGGGTCCGGACGGAGTTGCCGCACGGCGCCGGCGTCGCTCACGTAGTGGCAGCGCTTCAGCCCATAGCTGCTGGTTTCCACCTCCACCGTGCCGCCAGGCACGGAGAACGCGGCCGGAAGCTTGGACCTGGCGTAGTGCTGGCCGTCACGATAGAGCTCCGCTCGGACCTCCCCGTTCGAGTCTCCCCAGAGGCGTACGTCGACGGACCAGGTCTCCCGCTCGCCGTCCGCAGCGGTCAGGGACAGATGGAACAGCGCGCGCGAGAGCAACTGCCACCAGCGGAAGCGTTGGAGCGCGTGCCCATCCCCGGGCTTGACGCGCCGGGCAGCACGCCGACGCTTCCAGTCCGAGAACACGCCAGTCACCGTAGCAAGACCCGGCACTCCCACTGATCGCGGCCCACCGCGAGGCCGCTTCCGCCGGCCGACGGGTACCTCAGCCTGACCGGTCTCCATCGGTCGGTCGGCACGTGTTGGACTCAGGAAATCGCGCGGCGGAGCAGATCTGGGCGTCGAGTTGGCGCATCTTGCCCAGGTGACCGAGGCGACCCTGCCCGCCCCGTGACACCAGGACCAGAGGGACTCGTGTGCGAACCATGCGTGCGGTCCAAGCCGCTCGGTGAGCCGGCCCCCGCTCGAGCCGGGTGAGGTCGTGATCGAGGGACTCATCCCAGACCCGTGCCGCCAACTGCGCCATGTATCGCAAGGACCTGCGCGGCAGGAGGGGGGTATCCCGCACCACCAGGCGACGGAGAAGCGGCTTGTACGAACCGGGGTCGGGGCCCACGGAGAGGGCGTGCATCAACTCCTCGGCCAGGTAACCGGAACCGAAGAAGCGCGGACGCGCGTCGAGGTAGGCGACTGCGTCATCGAGGCCGGCAGCGTTGCCCTGACGCAACTGGTGCGCGGCCAGCTCATACGGGTTGAGCAGCGCGCGGAAGGCCACCCAGTACGCCATGGCCTCGTCGTGCGTCACCGTACGGCTGCGTGGGGAAGTCGGGTTGCGCCGATTGAGTTCGGGGACGTGCGCATCGCCGTTGTCGATCGCGTAGACCCGCTCGAGCAGCGGGTAGGCCGTGGTCATCACGTAGGAGTAGCACGTCTCGGGCTCGCCCGAGTCGGATCCGCTGCATCTTCGCTCGACCGCCCCTGTTGCCCCAGCCGGGATGATGATAGTTTCCCAACAAGCAGGGGATCTAGGAAGAAATCACCACCACGCGTGTCGGCGACGAGGCCGGCGCGCCACCCTGGACCGGCGGGGGACGACAGCCGGACGCGAGGGAGTGTTCGGCATGAGGAGATCGATTCCCGCACTGACGGCTGGCGCCCTGGTTCTGGCGCTGGCGGCGTGCGGCAGTGGCGGCGACAACGCGGACGAGCCGACGGACGCCGGCAGCGGCACCGAGGAGAGCGGTGGCTTCGAGGGACAGACGCTCACCGTCTGGATCATGGAAGGCACCAACCCGGACGCCGGCGGCTACTTCGAAGGCGTTGCTGAGGAGTTCACGGCCCGGACCGGCGCGGAGCTGGATGTGCAGTTCCAGCCCTGGGACGGTGCCCATGACAAGTTCGTCACCTCGATCGCGGGCGGCACGGGGCCGGATGTGGCCGAGGTGGGCACCACCTGGACCGCCGAGTTCGCCGAGCTCGGTGTGCTCGCGGACCTGACGGCCAGCATCGAGGGGGCGGGCCTGGACGGCGACCTCGTCGAAGGGCTCGCCGAGGCGGGTACCTACGATGGCGCGCTCTACGGCATGCCCTGGTACGCCGGGGTGCGCTCGATCATCTACAACCGGGACCTGTTCGAGGCGGCGGGGATCGCTGAGACGCCCACCAACTGGGAGGAGCTGACCGCCGCGGTGGAGGCACTCAAGGCTTCCGACCCCGACGTTATCCCGTTCCCGATCCCGGGGGACTCCCAGTACAGCGCCTACCCGTTCATCTGGGGTGCCGGGGGAGAGATCGCCACCGAGGCCGACGGTACCTGGACCGCTGCGCTGGACTCCCCGGAGGCGATCGAAGGGCTGGAGTACTACACGGGCCTGGCACTCGAGCACGGTTCCTCGACCGCGGCCGCGGACACCTGGAACGAGGCGGACGCCCTCACCGCGTTCGAGCAGGGCAACGTCGGGATGATCGTCGCCGGCAACTGGACCGTGGGGAGGATCGCGCAGGATGCCCCGGATCTGATGGAGAGCATCGGTGCGTTCCCGATCCCGTCGCGTGACGGCGGCCCGGCGGGCTCGTTCCTCGGCGGCTCGCACCTCGGTGTATGGGCCGACTCCGATCAGCAGGAACTCGGCTGGGAGTTCATCGAGCTCATGAGCACCGGTCAGGCAGCCGCCGACTGGTCCGAGCAGACCGGGTACTTCCCGGGTCAGGCCAGCGCCCTGGCCGAGATCGCTGCCGACGAGGACCCACTGGTCGCCCCGTTCGCCCAGCAGATGCTGGAGGCGGGCAGGTCCGTGCCGCTGACGCCGGCGTTCGGTCAGATCCAGGGCGCGAAGACCGTCGAGGCCATGGTCCAGAACATCCTGACCGGGCGGATGGGTGTCGAGGAGGCAGCCGCGGAGGCGGTCACCGCCATGAACGAGACGTTCAGCGCCGGGTCCTGAGGTGACCACGTCAACGGCCCGCGTGGCGCCGATGGTGCCACGCGGGCCGGCCCCGGACGCGCATCGACGCCGAGCAGCCCGGCGCCGCGCCGTGCGCCCGTGGGTGCTGCTCGCGCCGACCCTGGTCGTGCTGGCAGTGCTGCTGCTGTGGCCGTTGGTGCGCGTGGTGGACCTGTCCTTCCAGGACTTCGGCCTGCGCGAACTGGTCTCCGGAGAGTCGAACTACATCGGCTGGGCGAACTACGCCGCGATCCTGGGCGACTCCTACCTGTGGACCGTCGTGCTGCCGAACACGGTGGGCTTCGCCGCCTGCTGTGTGGTGTTGACCGTGGGACTCGGCACGCTGGTGGCCCTGTTCCTGAACATCCTTGGCACGTTCTGGAAGACGGTCTGCTCGACGGCGATCATGGTCGCCTGGGCGGTGCCCGCCGTGACCGGCACCTACGTCTGGATCTGGCTGTTCGATCCGCTGAACGGGCTCGTGGCGAGCGTACTGGCGGGGCTCGGCATCATCGAGCCAGGCACCGTGAACTGGTACACGGACCGGCTCGGCTTCTATGCCATCGCCACCCTGAACGTGGTCCATCACGGCTTCCCGTTCGTGGCGATCACCGTGCTCGCCGGCCTGCTCACCGTGCCGAAGGAGCTCTACGAGGCGGCCACCATGGACGGTGCCGGCGCCTGGCGACGGTTCTGGCAGATCACTGCGCCGATGCTCAAGCCGGTCTTCGCCGTGGTCACGATCCTCTCCACGATCTGGGACTTCAAGGTGTTCACCCAGATCTATCTGATGCCGGGTGGCAACGGCGGCAACGCCGAGGTGTTCAACCTGGGTGTCTGGTCCTACATCCAGTCCTTCGCGCAGGGCAAGTACGGCATGGGCTCGGCCATCGCGGTGCTGCTCACCGGGATCCTCCTCGTCATCACAGTGGTCTACATGCGCACCCTGTTCAAGGAGGAGGACCTGTGAGGCGCACCGGTACGGCCCTCGCCTGGTCCAATGCCGGCAAGGCACTCGGCGTCGCTGCGATCGGAGTGTTCGCCCTGTTCCCCGCGTACTGGATGTTCTCCAGCGCGGTCGACGTGGACGCCGCGCACCGCGGCGCCACCCTGATCCCCACGGACCTGACCCTCGACCACTTCGTCCGGGTCCTGGACGTCGGCGGGTTCGGCCAGTTCATGCGGAACTCGGCGATCGTGGCGGTGGGGACCGTGATCATCTCCGCGGCCGTGGCCCTGCTCGCCGCGGTCGCGGTGGCACGCTTCGCTTTCACGTTCCGCAAGGCGGTGCTCGTGCTGATCCTGATCGTGCAGATGGTCCCGCTCGAGGCCCTGGTCATCCCGTTGTTCCTGCAGGCGAAGAACCTGCAGATGCTGAACAGTCTCCTCGGCCTCGTGATCGTCTACCTCGCCTTCTCGCTGCCGTTCGCGGTCTGGATGCTCCGTGGTTTCGTGGCCGCGGTGCCGAAGGAGGTCGAGGAGGCCGCGTACATGGACGGCGCCTCGTGGGGCCGGATGTTCTGGGCGGTCCTGCTGCCGCTGGTGGCACCCGGCGTTGTGGCGACCAGCGTGTTCTCGTTCATCACCGCCTGGAACGAGTTCATCTTCGCGCTCACGTTCCTGCAGGACGCGGACAAGTACACGGTGGCCGTGGGCCTGCAGCGATTCTTCGGCCAGAACACCGCGGACTGGGGGGCGGTGATGGCCGCGTCCTCGCTGATCACGGTTCCGGTCGTGATCTTCTTCGTGGTCGTCCAGCGGCGCCTGGCATCCGGCCTGACGGCAGGGGCGGTGAAGGGATGAGGGTGCTCGCGCTGAGTTCGGGCACCTCGGTCGATGCCATCGACGTGGCGCTGGCCGAGCTCGACGATGCCGATGGGGTGGTCCGGATGCGGATGGTGGCGCATACGGAGCGGAGCTGGCCCGCGCCATTGCGCGGACGGATCCTGGCTGCGCTGCCGCCGGCGGCCACCGACCTTGGTGAGGTGTGCCGGCTGGACACCGAGATCGGGCAGGCGTTCGCAGCCGTGGGCGCCCGGGCGATCGAGGAGTGGGGCGCCGTGGATCTGGTGGTCAGCCACGGCCAGACGGTGCACCACTGGGTGGAGCACGGCACGCCCGACGGCGGTGGTGACGCGGGCGATCGGGCCGGCTCGGCGCGGGGCACGTTGCAACTGGGCTCGCCGGCGTGGATCGCGGCGCGTACGGGGCGGCCCGTGATCCATGACCTGCGCACCGCCGACATCGCCGCCGGCGGTCAGGGCGCCCCGCTGGTGAGCCTGCTGGACGCGCTCTGGCTCGGCGATCGCCCGACGGCCGCGCTGAACATCGGCGGCATCGCGAACATCACCCTGGTCGGTGACGGTCCGGTGCGTGCCGGCGACACCGGGCCCGGCAACTGCCTCCTGGACGCGGCGATCGCAGCAGCCACCGGGTACCCCTTCGATCCGGAAGGGAGCCTGGCCGCCGCGGGTCGGGTGGACCCCGTCGCGCTGTCGGTGCTGCTCGCCGAGCCGTACTACGCCCGGCCACTGCCGAAGAGCACCGGTCGGGAGACGTTCGACGCCGGGTACGTCGCCGCAACACTGGCCGCCGCCGGCGTGGCGGTGCCAGCCGGCAACGACCTGTTCGCGACGCTCACCGAACTCACGGTCCGGACCGTCGCGGAGGCGATCGTGCGGGACGCGCCTGGCACCGAACGGGTCGTGGTGTCCGGCGGCGGGGTGCGCAACGCCACCCTGCTGGCGGGGCTACGCTCGCGGCTATCGGGTGTGGTCACCTCCGATGCGCTCGGCCTGGCTGCGGAGGCGAAGGAGGCCCACATGTTCGCGCTGCTCGGCTACCTGTCGGCGCGTGGACTGCCCGGCACGGTACCCGGCGTCGACGGTCGGCGGGCGACGGGGGCGAGGTCCGCCGTCGTCCTCGGATCCCTGACGCCGCCCGCGCCTGCACCGTGCCCCACCGGACGTGTCCCGGTGCACACGCTCGTTCTCGAGGAAGGATGACCATGGCCGAGAAGCCCCATGATTGGCGCGAGGTGCTGGGCCTGCGCTCGCCCACCGAGGAGCGCAACCCTCGTACCGAGGACGTCGACCGGCTCCGAACCGGTGACCTGGTGCGCCTGATGATCGCCGAGGACGAGGCCGTGCTGACGGCGGTCCGGGCCGTCGCGGACCAGGTGACGGCCCTGGTGGACCTCGCCGTGGAAGCCCTGAGCGTCGGTGGACGGATCCACTACAGCGGCGCCGGCACGTCCGGGCGGCTCGCCGTCCTCGACGCCGTCGAGCTGCTGCCCACCTACCGGGTGGGTCCCGAGACCGTCGTGCCACACCTGGCCGGCGGCGACCGCGCGATGATGCACGCGGTCGAAGGGGTTGAGGACGACCCGACGGCCGGGGCCGCAGATCTGGGCGATGTCGGCCCTGCCGACCTCGTCATCGGCCTCGCCGCCAGCGGCCGCACACCGTACGTGGGAGGTGCCCTCAGCCATGCCCGGGAGCGCCGGGCCCGGACCGCGCTGATCGCGACGAACCCCCGGGCCGCGCTGGCCGAGGACGTCGACGTGGCCGTCCTCGTCGACACCGGGCCGGAGGTCATCACGGGCTCCACCCGGATGAAGGCGGGCACGGCGCAGAAGATGGTCCTGAACATGTTCTCCACGGCTGTCATGGTCCGCCTCGGCAAGACGTACTCGAACCTGATGACCGAAGTCGCTCCAACGAACCAGAAGCTGCGTGCGCGCACGGTGCGGATGCTCGTGCAGGCCACGGACCAGGACCCCGAGCGCTGCGCGGAGGTCCTCGCCGCGGCCGGGGATGCCCGGACCGCACTGGTGGCCCTGATCGCAGGGATCGATGTCGCGCAGGCGCGCGAGCTGATCGCCGAGTTCCCGCCCGACGCGAACCGGATCGCCGATCCCGGTGGCGTCCGCTCTGCCGTCGCCGCCGCCCGCGGAGAGCGCCACGGATGATCCAAGCCCCATTGGTGTTGCGCCTACGCGGGGGCCTGGACCAGTTCCAGCCCTCGATCCGGCGCGTGGCCGAGTACGTGCTGGAGGACCCCCGGCGAGCCGCGCGGTCCACCATCACCGACCTGTCCGCGGCGAGCGGCGTCAGCCAGACGACTGTGATGCGGTTGTGCCACGAGCTCGGCCTGGCCGGGTACCGGGAGTTCCGGCTCGCCATCGCCGCCGAGACCGGCCGCAGCGATGCCGTCGCCGAGCGCGAGCTGCGCACCGGGGACATCGCCGAGGGTGACGATCTGGCCAGCGTGATCGCGAAGATCGCCTATGCCGATGCCCGCGCCGTGGAGGACACGGCCCGCTCCCTGTCCGTCCCGGAACTCGAGGCCGTGGTTGAGGCCATCGCGACGGCGGGCCGGGTGGACATCTACGGGGTCGGCGCCTCCGGAACGGTCGCAACGGACCTGCAGCAGAAACTGCACCGGATCGGGCGGGTCGCGTTCGCGCACGCCGACTCCCACCTCGCTCTCACGTCGGCCGCGCTGCTCGGGGAGCGGGACGTCGCGATCGGGATCTCCCACACCGGGACCACTATCGACACCGTCGAGGCGCTCCGGCTCGCCGGGGCACGTGGTGCTACCACGGTGGCTCTGACGAACGCCCCCGAATCGCCGATCGCGCGGCTCGCCGACCGCGTGCTGCTCACCGCTGCCCGGGAGACGACGTTCCGGTCAGGGGCGACCGCCAGCCGCCTCGCTCAGCTCACCGTCGTGGACTGCGTGTTCGTGGCGATCGCTCAGCGCACCTACGACGCCAGCCAGGCGGCGCTCGAGGTCACCCGCGCCGCCGTCGAGGACAGGAGGTACACCCGGACCCGATCCGGTCCCAGCGGGATCTGATCATCGACGATCACGACACATCTCGTACATGGAGGGGAACATGCGACGATCACTCGCAGCAGTACTGGGCCTGGCGCTCGTGCCGGCCCTGGCATTGGCCGGACCGGCCGCCGCGGACGAACCCGAGGAACAGTTCCGAGCACTCTGGGTCGACGCGTTCAACGTCGGCATCTACACGCCCGAGCAGGTCACCACGTTGGTCGAGGACGCGAGCGAGCTGGGCGTCAACGCCCTGATCGTGCAGGTCGGTCGGCGGTTCGACTGCTTCTGCAACGACGCGCTCTACCCGCGCACCGACGCGGCCGTCGACCCGGCGCCATACGACCCGTTGGCCGAGGTCATCGACGTGGCGCACGCGGCCGGGATCGAGGTGCACGCCTGGGTGAACGCCACCACGCTGTGGAACTCGGCCACGCCGCCCACCTCGCCGGAGCACGCCTTCAACGCGCACGGGCCCAGCGCGACCGGCGCCGACCGGTGGCTGAACCAGCGTGCGGACGGCACCGAGCTCGTCGGAAACAACTCCTACATCGACCCGGCAAACCCGGCCGCCGTCGACTACGTCGTCGAGGCGATCTCCTCGATCACGGACAACTACGACGTGGACGGGGTGAACCTCGACTACATCCGGTACCCGGACTACAGCGCCGGCGAGTTCCAGAACGACTGGGGCTATTCCGAGACGTCGCTGGCCCGGTTCGCCGCCGAGACCGGTCGCACGGACCGCCCGGCCGTCACCGACGAGGAGTTCAGCCAGTGGCGCCGCGACCAGGTCTCCGCGCTGGTGCGCAAGATCTACGTGGCGATGTACGGCTCCGATCCGAGTGACCGGCTCAGCATCAACGGCATCACGTACGCGTTCGGCCCGGTCAGTTACGGCGGTTGGGAGAACGCCCGGCCATACACGAACGTGCTCCAGGACTGGGTGGGCTGGCTGGACGAGGGCATCATCGACACGGTCACGGCGATGAACTACAAGCGCAACTGGATGCCGGCCCAGGCACAGATGTTCACGGAGTGGAACGACGCGCTCGTCGCCAACCGCGCAGACCGGCACGTGGTCAACGGGCCGGCGCTCTACCTGAACGAGTTGCCGGACATCGTGGCCCAGGCGGAGGAGACGGTGGCCGCCGGTTTCGACGGGTGGAGCGGATACTCCTATGCGAACTTCAGCGCCACGGCGACGGCGTCCACGGACCCGGCCGTCAAGGACGCCGAACGGGAGGCGGTGACCGCGGCCCTTCGGGCCGGGCCGCTCGCCGACGATGTCGTGGTACCCGAGATGGAGTGGAAGACCCAACCAACGGCCGGACTGCTCGAGGGCACGGTCACGCTTGGGACCGGCGCGGTCGCCGACCAGGTGGAGGTGCAGGTCCAGCCTCTCGGTCGCACACCGGGGGAGTCGTTCACGGTGACCACGGACGGGTCCGGGTGGTTCGCCGCCGTGGATCTCGCCCCTGGCCGGTACCGGCTGCGCGTGGTCGAGGACGGCGCCACCGGCGCGGGAGCGACGGTCATCGTCGTCGCCGCCGGTGTGATCACGCCGGCGGAGGTCACCGCCGGCGGGGTCTGAGGGTGCCTGCCCTCGTCGGCCCGGCCACTGAGAACGGGTCGGCGAGGGCGGCGGCGCGGCCCGTCCCGGCATGAGCCGAGTGCGTGTCAGGATATGGGCATGGATCGATCTAGTAGCGATGCCGACGCCACCCGTTCGCGCCGGGCGACGATCACCGACGTCGCCCAGCTGGCGGGGGTGTCGCGCTCGGCAGTGTCCCGGGTGTTCAACGCCCAGGGCGGCATCTCCGCTGCCACCGAGGAGCGGATCCGTGATGCCGCGCGCAAGCTGCACTGGACTCCGAGTGCCACGGCGATCGCGTTGCGCTCGGCCAGGTCCCGAACCGTGGGCCTCGTCCTGAACCGGCCGGGCGTCGCCAAGGACGGCGATCCAGAACTGCCGTCCGGGATGTTCACCGGTCTCGAGAAGGTGCTCGCCAGGCACGACTTCGGGCTGCTGCTGCACATCGCCACCTCCGCGGAGCACGAGGAGCAGACCTACCGTCGGCTGGCCGAGGCCCGTCGGGTCGACGGTGTCGTGCTCCTGGAGTCACGGGTCGGTGACACCAGGTTCGAGCTGGTTCGTCGCCTCGGGCTGCCCGCCGTGCTCCTGGGGACCCCGTGGGTCGAGGATCCGATCTCCTACATCGGTCACGGGCCGCGAGGCGCCGGGATGCGCGAGGTGGCCGAACACCTGCTCGAGCTGGGCCATCGGTCGATCGCCGCGGTGAGCGGGCCGGAGGACTACGTCGAGTCGAGCCACCGGGACCGGATCCTGCGCGAGGTGCTCGCGACGGGCGGCGCCGGTCTCGTGGCACATCACCCGGGGCCGTACACACCCGTCACGGCCGCCGAACGCACACGGGCGATCCTCGAGCAGCACCCCGAGATCACCGCCATCGTCTATGCGACCGACGAGATGGCGATCGCGGGGATGGCGACCCTGCGCGAGCACGGTCTGCGGATCCCCGAGGACGTCTCCGTGGTCGGGTACAACGGCACCGATATCGGCGCGTGGTACTCGCCCGCGCTCACGACGGTCCGGCGTGATGTGTCCCAGCGCGGTCGGGCGGCTGCCCGCACGCTCCTGGGCCTGATGGGAGTGACGGTCGAGGCGTCGGATGAGCAGGTCGTCGACCCGGAGCTCGTGATCCGCGCCTCGACAGCGCCCCCACGTGGGGCGGCGACGGCTACGGCCACCGCGACCGCAGGCTGAGCGCGATCCGGTCCCGTTCCTCCTCGCCGAGTGGGGTGTCCTGCGCGTTGTAGGCACCAATCTTCGCGCCGCGCCGGTCGGCCGGCAGATCCGCCATCCGCGGAACCAGGCTGAAGTGCAGATGCCGGATGCCCTCGGAGAACTGCATCACATAGGAGCGGTCCGCACCCACGGCGTCCACGAGCGCCCGTGTCCCCGCCCGCAGCACCGCGCCGAGTTCGGCCGCCTCACCTTCGGTCAGGTCTGCCAGCGATTCGACATGCCGCCGAGGAAAGACGAGCATCCAGCCAGGGAGGGCGCTGCGGTGCGCTATCACCCGCCAGTGCTCGGTCACCCGGACCCGCTCCCGGGGAGGCAGGGCGGACTCCGGTCGGGCATTCCCGGCGCAGAGCGTGCACTCGGTCATCGTCGCGTCACGAGCCCGTGAGGTAGCCGGCGGCATCGGAGACGAGGCGTGCGACCGCCTCGGTGACCGTGGCCTCGCCGTAGGCGATCTCCTCACCGATCCTGGTGAGGGCGCCGTTGAACTGCTCGGAGCCCTCCGGCCGGATGGGGAACGGCCGGGCCGGGTGCTGCATCTCCCGCGAGATCTGTTCGATGAAGGCGGTCTCCGCACCTTCGAGGTCGGGAGTGAGCCCGTCACGGATCTCGGAGGAGGACGGTGCGCCCTGGTTGAGTCGGGTGACATCGGCCGCAGCAGCGTCGTTGATGAAGAAGTCGATGAGTGCGGCGGCGACCTCGGGGGAGTCGGTGTTGGCCGCTGCGCTGATCAGGATCGGCGGGAAGAACCACCAGTCGTCGGTTGAGTCGGCGAAGGCGGGGGTGCTGAACAGGCCGAGCGGTGCCTCGGTGAGACCCGAGACGATCGTGAAGTGGTTCGTGCTGGACAGCCGCATCGCGGAGGTCCCGAGGACCAGGAAGTCGCCGGACCAGCCGGCGCCGTTGGCCTCGCTCTGGGAGTCGGCAGGCGGCAGCACACCCTCGTCCCGGAGCGTCTTCCAGAAGACGAACCATTCCTCGATCGCGGCCGGGTCGGCCGCGAGGGTGCCTTCGGGGGTGAACAGTTCCCCGCCTGCCTGTCGGATCCACGCCTCGAGGTGCCGGTGCGTGTCATCGAGCGTCGGGTCGTTGATCCCGAAGACGCCGGCGGCGGGGTCTGCCGCCTCACGGGCGGCAGCAGCGAGATCGTCCCAGGTCGCGATGTCGCCGCCGGAGACGCCGGCGGCGCCCAGCAGGTCCTCGGCCGTGATGAGCGCCTGACCGACGTAGTGCGTCGGCAGCGCGAACACACCATCGCCGACCGTCCCGCTGGCGACGCCGGCGTCACCGATCGCGCTGACATCGATCACGTCGTCGAGGTACTCGGAGAGGTCGAGCAGCGAACCGCCGGCGCCGTAGCGGCCGACGTGCGTGTCCCGCATCCATAGGACGTCCGCGAGGTTCCCGGCCGCGGCGGCGGTCGCCATCCGCTCCAGGTAGGGACCGAGGTCGGCGAACTCGGATCGGGTCGTGACGCCCTCGTGGTCGGCTTCGAACAGCTCGAGGGCGGCGTCATAGAGCTCGGTCCGGCTAGCGTCGCCCCACCAGGTCACGGTGAGGCTCGCGTCGCCGTCGGACTCCGACCCGGAACCACCGCCGCCGAATCCGGCACAGCCGGCGGTGGTCAGGAGTGCGCCGGCTGCGGCGGTGCCGAGGAAGGAGCGACGGGACAGGGGTGGGTTCGGGTCCAACGGGTTCGACGGGTTCAACATGGATTTCCCTTCAGGAGCGTCGTTGCTGGTGGCGGGCCGAGCCGGTTACTTCAGCCCGGTGGTGGCGATGCCGTTGATCAGGTGCTTCTGGGCGAACAGGAAGACGAGGAAGAGCGGCAGGATCGACAGGATCGACATCGCGAACATCGGGCCCCACGAGGAGGCTCCGGTCGAGTCCAGGAAGGCGTTCAGCGCGATCGGCGCCGTGTAGAGGGCGCGATCGGAGATGTACAACAGCGGTCCGAGGAAGTCGTTCCAGGTCCAGATGAAGGTGAAGATCGCAGCCACTGCGAGGGCGGGCCGCATCAGGGGCAGGATGATCCGCCAGAACACACCGAACGGTCCGCAGCCGTCCACGGTCGCGGCGTCGTCGAGGGTCCTCGGCAGGCCCCGCATGAACTGGACCATGAGGAAGATGAAGAACGCATCGACAGCGAGGAACTTCGGCACCACGAGCGGGAAGTACGTGTTCGTCCAGTCGATCGACTGGAAGAGGATGTACTGGGGCACGAGGGTGACGTGGAACGGCAGCATCAGCGTGGCGAGCATCGCAGCGAAGAGTGTCTTCTTGAACCGGAAGTCGAGCCGCGCGAATGCGTAGGCGGCCAGTGAGCAGGACAGGAGGTTCCCGAGCACCGAGATCGCCGCGATGACGAATGAGTTCAGGAAGAATGTCGAGAACGGGATGCCGAGCGCGTCCCAGCCCTGCGTGAAGTTCTCCGTCGTGAAGGTCGCGGGCCACAGGCCGGGGTCGGAGAAGATGTCGGACTCCGGCTTGAAGGCGCTCGCCACCATCCACAGGAGCGGATAGACCATGGCGACGCCTCCGAGCAGGACGACGCCATGCAGGACGATCCGACGCCACGGGCGACGTTGCGGCCTCACGGCCGCGGCGCGCATCACGGCGGGTTGCGTTGTTGTCGAAGTCATGTCATTCCCCGTCGTAGTGGACCCAGTACCGGGAGGTGAAGAAGGCTGCGCCGGTGAACAGGCCGATGACGACCAGCAGGAACCACGCCATCGCCGAGGCGTAGCCCATGTCGAAGTCGGTGAACGCCTTCTGGTAGAGGTACAAGGTGTAGAAGAGCGTGGAGTCGACCGGCCCGCCGGAACCGCCGGAGATGATGTAGGACTGCGTGAATGCCTGGAAGGCATTGATCATCTGCAGCACCAGATTGAAGAAGATCACCGGGGTGAGCATCGGCATGGTGATTCGTCGGAACCGCCCCCACGCATTCGCACCGTCGACGCTGGCTGCGTCGTACAGCTCCTGCGGTACCTGCCTCAGGCCGGCCAGGAAGATGATCATCGGGGAGCCGAACGTCCAGACATTCAGCACGATCAACGTCCCGAGCGCCCATTCGGGTGTGGCGATCCAGTTCGGCAGGTCGGTCATCCCAAGGGCACCGAGCGCCGTGTTGACGAGCCCGGAGCCGCCGAAGATCTGACGCCAGAGCAGCGCGATCGCCACGCTGCTGCCGAGCAGGGAGGGCAGGTAGTAGACCGAGCGGTAGAAGGCCAGGCCGCGCAGACCCCGGTTCAGCAGGGTCGCGAGCGCGAGCGCGAACGTCAGCTGGAGCGGCACAGAGACGAGTACGTACTTCAGGGTGACCAGGCACGCGCTGAGGAAGCGTGGGTCGTCGGTGAACATCCGGACGTAGTTGTCGAAGCCGACGAACGACAACCGGCCGAGCAGGTTGTAGTCGGTGAAGGACAGGTACAGCGACGCGATCATCGGCCCGAGGGTGATCCCGAAGAGCCCGACCAGCCAAGGCAGCAGGAACAGCCAGGCGGCCCACCTGCGCTTGCGCCGGCGGCGTCCCCGCTCGGGGAGGTCGCCGGTCGGGGGGACGGCGACGGTGGTCCCCGGGGGTGATGCGGTGTTCACGCTCATCAACGCCTCCTTTGGCGTAGCGGTGCCGGCTCCGGTCAGTACCCGGCGGCCTTGTCGACGATGTTCGCCAGCGGAGCGCCGTCCAGGAAACGCTCGAGATTTGCGAGGAAGATCTCGCCGCCGCGTGCGGCGGTTGCCCCGGTGGTCGCTCCGTTGTGCGGTGTCACGACGACGTTCGGCAGGTCCCAGAACGGACTCTCCGGCGGGAGTGGCTCGGTCCCGTGTGCGTCCAGGCCGGCTCCGGCGATCCAGCCCTCCTGCAGTGCTCTCAGGAGTGCCGCGTCGTCGGCGATCCCGCCCCGGGAGATGCAGATGAAGTAGGCGTGAGCGGGCATCGCCCGGAACGCGGCTCCGTCGAACAGCCCTTTGGTGTCGGCCGTCAGCGGCGCCGTGACCACCACGAAGTCGGCCCGTGCCAGTACCTCGTGGAGCCGTTCCGGTGCGAACAGTTCGTCCACGCCGGGCACGGGGCGCTCGACCCTGCGGCGGACGCCGAGCACGTGCATGTGGAAGGCCTTCGCCTTCGCGGCGAGGTCCGCACCTGCGTTGCCGAGCCCGACGATCGCGACCGTGCGGCCGTTGAGCTCACCGTGGGTGAACCGGTCCCAGCGGTGCTCGGCCTGGGCGCGCTGCCAGCGCGGTACGTCCCTGCTGAGCATCAGCATCAGCAGCATGGAGTGCTCGGCGAGTGGGATCCCACCGTTCCCGGTCGAGCTCGTCAGGGTCACGTCGCTGGCGAGCATCTCCTCCGACAGGTCGGCGTTCGCTCCCGCGGCCCAGCTGTGCACCCAGCGGGTGTTCGCCGCGGCCGTCAGCTGGCCCGGTCGCAGGGTGCCCGCGATCGCGGTGGCACGTGCCAGTGTGTCTGGGCTCGCGTCGGTGGCACTCGACACGATCTCCAGGACGCCACGGCCGGCCAACAGGGCCTCGGCGCGACTGCGTACCTGATCGTCGAGCGATCCGAAGGCGACGATGTGCTCGGTCAACTGTTCTCCTTGGTTGTGATCGTGATGACGTCGAACGTCTCGATGGCTGGCAGCAGCAGCTCGCCGGCAGGCGTCACCGGCACGTCCTGACCTGCTACGAGGGCCGTCGCCGCGGCGATGTGCAGCCCGCGCGGTGGCGTGATCCGAACGCCGGTGATCGGGATCGGGGGTCCGTAGGACCGTCGGCGCAGCCCGCTGTGGTTGATCAGGTGCACGACGATGCGCCCGTCCGCCGCGCGGTGCACGGTGTGTTCGAGCTGCTCAGGTGCCCAGAGGCGAAGGCAGCCCCAGGGATCACCGTCAGGGCCGGTCCGAGCACCCGGCACACTGCTCAGCAGCACGTCGCGGATCTCCCCTGTGCCGAGCCTGTCGTAGGTGCGACCGGCGGTCCACGGCAGGTAGGTGGCTGAGCCGACCCCGTAGGAGCGGGTCGCGAGGCCCGGTTGGTCGGTGGCCCGCTGGCCATAGGCCAGCTCGGGAGGCCCGTAGGGGGCCGGGCCGATGATGGTGAGCCAGCGGTCGATGTCCGCGTGCCAGGCCATGGTGCGCCGGGCGCCGAGGATGGGGACGGTGGGAGCCGTGTAGACGCCACTGTCGGCGGTGGACTCCAGTCCCGCGCTGACATAGGTACCCTTCAGCGACTCGACGTCGCCGACCACGGCGAGCTCCGCCGTCGCCGGCATCGACTCCAGCTGCACCCGGCCGCCGCTCATGCCGCTCGAGCCGGTGGCGACGAGCGTGCCGCCGGCCTCGACGAACGCGTCCAGGGCCTCGGCGGCGGCGGGAGGCAGGGGCCCGACGTCGGGGAGCACGAGCACGCCGAACCGAGCCAGCGAACCGTCCACGGCGAGCCGCGCGACCTCCTCCAGGGCAAGCACGTCGGCGGCCAGGTGGACCTCGGCGAGGGCGTCGAACCAACCGTGGAACTCCTCCGTCGCCCCGGCGGCATCGGCGGCTTCCCGGCCGGCAGCCGGCGGTCGGATAAGGGCGAGCGGCGCGATCGGACGGATGCCGGCATAGAGGTCCTGGTGATCACGGTGGAAGCGGGTGATCGCCCGGGCCGCGGGGAGCCCGGCGTACGGGATGTCCCCGGGCACGCCCATGATGTACGTCGACGGGGTTCCACCACGCGCGATCGTCTGGGCGAAGTAGGTGGCGAAGTGATGGGGTTCCTCGGCGGCCATGCGGTAGGGCATGTCCACGAACGCGACCGAGTTCACCAGGACCGGGGTGTTCTCGTGGGCCGTGCGGGAGGCGCTCACCGCGGCGGACGTCGCGTACGGCCACAGCGGACGTCCGATGGCGTTGTTCGCCTCGTGGAAGACGATGTCGCTGGAGTCACCGAGGATCAGTGCGGCCTCCGGCCGGCGGGACTTGATGTGGTCACGGATCCGCTCGGTCAGGGTGGCGACCGTCTCCCGGGCGTAGGCACGCCAGCGCCCGTACTCGGCGTCATCCGGACCCGCCGGCAGCCGCGCGTCACCGGCGAAGGCCGCGAAGCCCGCCACACACGCGTCGCAGTGACAGACACCGTGGTAGGTGCCCGCGTAGTCCACCTCGTTGAAGCCGAACCAGTTGCAGAAGAAGCCGTCGACGTCGTAGCGGCCGAGCACCTCGTCCAGGACATCGAGGGTTCGCTCCTGGTAGTAGCCGGCACTCGGGCACGTGCTCACCAGCCCCTGGTAGAGCTGGCGGCCGCCGTCCGCGTTCCGGAAGCACCACTGCGGGAAGAGGTCCGCGATCCGTGGGGCGATCTTGGAGAAGTCCATCCGCGCCATGAGTCGGATCCCACGGTCCTGGGCGCCCCGGAGGCAGTCGCCGAGCAGGTCGCCGCCCGGCCGGCGGGCCAGCAGCGGGTTGCGCGTCTGGAAGTCGAGATCGGTGGGATAGAAGGACACGATGCCGCCGGCGTTGACGAGCCAGGTGTCGGCGCCGTGGTCCTCGATGGCGTCGAGCACGGCCGCCACGTCGAAGCCGACATCGGTCTCGCGCAGATTGGTCTGGAACATCCGGAACGGTGAGTGCCACCAGCGGGTGGTCGGCTCCTGGTGCTGCTCCAGCGTGGACGTGGTCGTCACTGACCGGCTCCCTGTAGATCGTCGCGGCCCTGATCGGGCACGCACCGAAACTAGATCGATCTAGTAGGGATGTCAAGCCCATGCGACGCATGAAGAAGGTGAATCGTCCGTCGGGTACTAGATCAATCTAGTTCCCGCTCGGCGAGAACGCGCCGTGATGGGTGAAGACGTGTGGCCCGCTGCACAGCGGCGCGCGACCGGGCGCCCAATGCGGGAGCGCGTACGGACCAGGCCTATTCGCT
This sequence comes from Occultella aeris, assembly GCF_902703175.1. Classification (GTDB taxonomy): domain Bacteria; phylum Actinomycetota; class Actinomycetes; order Actinomycetales; family Beutenbergiaceae; genus Occultella; species Occultella aeris. Next base: position 49,290 of record NZ_CACRYJ010000048.1, on the reverse strand, counting down.
TGGGATCTCCGGGATCCTCAACATGCCCTCCTGGGCGATCGTCGCGACCAACAGGCCGGAACGGTCGAATACCTTCGCGACACCGAGACCGCGTCCACCGCTGGCGGACGGCGAGGACTGCGCGTACAGCAGCCAGTCGTCCAGGTCGACGTCGCGGTGCCACCACATGGCGTGATCGAGGCTCGCCACGCTCGCGCCCTTGGTCCGCCAGCTGAGTCCGTGGCGACGCATGATCGGCTCGAGCATCACCTGGTCGCACGCGTAGGCGAGCATCGCGCGCTGCTGCAGCTGGCTGCCGGGCACCTCGGCCCGCGCGCGCATCCACAGGTACTGCGCGTCGGTCTGTTCGGCGGCCGGCTTGGTGAACAGGGCGCCGTCGACATGCCTCATGTCGAAGGCACCGTTGCGGTAGAAGAACGCCGCGATCGGGTGGTCGAGCGCGTTGAAGAACTCGACGGAACTGGCCAGCTCCTCCGGCTGCGGTACCTGCGGCATGGCCTCGGCGTGGTCGAGGCCCTGCTGCGGTTCCTGGAAGGAGGTGATCATGGACAGGATCGGCTTGCCGAACTGGATGGCGTGGGTACGCCGGGCACTGAACGAGCGGCCGTCACGCATCCGCTCGATCGAGAACGTGATCGGCTCGTCGAGGTCGCCCGGGCGGAGGAAGTAGCCGTGCACCGAGTGCGGGAGCCGGTCCTGCGCCACGGTCCGCCCGGCGGCGAGCAGTGCCTGGGCGAGCACCTGGCCGCCGTAGACCCGTCCGTGGATCTGCGGCAGGGACCGGCCGGTGAACGTGTCCTCGTCGACCTGGTCCAGTTCCAGCGCGGACAGCACGGCCTCGAGTGGGCGGGCCGGCTCCACTTCCTTGGTCACTGCGGCCCCCCGGGCTCTGCGGTGTTCACCAGGGAGAAGGCCGCGCGCTCGAGGTAGTCGAGCAGGGTGGCCTCGTGCAACGGTGCCAGGCCGGCCTCCTTGACCGCGACGGTCATAAGCTTCAGCCACCGGTCGCGGGCCGTGGGAGTCACCGGGTAGGGCGCGTGCCGCATCCGTAGCCGCGGGTGCCCGCGGGTGTCCGAGTACGTGGTCGGGCCACCCCAGTACTGCTCGAGGAACATCCGCAGCCGCTCCTCCGCCGGACCGAGGTCCTCGGGCTCCGGGTACATCGGGAACATGATGTCGTCGGTAGCGACCTGCTCGTAGAAGCGGTGCACGATGCGGCGGAACGTGGGCTCGCCGCCGATCGCCTCGTAGAAGGAGTCCGGCCGGCGGGCCGGCGGCGCATCGGCGCCGCGCAGACCGAGGCTGCGGCGTCCGGCCGGCTGGGGCGAGGCGGGGGAGGAGGCGGTACTCACCCGGTCAGCCTAATGCTCGCGCGCTCGCCGGCTCGCTCTGGCAGCCTGCCCGACGGCGGTGGGTGGCAGGCGTCACAGGCCCAGTTCGGCGAGAGCCGGCAAGGCGTCGCGGGCGGTCAGGCGGGCCGCGTCGGCGTTGTCGGTGCCGAGGGCGAGGGTGGCCGCGCGGCGGCACTGCTCGAGGGACGTCGCGGCCAGGACGGCGGCGACGTCACCGAGGGCTCGCGGGGTCATCGACAGGCTGGTCACGCCCATGCCGACCAGCACGGCGGCCAGTGCGGGATCGGCCGCCGCCTCGCCGCAGACCCCGACGGGCCGCGACTGGGCCTGCCCGCCCTCGCAGGTGGTTCTGATCAGGGACAGCACGGCCGGGTCCCACGGGGTCGACAGTGGCGCCAGGGCACCGAGCAACCGGTCTGCGGCCAGGGTGTACTGCGTGAGGTCGTTGGTGCCGATCGACGCGAACGCGGCTCGGGCCAGGATGGGGCCGGCCAGCAGCGCGGCGCTGGGCACCTCGACCATCACCCCGGCGGTCTCGAGGCCGTGCCTGGCGCACGCGGCGACGAACTCCTCGGCCTCGCCGACCCGGGAGACCATCGGCGCCATCACCCACACCTGGGCGGAGTGGGCAGCCGCGGCCGTCGCGATCGCGGCGAGCTGGTTCTCCAGCACGTCCGGGTTCTTCCAGGAGGTGCGGAAGCCGCGGACCCCGAGCGCGGGGTTCGCCTCGTCCGTGGGATTCAGGAACGGCATCGGCTTGTCCGCGCCGGCGTCGAGCGTGCGCACCACGACCTTCTTACCGGCGAACGCGGCGAGCACGGTGCCGTACGCCTCGACCTGCTCGTCGATGCTCGGCTCGGTGTCGCGGTCCAGGAAGCAGAACTCCGTGCGGAACAGTCCGACACCCTCGGCGCCAGCCGCCGCCGCGGGCTCGGCCTGAGCCACCTCGCCGACGTTCGCGAGCAGCTCCACGCGGTGCCCGTCACTGGTGGCGCCCCGCCCGGAGAAGGTGCGGGCCTCGTGGTGCTCGCTCGCCTGGGCGACCTCCTCGGAGGTGGGCACCAGGACCACGGCGCCCGATCCGCCGTCGACCACGATCACGGCGCCCTCGACGATCAGCGCGGCCGCCTCCCCGAGGCCGACGACGGCCGGGATGCCGAGTGCCCGGGCGAGGATCGCGGTGTGGGAGGTGGGCCCGCCCTCGGCGGTGATCAGGCCGCGGACCACGGCGGGGTCGAGCTGCGCGGTATCGGCGGGCGCGAGGTCCTGCGCCACCAGGATGAACGGCTCGGTGCGGGCCGGCACCCCCGGCGTAGGGACGCCGGTGAGCCGGGCGACGATCCGGTCCCGGACGTCGTGGACGTCCCGGACCCGCTCCGCGAAGTACCCGCCGAGCTCCTCGAACTGGGCAGCGACGGCGGCCGCCGCCTCCCACAGTGCCCGTTCGGGGCTGACCCGCTCGGTCGTGATGCGCTGCCGGGCGTCCTTGATCAGCGTGGGGTCGGTGGCGATCTGGGCGGTCGTCTCCAGCACCTCCTTGGCGGTGCCGGTCAGGGTCTGCGCCCGGGCCCTGAGCTCGGTGGCGACGGCGTCCGCGGCGGTCGTGAGGGCCGCCTCCGAGTCCTCGGGGGCAGCCGGGGAACGCCGCAACGGCGGCTCCGGTACCCCGGCGGCGAGGCGCACGGTGGGCCCGGCGGCCCGTCCGGGGGAGACGCCGACGCCCTGCAGCCTGGTGCCCCCGGCGGCCTCGGCGCTGTCCATCTCGACGTTACTCACGGTGGTCCGCCTTCCGTCGCACGGGGTTCGTCATATTGTGGCCAGCGCGCTGGGGGGCGGGCACCGGTTGTAGAGTGTCATTCATCACAGGACGATGCTTGTTGGGAGAAGAAGTGAGCAAGGCCGAGGACATCCTCGCCGCACTGGGAGGCGACGCGAACGTTGTCGACCTGGAGCCGTGCATCACCAGACTCCGGGTCGAGGTGAATGACCCGGCGCTCGTGAACGAGGAGGACCTGCGCACCCACGGTGCGTTCGGTGTGGTCCGTTCCGGCCGCGTCGTGCAGGTCGTGGTCGGCCCGGAGGCGGACGACCTCGCTGCCGACATCGATGGGCTCCGCCCAGGCAACTGAAGCCGGCGGCCCGGCCCGGCGAAGGCGCCTCACGGGGCGAGTTCGATGCCACGCTCGGCGAACGCCACGGCGATCCGGTGGCGCAGTTCGCTCGCGATCGACAGGTCATGGTCGGCGCTGACTCGCACCCGCCAGGTGAGAGCGACCAGGTCGGCGGTGACCTCCTGGATCAGGCACTCCGGCTCGAGGTGACTGACGACGTCCGCGTAGAGGTCCTCGTTTCGCATCTGCGTGGTGAGCTCGCTCAGCGTGGTCCGCACCAGGGTGAGGTCGGTGGTGCGCGCGACCCTGAGCTCCACCACCGCGTAGGCCCAGCCCTGCGTCAGGTTGGCGACCCTCAGGATCTCGCCGTTTCGGACGTACCAACGGCGGCCGTCGTCGTCACGGATGAGGGTGACCCGCAGACCTACCTCCTCGACCACACCGGAGGCGAGGATCCCGCCGCCGGTGCCGAGTTCCACTCGGTCGCCCACACCGTACTGGTCCTCGATGAGCATGAAACCGCCAGTGATCACGTCCTTGACCAGTGCTTGCGCCCCGAAGGCGACGGCGATGCCGACCACGCCGGCGGAGGCGATCAGGGGTGCCACGTTGACCCCGAGGGTGGTCAGGATCATCAGCACCGCGACGCTCCCGATGAGCGCGGTGGTCGTCGAGACGAGCACCGTCCGGAGCGTCTCTAGGCGCTGCTTGCGGCGCGGGTTCGGGGCGACCCCGAACTTCTCGGGGGCCAGTCGCAGGCCCTTCGCCTCGGTGGCGATCAGCCCGCGCACGGTCCGGGAGATCAGGAAGCGCACGATGACCGTGGTCAGGCTGGCCACCACGATGATGATCAGGACCGTCAGCGGCGCACCGGTCAGCGCGGCGACGACGTCGGGTGTGGGGGTCTTCACGTCCGTCAGCCTAACCAGCACCTCCGAGGATCCTTCCGCACCAGGTCTGCCTCCCCAACCGGGTACCACCCCTCGGGTCCCGGGCGTTGCCACGCGGACTATTGCCGCGCGCTCTGGCAAGATCAGGGCAGGAGTCGTCCCGCCACCATCTCGCACTGACTCAGGAGCCTGGAAGCCCACGTGAACGATCAGGACAAGAGTGACGTCCTCAGTGACAGCCTGCGGGCTCTCGCGGCCGCGCATGGCGTCGCCACCGAGTTCTGGGACTTCCACGGGAACCATCGTGCGGTGAGCGCCGGCACCATCACCGCGGTGCTCGCCGCGATGGACGTGCCTGCCGGCAATCCGCGCGAGGTCGAGCGCTCCCTGGCCGCGTGCGACCTCGCGCCCTGGCGCCGCGTGCTGCCGCCGAGCGTGGTGGTGACGGCGGGCATCGAGTCCCGGGTGCCGGTCCACGTCCCGGACGGCGAGACGGTGCATCTGCGGGTGGACCTTGAGGACGGCGGTTCCCGCGCGCTGGAGCAGGTCGACGACTGGGTCGAGCCGCGGCTCGTGGACGGCCGCTCCATCGGGCGCGCCACGTTCCTGCTGCCGATCGACCTGCCGCTCGGGTGGCACACGCTGGTCGCGACCGTCGGATCCGGCGGCAGCGAGGTTGGTGCCGTCCTCGCGGTCACCCCCGCCGTGCTCGAGGTTCCGCCGCTGCGCGACGATCTCGGTCACCGCGCCTGGGGGCTGATGGCGCAGCTGTACTCGGTCCGCTCGCAGCGGTCGTGGGGAATCGGGGACCTCGCCGACCTCACCGAGCTGACGTCACTGAGCGGCGAGCTGGGCGCCGACTTCCTGCTCATCAACCCGCTGCACGCTGCCGAGCCGAGCACGCCGATGACGCCGTCGCCGTACCTGCCGGCCACCCGCCGGTTCGTCAACCCGATCTACATCCGCCCCGAGGACATCCCCGAGGTGGGCTACCTGCCCACCTCCCAGCGCACCCTGCTGGAGTGGGGCATCGAGGAGATCCAGGACACGAACACCGAACCCGGCCCCCTGGACCGGGACGCCGTCTGGGACGTGAAGAAGCCCGCCCTCGAGACCATCTACACCTCGGGCCGGTCCCGGTCCCGTCAGCGCGCGTTCGAGCGGTTCCGTCGCGATCAGGGCCAAGGACTGGAGGACTTCGCGCTCTGGTGCGCCGTGCAGGAGAAGTACGACGCGTCCAACTGGCCGCTCTCGGTGGAGCAGAGCAGCCCGGCGCGAACTCTCGCGCTGCGCCGGGAACTGGCGCACCGGGTGGACTTCCACTGCTGGCTGCAGTGGATCGCCGACTCCCAGCTGAAGCGCGCGCAGGAGACTGCGCTGGCATCCGGCATGCGGATCGGGGTGATGCATGACCTGGCCGTCGGCGTACACCCGGAGGGGGCCGACGCGTGGTCCCTACGCGAGGTGCTCGCCCGTGGGATCAGCGTCGGGGCGCCGCCGGACATGTACAACCAGCAGGGTCAGGACTGGTCCCAGCCGCCGCTGCGCCCCGACGTGCTCGCCGAGCAGGGTTACGCGCCGGTGCGGGACATGGTGCGGACGGTCCTGCGGCACGCGGGCGCGCTCCGGGTCGACCACATCATCGGACTGTTCCGACTGTGGTGGATCCCGCAGGGCGCCGGCGCGGCCGAGGGCACGTACGTGCGCTACGACCACGAGGCGACGATCGGGGTGCTCGCCCTCGAGGCGCACCGGGCCGGGGCGATCGTCATCGGTGAGGACCTCGGCACCGTGGAGCCTTGGGTCCGGGACTACCTGAGCGACCGGGGCATCCTCGGCACCTCCGTCCTCTGGTTCGAGCGCGAGAACGACCGACCGCTCCCGCCGGAGCAGTACCGATCCCTCGTGCTGTCGACCGTGACCACCCACGACCTGCCGCCGACCGCCGGATACCTGGCCGAGGAGCACGTGGACCTGCGGGACCGGCTCGGGCTGCTGACCGAACCGGTCGCGACCGTGCGCCTGGCCGCCCAGGTCGAACGGGAACGGATGCTCGAGGCCTTACGGCAGCGGTTCCTGCTGCCCGAGGACCCCACCGAACGGCAGATCGTCGAGGCGCTGCACCGGTACGTCGCACAGACGCCGTCGGTGCTGATAGGGGTGGGCCTCGCCGACGCGGTGGGGGAGCGCCGCGCCCAGAACCAGCCCGGCACCGACACCGAGTACCCGAACTGGAAGGTGCCCCTGGCCGACGGCGGGGAGAAGGTCGTGTTGGTCGAGGACCTCGCCGGCAATGCCCGGTTCGCCTCACTGGTGGCCGCGCTGACGCAGGAACTGCGCGAGCAGGCCTAGCGATGGCAGCGACGGACGCGAACCAGCCGGCCACGCCCGCCGTCGGTGCCGTCACGGTCCTGGCGCCGCTGCCGGGTCGCTCGGTCGCGCTGGCCGAGGTGCCCGATCCGGTGTTCGCCGATGCGATCGTTGGCCCCGGGGTCGCGATCGACCCGCACCGTGAGGGGGAGGTCGAGGTGATCGCCCCGATCGGCGGAACCCTCGTCAAGGTGCACCCCCACGCGTTCGTGGTCGCGGACGGCAACGGTCACGCCGTGCTGGTGCACCTGGGGATCGACACCATCCAGCTCGCCGGCGACTCCTTCACGGTGCACGTCGCCGAGGGCGCGGACCTGGTCGCGGGACAGCTCGTGATCACCTGGTCGCCGCAGGCCGTCGTCGACGGCGGCCGTAGCCCGATCTGCCCGGTGATCGCCCTGGACACCAGGGCCGCGAGTCTCACCGAGCGCGTGGAGCTCGGCGACGTGCTCGACGCCGGGGATCCGCTCTTCGACTGGGCTTGACGCCATGCGGTGCCTGCTCACGGGTTTCCCCGGCTTCATCGGAACCCGGCTCGTCCGGGCGCTGCTCGAGGATGACGACGTCACGGTCGACGCATTGGTCGAGCCACGGATGCTCGACCGAGCCCGGGCCGCGGCACGCGAGTTCGGCGGCCGGGTCCGGGTGCTCGAGGGCGACATCACGGTGGCTCGGCTCGGGCTCGACGAGGCCACCTACGTCGACCTGGCCGCGACCGTGGCGCGGGTCTACCACCTGGCCGCGGTCTACGACCTCGCCGTCTCCGAGGCACTCGCCACCCGGGTCAACGTCGAGGGCACCAGGCACGTCCTCGACCTCTGCCGTGGCAGCGCCCGGCTGGAGCGCCTCCACTACGTCTCCACCTGCTACGTCGGGGGCGAGCGGACCGGTGTGGTCCTCGAGTCCGAGCTGGACGAGGGTCAAGGCTTCAAGAACCACTACGAGGCCACGAAGTTCGCCGCGGAGGCCCTCGTCCGGGCGTCGATGCCTCGGGTGCCGACGACGATCTACCGGCCTGGCATCGTCGTCGGTGACTCACGCACGGGCCAGACGCAGCGGTTCGACGGCCCGTACTTCATCCTGTGGTTCATCCACCGGATGAACCGGTTCGGCCTGACGGTCGGGGCGATGGGCAGCGAGGACGCCACGTTCAACGCCGTGCCGGTCGACTTCGTCGTCGATGCGATCGCGGCGTGCTCGCGCGATCCGGAGACCGTCGGGGCCACTCTGCACCTGGCCGATCGGGACCCGTTGACGACCGCCGAGTTCGTGCGGCTGCTGTCCCGGGAGCTCACCGGCCGGGACCCCCGCGGGCCGGCCGTCCCGGACCCGCTGATGCGCGCGGCGCTGAGGCTGCGCCCGGTCCGGCGCCATCTCGGCGGCACCCCGTACGAGTCCCTGGTGTTCCTGAGCCACCCGGTGCGCTACGACACCACCGAGGCCACCCGGCACCTTGCCCGCAACGGCCTGGTGTGCCCGCCGTTCGCGGGGTACGCGCCGGTCATGGTCGACTTCTTCCGCCGCAATCTCGACGACGAGTCGCTGCGCGCCCCCGTGTGAGGGCGGGGCGCGCAGCGCTGACTCACCGGGCGGCGCGGACCAACGCTGCGACCGTGCGGTGCGTTCGACGATGACGTCCTCGCTGCCGGGGATCCCCTCTTCAACCGGGTCCGAGCCTGCTCGCGTCAGCCCAGCGGAAGGCCCAGGGACGCGATGCCCACGGTCGCGCCGGCGGTCATCGACTCGTTCGCCGCGATCCCGATCGCCGAGCTGCGTGGGCCGTCACGCCAACTCGCTTTCGCCGAAGACGTTCCGGTCGCGGCGCAGTTGACTGCGGTCAGGTACTGGGACAGCACGATCCGACGCTCGAGTTCGGCCGCGCGCATGTCCTCTACGGCGCTCAGGTCGATGGCGGCACCGCGATCGATCGCTCGGGTCATCGGACTACGCCGCGGGCAGGGTCTCGAAGTCCGGAACGTCAACGAGGTAGAGATTCCCGTAGCCTCGGGAATCACTGGTGAACAGGATCTGGTCGCCACCGTCGCTGACCGTGGGATGCACGTGCACCGCCTGAGTGTGGAATGACCCGCGGTGTCGGTGGATCAACCGTGGGCCCTCGAACACGTCCCCGTTGCGGCGCCAGACCATCAGCTGCGGGTTCGTCTTGGTGCCGTCTCCCACGATCGTGTCCAGGTCCCTGCTGTGATAGTGCATCGAGCTCTCGACGAGGGGTGCCTCCCACTGGTTGCTCCCGTCGTACCGGACGGCGCCGTGGAAGGGGTCGCTCTGGTCCAGGCCGGACCAGCCGTGGTAGCCGATGTGTACGCCGTCGCGCAGCCAGTACTCGTGGCCGACTCGCTCACCCTCGGCCGTCGGACGGATCCTCGAGGTGCTCCCGTCGCGCAGGTCGAGCAGCCAGATGCGGTGGTCGACCAGGTGCCACGGGCCCTCGTGGCAGAACGTGAGCAGATGTGGGTGGACCGGCGAGGTGTTCACGTGCCCGATCCAGGACCTGTCCTCGTGGACGATCTCGGCGGTGCCGTCCGCGGTCGAGATCCGCAGGATGCGTGAGAGCGGCCGCGCCTCCCAGTACTCCCGGAAGCCCACGTAGCCGTTGCCCATGTCCATCCGGAACCGGTCCGAGAGGTCCTCGCTGTAGCTGACCATCACGTGCGCGCCGTCCGCCGTCACGTTGGTCGTGCCGCCCTCCCCGAACGTGGTGGGCGTGGTGTGCAGGACCCGCTGTTCCAGTGTGCGTAGGTCGATCGCGACGAGTTCGCGGCCGTGCCAGAAGTAGGCCTCGGCGCGGGTCGGGTTGACGCTGGTGGAGTGGAACAGGTTGGACTCCACGTGCGCCCCGTCGGGCAGGTCGGTCAGCTGCCGGAACTCCTTCGACGCCAGGTCCATCGAATACAGGTTCGTGGCGTTCGCGCGGTCCGAGGCGAACAGCAGGGACCGGCCCTCGTCGTACCAGCCGGGGTTGGTGAAGTAGGTGTGGTGGTGGTGGGCCTTGTGGTCGGTCAACTGCGTGATCGTGACCCCCGTTACAGGGTCGTCGAACTGACGGGCTTCGCTGGGGAAGGTGTCGCCCCTTGCCATGGTGTGCTCCTTGAGTTGCGGATCTGTCGTCGGCTGGGTCGGGCGGAGGGTTCGGACCCCGGCTCACTCGGAGGGGTCGGACCGGGACATGCCGGTCAACTGGAGTTCCTCGGCGAAGTGGCAGGCCGCCCGGTGGTCGGTGCCGAGGAGCCGGAGCTCGGGCACGTCGGAGGCACACTTGCGCTCCTGGACGTGTGGGCATCGGGTATGGAACAGGCACCCCGCCGGCGGGTTCGCCGGGTCCGGCAGGTCGTCGGTGCGGGTCCGCTCGCGCTCGCGGTTGCGGCGCTGCGGGTCGGGCACGGGGATCGAGTCGAGCAGGGTCTCGGTGTAGGGGTGCAGCGGGCGGTCGTAGAGGTCGCTCGTCCGGGCCTGCTCGGCGACCTTGCCCAGGTACATGACAGCGACCCGGTCGCTGACGTGTTCGACGACGGAGAGGTCGTGGGAGATGAAGAGGTAGGTGAGGTTGAACTCCTCGCGGATCTCGTCGAGCAGGTTCAGGATCTGGGCGCGGATCGAGACGTCGAGGGCGGAGACCGGCTCGTCCGCGATGACGAGCCGGGGCTGGGTGATCAGGGCCCGGGCGATGTTCAGGCGTTGCCGCTCGCCACCGGAGAACGCGTGCGGGTACCGGCGCATGTACTCGGGTCGGATCCCGACCCGGCGCAGCATGTCCGCGACCCGGTCTCGGAGCTCGGAACCGCGGGCGAGCTTGTTCACCTGCAGCGGTTCGCCCACGATCTGCTCGACGGTCATTCGTGGGTTCAACGACGAGAACGGGTCCTGGAAGATCGTCCGGATCTGCGTGCGCAGACCCTTCAGTTGCCGGCTGCTCAGCGAGGCGAGGTCGACGGCGTGGCCGGGGTCCCGATGGAACAGGATCTCGCCCGACGTCGGGCCGAGCAGCCCGGCGATGCACCGGCCCAGCGTGGTCTTGCCACAGCCGGACTCGCCGACCAGGCCCAGGGTCTCGCCCTCGCGGATGACCAGATCGACGCCGTCCACGGCATGGACCGTGCCGGTGCTGCGCCGGAACATGCCCCCGCCCAGCGGGTAGTGCTTGGTGAGGCCGCGGACCTCGAGCAGGGTGGCGGCCTCCTCGTCCGGGGTGGGGTTGGTGCGCTCGGTGACCTCCAGCCGTGAGGTGACTGCCACGGTGGGTTCGGGAATCGCAGTGGCATCCTCGTGGCTGTAGAGGTGACAGCGGGCCAGGTGGTCGTTGCCGAACATGCTCGCCGGTGGCACCTCCTGGTCGCAGATCCCGGGCATCGCGGAGCTGCAGCGGGTGCGGAACGTGCATCCGGTCGGCCGGTTTCGCGGGCTGGGCACCATGCCGGCCACCGTGGGCAGTGGTTGACCCTGCCGGTTCGGCCGGCCGTCCGGGATCGACTGCAGCAGCGCGCGGGTGTAGGGGTGCTTCGGCGCACGGAACAGCTCGTCGACCGGTGCCTGCTCCACAGACTTGCCCAGGTACATCACGGTGACCTCGTCGGCGATCTCCGCCACCACGCCCAGGTCGTGGGTGATGAACAGGATCGCCATCCCGAACTCCGCCTGGAGTTCACGGAGCAGATCGAGGATCCGGGCCTGGGTCGTCACGTCGAGTGCGGTCGTCGGCTCGTCGGCGATCAGCAGTGCAGGGTTGCAGGAGAGTGCGATCGCGATCATCACCCGCTGGCACATCCCGCCCGAGAGCTGGAACGGGTAGGAGCCCAGACGGGCCGCGGCGTTCGGGATGCCGACCCGTTCGAGCAGGCCGACGGCCCGCTCGCGCGCCTCGTCCTCGGTCACGTCCTGGTGGAGCCGAATGACCTCCATCAACTGCGCTCCCACGGTGTAGAGCGGAGAGAGCGAGGCCATCGGCTCCTGGAAGACCATCCCGATGTCGCCACCCCGGATCTGGCGCAGCTGCTCGCTCTCGCCGTCCAACTTCGCGAGATCCACCAGGTCCTTGCCGTGCGGCGACCAGAGAATCTCCCCACCCGCGATCCGCCCGGGTGACTCCACGACCTGAAGGATCGAGCGAGCCGTGGCGGACTTCCCGCAGCCGGACTCACCGACCAGGCACATCGTCGTTCCCGGCCGGACCGTCAGGTCCACGCCGTCGACCGCCTTCACGACGCCGTCCGCGGTGTCGAAGTGGGTCTCCAACCCTCGGATCCGAAGCAGCGGCGTCGGCCCGTCGGTCCCGACGCCCGAGCGGTCGGGCGAGAGGGTCGGGGTGATCACGTTGTTCATGGTGCAACCTTCGATTGTCGCGGGGGCAGGTCAGTTGTTGTACGGATCCGCGGCGTCCCTGATGCCGTCGCCGAAGAAGTTCATGGCGAGGACGGTGATGACTACCGGGATGCCGGGCAGCAGGATCCACGGCGCGGTCGAGATGGCACGGACGTTCTGGGCCTGCTCAAGAAGGACCCCCCAACTGACCGTGGGCGCCTGGAGGCCGAGTCCGAGGAAGGAGAGTCCGGTCTCGGCGAGGATGATCGCCGGGATCGAGAGCGAGAGGTTCGCGATGATGTGGCTGGTGAAGGAGGGCAGCATGTGGCGGAACATGACTCGCATCTGGCTGCCCCCGTCGGCGATCGCGGCCAGAACGTACTCCTCGCCGCGCACCGCGAGGAACTTTCCGCGTACCTCCCGGGCCATGCCGACCCAGCCGACCAACGAGATGACGACAGTGAGCCCGAAGTAGCGCTGCAGCGGCGTCCAGGTCGGTGGCACGGCGGCGAAGAGCGCCATCCAGAGGGGGATCGTCGGGATGGACATGATCAGTTCCATCAGGCGCTGGATCAGGTTGTCCACCCGGCCGCCGAGGTACCCGGACACCCCGCCGATCACAATGCCAAGGATCAGCGAGAAGAACACCCCGACCAGGCCGATCGACATCGAGATCGTCGTGCCGTGGATGATCATCGAGAAGAGGTCTCGGCCCGTCGCGTCGGCGCCGAGCAGGAGCATAGGCCCGGTGTCGTAGTCGACGGGGCCGATCAGGTGCCGGTCCCATGGGATGAACCCGAGCAGCTCGTACTCCGGTCCCTGGACAAAGAGGCCGATCGGGATCACGTTCTCGGGATCCGGCGTGAACTGCAGTTCGAGCGTGTCCGGGTCCTGGTCCAGGGTGAGGCCCAGGACGTGCGGCTGGAACGAACCGTCGTGGACGAGGTGGATCGGCTGCGGGGGTGCGTAGGTGTAGTCCGCGTTGTGGGCGCTGGACGAGTACGGGGCCAGGAACGGCGCGAAGATGGCGACCAGGTAGATGAAGATGGTGATGGCACCACACACCTGCGCGACCTTGTGCCGTTTGAAACCGCGCCAGACCAGGCGCCACTGCGAGGCGACGGCGAGGTCCTCGGCACCATCGGTGCGCTGGGCTTCCGGTTCGAGGGCGGTGGCCGGCCCTGCGCCACTGCCCGGGAGAGGAATTCGGGGATCAGTCATGGAGCGGGTCCTTAGTATCGGAATCGGACACGCGGATCGAGCCACGCGAGTGCGAGGTCGGAGATCAGCGTGCCGATCACCACGAGGATGGCGCTGATCAGGAGCACGGATCCGGCGAGGTACATGTCCTGGGCCATCAGGGCGTTCAGCAGCAGCGGCCCGGTCGTGTTCAGGTTCAGCACCTGCGACGTGATCGCGTCGGCCGCTATCAGGCCGGGCAGGATCCACCCGATGGTCGAGAAGAACGGATTGACCGCCGCGCGGACCGGGTACTTGACGGTCATGCGCCGCGAGGGGATCCCACGGGCTCGGGCCGCGGTCACGTACGGCTTGCGGATCTCGTCGAGCAGATTGGCCCGAAGGATCCGGATGTTGCCGGCGGTGCCCGCAGTGCCCCAGATGACCACCGGGATCCACAGGTGGGCCAGGGCATCCCCGAACTTGGCCAGGCTCCAGGGCGCGTCGCGGTACTCCGGTGAGAAGAGCCCGCCGACGCTCTGGCCGAAGTACGTCAGCCCGATCCACATCAGGACGAGCGCGATCAGGAAGTTGGGTACCGCCAGCCCGAGGTAGCCCACGAACGTGAACACGTAGTCACCGGCCGAGTACTGCCGAAGGGCGGAGTAGACGCCGATCGGGAAGCTGATGGCCCAGATGAACAACAGGGTCAGAACGGAGAGCGTGACCGTCAGTGGAAGCCTCTCCTGGACCAGGTCGCTCACCGGGCGCCCGTAACTGAAGGAATCGCCGAAGTCGCCGTGGAAGATGATTCCGCTGATCCACTTCCAGTACTGGATGTACCACGGGTCGTTCAGGCCGTACCGCTCGTTGAGCCGGGCGAGCTCGGCCGCGTCGAGCGGCCGGTCGCCCGCCGCCGCCAGGGATGCCTGCACCGTGGTGAGGTAGTCGCCCGGCGGCAACTGGATGATGATGAACGTGATCAGTGATATCGCCAACACCGTGGGTATGAGCACGAGTATCCGGCGAAGGATGTAGCGCAGCATTTCGGATTCCTAGGGAAACGTCGGTTCAGGCAGGTCGCGGTCAGGCGAAGTACCAGCTGGGCGGGTCGACGTGCCCCGGCGAGAAGTACAGGGGCGACTCCGGGTAGGAGTCGACGACGTTGCGCAGGTGGTTCTTCGCGATCGCGTACCCGTCACCGGGAAGCGCGGTGCCGATGGCGTAGAACTGGTCCTTGGCGATCTCGAGGATGGAGCGGAAGAGGGCGTCGCGTTCCTCCGGGTCGGACTCCAGCTCCATCTGCTTGGCGAGATCCATCTGCTCGCGGACCACCGCGGGTGGCTCCTCGCCGGTCGGGCTGGCGCCGTCGCTCGTGTACCACTCGGCCCAGCGCACCGCGTAGTTGGACTCGCTCCACGAGGGGAACCACCAGCGCAGCTCGTCCTGTTCGGTGCGGAAGCCGCCGTCGCCACCCCAGACGTTCGCGTCATGCTGGTTGGCCGAGGGGGACTTGCGGTCGTAGAACAGGCTCCGCTCAAGCGTGTTGACGGTGGCCTGGATGCCGACCTCCGCCCACGTCTGCACAACGAGGCTCATCGCCTGGATGTGTTGGGTGGTCCCGGCGGTGACGTCCACCTGGAAGCTCAGCCTCTGGCCGTCGGGTCGGAGCCGGAAGCCCTCGCCGTCCGTCTCGGTCAGGCCGGCCCGGTCCAGGTGCTCGGCCGCGAGTTCGAGGTCGAACTCGGTGTACTGCTTGGCGTACTCCTCGTCGTAGAAGTCGGAGTTCGAGTGCGGCGCCGCCTGCCACGGCTCGCCCTGACGCTGGTAGACCGTGTCGATGATGTCTTGCCGGTTGATCGCGTAGGACAGGCCGATCCGGAAGTCCTTGTTCTGGAAGACCGACCGCATCGCCGCGTCCCGGTGGTTCAGGTTGAGGGCGATGATCATCTGGTTCATCGAGGTGGGCTCGACGGTGACGAACCGGAAGTCACCGCTCTCGCGCGCGTCGGCCAGCACCGGGCGGTTCGGGTCGTTGTTGAAGTTCCTGGCGTGGAAGTCGATCTCGCCGTTGACCGCCTTGAGCAGCATGACCTCGTCGTTCTGGACGATCTCGAACTCGAGGAGGTCGATGAACGGGAGCTGGGCGCCCTGGTCGTCGGTCTTCCAGTAGTAGGGGTTGCGCTCAGCGACCACGACGGTGCCCTCGTTCAGCGGGCTGGTGATGCTCCATGCCGCGAGGGTGGGAAGGTCCGGGTTGTCGTAGTAATTCTTGCGGTCGGACCAGTAGTCCATCCAGTCGCTGAAGCCGGCGGCCACGGCGATGTTGTTGGCCTCCGGGTTGAGGTCCGGGATGAAGTCCTGCAGGTAGTGCTTCGGCCAGCCGAGGAGGTTCTTCGGCTGTTCGCCACGGCTGGCGGTGACCAGGAAGTCGGCGCGCGTCCCGGTGTAGGTCAGCTTGACGGTGAAGTCGTCGACCCGCTCCGCTGTGCACGGCTGGTCGTCCGCGGTCAGGAACTCCGGGATGGTCGGGTAGAGGGTGTTGTTGAAGAAGACGTCTTGGATTGCGAACATGACGTCGTCCGCGGTAACCGGCTCGCCATCGGACCAGCGCAGGCCTTGCCGCAGATGCAGGACGAACTCGGTCGCGTCCTCGTTGACGTCCACTGACTTCAGCGTGCCGGGTGTGCCGAACTCGTCGAGCTGCGGCGTGGCGCGCACGGTGGGTTCGTAGTGGATCATGCGGTCCAGCCACCCGCGGTCTTGATCGAGGATCACGCCGGCGAACTCACCGCCGTACGTGCCGTACTCCGTCGTGGGAACGACGAGCCGGTCCTCCGCGATGGGCATCCGCTCATCCATCGGCGGCAACTCGCCCGCCTCGACTCGCTCGGTCAGCAGAGGGGACTCCAGCGGCCGGTCGGCGGGCGGGGTGGCGTTTTGCGACTCGGTCTCGCCGCCCTCGTCCGGGCTGCACCCGGTGAGCGACAACGTGGCGAACCCGATGATTCCGCCGCTGCCTACGATGAGTTGTCGGCGACTGATGATGGCCGGGTTGGTCGGCGATGTGGGCACGGAATGTCCTCCTTGACGGGCGTGCATGGCACAGGTCGACACACGTGCGAGGGCACGTGGATATATCACGATGAGCCGGCGATTGATTCGTTTCAATACCAGCGCAGCCGAACCCACTTCCACAAGTCCTTGTGATGGGAACCGGTTGCTCCTACCCAAACACGTGCCGCGCTTTGGCGTCAAGACATCCCGGCGCTTGCGACCGCGAGAGAGCGCTTTCAGCCGCGTGATTCCAACGAAAATCTTGGGTTTGAACCGGCTGTGATCCGTCCAAGGGCCCTGGTATACCGGTTTCTGAGAAATCGCTGTCCAGGCGTTGACAGCCGAATTGAGTCATCGCTAGTGTCCGCCGGGAAGCGAATTCCATGCCCGTTCTGTCGGCATCATCGCTGACACGGGGGAGAGGTATGACGAGGTACCGTGAATCTTCGCAATAATCAACATGCCCATGTGCCCGGGGCATGGTCCCGGGCGGCTCTTTGTCTGACACTGCTTCTGTCGGTCCTCGCGCTCACGGCGCCACCGGCGCGGGCGGACTACGCCGAGCTTCCCGCGTTCCCGGGCGCCGAGGGCTTCGGCTACGCCGCCGCAGGCGGCCGAGGCGGCGAGGTCTATCACGTGACCAGCCACGAGCTGACCGGCCCCGGCACGTTCCATGACGCCCTGACCACCGCCGGTGCGACGCCGCGTACGGTCGTCTTCGATATCTCGGGCGACCTGGAGATCCCGCAGATCGTGCTGCGGGACAAGGCGTACATCACCATCGCCGGTCAGACCGCTCCGGGAGACGGCGTGACCGTGTGGGGCGGGAACATCCGATTCATCGACAGTCACGACATCGTGATCCGGTATCTACGCTTTCGGCTGGGCGCCGGCGCGGGCGTCCAGGACGACACGATGTACTTCGAGGACTGCCAACGGGTGATGATCGACCATTCGTCGTTCTCCTGGGGCACCGACGAGGTCCTCTCGATCAAGAGCAAGGACTACGACAACCCGGAGTCGATGGAGATCACGGTGCAGTGGTCCATCATCTCCGAGGGGCTCCTGACGCACTCCATGGGCGGTCTCATCGAGATGAACACGATCTCCATGCACCACAACCTGTACGCCCACAACAACGACCGGAACCCGAAGACGAAGGGGCAGATCGACTTCGTCAACAATGTCATCTACAACTGGGGTTCCGACCCGTACGTGGCCGGCGGCGAGTCGGGGACGCTGGGCTTCGGCAACGTGGTCGGAAACTACTTCATCGCCGGCGTGAACTCCGCCTCACCGGAGGATGCGGTGACCCGCGGGAACGAGAACTACAGCGTCTTCCTCCAGAACAACCGGATCGACAGTGACACCGACGGCATCCTGGACGGGGTCGATGCCGGCGCCGGCATACTCGAGCCGGAGCGCCCGAGCGTGGTGGTCGACCAGCGGTTCGAGTACCCCCCGGTGCATACGCAGGGGCCGGACCAGGCCTATGAGTACGTCCTGGCCCATGCTGGTGCCTCGTTGGTGCGTGATGCCGTGGACACCCGGGTGATACGCGACGTGCGCAACCAGACCGGAGCGATCATCGGCGACGAGAACGACGTCGGCGGCTACCCGGTCCTCGCCGGCGGCGACGTCCCGACCGACACGGATCGGGACGGCATGCCGGACGCGTGGGAGCGGGGCAACGGGCTCGACCCGACCGATGCCGCGGACCGCAACGGTGACACCGATGGCGACGGCTACACGAACCTCGAGGAGTACCTGAACGAGCTTGCCGCGCCGGGATTCCCGGCCGACTACCCGATGACTCTGCTGCCCTGGACTGCCGATCCGTTCGAGCCGCCCGTGGCACCAGAGCCCGAGCCCGAGATCCGGCCGGTCCTCGACGGGGAACTGCTCCGCAGCGTCGTGATCAACGACACGACCAGCAACGGGCAGGCGAACGCCGCCTTCTGGTCGGTGCAGGAGGACCTCCGGCTCGGCGACTTCGTGGCCGGCGACCGGATGACCGGCAGCAACGCCTACACGTTCGAGGCTGTCCCAGACGAACTGCTCGGCCTGGAGTGGATCCGCTCGGCGGTGGGCAGCCGCGGCGCGACGAACGACGACGTGGTCTCGTTCTACCTCACCGCGGACACCGACGTGTACGTCGCCCACGACACCCGCATCTCCACGAAGCCGGAGTGGTTGACGTCGGCCTTCGAGGAGACCGGGCTGATCATCACCGACTCGCAGCCGGTTGACTGGGAGGTCTATCGGCAGACCCTCCCGGCCGGCTCCCACGTGGTGATGGGGCCGAACAACGGTGGCTCGAGCATGAACTACTTCGTCCTCGTGGCGCCGACAGCCGACGGCGTCCAGGCGCCGGGCGAGGCTCCCGCGCGCCTCGCGGCCACCGTGTCCGTCGAGGGAGGCGCGGCGCTGACCTGGGACCCCGTCCCCGAGGCGAGTTCCTACCTCGTCTACCGCTCGTCGTCGCTCGACCCGAACTGGCGGGTGATCGGCGCGGCCTCGACGACCGCGTTCGGTGACGAGGCGATGGAGTTCGGGATCGGGTACCAGTACGCCGTGTCGGCCGTGAACGCCGGCGGCGAGTCGGTCCACTCGACCCCGGTCGACGTGGTCGCCTACGATCCCGCCGTGCCCATCCCCGCGGTGCCGGCGGCACCCGAGCCGGTGGCACACAGTTACTCGGTCGAGTTGACCTGGGCCGAGGTCGAGGGGGTGCTGGGCTACACGGTGTATCGCGCCGCGACCGACGGCGACTTCGCGGCGCTGGGCTCCGTGGGTGCCTCGGCGTTCGTGGACGAGGCGGTCGAGCCGGGAACCACGTACCGGTACGCCGTGTCGGCGACGTCCTCGGGCGGGGTCTCTGACCGTTCGGCGGCCGCCACGGTGACAACCGGCCCGGTGCTGGAGCCGGCGGGCACGCCCGAGGGCCTCGCGGCTGGCACCGTGACCGCCACGGCGTTCGCCCTGACCTGGGCGCCGGCACCGAACGCCGATTCGTACCACGTGTACCGCGTGGCCGACGGCGACAGCACCTTCGAGCGCATCGGCACGACCACGTCGCCGGCGTACAGCGACGATGCGCTCAGTGCGTCCGCGACCGGCTACAGCTACGCCGTGTCCGCGAGCAACGAACTGGGCGAGTCCGACCGGAGCGCACAGATCCGCGTCGAGATGCCTCTCGCGCAACGGCTCGACGACCTGACAGTGACCCGGGTGGGCGACACGTTCGTCGGGCTGACCTGGACCTCGCACGGCGGCGCGAGCCAGCATGTGATCTATCGCTCCAGCGAGGGTGCGGATCTCGTCGAGGTGGGCACCGCGAAGGTCGACACCTTCTACGACCGCACGGCCGAGCCGGACACCGAGTACACCTACGTTGTCCGGGCGCTGAACGCCGCCGGAGAGTCGGAACCCTCCGTACCCGTGACGGTGGTGACCTGGCCGCACCAATGGGACCCGGACACCGCCTACACCGGCCACGAGCGGGTCACGCACGCGGGCAGCGTGTACGAGGCCCAGTGGTGGACGCAGGGCAGGCAGCCCGGGGATCCGACCGGGCCTTGGGCCGAGGTTGGCGAGGAGATCGCCATCGGTGACCAGGTGGGGACCCGGTGGACGCCTTCCTGGATCTACACCGGCGACGAACTGGTGGTGTACCAGGGTCAGCTCTACCGGGCGCAGTGGTGGAACCGGAACCAGGAACCGGGCGCGGCGAACGGACCCTGGCGATCGGTTCCCATCGGGTAAGCCCGCGCGAGCAGCTTGAGCCCCGAAGGCAGCCACCACCGATCAGGACCCGGTGTGCCGCCGGCGGTGCCGGTCCTCGCGCCGCTGCCCGGCCGGGCCCTCGCGCTTGCCGAGGTCCCGACCGGGTGTTCTCCGAGGCGATCGTCGGTCCCGGGGTGGCGATCGATCCCCACCGCGAGCGAGGTCGAGGTGATCGCCCCGATCGGCGGGATCCTCCTGTGCACCCGAATGCGTTCGTGGTGTCGGACGCGCCGTGCTGGTGACCTGGGCATCGACACGGTCAACTGGGCGGGGACGGCTTCACCGTGCACGTCGCCGAATGCGCCGGTGTGGCCGCCGGGCAGCTCGTCACCACGTCGTCGCCGCAGGCCGTCGGCGACGGCGGACGCAGCCCGGTCTGCCCCGGTGATCACCTTGGACACCGGGTCCGCGGCCCTCAGCGTCCACACGGTCGGCGGGCGAGGTGCACCTGGCCGATCCGGACCCGTTGACGACCGCCGAGTTCGTGCGGCTGCTGTCCCGGGAGCTCACCGGCCGGGACCCCCGCGGGCCGGCCGTCCCGGACCCGTTGATGCGCGCGGCGCTGAGGCTGCGCCCGGTCCGGCGCCGTCTCGGCGGCACCGGGTCCGAGTCCCTGGTGTTCCTGAGCCACCCGGTGCGCTACGACACCACCGAGGCCACCCGGCACCTTGCCCGCAACGGCCTGGTGTGCCCGCCGTTCGCGGGGTACGCGCCGGTCATGGTCGACTTCTTCCGCCGCAACCTCGGGAACGACGAACTGCGGGCGCCGGTCTGAGGGCGGCATGAGGACAGTTGTTCGCTCGCCGAGGCCGGTCCCGCGGGGCCTGTACCGGTCTGACTCGGTGAGTCGAGGGACTCCGCCAGCGTCGCCCGGTTCATCCGCACCGGCGCGGGTCACGCTCACCCGAGCAGCGCCTCGAGCTCCGGAAGTCGGCCGAACATGTCGGGCAGGCCGCGCAGGCCGTCGCGCACGACCTCATGCGACAGCGCGAGGTCTGGGCCGGTGCTCGCCTCGACGTCGGCCAGGCAACGGAGGATGTTCCACCTCGTGTGTCCCAGCCAGCCGGCGATCGTGAACAGGAACCAGCTCGGACCGGACGGCGGCAACGCGCCGCCCCCTGCGACATAGCCGTCGAGGACCGAACGGAAGATGGTGGGCTCGATGTCGTCGAAGCCAGGTCCCTTCGAGAGGCCCAGCGCGGTCGAGCCCAGCTCACCCGCCAGATCCAGCATTCCCGAGAGCTCCCAGTCGAGCACCACCGGCCGGCCGCCTCGAGAAAGCAGGTTCCACGGCTGGATGTCCCGATGGGTCAGTACGACCGGGCCCGGCCGTTCGCAGGTGTCGACGAAGTGGGCGACGGCGAGGAACGTCCCGACCTGTGAGGCGAGTTCGCCGGCCCACGGTTGCCCGGTCGCGGCCGCCCGCTCGGCGAGCTGTGGCCAGTCTCGTGGGGTCGGGTCCTCGACCGGCCGATCGGTCCACTCGATGCCGAGCGCGTGGATGCGGGCGAGAATCTCACCGATCTCGAACGCGGACGACGCCGAGGCCGGTGCTTCGGGCACCCTCTCTCCGTCGACCCACCGATGGATGAGCACCTGGTCGCTTGCCGAGATCGGCTCCGGCATCGGGATGCCGGCGGCGAAGGCAGCCTGTTCGAACCTGAACACATCGCCGGCCCGGTAGGCCCGGCGGCGGTCGAGCAGGTTGAGCTCCTTCACCGCGAAGGACCCTTGGTCGGTGTCCAGCCGATACATCCGGTTGGCGAACCCGCCATGCACGCGGGTCATCGGCCCGATCGGCGTGCCGAGATGCGAGAGATCCATGCCGCGCAGGTAGGACGAACCGGTCATCGGTGGACCTGGGACCCGCCTCAGCGAGCGGCGCGGTCGACCGCCTGGGCCGCCAGGGCGCGGCGCACCGCGTCCCGGGACTCCACCACGAGGCGGCGCAACGAGGGGGTGCGCTCGCCCAGTCGGGCGAGGAACTCATCGGTACGGGCGAGCACGTCGACGCCGGTGGAGGTGTCGATGTCCGCCAGCTGCGCCGGGTAGAGCCCGACCACGATGTTCTGCGCGATCTCGTTCGTGCGCTCGGTCCAGACCCTCTCGAGGCTGTCGAAGTAGCGGTCGCAGAACGGGGCCACCAGGGCCCGGTCGCGGGCCCGACCGAAGCCCTCGATGACCGCCGCCTGCACGGCGTTCGGCAACTCGTCGCCGTCGACGACCGCGGCCCACGCGGCCTCCTTGGCCTGCGCCGTCGGGATCGCCGCCCGGGCCGCCGCCGCGGCCCGCTGGCCGGCCGCGGTCGAGTCCCGCTCGAGCTCGGCCGCGATCTCGGCCTCGCTCGCGGCGCCGCCGGCAGTGAGCCCGTTCAGGAGGCTCCAGCGCAGGTCGGTATCGATGGCCAGCCCGGCCAGGGCGACGTCGCCGGCGAGCAGACCGCCCAGGGTCTCGATCTGGGCGTCGGTGGTGGCGCGTGCGGCGAACGCCTTGACGAACTGCAGCTGCGAGTCGGACCCTGCCTCGGCCGCCGCGGCGAGCGCCCAGAGTGCGTCCGCGGCGCCTGCTGCTACCCGCTCACGCGCGGCCGGGTCGGTGTAGTACTCGATGCTCGTGGCGAGCTGGCGAAGCAGCACCAGCACCACGGTCGAATCCGTCTCGGCGCCGATGTTCGCCGTGACCAGATCGATGAACCGGCTCGCCGGCCACTCGCCGTCCCGCGTCATGTCCCAGGCGGCCGCCAGCACCAGGCTGCGCGGCAGCGAGTCGGTGAAGTCGCGCAGGTGCTCGACGGCGGTGGCCAGGGAGGCCTCGTCGAGGCGCACCTTGGCATAGGCGAGGTCGTCGTCGTTGACCAGGACCAGCTGCGGTCGGTCGATGCCAACGAATCCTGGCACCGGCGTCGCCGCGCCGTCGATGTCGAGCTCGACGCGATGAGTGCGCACCAGGGCACCGGTGGCGTCGACGTCGTAGCCGCCGACGGCGATCCGGTGCGGCCGCAGCACCGGGTTCGTCTCCGGCGCCTCCTGGGTGATCACGAACGAGGTGATCCGGCCCTGGGAGTCCACCTCGAGCTCGGGCCGCAGCAGCGTCACGCCGGCCTCCTCGAGCCACAGCTTCGACCAGGCGGTCAGGTCCCGGCCGCTGGTGGCCTCGAGCTCGGTGAGCAGGTCCTTCAACTCGGTGTTGGACCGGGCGTGCTTGCGGAAGTACTCCCGGACCCCGGCCAGGAAGTCGTCCTGGCCGACCCACGCCACGAGCTGCTTCAGCACCGAGGCACCCTTGGCGTAGGTGATGCCGTCGAAGTTCACCTCGACGTCCTCGAGGTCGTTGATCTCCGCGACGATCGGGTGCGTGGAAGGCAGCTGGTCCTGCCGGTACGCCCACGACTTCTCCAGCGAGGAGAACGTCGTCCATGCCTGCGTCCACCGGGTCGCCTCGGCAGTGGCGAGCGTCGAGGCGTACTCGGCGAAGGACTCGTTCAGCCACAGGTCGTTCCACCACCGCATGGTCACCAGGTCGCCGAACCACATGTGGGCCAGCTCGTGCAGGATCGTCACGGCGCGCCGCTCGACGGTCGCCTCGGGCACCTTGGAGCGGAACACGTACGTCTCCACGAACGTGACCGCGCCGGCGTTCTCCATCGCACCGGCGTTGAACTCGGGCACGAACAGCTGGTCGTACTTCTCGAACGGGTACGGGACCTCGAACGCGTTCTCGTAGAACGTGAATCCGGCCCGGGTGATGTCCATGATGTTCTCGGCGTCCAGGTGCTGTGCCAGGGAGGCGCGGCAGAGGACACCGAGCGGGATGGTGCGGCCGTCGCTCGAGGTTAGTTCGCCGTCGACCCGGTGGTAGGGGCCCGCCACCAGGGCGGTGACGTAGCACGGCAGCACTCCGGTCGGGGCGAACACCCACGTGGCGCTCGCGCCGTCACCCGTGGCGGTGGGGGTCGGCGAGTTGGAGACCACCTGCCAGCCCGACGGCGCAGTCACCGTGAACTGGAACGTCGCCTTCAGGTCGGGCTGCTCGAACACGGCGAACATGCGCCGGGTGTCGGCGACCTCGAACTGTGAGTACAGGTAGACCTCGTCGTCGACGGGGTCGACGAACCGGTGCAGGCCCTCGCCGGTGTTCATATAGGCGCCGTCGGCGACGACGCGCAGCTCGTTCTCGGCGGCCAGGCCGGTCAGGGTGATCCGGGAGTCGGCGAACACCTCCACCGGGTCCAGCGCAACTCCGTTGAGCACGACCTCGCGCACCACGGGCGCGATGAGGTCGATGAACGTGGACGCGCCCGCGGTGGCGGTGAAGCGGACCGTGGTCGCGGAGCCGAACACCTCGGCACCGCGGGTGAGGTCGATCTCGACCTCGTAGCTGGACACGCTCAGCAGCGCGGCGCGCTCCTGGGCCTCGACGCGGGTGAGGTTCTCTCCGGGCACGGACGTGACTCCTTGATCGACGAGCTGGTGGTATCGACGGTGATGGTGGGCCGGGTGGGCCGTGGTGCGATCCTGCCACTTCCGCCGGCCCGGCCGGAAACCGATTAGTGGGGCCGGGTGCACCGCGTCGGCGCCGGGCCGATCGTGACCGGTGTGCCGACGACCACTGAGCGAGACGGCACCTCACCCCGGAATGCCACGGCAGGGGCCGGTGTTGCCGCCAACGCTGAGAGCGAGTACCCCGCTGAACCCCGTCCGAAGGAGAACCGTGAGCACCGCAACCGAGACAGCCGCCAGCACGACCCGTGAGACCGCCAAGGACGTCGCCGACTTCTGGTTCGACCCGGCCTGCCCCTGGGCCTGGATGACCTCACGCTGGATCAGCGAGGTGGAGAAGGTCCGCGACATCACGGTGCGCTGGCACATCATGAGCCTGTCCGTGCTGAACGAGGACCGCGATCTCGACCCCGGCTACCGCGAGCTGCTCGACAAGTCCTGGGGACCGGTCCGCGTGATCAACGCCGCGCGCGAGCTGCACGGCGAGGAGGTCGTCAAGCCGCTCTACGACGCGATCGGGACCCGGTTCCACCCGGGCGGGCGTGGCAAGGACCGCCACAACGTGCTGGTCGAGGCACTCGCCGAGGTCGGCCTGCCCGCGGACCTGATCCGGTTCGAGGACTCCGACGAGTTCGACGAGTCGTTGCGGGCCTCCCACGCCGAGGGGATCTCCCTGGTGGGTGAGGACGTCGGCACGCCGGTCGTCGCGTTCAACGGCACCGCGTTCTTCGGTCCGGTGATCACCCCAGCGCCCAAGGGCGAGGAGGCCGGCCGGCTCTGGGACGGCGTGGTCACGGTGGCCTCCTACCCGGGCTTCTACGAGATCAAGCGCACCCGCAAGCAGGGCCCGATCTTCGACTGACGCCGATGAGCTCGCCGGCGTCCCCGGCCCTCGCCGAAGGGCCGGGGATCGCGAGCACCCGCGCGGACCGCGTACCGTATGGGAGTTCCCAGGGCCGCGATGGCGGTACCGGTGCCGGTTCTGGAGGAGGAAGTGATGGCGAAACAACGTGCGCTCGGCGGCTGGGCGATCGCGCTCATCGTCATCGACGTCATCCTCATCGGGATCCTCGTCGTGATGCTGGTCACCCACCCGCGTGGTGACTCGGGAACGGACGGTGGCACCGACGGCTCGTCGACCGGTGCAACCGACGGTGAGTCCGGGGCAACGGGCGACACCGAACCCACCACGCAGGCACCCGCCGTCACCGTGCCGGAGGATGCACTGGACGTCGCCGCGTTCTCGTCGCCGAGCCGCAACATCTGGTGCCAGATCGAGGACGACAACGCCACCTGCATGATCGGTGACATCACCTTCACACCTCCGGCCGTCGAGGACTGCGACCCGGCGATCGCCGGCCACTACTGGCGGGTCACCGCCGAGAGCGCGGACCCGATCTGCGGCGCCGAGGCGCCCACCGAGGCGCCGTCCGACCTGCCGGACCTCGCCTACGGCGCCAGCACCGTCGTCGGCGACTTCCTCTGCACGAGCGAGACCGACGGCGTCACGTGCGTGGCGATCAGCACCGGGCACGGCGTGACGATCGCCCGGGGCGGCTCCAGCCAGTACTGAGGTTCGGCCAGTACTGAGGTTCGGCCAGTACTGAGGTCGTCGGTAGGGTCGTGGCGGTCCGGTCAAGCCCGCACCCGACAGGAGACTCCCGTGCCGCTCGCCTATCTGTTCGCCCTCGTCGACGGGGGCGGCACAGTTCCGCCCGAACTCGGCGTCGCGCGGCGGCTGATCGGGCGTGGCCATCGGGTGCGGGTGCTCGGAGAGGACTCCATGGCCGCCGACGTGGCGGCCACCGGGGCCACGTTCGTGCCCTGGCGGCACGCGCCGAACCGGCCCGACCGTAGCGTCGCGCACACCGCCTACCGGGACTGGGAGACCAGCGATCCCCTCGCCCTCGCCCGTGGCATGGCCGACCACATGATCGCCGGCCCCGCGTCCGGCCAGGCCCGCGACGTGGCGGCCGCCATCGAGGCGGATCGGCCGGACCTCGTGCTCGCGTCCTTCACCGCCCTCGGGGCGATGATCGGCGCCGAGGCCGAGGGGGTGCCGTTCGACGTGCTGCTGCCGAACGTCTACACGATGCCGGCGCCGGGGATGCCACCGATGGGGCTCGGCCTGCGGCCCGCCACCGGTCGCCCGGGACTGCTGCGCGACAGGGCCGTGAACGCGATGAGCACCCGGCTGCTCGGACGCTACGGCCTGGACCGGGTCAACGCGGCGCGCGCCGCGCACGGACTCGCCCCGGTAGCCACGATCTGGGACCAGGTCCACCGCGCCCGCCGCGAACTGGTCATGACCAGCCCGGAGTTCGACTTCCCGGCCACCGTCCCGGCCAACGTCCGATACGTCGGTCCGGTGCTCGACGACCCACCGTGGGCCGGCGGGGACCGGACCCCGCCACCCGGCGAAGAGCCCCTCGTCCTGGTCGCGATGTCCTCGACGTTCCAGGATCAGACCGGGTGCCTGCAACGCGTCACCGATGCCCTCGGGACGCTGTCGGTGCGCGGCCTGGTGACCACCGGACCGGCACTCGACCCAGCGCTGATCCACGCCTCCCCGAACGTGCGCGTTGTGGCCGCCGCACCGCACGCCCAGGTGTTCCCGGTGGCGGCCGCCGTCGTGACCCACGGCGGCCACGGGACCGTGATCAAGGCACTGGCCGCCGGGTTGCCCACCGTGGTGCTCCCGCACGGGCGTGACCAGGCGGACAACGCGGTGCGGATCACGGCCCGCGGCGCAGGGATCACGATCTCGCGGGACTCCTCGACGCCGGTGATCGCCCGTGCGATCAACCGGGTGCTCTCCGACCCGGCCTTCGCCAGGGCGGCGCGGACCCTGGGCGCGGCCGTCGCAGCCGATGCCGCCGGCGATGCGCTGATCCGTGAGCTCGAGAACCTCGAGGATGCAACACGCGCCGAGAGTTGAGCGGCACCGGATCACCTCCGGGTGTCAGGTCTGAGCCGCGCAGTCGGTCAGAGGTGTTCACGGGCCGCACCGGCCCGTCCTGACCGAGACGAGGTGGAGAACCATGAACGTCGCCCTCTGGATCGTCGCCGGACTGCTCGCCCTGTTGTTCCTGTTCGCCGGCGCCAACAAGGTGCTGATCCCATACGAAACGCTGTCCAAGGCTCCGCTGTCTGAGTGGGTCAGCCACGTGAGCCCGGGCCTGGTCAAGGTCATCGGCGTCGTCGAGATCCTCGGCGCCCTCGGTCTGATCCTTCCCGCCGTGACCGGTATCGCCCCGGCCCTGGTGCCGGTCGCGGCGCTCGGGCTGGCCACCGTCATGGCGGGCGCCGCCCTTCTGCACGTCCGGCTGCGCGACCCGAAACACCTGACGTTGAACCTGGTCTACCTCGCCCTTGCCCTGTTCGTCGCCATCGGCGCCCTCGCCACCGGACACCCGACCTGAGGCGCTGATGCCGCACGGCTCGGCCGACGCTCGTCTCAACCTGTGAGATGTGCCGCCCGACGGTCGTCACGGACGGCTCGACCTGTTTGGCTGTCACCCATGGTGAACGGAGTGCGGACCCGCGTCATGCGGGCATGTCTGATGTGTTGCTGCGCCTGAGCGCGCCCCCAACACATCCGACCACCCTTGAACACCCTGGAGCCAGCACATGGCCATCACCACCGGCACTACCTGGGACATCGTCCTCAACGCCGTCCCGACCCGCACCACCGTCGAGCAGGCCGTGAGCGCCCGCGCCGCCTATCAGGACGCGCTCCACTCGCGCGCCGTGGTGGTCGACCTGCGCCCGGCGGATGACCGGGCCGGATCCGGAGCGATCCACCCGGATCTCGGCGCCGTCACGATCGAGCCGCGGGAACTGCCCACCTGGCTCGTGCACAGCGGGCGCGGCACGGACGCGATCCTGCTCACCCAGGACGGCACCCTGGCGGCCGAGCTCGCGGCCGGGCTCGACGCCGTCGGGATCGCCCGGACCAGCTACGTGACCGGTGGCTTCACTGCCTGGCGAACCGCCGGGCTCCCGGTGATCACCGCCGGCTGAGCCGGCGGCTACGGCGCGCCGGCGACGGCGCACCGCAGCGGCCCCGGGCCCGTGGGGGGACCCGGGGCCGCTCCTCGGCCTACCAGATGCTCACCAGATCCGGACGCGCTCGGACTCCTCGAGCCACATCCCGTCTCCGGGGCGCACCCCGAACGTCGTGTGGAACTCGTCGATGTTGCGCACCACCGCGTTGCAGCGGACCTCGTCGGGGGAGTGCGGGTCGATCGACAGCAGCCGGATCATCTCCTCGTCGCGGGCCTTCAGACGCCAGCCGCGCGCCCACGAGAAGAACAGCCGCTCCAGGTCGCTCTCCCCGTCGATGACCTCACCCTCGGTCCGGCCCTGCCGCTCGAGGGCGATCCGGTAGGCCTTGATGGCGATGCCGAGGCCGCCGATGTCTCCGATGTTCTCCCCGATGGTCAGGGCGCCGTTGACATGGTGCGAGCCGTTGAGCTGCGCGGGGGAGATGGCGCCGTACTGGTCGATGAGGACCTTGGTGCGCTTCTCGAACTCCTCGCGGTCGCTCGCCTCCCACCAGTCGTGCAGACGACCCTCGCCGTCGTAGCGGCTGCCCTGGTCGTCGAAGCCGTGCCCGATCTCGTGGCCGATGACCGCACCGATGGCACCGTAGTTGGTCGCGGCGTCGGCGTCGGCATCGAAGAACGGCGGCTGCAGGATGGCCGCCGGGAACACGATCTCGTTCATCGCGGGGTTGTAGTAGGCGTTCACCATCTGCGGCGGCATGAACCACTCGTCCCGGTCGATCGGCTTGCCGATCTTGCCGAGCTCGTAGTCCGTCTCGAACGCGCTCGCGGCCCGGACGTTGCCGATCAGGTCCGTCTCGTCCACGACGAGGTCGGAGTAGTCCCGCCACTTCGCCGGGTAGCCGATCTTGGGCGTGAAGGCGTCCAGTTTGGCCAGCGCCCGCTCGCGCGTGGCCGGGCTCATCCAGTCCAGGTCCGTGATCGAACGCCGGTACGCCTCGATGAGGTCCGCCACCAGGGTGTCCATGGCGTCCTTGTGGGACGGCGGGAAATGGCGGGAGACGTAGATCTTGCCGATCGCCTCACCGAGCACCCCCTCGACCAGGGAGACGCCCCGCTTCCACCGCTCGCGGACCTCCTGGGCGCCGGTGAGGGTCCGTCCGTAGAAGTCGAAGTTCTCCTCGACGAACGCCTCCGGCAGGTACGCCGCCCGGGACCGGATCACCCGCCAGGTCAGCCACAGCCGCCACAGGTCGACGTCCTCGGTGGCCCAGGCCTGCGCGAACGCCGCCAGGTAGGAGGGCTGGCGCACGATCAGGTTCGTCATCGCCCCCTCCGGGGCGCCGAGGGCGCCGGCCCAGAGAGCCCAGTCGAAGCCGGGTGCCTGCTCGGCGAGGGCGGCCAGGGTGCTCGGGTTGTGCGTGGCGTGGGCGTCCCTGCTGCGTACGTTGTCCCAGTGGCCGGCCGCGAGCTTCGTCTCCAGTGCCATGATGCGCTCGGCGGCACCGTGAGCCTCCGCCTCGGTGACCACGCCGGCCAGGGCCAGCATCGCGGCGACGTGCGCCACGTAGGCCGTGCGCACCTGCGCGTGGGCGTCATCGCGGTAGTAGGCCTCGTCGGGCAGACCGAGCCCGGACTGGGTGAGGTAGACGACGTAGCGGGTCGGGTCGTCGGCGTCGTTCTCGACGAACAGCCCGACGCCGCCGCCCACCCCGGTGCGCTGCAGCGTACCCAGGGCACGGGTGAGTTGTTCGCGGGTGTGCGCCGCGGTCACCGGCTCGAGGTCCGGCGCCAACGGGTTCGTGCCCAGCGCCTCGATCCGCTCGCCTCCCATGAAGGAGGAGAAGACGGCGGCTATCTTCGCGGCTTCGTCGGCGGCTGGGTCGTCGGCGGGAACGCTCGCGGCCTCGGTGATGATCGTGCGGACATCCTGCTCGGCCTGGTCGTGGAGCAGGTGGAAGGTGCCGTCCCGCCCGCGGTCCGCGGGAATGGTGTGGGAGGCGAGCCAGGAACCGTTCACGTGTCGGTAGAGGTCGTCCTGGGGACGGACGCCGGTGTCCATGGCTGCGCGGTTGGCCTCGTGGGACGTGGCGTCGGCTATTGAGATCGTCATGGACCGAATCTAGTTCACGGCGCCGACGCCTCGCACGGGCGGGTGGGCAGTGCGGCATGATGACCTCCATGCGCATCCACATCGCCGCCGACCACGCCGGTTTCGAGCTCAAGTCCGCACTGATCGCCCACCTCGCCGGGGCCGGTCACGATGTGGTGGACCACGGCGCCGAGGACTACGACGCCCTCGACGACTACCCGTCGTTCTGCTTCGCGGCCGGTGCGGCCGTCGTGGCCGAGCCCGGCACGTTGGGCATTGTCATCGGCGGCAGCGGCAACGGCGAGCAGATCGCCGCGAACAAGGTCACCGGGGTGCGCGCCGCGCTCGCCTGGAGCACCGAGACCGCGAAGCTCGGCCGCCAGCACAACGACGCGAACGTCGTCGCCGTCGGGGCCCGGCAGCACAGCGAGGCCGAGTCGATCGCGATCGTCGAGGCGTTCCTCGCCGAACCGTTCTCGAACGACGAGCGGCACCAACGCCGCATCGACCAGCTCGCCGCCTACGAGGCCGCGCGCTGACGCCCGGCCCGAGTCGATGGGCTCGCGCGCTGACCGGTGGGGCGCACTCCTCGCGCGGGTCCCTGCGCGGGCGTGGTCAGGCCTCGCGCAGGCGGCGGGACAGCACCAGCACGGCCACGTGCAGCGGGATCAGCACGATCACGAGCACGGGCAGGAACTGACAGGCGAACACCCAGAGGCCGAACACCAGGGCACTGGCCACGGTCCAGACCAGCTCACCGACCGGGTGCACGGACGCACGGGTGCGCACCGCGACGTCCCGCGCGGCCTCGCCGGCACGGGACTCCTGCAGGAGCAGGCTGCGCAGGCTGATCGTGCCCACCACCTCGGACCCGGCCGCGCCGAGGTACCAGCCCAGGGCGGCGGCCACCGCCACCGCCGTCGCGGCACCGAGAGCAAGTGCATTCGAGCCGTCGGGACCAGCCGTGCCGGCCCGCGCGACCAGGGCCACGCCGAACGCGGCCAGCGGCGTCAGAGCCGCACCGGTGAGCACCGCCGTCAGCACGAAGGCGCCCTCGCGCCGGCTGCCGGTGCGCGCAGCCCGGACCGAGGCGACCAGCAGACCGAGCGCCGTGGTGAGCGCCCACGCGACCAGACCAGCGAAGACATTGGCTAGGGCCGCCGTCGGTGGGGTGAGAACGAGCAGCGCCGCCAGGGCGAGTACGCCGATACCGACCCGCAGCCATGCGAACCGAGCGAGTGAGGTCAGCCGGGCCTGGACCACAGCACGCTCATCGACGTGGTCGTGCTCGTGGGTGGCGTCGCAGTGCGGGCACACGTAGCCGACGGACTCGTCGGGGGCGGGTGCGGGTTCGGAATGGGTACTCATCGACATCTCATGGGTGATCATAGGCGGGTGAGAGACGTCGCCGAGGACTACGTCGAGGCCGTGCTCGACCTGGTCGCCCAGATCCCGCCGGGCCGCGCGAGCACCTATGGGGTGATCGCCGAGGCCGCCCGCGAGCGCACCGGCAGGGGCAGTGCCCGCACCGTCGGCCGGGTGATGGCCCTGTACGGGTCCGACGTGCCGTGGTGGCGGGTGGTCACCGCGAGCGGTGCCGCCGCTGAGCGGGTGGCGGGGCGCGCCCTCGAGGCGTTGCGCGCCGAAGGCGTCCCGCTGACCGCGCACGACCCGCCGCGGGTTGACCTGCGCGAGGCCGGCTGGGAGCCCGGCGAGGAGACCGAGCCGGCTCAGATGTAGATCGCCGGGTCGATCAGGTCCTCGGGGGAGGCCTCGGCCGGCCGGGGCCGCGGGCGACCGGGCACGCCCACCACCACGTCGCCGTCGGCCACGTCCTTGACCACGACGGCGTTCGCGCCGATCTGCACGTCGCTGCCGATGGTGACCGGCCCGAGGACCTTCGCCCCGGCGCCGATCACCACGTTGTTCCCGACGGTCGGGTGGCGTTTGCCGTGCGACATGGTGCGCCCGCCGAGGGTCGACCCGTGGAACATCAGGACGTCCTCGCCGACCTCGGCGGTCTCGCCGATCACCACGCCCATCCCGTGGTCGATGAAGAACCGCCGGCCGATCACCGCGCCGGGGTGGATCTCCACCCCGGTGAGCGTGCGCGCCAGCTGGGAGATGATCCGGGCCGGCAGCCGCAGCAGCGGCGAGACGTGCCACACCTTGTGCGCGATCCGGTGCAGCCACAGGGCGTGCACCCCGGAGTAGGTCAGCGCGACCTCGACCCGGGTGCGCGCCGCCGGGTCCCGACGGCGCGCCGTGGCCAGGTCCTCCGCGATCAGTGCGCGCAGTGGCAGATGGTGCACGTTATTCGGCGAGGTCCGCGAACAGGATCGTGGACAGGTAGCGCTCGCCGAAGGACGGGATCACGACCACGATCGTCTTGCCTGCGTTCTCCGGCCGGGCCGCAACCTGCAGGGCGGCGTCGATCGCGGCGCCGGAGGAGATGCCCACGAGCAGACCTTCCTCGGTCGCGGCGCGGCGGGCCACCTTGACGGCGGTCTCGGCACTGACGTCGATGACCTCGTCGTAGATCGAGGTGTCCAGGATCTCCGGCACGAAGTTCGCGCCGAGGCCCTGGATCTTGTGCGGACCGGGCTGGCCGCCGTTGAGGATCGGGGACTCGGCGGGCTCGACCGCGATGATCTGCACCCCGGGCTTGCGCTCCTTGAGGACCTGACCGACGCCGGTGATGGTGCCGCCGGTACCGATGCCTGCCACCACGATGTCGACGGCGCCGTCGGTGTCGTTCCAGATCTCCTCGGCCGTGGTGCGGCGGTGGATCTCCGGGTTGGCCTCATTCGCGAACTGGCGCGCCAGGATCGAGCCGGGACGCTCGGCGGCGATGGCCTCGGCGCGGGCGACCGCGCCCTTCATGCCCTCGGCGCCCGGGGTCAGGATGAGCTCGGCGCCGTAGGCCTTGAGCAGCATCTTGCGCTCGTTCGACATCGTCTCGGGCATGGTCAGCACCACGTCGTAGCCGCGGGCGGCGCCGACGAACGCCAGCGCGATGCCGGTGTTGCCGCTGGTCGCCTCGATGATCGTGCCGCCCGGCTTGAGCTCGCCGGAGGCCTCGGCAGCGTCCACGATGGCCACACCGATCCGGTCCTTGACGCTGTTGGCCGGGTTGTAGAACTCGAGCTTGGCGAGCACGGTGGCGTCGACGCCCTCGGTGAGGCGGTTCAGCCGCACCAGGGGAGTGTTGCCGATCAGTGCGGTCGCGTTGTCGAAGATGCGGGCCATGGTTCCTCCGGGTGGCTTCGTCTGGATGGGCGGTCAGCCGCTCGACCGGAGGTCCTCACCGACCGATTGGTTGAACGGACGACTTTCGTTACGCCGTCATCCTTCCACCACCGGGACGCACCACGCACCCCGTCCTGTGGGCAGGAGTGAGGCAACGCCCGACGGCGGCCGGTTGGGTCGGGTGCGTCAGATCACCTAGTCTTGTCAAACTAGTTTTTGCAAACTAGTCTGATGGACATGCCCCGACGAATGACGAACCTGCTCGGCCTCGCCGTGCTCGTCTACCTCGAAGAGCGACCGATGCACGCCTACGAGCTGCATCGCCAGTTGCTCGACCGCGACGCCGCGCAGACCTTCCGGCTGAGCTACGGCGCGCTCTACAGCGTCGTCCGGCAGCTCGATGCGGCGGGCCTCATCAGTCCATCGGGCACCGACCGCGCCGGCCGACTGCCCGAGCGCACCACCTACACGGTGACCGACGAGGGCCGGGCCGAGACCCGCCGGTGGCTCAGTCGCCTCATCGCCGAGCCGCAGCACGAGTACCCCGCCTTCGCGGCCGCGCTCTCGCTCATCATCGTGCTGCCCCCGGACGACGCCCGCACCCTGCTGGAGGCCCGGCTGGAGCGTCTCGAGGACGACGTCGGCGCCATCGCCCAGCAACGCACCGCGATCGTGGCCGGCGGGCTGCACCCGATCTTCGTCATCGAGGACGAGTATCGCGAGCGGGTGCTCGGTGCCGAGGCCGACTTCATCCGTACCCTGCTCGACCGCTTCGACGACCCGGACGCCGGCTGGACCGAGCCTTGGCGTGCCTACCACCAGGGGACGCCGGACGTCGGCGCCTCCGAGAACACCACGGACACCACAGGAGAACCGTCATGACCGCAGCACGAACGGCGCTCGTGATCGGTGGTGGCGTCGCCGGCTCGGCGGCCGCCGTCGCGCTGACGCGGGCCGGGATCGAGGTGAGGGTGGTCGAGGCACGCGAGCGCACCGACCCCGACCGCGGCTCGTTCCTGACGCTCGCGACCAACGGCATCGACGCCCTGCGCGCGATCGAGGCCGGCGGGCGCGTGCTCGAGGCGGGCTTCCCGACGGCGGCGATGACCCTGCGCAGTCATTCCGGCAAGCGGCTCGGCACCACCAGCACCGGTGGCGCGCTCGCCGACGGCACAGTCAGCCAGACCATCCGCCGAGCCGATCTGGTCAGTGCGCTCCAGGCAGAGGTCGAGGCACGGGCGATCGAGATCCGGTACGGGCGTCGCCTGGTCGGGCTGGACGCCGGCCCGCGGCGGGTGCGCGCCGAGCTCGACGACGGAAGTGTTGCGGAGGCAGACCTCCTGGTGGGCGCGGATGGCATCTACTCCACTGTGCGTCGGTTGGCGCTACCGGGGGCGCCCGAGCCCGCCTACTCCGGCCTGGTGACCACGGGTGGGTACGCGCCCGGACTGACGCCGGGTTCGCCGCCCGGCGACTACGAGATGATCTTCGGCAAGCGCGCGTTCTTCGGCTTCGCGGTGGCGCCCGGCGATGAGGCGTGGTGGTTCGTGAACCTGCCCCAGCGCCGCGAACCGGCGCGCGGCGAACTGGCCGCGGTCAGCGAGGCGCAGTGGCGTGCACGGTTCGCTGAGCTGTACGCGGACGACGCCGGGCCGGCTCTGGAGATCATCGCCGCCACCGCTGACTTCGCGCCGATGACGCCGATCCAGACGATTCCTCGGCTGCGACCCTGGTCCTCGGGCCGGGTCATCGTGATCGGCGACGCCGCCCACGCGCCGTCGCCGACGTCGGGTCAGGGCGCCTCGCTCGCCATCGAGGACGCGGTGGTGCTCGCCATGTCGCTGCGTGACCGCAACAGTGTCGAGGAGGCGTTCGCCCAGGTCGAGACCGTTCGCCGGCCGCGCGTCGAGGCGATCATCCGGATGGCCGCCCGGATCAACAACAACAAGGCGCCCGGGCCCGTCGGCAGGCTCGTTCGGGACGCGGTCCTGCCCCGGATCCTCGGCTCGGCGATGGCTCAGAACGGCGCCAACAAGGCCTCCGAACACCATCTCGACTGGGCGGCCGACCTCAGTCAGGGCAGCCGCTGACCCACACCCCGCGATCAGGCGAGCGGCCCGCCCGAGGAGGATCCGCCGTCGGGCATCGGGGTCCGTGCCCGGACGGCCACCGTGTTCAACAGGGCGGCGCCGCGCTCGGCGTCGGGGACCGTCACCACGACGACGCGCCCGCCGGTTCGTTGGATGCTGATCGCCGGGCCCTTGCGGACGACGAGGCCGGTGCGGCCGCGCACATCCGTGCGCAGGCCCCAACCGCCGAACTCCGCGAACGGGGCGATGGTGATCGCGTCCGCGCGCTCCACCTCGTCCGCCGGCACCCGGATGCGGGGCCACCCGTAGAGGCCGCGGGCGGTGAGGCCGCGTGCGTCCACCCGCACCGACCAGGAGGTGGTGGCGGCGACCAGGGCGGCCGTCGCGGCCAGGATAGGGATCAGCCACCACTGGCCGGTGAGCACGCCCAGGATCGCGCTGCCGGCGAGCACCACCACGACGAGCGTCCACAGCAACCACGAGCGTGCAGCAGTCACCGTCCGGATCCAGACGGCGGTCTCGGTCGGCCCGAGCGGGAGCCGGGCGGCATCGGCCGGGAGTTCGCCCGTGGCCGCCTGCGGGGGATCGGATCCGGCCAGGGCGCCGGCGACCGCGCCGACGACGGCCAGCGCGAGCAGGCCAAGAGCGATTGTGGCTCCCGGGTCACCGGCCTGCTCGGCGGTCGGGACGTCCAGCTGCACCCAGCACATGCCCACGAGCAGCACCGCGTACATCGCCGCCATCCCCGCCGAGATCCCCACGATCATCCGGCGGTTCAGGGCACTGCGGCCGCTGACGATCGAGAGGGTCGCGGTCACGACGAGGGTGGCCAGGCCGAGGATCAGCATCGGCGCGACCAGCTCGGCGAACGAGCCGGTCCGGTCCACGCCCGAGATGCCCCAGTGCACGGCTACCGGGTCGGGCAATCGGTCGCGCCAGGACAGCACGAGGGCGCAGGCGCCGCCAAGGAGCAGAGCGGGCAGCACCGCGCCGAGCACGATCGCGCGGCCCCGGTGTGGCAAGGGCGTTCGGGTCTGTCCGGCAGCAACGGTCATCGGGTCTCCTCGTGGGTGAGCAGGCCCGCGAGGGCCTGACGGGTCAGTCCGAGCCGGTCGCCCTCGGCGGCCAGGGTGTCCAGCGCGGCGCGCAGGTCCCGGAAGTCCCGGCCGCCACTCGTCGAGACCGTCGCGCCGCGGCCGCGGCGGACCTCGAGCAGACCCTCCTCGCGCAGGGTGCGGTAGGCGTGCAGGACCGTGTGGACATTCAGGTCGAGGGACTCGGCCAGCTCGCGGGCGCTCGGGAGCCGCTCGCCGGCGCCGAGCTCGCCCCGCACCACCGCGAGCCGGACCGCCGTGGCGATCTGGTCGAACAGCGGCACGGCGCTGGTGGGGTCGACCGTGATGAGCATGGTCTCATCATATTGTTCTAGTTGTACTAGAACAACCTGCGGCGAGCGATAGGCGGCAGGGTGAGGGATCCGTCACACCTCGCGCGCCCGGGCGGATGGCAACCGGGTGCGAGGTGTCCCGCGAGCGGAATCTTGGGTATCATCTCTGAGGCGCATCGTGACCTCGAAGGTTCGGTGTGCCCACGGGTGGCACGCCCGCGACCGGGATTCCGGCGCAGACGTTGACAGCCAGGTTAGTGGGGAAGCGCCCGTCATCGGGATGGCGACCTCACCCTCACCGACATGAGCGCCGGGGTGACCCGGGGGTCGGGCGTGTGGGGGAGCAGGAGCAAGGTGCCACCAGAGCGCACACCGTAATCGCAAGGAGCAGAGGACACGCATGGCGAAGAAGTCCAAGATCGCCCGCGACGCGCAGCGTCGCGTGATCGTGGCACGGTACGCCGAGCGCCGCGCCGAGCTGAAGAAGACGTCGGTCAACCCGAACGTCGCCGAGGCCGAGCGGGACGCGGCCCTGGCCGCTCTGCACGCCCTGCCCCGGAATGCGAGCCCCACGCGTGTGCGCAACCGGGACGCAGCGGACGGACGCCCCCGTGGCTACCTTCGCAAGTTCGGACTCTCGCGGGTCAAGCTCCGTGACATGGCACTGCGCGGCGAGCTGCCGGGCGTGACGAAGTCCAGCTGGTAATCACCGCACAACCCCCCATGCAGCGAACTAGGTAGGAAGCAGACATGAAGAACGACATCCACCCGGATTACCACCCGATCGTGTTCCGGGACATCTCGGCGAACTTCTCGATCCTGACGAAGTCGACCCTGACGTCGGACGCCACGGTCGAGTGGGAGGACGGCAACACCTACCCGGTGGTCGACGTCGACATCTCCGCGGCCTCGCACCCGTTCTACACGGGCAAGCAGAAGATCATGGACACCGCCGGCCGCGTCGAGAAGTTCCGTCGCCGCTACGCCAAGTCCGGCGACCAGGCCTGATTTCTCCGACGGGGCCCACACCGGGTCACCGACGGTCTGTGCATCACGCATCGGCGTGAGGCAGTTCACGACGATGCTCCATCGAGGACGGAAAGGGAGGTAGAGCCATGGCAGTTCCGAAGCGGAAGATGTCGCGCAGCAACACGCGTGCGCGTCGCTCACAGTGGAAGATGACGGCGGCGGACCTCGTACCTGTCCGCGCCGGCGGGCGCGAGGTCAAGGTGCCGCGGCGCCTGGCTCGCGCCGTCGAGCGTGGCCTGGTCGACGCCGACGACTGATCCACCAGCGCAGCCTGGCGATGGTCGCTCCCTCCTCGTGAGGGGGCGGCCATCGTCGTGTCTGCCCGACGGCGGAGCCGCCCCGCGTGATCGGGCGGCGGCCCCGTGGGGCGCGAGCACGCACGAACGCCCGGGCCGCGAGGCGGCCCGGGCGTCCGGGGTTCTGGAGCGGGTGACCGGGATCGAACCGGCACCATCTGCTTGGAAGGCAGAGGCTCTACCATTGAGCTACACCCGCAATGACTCGCCCCCAAGGATACTGGGTCAACGGGAGTGCTCGGTCATCGCTAGACTCAGACCACCAGCGGGGTGTGGCGCAGCTTGGTAGCGCATTGCGTTTGGGACGCAAGGGTCGCAGGTTCAAATCCTGTCACCCCGACGAGGAAGAAGGCCAGACGGCGCAAGCCGTTCTGGCCTTCTTCGTTTGCGGTGACACGATGCCGGGCTCCTGTCACCCCGACCGGCGACCTCATCCCCTACCCCGCGGCCTGCCCTCCGGGTGCCAGCGACGTCAGGTCCCGGCGCATCAGCCAGCGCGTCATCCCGCCCGAGGTCGAGGTGGTCCGGGCGACGCGCTCGAACCCGGCCGCCTCGAACAGCGCCGTCGTGCCGACGTAGGCGAACGCCGAGCTGATCCGCGCGCCCTCCGGGTCGATCGGGTACGCCTCGAGCGCCGGCGCTGCCCGGGTCGCGGCGTAGGCCACTGCGCCCTCGAGCAGCTGGGCGGCCAGCCCTTGGCGTCGGAACGGTGGCCGGATCACGAAACAGATGACGCTCCAGACGGGGACGTCATCCACGGTCGGAATCGTGCGTGAATGAGTGAGGCGGTGATGGCTCGCCCGCGGGCTCACCGAGCACCAGCCCGCCGGCTCGCCGTCGACGTAGGCCACGACGCCGGGCGGCGTGCCCTCCTCGGCGTACCTGCGCAGTCGGGCGGCCCGGTCGGATCCGCGCAGGCTCTGGTTCTCCCGGTTCGGCAGCCGGTAGCTCAGGCACCAGCACACCGGTGCGTCCGGATCCTTCGGCGCGAGGATCGTGACGACATCGTCGAAGCGCTGGGCCGTCGCCGGCACTACCTCGGTCACGCCCGAGTCTGCGCCGTTCATGCGCTGCCGATCGGCCGGCCGACCACCATGCCCTCGAGCGCCTCGGAGTCGAACGTCGCCGCCGTCTGCGGGTCGAGCCGGGCGCCGAGGCCGTCGAGGACGGTCGTGAAGAACAGCCGCGCCGCGACGGCGTGCACGACGTCCGCGATCTCGGCGTCGGTGAACCCCGCATCCCGGAGCGCGTCGACGTCCGCGGCACCGACGGTGGACGCGTCCTGGGCGATCTTCGTCGCGAACGCGTAGACGGCAGCGTCCTGAGCGGAGAGGGTCTGCCCGTCCGGAGCCAGGCCGAGCTGGTCGACCGTGTCGCCGTCGCCGCACACGTCCCGCAGGAACATGCTGTGGGCCACCGTGCAGTACGTCGAGCGCCGGGCGCGCGCGGCCGCGATTGTCACGAGCTCGAACCGGCGCCGATCCATGCCCCCGCGGATCGTCAGGTTGAGGTTCGC
Source organism: Occultella aeris (assembly GCF_902703175.1). Classification (GTDB taxonomy): domain Bacteria; phylum Actinomycetota; class Actinomycetes; order Actinomycetales; family Beutenbergiaceae; genus Occultella; species Occultella aeris. The sequence goes on along the minus strand of NZ_CACRYJ010000048.1, from coordinate 9,064 downwards.
CCACGCGCTCGCCACGTCCGGCCGGGTCGAGAAGCAGCCGGCGTAGTCGGGCAGGAAGCCCCAGCTGCTCCGCTGGGAGTGGTACCACTCGGCGAGCGCACCCTCGGCCGCGCTCTCGGCCGTCGTGTCGATGAACATGGCCCATCGTCCCGCCGCGCATCCGCGCGTACAAGAGGGACGAGCGTGACCGCTGCCGAGCATTGCTCGACAGGAATATAACCACTCGGATATGTTTAGGGAATGATGTCGATGTGGTCAGCGGTCGGGGACCCGAACAGGCGAGCGATGCTCGGGCTCCTGCGGGTGAGGCCGCGCACCGTGACCGAGCTCGTGGACGAGCTGGGACTCAGTCAGCCAGGCGTCTCCAAGCACCTGCGGGTGCTGAAGGAGGCCGGGCTGGTCTCGGCCCGGCCGGAGGGCGCTCGCCGCCACTACCGCCTGGAGCCGGAGCCGCTGCGCGAGCTCGAGGACTGGCTCGGCCCGTTCCGCGCGTTCTGGAACGCGAGCCTCGACGCCCTCGAGGACCACCTCGACGCCCGGGCGCAGGAGCCTGAGCCGGTTCCGTCCGCATCGGGACCCACGACCGAGAGCAACCGACGGAAGGACCCCCGATGACAACCGAACGTGGAACCTACGAGCAGATCGACGGGCAGTACGCCCTGCGGTTCGTGCGCGACCTCGCCCACCCGATCGAGCGGGTCTGGGACGCCGTGACCACGCCCGAGGGACTCGCAGCATGGTTCCCATGCCGGATCGAGGGCGACCTGCTCAGTGTCGGCGCCACCCTGCGTTTCGTCTTCGATGACGACCACCCGGAGGTCGATGGCACCGCCGGCGGCACCGTGCTGCAGGTGCAGCCGCCGACGACGCTCCGGTTCAGCTGGGAGGCCGAGGAGCTCCGCCTGCTGCTCGAGCCGCACGGGCAGACGGGCTGTCGCCTCACCTTCATCGACCTGATGCCCGAGGACTACACGCCGGGCGCCGCGCGGACCGCCGCGGGTTGGCACGTCTGCCTGGATGAGCTCAGCGAACACCTCGTCGCCGGTGCCGGCACGGCGCCCGGCCCCGAGCCGACGCCGCAGTGGCGTGCCCGGTACGAGGAGTACGTGGCGGATGGCGTGCCACACGGTGCGCCGGTTCCCGGCGCGGACTGAGACGCCGCCGAGCCCCGGTCACAGCCGAGCCAGGGCCTCGCGCGCCAGGGTCCGGGTGAGTTCGGCGGCACTCAGGCCCGCGTACCTGGCGCTGAGCGTCCCCGCCTGACCCGACCACAGCGACATGAAGTCGGTGGATCCGGCCGGCTCCGTCGCCGACCGCAGCGGCGCGAGCGCCCCGCCGGCCCGCGGGAACGGCGGCGTCGCCTCGCTCATCGGCCCGAGCTCGCGCATGGCCCGGTTCACGATGCCGCGTGCGGGACGGCCCGTGAACACGTTCGTGAGCGCCGTCGCGTCGTCCGCGTTCTGCTCCAGCAGGGCCTTCCGATGCCCGACGGCGATGCGCGCCTCGGGTGTGTACAGGTAGGCCGTGCCGATCTGGACCGCGGCGGCGCCGAGAGCGAGGGCGGCCACGATGGCGCGCGGGTCGCCGATGCCGCCGGCTGCGATCACCGGCACGTCCACGGCGTCGACCACTTGTGGCACGAGCGCGAACGTGCCGACCTGGGTGCCCACGTCCGTGGACAGGAACATGCCACGGTGCCCGCCCGCCTCCGCGCCCTGCGCGATGATCAGGTCGGCGCCGCGGTCAGCGAGCCAACGTGCCTCGGCCACGGTGGTGGCGCACCCGAGCACCTTCGCGCCGGTGGCCCGGACACGCTCCAGAAGCGCCGCCTCGGGCAGCCCGAAATGAAAACTGACTGCCTCGGGACGGAACTCCTCGATGATCTCGCACGCTCCGCCGTCGAACGGGTTCCGGTTCGACGCCACCGGCGTGACGGAGGGATCGAGACCGGCCTCGACGTAGTACGGCGCCAGCCGGGCCCGCCAGGCGAGGTCCGCCACCGGGTCCGGCTCGGGCGTGGTGTGGCAGAAGAAGTTCAGGTTGATGGCCGCGTCGGTGCGTGAGCGGATCTCCGTCAGCTCGGCGCGGATGCGGTCCGCCGGCAGCAGCGCGCACGGCAGCGACCCGAGGCCGCCCGCCTGCGCGACCGCGACCGTGAGGTCGGCCAGGACCGGCCCCGCCATGGGTGCCAGCACGATCGGTGCGGAGATCCCGAACAGGTCCAGGATCCGGGTGTCCGGCCACGACGTCATGACGGCGATCGTAGTCACGCCGGCCGAGCTCTCGCCGAGGGCTTGCACCTCACGTGACGTGAGGGCCTAACGTCGTCACCAGCGAGGTCGACCGCCCCGCATCGGACGAAGGAGACCGAGATGACCCGCCTGATCCCATACCTGACCGTGCATGACGGCGCCGCCGCCGTGGCCTTCTACGCCGCCGCGTTCGGGGCGCGGGAGACTGGGGAACGCTACGACGACGATGGGAAGATCGGTCACGTCACCCTCGCCATCGCCGGCGACGTGTTCTACCTCTCCGACGAGTACCACGACTACGGCGCGTACGCCCCCGCAACCCTGGGACACAGCACGGCGGCGATCGTGCTCGGCGTCGACGACGTCGATGCGGCCTACGCCACCGCGGTGGCCGCCGGAGCGACCGTGGACCGTGAGCCCAGCGACTCCGGCGACGAGCGCCGCGGCTGGCTGGTGGACCCGTTCGGGCACCGGTGGGCGCTGTACACCCCGAAGGGCTGACCGTGGCCGGGGGCGGCTCGCCGGACGGTTGGCGGGTGGGCGAGCTCGCCGAACTCTCCGGGCTCACCATCCGCACGCTGCACCACTTCGACGACGTCGGTCTGCTGCGCCCGGAGCGCACCAGCGCAGGGCACCGCGTCTACCGTCGCGAGCACGTCGAACGGCTCTACCGGATCAGCGTGCTGCGCCGGTTCGGCACCCAGCTCGACGAGATCGGCCGTGCTCTGGATGACCCGACCTGGAGTCTGGACGATGCCCTACGGGGGCACCTGACCGCCCTCGAGGACCAGGTGCTACGCACCGAGCGGATGCTCCATCGGCTCGAGGGCGTCAGCGTGGACCCGGCTCTCGGCGCTGCGCCGCGCGAGAGCGACGGCGGGGGAGACGTCGACGTCTGCCGCCGGCTGCTCGCGGTGCTCGAGGACACCGCCGTGGCTCGGACCGAGCCCCTGCGCCGGATCGCCGTCCTCGTCTACGACGACCTCGAGCGGGCCCACGAGCACCTCGTCCGGGTGTTCGGGCTCGAACCCGGACCGGTGCACCGGGACGCGCACGGCGCCGTCGTCCAGGCGGAGGTCCGCACCGTCGACGGGCTCGTCATGCTGCACCCGGTCGCGCCGCGGTGGCGGCTCGCGTCACCCGCCGCCCTCGGGGCCGCAACGGGCATGCTCGTGGTCACCGTCAAGGACGTGGACGCCCACCACGCCGGCGTCGTCGCCCGCGGTGGCACGATCACGTTCGAGCCCACCGACCAGCCCTACGGCGTCCGGGAGTACGGTGCGCTCGGACCCGAGGGCGAACCGTGGTCCTTCTGGACGCCACTCGGCCCCTGAGGACGGACCAGTCGTCCTTGTGCGACCCGACGGAGGCTGCCAGAATCCACCCCCATGAGTTCGGACGGCCCACTGACCTTGTGTTGCCTGCTCTGGGCGACGCCCGGGAACGAGGCGGACCTGTCCGTCTACGAGGACACGGTGATCGCGCTCCTCGTCGACCACGGCGCGCAGATCGTCCAGAGGGCCGTCTCCGGCGGCGCCGACGGCAGCCCGCACGAGGTGCAGGTCTACCGGTTCGGCGGCCAGGCCGACCTGGACCGCTACCTCACGGACCCGCGCCGCACGGCCCTGGCCGCCGAGCGGGACCGGGTGGTCGCGCGGACCGACCTGTTCCCGGTCACCCTGCGCGAGGGATAGTAGGTCAGCAGCCGGCGGTCCGGGCGGCGGCGGCGATCGCCGGTCAGAGCGCGGCCACTCGGGCCTGCTGACGGGGGGTCTGGGCTCTGCGTCACGCCGCATACCGGTCTCCCACCGGCGGGGTAGACTAGGGGCCGCTGTTCGCTTCGCCGTGCCCTCACGTGTCTGCGGACGCCAATGACGAACGAAGAGGCGGCGACGCCGCCGAGTGCGTTCGCGCGACCTGCCCGACAGACACCCATGAGTGGAGAACACGTAGTGAAGAGCGCCGTCGAGAACCTCGAGCCGACCCGGGTCAAGCTGACCGTTGAGGTCACGCCGGAGGAACTCAAGCCGAGCATGGACCACGCCTACTCCCACATCGCCGAGCAGGTGAACATCCCCGGCTTCCGCAAGGGCAAGGTGCCGCCGCGCATCATCGACCAGCGGGTCGGCCGTGGCGCCGTCGTCGAGCACGCCGTCAACGACGCGCTCCCGGCGCTGTACCGCCAGGCCGTGACCGAGGCCGAGGTGCGCCCGCTTGGCCAGCCGAGCATCGAGGTGACCTCCGTGCCGGGCGTCGCCACCGAGGGTGCGGACTCCGACGCGCTGGTCTTCACCGCCGAGGTGGACATCCGCCCCGAGATCGCCCTGCCGGAGCTCGACGGCGTGACGCTCACGGTCGAGGACGCCGAGGTGTCCGATGAGGACGTCGAGGAGCGACTGACCACGCTGCGTCAGCGTTTCGCGACCCTGGTCTCGGTGGACCGCGCCGCCAAGACCGGTGACTTCGCCACGATCGACCTGCGGGCCACCATCGGCGAGGAGGAGATCGACTCCGTCTCCGGCGTCTCCTACGAGATCGGCTCCGGCAACATGCTCGAGGGCCTCGACGAGGCCCTGACCGGCCTGACGGCGGGGGAGACCACCACCTTCAAGGCGCCGCTGGCCGGCGGCGAGCGCTCCGGCGAGGAGGCCGAGGTCACGGTGACCCCGACCGCCGTCAAGGAGCAGGAGCTGCCGGACGTGGACGACGACTTCGCCCAGACCGCGTCCGAGTTCGACACCGTGGCAGAGCTGCGCGAGAACCTGCGCGAGCAGGTCGCAGATGCCAAGTCGAACAACCGCGCCGTGCAGGCCCGCGACCAGTTGCTCGAGCACCTGCTCGCGAACACCGACTTCCCGCTGCCGGCCGGCGTGATCGAGGACGAGATCCACCGCCACCTCGAGAACGAGGGCCGACTCGAGGACGACACCCACCGCGAAGAGGTGCGCGTCGAGGCCACGGACACGCTCCGCCGTCAGCTCCTGCTCGACACCCTCGCCGAGAAGGTCGAGGTCAAGGTCGGTCAGAACGAGCTCATCGAGTTCCTGCTCCGGACCGCCCAGCAGTACGGGATGGACCCGAACGAGTTCATCCAGCAGGCCGACACCAACGGCCAGATCCCGACCTTCGTGGCCGAGTTGTCCCGGAACAAGTCGCTCGCGGTCGCACTGCGCCAGGTGAAGATCGTCGACGGCGCTGGTGCGGAGGTCGACCTGACCGACTACATCGGCTCCGACGAGGAGGACGCCGTCCAGGCCGCCGTCGCCGCTGCGCAGGCCGCTGCCGACGGGGCCGTCGAGGCCGGTGGCATCGAGACCGTCGAGGTGGATGTCGACGACCTCGAGTCCGCCGACAGTGCCGACTCCGCGGACAGTGCCGACTCGGCCGACAGTGCCGACTCGGCCGACAGTGCCGACAGTGCCGACTCGGCCGAGGACGCCGAGGACGCGAAGGCCTGAGCCTCACCGCACCCCGCGCAGGAGGTCCCGCACCCACCCGGGTGCGGGACCTCCGCCGTCCCCGGCCGGCCCGGGCGTGCGCCAACAGCGAAACCAGCGATCTGCGGGCAGATACCGACGGCACTCGGCGTTAGTGTCATGCGCAGGGACAACAACCGACGATCAGGAGCACGAACCGTGAGCGAGATTCCCAAGGCCGCACAGTCGGACCAGCCGGGACTGGGTCTGGGCGACCATATCTTCAACCGCCTCCTCAAGGAGCGGATCATCTGGCTCGGATCCGAGGTCCGCGACGACAACGCGAACCAGATCTGCGCGCAGATGCTGCTGCTCGCGGCGGAGGACCCCGAGAAGGACATCTGGCTCTACATCAACTCCCCGGGTGGTTCGGTCACTGCAGGCATGGCGATCTACGACACCATGCAGTACGTGCAGCCGGACGTCGCCACGGTGGCGATGGGTATGGCCGCGTCGATGGGGCAGTTCCTCCTCGCCTCGGGCACCAAGGGCAAGCGCTACGCGACCCCGCACGCCCGCGTCATGATGCACCAGCCCTCCGGTGGCATCGGCGGCACGGCGACGGACATCAAGATCAACGCCGAGCTGATCCTCCACATGAAGAAGGTCATGGCCGAGCTGACCGCCGAGCAGACCGGCAAGACCGTCGAGGAGATCGACCGCGACGCCGACCGCGACCGCTGGTTCACTGCGGCCCAGGCCCTCGAGTACGGCTTCATCGACCACGTCGTCACCGATGCCGCGTCCGTCACCGGTGGTGGCGGGACCACCGACTGACGCCCGCCGATCATCGATTCGTAGGAGAACACTTGTGAACCTTTCCCAGCAGGCGGCGAACTTCGGCGGGCGGGCCATGCCCGCGCCCACGTCGCGCTATGTGCTCCCGCAGTTCGAGGAGCGGACCGCGTACGGTTTCAAGCGGCAGGACCCGTACACCAAGCTGTTCGAGGACCGCATCATCTTCCTCGGCGTGCAGGTCGACGACGCGTCCGCGGACGACATCATGGCCCAGCTCCTCGTCCTGGAGAGCCAGGACCCGGACGGCCTGATCACCCTGTACATCAACTCACCGGGTGGATCGTTCACCGCGATGACGGCGATCTACGACACGATGCAGTACATCAAGCCGCAGATCCAGACGGTCTGCCTCGGGCAGGCCGCGTCCGCGGCCGCCGTGCTCCTCGCCGCCGGTTCGCCCGGCAAGCGGCTCGCGCTCCCGAACGCCCGTGTGCTGATCCACCAGCCCTCCCTTGAGGGTGGCGGCTACGCACAGGCCTCGGACATCGAGATCCACGCCGCCGAGGTGCTCCGCATGCGCGAGTGGCTCGAGGACACCCTTGCGCTGCACTCGGGCAAGCCGGTGGAGGACGTCCGCACCGACATCGAGCGGGACAAGATCCTCTCCGCCGCGGGCGCACTCGAGTACGGCCTGGTGGATCAGGTGCTGGAGAGCCGCAAGGCCCCGCAGTTGCCGGCCGGCAAGTGACCCGGAGCGCATGACCCGAACGGCCCGACGCGTGACGACACGCGGCGGGCCGTTCGCGCACCAAAAGACGTGGCGCACGTAGTGTGAAATGGTTGTTGTCGAGGATCGATGACGCACAATGGAACGACGGCGGATCGCCGGGCGACCAGGTTGACCAGCAGATCGGAGAGGTGAGGCGCATGGCTCGGATAGGGGAGGGCGCCGACCTGTTGAAGTGCTCGTTCTGCGGAAAGAGCCAGAAGCAGGTCATCAAGTTGATCGCCGGCCCAGGCGTCTACATCTGCGACGAGTGCATCGACCTCTGCAACGAGATCATCGAGGAGGAGCTCGCCGAGGCGAACGAGCTCGGCCTGGTGGACCTGCCGAAGCCGAGGGATATCTTCGAGTTCCTCGAGCAGTACATCATCGGCCAGGAGGGCGCCAAGAAGTCGCTCGCGGTGGCCGTCTACAACCACTACAAGCGGGTCCAGGCCGGCCCGTCCGCGGCCTCCACCACCGGCGACGACGCCGACGTGGAACTCGCGAAGTCCAACATCCTGCTCATCGGTCCGACGGGTTGCGGGAAGACGTATCTCGCCCAGACCCTCGCCAAGATGCTGAACGTGCCGTTCGCGATCGCCGACGCCACCGCGTTGACGGAGGCCGGCTACGTGGGCGAGGACGTCGAGAACATCCTGCTCAAGCTGATCCAGGCCGCAGACTTCGACGTGAAGAAGGCTGAGACCGGGATCATCTACATCGACGAGATCGACAAGATCGCCCGCAAGAGCGAGAACCCCTCGATCACCCGGGACGTCTCCGGTGAGGGCGTGCAGCAGGCACTGTTGAAGATCCTCGAGGGCACCCAGGCCTCCGTGCCGCCGCAGGGTGGGCGCAAGCACCCGCACCAGGAGTTCATCACGATCGACACCACGAACGTGCTGTTCATCGTGGCCGGGGCGTTCGCGGGCCTGGACGAGATCATCTCGGCCCGGGCCGGGCGCCGCGGCATCGGCTTCGGTGCCCCGTTGCACAGCGCCGACGACGTCGACGTGATCGACGACGTCATGCCCGAGGACCTGCTGAAGTTCGGGCTGATCCCCGAGTTCATCGGCCGGGTGCCGGTGATCTCCACCGTCTCTCCGCTCGACAGTCCCGCCCTGGCGCAGATCCTCACAGAGCCGAAGAACGCACTGATCAGGCAGTACCAGCGCATGTTCGAGATGGACGGCGTGGAGCTCGAGTTCACCCCGGACGCGATCGAGGCGGTCGCGGACCAGGCGATCCTGCGCGGCACCGGCGCCCGTGGCCTGCGGGCCATCATGGAGGAGGTGCTCCAGTCGGTGATGTTCGACGTGCCCAGCCGTGAGGACATCGCCCGCGTCGTGATCACCCGCGAGGTGGTCCTCGAGAACGTGAACCCGACCCTGGTGCCCCGCGAGGCGCCCCGGTCCAAGCGGACCCCGCGCGAGAAGAGTGCCTGAGCGCACCCGACGATGACGCCGCAGTAGCGGCTGAGCACCACCCGCCCCCGCGGAGCCGCTGGGCCGGGTGGTGTTCCCGTTCCACGTCCGGAACCGATAAGCATCCGCTATCGATGGGTTGGCGGATCGTTGTTGGACGCGGGCGCCGTGCCCCTGCGAGCATCGACGTCATGACTCGGAGCACCCTGAACCGGCCCGCCGCCACGCGGCGTGGGTCCCGGGCTGCCCGGATGCGGTGTCGGGAGTGTCCCAGCGGGCGCGCCCGAATGTCCTGCTGTCGGCCCTGACGCCGACCCGCCGGGCACGTGCCCGCCCTGCGGCCACTCGGGCACCGGCCCGACGCCGCCGCCGGTGAACCCCGGCCCTCCGCCCACCGTGCCCCCGCAC
>NZ_CACRYJ010000047.1 GCF_902703175.1 Occultella aeris | reverse complement strand
CGGATGTGGGACGAGGGGGTGGGGGAGAAGATCCTTGCCACCCACGCGTGGCTGCGCGAGGAGCGCGAGGCGCTGAGTTCGGCGCTGCGCTGAGGTCACCGCTGCCGGCCGGACGCCACCCGAAAACCTCTCGACCACCCGCGCACGCCGCGCCTAACCTGCCACCCATGGGACTGCGCATTGGTGCACTTGTCGTCGACTGTCACGACCCCGGTCCGGTGGCCCGGTTCTGGGCCGAGGCACTCGACTGGGTGATCAGCCAGGACACCGACCCCGAGTGGGTCGTCGAGCCGCCGGAGGGGAGTCGGGAGGACTGCGTGGTCGCAGACCTGCTGTTCATCAGGGTCCCCGAGCCCAAGACGAGCAAGAACCGGCTACATCTCGACCTGCGACCCGAGGACCGGGACGCCGAGGTGGCGCGCCTGGAGGGGTTGGGGGCCACCCGGGTGGACGTCGGCCAGGGCGAGGACCGGCCCTGGGTCGTGATGGCCGATCCGGAGGGGAACGAGTTCTGCGTCCAGGACGCCCACCCCCCACAGGTGCGCGCGGCCTGGCTGCAGCGGTACGAGGCCTACCAGCCGGCTCGGGCCTGAACCAGAAGGATCGGCGGTCGGCGACAGTGCTGAATCGGCTGCCACTTCCGCTCTGTCACGGGGGGGCCCGCTCAGCCGCGGGCGATCACGTCGAAACGGTGCCAGTGCTTCGGGCCGGTTCCGGACGGCCCGTCGTAGGTGACCTCGGTGAGTTCGACCATCTCGAGCCCGTCGAAGAGCGCCTCCGCGCCGGGCCGGTCGTGGAAGGTCATGTTCGCGATCCCGGTCTCGGGATGGGCCCACGAGTCGTTGACCCCGAACAGGTTGACGGCCAGCACGCCACCTTCCGCCAGGGCGGCCCGGATCCGCCGCCACATCCCCTCGAACGCGTGCTTCGGGACGAACGGGAGGCTGGCGCTGGCCAGGATCAGGTCCGCCGTCGGGATCGGGGCGACTGCCAGATCCGCCACCACGGTGGTGAGCCGGGGACCGGGCTCGCGCCCGAGCGCGGCCGTGGCGTTCCGGCGGACCAGGGGCATCGCCTCCGGGGTCCGGTCGATGGCCGTGACCTGCCACCCGTTGCCGAGCAGCCAGGCGGTCTCCGCGCCGTCGCCACAGCCCAGGTCCACCGCATGCCCGGGCCCGGTCCGTGCCTTGGCGCCGTGACGCACCAGGTCGCGTGCGGTGCGACCCCGGCCACCTTCGTAGTAGGCGGTCCAATCCGTGGTGGCGGCGTCGCGCGTCATGGCTTCGAGGCTACGCCGTCGGGTTCGCACCGTCGTAGGCGAGGAACCGGCGCTGCGTCACGGCCAACGCCGCCACGACGAGCAGGCACAGGCACCCGCCGATGACCGCGGCGGCGCCCTCGCCGAGCCAGGACGCCTGCGCGCCGACCACCACGTCGCCCAGGCGCGGCCCGCCGGCCACCACCACCACGAACACGCCCTGCAACCGGCCGCGCATCGCGTCCGGCGTGGCGGCCTGCAGGATCGTCTGCCGGAAGATCGAGGAGACCGAGTCCGCCGCGCCCGCCACCGCGAGCACCACGATCGCCGCGACCAGCGCCCATACCACCACGGTGTCCGGAGCGGTCTCACCGGCAAGCAGCAGCACCACGCCGAACCCGATGACGGCGACGGCGAACGCCGAGATCGCGCCGACGATCACCTTGCCCTGCGCGCGCACGGCGGACAGGCCGCCGGAGAGGCCACTCGCCAGGACGGCGCCGACCGCGATCGCCGCCGTCAGCGCGCCGGTGGTCGCCTCGCCGCCGCCGATCCACAACACCCCGACGGCGGGGAACAGCACCCGGGGCATGGCCAGCACCATGGCGCTCAGGTCGAGCAGGAACGTCATGCGCAGGTTCGGCCGGGTGCCGAGGTAGCGCAGGCCGTCCAGCACCGACGACAGACCGACACCCCTGCGCCCGACGGGCGCTGCGCCGTCGGGCGTCTCCGGCGGTAGGTCGGGCAAGCGCCAGAGCGCGTACAGCGACGCGACGAACAGGACCATGTCCAGGGTGTAGGCGACCTCGTAACCGTGCCAGGCGACGAGTGCGGCGCCGAGCAGCGGGCCGCCGGTCAGCGCGACGTTCCAGGCCAGGGTCTGTAGCGCGTTCGCCGCCGCGAGCTGGGTGGGCGGCACCAGCCGCGGGATGATCGCGGACCGGGCCGGGTTGTTCACGGCGCTCGCCGCGGACTGCATCGCCACCAGTGCGTACAGCACCCCGACGCTGTCCACGCCGGCCCAGGCCTGCGCGGCCAGCAGGGCCGTCACCACCAACAGTGCCGTCGAGGCGATCAGCGCCACCTTGCGGCGGTCGAAGTGGTCCACGAGCGCCCCGCCGTACAGGCCAAGCACCACGAGCGGCACGAGCGCGCAGATGCCGAGGATGCCGACGGCCAGTGTGGATCCGGTCAGGGAGTACACCTCGAGTCCGACGGCGACCGCTGTCAGCTGGGTGCCGAGGTTGGAGATGCCCAGCCCCCACCACAGCCGCCGGAAGGCCGGGACCCGCAGCGGGGCGGTGTCGGCGAGCAGGCGGGGCACGAGCGGTCAGCCTACGCCGGGACCTGACGCGATGCGTCTCGCGTTCACGGTGGCGGTCGTGCAGCCGCGGCGAGGTGCTGGAGGGCTCAGGAGAGACGGCCCACCAACTGCTGGACGAACAGGTCCGGGTCGTCGAGCCACGGGTAGTGTCCGGCACGTGGTTGCACGAGCAACTCGGCGTCGGGGAACACCGCGGCAAGGCCGGCGGCGCGGCGTGGCGGCAGGGCGACGTCGTACTCACCGGCCACGACCAGCGTGGGGAACGGCACCGCCGCGAGCTCGGACCGGAGCGCGACCGGGTCGATCGCACCGGGGCCGTAGTAGATCGCGGCAGCCTCACCATTGCGCTGCTGGTCGGCGAGCGCCGCATGCGCCTGCGTGACGTGGTCCCAGCGGCCGTAGCTGAACGGCGTGATCGCCGACCAGTCGGCGGCTGTGGGCCCGCCGGACCAGATCCGCTCGAAGGCTGCCCAGGCCGCGGGGAACCAGGGCTCGGCTCGACGCAGTTCGGCCAGTTCGCGCCGGTCGGCGTCGCTGATGTCGACGGCGAGCGCACGCGGGCTGGGGTTGACCAGCACGAGGTGTCCGATCCGCTCCGGATACCGGGCGGCGTACAACAGGGCCAGGCTCGCGCCGGCCGAGTGTGCGAGCAGGTCGATCCGATCCAGCGCAAGCTCCACGCGCAGTGCCTCGACGTCCGCGACCTGCCGATCGCACCGGTACGTGGCCGCCTCGCGCGGCACCTCGGAGTCTCCGGTGCCGCGCAGGTCCAGCAGCACCAGTGCACGATGGCCGGACAGCCCGCCCAGGTCGCCGAGGTAGGCCGAGGCTTGCATCGGGCCGCCGGGCAGGCAGATCAGCGGCTCGCCCGCACCGGTGCGATGGCAGGCGAGCCGGGTGCCGTCGTGGCCGTCGAGGGTCTGCATGTCTGCAGCGTAGGTCGCACGGGCCGAGCCGCCGGGTCTCTGCGTCACCAGAAGTTCAGCACGAATCTCCCGGCCGCGCCGAAGTCGTAGGTGACGACCCGCGGCACTCGGCTGCCACCGTCGTCGTAGGTCATGTCGCCACCGCCGCTGACCTTCTCGCCGCGCTGCAGGGCGAGGCTGATCTGGTCGTCGATCCACTCCCTCGCTGCGGCGACGCCGGGGGGCCCGGCGAGCCGGTTCATCGGCAACTCCGGGCCGCCGAACCGGGGGGCCGTGAGCCAGAACCACTCCAGCCGCCCCGTGGCGACGGCGGCGTCGACCTCGTCCTCGGTGGTGACGTCGGCGAATCCGACGCCATCCCGGCGCAGGTCCAGTGCGGGTGGTGCGGCGGTCTTCTTCCTGCCGAATCCGAAGATCATGCGGAGCCTGCCTTCTCGGGTCGGTGCGGCTCAAGCATGCCAGGGGAGCCGGCACAGGTCGATGGGGCGCCGCAGCTGCGGGATCCACACCCCGGGCCGGGTTGCCGAGCCGTCCACAGAATGCCGGCGCGACGATCAGCGGGGTCCCGGCCCGCTCCTACCGTGCGGGGAGCGAACTGACGAGCCAGCGGAGGAGACGACATGTGCCTGAAGTGCCAGGGCCTGACGGACGCACAGATCCGTGCGCACTACCTTGCCCTGATCGAGGACCACGGCTGGGCCATCTGCACCGTCGGAGCGGGCCCGGGGAGCCCGCCGATGGCGTACACGATCGGATTGACCCGCTACCACGGGCACCCGGAACTCGTCATCAGCGGACTGGCCGCCCGCGACGCCACCCCGGTCCTGAACGATCTCGGCGCCGAGGTCCGGGACGGGCGCAGGCTCTCGGCCGGTGAGGTGATCGGGGCCGGCCGGCCGCATCCCTACCAGCTGATCGAGGTCTGGAGACCACGCCGCCTGATCTGGGCACATGAGATCTACGGGGGTCCGGACCGGCGGGTGGTTCCGGCGCTGCAACTCGTCTGGGCCGACCATGACGGTCGGTGGCCCTGGCTTCGCCCGGGCCGGGACCGGTACCAGCACCTGCTCGGGCCGGCTCCGGCGAACTCCGGCGGGAGGTAGGTGTCCATCGCGTAACCTTGCCGATTGTGGCTACCGACTTCCCAATGGAGATCCAGGGTCTGACCAAGATCCTCGACTCGATCAAGGCCGTGTCCGACCCCGAGGGGCTGCGGACCCGCATCGCCGAACTCTCGGAGGCGGCCGCCGCGCCGGACCTGTGGGACGACCCGGACGCCGCGCAGCAGGTGACGAGCCGGTTGTCCCACGCGCAGACCGAGCTGGAGCGCCTGGACAAGCTGGGGGAGCGGATCGAGGATCTCGGCGCGCTCGTCGAGCTCGCCGAGGAGGAGAGCGACGCCGACACGCTCGCCGAGGCCGAGGCGGAACTGGCCAAGATCCATGCTGTGCTCAGCGACCTCGAGATCCGCACCCTGCTCTCCGGTGAGTACGACCAGCGCGAGGCCGTCATCACGATTCGCGCGGGTGCCGGAGGCGTGGACGCCGCCGACTTCGCCGAGATGCTGATGCGGATGTACCTGCGCTGGGCCGAGCAGAAGGGCTACCCCGCGGCGGTGCTGGACACCTCCTACGCGGAGGAGGCGGGTCTGAAGTCCGCGACGTTCGAGATCAAGGCGCCATACGCGTTCGGCACGTTGTCCGTCGAGGCGGGCACCCACCGGCTCGTCCGGATCTCACCGTTCGACAACCAGGGACGCCGGCAGACGTCGTTCGCCGCCGTCGAGGTGATCCCGCTCATCGAGCAGACCGACCACGTCGAGATCCCCGAGAGCGAGATCAAGGTGGACGTGTTCCGCTCCTCGGGCCCGGGTGGTCAGAGCGTGAACACGACCGACTCGGCCGTGCGGATGACCCACATCCCCACCGGCATCGTCGTGTCCATGCAGAACGAGAAGTCGCAGATCCAGAACCGCGCCGCCGCCCTGCGGGTGCTCCAGTCCCGGTTACTGCTGCAGCGTCAGGCGGAGGAGAGCGCCGCGAAGAAGGCACTCGCGGGCGACGTGAAGGCTTCCTGGGGCGACCAGATGCGTTCCTACGTCCTCCAGCCGTACCAGATGGTCAAGGACCTGCGGACCGAGTACGAGTCCGGGAACCCCAGCGCCGTGTTCGACGGCGACATCGACGGGTTCATCAACGCCGGCATCCGGTGGCGCAAGCAGACCGAACTCGAGGCCTGACCCGCGCGACCGGCCCGCGTCACGGAGGCTCGGGTCGCGGTGATCGAGGCTCGAAACGGCCGGACCGTGATCGGGACCACCAGGATGCCTTCCGGCGGCCCCGGCGTGTCACGGCGGGAGGACAAGGTCCGCTGTTTATGGTGCGAGTGGCCAGGATTTGCCCTTACCCTTCCCCGAGACTGGCCGATGGTCAATACGTGATTCGGTTAGAGAAAGTTTCCAAGGTCTACGCGCGCGGGGCCCGCCCTGCCCTGGACCGGATCTCCATGGAGGTCGAGCGCGGCGAGTTCGTCTTCCTCGTCGGCGCTTCCGGATCCGGCAAGTCGACCTTCCTGCGGCTCGTCCTGCGCGAGGAGCGGCCCACCTCCGGTGCCGTGTTCGTGGCCGGCCGGGACCTGTCCAGGATCTCCCAGTGGAAGGTGCCGCACCTGCGCCGTCAGATCGGCACCGTGTTCCAGGACTTCCGCCTGCTCAACAACAAGTCGGTGTTCGACAACGTCGCTATCGCCCTGCAGGTGATCGGCAAGCCACGCCACCACGTGATGACCACCGTGCCCGAGACCCTCGAGATGGTCGGCCTCGGCGGCAAGGAGAAGCGGCTCCCGCACGAGCTCTCCGGCGGTGAGCAGCAGCGGGTGGCGATCGCCCGGGCGTTCGTGAACCGGCCCGCGATCCTGCTGGCCGACGAGCCGACCGGGAACCTCGACCCGACCACCTCCGTGGGGATCATGCGCCTGCTCGACCGCATCAACCGGACCGGCACCACCATCGTGATGGCCACCCACGACGACGAGATCGTCGACCAGATGCGCAAACGGGTGGTCGAGCTCGTGGACGGGCAGATGGTCCGTGACCAGGCCCGCGGCGTCTACGGCGCGGAACGGTAGGGCCGGCGGATGCGCGTACGTTTCGTGCTCTCGCAGATCGGGAACGGTCTGCGACGCAACATGGCGATGGCCACCTCCGTGGTGCTCGTGACCTTCATCTCACTCACCTTCGTCGGGGCCGCGATCCTGCTGCAGATGCAGGTCGCGAACATGAAGGACGACTGGTACGACAAGGTCGAGGTCTCGATCTTCCTGTGTCCCGGGGACTCCTTCGCACCGACCTGCGCGGGGGGTGAGGTCACAGAGCAGCAGGTGGAGGAGATCCAGGGGGTCCTCGCTTCGGAGGCGCTCAGCGACTATGTCGAGGAGGTCTACGTCGAGACCCAGGAGGAGGCGTTCGTCGCGTTCCAGGACCAGTTCGGGGACCAGGACTGGGCCCAGCGGATCACCGTGGACCAGATGCAGATCTCGCTCCGCGTGAAACTGGTGGACCCCGAGCTGTACCAGGTGGTCGCCGACGAGGTGGCCGGGCGTGACGGCGTCGAGGAGGTCGTCGACCAGCGGAGCATCCTCGAGCCGCTGTTCCTGATCCTGAACCGCACCACCGTGATGGCGGCGGGGCTGGCGGCCCTCATGATCGTCACGGCGATCCTGTTGATCACGACCACGATCCGGTTGTCCGCGATGAGCCGTCAGAGGGAGACCTCCATCATGCGGCTGGTCGGCGCATCCAACCTGTTCATCCAGCTCCCCTTCATGCTTGAGGGCGCGATCGCGGCCCTGCTCGGTGCCCTGCTCGCCATCGGGGGCCTGTGGCTGGGGGTCCGGTACATCGTCGAGGACTGGCTGGCCGGCACCGTCCAGTGGGTCAACTTCGTCTCGACGTCAGATGTCTGGGTGATCGCCCCGATCCTGATCGGGATCGGGATTGCGCTCGCGGCCATCAGTTCACTCGTTACCCTGAGTCGATACACGAAGGTCTGAGGTCCCATGCTGAGCTCCGCCAGCCCCAACCACCGTGTGCGTCGCCCTGCCCACACCGCGTTGCGCGTCGCGATGTCCACGGCACTGACGGTCCTCGTCGGCTTCGTGGTCATCACCGGCCCTGCGGCCGCCGACGAGATGGACGACCTGCAGGACCAGCAAGACCAGAACGCTGCCGAACGGGAACAGCTCGCCTCGGCGCTGGAGGGCACCGATGCCGAGCTCGCGGCCACCTACCTCGCCCTCGCGGACACGAACTACCGGCTGCCGATCGCGGAGGCGGAACTGGTCACCGCGAACGCGGAGCTGGCCGCCGCGGAACGGCACCGTGACTCGGTACAGTCGCGCCTCGAGATCGCGGAAGGTCAGCAGGCGGATCTGATCGCCGAGATCGCCGACGGTGAGGCGGAGATCCTCGAGACAGAGGGCGCCATGGGAGAGGTGGCTCGGTCCGCCTACCGTGGCAACGGGTCGGTCAGCGCGCTCGCGGTCGTCCTCGACGCGACCAGCACCGAGGACTTCGCGAGCCAGTACTCGGTCATGAACTCGGCCCTGCGGACGCAGAACCAGACGCTCACCGACCTGGAGAACCTGACCGCGATCAACCGCAACCGGCAGGTGCGCCTCGACGCCGTCCAGGTCCGCATCAGCGAGCTCAAGGTCGAGGCCGACGCCGCCGTCGCGGCCGCTGAGGTGGCCCGTCAGACCGCAGCCGATCTGGTGGCCGAGATCGCCCGGTTGAAGGCCGATCAGGAGGCCCAGGCGGCCTCGCTCGAGACCCTCAAGGCCGAGCAGGCGGACCGCCAGGCAGAACTCGAGGCCGAGAACCAGCAGATCGCCACCGAGATCAATGCCCTCGCCGCCGAGCAGGCGGCCGAACGGGCCCGCCAACAGGCAGCCCTCGCCGCGCAACAGAACAGCGGCAGTGGTGGAGGAGGTGGTGGTGGTGGCGGTGGAGCGGCCGCACCCCCGCCGGGCTCGACGTTCATCCCGCCGATCTCCCGCTCGCTGCACGTCACCTCCTCGTACGGATACCGCGTGTACCCGATCACCGGCGGCTGGTTCATGCACAACGGTGTCGACCTGCGCTCGAGCTGTGGCGAGGCCCAGATGGCCTCCGCGAGTGGCCGGGTGATCGCCGTGCGTGGCGCCGCCGGCAACGGCACGCACGGCAACCAGGTGATGATCGACCACGGAGTCATCAACGGGAACTCCTGGGTCACCGTGTACAACCACATGTCCCGGTTCAACACCTACGTCGGTCAACAGGTCGGTCAGGGGCAGGTGATCGGGTACACCGGCGCCACCGGCAACGTCACCGGCTGCCACGTGCACTTCGAGATCTGGCGCAACGGATCCACCGTGGACCCGATGAACTACTTCTAATCGCCTCGAAGTCTCGGCCCGCGGTGATCTACCCTGACGGTGTCCACCGGTGATCGGTGGCATCCGAAGGAGATCGCAACATCATGAGTAACGCAGCCAAGGGCGCGAAGAAGAAGGCCTCGGCCGCGAACGACCCCAAGACCGCCAAGGTCGTGGTCGCAAGGAACAAGAAGGCCCGGCACGACTACCACATCGATGCCACCTACGAAGCAGGCATGTCCCTGACCGGCACCGAGGTGAAGTCCCTGCGGTCCGGCCGCGCCTCCCTGGTGGACGGCTGGGTGCACATCGACGGCGGCGAGGCGTGGCTCGAGGGCGTGCATATCCCCGAGTACGTCGAGGGCACCTGGACGAACCACACGCCCCGCCGCAAGCGAAAGCTGCTGCTGCACCGCGCCGAGATCGAGAAGTTGTCCTCGAAGACGCGCGAGAAGGGTCACACGATCGTTCCGCTCGAGCTGTACTTCCTGGGCGGCCGCGCGAAGGTCGAGATCGCACTCGCCCGAGGCAAGCAGGAGTGGGACAAGCGCCAGACCCTTCGCGAGCAGCAGGACACTCGCGAGGCTCAGCGGGCCATGAGTCTGCGCCGGGCCCGCTGAACCCCGCCGGTCGCCGGCCGGTCAGTTGCCGATCTCGGCGCCGTCCGGTGCGATCACCCACCACACGTCCTGCACGGCCTGGCCGTTCACGTCCCCGGGTGCGGCGTCACCGACGAAGAGGTAGATGGGCCTGCCGTCGACTGTGACCTGGAACGAGCCGTCGGCCGCGGTGATCGTGCCCACCTCGGCCGTGACCCCCTCGACGGTCGGTGTCTCCGACTCGGTCGTGATCGGCGGCCAGTTGACCAGGCAATCGCCCTCGCACGCGCTCGTGCCCGAGTCGGGCACGTCGTTGCTGAAGTAGTAGGCGGTCATTCCGGCGCCGTCCACGATGACCTCGCCGAGCGAGGTCTCGGCCGTGGCCAGGTCGACGTCGCCCATAGCCGCGGCATCGTCGGTCTCCTCCTCGGCGGGATCGGTCGTGGCCTCCTCCGTGGTCTCTGAGTCAGGGGCCTCCGGGTCGTCGTCCCCCTCCGGCGAGGAACAGGCCACCAGGGCGGTGCTCAGCGCACCCGCGGCCAGCGCGCTGATGAGGATGCGGTGGGTTCGGCGCATGATTCGCACTCCTTCGTCGGGCCGGTACGGGTGGCGGCAGGTTGCCGCTCCCGGCCGGCGCTTCACCCGGATAACGGGACGGGGCCGCCACAGGTTCACCGATCGTCTGAACCGATCCGGCAGTTGGCTCGTCTATGAGGTGAGGATCGCTCGCAACCGCCGGGTGATGGGGTCGATCATGGAGGGACACGGGTCATGCGGGCACGGACGATCGGAGTCATCGTGGTTGCTGGGGTGTTGGTGGTCGGTGGGGTGGTGTTCGGACCACGCCTGTACGCCGACCTGGCGAACCGGTCCGCGGCCGCGCCCCCGGAACTGACCAGCGGCAGCGAATCGTCGCTGGATCCGGCCGCACTGGACGGCCAATGGACCCTGGCGGCCGGTTCGTACGCCGGCTACCGGGTCCACGAGGTGCTCCAGGGCAACGACGCGAACGTGGTCGGCCGCACTGAGACCGTCGAGGGCACGCTCACGATCGCCGGCGGCGCTGTGACGGCCGCCGAGGTCATCGTGGACGTCGAGAGCATCGCGACCGACCAGCCGCCCCGCGACGCCTATTTCCGAGGTACCGCCATGGAGGTCGGCACGTTCCCGACCGCCACGTTCACGCTCACGGCGCCGGCCGAACTGCCCGACCGCGGAACTGACGTCGCGCTCTCCGGTGACCTGACGGTGCACGGTGTGACGCTCCCGGTCGAGCTCGACGCCAGTGCCGCCGTCGACTCCGCCGGCGCGATCCAGGTGGTCGGGGCGATCCCGGTCACGTTCTCCGACTTCGGCGTGGCCGCGCCGGACCTGGGCTTCGTGGTGGTGGATCCCGACGGCGAGATCGAGTTCTCCCTGCTCTGGGAGCCGGCCACGTCATGACCGGCGAGGCGGACGCGAACCTGCGTGCCTTGCACGAGGCGCATGCCTCGGCGCTGCAGCGGTACGTCGTCTCGCTGACCGGTGACGAGGCGTTCGCCCAGGACGTGGTGCAGGAGACCCTGGTGCGGGCGTGGCACCACCCGGAGGTCATGGAGCGCGCGGAGGGGCCGCGCCGGGCCTGGCTGTTCACCGTGGCCCGCAACCTCGTCATCGACGACCGTCGCAGTGCGCGCAGCACCCGGGAGCGGACGACCGAGCACCTGCCCGAGCGTGGTGGTGGCGACGAGACCATGGCCGTCCTGGACTCGTGGCTGATCACCGAGGCGCTGCTGGGGCTCAGCCCGGACCACCGGGCCGTCGTCGTCGGAGCGTACTTCGGGGGCCGATCCGTGGCCGAGCTGGCCATCGAGCTCGAGGTGCCGGAGGGCACCGTGAAGTCCCGCATGCACTACGCAATGCGAGCGCTGCGGCTGGCGCTGCAGGAGAAAGGGGTCACCCCATGAGTACCGACCGCTACGCCGACTGGGACGGTGCCTACGTGCTCGGCTCCCTGAGCCCGACCGAGCGCCGGCAGTACGAGGAGCATCTGGCCGGCTGTCCCGCTTGCCGCGCCGCGGTCACCGACCTGGCTGGGATGCCCGGCCTGCTCGCCCAGGTGAGCGCCGAGGATGCCCGCACCCTGCTCGCCGGAATGCCCGGCCCGCTCGCCCGGGCGGGTGCCGAGGACGCGCGCATCCGGCCCGCCGACGAACCCACCGACGACGCCGCTGCGGTGATCCCGCTCCGCCCGAGGACCCGGCCGCCGCTGCGTCGGAGGCTCTTCGCGGTCGCCGCCGCCGTCGCGCTGGTCCTGCTCGGCGGCGTCGGTGGCCTCGCCCTCGCCCAACGGGAGGGCGCCCCACCCGCAGACGCCATCGAGCTCGAGCTGACGCAGGTGGACGCCAGCGGGGTCAGCGCGGACGTGCAGCTGACGCCAAGGCCCTGGGGCACCAGCCTCGGTTGGGACTGCAGCTATCCGTCCGGCCCGTACGCGCCGCCCGGGGACGCCGTGTACACGCTCACCCTCGTCGACGCCGACGGCGGCCGAACCGTCGCCGCGACCTGGACCAGTGCCGGCGGAGGTGCCAGTGGGCTGAGCGCCGCCACGGACCTGCCGACCGAGGCCATCGTGGCCGTGGAGATCGGACTCGTCGGGCAGGACGACGCGCTCGCCACCGGCACGCTGTGAGGAGAGGGGCGGCCGGGCAGTCCTGCCCGTCGTGAGCCGCCTCGACGCCGCAGGCGCCTCGTTACGATGGCGAGCATGCCGGCCAACTCCATGATCGCTCGCCACGTCCGGTCCGCCGTCGGCCTCCTGTTCGGCCTCACTCTCGCACTCGTGCTCGCGGTCGCTGCCCTGGCCGCGGGAGCGGCACCTGCCCAAGCCGACGACGATCAGGGCGACCGGGCGATCACCCGCTACGACGTCACCGCCACGGCGAACCCGGACGGGACCATCGATGTGCTGCTGGACTTCTCGTTCGACTTCGCCGACAGCCCAGGGCACGGCCCCTACCTGACGCTCGTCACCCGGCAGGAGATCGCCGACGACCCGGACCACTACCGGGTGCTGGAGATCACCGACGTGCAGGCGATGAGCCCGTCAGGAGCGCCGGCCGACGTGCAGACGGACCGCCAGGACAACGGCCTGGCCATCCGGATCGGCGACGAGCGGATCGACGACGTCTCCGGCGTCCAGGACTACGTGGTCTCGTACACCGTCGCGGGCATCCCGAACTCCGGCGTCGGTGCGGCAGGCGAGGACGAGATCTACTGGAACGTGATCGGCTCCGCCTGGGAGATCCCGCTGGAGAACATCTCGGTGGCCGTCATGGCCGCGGCGCCGGTCGTGGAGGCCGACTGCCGGGTCGGCGACGTGGGCTCGCGGACCCGCTGCGACTCGTTCGACGTCGACGGAGGATCCGCCACCTTCTCGCAGGGCCGGCTCGAGCCCGGGGAGGGGATGAGCGTCATCCTGGCCTACCCGGAGGGCTCGTTCGGGGGAGTGGAACCGATCCTCGCACCGCGGCGCACGTTCTCGAACTCCCTCGGCGTCGACAGCCCGGCCGGCATCATCGCGGCGGTGGCCACGGTCGGCGGCCTGGGGCTGATCGGGGTGCGGGCGCGCCGGCGCGGGCGCGACCGTGAGTACCTCGGCCTCACGCCCGGCCTGGCCCCGACGTCCATCGACGCCGGCGACACCGGGCCGCGTCGCAAGCGCCCGATCGCGGTCCAGTTCAGTCCGCCGGCCGGCGTGCGGCCGGGCGAGATCGGCACCCTGACCGACGAGGTCGCCGATCCACATGACGTGACCGCCACGATCATCGACCTCGCCGTGCGCGGCTACCTGACGATCGAGGAGCTCCCGGCGGAGGGCAAGGAGAAGCCGGACTGGCGTCTGATCCGCACCATGGACCGGGACTGGTCCGACCTGGCCGACTTCGAGGTGACGCTGCTGCGCGGCTTCTTCCCGCACAGCTCCGCCCAGGAGACCACCGTGACCGCGCTGAGCACCACCTTCCACGAGGTGATGTCGAGCGCCCAGCAGGCGCTGTACGCCGAGGTCGTGGCCCGCGGCTGGTTCGCCGAATCCCCACAGAAGGTCCGACTGCGATGGGTCGGCCTCGGCGTCGCGGCAATTCTGGTCGGTCTCGTCGGGACCGTGCTGCTCGGCCTGCTCGCCGGGCTCGCGGTGCTCGGAGTGCCGGTGCTCCTGGCCGGGATCCTCCTCACCGCCCTCAGTGGGGCCGCACCCGCCAGGACCGCCGCCGGGACCGCCGTGCTGGCACAGGCGCTCGGTTTCAAGCAGTACCTGGAGAAGGCGGAGGCCGACCAGATCCGGTTCGAGGAGGGCGAGGACCTCTTCTCCCGGTACCTGCCGTACGCGATCGCGTTCGGGGTCGCCGAGCGGTGGGCCGACCTGTTCAGCAAGCTCGCCGCGCAGGGCGCCCCGGTGCCCGAGCCCACCTGGTACATCGGCCCGTACCACGGCGTCGGGACCGCGATCTGGGCGTCCGGGTTCGCGAGCAGCATCAACTCGTTCAGTGACATCGCGACCACCGCGATCGCGGCCACGCCCGCCTCGAGTGGCGGCTCCGGGTTCTCCGCCGGCGGCGGCTTCTCCGGTGGCGGGATCGGTGGCGGCGGCGGTGGCGGCTGGTGAGCCACGGCGTCTAACCTGGAAGCGGCCGACGGCGGACCTCGCCCCGGTCTCGGTCGATCACCTTCAGGAGTACTCCCGTGGCATTCGCCCTCCGACGTCTTCCCCTTCGCCTCGCCTCCGGCGCGTTCCTGCTCAACTCAGGGCTGGGCAAACTCGACCTGGACGCCGAGTCGGCGAAGGGGCTGCAGTCCATGGCGACCAACGCCATCCCGCAGCTGGGTGAGCTCGATGCGGAGCAGTTCGGCAAGTACCTCGCAGCGGGGGAGATCGCCCTCGGGACCGCGCTGCTCGTACCGTTCCTGCCGAGCCGGCTCGTCGGCCTCGGCCTGACCGGGTTCGCGACCGGGCTCGTCACGATGTACCTGAAGACGCCCGGCATGACCGAGGCCGACGGGGTCCGCCCGACCCCGCAGGGCGTCGCGCTCGCCAAGGACGTGTTCCTCCTCGCGATCGGCCTCGCCCTGCTGCTCGACGGCGGCACCAAGCGGAAGTCGTGACGATGCGCCCGGCGGCACCACCGCCGTCGGGCATCGGTGGCCTGGAACTGGGCTTCTACAGCTTCGGTGACACCATGCCGGACCCGCACACCGGCGAGCGCACACCGCCCGGGCAACGCATCCGGGACCTGCTCGAGCGGGTCCGCCTCGCCGAGCAGGTGGGTCTGGCCTACGCCGGCATCGGCGAGCACCACCGGCCCGAGTACGCGGTGTCCGCGCCTGGCACCGTGATCGCCGCCGCGCTCGCGCAGACGTCGACGATCCGGGTGGGCAGTGCCGTCACTGTGCTCAGCACCGAGGACCCGGTGCGGGTCTTCCAGCAGTTCACGACGATGGACCAGTTCTCCCGAGGGAGGGTCGAACTGCTCGCCGGCCGGGGCTCCTACATCGAGTCCTACCCGCTCTACGGGGCCGCGCTGGAGGACTACGACGATCTGTTCGAGGAGAAGGTCCGGCTCCTGCTCGAGCTCGACTCCCAGCACCCGATCACCTGGTCGGGGAGGTTCCGGCCGCCGCTGAGCGACGCGGTGGTGCTGCCCCGGCCGGTCGACAAACCCGGCCTGGGGGAGCACCTGCGGATCGGCATCGCGACCGGTGGGAACCCGGAGTCCTCGGCACGGGCAGGGGAGCTGGGGCTGCCGGTCACGTACGCGATCATCGGCGGTCGTCCGGCGGACTTCGCCCCGCTCGCGGACCTGTACCGCGACGCGTTCACCGACACCGGGCACGGCGCCGCGCCACGGGTGGAGGTGGCCGTGATGGGATTCGTCGGCAAGACCGATGCGGGTGCCAGGGACTTCTTCTACCCGTACTACCTGCAGACCATGCGGATGATCGCCGCCGAGCGAGGCTTCCCGATCCCCAACCGGATCACGTACGAAGCCACGGCGAGCCACGGTGGGGCGTACTTCATCGGAGCACCGGAGTCGGTCGCGGAGCGGATAGTCGCGTTGCACGAGGTACTCGGGCACGACCGCCAGGTGTTCCAGATGGACCTCACCGGCGTGCCGCAGCGGGAGGCCCTGCGGGCCATCGAACTGCTCGGCACCGAGGTCAAGCCGCTGGTGGACGCAGCCCTGGCGGGCTGAGGCTCGGGAAATAGATGCCGGCCCGACGGCGTTGTGCGGGTAGACTGGTCCGGTCGGGTTCGCGCTTCATCGGGTCCGGTGCTTGATAATTCAACATGGGGGTGATCGGTTTCGACGATGGTTGTCGTACCAGGAGAAGCGAGTCGAGGATGCAGGGTTATCTCGTTAACGCTCCTTGCAAACCAATAGGTGCCGATTCCAAGCGCACCGACTTCGCACTCGCCGCCTGAGCGAGCTGTAGAGGTCCGTCAGCCCAGGGTTGCTCTCGACCTGGTTCCTGGCGTCATCTAGAGAGCCACTGCTCGTAGCCTTTGTCACTGGGGCTACGGGGACATCTAAGTGACTGGGCCCGTCAGCGACTTGTCTGCGTGATCGCTGGGGCCGAGAAAATCTACTAGCAGACTGCACTCGGAGAAGTCCTGGTTCCGCACTGTCGGACGCGGGTTCGATTCCCGCCACCTCCACCCCGAAAGAGCGCCGTGTACCGTTGGTACACGGCGCTTTTCGTTGCCATTCCAACGGTCTCAGTCAGGCCAGGCGGTCGTTCCGTAGTTGTCACCGAGCGAGTTCGCAGGCGGGGGCCGGCATCGCACGCTAGATTCGACGCATGCTGGGGGAGGACCCGTTTCGTGGTGCCGTCACGGTCGACGAGCCGACGAAGGTGCTGATCGCCAGACCCCAGGAGGTCACCCACCTCGTGTGCTGCCGCGACGAGGTGTGGCGTGTGGCGTTCTGTGGTGCGGAGTCCCACGAGATCAACATGGCGGCCGAGCACTTGTGCGCGATGTGCGTCGAAGAGGTCCTGCGTGTGGATCCGCGATTCTACGAGCGGCAGCCGATCCTGTGCGCGAAGGACCGACTTCCGTGTCCCACCGAGCACGAGGTGAACCTCAGGGTCATCGACGAGATCGTGCCCTGACGCCCCTCGCGCCCGTTGATCGACGTACGGGGGCACCGCATTTCGGCGGCCGGGAGGCTGCCCTTGTCGCAGTCGGACCCATGTGCTTGTATGTAGGACGCAGATGATGGATTGATAATGTACATTCACGATGGGGTGTGTTGATCATGAATGCGAGTGCTCACAATGTCCGTGAGGAACTGAGCCGACGCGGGTTCCTCGTCCTGGCCGGTTCAGGCCTCGGGGTCGCCGGTTCCGTGTACTTGGGCGGTTCCGCTGCGTCCGCGCATCCTGACGCGATCCATGTTCGCGACTTCGGCGCCGTGCCCGACGACGGCATCGACGACACAGCGGCCTTACGTGCGGCCCTTGCGGCCGCTATCACCCGTGGTCGTCCGACCACCGTGCTGTTCGACGCCGGCACCTACCAGCTCACACCCGACCCCGACGGCGGCGCGAGCCTGCCGATCTCGGGTGCCGTCGGCCTGACTCTCGTGGGCGCAGTCGGGGCCGACGGGCGCCCGTCGACCCGGCTGGTCGGAGGTCTGCCACTGGCGAACGACATCGCGCCCGCCACGCAGTTCACCCTGACCGATTGCCAGGGGCTGACCATCAAGAACTTCGTGCTGGACTACTCGCCTCGAGCCACGTCGTCGGGAGAGGTGGTCTCGGTCGACCCCGGCGCCGACGAGGTTGTCGTCGACGTCTTCGAGAACTCCACCCACTTCGACGGCATGCGCTGCTACTCGGCGAACAGCTGGGACCTTGCCACTCGCCGCTTGAATCGCGTGATGCCTTTGACGATAGGTACCAACCCCGAGCAGTTCGCGAACCTGTGGCACAGCGTCGCCGGCGGTGCGGGTCGCCGCTACCGCATCTCGGGGCACGGCTTCTCCGACCGGGTCGTGCCCGGTGACGGAGTGTCCTGGCACCTCAATGTGGTAGGCGGCTCATACAACATCTTCGCGCTCGGCTGCCGGGACCTGGAGATCGAGAACCTCCGGATCCACAACGCGGTAGGCGTCGGGATGCTCGCCGGGTACGGTCACAACGTCACACTGAACAAGGTCGTCGTCGAGCCGGTCGGCGACCTGGCGGTTGGCCCCCGGGACGCCATCCACCTGTCCAACAGCACCGGCACGATGAGCGTCACCGACTGCTACATCAAGGGCGTGCGGTGGGACCCGCTCGTCTCGCGCAGCTCGTTCCTGCGAGTGACGGACGCCGGTGATGGGCGGGTGATCACGGTCGCGCCCGTCAGCGCCGGTTCGCGGGCACTGCCGTTCGCAGCGGGGGATGAACTGACGTTCTGGGCGGGAGCGCAACCGTCCGCCGCGTCGGTCGTCGAGGCCAGTCCCCTGGACGAGGAGGGAACTGCGTTCCGGATCCGGCTCTCGTCCGACCTTCCCAGCGATGCCGCCGTGGGCACGCTGCTCAGCAGCGCCGGCCACGAGTGGGCCGCTGCCAGCCTCACCGGCACCACCATCGAGGACAACATCGGCACCGCGCTGGTCTTCATGAACCGGAACCTTCGTGTGCAGGGATGCCGCTTCGCCAACAACGCCTACCACGACATCGGTCTGGGCACGACGAGCGCCGGCACCGGCTCGTTCGCGCGCGATGTGGACATCCGCGGCAACAGGTTCGAGGGCTCCGGATGGGTCCAGAAGTACAGCAAGCACGCGCGCACGGGCGCGATCCTGACGTTCGCCAACAACGGGGCGTTCACCAACCAGCCCTACAACAGCGGCATCACGATCCGGGCCAACAGCTTCACCGATCTCGAGACGGAGGAGTTCCAGACCGGCATCTACCTCCGCAACGCTCGTGACGTGACCGTGCGGAACAACCGGTACGTCGACGTCGCCCAACGCGTCGAGGTCGACGCCACCTCGACCCAGGACATCGACGTGCGCGACTGAGACAGGGATGGTGCGCGCCAACCTCGTTGAAGCCAGGGCGCGCACCTACGGACCGCGGCAGCTCAGTGGGCCGAGGTCTCCTCGGCCGCGGACGCGAGCGCGGCCAGGTCCCGCTCCGCGAAGCGCCGGTGCTCCGTATGCTCGCGCAGGATGACCCCCAGGCAGTGGGCGACGGTGACCGTCTCCGGCTCCTCGCCGACGCCGAGGCTGCCGGTGCGCAACTGCTCGAGGTCGGCGTCGGTCAGCTCGGCCAGCACGGCATCGACGCGCGCCCACTGCGCGTCCAGGGCTTCGACGACCTCGGTGTAGCCAGGTCGGGCAGAGCGATCGAGGCCGAGCGTGGCGCTGTCCTCGTCGGAGAAGTCGGTCGGCGGCAGACCCAGCCGGTGGTAGGGCTCGGGCGGGTCGGTGAGCATGACGCCGACCCAGCTGTCGATGCCGAAGATCAGGTGCCGCAGCGTCTCCACGAACGACCACTCGCCGTCGACCCGTTCGTTCCGGACGGACTCGGGGAGGGTCTCGGCGCGGTCCTTCGTCTGAGCCCACAGCCGTTTCAGTATCGGCCACATCGCGCGGAGGTCATCCGCGGTCCTGGCGGCGCGCAACTGCACGCGTTCGGGGTGACGGCGGTCCAGCTCGTCCGCGACGAATTCGGACACCTCGACGTCGTCGACGAACAGCGAGCCCGCCGCGCCGTCGAACCCCGTGATCCGCATCCCGTCGACCCAGCTACTGGCGATCCTGGCCTCACGCAGGTCGCTGTCGCGGACCGTCAGGCCGAACAGATCCGACTCCCGGAAGCTCGCTCCGTGGAACTGTGCCGTCCGCTGAAACTCCTCTGCCATGACCGCTCCTTGACGTCCGTGCCTCACCGCTGACGGCCGAAAACTAACACCGAATCCGGACGGTCATCGTCCGCGAGCGTCTGGCACAGCCGGTCGGGACGGCTTCCGGTCACCCCTCGGTCGGCATCTCCGTGTAGAACGCGGTGGTGCGCAGTGCGGCCGCGGTGGCCGCCTCGGCCGGCGTGCCGGCGGCGACGCTGGCCCGGGCCCAAGCCTCGCTGCTCGCGGTCACGAAGGCTCTGCCCTCGCCGGACATGACCCAGGCACTCTCGTCCTCGGGCCGCGCTGCGTCGGGATTCGTCAGGTGCAGGCCCAGACCGTGGAGGCCGAGATCCCAGCCCACGCCGGTGGCACCGGGGCCGTACTGGTCCCACCACTCATCCGCGACGACGGCAGTGTGCTCCAGCTCGAGACGCGCCGCGCCCTCGTCCTCGCCCCGGACGCGCACCGTGAGCCAGGAGACCTCACCGCCGTACTCCCAGGTGGCCGTGAACTCACGAGGTGCGTCGCACGTCTGCACGGTGCCGGTCGCGTTGTTCTCGACCTGGAAGCGGCCACCGAGCGTGAGGTCGCCGGTGACCGGCGCGAACCAGCGTGCAATGCGCTCCGCGGTGGTGACGGCGTCCCAGAGGTCCTCGGGAGTCGTCGGGTAGGTCTGCGACAGCGTCGCGACACGCGCTTCGCGGCCGTCGCGCTCGACGGTGCCCAGTTGGCGCATCGTGGTATCGGTCGATTCGCTCATGCTGACTCCTCGGTGGTGTCGGTGGTGTCGGTCGGCGAAGCAGGCACTCGACCGGAAGCGTTCGTCCCGTTGGTGGCTCGGATACGTCGCTCGCGGTTGCCGCGGGCGATCTCGGTGCCGAGGGCATCGAGCCGGGGGTGCCAGGCGGCACGGAACGCGTCGAGCCACGCATCGACCTCCCGCAGCGGCTCATCGGCAACGGCGTAGATGCGGCGGGTGCCCTCGGGGCGCACCGTCGCGAGGCCAGCCGCCCGCAGCACCCGCAGGTGCTGGGAGACCGCCGGCTGACTGATTCCGAATTCTTCGGCGATCGCGTCCGAGATCGCTCCGGAAGCCAGCTCGCCAGGGGCGAGTAGCTCCAGGATCCGACGGCGGACCGGGTCGCCGAGAGTGTCGAACGCATGCATAGAACTACTTTAGAAGAACACGTTTATATAAGTCAATTCTTCTGGAAGGGTGGATGACGACCGACCACCCTCACTCGAGCACGAGCGTCACCGTGGTCCCGGCATCCATCGTCGGCGTGACGAGTTCCAGGGGTTCGTCGGCGGTGAGCGTGAACCGGTCCGTGGCCGCGTCGAAGTCGATCGAGCCATCCGGAGACTCCACCATCGACGAATCCGTCTCGAGTTCGATGCGCCCGTCACCGACCTCGACGACCGTGAACTGCACGAACCCGTCACTCACTGCCGCGTCGAACGACTCGCCCGAGCCCACCGCGACGGTGGTGGTCTCAAGTTCGCCCTGTGCGTCCTCGTCCCAGCCGTTCCAGTTGAGCGTCTCCACCCGGATCGAGACCTGATCGTCCGGTGCGTCCTCGCTGCTGCACGCCCCGGCCGTCAGTCCGGTGAGCAGAAGCACGGCGGTCGCGAGCGGCAGCAGGCGTCGGGTGCGCGTCACGCGTCGAACTGTAGGGGCTGCGAATTCAGATCGCCATGTCACAGACCGCCGCGCACTGTCTCGACCCAGGGAGCGCGACTCTCGAACCGGGGCCGCGATGGTTCGGGAACGGTCGAACCAGCATTGTCGGGTGGCCGCGTGGTGTGGCCGTGGGGCGCTTCCGCGGAAGCACCACGACCGCGGCGCCCGGACGACTAGGGCGCGCTCCGCCGTCGGGCGTTTCAGCGGAAGCGCTGCACCGCTAGGGGAGCCGCTTCGGCGATCTCCCGGATCGCCTCGTGCTCGGCCTTGGCCAGCACCTCGCCGAGCGGCCCGGAGGAGACGAACGTGCCGTCGGCGAGGAAGTGGACGTGGGTGCACATCCGCTCGACCAGTTCGAGGTCGTGGGAGACCAGCACCAGCGCGGTGCCGAGCCGACCGGTGAGGGTGGCCAGGCGGCGGGCCATCGCGCCGCGCGCCTGCGGGTCGACGGCCGTGAGCGGCTCGTCCAGGACGAGGATCTCCGGCCGGGTCGCCAGCGCGACCGCCAGCGCCACGCGCTGCCGCTCGCCCCCGGAGAGGGTGAGCATGTTGCGCTTGGCGTAGCGCTCCTCGAGGGCGACCGCGTCCAGGAGCTCCTCGATCGGCGTGGCGTGGGTACGCCCGCCCTTGCGGGCCTCGGCGAGCGCGCTCTTGAGATAGCGGGTCACGGTCAGCTGCGGATCGGTGATGGTCAACGAGTCCTGGGACATGAACCGCACCTCCGCCTTGAACGCCTTCGCGTCCCGGCGGGGCATCTTGGCGGTGTTGCGGCCGTTGTAGGTGACGGTCCCGCGGCTGGGGCGCAGCGTTCCGCGCAGGAACCGCACCAGGGTGGTCTTGCCCATCCCGGACGGTCCGACGATCCCGACGGGGGCGTCGCCGGCGGTGACGGTCAGGTTGACGCCCCGGAGCACCTCGTTTCCGGGGTAGCCGCCCCAGAGGTCGCGTGCCAACAGCGTCGATCGTGCCGTCATTGAGTTCTGCTCCTTGCCGCCGGACAGGTCGTGTTCTACCTAGCGCATGCTAACGCCCGGACCTGACCTCACTTGAGTCCGGTGGTCGCGATGCCCTTGATCAGGTACTTCTGGCCGGCGATGAAGAACCCGATGATGGGCGCCAGCGAGACGACCGACATCGCGAACATCGGTCCCCAGGCGCTTTGGCCCTCGGAGTCCATGAACTGCCGCAGGGCCAGCGGCACCGTGTAGAGCGAGCTGTCGGTCAGGTAGAGCAGCGGGCCGAAGAACTCGTTCCAGGTCGAGATGAACGTGAAGATCGCGGTTGTCGCCAGCGCCGGGACGCACAGCGGCAGGATCACCCGGAAGAAGGTCCGGAACGGGCCGCACCCGTCGATGCGGGCGGCGTCGTCCAGCTCGCTCGGCAGCGCCCGCATGAACTGCACCATCAAGAAGATGAAGAACGCGTTCGTGGCCAGGAAGTTCGGCACGACCAGCGGCAGGTAGGTGTTCATCCAGCCGAGCAGGTTGAAGATCACGTACTGCGGGATGAGCAGCACGTGCCCGGGCAGCATGAGCGTGCCAAGCATGAGCGCGAACAGCGGCTTCTTGCCGACGAACTGCATCCGGGCGAACGCGTAGGCGGCCAGTGAGCAGGACGCCAGGTTGCCCACGATCGTGAGGGCGACCACCACGAAGGAGTTCCACAGGTACAGGTGGAACGGGTGGTTCAGCGAGTTCCACCCCTGCGTGTAGTTGGTGAAGTCCCACGTCGAGGGCCACAGCGAGAGGTCGGCGAAGACCTCCGAGCTCGGTTTGAACGAGCTGGCCAGCATCCACAGCAACGGGTAGAGCATGATCGCCCCGACCGCACACAGGATGATGTGACGGAGGAATCGGGTGCGACTGTTGCTACCGAGCTTCTCGAAGTAGGTGTCCTCGGACTCCGCGCTGATCGCGCGCGAGCGCTGGCGGATCTGGGTCATGAGTGCCATCGGGGGTGCCCTTTAGTTGTCGTAGAAGACCCAGAACCGGGACATCAGGAAGTTCGCGGCCGTGAACGTTGCCACGATCATCAGCAGTAGCCAGGCCAGCGCAGAGGCGTAGCCCATGTCGAACCGCTGGAAGCCCTCGATGTACAGGTACAGGTTGTAGAACAGCGTCGACCCGGACGGACCGCCGGTGCCCCCGGACAGGATGTAGCCCTGTGTGAACGTCTGCAGCGAGCCGATCAGGGCCAGGACCAGGTTGAAGAACAGGATCGGGCTGAGCAGCGGGATCGTGATGGACACGAACTGGCGCCACCGGCTGGCGCCGTCGATCGAGGCGGCTTCGTAGTACATGATCGGGATCTGCCGTAGCCCGGCCAGGAAGATCACCATCGGTGAGCCGAACGTCCACACATGCAGGGAGATCAGCACGCTGAGGGCGTACTGCGGGTCGGCCACCCAGCTCGGGCCGTCGATGCCGAACACCGCGAGCACGGCGTTGATGATGCCCTGGTTGCCGAAGATGTAGCGCCAGAGCATCACGATCGCGACCGAGCCGCCCAGGAGCGAGGGCAGGTAGTACACGGCGCGGTAGTACTTCAGACCCTTGATGCCCTTGTTCAGTGCGAGCGCCACCCCGAGTGCGGCGAGCAGCGAGAGCGGGACACCGACGAACGTGTAGATGCCGGTCACCTTCAGGGCCTGGAGCAGGTCGGAGTCGGTGAGCATCTCCTCGAAGTTGTCGAGGCCGATCCAGTTCGGGTTGTTGATCAGGTTGTAGTCGGTGAAGGCCAGATACAGCGAGGCGCCGAACGGGACGATGGTGAACAGCAGTCCGACGAACCAGGGCAGCAGGAAGACGTAGCCGGCCTTCTCGTTGCGGCGGCGCGGGGTGCCTCGCCCGGCCGCCCCGGCCCGCCGCGCGGCGGCGAGCCC